>NZ_JADPIY010000008.1:0-762500 GCF_023073095.1 Bradyrhizobium sp. 44
TGTCGTCGGCCGAGAACTGCCGGCGTCGGCCGCTCTCCGTGATGACCTCGACCCGGCGAACCGAGGTCCTGGGCTCAAGCATATGGTCAAGCTTAGACAAAAGCCGATCTCCAATCAGAGATCGATCATGCCTCGCTCGACGCCTTCAATGGAAGGTGGGACCGAAACAGCGCTTACTTTGTATCCACGACCGCATGAATCTTACTGGTCAACCCGCCGCGTGACCGCCCCATGCATTGTCTTTTGTTCCGGTTGATGCAGGCTCCATGTTGATGCACACGGACAATCGACGTGTCGATCATTTGCACGGCGTCATCGTGGGCGGCTGCCAACGCGTTCATAATCGCCGCCCACACACCTGCGCGTCTCCAACGAACGAAGCGATTGTAACAAGTGGTATACGGGCCGAAGGCGTCTGGTAGATCCCGCCATGGTGCCCCGGATCGTAGCACCCAGTAGATGCCATTGAGGACGCGACGGTCATTCACCCGCGGCACACCGCGCGGCTTGTTTGGCAGCATCGGCTTAATGGCAGTCCATTCCTCGTCGGAGAGTTCGTAGCGCATGATTCGGCCCCATCGTTAGGGGATTTGAATCATGGCTCGGCAGCCAGGCTCAATGGGCCCAGCCGACGGATGGCCGCGATGTGCCCGAAAGCGGACGCATTATGCTCACTCTGAGTTTTGTCGAGTTTGACCCAAACCGGACATTTCGCGATGCGCTTCCAGCGGAGATCACATGAGCCGGTACTATCCTTCGACTCCGGATGATGGCGGAGTGACTAGGCTGATGATTGCCGACGCTTGCGAAGGCTGCACCCTTTTAAGATGGGCCCGCATTCTCAACGATCGTCCTACTTCCGATACATCGGCTTGGCGGCTGTGGGCTCCGGAGCGGCGTTCGAAAGTGAGAACGTGACCCAGGCGGTATAGCCTTCGGGCCGGTTCTGGGCCGCGAAGTCCTTGTAGGCCTTCACGTTGAGGTAGCCCTGGTAGTCCTTGGAGAGCGGCAGGATGAAGCCGATCTGCGGGCCGATGCCGACAACACGCCCCTTGAAGTCACCGAGCGTCGCGCCGACGCCGGTGTCGCCGGTGATCTGCTGAAAGTAGTAGCCGGCCAAGCCGACATGGACGGTCTTGCTGACGAACTGCGAGGCACCCCAGTCGAGGTGGAAGTCGATGCCGTTCTGGTACTGCAGCGCGTTGTTCATGCCGCTGTAGGTGAAGCCGCCGGCGACCGAGAACTCATGTCCGGATTTCGGATCCAGGTAGGTGTAGCCGGCACCGAAGTCGACGGCGGTGAAACCGAAGCTGAGGTTGGACAGGCGGTTCGGATCGTAGGTGCCACTGGGGATGTTGCCGGTGACGTAGATCATCTCGTTGTGAACGCCCTGGTTCCACTTCAGCGCGCCCTGATAGAGCACGTCGGACACTGTGGCCCGGCTGTCCTTGATGCCGCCGGAGATCGCGTTGCCGGCCGGACCGGTCAGCCTGGCATCGATCCCGACATCGACATTGCCGGGCGCGGCGAAGACGGCGACCGTGGCCTGGCCGCCGAGCACCGGTGTCGCGAAGGTGTAGGAGATGCCCTGGACGAGGGCGTCGGCTTTGGCGTTGAGGCCGACCACTACGGAGCCGCCCTTGATGAAGTCCTTGGCCCCGCCGGTGGATTGATCGAGATGGAGATAGATCGTCGTATAAGCCCACCCCGGAACGGTGGGCGCCGCGGCGAGACTGCCGAAGGTGCCGGGAAGCCAGAAGCTGAGGCCGCCGTTGTCGGCCTTGGCTGCGACCGGTGTCAGGAGAATGGCTGCGCATAAGCCGACGGCACCCGCCTTCCAACGTCCAACTCGCCCCATGACAGTCCCCTTTCTATCAGAATGGATTGACGTAGTTCAGGATTGCGGTCTGCCGCAGCAGCACCCGCCGGACCATATGCGTCGCTTTCAGTCGATCGGTATAGATCGCGGCCTCTCCTACGCTTCCGGCCGGCAGGGATCGTGCGAACCCCGCGTCGTCGAGCACCACCCGCGCCACGAACGGTGTCGCCTGGATGGTCTTCGGCATCGCCGCGGCTCCGGAGGTCTGGACCTGGCCGGTGGCGATGGCTTGCAGTACGCTCTCGACCTTTCCGCCGTAGACATTACCGGGCATGAACTTGAACGTGACCTCGACCGACTGGCCGGGCCTGACGTAGCGGGCGTCGTTCTGCGGGATCTCGACTCCGACAATGGTGTCTGAGGTGTCGATGAAGGCCATGACCGGCGTCAGCGGCAGGTTGGCGACCCGGGCCCCCTTCCGGAGAGCCACATTGGTGACGTAGCCGTCGCCCGGCGCCCGCACGGTGGTCTTATCGAGATTCCACTTTGCGCCATCGAGCTGCGCCTTCAACTGGTCCACTTCCGACTGTCGCTGCTGCACGTCGAAGCCGCGACCGGCGTCGCGCTCGAACAGGCTCGTCATCTGGGACAGCCGCATGTCGGACAGCTTCAACTGGGCTTCGATCGCCGAGACCTGCGCGTGGTACGGTACAGGGTCGATCCGGAACAGGATGTCACCGGCCTTCAACGTCGCGTTGGCCGCGACAGGGACTTCCGTCACCTCGCCGGCGACGTCCGGAACGATGGCTACCGAATTGCGGACCACGATGGCCGGCCCTTGCGGGGCGCCCCAGCCCATCGGAATCAGCAGCCCGAACATGAGCAGGACGAGGACGATGAACGGCGACAGCTTCCAGAACAGGTTGAAGCGGACGATCTGGAAGTGCACCAGCAGGAACAGCAGCACCAGGTAGCTGTTGATGATCGCGGCACCCACTACGGCTGCTCCGCCGGTTTATGCCGCGCCGGCGCGTCGACATATGCCCAAACCAATGAAACCGGCCAAAGCGCGAAGCCGCAGATCAGCGTGATCCAGCCGGCTACCGTCACCGCCTCGGCCCACGGGTGTCCGCGGGTCTTGGCGATGTGCCCCGGAAGCCAGCCGGCGATACAGAACACGCCGATCGCGCTGGTGACCAGAATGATCAGCACGACCCAGGCGAAGATGTCGTAACCGCTCATCGGCCATCACCTGTGTTCGGTAACAACATCATCGGATATGTTCACTTGGTCTCGATGAATACCTTGGCGATCCTGCCGTTGAATCGGTTGCTCTCCCCTTCGGGATACGCGTCGCTCACCCGCGACGCTATATCCCGGCCGACGTCCATCCCGTCGATCGAATACGCAAACGCCGGGGTTTTTGGCACCTTTGCTTCGCCCACCAAAGCGTCGTCGATGTACAGCCGTGAGTTGCCGCCCTTCCCGAACTCCTTTCCACCCTCGTAGACGAAGTCGTACTTCACGACATGTTTGCCGGGCGTGAGTGCGGTCGACGATGTGACGGGATAGTTCTCCTGCCCAACGTAGTTCCACTCGAATGCTGGCTTGCCGGACTTGACGTACAGCACCCAGCCGCCGGTGAGGCCGCCATTCGCGAGCAGCACACCCTCAGCCGGCCTGCCATCCGGCACCTCGATATTGGACACGATGGTGAACGACTTGTTCTTGGTGTTGATGAGCGCATCGGGACCGGGAAGGCTCATGCTTTCGTAGAGCGTCATGGACGTCCGCCCGGCAAGCAACTCGGGACGGCCGGCAATCTCGGCGTTGAAGCGCTCCACATACCGCGGATCGATCGGCAGCACGTGATACTTCGCCCCTTCCGTCATGAAAGCGTCCTGCATCTCCTTGAGCTTGCCCGGATTGGACGCGGCAAGGTCGTTGGCGAGCGAGAAGTCGACGGTCTCGTTGTAGAGCTCCCAGGTGTCTTGCTCCAGAGGCGTAGTAGGCGTCTTCGGCACCCACGGGATGAGGCGCGTCGCACCGGCGAACCAGCCGTCGTGATAGACGCCCCGATTGGAGTTGATCTCGAAATACTGCGTGGTGTGCTGCTCTTTGGCATTCACATCGTCGAAAGAGTAGCGCATGCTGACGCCCTCGATCGGCCGTTGCGTGAAGCCGTTCACCTCCTTCGGTTGCGGCAAGCTCGCGACGTCGAGCACAGTGGGCGCCAGGTCGATCACGTGGGCGAATTGGCGGCGCAATTCGCCCCGCGCTTTGATCCCTTTCGGCCACGAGACGACCAATCCATTGCGCGTGCCGCCGTAGTCTGACGCAACCTGCTTGACCCACTTGTAGGGCGTGTCGGTCGCGACGGCCCAGCCGGCGGCGTAGTGGTTGTTCGCCGTCGGGCCGCCCAAGTCGTCCAACTTCTTCAATTGAAGCTCGATCGGCTCTTCCACGCCGTTGGCGATCGCCATCTCGTTGAACAGGCCGTGCATGCGTCCTTCGCCGCTGGCGCCGTTGTCGCCCAGAATGTAGTAGACAAGCGTATTGTCGAGCACGCCGAGTTCTCCGACCGCGTCGACGAGGCGGCCGATCTCATGATCCGCGTAGTTTGCATAGCCGGCATAGACCTCCATCTGCCGGGCAAACAGCTTCTTCTCATCGGCGCTGAGCTTGTCCCAGTCCTGGATATCCTTGGGTTTCGCTGCGAGCTTGGTGCCGGCGGGCGCGATGCCAAGTTCGATCTGGCGCGCCAAGGTCTGCTCGCGCAGCTTGTCCCAGCCCATGTCGAACTTGCCCTTGAACTTCGCGATCCACTCCTTGGGCGCCTGGTGCGGCGCGTGTGTGGCGCCGGGAGCGAAGTAGACGAAGAATGGCTTGTCGGGCGCGATCGCTTTCTGCTGCCGCACATAGGCGATCGAGCGATCGGCCATGTCGGTCATGAAGTGGTACCCCGGCTTGGTTGGCGGATCGATCTTCGTTTGTCCATCGTAGAGGTTGGAGGGTTGCCATTGGTCGGCTTCGCCGCCGAAGAATCCGTAAAACACCTCCATGCCCGACTGCGTCGGCCAGCTTTTGAAACTGCCAACGACCGAGTAATCCCAGGTGGGGACCTCATGCGTCTTGCCGAAGTGTGCGGTGTTGTAGCCGTTCTGCTTGAGCGTCTCGGCCAGCGGCGCGATATCCTGCGGGCGCTCGGCGGTATAGCCGGGCATGGCTGTCGCCATCTCGGCGATCGTGCCCATGTTGACGGAGTGCGAGTTGCGGCCGCTCAGCAGCGCCGCGCGGGTAGGTGCACACATGGCTGTCGTGTGGAACCGAGTGTAGCGCAAACCTTGGGCAGCCAATCTATCGGCCGTCGGCATTGGGATCGGCCCGCCGAATGTGCTTGACGCGCCGTAGCCATAGTCGTCCAGCAGGATGACCAGAACGTTGGGCGCCCCTTTGGGTGCGGTCACCTCGAAGCGGGCTGGCGGCTTGACGTTCCGCGCGTCAAGCTCGGTAATGGCCGGCGGTTTCGGTTCCCGAATGGGTAGGACGCTGCGATCCAGTCCAGTCTGGGCAAACCCCGGCACCAGCCATACCGCAGACGAAACCAATGCGCTGGCTGCCAATATGGAAGTCACTTTGCGTCGCATTGGTATCTCCCTTGCTCTTGTTGCTCTTGTTGCTCTCGCTGATGTCGTGGCTGACTGCTTCCGCGGAAGACGCAGCGAAACCCTAGATGGCTGGTCGATGTGTCGAGTTGCTCCGCGTGGCGCGCCGCTGGCCGGTAACGGCGGCAGTAGTTGGGCGCGCACAGATGCGAGCCGCCCTTGATCACCTTGCGCGGGATCCGGATGTTCGGCTGGTTCGGGTCGAAGCTGTCGGCTTCGCGCCCGCCGCGCGGATTCTCCGGGATGCAGCAAGCCTTCGGCGAATCGGCGTCGTGCTTCTGTGAATACCAGTCGGACGTCCATTCCCAGACATTGCCGGTCATGTCGTGGACGCCGTAGCCGTTCGGCGGGAACGCCGTCACTGGTGATGTGCGCTCATAGCCGTCGGCGTTGAGGTTTTGGCGGGGGAATTCGCCCTGCCAGGTGTTGGCCATGTGCTGGCCGCCTGGCGTGAACTCATCGCCCCAAGCGAATTCTTTGCCGTCGAAGCCGCCACGGGCGGCGAACTCCCATTCGGCCTCGGTCGGCAGATACTTGCCCACCCATTCGGCGTAGGCCAGCGCGTCGGCGTAGGCCACGTGGACCACGGGATGGTTGTCGAGCACGTTGATGTTGCTCTTCGGCCCGTAGGGATGGCGCCAATCGGCGCCCTTCATGAAATTCCACCACTGGCTCCAGTCGCGCAGGTTGCTCAGGCTCGGCGGCGGCGCGAACACCAGCGAGCCGGCGTAGATCATGTGAGGCAATGCGCCGGGATAGTCCTTCGGGTCGGGCGGCACCTCGGCGAACGTCTTGTGGCCGGTCGCCTTGACGAAGTCCTTGAATTGACGGTTCGTGACCGGTGTGCGGTCGATCCAGAAGCCGTCCACCGCCACCCGGTGAACAGGCGCTTCTTCCGGGTAATGATCATTCGAGCCCATGCGAAACGTCCCGCCGGGAATCCGCGCCATGTTCTTCGTCCGGATGTCCGTCCGTTCCTCGAGCATCGTCATTGCAAGCAATTCATTGTTTCAACCGCATTTCGATGACATCGATTGCAAGCAGATCCGTGTAGCGCTTTTCGGCCACCTCAACGTAGTCGTCGGCAAAGTGAGCGCCGCTTTCCTGCGACAGCGCTTGCCAGGCTGTCTGCTTCTCCGCGCGGCAGGACATGATCGCGTAGCGCGAGACCACTGGAGCGCTTTCTGCGCTTTTTGCGTAGCGCGTCGCTGCGGCATCGGCACAGGCTCGCCATTTTTTAAGGGCGGCTTTCGATTCTTCCTGTGCGGTGGCGGCAGAGCAGCAGGAAAGGCATACGACTGCAGCCACGATTAATCGGCACATTTCGCTGCTCCCGTTGAAGTCAAGGAATGCTGATAGGCAGCTTCGTTGGATAACGAACGTCTTGATCCCATGCGGAAGATTCCGCCGGGATCCGGGCCATAGTGACCATTCGGCATCCGTCGGTTCGGAGTGCTCGTCATTGCGAGAGCGCACCGCAACTAGCGACAGTAGTCCCAGAAACCCTGGGTGCGCGATGGATCAGTGTAGTACCAGCACATGCCCGGCGCGGGAGCGGCGCCCGCCCAGGCCGCAGCTGTCGCTGCGGTCACCATGCCGATCGCAGCACCGGCCGCGATGGCGCCGCCTCGAGGCCAGCGGTAGTGCGCGGGACGCGCCCAGCGCACTCCGCCGCCATGGTATCCCGGCCGGGCGACCGGGCCGCGCACGACGGTTCTGCTATGATAGACGCCGCCGCGCGGACCGACCGCAGTGCGCCTGGCAACGGCCCGCACCTGCAAGATGGGAGCACGTGACGATTGATCGATCGGATCGCCGCTTAGGATGGCGGTCGGCGCGAAAAGCGCCGCTTGGGATTGTGGGATCGCCCAGCACATCGTACTGAGAATGAACGAGGCGGACAGGACGATTTGCCGCAGCGGCTTCGAAGCTTGGTTTCGCATGGACTTCCCCCTTTGCTCGGCGTCGAGCATTGTTTTTGGTCAAGCGCCATCGTTCCCCCGCACGATGCGGCAGAGGAGCGAACGAATCTTTCCGCCTGCTATGCGGATCTCAACAGGTTGGCCAAACGGCGCGCTTTGATTTCGCGCCTTCTAAAGCCGGCCAGCGGACGCGCGCGGCCGGATAACGACTTCAACAGGTCAGATGGTTGCCCGCATGATCACCTTCTTTTCTGCGACCGTCGATCGCCGGGAAGGAAGCTTGTTCTTGTTCTTGAACGTAGATCAGCTCTTGGTTGCAAACCGATGCTAAGAGCGATCCGCGATGTTGGCAAACGGTATTTGCCCGAGGCGAGTGGGGCATTCGCCGTGAATTCAAGTGAATTGTATCTTTCGCGCCCTGGACAAGCGTCCTGCTCTTCATGCCTGGGTGATGCCGAGCGACGGCGTCATCCGAGTGAATCATCGAGAAGGGTTCAAGCCCACTCATTGCCGTTCCGATTGCCCGTGCATTTCCGCTGTTGGCCCGTTCGAGACGTGCCGGCCCGGTCTGACCGCGTCCGCTCATCGGATAGAATGGAAGTCATGGCCTCACGGCAAGCCGACGCTTTTGACATTCAACGGACATCGGTCCGGCGGAACGGGTTTAGGCTGCTAAATTGTTCGTATCCTCAGACTGGTACTGGCCTGTTTCCATCAGTGGCCTAGTCGTTGCAACTACAGCCCGGTGGCGTGCCGCCCCGAACGTTCCAATGCCTTGACTGCGAGCGGCCGGACCCGATGAAGTCGCCTCAGGTGCAGGCCATCATGGGCGCGTTACAGCCCATGAAGCCTCAGCAGTAGGGCCGCCGCCGGTCGGCGCGGTGATTTGCTTTGTTCACTTTTGAACTGAAGCGACTTAGGCTAGTTTACCCGTATCACCGGCCAGGCTTTGCCGTGGGCGTCGGTGGCTGAGAGATCGCGCGCTCCCGCCTGCATCACCGGGAGCGAAGCATGAACAGCGACAGCACCAGCTTTGAAACGCGGAAACTGCTAGAACGCGCCGATCGGGCCCTTAAGGAAAGTGTCCGCCTCCGGGCGCTCAATCGGGACATCAGGGAAAAGGCACAGATCGCCTTCTCTGAGGTTGAATGGCAGATTTCTCGGCCGATCAAAGAGTAAGGCGACCGAGTAGGCGACTTGGAACCGAACCATCGTCCCAAACATAGCGTTGAACCTCCATGCCGCGAGAAATCGCTATCACGCTATGGTCCTTAGCTGCCGCCTGCGTGGTGGCGTTTAGCTTTGCGGCTGTCCTCTCTCCTCACTAACTGAATATGCAAAACAGGCTAAGAGGCCGCCCTGACTTGGCGGCCTCTTCGTTGTCGCCAAGCGCAAGGAAATGGCCCCAAGCAACTCCGGGGCTGATCCAGCCGCGATTTTCATTACCGTTATGGTCGCGCTGGACGAGCACTATCCGCACGGTCTTTACACCGATCGCGCGCAAGCGATGCTGCGTGAATCCAGCATCGTTCAGGTGGTAGTCTCGCTCGATGGAGCGGGAGGACTCGGCATCGGTAGCCCGTATTCCTGCGCTCGCTTCGCCGCCAACTTTCGGTAGGACTGAGCTTGCGCCAGCAACTGGTCTTTGAGGCGTGAATCAGATCCATCTGCCGCAAGCGCTTCAAGCTGAGCTGCACGCTCAAGATAGTCCGTCAACTGCTTCACTGGTCCCTACTTCCTGGGAAGGCCGTCCTCTTGTCGCGCCACGCCGGGTTTGACGGCCTTCAAAAGGTCGCTCAACGGCGGGGGCGGGGCAGTGTTTGGCTTGGTCAACCAGTCGCTCATCTGGGCCGCCTTTTCCGCCTGATCCGCACGCTTCATTAGAAGCTCGCGTTCGGTGCCCGGAGCAAGCCGCTCTGCGGCTTCCCTAGACTTTGCCGCCTCTTCCATCAGGCGATCCGTGAATGTCTTGCTATGCGTGACCCGACGACGCTCGATCATGTGTTACTCCCACCTTGCACCGCGAAGTGGCGCTATCGGACCTTGACACAACAACCCAGAACGGGAACATAAGTTCCATCGCAGGAACGAGCGAACGGGAAGGCGATGACCCTAGCGCATCGTGTCAGGTCCAACCTATAAGTCGTACTGGAAGAGGTTTGCCGTGAGCTTCCGAACGGCGGTGACGACGACCTTCGGAAGATGGTCGCGGAGCGGCTTCTGAAAGCTGCGGAAGCGGGACAACATTCGCTTGGGGAGCTTCGGGCTGTTGGCCTTCGGGCGTTGCAGAAACATCCACACGGCCCAGGAGAAGCGCTCAGTAGTGACAACGGGCTTGCCGATGATACCCGCTTCCGGCGCGATGCAAGAGCGTAAAATCTCTTTCGCGCGACGACTGCCATCGCTGCGGTCATAAGCCAAGGTTCGTGACTTCGATCCTTGATCCGACAACGGGCCGCACATTTCGAATCTCTCGGTGTGGCAGTTACGGTGAGCAGTCATGGCGGTCAGAGGCATCTGAAGGAATGAAGGAGTTGGGTACACTGCGCTCGGAGTGGCGGTATGGCGTCTGTGCTTCTGGTCGAGGATGAATCGCTTATCCGCATGATGATTGCGGATATGCTGGCGGAGCTAGGTCACAGCCTCGCTGGTGAGGCTAACGATTTGCAAAGCGGCCTTTTGCTTGCTTCTGCGCCCGGTGTTGATGCGGCCATTCTCGACATACAGCTTGGAAGAGATAGCTGCGAACCCATCGCAGAAGCGCTGCGAGGCAGGGGCATTCCATTTGCCTTCGCGAGCGGATACGGCGCGGGCGGCGTACCCACGGGCTTCAAGGATCATCCGGTCCTTCAAAAACCATTCCCAATGGACGAGCTTGAGCGCTGTCTAGCGACACTGTTGCGCTAACAAATGCCCGTCGTTTGTTCCATGACGCGATGAAGGTCTTCCTCAGAGAACGGCTTCCTGAGCAAGGGAAAGCCATCACGCCTTCGCTCCCGGCCCGATAGCTGTAAAACTTTCAGCGTTGGGCGAGCCCGCGTTGCACGTTCGGCCAGTTCATGGCCATCCATCCCCGGCATGTTGATGTCCGTGATCAAAATCGAAACGTCTTCGTTCCTCGCCAGTGTATCGAGAGCTTCGGGGCCGCTATGCGCGCAAACAACTTTGCAGCCAAACTCTTCGAGCATGGACGCGATCACGGCGAGCACGCCGGGATCATCATCTACTATTAAAACTGTATGCGTCATGGCGGAACAACCTCGCCTAGTTAACCTATGCGAAGAGCTGAAGTTCCCCGATAGTGAGCCACAGGCCGCGCGGAGGCAAAGACCAATCTTCCCGCCATCAGCTTTCATTCCAGCCAAGCTATCTGACCTTGCCACGCAGAAAGTCGATGCACGTTCCTGCATTCGGCGCAACATGAAGAAATCGCAACAGCGTTTGGTCATGGCTTCGCGGCTCTCGTCGGGCCGCCTCAGTGGGCAGCATCTTTCTTCGCCCGTAAGTGACTTCCGCTTGTGGCCCTTCGGCGACCTCGGAAGACGTCCGCTTTCCCGCCGCTGTTAGCAGTTGAGCGGACATCAGGGGCCAGCTGCTTAATGAGTACACAGCCTAGTTTATGAAGTTTCTCTGGCGTTTCAGCGATGACCTGAACCAGCATCTCAGCGATCCTCCGGAGTGATGCGTGGTGGTCCTCCGAGCAAGCTCTGCATCACTCTGCCAGTTGGAGCTGCGGGAAGTTAGTTGAATTGTTCTGCTAACAGATCATCGAATGGCAGCGTTTCAGTTCAGAGTTAAGGATCCTTGACAGGTTACGCACAATACGGGGTCGTGGTCATGCGAGGAGGCCTACCAACCGAATGAATATTGGACGTGTCTTAGCATCGTTATGAAGTTGTCGACGTAGACACCGTGGCTGTATTGCCGATCTGCAGCGACAAGGCTGCTGAGAATGAATAAGGCAATCAAAAGTACTCTGGCCATAATGCGGCATCCTGCGCTTCAATCGTTGCTACGGCGCTAACGAAGCCCTCCGTAGAAATGCAGACAGACGCTCACGAACAATAATCCGTCTTGGTAAAGGCTAGAGATAGATCGTCGTAGCTGGCGCGACGCGCTTACTCTCCGCCCTGTCAAAGCACTTGGTCGTCAACCCTCTATTTACCAGACGAACGAGGACCGCGCGCCGTCCAAGCTTAATCTCAACTGACTCGTGACGGACCGAAAAATCCCAAGTGTCCGGATTTGAGGACACCGGTCCGGTGCCCGGCCTAGGAATGGTACAAGCTGGTAGAGGAGCGTAGCGTTAGGACATGGGCCAACTGACAGGTTGAATCTCGACTCCGACGAAGCTCTCTTGCCTCACCATCTGGGGTCTTGCGAGGTCTGGCTCTCTGCCGCGCTTCCGTCCAAGCACCCCTGTTGTCGCCACTTTGCGATACTGCACGCTGGCGATCCGAGCGATCAGTGTTGTCTGCCCAGTGAAGCAGAACGAGTAAATGACCATTAGACGTGCCAAACAAGAAGCGGATCCTTGAAAGTGCGGCTGTTTTGCCCGCAGTGTTTCGGATGGCTCGACGTCAGCTTGAGGTCTGCAGCGATGGTCTTTGGAATCGGCAGTCACATCGCGTTTACCTCAATTCCCGAAAGCGCCTGTTCGCGCAAAAACCGTCCCAACGATCTCCAGTGAGCAGCAGCAGGGCGCTTTCGAAGCACCTTGCGCGTCTCGCGGCATATCCAGAACGGACTATCGTAAAGGGGAGAAAGTGCCCAGAAGGTAGGGCCTCCAGAGCGGGAGCCCGGAGTCCGCACGATACTAGGCTCCCGCTCCATCGCGACCCGGTTGCCGGCGATCTGGACAGTTGGCCGTTGCCCGAGTTTCTAGGGCGAAGGAGCGCTCGCCGCTAGAGCCTGAAGTTGACGGTGCCCGGCCTTGTTCCATATTATCCATTCCAAACCAAGCCACTGAGGAAGCAGGATGACGCTGCGGATCGCGGGAAGTCGAATATGGAAATCGTCTTGGAAGAGACGAGCCGGGAGCTTCCGAGCGGAGGCGATCATGAGAGCCGCAAGCTAATTGCCGAACAGCTACTTGCAGTTGCCCAAGCCGGGGGACATCACATTGAATGAGCTACGGGCCGCTGCGCTTCGAGCATTTCCTAGTGCAGCAAAACTGGCGCGTTCATAGGACTTGGAGGTGCCTCATGGCGGCAGTATTTCTGTAGAGGATGAAGCACTTATTCAGATGATGATAGCCGATATGCTGGCAGAGCTAGGCCATTCGGTTGTGGCCGAAGCCGGTGATCTGGTCTCCGCCCTAGAGCACGCCAATACCACGAATTTCGATTTCGCTGTGTTGGACGTCTTGCTGGGCCGCACCAGTAGTGAGCCAGTTTGCCCAAGTTCTCGCACAACGCAACGTTCCGTCGTTTTCGCGAGCTGGTACGGCGCCGACGGAGTACCTGTCCGATTTCAGGAGCGACCGCTCCTCACCAAGCCTTTTCAAATCGATCAACTCAATGGCCGTATGGCCAAGCTGTTGGATCGAACCTGAAGGCGGAACGGCGAACCAGCCAAGAAGTTACGGAAGTACCTGTAAACAGAGGTCATTCGTGATGCCCCGCTACTACTTCAACGTTACTCACGAACACACGGAGATTGACCGCGTCGGCGAGGAGTTGCCGGACAAACATGCAGCCTGGAAAGAGGCGACCGTGATGGCCGGTCAGACGTTGCAGGGCATTGACGGAAAGCTGCGGCCTGGGCGGGAATGGCGGATGGATGTTACAGACGAATTCCGAAACACTCTCTTCGTCCTGCACATCAATGCCGAAAAACCTGAGTGACGATCGTAGATTGGTCAGAAGAACGGCCAGCTTGATGAACCCTCGAAGCTTTACCCTCGCGGCAAGGCGATTGTAAGGAACAGGGTGGAGCTTGCCGTTACGAGGATGCTTCGGACGGCCTAGGGAGGCGGCAGAAGGGTTCGCAATTTATCGCTCAACTGGTCGACGGAGAAGGGCTTCCCGATGGCGGGAGCATTCCTGAACTCCTCCTCGAGGGCAGGCCCGCCGTAGCCAGTGCTGAAGAGAAAAGGAATACTCCGCTCGCGCAGGATCCGAGCTGCCGGGAAGACAAGCTCTCCAGCCAGATTTACATCAAGGAGCGCGACATCGATGGATGCGGTTGTCGCAAGTTGGCAGGCCTTTTTCAGATGGGCAGCCGACGCCACAACCTTCAACCCCAATTCCTCAAGCATATCTTCGATCATGAGCGCCACCAATCCTTCGTCCTCGACGAGGAGAACCCTAGCGCCCGACATGTCAGCCATTAGATGCTGGGACCTTAACGGGGAATGCAATGCTGCAGCTTGTGCCCTCCGGCTCGAACACCAATTCGAAATCCCCGGCGAGGTCATGTTCTATGCAGCGCTCCATCAACCGTGTGCCGAATCCTCGCCGTTTGGGCGGCACAACAAGGGGGCCCCCGCGTTCACGCCACTCGCATTCGAGCACGCCTTGCGACTGTTCACCATCCCCGATGCTCCAGGTGAGCGACACGGACCCGCCCGGCGCGGAGAGTGCGCCATATTTGGCAGCATTGGTCAGAAGCTCGTTGAGCACCATGGTGATACTCAAGGCCGTCCGCGGGTCGAGATCGACGTGCGGTCCGCCTGCCACGACGCGCCCGCCCGACACTGGAGCGACGATATCGTGGACCAGCTTTTCGAAAGGGGCGCCTTGCCAGTTTCTTTGGGTAAGCAGATCATGCGCTCCGGCGAGCGCCAGCAACCTTCCCGTGAAAGTCGGGAGAAACTCTTGCAGATCTGCAGCATGGCGAGCCGTCTGGCTCGCAAGTGACTGCACCGTGGCTAGCGTATTCTTCACACGGTGGTTCAGTTCGTCGATGAGCACCTTTTGGGCATTCTCGGCCTGTTTGCGCTCGCTGATATCGACAAGCATGTTGATGGCGCCCACCATGTTTCCTTCCGAATCGCGCAGCGGCGTCGGATAAGGAATGAATGGGACGCGTCTGCCATCTGGACGTTCGGCAATTGCTTCGGCCCCGCGAACTGGGCGGTTTTCACGTAGCGCGACTGCCATCGGGCATTCA
Source organism: Bradyrhizobium sp. 44 (assembly GCF_023073095.1). NCBI lineage: Bacteria > Pseudomonadati > Pseudomonadota > Alphaproteobacteria > Hyphomicrobiales > Nitrobacteraceae > Bradyrhizobium > Bradyrhizobium sp. 44. The sequence goes on from NZ_JADPIY010000008.1 coordinate 14,520, forward strand.
TTGTGCGGCAGAGGCGAACCGTCAGGCCAATATAGCTTCCAAGTTACACACCATTCGTCGCCAGGCTGGGGGGTTCTGCCCGCCATCTCGACCGCCGCTCGATTGAAGAAATTGATCCGGCCCTCAGCGTCAGTCGTGTAGATTGCGGCGGGCAATGCCTCAAGGAGATCGCGCATGCGCTGCTCGCCTTCGCGCAAACGATCCTCTAACTGTTTGGCGGTGGTGACGTCCTGGGCAACACGGACGCCGTAAAGAAAGCGGCCATCCGCATCGCGCACCGACGAACTAAAAATATCAAGGTGGCGCATGGAGCCGTCAGGTCGCAATACGCGCTTTCGGGTGGTGTAGTTCTCGATGTCGCCATGGACTTGCCGCGCATACAGCTCAGCGTCATCCGCCTGATCATCCGGATCGGTGTAATCCAGGAAGGTCATTCCAAGCAATTGGTCGCGCGAACGGGCCGTGATGCGGCATATGGAATCATTTACGCGCAAGAACCGCCCGTTCTCGTCTGTCTCGGAGATGCCGACGCTCGCAGCCTCATAGGTCGCCGCGAGACGGGCTTCACTGACTCGTCGAGCCTCTTCGGCAGCATGGAGTTTAGAGACGTCGATGGTGAAGCAGCGTGTATTAACAAACTTGCCATCGACGAAGCGGCTGTTCGATGTAATCAGCACATGCTTCACCGACCCATCGCGCGCCCGCAGCCGCGCGGGATAGCGATCGAGCGGTTCGCCGCATGAAAGGCGCTGTAGGATGTCACCGATCACCGGAGCGTCGGCATGAAACTCTGCGATATGGCGGCCAATGTACTCCTCGGGTCTGTACCCGAGCATGTCCAGTTCGGCTTTGTTGGCTCGGAGAACAATACCCTCGCCGCTGACTATATGGAGACCTACGGCTCCATTCTCGAAGAAGTCCTCCAGGTCCTGCTTCGTCCGGCGGACTTCCTCCTCGATCTGCTTGCGTCCTGTGATGTCCTGGAAGCAGTTGATCGCACCTTGGATGCGGCCGGAGCGGTCGCGCAACGCTCGGATGTTGACTAAAGCGGTGAAGCGCGAGCCATCAGGTCGCGCCATGATGACTTCGGCGTTGCGCGTAGGCGCGCCCATCTGAACGGCCGTGGCCATGGGGCATTCGCTGTGGGCAAGCGGGGTTCCATTCAGGAGATAAAGCTGATGGGAGCCGCAGAAACGCTCCTTCTTGGCCATATCGGGCGTCCGGCCCCACAGCTCAACCGCCTCACTGTTGTAGGCGACGAGAAGTCCCTCTGCATCGCAGAGGTATACTGCACCAGGAATGGCGTCGAGTGCGGCGTGACCGGCCGCTACAAGCGCCTCGAACTCCGTCGGATGACGACGGGCAGAGACCGGAAAATCCTCAACATTGGACATGAAAGCATCTCTCGGGGCGAGAGGAGCGAAGGCCGCCAACGCCGGCCAACTGTCCGAAAAGGGAGATCGGCGGACTCCCCCGCTGGGCCGCCGAACAAGCCCCAACGTCTCGTGCGTCGGATGGTTCCCTAATAGCATCCCGAAAGCGGCTTTGCGATAGTACTAAGGTGACTATTACGCCAGGGTAGTTATCGTTGGTACTGGCACGAATAAAGCGTGGGCGGTCACATTGCAGAGGCCGACCCTGCGGTAACTGAATCGAGAGGTTGCTCGCGAATTCGAGAGCCCTATCCGCGGGAGAGTTCCCGCGGCGCGGAGCGCTGGTACGCTAGCTGCTTGAACGAGTCTCGGCTCGCCAAGCACAACCGCGAAAGAAGCTCTGCTGAAAACAACCTGGTGCTTGCGGCTGGTCAGCGGATTCCCAGATTCAGCTCGCCAAGCGCGGCCGCAGCAGACCGCTGGACGCAGCATGGACACTAGCACAACCGAGTGGTACAAAGCTGCTAACAGGGGATTCGATAAGTAATTGATTTTGCTGTAATCTTATGGCGGCGGGCCCAATCCTTTCCTGGGCACCATCTCCTACTCAAGCGATTGAAATCGCTTCTGCAGGGAATTTGAGCTGCTGACCGGTACACAAAACCGAGGCACGGCGCTCATGGCGTACCGAATGGCCTACATCGCTCGTCCGGTCGGCTCGGATCGCAGGCGATCTGGAGGCGGCTGGCTTCAGTCGCTCAGGCAAGCGCTACGCGCCGACAGCCGTTGCCCGGATGCTAGGTGAGCTATGAACGACGTCCACCGCGCTCGCGGCCGAAGTTGTCGTCGCTATGTGGGAAAAGGTCGGCAAAGCTGATGACCCCAAGCGCCTAGGAGATCTCAGTGCTCGTTGACCGCAGCGCCGAGCTTGATCAGGCTCAGTGAGCGGTTCGCGGTCTCGCGCAGGCGGCAGTAGCTCGCGCTGCCCCGGTACATGCCGGGATCGACTTTGTCGAAGACCGCGCAGAAGCCATCACGCGACGCGGCGAAAGTTTTCTGCGACTCATTGACCGCCTTGATTACGTCGGCGAACCCGCCGGCCTGAACCTTCTTTAGCGCCTCATTGGTTTTCTGCGTCCAAATGGCGAGTTCGCGCGCCGCGCAGGCTTTCCATTTGGCGACATCGTCATTCGCGCCCTCTGCCGCTTTGATGCAGGGGTCGGCGACGAGCCCGACGCACGCGCCGCCGAAGCCGCCGGTTTTCTCCGCGGTCTTCAGGCAGCCATCGATCACCGCAAGTTCGGCTGGCGCGATGCCTTGGGCGAAAGCCATCGATGCGAGCGGGAGGCTTGCGGCGAGCATCGCGGCGGCAAGTTTGAGCTTCATTGGAGATCTCCGTTCGGCGCATCGAAAATATGGAACACAATACCACTGCGAGCACATGAAGCTCAGCGAGACGGTAGACCGGCGGCTGTGGCGGAAGGGCCGGACGGCGAGGGCGAAGGGAAAACGAGGGGGTATGCGGCTTCGGCTATGCCCTCTCCAATCAATGCCTTTGAATGCGCCTTGACCTGACTTACGAGATTTTCGACCAATAGGTGATGCATGCAACTTTGGTCATCGAAGGCCCAGCGTTGGTTCACCTGAATGTGGAACAGGAGCTGCGCTGACGAATAATGACGGCGGGGCCGGTTAAGGCACGCACGGGCTCTGCCTCTTGGGCGTTAAAATTTTCAAGTCGGAACAGCCGCTTGGAGGCTTTCGAAGCCGGCCGTCGGGCCGATTTTCATTCCGCAAAACTCCATCGATTGCACCGTCCGAATTTACCCGACTTTAGACAAACTGGCCCTAAGTCAGCGGGCAGGCTCGCATCCGGCCGTCGGCGAGCACGGAGCCATCGGGCTCGCTTTGTCGTGAGGGAAACGGTGGATCAGCACCAGGTCTGGCACGAGCCGGCATTCGACAAGGTTGCGAACGCGATCAGCCCGTTCTTCCTGAGATCGGGAATTTATCTGTTCCTGATCTCGTTCATTTGCCTGTTCTACGTCTTGAACGCGCCGCTTCTGCTCGGTCATTACGATCTGGGCTGGCATCTCGCGGCCGGAGATCTCATCCGGGAACGCAACGCCATCCCGCTCCACGACCCCTGGTCGTTCACCCACGGCGACAAGCCGTGGCTCAATCTATCCTGGCTCTGGGACGCGCTTGCCAGTGCGACGCTTCAATACGCGGGCTTCGGCGGCCTCGTCCTGTCGACGGTGGCCTGTGGTGCAGCGATTGCCGGCATCCTGACTGCGATCTCTCTCGGCTACGGTGCGTCGGCGATTGCGGTTTGCGTGGCAGTCTTCCTGGCCTGCCTGCTCTATCCCGCCTACGAAGTTGCGCCGAACATGTATCTCGCGGTCGCGCCGAATACATGCACGATGCTGTTATGCGTCGTCTTCTATCGCGAATGCCTGCGACGTACGCGATGGTTCGTGCTTCCCGTGTTGATGGCGTTTTGGGCCAATCTGCACGGCGGTTTTCTGCTCGGGTTTTTCGTGATTGGCGTCTTCTGCGGCGCCGCCTTGCTCAGAGCGTCCTGGGCCGATCTCAGGGTCCTTGCTCTCGCCGGGATCGGGTGCCTTGCTGCGACATTCGTCAATCCGCTCGGCTGGAATATCTATGCCGGCGCCGCCGCGACGATGGGGCACTTCGTCCAGGGTAATATTACCGAATGGCGGTCCTACTACGACAACATTGAAATACCCGGCAGCATTCCGGGCATCCTGTACATGCTGGCCTTCGTCGCGCTCGAGCTTCGCTACAGAAACTCCAGGCCAGTCCCGCTCGAACCGAGATTGATGTCCTGGCTGTTCCTGATTCTGGGACTGTGTCAGTTCAGGTACATCGCGTTCTTCTTCATCTTCTCGACTGTGCCGATGGCGCTTCACCTCAGCCGCTTGCTGCCTCGGCGTCTCACCGCCGTTGACGTGCGTGGAGCGTTGCTGGCCGCCGGCATCGTCGGTCTCGGCACCCTGCCGCTGGCCTATTTGCGCGTTGCGCCCGCGCTCGCACTTCCGACGATGCTGTCGAGCGAAGATGCCGGCTATCTGCAAAACAATTTCGCCGATGCGCGAGTCCTGAACCATTGGAATATCGGCGGCTACCTGATTTTCGCGACGCACGGCACCGTTCGCCCGTTCGTCGATGGCCGCGCCGCGACCGCCTATCCGGACGATTTGCTGCGCGACTATTTCAAGCTGGTGAGCTGGGACATCGACGAAGCGGCGTGGGACATGGTGCTCGATAAATACCGGATCGACGCCGTGCTGTGGGTCAAGGCGCACGAACAGCTGCGACAGTTCCTGGTGGAGCGGCGAGGCTGGCGCGAGCAATACACGGGCGCTTACGTGACCGTTTACGTCAGGCCCCAATCCAGTTTGGCTGGCGAAGCCAAAACACAATGACGACCAGCGCCGCAGCTCTGCCCGCGATCGCGCCCGCCGCCAAAGCCGAAAGCTTCGCGACGCGGTACGGCGCCTTGTGCGCATTGCTGCTACTGGCTGCGGCAGTCCGGCTGCCGCTCGCCTTTTGGCCGAACATCGTTCACGTCGACGAGCTGTATCAATATCTGGAGCCGGCCTGGCGCCTGCTTGGCCACCAGGGTGTCGTCACCTGGGAATGGCGCGACGGCATCCGGAGCTGGTTTCTGCCGACCTTGTTCGGAGGGCCGGTCGCTCTCGGCGACTGGCTTGCGCCGGGCGGGTGGGGGGCCTTCGTCGTGCCTCGCCTGGTGGTCGGGCTTGCCTCGCTGTCGATCGTCGTCACGGCCTGGCATTTCGGCGAACGCATCTCCAGGTCGCATGCCATCGTTGCGGCGTTTGCCGCCGCGGTCTGGTTCGAGCTGGTCTATTACGCGCCCCACACGCTGAGCGAACCGCTGGCGACGGCCGTGATCCTGCCGGCGGCCTATCTGCTGACGGGCGAGCTCGCGCGCAACCGGCTCTTCACCGCGGGCGCATTGCTCGCTCTCGCCTGCGTCTGGCGCTTTCAATATGTGCCGGCTTGCGCGGTGTTTGCGTTGGCGGCGTGCTGGCGCGACCCGCGAAACACGATCGCCCTGGTCGCGGGCGGATGCGTCGTCCTGGTGCTGTCCGGCGCCCTCGACCTGGCCCACGGCTCAGCGCCGTTTGCGTGGCTCGTCCGGAATATTCAGCAAAACCTCCTGCACGACCGCGCATCGGAATTCGGTGACGCGCCCGCGGCCGCCTACGTTCTGCAGGCTTCAATTCTGTGGTCGGGCACGACGCTGCTGATGCTGCTGGCGCTCTGGCGCGGTTGGCGACATGCCCCCCTTTTGATCGTCGCGGCCGTCGTCAACGTCGCGTTTCACAGCATGATCGTGCACAAGGAATACCGTTTCATTTTCCTGTCGATCGCCCTGCTGATCATCGCGGCGGGGCTTGGCTCCGCCGATTGGGTCCAGATGATGCGCCGGCAAAACCCGTGGCGCTCACTTGCCGTCGTATGTGGCGGCTGGCTGCTGCTCTCGCTCGGTCTGTCGGGCGCAACGCTGATCATGCGTGACAACTGGATGCGCGGCATCGGCGTGGCCCAGCTGATGGCGGAGCTCGAGGCCGATCCTGAATTTTGCGGTCTGGCCCTGTACGCGATCAACTATCCCTTCGTGCCCGGACGCGGGCAGCTCGCGGCCCGCCGGCCGATCTATTCCCTTTATCGGGACGACCCCCTGGCCAAGGGACGACTTCCGGCTGTGGTGAAGACGCACCAGGCGGGGTTCAACCGCATCATCGGCCCGGCGAGCCTGGCCAGCGAATTGCCGGCGGATTTCTCGCCACGAAGTTGCGCAATGATAAGCGATGACAAGCTTGCCTGCGTCTTCGCGCGACGCGGGGCTTGCGATGCGCCCGCCAGCCCTTTCGGCGTCAACGACGTGCTCGTGCGCCTGAACTACTAGCCGCGCCTGATGCTTGCGCCGGCGGCTGGCAGCGGATACATCGCGGCCGGCCCTCGCCAGCGTCTGTCCCGGGGATTAGCCTGCCTAGGCGCACCGATTCGATTGAGGTTTGAAACGCCATGACCGTACGCCTGCACCGCGGCGACCTGCCCGATCTGTCCCGCTACACCGGAGCGGTGGCGATCGATACCGAAACGATGGGCCTGAACCCGCATCGCGACCGGCTCTGCGTGGTGCAGCTCTCGCCCGGCGACGGCAGCGCGGACGTGGTGCAGATCCCCAAAGGTCATACCGACGCGCCGAACCTGAAGGCGCTGCTGGCCAATCCCGCGAACACGAAAATCTTCCACTTTGCGCGGTTCGACGTCGCGGTGCTGTATCAGACGTTTGGTGTCATGACCGGGCCGATCTACTGCACCAAGATCGCCTCCCGCCTGATCCGCACCTATACCGACCGCCATGGCCTCAAGGACCTCGTGCGCGAGGTGCTCAATGTCGATCTCTCCAAGCAGCAGCAATCGAGCGATTGGGGTTCCGACAGCCTGACCGAGCCGCAGCTCGCCTACGCCGCCTCCGACGTGCTGCATCTGCACGGCTTGCGCGAGCGGCTCGATGCCATGCTGGCGCGGGAAGGCCGCACGGCGCTGGCCAAAGCCTGTTTCGACTTCCTGCCGACCCGCGCCTTGCTCGATCTCCAGGGCTGGGCCGAAGAGGACATTTTCGCGCATTCCTAGCGTTTCGCGTAGCGGCCGGGTGGGGCGGTCGCCCCGTTTCAGACACTTTCGTAACAGCCTGTCGCTGGCTGCATATTTTGGCGTTGCCGGCTACAATGGGGCGCCCGCCAGCCGGACAAGGCGGGCGACACCTCAGGAGCCCAGGTGAATTCGGCCCATAATGTCACCTACGATGCCGCGCTTGCGGCGAAGTTCGCCAGCGCGGCGCGCCACAGCCGCCTGGTGCGGATTCTGCGCGTCGCGGTGCCGGCGACGGTGGCTGCGGCGATGGGTCTGCTCGTCCTCATCTCGACCATCTTCAACCCGTTCCAGATCCCCGTGAAGCTCGACTCCGGAAATCTCGTGGTGACAGGCACCAAGATCACGATGGAATCGCCGCATATGTCCGGCTTCACGCCGGACCAGCGGCCCTATGAGCTCTGGGCCAAGACCGCGACCCAGGACATCACCGATCCCGATCATGTCGATCTCCATGATCTGCGCGCGAAGGTGCTGATGGAAGACCAATCGACCCTGTTCCTCGATGCCCGCACCGGACGGTTCGACAACAAGCAACAACAGCTCGACCTGCACAAGGACATCTTCCTGCGCACCTCGACCGGCTACGAGGCGCGGCTGAACTCGGCCTTCGTCGACATGGGCAAGGGTACGGTTTCCTCGGATGAGCATGTCGACGTCAAGCTGACCAACGGAACGCTGACCGCCGATCGGCTGCGGATCACGGAGGGCGGCGACGTCATCCGCTTCGAAGGCAATGTGGTGATGCACCTCGACAAGCTGGACGATCCCGCCGCCGCTCAGCCTGCGCCGGCCGAACCCGCGCCGGCGGCGAAGACACGTACGCCCCAGAACAAGTCCGCCAATTCAAAGTGATTTTCATGATCAGGTTTTTCACGCGCAACGAAGACAAGCGGCGCGTCATCCCCGGTGCGGCCGCGCTCGCCGTCGGCATCGCACTGATTGCAACGGGTGTGGCAAGCGCGCAGAGCACGATGCAAGGCGTGCCCAACGCGATGCAGGGCTTCTCGCAGAACCGCGATCAGCCGATCCAGATCGAAGCCGCCTCGCTCGAGATGCGCGACAAGAAAAAGGAAGCGACCTTCTCCGGCAATGTGAAGGTCATCCAGGGCGACACCACCATGACCTCGAAGACGCTGGTGGTGTTTTACGATTCGGGCGGCGACAAGCCCGCCGCGCCACAGCCTGCGGCAAAGGCGGCAAAGGGGGCGCCGATGCAGTCGGCGACGCCGGGGCCGGGCGGGAACTCCTCGATCAAGCGGCTGGAGGCGCGCGGCAATGTCGTCGTCACCCAGAAGGACCAGGTGGTGACGGGCGAGACCGCCGTGTTCGACACCCGCACCAACCTCATCACCATGCTTGGCGGCGTCGTCTTGACGCAGTGCAAGAACGTGCTGCGCGGCGACCGGCTGGCGGTCGACATGACCACGGGCGTGTCGCGTGTGGAATCCGACAGCGGCCGGGTGCAGGCGCTGCTGCCGCAGGGCGGCGGCAATGATTGCGGATCCGGAGGCGCGGGCAAGCCCGGCGCGGGACCTCTGCAATTGCCTGGCGCAAATAAGCCCAAATAAGCCCAGTTAAGTCCAAGCCAGGCAAAGTAAATTTGAAGAATGATTTCAGATGCTTGGCTCGATCACTCCCGATCCGAGGTTGAAGCTTGCCCGTCGAGACTGTATCTAGCGCAAAGGGCTTTCGAAGCGGGGTTCGCCGCTTTTCGGGCGTGTTTCACTGGGCATGAGACATCCCTTCACTCATGCTGCGTCGGCGAATCCTGAGGCCGGCGCGGCAGATCGCGCGAATATCGCGCAGGATCGTCGCGCAGAATCGTCGCGAAAGGCTAGAAGGCGGGGATGGTCGATCTCTTCAGCATGTTCCGTCGGCGCCCCGCCAAACGCGGCCGGCCAGGATTTGCGCGCCAGGACATCACCGCGCTCGGTGACAGCGTCGGCGGTCTCGTGGCCAGCCCGGTCAGGGACGCGCCGCCGATCGCCCGTAACCAACCGATGCATGCGCCCGATCAATTCCAGGGCGACTATCAGGCCGAGCCGCCTCGGGCCCAGGCGGTTCACCCCGTGAGGGCTGCCGGCAGACCTAACGGTTCCGGCGGGCCTCAGCTCTTGAAGCGCCCGGGCTTTCTGGCTGTGCATAGCGTGGAAAAGAGTTTTGGCAGCCGCCAGGTCGTGCGCGGCGTCAGCATCTATGTGCGCCGCGGCGAAGCGGTCGGCCTGCTCGGCCCCAACGGCGCCGGCAAGACCACCGTGTTCTACATGATCACCGGCCTGATCAAGGCCGATCGCGGTGCGATCGAGCTCGACGGCCACGACGTCACCAAGCTGCCGATGTATCAGCGTGCGCGGCTCGGCATCGGCTATCTGCCGCAGGAAGCCTCGATTTTCCGCGGTCTCACCGTCGAGCAGAACATCCGTGCCGTGCTCGAAGTGGTCGAGCCCTCGCGCAAGAAGCGCGAGCAGCAGCTCGACTCGCTGCTCGACGAATTCAACATCACGCGCTTGAGGAAATCGCCGTCGATCGCGCTGTCCGGCGGTGAGCGGCGCCGCGTCGAGATCGCGCGTGCGCTGGCGACGCGTCCGAACTACATGCTGCTCGACGAGCCCTTTGCCGGCATCGATCCGATCGCGGTCGGCGACATCCAGGACCTCGTCCGCCACCTCACCAACCGCGGCATCGGCGTGCTGATCACCGACCACAATGTGCGTGAGACACTAGGCCTCACCGATCGCGCCTACATCGTCTATGCCGGTGAGATCCTGACCGAGGGCAGCCCGGATGAGATCGTGGCCGATCCGGACGTGCGCCGCCTTTACCTTGGCGAGGAATTCCGCCTCTAGCCCGTTTTTCCAATTCGTCAAGACGTGTACATCGGGCTTGGACTAGGATAAGCAAAAATCGGACCAACTTTTTGGGATCGGTTCTTGCTTCATGGCGCTTTCGCAGAGATTAGAGTTCCGGCAATCGCAGTCGCTGGTCATGACGCCGCAGTTGATGCAGGCGATCAAGCTGCTGCAATTGTCCAATCTCGATCTCACGACCTTCGTCGAAGAGGAACTCGAGCGTAACCCGCTGCTGGAACGGGCCAATGACGAGCCGCCCGCGGGCGAGGGCCCGGCCGAGACCGGCCAGTTCAACGACAGCGACGGCGGCCACAACGACGAGCCGGGCGGCGGCCCGGGCGAAGCCTTCGAGCCCGGCCAGGAAGAGTGGATGAGCAAGGATCTCGGCACCCGCGCCGAGATCGAGCAGACCATGGACACCGGGCTGGACAACGTCTTCTCCGAGGAACCGGCCGAGGCGGCCGCCCGCACCGCCCAGGATGCGGCGCCGACCACCTATACCGAATGGGGCGGCGGCGCCTCCGGTGACGAGGACTACAACCTCGAAGCCTTCGTCGCCGCGGAGATGACGCTCGGCGACCATCTCGCCGAGCAGCTCTCGGTTGCCTTCACCGGGACCGCGCAGCGCATGATCGGCCAGTATCTGATCGACCTCGTCGACGAGGCCGGCTATCTGCCCCCGGATCTCGGCCAGGCCGCCGAACGGCTTGGCGCATCGCAACAGGACGTCGAGAACGTTCTTGCCGTGCTGCAGAAATTCGATCCGCCCGGCGTCTGCGCGCGCAGTTTGAGCGAATGCCTGGCGATCCAGCTCCGCGAGTTCGACCGCTACGATCCCGCGATGCAGGCCCTGGTCGAGCATCTCGATCTCCTCGCCAAGCGCGACGTCGCGGCCTTGCGCAAGCTCTGCGGCGTCGACGACGAGGACATCGCCGACATGATCGGCGAGATCCGCCGGCTCAATCCCAAGCCCGGCATGAAGTTCGGTACGGCCCGGCTCCAGACCATGGTGCCCGATGTCTATGTCCGCCCGGGTCCCGATGGCGGCTGGCATGTCGAGCTCAACAGCGACACCTTGCCGCGCGTGCTGGTCAACCAGACCTACTATTCGCAGCTCTCGAAGAAGATCGGCAAGGACGGCGACAAATCGTATTTCACCGACGCGCTTCAGAACGCGACCTGGCTGGTGCGCGCGCTCGACCAGCGCGCCCGCACCATCCTGAAAGTCGCAACCGAGATCGTGCGCCAGCAGGACGGCTTCTTCACCCATGGCGTGGCGCATCTGCGACCACTGAATCTGAAGGCCGTCGCCGACGCCATCCAGATGCATGAATCCACGGTGTCGCGCGTCACCGCCAACAAATACATGGCGACCAATCGCGGCACATTCGAGCTGAAATATTTCTTCACGGCCTCGATCGCCTCGGCCGATGGCGGCGAGGCGCATTCGGCCGAAGCCGTGCGTCACCACATCAAGCTGCTGATCGATGCGGAGGCGCCGTCCGCGATCCTGTCCGACGATACCATCGTGGAACGCTTGCGCGGCTCGGGCATTGATATCGCCCGCCGCACGGTCGCGAAGTACCGCGAAGCCATGCGCATTCCTTCCTCGGTGCAACGCCGTCGCGACAAGCAGAGCGCTCTTGGTAACGTCCTCTCCACCGCCATGGCCGATCGCTCCCGCAATCCCGAACCGGCCTGATTGCGCCGGCGCCAAATCGCGCTACTCTCGATCTGCTATCGGGCCCGATCCTGGCCAGGCACGAACCAAGTGAGGTTCACATGACTCTCCGCATCTCGGGAAAGAGCGTCAACGTCGGCGAGGCCCTGCGCGGCCGTGTCACCGACCGGACTGAAGAGGTCCTGCGCAAATATTTCGACGGCAATTATTCCGGCCACATCACGCTGAGCAAGGACGGCTTCGGCTTCCGCACCGACTGTGCGCTGCATCTTGATTCGGGAATCACGCTCGAGGCCGATTCGAACGCACCGGACGCCTATGCCAGTGCCGACCAGGCGCTGGTGATGATCGAGAAGCGGCTCAAGCGCTACAAGAGCCGGCTCAAGGATCGCTCCGCCCGCAAGGCCCATGTCGCCTCCGCGGCGCTGGCCGCGATGGATGCCACCAGCTACGTGCTGGAAGCCCCGGGCGAGGGCGAGGACGAGGACGAGATCACCGGCTACAGCCCCGTCATCATTGCCGAGGCCACGACCTCGCTGAAGCCGCTGTCCGTCAGCGAAGCGGTCATGGAACTCGACCTCAGCGGGGCGCCCTGCCTGGTGTTTCAGCACGGCTCCTCGGGCCGAGTGAACATCATTTACCGCCGGGCCGACGGCAATGTCGGCTGGATCGATCCCCCGGGGGCCAAGGCGGATGGCAAGGCCTGAGGCCGCGGGCGACGCCCTGGGGCCCCCGCGCCGGGGGCCCCTTTCCGCCTTAACAATGACCGGGGCAAAGCTGCACGCGGGAGTTGGCACCGGGATTGCGTTGGAGTAGAAGCCCCCCACATCAGGGGCGAGCTAAGTCCGCCTCCTGCTTCAACTTCTTGACGTCGGCCCGCCCAGGTTCTTTGTCCAGGCTGGCCAATTCGGAACCTGACGTTTTCATTCACCTCGGAAGACTTCCATGCCGATTACCGATCTGGTCGCGCCCGAGGCGATTCTCCCGGCATTGAAGGTCAACAGCAAGAAGCAGGCGCTTCAGGAACTGGCGGCCAAGGCCGCCGAGCTGACCGGGCAGAACGAGCGTTCCGTGTTCGAGGTGCTCCTGCAGCGCGAGAAGCTCGGCACCACCGCGGTCGGCTACGGCGTTGCCATTCCCCATGGCAAGCTGCCCAAGCTGGAAAAGATCTTCGGCCTGTTCGCGCGCCTCGATCGTCCGATCGATTTCGAATCGATGGACGGCCAGCCGGTCGACCTCGTCTTCCTGCTGCTCGCCCCCGAAGGCGCCGGCGCCGATCACCTCAAGGCGCTTGCCCGCATCGCCCGCCTTTTGCGCGACCAGGACATCGCCAAAAAGCTCCGCGCCTCGCGCGACGCCCAGGCGATCTATTCCGTGCTGGCGCTGCCGCCGGCGACGGCGGCGTAACCCTTTCTCTCTCGAACCGACGCAGCGCCGTCTGCGACTTATTGGGCAGCCGGGTGCTGCGATATTTCGTCTCCGGCACGGTTTCGGCGCGGGGATTTTGCGAGATGATTTGCGGTTCGATCGGCCGAGTTTTTGGTCTGCTTTGCTCCATCACCATTGTCGCCACCGCCGTGGCCCGCGCCGATGAGGCGTCCAACGACCGCGTCATCGCGGAGAAGACCGAGATCATCGCAGCCGACGCAACCAATGCGGTCGCTTACGAGCTGCGCGGCGAAGCCTACTACATCAAGTACGACTGGAATCGCGCCTTCGAGGATTGCAGCGCCGCGATCCGGATCGATCCGAATTTCGGGCGAGCCTATCACTGCCGCGGTCGCGCCTATTCTGCCAAAGGCGATCGCGAGCACGCCATGATCGATTACAACGAGGCCATTCGCCTCGACCCAAATTATGGGGCGTCCTACACCTCGCGCGCCGAGGCGTATTTCAGCAGGGGCGATTTCGATCGCGCGATCGCCGGCTTCACCAAGGCCATCGAACGCAGCCCCAAGCAGGCTTACCGTGCGCTCGTCATGCGAGGGGAGGTGTATGCAGCGAAGGGCGACACCGATCACGCCGTCGCCGATTACAGCGAGGCGATGCAGCGCAATCCGGCCGCCGCCTGGCCCTACGAGTTGCGAAGCACCGTTCGCCTCAACAAGGGTGAGATCGATGCAGCTCTGGACGACTGCGACAGCGCCGTCCGCCTGGAGCCCGGAAGTGCCGGCGGCCACTATTGCCGGGCCATGGTGTTCCTGAAGAAGGACGATGCCGACAGCACCATCCGGGAGCTGGATGACGTTACCAGTATTAGGCCGTCTTTCGAAAAGGCCTATCTGGTTCGCGGCGTCGTCCTGCACGGGAAGGGCGACGACAAACGCGCCCTTGCCGATTTCGACGAAGTGATCCGATTACGGCCGGGGAATTCGGAGGCCTACAGCAGTCGCGCTGGTCTGTTTCGGGACATGGGACAGCACGATCGCGCGCTCGCCGACTACAACGAGGCGATCAGGCTCGATCCGAAAAGCCAGCTCGCCCTGGTCAACCGCGCTCTCCTCTACATGATGATGTCCGACGCCAAACATGCGCGCGCGGATTTCAACAGCGTGCTCGCGCTGCCACTGAGCGACAAATGGGCCGTGGACACAGCGCGCGAAGGACTTGGTTTTGTGAAGTGACGGCGGAGCCGCGCGCTCTCGACTCCGTCATTGCGAGGAGCTCTTGCGACGAAGCAATCCAGGCTGCCTCCACGGAAATATTCTGGATTGCTTCGCTGCGCTCGCAATGACGACGTGGAAACTTCATCAGCCGAAATAAAAACGGGCACACCTTCCTGCGAAGGCATGCCCGCTTGAAACTCTGTTCGTGCGACGTGCGCGTGTTCAGTGCACGCTCACCGCTTGCAGCTCGTTGCTCCAGGCATTTGCGATCGCGGCTTCGCGGCTGTCGGTCAGCATGATCGGCGTGCCGTCGGCGGCGTGGAGCGCGAAGAGCTTGAGGCCCGGCGCGATCTTCGGCGCTTCGGGAAACAGGCCCGGCACATCCTCGGAGCGGATCTGCTTCACATAGGCGATATGGCCTTCGCCGAGGGTCGCCAGCGTCTCCGGCGAGACGTTCTTGGCTTCGTATTCGAACGCAACGTGACCTTCACTCATGGTCTCGACTCCTTCACAGAAACTAAGCGGTCGAGTCCGCTACTCGTTCCATTATTCGTGCTCATTGATAGCGATTGTCTTAACGATCCTCTCCGGTTCCGGCCGGGCAAGATCGATCGCCAGCAATCCGTTCTTCAGATCCGCACCCAGCACCAGCATCCCCTCCGCCAGCACGAAAGTGCGCTGGAAGTGGCGCGCGGCGATGCCGCGATGGATGTATTGCCGGGTCTTGTCGTCCTGCTGCCGTCCGCGAATGACGAGCTGGTTTTCCTCAATGGTTACATCGAGTTGGTCGCGGGTGAATCCGGCGACCGCCAGCGTGATTCGCAACCGCTCGGGCTGGCCCTCCGACCGGTCGCACCTCTCGATATTGTAGGGAGGGTAACCGTCGGCACCTTTGACGACCCGATCGAGCACGCGCTCGATCTCGTCGAAGCCCAGAAGGAACGGACTGGAAAGCGTGGGAACACGAGACATAGTTTACAAAGTCCTCTCGAAGCGACTTTGGTGCATCAGGGCCCGTACAGGCACCCCTTGATCAGCAATATGGGCATATCCGCGTGTGGGTTCAAGGACGTAGCCGGGGGCTGTGGATTGGTAGCTGACCCGCTCTGCCATGCAGAAAGGCTGACTTGCCGTCATGGCGCGAAACGCCTGCGACAAGCCCGGCACGACGAAATTGCGGCGCGATTTTTCTCAACGAAAACAAACCCCCTTCTACTGTGCATGGGGTTGTTTTCGCGTTTTTTTAATCGACGGCTCCGCGGAGCCCGGTCAGGCCTCGATCCGCGTCCGGCCGTCGGCGCTGAACAGATGCAGCTTTTGGCGCATCGCCGCGACGCGGATCTTCGCGCCGATCGGGGGCGCCTCGGAGCCGGGAATGCGGACGATGACCTCGCCTGGCGGCAGCTCGCCGGGGTTGGCGGCGATGCGCTGCTCGTCCTGAGCCCGCGTGCCGTAGACGAAGGTTTCGGCGCCGACGCGCTCGATCGCTTCCACGGTGAGCGGGAGCGCGACGCCGCCGGCCGGGGTCTGGTCGGTGATGACGAAATCTTCCGGGCGAATGCCGAGGATGCCGGCGTCGGTGCTGCCGAGCTGCGACTTGATCTCGTCGGCGCGGATCGACATCAGATTCATCGGCGGTGCCCCGATGAAGGAGGCGACGAAAGTCGTCGCCGGCTTCTCGTAGATCGCCAAGGGATTGCCGACCTGCTCGACCTGGCCGCCATTCATCACCACGAGAACGTCGGCGAGCGTCATCGCCTCGAGCTGGTCGTGGGTGACGTAGATCGACGTGGTGTTGAGCCGGCGCTGCAATTTGCGGATCTCGACCCGCATCGCGATGCGGAGTTTTGCGTCGAGGTTGGACAGCGGCTCGTCGAACAGAAACACTTTCGGCTGGCGCACGATGGCGCGGCCCATGGCGACGCGCTGGCGCTGGCCGCCGGAGAGCTGGCGCGGCTTGCGCTCCAGCATGGACGTGAGCTCGAGCACGCGCGCGGCTTCGTCGACGCGGGTCTTGACCTCGGCCTCCTTCATGCCGCGGTTGCGCAGGCCGTAAGCCATGTTGTTGAAGACGCTCATATGCGGATAGAGCGCGTAGTTCTGGAACACCATCGCGATGTCGCGATCGGCAGGCTCGATCTGGTTGACGATGCGGCCGCCGATGTCGATCTCGCCGCCGGTGACGGTTTCGAGTCCTGCGACCATGCGCAGCAATGTCGACTTGCCGCAGCCGGAGGGACCGACCAGCACGCAGAACTGGCCGTCGCCGACGTCGACGTTGACGCCCTTGATGGCCTCGAAGCCGCCGGGATAGGTCTTGCGGACGTTGCGCAGGGTGACGTTAGCCATGGGATCTACTTTTCCGTCTCCACGAGTCCGCGCACGAACAATTTCTGCATCACGACGACGACGAACACCGGCGGCAGCATCGCGAGCACGGCGGTCGCCATCACGATCGGCCATTCGGTCAGCGCGTCGGTGGTGGTGATCATCTTGCGGATGCCGACCTGGATGGTCTGCATGTCGTCGCGGGTGGTGATCAGCAGCGGCCAGAGATATTGATTCCAGCCGAGGATGAAGAGGATCACGAACAGCGCCGCCATGTTGGTGCGCGACAGCGGCAGCAACGTGTCCCAGAAGAAGCGCAAGGGGCCGGCGCCGTCGATGCGGGAGGCCTCCAGCAGCTCGTCCGGCACGGTCATGAAGAACTGGCGGAACAGCAGCGTCGCGGTGGCCGAGGCGATCAGCGGCAGTGAGAGGCCCGCATAGCTGTCGAGCATGTGCAGATCTGCGACGATCTTGTAGGTCGGATAGATGCGCACCTCGACCGGCAGCATCAGCGTGATGAAGATGATCCAGAAGATAGGCATCCGGAACGGAAACCGGAAATAGACGATCGCGTAGGCCGAGATGATCGAGATCGCGATCTTTCCGACCGCGATCAGCAGCGCCATCACCAGCGAGTTCAGCATCATGTTGCCGACGGGCTCGCGGGTCGATCCGCTCGTGCCGACGAAAATGGTCTGGTAGTAGACCTCGAAGAAATGACCGCCCGGCAGCAGCGACATCTGCCCGTTGGCGATCAGCGCGTTGTCCTGGGTCGAGGCGACGAACGCGATGTAGACCGGGAAGGCGACGATCGCGATCCCGATCCAGAGGATGATGTGGGCGACGTAGCGCCGGAAGCCCTCTTCCTCGACCATCAGTAGGTCACCTTGCGTTCGACGAAGCGGAACTGGATTCCGGTCAGCACGATGACCATGACCATCAGGATCACCGACTGCGCGGCCGAGCTGCCGAGATTGCCGCCGAGCAAGCCGTCGGAATAGACCTTGTAGACCAGCGTGACCGTCGACGTTCCGGGACCGCCGCGGGTCATCGTGTCGATGATGCCGAACGTGTCGAAGAAGGCGTAGACGATGTTGACCACCAGCAGGAAGAAGATGGTCGGCGACAGCAGCGGGAAGGTCACGGTCCAGAACCGCCGCATCGGACGGGCGCCGTCGATCGCGGCGGCCTCGAACACGCTCTTCGGGATCGCCTGCAGGCCGGCGAGGAAGAACAGGAAATTATAGGAGATCTGCTTCCACGCGGCGGCGAGGATGATCAACGCCGCGGCCTGGTCGCCGTCGAGCAGCGGATTCCAGTCGATGCCCATGTTGCGAAGATAGCGCGAGAGCACGCCGAGCGAGGGATGCAGCATGAAGATCCAGAGCACGCCGACCACGGGCGGCGCCACCGCATAGGGCCAGATCAGGAGCGTGCGGTAGAGCATCGAGCCACGCAGCGGCTTGTCCGCCATCACGGCGAGCAGCAGCGCGAAGGACAGCGAGGAGACGGCGATGGCGAACGAGAACAAGAAGGTTCGGACGATCGCCTCGAAATAGGCCGCGTCCTTGAACAGCTCGACGTAGTTCTCGAACCAGACAAAGGTGGTCGACAGCCCGAACGCATCCTGGAGCAGGAAGGACTGGATCACCGCCTGCAGGGCCGGCCAATAGAAGAAGATCAGGACGATCGCGAGCTGCGGCGCAACCAGCGCGTACGGTAACAGCCTTGACTGGAAAATGGCTTGCTTTTGCATGATTCCAGCAGAGCGGCAGACCGGGTCGCGGCCTGCCGCTCATTGCCTCACTTGACGGCGGTCTTTTCGAACTGCCGCAGCATCGTGTTGCCGCGCTCGACGGCGGCATCCAGCGCCTGCTTGGCGGTCTTCTTGCCGGCCAGCGCCTGCTCGATCTCTTCCGACCAGACGTCACGCAGCTGCACCATGTTGCCGAGGCGCAGGCCGCGGGAGTTCTCGGTCGGCTCCTTGTTGGTCAGCTCGAGCAGCGGGGTCTCGAGATAGGGCTGATCCTTGTAGAAGCCCTCTTCCTTCGCCTTGGCATAGGCCGCCTTGGTGATCGGCAGATAGCCCGAGGCCTTGTGGATATAGACTTGGCGGTCGGTGTCCGAGAGGAAGGTCAGGAACTTTGCGACGCCCTTGTATTCCTCGGCCGACTTGCCGCCCATCACCCACAGCGAAGCGCCGCCGATGATCGAGTTCTGCGGCGCGCCCTTGACGTCGGGATAATACGGCATCGGCACGGCGGTGAAGGCGAACTTGGCCTGTGCCTTGACGTTGCCGAAGAAGGCCGACGAGGTCAGGTAGATCGGGCACTCGCCGGAAGTGAAGCGACCCTCGCCGGTGTTGGTGCGGCCGGCGTAGTCATAGGTCTTGGTCTTCTGCAGCTCGACCAGGGTTTCGAGATGCTTGACCTGAAGCGGTCCGTTGAACTCGAGCACGGTGTCGAAGCCGTCGAGGCCGTTGGCCTTGCTGGCGAGCGGCACGTTGTGCCACGCCGAGAGCTGCTCGAGATTGACCCAGGTGATCCAGGAGCCCGAGAAGCCGCAGGTGTCGTGACCGGCAGCCTTCAGCTTCTTGGCGGCCTCGAACGTTTCGGGCCAGGTCTTCGGAATCTCGACGTTCGCCTTCTTCAGCTCGTCGAGGTTGACCCACATCACGGTCGAGGACGAGTTGAAGGGGAAGGACAGCATCTCGCCCTTCGACGTCGAATAATAGCCGGTGATGGCGGGCAGGTAGATCTTGGGGTCGAATTTCTCGCCGGCGTCGGCCATCAGCTTGTAGACGGGCTTCACGGCGCCGGTCGCGGCCATCATGGTCGCGGTGCCGACTTCGAACACCTGCATGATATGCGGGGCGTTGCCGGCGCGGAACGCCGCGATGCCGGCGTTCATCGTATCGGGATAGTTGCCCTTGTAGGTCGGGATCACCTTGTAGTCGCTCTGCGACGCGTTGAAGTCGGTGGCGAGCTTGACGATAACGTCGTTGTTGGCGCCGGTCATCGCGTGCCACCACTGGATTTCGGTCACGGCCAAGGCCGGTGAGGCCGATAGTCCAACCGTGAGTGCAATAGCGGCAGCCGCTCCAAAGTGTCGAAGAGCCATCAAGTAAACCTCCCTTGGGCCGTCAAAAATGATCGCTTGCGCTAGCAGCGCCATATGACGTTCACATGACTGTGTAAGCGGCCGAAACGAAAGCGGCAAGCGCTGGAAAAGGGAAGCTGTCAAATAGGCGAATGCCGCGCGCGCAGCGTCCTCCGTTCGCGATGCACAGAGCGCCCGCACCGCAGTGCGGCATTGCCGTCGGATGAGGAAGGCGAGGCGCTAGCGCTTGCGCTCGGGTCCGCAGACCGTGCCCTGCTCGACCATCGCGTCGATCTCGGACCTGGAGTAGCCGAATTCGCCCAGCACCTCGGCCGCGTGCTGGCTGAATTTCGGCGGCAGGCGCCGCAGGCTCGGCTTGCTGCGATCGAGCCGGATCGGGGATGCCACGCCCTTGTACCAATCCTTCTCGATGATATCGCCGCGCGCGATCGTGTGCGGGTTGGTCAACGCCTGGTCGATCTTCTGCACGGGGCCTGCGGGCAGGCCCGCGGCGAGCAGGCGATTGCACAGCGGCTCGGCCTCGTGCTGGCAGAACACCGCGGCGAGCTCGGCCCGCAGTGCCTCGCGATTGGCGATGCGGTCCTTGTTGCGCGCAAAGCGCGGATCGGTGCCGAGCTCGGGCTTGCCGATCTCCTTGGCGAGCTTGCGGAAGGTGCCGTCATTGCCGACGCCGATGAAGATGTTGTCGGTCTTGGTCGGGAAGATCGCATAGGGCACGAGGTTGGGATGCTCGTTGCCGGTGAGCGACGGCGGCTTGCCATGCATGAAATAATTCGCGGTGTGCGGATGCATGATGGCGAGACCGGTCTCGTACAGCGTGGTCTCCAGGAACTGGCCCTGGCCCGAGCGCTGCCGCTCCGACAGTGCCATCAGGATGCCGATCGCCGCATAGAGGCCGGTGCCGATGTCGACCAGCGGCACGCCGATGCGCATCGGTCCGCTCTCGGGCGAGCCGGTCGCCGCGATCATGCCGGTCATGGCCTGGATGATGGCGTCATAGCCGGGGTTGCCGCCGCGCGGGCCGTCGGCGCCGAAGCCGCAGATCCGGCAATGCACGAGGCGCGGGAATTTCTTGCTGAGCACCTCGTTCCCGATGCCCCATTTCTCCAGCGTGCCCGGCTTGAAGTTCTCGATCAGGACGTCGGCGCTCTCCAGCATCTTGAGCAGCACGGCCCGGCCGCCCTCGGAGGCGAGGTCGAGGCCGATCGAGCGCTTGTTGCGGTTGATGCCGATGAAATAGGCCGCGTCTTCTTCGTGGAAGGGAGGGCCCCAGTCGCGCACCTCGTCACCTGCGGGCGGCTCGACCTTGATCACGTCGGCGCCGTGGTCGGCGAGGATCTGGGTGCAATAGGGACCGCCGAGCACGCGCGTGAGATCGATGACGCGCAGGCCGCTCATTGCGCCCGTGGCAGCTCCAGAACTGGCGGCTTCAGTCATGCGTTCGCGTCCCTGTGTCGATATTGATCACAGGCCTAACGAGGTTCGTCCGGGCCGGCAATGGCTTCCCGCGTGGGGCGTCATGCAGGCCGCTCGCCGCAATCCCGCGGGATGGCAAATCAAGGGAAGCGGCCGGCCCGGGGGGGATCCCGGGCCAGCCGCTTCAGCTACCCGATCAGACGACCGTCAGGCGAACGTCGACATTGCCGCGCGTCGCGTTGGAATACGGGCACACCTGGTGCGCCTTCTCGACCAGCGCCTCAGCTTCCGCGCGGGCGAGGCCCGGCAGCGAGACGGCAAGGTCGATGTCGAGACCGAAGCCGCCGGCCGCGCGCGGGCCGATGCCGACGGTCGAGGTCACGGAGGCGTCGGGCGGAACCTTGGGGCCGCCCTGCGAGGACACGAACTTCATCGCGCCGATGAAGCAGGCGGCATAGCCAGCCGCAAACAGCTGCTCGGGATTGTTGCCGGCACCGCCGCCGCCGCCGAGTTCCTTCGGCGTGGTGAGCTTGACGTCGAGCGCGCCGTCGAGGGTCGCGGCATGGCCGTCGCGGCCGCCGGTGGCCTTTGCGCTGGTCTTGTAGAGGACGTTCACTGACATTTTCGTCTCCCTGTGTTTCTCGGGTGGGGTCCGATCCTTATCGCAAACAATTAGATTGTGCGCAATTTAAATTACGGTGCCTCACATTTAATTGTTCGCAATTGAATATGCCGCCGGCCGGCCCCAGAATGGAGCAAGTCCCGTGAGATTCTCGATGCCCCGGAAACATTCGGCAGCGGACGCGCCGCTTCGCCTCGATAACCAGATCTGCTTCGCGGTCTATTCGGCCGCGCATGCCTTCAACCGCGTCTACAAGCCGCTGCTGGACCGGCTCGGCCTGACCTATCCGCAATACCTGGTGATGCTGGTGCTGTGGGAGCGCGACGACGTGCCGGTGAAGAGCATCGGCGAAAAGCTGCACCTGGATTCGGGCACGCTGACGCCGCTGCTCAAGCGGCTCGAGGCGGCCCATCTCGTCAAGCGCACGCGCTCGAGCGAGGACGAACGTCAGGTGCTGATCGCGTTGACGCCGCAGGGCCACGCCTTGAAGGACAAGGCGCGCGCCGTGCCGCAATCGATCCTGGCGGCGACGGACTGCTCGGTCTCGGAACTGGTCGCGATGAAGGACGAGATCGTGGCGCTGCGCGATCGGTTGAATGCGGTGATTGGGGAGTAGGGGTTAGAAGTGCGTGCTTAGGACAGCCGCTTCTTTGTGAAGGCCCGGCCGGAGTGAGACTTCAGGTACGCTTCAAAAGCGAGCGCTTTGTACTTGTCAGGGAAAGCGCAGTACCAGATCAGCTTCCAAGGCTTGAACTTGGCGGTGTGGGTGGATTTGCCAGCATTGTGCTCTGGAATCCGGCGCTTCAGATCTTCCGTAGCCCCAACGTATTCCTGCTCAGGAAATTCGATGCTGCGGAGGATGTAGACGTACCACATTGACGATTATCGCCTGGGCAGCCGCTGTGTCGGAATCTCACCAGTCCGTCTTCGCCCTTCGGGCTTCGCCGGACACCACGCTTCGCCCTTCAGGCTGTGCGCGGCTGCGCCACGCGTAGCCTGAAGGGCGAAGCGTGGTGGAGCCAGGCGGGATCGAACCGCCGACCTCTTGCATGCCATGCAAGCGCTCTCCCAGCTGAGCTATGGCCCCTTAACCGTCCGACGCGCCTTGGGCGACGCGTCGGGAAAGACCCAGAACCACAGTTCTGGAATTATCTCAAGTCTCTTCGTCACCGCCGACATCACCAATGATGTCGGTCACGTCCTCATCGCCTTCTTCGTCGTCGGCGATAAAGGTCGAATCGTCGTCGTCATCGTCCTCGATGGTCTCATCGACTTCGATGTCGTCCTCGGATTCGGGCACGACGGCCTTGACCTTGCCGGTGTTCTCCTCGGCATCGGCCTCCTCGAGCGAGACCTCCTCGACCTCCGCCGGCTCCGGCGTGGCGTCGGCGGCAGCGGCTGCGTGGCGGGCTTCGGCGCCGCGGGGAGCGCGAGCCGGCGCGATGGGCGCGATCGGCACGACTTCACCGGTATAGGGCGAGATCACCGGATTCTTGTTGAGGTCATAGAACTTTTTGCCCGTGGTCGGGCAAATACGTTTAGTTCCGAGTTCGGACTTGGCCACGGCAGAGGAATCCTGGAAATGTCTGAAAAGCGGTGCTTCACTTGGCTAGTTGGCGGCCCGCTGTCAATAGCGCATTGCGGGAGAACGACATGCCCGTGACGGCGGGGAGACCATGTGATACCTGCCCCGCGAGTCCCGCAGGGACGTTCCGGGCCTATCCAAGGACACAAACTTGACCGATTCCGACAAGCCGACGCCGCTCCAGTCGCGCGCCAGCGGTCCCCTGACCGGGAAAGTACGGGTGCCCGGAGACAAGTCGATCTCCCACCGTGCCCTCATCCTCGGCGCGCTCGCGGTCGGAGAGACGCGGATTTCGGGCCTCCTGGAGGGCGAGGACGTCCTCAACACCGCCAAATCCATGCAGGCGCTTGGCGCCAGGGTCGAGCGCACAGGCGATTTCGCCTGGAAGGTGAACGGCGTGGGTGTCGCGGGCTTCGCGGAGCCCAAAGCGCCGCTGGATTTCGGCAACTCCGGCACCGGCTGCCGGCTCGTCATGGGCGCCGTCGCCGGCTGCCCGATCTCTGCGATTTTCGACGGCGATGCCTCGCTGCGCACCCGGCCCATGCGCCGGATCCTGGACCCGCTGGAAAAGATGGGTGCGAAGGTCGTCGCCGGCGGCGAGGGCGGCCGCCTGCCGCTGACCGTCCAGGGTGCGCGCGATCCGCTGCCGATCACCTACAAGACCCCGGTCGCCTCGGCCCAGATCAAATCCGCCGTGCTGCTCGCGGGTCTGGCCGCGCCGGGCACCACGACCGTCATCGAGACCGAGGCCAGTCGCGACCACACCGAACTGATGCTCAAGCATTTCGGCGCCGAGATCACCTCGGTGCAGGAAGGTCAGCACGGCCGCCGTATCACGCTCGTGGGACAGCCTGAGCTGCATGGCGCCAATGTCGTCGTGCCCGCCGATCCCTCATCGGCGGCGTTCCCCATCGTTGCTGCGCTGATCGTCGAAGGTTCCGACCTCGTCCTGTCCGATGTCATGACCAATCCGCTGCGCACCGGTCTTTTCACCACGCTGCGCGAAATGGGTGCCTCGATCGAGGAAAGTGAAGTTCGCGGCGACGCCGGCGAGCCGATGGCAAAGCTGCGCGTACGCGCCTCGAAATTGCGCGGTGTCGAAGTGCCGCCGGAGCGCGCACCGTCGATGATCGACGAATATCTGGTGCTGGCGGTGGCGGCCGCCTTCGCCAAGGGCACGACCATCATGCGCGGCCTCCAGGAGCTCCGCGTCAAGGAATCCGACCGTCTCGAAGCCACCGCCGCCATGCTCCGCGTCAACGGCGTCAAGGTCGAGGTCTCCGGCGACGATTTGATCGTCGAAGGCCGCGGCCACGTTCCCGGCGGCGGCGTTGTGGCCACCCACATGGACCATCGCATCGCGATGTCCGCGCTGGTGATGGGCTGCGCGTCGGACCAGCCGGTGACCGTCGATGACACCGCCTTCATCGCCACCAGTTTTCCGGATTTCATCCCGATGATGCGTTCGCTTGGGGCCGAGTTTTCATGATCATCGCCATCGACGGGCCCGCGGCGTCGGGCAAGGGCACGCTCGGCAAGCGCCTCGCCCACCATTACGGCTACCGTCATCTTGATACCGGCGTGATCTATCGCGCGGTGGCCTATTCCCTGATGCAGTCCGGTCATGATCTCCGGGACGAGGCGGCGGCGGTCGCTGCGGCGCTGGAACTCGATCCCGAAAAGTTCGGCAATCCCGCCCTGAAGACCCAGAAGGCCGGCGAGGGCGCCTCCATCGTCTCGGCGATCCCAAGGGTGCGCGAGGCCCTGGTCAGCTTTCAGCGGCAATTCGCCGCCGATCCGCCCGGCGCCGTGCTCGACGGTCGGGATATTGGAACGGTGATCTGCCCCCATGCCGACGTGAAGATCTTCGTCGTGGCCGACCCCAGGGTCCGCGCCCGCCGCCGGACCATGGAGGCCAAGGCGCGGGGCGAGGAGGCTGACGAGGCGGCCGTGCTCGCCGACATCATCCAGCGTGACGAACGCGACAAGAACCGGGCGATCGCGCCCCTGAAGCCGGCCGCGGATGCTTACTTGCTAGATAACTCCCAACTGGATATAGAAGGCGGCGTCCGGGCCGCCATCGACATTATCGAGGCCGTCCGAGCGGGCCGGTCGCGGGGTTAAGCCGCTGCCGTCATTGGAGGAAGCGCCCGCTCCCGCTCTTTGAGGTCGATACTCTCGGTCCCTGCTTGGGGCCGACGCGATCCAGGTTCCGGACAAAAGATTTCCACGTATCGAATGCGCGGGCCTCAGCCGGCCCGCTTCCGCTGTTCCGCCCTCCAGGTCGGAGCAGCGAGCGGTCGCTCGAAGGTTCTGCGGACCTTCCGACACTGCGCGTACGGTGCGCCCAAGAACCCAACGGCCGGCATGACATCCGCAACTGGAGAACAAATGGCTTCGACTTCTGCTGATACCTATAGCCCGTCGCGCGACGATTTCGCCGCGATGCTCGACGAGTCCTTCGCAGGCGGCAACCTGCAGGAAAGCTCAGTCATCAAGGGCAAGGTTGTTGCAATCGAAAAGGACATGGCCGTCATCGACGTCGGCCTGAAGACCGAGGGCCGCGTTGCCCTGCGCGAATTTTCCGGCCCCGGCCGCGACAGCGAGCTCAAGGTCGGCGACGAGGTGGAAGTGTTCCTCGACCGGATCGAGAACGCCCTCGGCGAAGCCGTGCTGTCGCGCGACAAGGCGCGCCGCGAAGAGAGCTGGGGCAAGCTCGAGAAGGCCTTCCAGAACAACGAGAAGGTCAACGGCGTCATCTTCAACCAGGTCAAGGGCGGCTTCACTGTCGACCTCGACGGTGCCGTGGCCTTCCTGCCGCGTTCGCAGGTCGACATCCGTCCGATCCGCGACGTTGCGCCGCTGATGAACAACTCGCAGCCGTTCCAGATCCTCAAGATGGACCGTCGCCGCGGCAACATCGTCGTGTCGCGCCGCACGGTTCTCGAAGAGACTCGCGCCGAGCAGCGTCAGGAGCTGGTGCAGAACCTCGAAGAGGGTCAGGTCATCGACGGCGTGGTCAAGAACATCACCGATTACGGTGCGTTCGTTGATCTCGGCGGCATCGACGGTCTGCTGCACGTCACCGATATCGCGTGGCGCCGCGTCAACCATCCGACCGAAGTGCTCTCGATCGGCCAGACCGTGAAGGTCAAGATCATCAAGATCAACCACGAGACGCACCGCATCTCGCTGGGCATGAAGCAGCTGTTGGACGATCCGTGGCAGGGCATCGAAGCCAAGTACCCGCTGGGTGCCCGCTTCACCGGTCGCGTCACCAACATCACCGACTACGGCGCGTTCGTCGAGCTCGAGCCGGGTATCGAAGGCCTGATCCACGTCTCCGAGATGTCGTGGACCAAGAAGAACATGCACCCCGGCAAGATCGTTTCGACCTCGCAGGAGGTCGAAGTGCAGGTGCTGGAAGTGGATTCCGTCAAGCGCCGCATCTCGCTCGGCCTCAAGCAGACCATGCGCAACCCGTGGGAGGTCTTCGTCGAAGGTCACCCGACCGGTTCGACGGTCGAGGGCGAAGTCAAGAACAAGACCGAGTTCGGTCTGTTCCTGGGCCTCGAGGGCGACGTCGACGGCATGGTCCATCTCTCCGACCTCGACTGGAAACAGCCGGGCGAGCAGGTGATCGACAACTACAAGAAGGGCGACATGGTGAAGGCCGTGGTGCTCGATGTGGACGTCGAGAAGGAGCGTATTTCGCTCGGCATCAAGCAGCTCGAAGGCGACCCCTTCGCCGAGCCGGGCGATGTCAAGAAGGGCGCGGTCGTGACCTGCGAAGTGATCGAAGTGAAGGAGAGCGGCATCGAGGTGAAGATCACCGGTACCGACTTCACCACTTTCGTGAAGCGCTCGGAGCTCGCCCGTGACCGCAACGATCAGCGCGCCGAACGCTTCGCCGTCGGCGAGAAGGTCGATGCCCGCGTGATCCAGTTCGACAAGAAGGCCCGCAAGGTCCAGGTGTCGATCAAGGCGCTCGAAGTCGCCGAAGAGAAGGAAGCCATCGCGCAGTACGGCTCCTCCGATTCGGGGGCGACGCTCGGCGACATCCTCGGCACCGCGCTCAAGAACCGCGACACCAAGTAAGCGAAACGCAGGTTTCGCTGCATCAAGGCCCCGGCGCAAGCCGGGGCTTTTTTGTTGCTATCGTCGTCCCGGCGAAGGCCGAGACTCATACCGCGTGACCTATCGATGATGGGCGGTAGGAGTGCCGAGGCCACGGGTCTTCGCCAAACTACTCCCTGTGGTTATGGGTCCCGGCCTTCGCCGGGACGACAATGAGTGTGTCGCTACGTCGTGGCCCATGCCGCAGCCGGCCTTGTTTTCTTCTAATTGCGCCGCAATTGATGTATCCAGATAAGCCAATGCTGACGCTGCGACGGCACAACGCGCTTGGCCTTTCATTTGGAGATATTGAGATGTCGCTCGATTCGGACATCATCGTCGATCGCCGCAGGATCCGCCGCAAGCTGACGTTCTGGCGCGTATTGGCCGCGCTGATCGCGGTCGCGGCGATCGCAGGTTTTGCGCTGGTCGCGACGCCGGGTGCGCGCGGCACGTTCGCGTCCGCCGGCTCGATCGCGCGGGTCCAGATCGACGGCCTGATCCGCAGCGATTCCGATCGCACGCAGGCGCTGGAACGGCTGGAGAATTCGCAGGCTGCCGCCGTCATCGTTCACGTCAATTCGCCGGGCGGCACCACCGCCGGCTCCGAGCAGCTCTATGATTCGCTTGTACGGCTGAAGGCAAAGAAGCCGCTCGTCGTGGTCGTCGAAGGCCTCGCCGCCTCCGGCGGCTACATTACCGCGATCGCGAGCGATCACATCATCGCCCAGCAGAGCTCGCTGGTCGGCTCGATCGGCGTGCTGTTCCAATTCCCGAACGTCTCGGAGCTGTTGAAGACCGTCGGCGTCAAGGTGGAGGAGGTAAAATCCACGCCGCTGAAGGCCGCGCCCAACGGTTTCGAGCCGACCAGCCCCGAGGCACGGGCGGCGCTCGATGCGCTGGTGAAGGATTCCTATGCCTGGTTCAAGGGATTGGTGAAGGAACGGCGTGGCATGGATGACACGCAGCTCGAGAAAGTGGTTGATGGCCGTGTCTTTACCGGACGCCAGGCCATCGATCTCAAGCTGATCGATCAGATCGGCGACGAGAAGACCGCGGTGACCTGGCTGGTCGAGCAGAAGGGCGTCAAGAAGGGGCTCTCCGTGCGCGATTACAAGCTGCAGCCGCGCTTCAGCGATCTGCCGTTCCTCAAGACGGCGGCCGCGGTGACGCTGGAAGCACTGGGTTTAGGCTCGATTGCGCATCAAATCGCGCAAACCGGCGTCGTGCAGGCGGTCGATCGGCTCGGAATGGATGGGATGCTGGCTTTGTGGCAACCGGCGGCGTCGAACTGACCGGAACCGGGCGAGCCCCAGAGGTTTTTCCCGTTCGGCGCGTGCAGGGCCAGCCTGCTTTTTCGGCATTTGTCACGTATTTTCACGACGCTCAACCTTCATTTAGCGTCTTGACAGATCACGGTATTTTCACGGAAATGGTCGTCCGCACGCTCCCGGGTCCTATCTCTCGATGATCAAATCCGAACTTGTTCAGCGTATCGCCGAGCACAACCCGCATCTGTACCAGCGGGATGTCGAGAACATTGTGAATGCGATTCTCGAAGAGATCGTAGCGGCTCTCGCGCGCGGTGATCGCGTCGAGTTGCGCGGCTTCGGTGCCTTCTCGGTCAAGCATCGCCCTGCACGCGCAGGGCGCAATCCGCGCACCGGCGCGCATGTGCCTGTCGATCAGAAGAGCGTTCCGTTCTTCAAGACCGGCAAGGAAATGCGCGAACGGCTGAATCGCGACCATCCGGATCCAGGCGCGCCAGACTGAGGTCCACCTCAGGGTTTCCCGCGGTCGCGAGCGCAGCGGCCGCAAGCTTGATTCAAGGCGAGCGAGCCGAGATGCGAAAATTCCTGACCGCGCTGGTCGTGATTCCGCTGGGCCTGATCCTGATGGTCTTTGCCGTCGCCAACCGGCATTTCGTCACGGTCTCGTTCGATCCCTTCGTTGCCAACGACCCGTCATTCTCGGTCACGCTGCCGCTGTTCCTCCTCCTGATCGTGGTGGCTGCGCTCGGGGTCCTCGCGGGCGGTTGTGCCGTCTGGTTCGGGCAGCGGCACTGGCGGCGTGCGGCGCGCCGGCATGACGCGGATGCCCGGGCCGCGCGAGGCGAGCTGGCCGATCTGCGGGCCAAGGCGGCCGCAGCAAGGCCCGAGCCCCAGCGCCTCCCCGTTGCCTCCGGGCTGGGGCTTTACGGGCCCGCCGGGCGAGACAAGCAGCGCGCGACGTTGTAGAAGCGGCCGCAACCGAAAAGCCCGTTTTCCGGCCGCGGACCTGCGGCCTCCATTTGCTTTGAGCCCATATCCGTCGAGAACATGTCCTTGCTCGTCAAAATCTGCGGCCTGTCCACGCCCGAGACGCTCGAAACGGCGCTCGAGGCGGGTGCCGACATGGTGGGGTTTGTGTTCTTCCCGCCGTCGCCGCGACATTTGTCGCTGGAAGCCGGCCGGGAGCTCGGCCGGCAGGTGAAGCGGCGCGCGCTCAAGGTCGCGCTCACCGTCGATGCCGACGATGCCACGCTCGACAACATCATGGACGCGCTGTCGCCGGACATGTTCCAGCTTCATGGCACGGAGAGCGTGGCCCGGCTGCGCGACATCAGGCAACGGTTCGGTCGTCCGGTGATGAAGGTCGTGCCGGTCGCAACATCAGCCGATCTCGCCGTGCTGCCCGGTTACGCAGAGGTTGCCGAACGCATCCTGTTCGATGCGCGCGCACCGAAGGACGCAACGCGGCCGGGCGGCCTCGGTGCACCGTTTGATTGGCATCTGCTCGGAAACCTGGAGCTCGCGTTGCCGTATATGGTCTCGGGCGGCCTCAGCGCCGACAACGTCGCCGAAGCCGTTCGCGTCACCCGGGCCGGTGGCGTCGACGTCTCCTCCGGTGTCGAGAGCGCCCCGGGCGTGAAAGACCCCGAGATGATCAAGGCCTTCATTCGCGCCGCGCGCGCAAGCCAAGATGCAAGTCAAGAGTTGAGCGTCCGATGAATGTTGTAAAACCCAATTCCTATCGCAGCGGCCCCGACGAGCGCGGCCATTTCGGCATTTTCGGCGGACGCTTCGTTGCCGAAACCCTGATGCCGCTAATCCTCGATCTGGAGAAAGCCTACACCGAGGCCAAGGCCGACCCGGCCTTCCAGACCGAGATGAACGGCTATCTCAAGAATTATGTCGGCCGGCCCTCGCCGCTCTATTTCGCCGAGCGTCTGACCGAGCATCTCGGCGGCGCGAAAATCTACCTCAAGCGCGAAGAACTCAACCACACCGGCTCGCACAAGGTGAACAACGTGCTCGGCCAGATCATGCTGGCGCGGCGCATGGGCAAGAAGCGCATCATCGCCGAGACCGGCGCCGGCCAGCACGGTGTCGCCACCGCGACGCTGTGCGCGCGCTTCGGCCTGGAATGCATTGTGTACATGGGCGCCGTCGACGTCGAGCGGCAGCAGCCCAACGTCATCCGCATGGAGATGCTGGGCGCGACGGTCATTCCAGTGCAGTCGGGCACGCGCACGCTGAAGGATGCCATGAACGAGGCGCTGCGCGACTGGGTCACCAACGTGCACAACACCTTCTACTGCATCGGCACTGTCGCGGGTCCGCATCCCTATCCGACGCTGGTGCGCGACTTCCAGTCGATCATCGGCAACGAGACCAAGGCGCAGATGCAGGAGATCGAAGGCCGCCTGCCGGATTCGCTGGTCGCCTGTATCGGCGGCGGCTCCAACGCGATGGGCCTGTTTCATCCGTTCCTCGACGATTCCACCGTCGAGATCTTCGGCGTCGAAGCTGCGGGCCACGGACTGACGCAATTGCATGCGGCATCGATCGCCGGCGGCCGTCCGGGCGTGCTGCACGGCAACCGCACCTATCTCCTGATGGATGCGGACGGCCAGATCCAGGACGCGCATTCGATCTCCGCGGGCCTCGACTATCCCGGCATCGGCCCCGAGCATTCCTGGCTGCACGAGATCGGCCGCGTGAACTATCTCTCCGCGACCGACGACGAGGCGCTCGCAGCGTTCCAGTTGCTGTCAAAGCTGGAAGGCATCATCCCCGCGCTCGAGCCGGCACATGCCATCGCCAAGGTGATGGAGCTCGCGCCGAAGCGGACAAAAGATCACCTGATGGTCGTCAACCTCTCCGGCCGCGGCGACAAGGACGTCCCGCAGGTCGGCGACATCCTGAGGGGCAAGAGCAAGTGACCACGCGTATCGACACCCGTTTCGCCGAGCTGAAGAAAGCCGGCCGCGCGGCCTTTGTCACTTTCGTGATGGCCGGCGATCCCGATCCGGCCACTTCGCTCGAGATCATCAAGGCGCTGCCGAAAGCGGGCGCCGATGTGATCGAGCTTGGCATGCCCTTCACCGATCCGATGGCCGACGGCCCGTCGATCCAGGCGGCAGGCCTGCGCGCGCTCAAGGCCGGCATGACGCTGAAGAAGACGCTCGATCTCGTGCGCGGCTTCCGCAAGGACGACAGCACCACGCCGATCGTGCTGATGGGCTACTACAACCCGATCTACATTTATGGCGTCGACAAATTCCTGGTCGATGCGAAGAGCGCCGGCATCGACGGCCTCATCATCGTCGACCTGCCGCCGGAAGAGGACGACGAGCTCTGCCTGCCCGCGATGAAGGCCGGCCTCAATTTCATTCGGCTTGCAACGCCGACGACCGACGACAAGCGTCTGCCGGCGGTGCTCGCCAACACCTCGGGCTTTGTCTACTACGTTTCGATCACCGGCATCACCGGCGCTGCGGCCGCGGACTCCACGGCCGTCGGCGAGGCAGTTGCCCGCATCAAGCGGCACACAAAACTGCCGGTCTGCGTCGGCTTTGGCATCCGTACACCGGAGACCGCCCGCTCCATTGCCTCGCATGCCAATGGCGCCGTGGTCGGCACCGCGCTGGTCGACGCCCTCAAGAACAGCCTCGATGCGGACGGGCGCGCCACTGGCAAAACCGTCAACGCCGTCGCCGAGCTGACCGCGGCACTGGCCCAGGGCGTCAAAGGCGCGCAACAGGCGGCGGAATAGGCCATAATTCCGCTGCCAAGTCCGACGAGCAAGTCCGACGAGCAAGGCGGACGATACGGCGGCTTGCCGGGCCGGCTCCCGGCCGCCATATATCCCTTCAGGCGGTCCCCAGGCGGGATCGCACATCGGAGCAAACCATGAACTGGCTTACCAATGTGGTCCGGCCGAAGATCCGCAACATGCTGCGGCGGGAGACGCCGGAGAATCTGTGGATCAAGTGCCCGGATTCCGGACAGCTCGTGTTCTACAAGGACGTCGAAGCCAACCAGTTCGTCATTCCCGGCTCGAACTACCATATGCGCATGAACGCGGTGGCGCGTCTGAAGTCGGTTTTCGACAATGAGACCTGGTACGACGTCGCGCTGCCTGACGTCACGCCCGATCCGCTCAAGTTCCGTGACGAGAAGAAGTACGTCGATCGCATCAAGGATGCCCGCGCGCGGACCAATCTGAACGACGCGATCAAGGTCGGCTACGGCAAGCTCGAAGGTGCCGCCGTCGTCGTCGCCGTGCAGGATTTCGACTTCATGGGCGGCTCGCTCGGCATGGCCGCGGGCGAAGCCATCGTGCGCGGCCTCGAGCTCGCGGTCGAGAAGAAGTCGCCCTTCATCGTGTTCGCCGCCAGTGGTGGCGCGCGCATGCAGGAAGGCATCCTGTCGCTGATGCAGATGCCGCGCACCACGGTCGCGGTGCAGATGCTGCGTGAAGCAAAACAGCCCTACATCGTCGTGCTGACCAATCCGACCACCGGCGGGGTCACCGCATCCTATGCGATGCTCGGCGACGTGCAGATCGCCGAACCGGGCGCGCTGATCGGTTTTGCCGGCGCGCGCGTGATCGAGCAGACCATTCGCGAAAAGCTCCCCGAGGGTTTTCAGCGCGCCGAATACCTCAAGGAGCACGGCATGATCGACATGGTCGTGCACCGCCACGAATTGCGTCCGACCTTGGCGCGGCTCTGCCGACTGTTGACCAGGGCGCCGGCGCTTGAGACCGCGTCAAAGCCGGTGCAGCCGGTCGTCAGTCCGGCGCAGATCGTATCGGCTCCCGAAACGGCGCCGGCCGCGCCGCACGCGTGAACGCTTCCTCCGACCGCGCAAAGCCGCCGCTCGACGAATTGATCGGGCGGCTGTCGGCCCTGCACCAGAAACGCATCGATCTCGGGCTGGAGCGGATGCACCGCCTGCTCGACCGGCTCGGTCATCCCGAGCGCAAGCTGCCGCCGGTGATCCACATCGCCGGTACCAACGGCAAGGGCTCGACGCTCGCTTATCTGCGCGCGACGCTGGAGGCCGCCGGCCTGCGCGTCCACGCCTACACGTCGCCCTATCTCGTTCGCATCAACGAATGTTTCCGGCTCGGCCGCGTCGGTGGCGGTGTGCTGGTCGGTGACGACGAATTGCGCGCGGCGCTGGAACAGGTCGAGCGTGTCAATGCCGGCGAGCCGGCCACCGTGTTCGAGCTCAAGACGGCGGCGGCGTTTCACCTGTTCGCGCAGAACCCCGCCGATGTGGTTCTGCTGGAGGTCGGCCTTGGTGGCCGGCTCGATTCCACCAACGTCGTCGACGCGCCGGCAGCCTGCGTGATCACGCCTGTCAGCATGGACCACATGGATTTCCTCGGCGACACCTTGACCTCGATCGCCGGCGAAAAGGCGGCGATCATCAAGCGCGGCGTGCCGGTCGTTTGCGCGGAGCAGTCGGCTGAGGCGATGGCCGTGATCGAGGCGCAGGCCAAGCGCATGCGCGCCCCATTGTTTGCCGCGGGCGAGAGCTGGCACGTCAACGTCGAAAACGGGCGGCTGGTTTATTCCGATGAGCGCGGCTTGATGGATCTCACCGCGCCGCGCCTGTTCGGGCGCCACCAGTTCGACAATGCCGGCCTCGCCATCGCGACGTTGCGGGCCACCAACGCCTTCAAGGTCAACCAGGCGGCGTTCGAGGCCGGGATCGTCGGTGCGGAATGGCCGGCGCGGATGCAGCGCATTGCGTCTGGAGAGCTGCTCGCTTGGGGGCCGCAGGGATCGGAGATCTGGCTCGACGGCGGCCACAATGCGGAAGGCGGCCGCGTCGCGGCGGCCGCGCTTGGCGATCTCGAAGAGCGGGTGTCGCGGCCGCTGGTCGTGATCGCCGGCATGATGGCCAACAAGGACGCGCAGAGTTTTCTCGCCAATTTCGCCGGTCTGACCCGCCACATCATCGCGGTGCCGATTCCCGACACCGACAACGCCATGCCGGTCGACCGCCTCACGGATGCCGCCCGCAGCCTCGGCATGCGCGTCGAGCCCGCGCCCGGCGTCGAGGCCGCACTGCGCGCCCTGGCGAAGCTCGCCTACGAAGTGCCGCCGCGCATCCTGATCACCGGCTCGCTCTATCTCGCCGGCCACGTGCTCGCCATCAACGGCACGCCTCCTGTATAGTCTTCGTTCCATCCGGGCTACAGGAAGACCCATGCGTTTTGCCGCGATTGCCGACGTCCACGGAAACTACCTCGCGCTGGAAGCTGTGCTCGCCGACATCCGCGCGCAGGGCGTCTCCGACATCGTCAATCTCGGCGATATGCTCAGCGGCCCGCTCGATGCGCGCCGCACGATCGAGATTCTGATGAAGCTCGACGCGGTGCACGTGCTCGGCAATCACGATCGCTATCTGCTCGACCGTCCTCCGGAGAAGATGGGCTCGTGGGATCGCCCGGCCCATGCCGCGCTCGATGCCGCGCAACTCGACTGGCTGCGCGCGCAACCGGCGACGCGCGTGTTTCGCGAGCAGGTGTTCCTCTGCCACGCGACGCCCGACAGCGACGAAGTCTATTGGCTCGATACCGTGCATCCCGACGGCGCGGTGGCGCTGTCACCGCTCGATCGCATCGAAGAGTTTGCGCAGGGCATCGCGCAATCGCTGATCCTGTGCGCCCACACCCATCTCGCCCGTGCCGTGCGACTTCGGGACGGAAGGCTGATCGTCAATCCTGGCAGCGTCGGCGGCCCAGGTTTTCGTGACAAGCATCCTTTCCCGCATGTCGTCGAGGCCGGCACACCGCACGCGCGCTATGCGATTCTCGAGCTAACCGATGGCGCCTGGCAGGTCACGTTCCGCCATGTCGTCTACGATCACGAGATGATGGCCGCGCTCGCTCGCCGCAACGGCCAGCCGGAGTTGGCGAACGCGTTGGCGACGGGATGGCTCGGATAGTTGCCGCTCCATCGGGGCTACCGGCTACAGCTGTTTCAACAGCTTTATCGGGTCCACCACCTTCTGCTTCAGCTGCTCGAAGCTGCATTGCCGCGGGGCCTTGTCGGGGCGCCAGCGCAGGATCGAGGTACCGTGGCGAAAGCGGTCGCCGCTGAAATGATCATAGCAGACCTCGATCACGAGCTTCGGCTTGAGCGGACACCACTTCGCAGACCGCTCGGTGGACCAGCGGCTCGGCCCGCCCGGCGCGTTGCCGGTGAAGCCCGGCTCGCCGATCAGCGCCTCCAGCCGATCGGTCAGGTCAGGCTTTTCCGTCGCCTTGATTGCCGAGGTGAAACCGACATGGTGCAGGAGACCTCCGTCGTCATAGAGTCCGAGCAGCAGCGACCCGACCACCTTGCGGCCGGCGATCTTGTTGGTGGCATAGCGGAAGCCGCCGACCACGCAATCGGCGCTGCGGAATTTCTTGATCTTCTGCATGCCGTCGCGATTTCCCGCCTGGTAGGGCAGGTCGACGCGCTTGGCGATGACGCCGTCCGAGCCGCCACCGGATTGCGCCAGCCACTTTTTCGCAATGGCGTAGCTCGTCGTCGCCGGTGAGAGGCGGAAGATGCTGCCTTTCAGATTGGCTTTGGCAAACGCTTCCAGCGCCGGCCGTCGTTCGCTCAGCGGCTGCTCGGCAAGCTGTTTCTCCCTGGTCGTCGCAAGCAGATCGAAGCCGAGATACAGCGCTGGCGTTTCCTGCGAGAGCTTTTTCACGCGGCTCGCGGCAGGGTGAATGCGTTGCAGCAGCGCGTCGAAGGAAAACCCCTTGCCATGCGGCACGACGATCTCGCCGTCGAGCGTGAAGCGATCCGCCTTCAGCTTCAGCGCTGCGGCGACGATCTCAGGGAAATAGCGCGCGAGGTCTTCGCCGGATTTCGAGCGCAGGTCAATGCTGCCGCCGTTGCGCGACAGCAGGCAGCGGAAGCCATCCCATTTCGGCTCGTATTGCCACTCCTCGCCGCGCGGGATCGCATCGACCGAGCGCGCCTCCATCGCCACGAGAGATGTCGATTTTCGCGCGCGTCTTGCAGGGGGAGGCACAGGCAGGACTCGTCTTACGCTGGAACTGTCCCATCAACGCAAAACGGCCGGCTTTCGCCGGCCGTTTCCAAAAATAATTTCATGCAGGCGCGGATCAGACCGCGGAGGTGATCCACTGCTGCAGCTTCGCCTTCGGCGCAGCGCCGACCTGACGAGAGGCCATCTCGCCGCCCTTGAAGATCATTAGGGTCGGGATCGACATCACGCCATATTTCGACGCGGTCTTCGGGCTCTCGTCGACGTTGAGCTTCACGATCTTGACCTTGTCGCCCATCGCGCCGGCGATCTCGTCGAGCGCGGGTGCGATCATGCGGCAGGGGCCGCACCATTCGGCCCAGAAATCGACGACCACGGGGCCGTTTGCCTTGAGCACTTCGGCTTCGAAATCGGTGTCAGAAACCTTACCAACGGCCATGGGAGTACCTCGTACCTGAGAGAAGGGCGCGACGGGAATCGCGCCCGAGATCATGGCGTCAACCTATGAATGGCTCCTTGCCGGGTCAAGGACGCTCACACCGAGATGAAGAGATGCCAGCGCCGCGTCCAGCGCGGGAGCCGAAATCTCCATATATTCAAGGGCCTCGGTCCAGAGCAGGACGGCGCGAACCGGCTTTTGGGGATAAAGCTTCGAAAGCACCGCCCGGTACAGCGCAAGCTGCCGGACATAGGCGGCGGGCGCCGCGGCGGCGCTCTTGGGAGCCGCCTGATTGGTCTTGAAATCGACGATCAGGACCTCATCCGGCCGAACGACCAGCCGGTCGATCTGGCCAGACACCAGTGCCGGGGCGTGGCCCGGCCGTTCCCACCGGCCGACGATCGCGACCTCCGCCCGGCTGCCGGCGGCAAACACCGGCGCAAACCGCGGCTCGGCGATCAAGGCGAGCACCTTGTCGGCCAGCGCGGCGCGGTCAGCCTCCGCCCAGTCCGCGGCATTGCGCGCCATGAAGCCGAGCGCGGCCTCGCGCCGGCGCTCAGTGGCGATGTCGGGGAGCGATTGCAGCAGCCGATGCACCAGCGTGCCGCGTTGCAGCGCGAGCGCGCGGGACTGCACTGATTCGCCCGACAGCACGGCGCGGCCGTCCCCGGACGGCTGGCCGGAGGGGCGCACCGGATCGTCGTCGATGGTCTCGCGCGGTGCCCGTGTCCGCAGCCAGTCCGGAAGCGCCGTCCCCTGGTCCAAGGACGCCGCGGGCGTGCCCAGCGCCACGACATCCTCCGGTCGGGAGAAGCGCGTCACCTTTCCCAGCGGCGTCTCGATCGTCTCTTTCGCCAGGCCCGAGCCGGCGAGCCCGGTGTCGACCAGATCGTACCAGCTCAGCTTGCGGACCGTCTTCATGTTGCCGGGCATGCAGCCGCCGACGATGAGCCGGTCGGCGGCGCGCGTCATCGCAACGTAGAGCAGGCGGCGATATTCGTCCTCGGTCTCCTCGAGCATCGCCTTGCGGGCGTCGGCGACGGGCTTGGGATCGTCCGCCTTGCGTCCGGCCCAGACCACCACCTCGCCGCCATTGCCGCGCGGCACCTGGATCAGCCGCAGCCGCTGCGAATCCGCAGGCGACGATGTGGTGTCGACCATGAACACGACCGAGGCCTCCAGGCCCTTGGCGCCGTGCACGGTCATCACCCGCACCTCGTCGCGCGAGATCTCCATGTCGCGCTTCACCTCGGTATCGGCCGAGCGCAGCCAGGCCATGAAACCCTGCAGCGAGGCCGGCGCCTTGCGCTCGTAATTCAGCGCCAGCTCCAGGAATTCGTCGAGCGCGTCATTGGCCTCATGGCCGAGCCGGCGCAGCATGCGCGCGCGTCCGCCGTCGCCCCCGAGCAGCCAGGCGTAAAAGGCGAACGGCGTCTCCTCGCGGGCTCGGGTTTCGCAGGCTTCGAGGCGTCGCAACGCCGCGGTAAATTTTTCGCTTGTCGCGGCATGCTCGCCAAGCGCGCGGCGCAGCGATCCCTTGCGATCCCAGGCCAGCTGGAACAGATCGTCGTCATCGAGCCCGAACAGCGGGCTCTTCAGCGCCACCGCGAGCGCGAGATCGTCCTGCGGCAGCAACAGCGCGTCCGCGAGATTCATCAGGTCGATGATTCCGATGTGCTCGGTGAGCTTGAGCCGATCGGCGCCGGCGACCGGAACATTGGCGTGCTTCAGCGCCTGGATCACCGCGTCGAAGGCATTGCCGCGCCGGCGCACCAGGATCAGCATGTCGCCATAGCGCAGGGGACGCCGCTCGCCCTCGTGTCCCGTCAGCGTGCCGCTCTCGACCAGCCGCTTGATCTCGGTCTGGATGCGGCGCGCGAGCTTCACCTCGGGGCTGGTGGCGGCGACGCCGTCGAACGGCGCGCGCCAGCCCTCGATCTCCTGCCTGTCGTCGGCCTCCGCAAGGTCCCACAGCTCGATTACGCTGGGGCCGGCATCGCCGAGTGCATTGTGCAGGGGATGACCGGTCTCGACCGAATGGATGCTCTTGTAGATCGCGGGCTCGCGGAAGACGTGGTCGACCGAATGCAGGATCGCGGCGCCGGAGCGGAATGAATAGGTGAAGGCGACCGGATCGAATTTCAGTCCGGCGGCCGTGAACTTGCGGTGCAGCTCGCGCCGGCGCGCGTCGAATTCTCGGGGCTGAGCACCCTGAAACGAGAAGATCGACTGCTTCTCGTCGCCGACAGCGAAGACAGTGCGGTTCAGGCCCTCGCGCGCACCTTCGCCGGCGGTGAACTCCGAGATGATGTGCGCGACGATGTCCCATTGCCGCGGACTGGTGTCCTGGGCTTCGTCGATCAGCACGTGATCGACGCCGCGGTCGAGCTTGTAATGCACCCAGCCGGAGGAAACGCGGTCGAGCATCGCGAGCGTCTTGTCGATGAGATCGTCATAGTCAAGCAGACCGCGCTCCTGCTTTTCGCGGCGGTAGTTTGCGGCAGCCGCCGTCGCGATATGCAGCAGGGCTGCGGTGCGGTCCCGCATGGTCACCGCACGGCGCTTCTCGACCAACCCACTGACGCGCTGCGCCTCGTTCTCGAACAGGCGGGCGACGGACGGGTTGTGATCGCAGAACTTCTTGGTCAGCACCGCCTTGCGCGGCAGCTTTTCGTCGGTCAGGAAAACGCTGAGATAGGCATCGACCTGCGCGCCGCCGGAAAACACCTTTGCCTCGCGAAGCCGGCAGGCCTGGTCGTTGTCGGACTTGCTGCCGTCCTCCAGTGCAAAAGCGAGGTCATCCCAGCGCGATCGCGGCAGGAATGGACCGTCGACAATCTCGGTCTCGACGTCCTCGATCCGATCGCTCGCGTCCACGCCCAGCGCGGCCGCCATCTGCGCCGCAGCCAGCTCCGCGCTGCCGGCTTCATCGGTCCAGGCCATGAAGTGATCGCGGCTCAGGCAAGCCTCGCGCACCACTTCCTTGAAGGTGACATCGGCGGCGCTCGCCATCGCGGTCAGCAGCGCGCGGCCGGTGACGCTGTCAGGGTCGCGCGCGGCCTCCAGCAGCACCTTCAGATTGGCGCGTTCCATCATGTCGGTCTGGTCGCGCTCGTCGATCACGGCGAAGCGCGCGGGGACATTGGCCTCGAACGGAAACTGCTGGAGCAGGCGGGTGCACAGCGCGTGGATGGTCTGCACCTTCAGCCCGCCCGGCGTCTCCAACGCACAGGCGAACAGCTTCCGTGCGTCGCGCCGCAATTTTGCAGTGGGGTGCGGGATGCCGACCGCGCGGATCGCCGCATCGAGTGCCGTGTCGTCGAGCGTCACCCAATGCCCGAGCGTGGTGAACACGCGCTCGGCCATGTTGGCGGCAGCCGCCTTGGTGAAGGTGATGCAGAGGATCTTTTCCGGCGGCACGCCCGAGAGCAGCAGGCGGATCACCCGCTGCACCAGCACATGCGTCTTGCCCGAGCCGGCATTGGCCGAGACGAAGGCCGACGCGGTCGGATCCGATGCGCGCGCCTGTCGCGCGCGCACTTCATCCGGGATGGGGCGCGGTGCCTTCACCATTCCTCGATCCCCAATCCGCCGGCCGCGGACCATTCCTTGATCCGGGCGAGATCGTCATAGGCGCCGTAGCGGTTGGTCCACATCGGCAGGTTCAACGAGGTGTAGGGCTGGTTCTCGTCCTCAAACGCGCGGATCAGCGCCTCGAGCTTGGCCCTGGCCTCAGCAGCCGCGGTGTCCGGCGGCTGCGGCTCGTCGCCTTGCCTATATTTGAGCTCGAGAATGCGTTCTTCGCCCGACGGATTGTTGCCGCTCAGGCGAACATAGACGAGCTGGCTCACCGACGCGCCGGCATCGATGTCGGGAAAGCCGCCCTCGCGCAGGATTGCGGCTTCCAGCGTGAGCTGCGGCGACAGGCCCATGCGGACCTGCTTGCCGGTCGGCGGCTGGCCGGTCTTGTAGTCGAGGATGACGTATCCGCCGCCCCGGCGCCGCTCGATGCGGTCGGCGCGCGCGGAAAGGATAAAGCTGCGCTCACTGTCGAGCTGAATTGAGATCTTGCCCTCGGTCTCCGCGGCGATCGCCTCGATCGCGTCGCGCCGCGCCGTCTCCCATTCGCCGAACCAGCGCGCGATGCGCTGGAAGCGCGGCCACCACAGCGCCCGCGCCTCGGGCCGCTCCATTAGCGGCTCAAAATACTTTTTACCAATCGCGAGCAGCACGCGGGCGGGATCGTCGGGCAGACGCGTCGCATAAGCCTCGGTGAATTCCCCGAGCGCATCGTGGATCGCCGAGCCGCGGTCGGCGGCGGACAGCGGCATGTCGACGGGATCGAGCGCGTCGAGCCGCAAAATGTGTTTTGCGTAGATCGTATAGGGATCGCGCAGCCAGTCCTCGATCCCAGTCACAGACATCCTGAGCGGGCGGGTCGCGCGCGGCGGTCGCGGCTCGGGCTGCTTGATCGGCCTCACCTCGTCGGGCTGGTCCAGCGCGGCTGCGAACTGCACGTATTTCTCGCCCGCGCGAATCGCGGCCTTCCAGTGCGCATCGCCCGCGACGGCCTCTAGCCGGTGCAGGAAGCGCGAGGCGACCGCCGGAGCACCGCCAGCCTTCGCGGAGTGGGTGAGGATGACCTCGCCGCCGCCGAGCAGTTGCGCAAAATCATGCGCGGAGAGGCCGATACGGCGTTCCGGCAGATCGAGGCCCAGCTGGTGCCGCATCGGCCGGCTCAGCCACGGATCGATGCGCGGCGCCGGTGGCCAGACCCCCTCGATCAGCCCGCCGACGATGATGCGGTCGGCCTGCATCAGGCGTGATTCCAGCGGGCCGTAGATCTGCAAGCGAGCGCCAGGCCTGTCCCGCCGCCGCACCGCGCGATCGCTGAATGCGGTCTGGAACACGTCCGCGTAGTCGGGCAGCGTGACCATCAATCCGCTGGTCGTGCCGCCGCGCAGGAGATCGTCGAAGGCGCTCGCGAGCGCGATGCCTTCGCGCTCCTCGAACGCCAGCGGGATGCCCTGCTCGTCGCGCGACAGCTCGATCATGATCTCGCGATGCCGATGCGCGAACTCGGCGAAGTCATACGGCTTTGATGAAGCAAGACTCTCGATCGGCGCCAAGGCTTGTCGCAAGCTATCGATCAGCGCCTGAATACGATCGAGGTCTTCCGCCTTGAGACGTGCACGCGGCTCGGCCTTGTGCAGTGCGGAGACCTCGCTGCGCCACAGCTTGGCCAGCTCCTCGCGGAATCGATTGAACTCGCGCAGCAGGCCGGCGGTGCCCGCGGGCGGCCGCGTTCCGCGCAACAAAGCGAGCTCCAGGCCTTCGATCGCCGTCTTCCATGCGCCGGGCGCCCGGCCGAGCCGGCACAGCGGATGCTTCAGCATCGCCAGCAGCGTCGGCGGCTCCAATCCCTTGGTCGCCGCCTCCGCTGTCAGTCGCGCAAAGACGCCGGCGGAGGTTTCCATCAGGACGTCGCCGCCGGAATCATCGAATGCGAGATCCCATCGGCTCAGCGCGGCCATCACGCGCCGCGCCAGCGCGCGATCGGGCGTAACCAACGCTGCGGACTTGTCGAGATGCCTCGCCTCGCGCATCGCAATGGCGATCGCGAGCGCTTCCATTTCAGGATTGGGAGCTTCGACAACCGCGAGGTTCTTCATGCCCCCGGTGATCTTTAAGGCCACGACCGGCTGCTTCAGCCGGTCGTGCCAGATCTCGGTCTTGGCCGACGGCCGCATCGATTCCGACGCCAGCAGATCGCGGCCGCCTTCCGCCGGAGGCTTGAGGATATCGACGTCGCTGCGCTTGATGCCAAAACGATCGAGCAGCGCGTGCATGGCGTATTGCGGATGGTTCGAGACCGGATGCTCCGCGAACTTGCCGAGCGAGTCGCGGACGCCGCCGATGCTGCGCCAGGCATCGTCGTCGAGATCGGTGTCGAGGCCGGGCAGCACCACGGCGCCATGCGGCAGCGAGGCGACTGCGTGGAGAAATCTTGCCGTGGCCGGCATCGAGCCGGTCGAGCCGGCCGCGATCACGGGGCCTTGGTGATGCGCGGTCAGCCGCTTGGCTTCGGCATCGATCAGAAGGTCGCGGCGGGCAGCGGGCTCGATCCGGTTGATCTCGGCGAGATGACCGGGCCAGGCGATGCGCGCGATGCGCAAAAATTCAAGCGAGTGCTGCCAATACCGATCGAGCATATCGGGCACGAGGCCGTCGAGCGCGCTCCAGTCGACGCCGCGCGTGACCATGTCGTCGATCAGCCGCGCGAGATCGGACGCCAGTGCCAGCGTCGAGGCGGGGCCGCCGACGACCAGCGGAGACAGCACCGGGCCCTTGGCCCAGGCCGCGACGAGCTGCGCCAGTGTCAGCCGCCGTTCGAGCTCGCCGAGCCGCGGCGGAATATCGAGCGGCGTTGCGCCGGAAAACTGTTCGCCCTCATCGGCGAATGCGAGCTCATCCTCGTCGATGTCGCCGAGCGCGACGATGCGCGGCAGCACGACCGCGTCCGCCTTCATCTCGTCGAGGAAAATCTCGCGGACGACGCGCATGGCGCGTCGTGTCGGCAGGTACAGCGTGGCATCCGCCAGCCGTGCCGGCTCCTTGCGCGCCTCAAAGCCGTCGACCAGCCGACCGTCGAGCAAGCTTGCGACGACGGTGCGCAGAAACGGAACTGAGCCTGGAACGCTGAAAACGCGCATGAGCTGCCTGATTCGGGAATCAGGCGCCAATATAGGGAGGCGGAGTCAAATGGATATGGGT
Source organism: Bradyrhizobium sp. 44 (assembly GCF_023073095.1). Lineage (NCBI taxonomy): Bacteria > Pseudomonadati > Pseudomonadota > Alphaproteobacteria > Hyphomicrobiales > Nitrobacteraceae > Bradyrhizobium > Bradyrhizobium sp. 44. The sequence continues at coordinate 58,434 of NZ_JADPIY010000008.1, forward strand.
GGAGGGGAGATAGTCCCCGCTGTTCGCCGGACCGGAACAGGTGCCGTACGGTGGGCAAAGGCGCAACGCGCCGTGCCCACCATGTTTCCGCGAGTTTCAGCTTAGATGGTGGGCACGCTTCGCTTTGCCCACCCTATGGCACCGCGTCCGGGACAATGGCGCAGCCCTACGCCACGCTCTCCAGAAACGCCTCTTCCGCCGCGTGCACGGCATCGGGCGTGCCGACATGCATCCAGACGCCGTCGAGGCGAAGGCCGAACAGCCGCTCCTGCTCGTTGGCACGGTCGAACATCTTGGTCAGCGAAAACTCGCCCATGGGGGCATCGGCGAAGATCGACGGCGAGAGAATCGCAGCGCCGGCATAGACGAAGGGGACGACCTCTTTTTCCTTGCGCTTGCGCAGGGCGCCGTCGGCCAGCATGCCGTAATCGCCGCGGCCGCTATAGCCGATGCTGGTCGCCGTCGGCGCCATCAGCAGCAAAATGTCCATCCGCGCGGTATCGAAGTTTTCGGCGAGCCGCATCAGGTTCGAGCGCACGCCGTCGATCCACAGCGTGTCGGAATTGACGTGAAAGAACGGTGCGTCCCCGAGCAGCGGCAGTGCCTTGACCACGCCGCCGCCGGTGCCGAGCACCTGGTCGCGCTCGTCCGAGATGGTCACGCGCGGATGCTGGCGGGATGCGGTGTGATCGATGATCTGGTCCGGCAGGTAGTGCACGTTGACCACCGCCTCGCTCACGCCGGCCTGGCCGAGCTTGTCGAGCACGTGGTCGAGCAGCGGCTGGCCGGCCACCGGAACCATCGGCTTCGGCATCTTGTCCGTCAACGGACGCATGCGCAGGCCGAACCCTGCGGCGAGCACCATGGCTTTGGTCGGTTTGACGGACATCCTTCGCTTTCTCAGATCTACTGATTTCGCGTTCGCAGCAATCCTAACACGAGGTTCGACTGACCGCACCGCGTCTTAACCGCCTTAACCACCTGCCATGACGCTTGTACGACGGGTGTTGCCGTTACGCCCCGATGGATGTGGAACGCGCCTTTTTCTTCTTGTCGCCGAGCTTGAGAAAGTTGACGCCGATCTGGTCGCCATTGACCCAGGCAAGCTCGCAGCGTCGGTACGCAAGTCCGGTGGACGACAGCAGCAGAAAAAACTCCTTCAGATGCAAGCCTTCGACCGAGCCGTCGATGGTCAATTTGGCGCCGCTGTCGGAGACGTCCTCCATGGTGCAGTCGCGCCGCCAGGTGCCGTCGATACCCATCATCTGGGCCGCGATCCCGCGCTCGAAAACAACCCGGCTGTTGCCGCGCTGGTCCGTCTTCACCGCCATCTGCCCTGCTCCAGCCCCGTAATCATCCGGCTGCTCCGCCGCCAGATTACCGGCGTCTTGGCTAACAGCCGGTAAATCGGGTTCCAAATCAGCCGTTTCAGCCTTTACTAGCCTTTCAGCCTTGGGCCGGGCCTTGGGGCGGCGGGACGTTGGCGAGATACCAGTCGCGCAGAGGGGCGAGCGCGGGATGCGCCAGGGAGCGCTGGAGATAGGTCCAGATCCGCGGCTGGTGACGCAGATAATGCGGCTTGCCGTCGCGGCGGTTGAGGCGGGCGAAGGTGCCGAGCAAGCGCGTGTTCCGCTGCGCCGACATGATGGCGTAGAGCTCGGCGAAGCTGGCCGCGTCGAAGCTCGCGTCGCTCGCGCGGCGTGCCTTGATGTAGCGCGACAGCAGCGTCAGTTCGATCGCCTCGGGCACGTCGATGCGGGCGTCCTGGAGCAGCGACACCACGTCGTAGGATTGCGGCCCCAGCACGGTGTCCTGGAAATCGATCACGCCGACGCGTTCGATGCCGGTGCGATTCCCGAGCCAGATCAGGTTCGGCGAGTGATAATCGCGGATAATCCAGGTCTTCGGCGAGGCCTGCGCCTTCTGCAACAGCTCGCGCCACATCGCGAAAAATTTGGCGCGCTTCTCGTCGTCCAGCGGGGCATTGCGATCGGGCAGGTACCATTCCGGCATCAAGCCGATTTCAATCAGCAGCGCTTCAGTATCGAAGACGGGAATGGCGTAGCTCTGCCCGCCGAGCGGCAGCGTTTCCGGCAGCGTCTTGCCGTGCAGCACGGCGAGCAAATCCGCGGCGGCTTCGTAGCGTTCGACGATCGGGCGCGGCGGATCGCCCTCGATCACGCCTTCGCTGCCGAAGTCTTCGCTGATCAGGAATCCATGGTCGAGGTCGGAATGATGGATCGCGGGCGCGGAGATTCCCTGCGCGCGCAGGCCCTCGTCGATGGCGACGAAGGGTTTGATGTTTTCGGCGAGATGCACCGCGGCGCTGTAGGATTTTCCGTTGTACATCGCAGCACCATCCGGGCGCTGCGGAGAATTCATGAGGATGACGATCTGGTCGTCGCGGAGCAGCCGCGCATAGGAGCGGGTCGAGGCGTCGCCCGCCATGCGCTTGCGCGTTGCCTCCATGTAGCCGGATGCATCGAGGAATTCGCGCAGCGCCTGCAGCCGCGCGACGATGGCGGCAGCCTTGCCATGGCCGGTGACGTCGGCGGCGCGTGCATTCGAGCCCAGTGCCGGCCGGTGCGTCAGCGCGATGTCGATGCGGTCTTGAGGCATCGCCGACGGTGCGCGCTCCGGCCATTCGATCAGGACGAGGGTTGCTTCCGGCAGCGGCGCCAGCCCGATCTCTTCGAGCTCGCTCTCGTCCTCGACGCGGTAGAGGTCGGCATGCATTACCGGGAATGGCGGCAGCTCGTAGCCCTGCACCAGCGTGAAGGTCGGGCTCGGCACTTCCAGTGCATCGTCGCCGGCGAGGTAGCGGATCATGGCACGCGCCGCCGCGGTCTTGCCGGCCCCGAGATCGCCGGTGAGCGTGATGACATCGCCGGGGCCGACCAGCAGCGCGAGGTCGGCCATCAGTTGCGCGGTGGCCGTCTCGTTGTGGAGCGCGACGGAGAATGTGGTTGGCGCAGTCATTCGGCGGCGTCGCGATGCGCCGCCTGGTCGGTCGGGAAGTCACAGATCACGACCGTGCCCCTGCCCACGATCGAATCGACCCGGATATTGCCGCCATGCAGCTCGACGAAGGAGCGCACCAGCGACAGGCCGAGCCCGGCGCCGCGGTGACGCGAGCCTTGCGAGCGGCTTTCGAACCAGTTGAACACCTTGTCCTTCATGTCGGCAGGTATTCCAGGCCCGGAATCTGTCACGGTGAAGACCACACTGCGTTCGGTGCGGCGGGCGCTGATGCCGACGGTGGAATCCGGTGGAGAAAACCCGACGGCATTGGCGAGGAGGTTATAGAGCACCTGCACCACGCGCTTCTCGTCGCCGGTGAAGTTGCCGACATCGGGCGCGATCTCGACCTTGAGGCGGATGCGGTCGGTGGCGAGCCGGTCCTGGAGACCCTCGGCCGCGAGCTCGATGGTCTTGCTGACGTCGACCGGGCCGAGTTCCAGCTTCATGGCGCCGGCGTCGATGGTGGCGAGATCCAGGATGTTGTTGGTCAGCGCCAGCAGCGCATTGGTCGATTTGGTGACGTAGTCGAGATATTCGGCCTGTTTCGGCGTCAGCGGCCCGGTCGAGGGATCGCTGAGGAAATGCGCGAAGCCGATGATGGTGGTGAGCGGCGAGCGCAGCTCGTAGGAGACGTGGTGGACGAAATCCACCTTCATCTGGTCGGCCGCCTCCAGCGCCTCGTTGCGCTCACGCAGCGCGCGCTCGACGTTCTCGGTGTCGGTGATGTCCTGGAACGTCAGCATCGTGGCGCCGTCGTGCAGGGGCCGGATCATGCCGTCGAGCACGCTGCCGTCCTTGCGCTCCAGCTTCAGCGGAATGTCGGCGCGGCTCTCGATCGAGGTGACGGCCTCGCGGATCTGTCGCCAGACGACCGCGTCGTCGAATAGCTGATGGCACCAGCCCTCGACCGTCTGGATGTGCGGCTCGTCGCGCATGGCGTCAACGGACAGCTTCCACATCCGGACGAAGGCCGGGTTGAACAGCTGCGCCTTGCCGTTGCTGCCGAACACCGCGACGCCCTCGGCCAGGCTGTCCAGCGTTTCGCGCTGGACCCGGATCATGCCGTCGAAGCGGCGGGCGAGCTCGAGGCTCTCGGTGACGTCGTCGAACAGATAGGTGACGCCGCCTTCGGGGTTCGGCGTGGTAACGACGGAGAGCGCGCGGCCGTCGGGCAGGTACCAGGTGTCCTTGGCAGCCTCGACCGCGCGATAGGCCTCGTGCAGCTTGGCCTTCCAGGCGCGGAAGTCCGGCTGTTCCGGCAATTTGCGCGCGGCGCGGAGCTTGTCGAGCACGCTGGAATCATCGGGGTTGGCGTCGAGAAAGGTACGGTCGAGGTCCCACAGCTGGCGGTAGGAATCATTGTAGAAGGCGAGCCGGCGCTGGCCGTCGAACACGGCGACGCCGGAGGAGAGCTGGTCGAGCGTGCGGCGATGCGCTTCCGCCATCCGCACCAGCGCCGAGCTCAACGCATCCGCCTCGCTGGCATCGATGGCAACGCCGACATTGCCGCCGCCGACATTGACGGCGCGCACGTCATAGATGCGCCGCTCGCCGCCGATCACGATCGGCAGGCGCGAGGTGAAATTGGCCGCTTCCTTCAGCCCCCGCTCCATCGCGCTCCGGTCGGCGCTGTCGAGCAGCTCGAGCTTGCGCTCCTGGGCGTCGGTGATGCTGGCCGCCTCGGTCGCACGGACATAGGCGGGGTTGGCGTAAGCCAGCGCGCCGTTCTCGCCCTTGGCCCAGATCGGCCAGGGTGCGGCGGTCGCGAAGCCGCGCAGCATCTCCGTCTCGTCGGAGAGGGCCTTGTAACGCAGATTGGTCTCGGCCAGATCGCGGCGGAGCCCTGAGAGTTCGCGAATCCTGACGATGGCCTGGCCGCCGATGGCGCGGCCGATGGCCTCCAGCGTGTGGCCATGCGCGGTGGTGAGCGTCAGCTGGAACCCGTCGCCGCGGTCGCGCAGCGCGTCGACGGCGTGGTCCATCCGGAGCGCCGGTTCCGGCGGCAACCAGGTTCCAAACGCCAGCACGCGCTGTGGAGAGGAGTCGCGCGGCAGCACCATGGAGGTGTCACCGGAGATCTGCGCGCGATTGTCGCCGGCCGGCCAAGAGATCAGGATCTGCGGTTCGGCAAACAGCAGTGCGCCGAATCGGTCGGCCTGGAGCTGGAGTTCCCCGATCCGTGCGCGCAGCCGCGCCTCGTTCTTCGCCGTGCGAACGCGCGTGCGCATCAGGAGGATCGCGGCCACCACCGAGAAGCCGAGCAAGGCCAGCGCGGTGGCCAGCACCGCGAGCTCCTGCCGGTTGAAATCCAGCAACGTTGAGAGTGTGTCGACGAGGTCGGCGGCCTCAGCCGGCGCAGCCGGCAGCAGCGCTGCGAGAGCGCTTCCCAACAAGCCGTTGCGCACGAGCGATGTGCACGACAGCAGCGTCCGACGCATCGACACGATCACGCCTGACATAGTTGCCCCAAGATCGCACGAATTTGCGCGCGGCGACCCCCGTCGCGCGCGAATCAAACGACAATACCCTCACCGTGACTCCACCGGTAAGAGTCCAGATCGTGAACGCAAAGGCGGTCCCAAAAAAATGCGGGGCGCGGTGTTCCAATTCACGTAGTTCCTCGGGTGATTCGGCGGAAATTGCCGCGCCTAGCGACCGGTCGAGCCGAATCCGCCGGCGCCACGGTCGGTCGCGGACAATGTCGCCACGGGAACCAGCGCGGCCTGCGCCATTGGCGCGATCACCATCTGCGCGATGCGCTCGCCGCGCTTGACCACGAAGGCGGTCTGGCCGTGATTGATCAGGATCACCTTGATCTCGCCGCGATAGTCCGCGTCGATTGTGCCCGGCGAGTTCAGCACGGTGATGCCGTGCTTGGCCGCAAGCCCAGAACGCGGCCGCACCTGCGCCTCGTAGCCGGGCGGCAACGCGATCGCGAGGCCCGTCGGCACCAGCGTGTATTGGCCGGGCGCGAGCGTCAGGGGCTCGTTCTCGGCTACCGCCGCCATCAGGTCGAGACCGGCGGCATCATTGGTCTGATAGGCCGGCAGCGGCAGCCCCTCCGCATGGGGCAGGCGTTGCAGTTCGACGGTGACTTTGGTGCTCAAGATGCGGGCTCCCGGGATGTGCCGGTCACGCTTTTTGCGATATGCGCGACCAGTTCAATGGCGACCTGTTCCTTGGTCATCACCGGCCAGGAATCAACTGCAATCTCGCCCTTCTTCTCATCGTTCTTCTCACTGTTCCTGCGACTGATGAGGTGCACGGTGTTGCGGTCCCCGCCCATCACCCCGGTTGCGGGGGAGACGTCGTTGGCGACAATCCAGTCGCAGCCCTTGCGGGCAAGCTTCGACTTGGCGTTGTCGATGAGGTGCTCGGTCTCGGCGGCAAAGCCGATCACCAGCGGCGGCCGCTTGTCGGTCAGTTTCGAGATCGTCGCGAGGATATCGGGGTTCTCGACCAGCTGGAGCGGCGGCATGCCGGCCGAAGTCTTCTTCAGCTTCTGCTCGCCTTCATTGACGACCCGCCAGTCGGCTACGGCAGCGGCGAAGATCGCGATGTCAGCGGGCAGCGCGGCCTGCACCTGCTCCAGCATCTGCCGTGCCGATTCCACATGCCTGACCGTCACGCCCTGGGGATCGCTAAGCTCGACCGGGCCGCTGACCAGGATCACTTCGGCGCCTGCGGCTTGTGCGGCGGCAGCGATCGCAAAGCCCTGTTTGCCGGAGGACCGGTTGGCGATGTAGCGCACCGGATCGATCGGCTCGTGGGTCGGACCAGCCGTGATCAGCACGCGCTTGCCGGCGAGGGGGCGCGGCACTGGCGGCCGCAGCAGGCGCTCGGCGGCGGCCGCAATTTCGATCGCCTCGGACATGCGGCCAATACCGGCTTCACCTGCTTCCGCCATCTCGCCGGAATTCGGCCCGATCAGCATCACGCCGTCGCGTTGAAGCTGCGCGACGTTGCGCCGCGTCGCCGCGTTGTTCCACATCAGCGGGTTCATCGCCGGCGCGAGCAGGACCTTGCGGTTGGTCGCGAGCAGGATGGCGCTGGCGAGATCGTCGGCATGACCGTTGGCGATCTTGGCCATCAAATCCGCGGTCGCGGGCGCCACCACGATCAGGTCGCACTCGCGCGCGAGGCGGATATGACCAGCGTCGAACTCGCTCTGGGGATCGAACAGGTCGGTGTAGACGCGCTCATGCGAGAGCGCGCTCACGGCCAGCGGCGTGATGAATTGCTGCGCCGCCTTGGTCAGCACGCAACGCACCTCGATCCGCCGCTCCTTGAGCCTTCGGATCAGGTCGAGCGATTTGTAGGCCGCGATCCCGCCGCCGATGATCAGGGTGACGCTGGCTTCTGGAGCGGCGCCGGTGCGTTGGGGCAGCGGCGTGGCCGAGGCCGCGGGCGGCGCCGTGAATGGCGTCAGGGGCTCCTCGCGGCCCTCGATCAGCTCCCCGAGGATGACCCGGACCTCTTCCTCGACCGACCTGCGGTTCTTGGCCGAGCGCAGGCGGAGGAAGGTTTTGACGTTCTCGTCGAGCTTGCGGATGGTCAGACTTGCCATGGCACTCTCCGGCGCGGAATGATAGCGATGCTATCATTCGCATGATTGCACTGCAATCAAAGATTCCGGACGGCGATCAGGATGCCGATGAAGGTCGCGGCGATGATCCAGAGCGCCACGGTGCGCCAACGGTTCTTGCGGCCCTCGCTGCGGCCCATCGCCGCGATGCTCTCCGGCGACAGCCGGATGCCCTCCCGGGTCATGGTCTCCAGCTGTTCGAGCACCGCAACCGAGCGCGCGGCGATATCAGGCAGACGCATCAGGATGCGCGCGAGATCACCGGTGCCGGAGATCGCGCCCTGGACCCGGCCGATCGGACCGAGATTGCGCTCGATCCATTCCCGCACCACGGGGTCGGCGACCTTCCAGATGTCGAGCTTGGGATCGAAGCCGCGTGCCACGCCCTCGACCACCACCATGGTCTTCTGGAGCAGGATCAGCTCGGGCCGCGTGGTCATGTCGAACAGGCCGGTGACCTCGAGCAGCAGCGTCAGCAGCCGCGCCATCGAGATCTCTTCCGCCGTGCGGTTGTGAATGGGCTCGCCGATGGCACGGATTGCTTGCGCGAAGTTCTCGACCGAGTGATGCGCAGGCACATAGCCTGCCTCGAAATGCACTTCCGCGACACGACGATAGTCGCGGGTGATGAAGCCGAGCAGAATTTCGGCGAGGAAGCGCCGCTCCTTCATGCCGAGCCGGCCCATGATGCCGAAATCAACCGCGACGAGGCGGCCCGCGTCATCCAGGAACAGATTGCCTGGGTGCATGTCGGCGTGGAAGAAGCCGTCGCGCAACGCGTGGCGCAGGAAGCTCTGAATCACCTTGCGGCCGAGATCGGGCAGGTCGACCTGCGACTCGGCCAGGCGCTTGTGATCGTTCAGCGCGATGCCGTCGATCCACTCCATCGTCAGCACGTTGTGCGTGGTACGGTCCCAGTCCACGGCCGGCACCCGGAAATCAGGATCGTCGCGCGTGTTCTCCGCCATCTCCGACAGCGCCGCGGCCTCGAGGCGCAGGTCCATCTCCATCGCGACCGAGCGCGACATGGTGTTGATGACTTCGATGAGGCGCAGGCGCCGCGCCTCGGACGAATAGGATTCGGCCTTGTAAGCGACGAAGAAGAAGTCGGAGAGGTCGCGGCGGAAGCGAGCGGCCACGTTGGGGCGCAGCACTTTCACGGCGACCGCCTTGCGGATGCCGTCGCGCAGGACTTCGCCGCGATGCACCTGTGCGATCGAGGCCGCTGCGACCGGCGCGCTGAGGCTCACGAACACATCGGTCAGCGGCCGTTCCAGCGAAGTCGCGATCGCAGCCTCCGCTTCGGCTTGCGAAAACGGCGGCAAGCGGTCCTGGAGGCTTTCGAGGTCGCGCGCCATGATGACGCCGACGACGTCGGGACGGGTCGCCAGAAATTGACCGAGCTTGAGATAGGCCGGGCCCATCCGGGTCAACGCGCGCGACAGCCGCGGGCCCTGCTTCGGACCGCGCCGCTCGATGATGCGCGCAAGTTTCAGCGCGAGCTGTCCGTGCGGCGGTACCAGACTCGGATCGACGGCGCCGAACACGCCCTCGCGCGCGAATACGAACGCGGCGCGCATCAGGCGCGCACTATGGGTTATGGCAGAGATCACAAACGCCAGCCCGAATGCAGTGCGACGATGCCGCCGGACAACATCTGCCAGTTCACGCGGGCGAAGCCGGCGTTGCGGATCATGTCGGCGAAGGCGTTGGGTCTTGGAAACTTGCGGATCGACTCGACCAGATATTGGTAGGACTCGGCGTCACCCGTGATCATGCGGCCGAGCGGCGGGATCACCTTGAACGAGAACAGGTCATAAAGGCGATCGAGCCCGGGCATCTCGACGGTGGAGAATTCCAGACAGAGGAAGCGGCTGCCTGGCTTGAGCACGCGATAGGCTTCGGCCAGCGCAAGGTCGATCCGCGGCACGTTGCGAATGCCGAAAGCGATCGTGTATGCGTCGAAGCTGCGGTCGGCGAAGGCGAGCGCTTCGGCATTGCCCTCGACGAAATCGACCTGGGTCTCGAGATGCCGCTTTGCGGCGCGCTCGCGGCCGACCTCCAGCATCCCGGAATTGATGTCGCAGACGGTGGCATGGAAGCCCGCGCCTGCGGCCTTGGCGGCGCGGAACGAGATGTCGCCGGTGCCGCCGGCAACGTCGAGCAGCGCGAACGGCCGGTCGCCTCTGGGCGGGTCGAGCGCGGTGATCATGATGTCCTTCCAGACCCGGTGCAGGCCACCGGACATCAAATCGTTCATCAAATCATAGCGCGACGCCACGCTGTGAAACACATCGTTCACCAGCGTCTGCTTGTCGCCCAGGGGAACGTCCCTAAAGCCAAAATGCGTGGTTTCGCCCGGCCGATCCATTACTCTACTCCACGAGGCGGACCATAGCGCGCCCGCCGCAATGGCGCTATCACACCGCCCTCATAAGGTGAATGCCTGACCATGCCCGAATTGCCCGAAGTCGAGACCGTCCGCCGCGGACTTCAGCCGGTCATGGAGGGTGCAAAAATCCTCGTCGCGGAGGCCCGCAGGCCGGATCTGCGCTTTCCGTTCCAGCCGGATTTCGTGGCGCGGCTGCAGGGGCAGGTCGTCACGGGGCTCGGGCGCCGTGCAAAATATCTCATGGCCGATCTCGCCTCCGGCGACGTGTTGTTGATGCATCTGGGCATGTCGGGCTCGTTTCGCGTTATCAAGCCGGACAACGACGCTCAGCCTGGCGAGTTTCACTATCCGAAAGCCAAGGACTCGACCCACGACCACGTGCTGTTTCGGATGTCCTCCGGCGCCGACATCGTCTTCAACGATCCGCGCCGCTTCGGTTACATGAAAGTGATCGCGCGCAGTGCGCTCGACGAGGAGCCGCTGCTGCGCGGGCTCGGCCCCGAGCCGCTCGGCAACGAATTTGACGCGGCGATGCTGGCACGGTCCTGCGTAGGCAAGACCACGAGCCTGAAAGCCGCGCTACTCGATCAGCGCGTGGTTGCCGGGCTCGGCAATATCTATGTCTGCGAAGCCCTGCATCGCTCGCATCTGTCGCCGCGCCGGATCGCCGCGACGCTGTCGACCAAGAAGGGCGAGACCACCGACCATGCGAAGCGACTGGTCGGCGCGATCCATACCGTGCTGAACGACGCCATCAAGGCCGGCGGCTCCAGCTTGCGCGATCATCGCCAGACCTCGGGCGAGCTCGGCTATTTCCAGCACTCGTTCAAGGTCTATGACCGCGAGGGCGAGAAATGCACGACGCCGCGATGCGGCGGCGCCGTGAAGCGTTTTACGCAGAACGGCCGGTCGACCTTCTGGTGTCCGAAATGTCAGAAGTGAAAATCAGGCTCGTAACCGAGAGGCCGTAAGCTTCTGCGAGAGTGACGAGCCCACCACGACCGTCATTGCGAGCGCAGCGAAGCAATCCAGAATCTTGCCGACGAAACAGCCTGGATTGCTTCGTCGCAAGGGCTCCTCGCAATGATGGCGGCGATAAAGTTTCCCAAAAGCGAAGCAATCCGGCCGGGCTGGTGGCCGGATTGCTTCGTCGCTAAGGCCCCTTCCGGATGGTGAAGGGCCGGCTGCCGTCTGAGCGATTGCCCCGCTCAGGACGCCAGTATCGTGGTCTCGTCGGCTGAAAGCTCGGCGGCGACGTGTAACATTCCGTCCGCGGCCGCGATGACCTGGTCGATCAAGACATTGGTGGTGGCGGCGAGCTCGAGCCGGGTCTCGATCCAATGCCAGAGGCCGCGGATCTCCTCGGTCGACTTGCCGTTCGGGGCGAATTCGCTCACCGCGAGGCCGCTTGCGAGCGAGTCCTGGTGGTCGTTGCGCATTACGATCAGGGGCCGCGCGAGCACCTCAGCGAGATCGAGCGCGGCTTCCTCGGCAAGGGTGTTGGCGGCATTATCGATACGCTGGCCGCGGATCGGCGTTTGGTTCAGCACGAAGCTGTAGGGGCGCTTCCAGGCGCGCGCGACGCTAAGCGTGGAGACGGTGGCTTCGATGTCGGCGACGCTCGGGCGGGCCGGGATCAGGCAGAGGTCGGAATGGCGGATCGCGGCGGTGGTCGCGGCGCTGAGGCCGGCGGCGGTATCGACGATCGCGATCTGGAGGCCGCTGTCGGCCAGCATCTTCAGGCGCGGCTCGATGTCGGCGGCGTGATAGATCGGCTCGACGACGAGATCATCGGTGGTGCGGCGGCGCTGCCAGTTGGACAGTGTGCCCTGCGGGTCGGTTTCGATCAGGCGAACGGTGAAGCCGGCCTGCTTGGCTGCCAGCGCGAGGCCGATGGCGAGCGTGCTCTTGCCGCTGCCACCCTTTTGGGTGGCCAGTGCGATCGTGTGCATTGAAGATCAATCCTTTGGAGTGCTTGGGCCAGGGAAACGCCACGCGAACGTGCATCGATCTCGATGCTGAGCTCTTCTCGCTCAGGACGTGCCGGCCCGATCCAAAGGGGATCGCGGAGGTCCGAATCAGCAGTCACGATGATGGCGGAATCGGGAATACCAGCGAATCCGTACCATTACTGGACCCGTACTCGTACGTGTGCTGTGCTTGCTGCCGTGAATAAGAAAGGACAAGAGGCATGGGCGGAAACTGGCGCGACCGGACGGCGACGAAATTCGAATGCCAGAAGATGCCCGCGGTATCGAGCCGCGGCATGGTGGTCAGCAACCATCCACTGGCCTCCAGCGCCGGCGCGGAGATGCTGGCCGCCGGCGGCAACGCCATCGACGCCGCGATAGCGACCCTGTTCACGCTGACCGTGGTCGAGCCGATGATGGTCGGCATCATCGGCGGCGGCATGGCGCACATCCGGCTCGCCGACGGCAGCCACCGTTTTATCGACGGGCAGAGCACCGTGCCCGCGGCGGTGCTTGACACCAGCTACACCCCGACGCCGGGTTCCGCGCACGACGTGTTCGACACCGTCGGCAATGAAAATCTCAACGGCCCAAAGGCGGTCGCCACACCGGGTTCGCTGAAAGCCTGGTGCGAGACGCTGCGCCGCTTCGGCACCATGAGCCTCGCCGACGTCATGCAGCCCGCGATCAAGCACGCCGCGCGGGGCTATGCGGCGACACCCTATCTGCACGAATGCATCAGCGAGAGCGCCGCCGAGATGCGCAAGGACAAGCCGATCGCGGCGATTTACTTGCCTGATGGAGAGCCGTTGAAGGTCGGCGAGCGCGTGGTACAGGCCGAATATGCCGAGACGTTGCGGCATATCGCCGACCACGGTGAAAAGGCGCTCTATGAGGGGCCGCTTGGCGACATCCTGGTCGATTACATGGAAAAGGCCGGCGGCTTCATCCGGCGCAACGACCTCACCAGCTACAAGACCGTCGAACGGCAGCCGATCCGCGCCGATTACCGCGGCTGGACTATCTTTGGCCCGCCGCCGCCCGCGGCCTCCGGCGTGCATATCGCGCAGATGCTGAACATCCTGGAGGGCTACGACATCGAAGGCCTAGGCTTCGGTACGCCCGAGACCATCCACTATCTTGCCGAGGTCCTGAAGATCGCATTCGCCGATCGCGCCGCGGCCAGCGGCGATCCTGATTATGTCGGCGTCCCCGTGGAGCGGCTGACCTCGAAGGCGTATGCCGAGGAGCGCCGCGCTGCGATCGATCCGGCGCGGGCGCAGACCTGGGGCGCCGGCGTGTCGCAGCTTGAAGGCGCTCACACCACGCACATGACGGCGGCGGATGCGTTCGGCAACGTGGTTGCGACCACGCAGACCATCAACAATCTGTTCGGCGCCAAGATCATGATCCCGGGCCTCGGCGCCATCGCCAACAATTACATGAACCTGTTTGATCCGCGTCCAGGCCACGCCCTGTCGCTGGCGCCGGGCAAGCGGGTGACGACCTCGATGTCGCCGATGATGGCGCTCCGTGACGGAAAGCTGCGCTACGCGCTGGGCCTGCCCGGGGGAAAACGAATCTTCCCGAGCGCGATGCAGGCACTGGTCAATCTGATCGACCACGGTATGAGCTTGCAGGAAGCAGTCGAAGCGCCGCGGGTCTGGACCGAAGGCAATGCACTCGAGATCGAGCAGAAGGTGCCGGAGAGCGTGCGCGCGAAGCTCGAGAGCCTCGGTCACAAGGTGCAGCCTGTCGCGACAGTCGCCGGCGGCATGAACGGTATCGCCTTCCACGACGACGGCACCATGAGTGGCGCCGCTTGCTGGCGTGCGGACGGCACGCCGGTCGGGATCTCGGGTGGCCTCGCGAAGGCCGGGATCAGATTCAGGCTGAGCTAATGGCGTGCTGGGTCGCGAGCTCGGTCAGCTCTTCCGCTCGTGGAGAGGTTGCGCGCCTTCGGCGAGCTTACTTCCGCACGCAGATCACGCGCACGACGGCGGCTTTCGCATCCGTCGAGGTGCCGTTCGCGGTGACACCGTTTGTCTTCAGGAAATCGCGCACCGTCTCCGCGGAGACCATCACCGCCTGCGACGCCGGTACCGACGTCGCGGCGCCCGCAACCATCGCCGGCTTCAACAGTGCGATGCCGGCGAACTTGCCGTCGCCGTCGATGGCGGCGCTGCCGGAAAATCCGACCGCGGGCGGTGGTGACAGCGCTGAATCACTGCCACCGACGGATGCCAGCGCGGCCTTGAGGCTCGACACACCGACCGCGCCGCCCTGGCTCTGCGGGTCAGCGATGCCGACGACATCAACACTCGTCTTCGCCGCGCCACTGCCGAGGCTGAACGGCTTCAGGCCGCGGGCGCCGTAGATGTGGAGCAGCGCGAGGTCGTGTTCCCGGTCTTCGGCGAGACGGTCGGCGCTGCCATAGCCGGCGACCGTGATCGCGAGACAGGAATCGGTGACGAGGCGGTCGGTGACGATCGCGCCATCGTCGCTGACGACGAGGCCGGTGCCATATTCGACCGTCTTGCGTGGCGGCGGCCCGGCCTGTGGCCCCGACGGGAATGCAGTGAACGCGCTCGACATCGCGATCACGACCGGCTCGACGGTGTTCTCGGTCGCCTGATCGTAGAGGATCGTCATGATGCGAACTTCATCACCCCGAGAGGTGCCGCGCATGTAAAATTTCTTCAGACCCTGCAGACCCGACAGCACGAAGAAGTCGGGCTTCACCACGGTGTAGTCGACCTTGCGACCCGGCTCTTTCTTCTCCGCTTCGGCAAGCTTGGCTGTGGTCGGGTTCGCCTCCTTGCGGCGGCTGAGCAGCACCTGCACCGTTCCGGTGGGAGAAGTCCATTTCGAGCCGTTGGCGTCGGTCGCCTGCTGCGGCACCAGTTTTGAGGGAATGCCGAGCCGCGCGCCGCTGGTCATCTCCGTCACAATCTTCCAGCCGACGCTCTCCTGTTTGCGGCGCGCGGTCTCGGCGAGCGCAGCGCGTTCCTGCGGATTGAGCACGCCGGTCGGCTTGCCGCCCTTGGCCTTCTGATACTCCTTGATCGCCTCGACCAGGCGCGCGCTGACGTCGCCGGTGATGGCGCCGTTATATTGGCCGACCCAGGCGAGGTCGGACTGCAGCGACAACCGCTCCGCCTGCGCCATGGCATCGGCCGTCGCAGCCGGCGTCTGCAAAGCAGGAGGCCGGATCGGAACGGTCTGGACCGGCTTCGGCTTGGGGCCGGGGATCTGCGGTGTCGTCATCTGGGCGTGTGCGCCTGTCGCAGCCGCAAACATCAGTGTTGCCGCAAGCATCGATCTCATGACAAATCCAGCCAGCCCATTGAACGCAATGCCATTGAAGCACATCTCGTTGGTCGCGAACAATCTCGGGGTGGTTCAGCCGGGCGATAGAGGCCACGGACTCAGGCCCTCATCCTGAGGAGCGGCCTCAAGGCCGCATCTCGAAGGATGGCTCCGGGCGATATGGGGCCTGCATGGTTCGAGACGCGCGTTCCGCGCTCCTCACCATGAGTGTTGAGAGAACGAAGGATAACGATGCTGAGCTCGGACGAACTCGAACGTTATGCCCGCCATATCGTGCTGCGCGATGTCGGTGGTCCCGGCCAGGCAGCGCTGAAGCGGGCCTCCGTGCTGGTGATCGGCGCTGGCGGGCTCGGTGCGCCCGCCTTGATGTACCTTGCGGCCGCCGGCGTCGGTACGCTCGGCGTGGTCGATGACGATGTGGTATCGCTGTCGAACCTCCAGCGCCAGGTCATTCACACCACGCCCGATATCGGCCGGCACAAGGTCGAGAGCGCGGCCGAACGGATTTCTGCGCTTAATCCGCATGTCCGCTTCGTCGGTCACGCCACCTGGCTCAATGCCGACAATGCGCTGGCGCTGATCGGCGACTATGACCTGGTGCTCGACGGCTCCGACAATTTCTCGACCCGCTATCTGGCCTCGGACGCCTGCTTCTTCGCCAAGAGGCCGCTGATCACGGCGGCGCTCGGCACCTTCGATGGCTCGCTCACCACCATCCGTGCGCATGAGAAGAACGAGCAGGGCGAATTCAATCCGACCTATCGCTGCCTGTTCCCGGAGGCGCCGCCGCCCGGGACCGTGCCGGCCTGCGCGGAAGCCGGCGTCATGGGCGCGCTCGCGGGCGTGATGGGCTCGATGATGGCGCTGGAGGCGATCCGCGAGATCGTCGGCTTTGGCGACGGCCTGGTCGGCCGCCTGCTGATGATCGATGCGCGCGCGATGCGCTTCGAGACGCTGCGTTACGCGCGCGATCCGGCCAATCCGCTCAATGGCGATGGGCCTGTGATCACTGACCTCAGCGCCCATCGGACCTGATCGCAGCCGCTACGCCGTGGCCGGCTTCTCGCTGTCGAGATGCGCCATCTGCTCGGCGGCGTAACGCGTACCGGCGGCGACATCGGGCGGGAAGGCCTTTGCCAACAGCGCGAGATGAGCCGGCGTCAGCGTGACCTTGGCCGCACCAAGTGCTTCGCTGAGGCGGTTGCGGGTGCGGGCGCCGACCAGCGGCACGATCTCTTGACCGTGCTCTTGGCCTTGCGCCGCCACCCAGGCGATCGCGACCTGTGCCGGCGTCGCGCCAATCTCGGCGGCGATGGCGCGCAGCTGCTCCACCAGCGCCAGATTGACGTCGAGATTCGATCCCTGGAAGCGCGGCGTCATCAGCCGGTAGTCCTTGCCTGTCTTGCCGGAGTCCTTCGACCAATGGCCGCTGATCAGGCCGCGTGCCAACACGCCGTAAGCCGTGATGCCGATGCCGAGCTCGCGGCAGGTCGTCAGGATGTCGCGTTCGATGCCACGCTCGATCAGCGAATATTCGATCTGGAGATCGGCGATCGGGTGCACGGCATGCGCGCGGCGGATGGTGTCGGAGCCGACCTCGGACAGGCCGAGCGCGAAGCGCTCAAGGACGTGCCGCGCGAGAAGGTGCAGATCAGCGTCAAATTCGGTGCGCTGCGCGGTCCGGCCGGCGAATTCACCGGCATGGACACGAGGCCGGCTGCAACGAGGAACTTCCTGGCCTATTCGCTGCAGCGGCTCGGCACCGACTACATCGACGTCTACCGCCCGGCGCGGCTCGATCCCAACATTCCGATCGAGGAGACTATCGGCGGCATCGCCGATCTCGTGAAGGCCGGCTACATCAAACATATCCAGCATTTCATTGTGGCCCATGGCGTAGAAATCGCCGGTGTCGACCAGGGTGATGCCGGCATCCAGCGCGGCGTGGATCGTGGCGATGCTCTCGCCGCGATCGGCGGGGCCGTAGACCTCGGACATGCCCATGCAGCCGAGACCGAGAGCGGAGACGGTGGGGCCGGTTGAACCGAGTTTGCGCTGTTCCATGGTCGTTCTCCTCAAAAGGCGGCGGCCGATGGCGGCCGCGTGACGAGGGGAGATATGCGCCTGATCGATTACATCGATAAGCTGGACAATCGAGAATGGCTTGTTCACATTAGCGAACAATGGCTGAGCCCGACCTGCGTGATCTCGACGTCTTCGTGGCGGTCGCCCGCACCCGCAATTTCCGGCGCGCGGCGATCGATATTCGCGTGTCGGTGTCGAGCCTTAGCCAGCGATTGCGGGACCTCGAGGAGCGCCTCGGCGTCCGCCTGATGAACCGCACCACCCGCAGCGTCGCCCTGACCGAGGCGGGCGAGCTGCTACTGTCGCGCGTGGCGCCGGCGCTGCGCGATGTCGGCGACGCCCTCGATCAAGTCCGCGGCCTGCGCGAGGTGGCCTCGGGCCGGCTACGCATCAACGCACCGCCGCCCGCGGTCGATCTCGTGCTGGCGCCGATGATCGGGCCGTTCCTCAAGGCCTATCCCCAGGTCGACCTCGACGTCGTCTCCGAGAGCGGGTTCGTCGACATCGTCAGCGCGGGCTTCGATGCCGGCGTGCGCTATGGCGAGCATCTCGCGCAGGACATGATCGCGATCTCGCTCAGCGGTCCGCAGAGCTATGTCGTGGTCGCTTCGCCCGATTACCTCGCGCGCCGCGGCAAGCCTGAGCATCCGAAGGATCTGCTCGACCACGATTGCATCCGCGCCCGCTACTCCAGCGGTGTCATGCATGATCTGGAGTTCGAGAAGGCCGGTCAGCTGGTGAAGGTCGATCCGCCTGCAAAGCTGATCTCGACCAACATGGGCCTTTCCATGCGCGCTGCGCTCGACGGCGCCGGTGTCTGGGCGACGCTCGATGGATATGTCGGCGAAGCCCTGAAGTCGGGCGCGCTGGTCAGGCTGCTTGAAGACTGGTGCGAGCCGTTTCCGGGCCCGTTCCTGTATTATCCAAGCCGGCGCCAAACGCCGCCGGCACTGCGGGCCTTCATCGATTTCGTTGCCGACTGGCGCAAGCGCAACGCCCGGGGATAGCAGACCCTCATGGTGAGGAGCGCGGAACGCGCGTCTCGAACCATGAAGGCCCGGATCTCGCCTGTGGCCATCCTTCGAGACGACCGCGACGCGGTCTCCTCAGGATGAGGCAAGAGGGCTTGTCGCGCAGTCAGTTGAACTCACAGCATGCTCGGCAGCACGCGATCCGGCGGCTTGTGCGCATCGAGGAAGGTGCGGATGTTGATGATCACCTTCTCGCCCATCTCGACGCGGCCCTCGATCGTGGCCGAGCCCATATGCGGCAGCAACGTCACCTTGCCGGCCTTGGCGAGCCGCACCAGCTTCGGGTTCACCGCGGGCTCGTGCTCATAGACATCGAGGCCGGCGCCGCCGATCTCGCCGCCTTCGATCAGCTTGATCAGCGTGTCCTCGTCGGTGACTCCGCCGCGCGCGGTGTTGACGATGTAGGCGTCCTTGCGGATCAGCTTCAGCCGGCGCGCCGACAGCAGATGGTAAGTCGCCGGCGTGTGCGGACAGTTCACCGAGATGATGTCCATCCGCGCCAGCATCTGGTCGAGGCTTTCCCAATAGGTCGCGCCCAGCTCTTCGGCGATCTTCGGCGCCACCGGCCGGCGGTTGTGGTAGTGGATCTGCAAGCCGAAGGCGCGGGCGCGGCGTGCGACCGCTTGGCCGATGCGGCCCATGCCGATGATGCCGAGGCGCTTTCCGCCGATGCGATGGCCAAGCATCCAGGTCGGCGACCAGCCGGGCCAGGGTTTTCCTTCCGTCAGGATCGAGGCGCCTTCGATCATCCGCCTGGGCACGGCGAGGATCAGTGCCATGGTCATGTCGGCGGTGTCTTCTGTAAGGACTTTCGGCGTGTTGGTGACGGTGATGCCGCGGGCATGCGCGGCCTCGACATCGATGTTGTCGACGCCGTTGCCGAAATTCGCGATCAGTTTCAGCCTGCAGTCGGGCTGGTTGACGATATCGGCGGAGATGTGATCGGTCACGGTCGGAACCAGTACGTCGGCGGTACGGGCGGCTTCCGCGATCTGCTCGGCCGACATCGGCGAGTCGTCGAGGTTGATCCGCGCGTCGAACAGCTCGCGCATCCGGGTCTCGATCGAGTCCGGAAGCTTGCGCGTCACGACGACGAGGGGCTTTTTCTTCACCGACATGTCCTGCCCTCATGAGGCGTTGCGAGCCGCCTCTGTCGCCAAAGGCCGGCCGTTGAGGCCTCATTAACCCGGTTGTTCGACACTGCCTTTGCCGTGTCGTCCCCGGCGTTTCCTTCAAGCTCTCCCGACATTTCCGGCCGGAAAATCGGGACAAACCGGTTGTTCAGACGTCCGTCCTCTCTAGCAGAAGGCCGGGCCAAGACAAGAACCACGGGCAAAGGGCTCGGGAACACCCGCGTGGGGCGGGTCAGGGGCGACAGCGGCCTGGTTTTGGAATTTTGGGGTGAGGGCCCGGCTCGGCCGGACCTTCGACAGGAGACGGGTTGATGGCGTTGGGGCGTTTTTGTTCGGTGATGGCGCTCGTTTGCACCTGGTTGAGCGCTTCGGTCAGTCCCGGGCATTCGGCAAAGGACAGCACACCCCAGACGGCCTCGGGCCTCCCGGTGCCGCGCTACGTCAGCCTGAAATCGGATCACGTCAACGTCCGCGCCGGCCCGACCAAGGACAATGACGTCGCTTGGGTCTACACCCGCTCCGGCCTGCCGGTCGAAATCACCGCCGAGTTCGAGAACTGGCGCCGGGTACGCGATTCCGAGGGCGCCGAGGGCTGGGTCTATCACTCACTGCTGTCGGGCCGCCGCACCGCGGTCGTCACGATGAAGCACAAGGACGAGCTCGCGCCGATCTACGATCGCGCCGATCCCGACAGCGCGGTTGCGGCCAGGCTCCAGGCCGGTGTCGTCACCCAGGTGAAGAAGTGCAGCGCAAACTGGTGCCGCGTCAGCGGAAACGGCTTTGACGGCTGGATCCAGCAGGAACGCCTCTGGGGCGTTTATTCAGACGAGCAGGTGAACTGACGTTGGGCGGGAGCGGAGCTGTTGCTCCACCGTCATGCCCGGGCTCGTCCCGGGCATCCACGTATTTTGACGCCTGACCGAGTAACGTGGATGGCCGGGACAGGCCCGCCCATGACGATCAAATCAGCAATTCAGGATAGATCTCAGCGCTTCTTGCGCAGCCGTACGACCATGTCGATGCGGGCGATCTCGTAACCCGCGGGCACCTCCGGCATCTTGGACAGCGCCAGATGCGGATCCTCGATATCGACCAGCTCATGGCTGTTCTCGAGGTAGTAGTGATGGTGGGTCGTGACGTTGGTGTCGAAATAGGTCTTGGTGCCGTCGACGCTGACCTGACGCAGCAGACCGGCGTCGGTGAGCTGGTTCAGCGTGTTGTAGACGGTCGCCAGCGAGACCGGCACCTTGGCCAGCGTCGCTTCTTCGTAAAGCATTTCAGCCGTGAGATGACGTGCACCCTTGCCGAACAGGAGCCAGCCGAGCGCCATGCGCTGGCGGGTCGGGCGAAGGCCGGCGGACTGGAGCATTTCGTTGACGTCGTGCCACGGGCAACCGGTCAAAGCCGGCTGGCGGCCGGACATAAGAGCCGCCGCATGGGCCTCTTCGTCGCGATGGGGCGCGTTATTTTCGTTCATTTCCAGCTTCGGGCACGCGTGAACACTGTCGTTCTCCAACATATATGGAGAGATAGATGCAGATGCAAGTTTCTCGCAACTAGAGTGGTTCTAATCAGGCAGGGAACCGGCGTGGCGGCCCGTCATTTTACCTTCATGAGAGCGCTTTGCTACCCGAAATGGCCTGTGTTAGAGAGCCCGCGGTTCCGCTTAACCGATTTTGGCGCGACCCGGCATTGAAGCCGCTCGCTATCCATCCGGAGTCCTTCGGTATTCTCGTCTGACAATGGCAACAGATGTTGCTTTTCGAACAGGATGGGGCCCATTTTCGCCGGAAACGCCGCTCAGTCGGGGTTAGAACACAAAGGCTTCCGCATGCTGAACAGGCGCAACGGTTACGAATATGAAGATCTGCTGGCGTGTGCCCGCGGCGAGATGTTCGGCCCTGGCAATGCGCAATTGCCGCTGCCGCCGATGCTCATGTTCGACCGCATTACCGACATCAGCGAGACCGGCGGCGAATTCGGCAAGGGGGTGGTGCGCGCCGAGCTCGACGTGAAGCCCGACCTCTGGTTCTTCGGCTGCCACTTCAAGAACGATCCGGTGATGCCCGGCTGCCTCGGGCTCGATGCGCTCTGGCAAATGGTCGGCTTTTATCTGGGCTGGAGCGGCGGTGAAGGTCGCGGTCGCGCGCTTGGCCTGAACGAGCTGAAGTTCAGCGGCCAGGTGCTGCCGGAGGCCCGCAAGGTTGTGTACAACATCGACATCAAGCGCGTGATGCGCTCAAAGCTGGTGCTCGGTATCGCCGACGGATGGCTTTCGGTCGATGACCAGATTATCTATCGCGCGAAGGATTTGAAGGTCGGCCTGTTCAAGCAGGGCACGAGCCTGGGCTGAGCGCATCACCACGAAGACAACGATTGAGGCGAGGCTGTCATGAGGCGGGTTGTGGTCACCGGGATGGGCATTGTCTCCTCCATCGGAAACAACACCCAGGAAGTGCTTGCGAGCCTTCACGAGGCGAAGTCGGGCATTTCGCGGGCTGAGAAATATGCCGAGCTCGGCTTCCGTTCGCAGGTGCAGGGTGCGCCGACGCTCGATCCTTCGACGGTGGTCGACCGCCGTGCCATGCGTTTCCTCGGTCAGGGTGCGGCGTGGAATCACGTCGCGATGGAACAGGCGATCCAGGATTCCGGCCTCTCGCCTGACGAAATTTCCAACATTCGCACCGGCATCATCATGGGCTCCGGCGGCCCGTCGGCGCGCACCATCGTCGAGGCCGCCGACATCACCCGCACCAAGGGACCGAAGCGCGTCGGGCCGTTTGCAGTGCCGAAGGCGATGTCCTCCACGGCCTCCGCGACGCTTGCGACCTGGTTCAAGATCAAGGGCGTGAACTATTCGATCTCGTCGGCCTGCGCCACGTCGAACCATTGCGTCGGCAACGCCTATGAGACGATCCAGATCGGCAAGCAGGACGTCATCTTCGCCGGCGGCTGCGAGGAGCTGGACTGGTCGCTGTCGGTGCTGTTCGACGCCATGGGCGCGATGTCCTCGAAGTACAACGACACACCTGCCACGGCCTCGCGTCCCTACGACGTCAACCGCGACGGCTTCGTGATTGCCGGCGGCGCCGGCGTGCTGGTGCTGGAAGAGCTCGAGCACGCCAAGGCGCGCGGCGCGCGCATTTACGGCGAGATCGTCGGCTATGGCGCGACGTCCGACGGCTACGACATGGTCGCACCATCAGGCGAGGGCGCCGAGCGCTGCATGCGCATGGCGATGTCGACTGTGAAGACCAAGGTCGACTACATCAATCCGCACGCGACATCGACCCCGGCCGGCGATCCGCCGGAGATCGACGCGCTCCGCAGGGTGTTCGGAAGTGGCGAGAAGTGCCCGCCGATCTCGGCGACCAAGGCGCTGACCGGTCACTCCCTGGGCGCAACCGGCGTGCAGGAAGCGATATATTCGCTACTGATGATGAACAATGGTTTCATCTGCGAGAGCGCCCACATCCAGGAGCTCGACCCCGTGTTCGCGGATATGCCGATCGTGCGCAAGCGCATCGACAACGTCAAAATCGGCACCGTCCTGTCGAACTCCTTCGGCTTCGGCGGCACCAACGCCACGCTGGTGTTCAGCCGGCTGGATGCGTGAGGTCCTTGCGGACGCGCTGGTAATTTTCTCGTCATGGCCGGGCTTGTCCCGGCCATCCACGTCTTGGCTCACGTTTTGGCCGCCGGCTTCGAAGGGCGCGGATGCCTGGGACAAGCCCGGGCATGACGAAAGCGGAAAGCGATCGAAACGATGCAGGAATTAATGAAGGGCAAGCGCGGTCTGATCATGGGCATCGCCAATGATCATTCGATCGCCTGGGGCATGGCGAAGACGCTGCATGCCCATGGCGCCGAGCTTGCCTTCACCTTCCAGGGCGAGGCCCTGGGCAAGCGCGTCAAGCCGCTGGCGGAGCAGCTTGGCGTCGACATGGTGCTGCCCTGCGACGTCGAGGACATCGCGAGCGTCGACGCTACATTCACGGCCTTGCGCGAAAAGTGGGGCCGGCTGGATTTCGTGATCCACGCGATCGGCTTCGCCGACAAGAACGAGCTCAAGGGCCGTTACGCCGACACCAGCCGCGAGAATTTTTCGCGCACCATGGTGAT
This sequence comes from Bradyrhizobium sp. 44, assembly GCF_023073095.1. Lineage (NCBI taxonomy): Bacteria > Pseudomonadati > Pseudomonadota > Alphaproteobacteria > Hyphomicrobiales > Nitrobacteraceae > Bradyrhizobium > Bradyrhizobium sp. 44. Next base: position 82,103 of record NZ_JADPIY010000008.1, read on the forward strand.
CTCCTGCTTCTCCTTCACGGAAGTGGCAAAACGCGCCGCCGAGCTGATGACGCAGGGCGGCAGCATGATCACGCTGACCTTCGGCGCCTCGGAACGCGCGATGCCGAACTACAACGTGATGGGCGTGGCCAAGGCGGCACTGGAAGCCTCGGTGCGCTATCTCGCCTCGGACTTCGGACCGCGCGGCATCCGCGTCAACGCGATCTCCGCCGGCCCCATCCGCACGCTCGCCGGCTCCGGCATCGGCGAGGCGCGCGCGATGTTCGCCTACATGCAGAAGCATTCCCCGCTTCGCCGCGGCGTCACGCTCGACGAGCTCGGCGGCTCGGCGCTGTATCTGTTGTCGGATCTCTCCGGCGGCGTGACCGGCGAGATCCATTATGTCGATAGCGGCTACAACACCGTCCTGATGCCGCGGCCGGACGATTTGAAGGCGCAGGATTAGCTCTCGTAGAGTGGGCAAAGGCGCGCAAGCGACGTGCCCACGATTTCTTGAAATTGGGCCACGAACTTTTGCCGCGAGCGACGTGTCGATCAGCGCGCGTCGCTATTGCGTGTCGCTCGTTGAAACCCGAGCAAGAGCGGCAGCGTCTTGTCGAGGCTTTCCGTCAGCATGGCGCGCACGCCGTCGCGCAGTGCGGGATTGTCGGCGGCATTTTCAGGGCGGGTCGGAAACGATTCTGCGGGGAGTTCGCGATAGGGGCCGCCGATTTGCACGCCCAGAAGCCTCTGCACCGTAAGGGAATGATGCGTGTTGATCAGCGCAGAACTCTGTCTGACAACAGAAAAGTCGCGCCCATCGAAGATGCGGACAAACGCCAGGGCGTAGAGATAGATGCGTCGCCCGAGCACCACATCATGGTTGAGGATGCCGAAGCCGCGGACCGTATAGTTGGATGACCCGAAAGGGCTGATTGAATTGAGGATCTGGATGTAGTGCCGGCAATTCGTTCCTTTCACGACCTCGCGCATGTATTGGGCCAGCTCCGCATTGAGATCGCGGAACAACCTGTCCTTCAATGTGTCCTTGGACTCATCGCGGGGAGGAAATTTCGCCGGGTTGTAGGGGATTCTCAGAACGGATACGCCGGCAGGGATCGCGGCGCGAGTCCGCGCGAAGATCAGATCATTGAGTCCCCAGCGCGGGATCGGGACGACCGTCTTCTTGTTCTGAAATACGGTCAGGCCGGTCGTCAACACGGTGAACTCATCGCCGGTGGTGACGACGACACCGAAGTCGCAGGGGCCGCCGACCACGGAAGCAGGTTTGGCCGTCCGCGTGGTTGTCTTGCCGTTGGCTTGCTTGACGGCTGATCCTGCCGTTTCCGTCCCTGGTGGTCCCGATTTGGTCTGCCCCCAAGCAGATGTCGAAAAGCACCACACGACAGCCGCAAGGACGACGAGCCGGGCCATAACGTCAAATGCAGCCCAGCCGCAGGAAGCGGACGAGCGATAGCCTTTGTCGCGTCCCCTCGGCAAAGGCGCTTACTCGCCCTTGATATACGCAGGTAGATACTTGTCCAGCTGGGCCGTGAGCAGGCTGCGTGTGCTGTCACGCAACAATGCACTGCTGGTCACCTGTTCCGGAGTCTTGGGAAATTCGAGATTGTTGAGGATTTGCATATTGTCGTTCTTGTTGGAGAAACTCGAAGCAATCACATCGCCGAAGCCGCGGGTAGGCGCCCGATGGATGTCGAAAGTCCGTCCGTCAAAAACGTTGATGCGGAAATAGGAAACCACGACGCCGCGCCCGGAAGGGCTCGCCCAATTCTTGTAGACCCCGAGGCCCTCGATCGATTGATTGGTGCCATCAACCGAAACGCGGGCTTTCGTGGCTACGACGTAACGTTCGCAATTTGACGTTCCGGCGATCTGCCGCACCAGCGCCGTCAGGTCGTCGCGGTCATTGCGGAACAGTTTCGCTTCCGGATGATAGTACGGCTTGAAGGCTCCGCTTGCGTAAGCGATCTTTCGGACAGCCGCGCCGGGAGCCGCGGCGCGAACCCTCGCGACGAACAGATCATCGATACCCCACGTCTCGATCGGCGCCTCCATATACTCGTTGCCGAACATCGTGAGGCCGACATGTTGCGCCGAGAACTGGTCTCCGATCGCGGAAATGACGCCGATCTGACAGGGGCCGCTCTCCGCCGCAACTGGCTGTTGTGCAGCCGGTTTGGCTTTCGGCGCCGCCTTCTTGACTGCCTTCTTGGCTGGCGCCGCCGTCTGAGCGGGAGGCGCGCTGGTTGCGGGAAGGGTTTGCGCGGCTGCCGCAGTGAGCAGGGACAGCAACGCGATCAGCGAGACAGCAATTCGAAACATCGCTTCCGGGAGATCAGGGGTAGGAGGACGGCGGATACGCCACACTAAATTGGAACCGTGACAACCGCAAGCTGCACCAGGCGACCACTGCCTATTCGGCGGGCCGCTGCCGCCACCGGTAATACTTCATCATGAACCCGTTCGACGGCTCGACCTCTTGCTTCTCGAACACAAAGCCTTCGCGCTCGTACCAGCGCCAGGCTTTGTCGTTCTCGCGGACGCAGCGCAGATACATCTCGTCGGGCATTTGCGTGCGCGTGAAGGCGAGCAATTGGCGGCCAAGCGATTGGCCCTGATAGGCGGGCGCGACGAACAGCATGTCGAGATAGAGTTTTGGCAAATGCAGCGCCAGCATTGCGGCGATCGTGCCGTTGTCGTCGGCGACGAACAGGCTCCAGCCGTCGTCGATCTCGCGCCGGATGCGTGCGCGCAGGTTTGCGAGCAGGAATTCGCTCGCCTCGCCGAGCCCGGTCGAGACCCAGCTCTCCATCCAGACACGGCCGATCTCGTCGTATTCGTCCGCGCGGGCCGAGCGGATGAGGAGATGCGACATCGAGGCCTCAGGTCGGCTTGCTGCGCACGGATGGACGCGCGCGAACCTTGCCCGCCGACAGGCACACCACCTCGGAGATCTGCAGCAGTTGCCGCGCCAGCGGGCTGGTCTTGCGCCAGACCATGCCGATGGTGCGCGACGGCTGCGGGTCGCGGAAGCGTGCCAGCGAGACCGAGGCCGATCGTGTCTCCACCGACACGGCCATCTCCGGGATCAACGTGACGCCGATGCCGGCGCTGACCATCTGGACCAGTGTCGACAGCGAATTGGCATCCAGCATCTCGCGCGGCGGTGCCGATTGCATGTTGCAGAATGACAGCGCCTGATCGCGGAAGCAGTGCCCCTCTTCGAGCAGCAGCAGCCGCATCTCGCGCATCATCTCCCGCGATGGTGCCGGCGTTCCCTCATCCGCGCTCGGGCGCACCAGCAGGAATTTTTCCTCGAACAGGGCGACCTCGGTGAGCGAAGGCTCGGACACCGGCAACGCCACGATGGCGGTATCGAGCCGGCCTTCCACCAGTTCCTGGATCAGCCGCGGCGTCATCGTCTCGCGCACGCGGATGTCGAGCTCCGGATGCATGCGCGTCAGATTCTTGGTGATTGTCGGCAGCAGATAGGGCGCGATCGTCGGGATCATGCCGATGCGCAGCCGTCCAGAGAACCGGTCCTGCGAGGCGCGGGCGAAATCGCCGAGTTCGTCGACCGAGCGCAAGATGTCGCGGACGCGCTGCGCGAGTTCCTCGCCAAACCGGGTCAACGCCACCTGCCGGGCGCTGCGCTCCAGCAACAGGCCGCCGAGCGCCTCCTCCAGCTCCTTGATTTGCATCGACAGGGCGGGCTGCGAGATCGAGCAAGACTCAGCCGCGCGGCCGAAATGACTGTGACGCGCCAGGGCGTCGAAATACCGAAGCTGGCGCAGGGTGAGGTTTAGCATCAGAAAATCTTATCGCTGCGATCATTAAAGTCAACTTCCCCTGATCGAACGTGAAGCTTAGAGTGCTTCTACCTGGTCAAAGGCGCGAGTTCGACGCCACCAGAGGAGGTATTCATGGACGACACTTCAAAGTGCCCGTTTTCGGGTGGAAAACGTGTGCCGGCGAACCGCGATTGGTGGCCGACCCAGCTCAGCATCGAGATGCTGCACAAGAATTCCCCCAAGTCCGACCCGATGGACAAGGACTTCGACTACGCCAAGGAATTCAAGTCGCTCGACCTGAACGCGGTCATCAAGGACCTGACGGCTTTGATGACAGACTCGCAGGAATGGTGGCCCGCCGACTTCGGTCACTACGGCGGCCTCATGATCCGCATGGCCTGGCATAGCGCGGGCACCTATCGCACCACCGACGGTCGCGGTGGCGCCGGCGCCGGACAGCAGCGTTTCGCGCCGCTCAACAGCTGGCCCGATAACGCCAATCTCGACAAGGCCCGCCGTCTGCTCTGGCCGATCAAGCAGAAATACGGCCGCAAGATCTCCTGGGCCGATCTGATGGTGCTGGCCGGCAACGTCGCGCTGGAGTCGATGGGCTTCAAGACCTTCGGCTTTGCCGGCGGCCGCGTCGACGTCTGGGAGCCGGAAGAACTGTATTGGGGTCCCGAAGGGACGTGGCTGGGCGATGAGCGCTACAGCGGCGAACGCCAGCTCGCCGAGCCGCTGGGCGCGGTGCAGATGGGCCTCATCTACGTCAATCCGGAAGGCCCGAACGGCAAGCCGGATCCGGTCGCCGCGGCCAAGGACATTCGCGAGACCTTCGCCCGCATGGCGATGAACGACGAAGAGACCGTCGCGCTGATCGCCGGCGGCCACAGCTTCGGCAAGACCCATGGTGCCGGCGATCCGTCGCTGGTCGGACCGGAGCCGGAAGCGGGCGCGCTCGAGGATCAGGGCCTCGGCTGGAAGAGCAAGCACGCGTCGGGTCACTCGGGCGATTCCATCACCAGCGGACTCGAGGTGACATGGACGACGACACCGACCAATTGGAGCAACAACTTTTTCGAGAACCTGTTCAATTTCGAATGGGAGCTGACGAAGAGCCCGGCCGGTGCGCAGCAGTGGACGGCCAAGAACGCCGATGCCATCATTCCCGACGCCTTCGACAAGTCGAAGAAGCACCGGCCGACGATGCTGACGACCGATCTCTCGCTGCGTATGGATCCGGCCTATGAGAAGATCTCGCGCCGCTTCCTGGAGAATCCCGATCAGTTCGCGGACGCCTTCGCCCGCGCCTGGTTCAAGCTCACCCATCGCGACATGGGTCCGGTCGTGCGCTATCTCGGCCCGCTGGTGCCGAAGGAAACGCTGATCTGGCAGGACCCGATCCCCGCCGTGAATCACGAGCTGGCCAGCGAGCAGGATATCGCCTCGCTGAAGACCAAGATCCTGGCCTCGGGTCTGTCGGTCTCGGAGCTGGTCTCGACCGCATGGGCGTCGGCCTCGACGTTCCGCGGCTCGGACAAGCGCGGCGGCGCCAACGGCGCGCGCATTCGCCTCGCCCCGCAGAAGGACTGGGAGGTGAACGAGCCGGCTCAGCTCTCGAAGGTTTTGGGCAAGCTCGAAGCGATCCAGAAGGACTTCAACGCGTCATCCGGTGCGAAGAAGGTCTCGCTGGCGGACCTCATCGTGCTCGGCGGCACCGCCGCGGTCGAGAAGGCCGCCAAGGATGCCGGCGTCGACGTCAAGGTCGGCTTCACGCCGGGCCGCATGGATGCCTCGCAGGAGCAGACCGACGCCGCTTCGTTTGCTCCGCTGGAGCCGCGGGCCGATGGCTTCCGCAACTTCATCGGCAAGCGGCAGCAGTTCATGATGCCCGAGGAGGCTCTGGTCGATCGTGCGCAGCTGCTCCGGCTTACCGGCCCGGAGATGACGGTGCTCCTCGGCGGTCTGCGCGTGCTCGGCGCCAACGCGAATGGTTCGAAGAACGGCGTCCTCACCTCGAAGGTGGGAACGCTGAGCAACGACTTCTTCGTCAACCTGCTCGACATGAGCACGCAGTGGACGCCGGCCGGCACCGACGGCACCTATGAGGCCCGCGACCGCAAGACCAACGCGGTGAAGTGGACCGGCACGCGCGCCGACCTGATCTTCGGCGCGCACTCGCAGCTTCGCGCCTACGCCGAGGTCTATGCCACGTCGGATTCCAAGGAGCAGTTCGTCAAGGACTTCGCCAGGGCCTGGACCAAGGTGATGAACCTCGACCGGTTCGACATCGCGGCCTGATTCCAAAGCTCGGCAAGCGACAAACAAAAAGGGCGGCCGCGGGGCCGCCCTTCGTGTTTCTGGCAGGTAGCGAGATTTACTCGCCGGCCGCTTCGCGCGCGGGCTGCTGGCTCTCGCCCTTGCCCTCGAGGTCTTCGCCGGTCTCCTGGTCGACGACCTTCATCGACAGGCGGGTCTTGCCGCGGTCGTCGAAGCCGAGCAGCTTGACCTTGACCTTGTCGCCTTCCTTGACGACGTCGGAGGTCTTCTGCACGCGCGCCGAGGCGAGCTGGCTGATGTGGACGAGACCGTCCTTGGAGCCGAAGAAGTTCACGAAAGCGCCGAACTCCATCACCTTGACGACGGTGCCGTCATAGATCTGGCCGACTTCCGGATCGGAGGCGATCGACTTGATCCACTTGATCGCGGCCTTCATGGCCTCGCCGTCGTTGGAGGCGACCTTCACGGTACCGTCGTCCTCGATATTGACCTTGGCGCCGGTCTTCTCGACGATCTCACGGATCACCTTGCCGCCGGTGCCGATCACTTCGCGGATCTTGTCGGTGGCGATCTTGAAGGTCTCGATGCGCGGCGCGTATTCGCCGAGCTCGGCACGGGCGTTGGTGAGCGCCTTCGACATCTCGCCGAGGATGTAGATACGCCCATCCTTGGCCTGGCCGAGCGCGACCTTCATGATCTCCTCGGTGATGCCCTCGATCTTGATGTCCATCTGGAGCGAGGTGATGCCCTGCTCGGTACCGGCGACCTTGAAGTCCATGTCGCCGAGATGGTCCTCGTCACCGAGGATGTCCGAGAGAACCGCGAAGCGCTTGTCTTCGAGGATCAGGCCCATCGCGATGCCCGCGGTCGGCCGCTTCAACGGCACGCCGGCGTCCATCAGCGCGAGCGAGGCGCCGCAGACCGATGCCATCGACGAGGAGCCGTTGGATTCGGTGATCTCCGACACCACGCGCGTGGTGTAGGGGAATTCGTGGTGCGGCGGCAGCACCGGGTGGATCGCGCGCCAGGCGAGCTTGCCGTGGCCGATCTCGCGGCGCTTGGTGCCGCCGAGGCGGCCGGTCTCACCGACCGAGTAGGGAGGAAAATTGTAGTGCAGCAGGAACGTCTCTTTGTACGTTCCCGACAGCGCGTCGATGTACTGCTCGTCCTCGCCGGTGCCGAGCGTGGTCACGACCAGCGCCTGGGTCTCGCCGCGGGTGAACAGCGCCGAGCCGTGGGCGCGGGGCAGCACGCCGACTTCGGCGACGATGTTGCGCACGGTCTTGGAATCGCGGCCGTCGATGCGCTTGCCGGTGTCGAGAATGTTCCAGCGAACGATCTTGGCTTCGAGCTCCTTGAACACGCCGCCGATGCGCAGCTTGTCGTATTTGGGCTCCTGGCCTTCCGGGAAGTAGTGAGCGATCACCTTTTCCTTGACCTTGCCAACCGCGGCGTAGCGATCCTGCTTGACCGGAATGGCGTAGGCGGCGCGCAGTTCCTGCTCGACCATGCCGAGCATTTCCTTTTCGAGCGCCGAATTGTCGATCGTGGTGACCTCGCGGGGCTCCTTCGCAGCCTTTTCGGCGAGCTCGATGATCGCGTTGATCACGGGCTGGAAGTGGCGGTGACCGAACATCACGGCGCCGAGCATGATCTCTTCGTTCAGCTCCTTGGCTTCCGATTCCACCATCAGCACCGCGTCTGCGGTGCCGGCGACGACGAGGTCGAGCTGGGTGTCGACCATCTCGTCGAGAGTCGGGTTGAGGATGAACTCGTCATTGGCGAAGCCGACGCGCGCGGCGCCGATCGGGCCCTTGAAGGGAGCGCCCGACAGGGTCAGCGCAGCCGATGAGGCCACCAGCGCGACGATATCGGGATCGTTCTCCATGTCGTGCGAGAGCACGGTGACGATCACCTGAGTCTCGTTGCGCCAGCCGTCGACGAACAGCGGACGAATCGGACGGTCGATCAGGCGGGAAACCAGCGTTTCCTTCTCGGTCGGACGTCCTTCGCGCTTGAAATAGCCGCCGGGAATGCGGCCGGCTGCGTAGGTCTTCTCCTGGTAGTCGACGGTCAGCGGCAGGAAGTCGACGCCTTCGCGCGGCGACTTCGCCGCAACGACGGTGGCGAGCACCACGGTCTCGCCGTAGGTCGCGACGACTGCGCCGTCGGCCTGGCGGGCGATCTTGCCGGTTTCGAGCTTGAGAGGGCGTCCACCCCAGTCGATCTCGACTGAATGCTTATTGAACATAGAGGTCTTCTTTCATGGGTTCTCGAAAGAAGGACGGGTCGAAAAACAAAAACCATGCGCAAGATTGCGGGACGTTGATCGAAGCGGGCGATCAGCGTCCTGCGATCCTGCCATGGTTTTTGGATTTCGGATGGCGTCCATCCCTTCGGGTCATACGGGCGCCTTGCCCGTTGTGCCCAGCCGCCGGATTGCTGCTGGACTGTCAGTCGGCACGAACGCGAACACCGAAGCGCGGTGTTCGCCCATCATGCCCCGGATGCTCGCCGTCAACGGCTCGCATCCGACGCGCACGCAGCCTCGACGAAAAACCTTTAAACAAACGCTTTCGTTCGAAATCACGCGCGAAAACGCGCGCCGTTTGGCGCGCGTAAGAACTCTTAACGACGAATGTTGTGCTTCTCGAGCAGCGCCTTGTAGCGCGCCTCGTCCTTCTTCTTCACATAGTCGAGGAGCGAGCGGCGGGTCGAGACCAGCTTCAAGAGACCGCGACGCGAATGGTTGTCCTTCACGTGGGTCTTGAAATGGTTCGTGAGGTTGGCGATGCGTTCCGACAGGATCGCGACCTGAACCTCTGGCGAGCCGGTATCGCCGGCCTTGTTGGCATTCGTCTTGATGACTTCCGCTTTGCGTTCTGCGGCAATCGACATCGGTCAATTTCTCTCGTTGCGATCGGCGCTGGCAGTCAGGCCGGTCAGGTTGAACACACGCTTGGGGATGATTTCGCCATTGCCGACTTCGGCAAGCGCGAGAAGCCGGCCTGCCACCGTGACATAGACTGTGCCGCTACAAGTGGGCGCATCCCGTCCGCGCAACAAAACGGCTTGGCCCCGATGGAGCCTTGCCGCATCAGCCCGAGTGACGGCCAGTGCCGGGATGTCGTCCAGCGCGGTCTCAACGGGCATAAGCGCGTCGGCGAGGCTACCCTCGCCGGACGCGGCTCTATCGCACAAAGCCTCCAACTGATCCAGTGGAATCATGTCGTTCTCGCCAAATGGGCCGACCAGGGTCCGCCGCAGCGCGCAGATATGGCCGTAAGTGCCGAGAATCCGGCCCATATCGCGGGCCAGCGCGCGGACATAGGTGCCCTTGCCGCATTCGGCCTCGAACACGGCCCGGTCGCTATCCGGTTGATCTACAAGGCTTAAACGGTGAATCTCGACCGGACGGGGGGCTAGTTCCACGATCTCGCCGTCGCGGGCTAGGTCGTAGGCGCGCTCGCCCTGGACCTTGATCGCGGAATAGCGCGGCGGGATCTGCTGGATCACCCCCGTGAAACGGGGCAGCAGGGCCTCGATGGCCTCCCGGGTCGGGCGCTGGTCCGAGGTTGCGGTCGCCCGGCCCTCGATGTCGTCGGTGTCGCGCTCCTCGCCCCAGCATACCGTGAACCGGTAGCGCTTGCGGCCATCCATGACGAAGGGAACGGTCTTGGTGGCCTCGCCGAGCGCGATCGGCAGGCCGCCGGAGGCCAGCGGATCGAGCGTGCCGGCATGGCCGGCGCGCTTGGCGTTGAACAGGCGCTTGAGCACGGCAACGGCCTGCGTCGAGGTCATGCCGATCGGCTTGTCGAGCACCACCCAGCCGTGGACGTCGCGGCGGTCGCGGCGCGGCTGGTTGCCCTTCTGCTTGTTGGCGCGCGGATCGTTGTTGACGCGGCGCGGCTCCTGAGGCGGCTGAGAATTGCCGCTCATGTCCGCAAAACTATTTTTCTGCACGTCGAGCTGATCGGCCTCTTCGCCGCCGATCGTGCCGTGAGCCGGGTCCATCGTCATCGTTCTTCTTCCCGATCCGAATCCGGATCCTGTTCCAGGTCCTTCTGCACCGCGGGTGTTCGCAAAAGCTTCTCGATCCGTTCCGCTTCGTCGAATCGTTCGTCGACGCGGAAGCGAAGGTCAGGTGCAAATTTCAGGTTAACGCGCCGCGCGACCTCGCCGCGCAGGAATTTCTTGTTGCGCTCGAGCGCAGCGAGGACGACCTCGGTGTCGCGGCCACCGAGCGGCATCACATAGACTGTCGCGAGCTTCAGGTCGGGCGACATCCGCACCTCCGGCACGGTGATGATGTGACCTTCGAGGTCTGCATCATGCACGCTGCCTTGCGCCAGAATCTCGGCTATCGCATGGCGAACCTGCTCGCCGACCCGCAACTGACGTTGCGAGCCGCCGGACGCGGAACTCTTTTTCTGATGATGGCGGGGCATGGTCTGAAAATCACCTCGTCATGCCCGCGTTTGGGGCACTGGCACTGTCATTTGTCTTGTTGAAATGAAGAGGGGTGGATGGCCGGAAAAAATCCGGCCATCGCACTCCCGCAATTCAGTTCAAAAAAGATCCAGGCGCTTCGGTAAGATTTGGACTTACAGGGAGCGCTGGATCGTCTCCACGCGGTAACACTCGATGACGTCACCGGCGCGCATGTCGTGATAGTTCTCGAAGGCCATGCCGCATTCCTGACCGGACTGGACTTCCTTCACTTCGTCCTTGAAGCGCTTCAGCGTCGACAGCTTGCCTTCGTGCACGACGACGTTGTCGCGGATCAGGCGCACGTTGGCGCCGCGTTCCACGGTGCCGTCGGTGACGCGGCAGCCGGCGACCTTGCCGACCTTGGAGATGTTGAAGATCTCCAGGATCGCGGCATTGCCGAGCATGGTTTCCCGCAGGGTCGGCGCGAGCAGGCCGCTCATGGCCTTCTTCACGTCGTCGACGAGGTCGTAGATGATGTTGTAGTAACGGATCTCGATGCCGTTGCGCTTGGCGGCCGCAGCGGCCTCCTTGTTCGCACGAACCGAGAAGCCGATGATCGCGGCGTTGAAGCCTTCCGCGAGCGTCACGTCCGATTCCGAGATGCCGCCGACACCGGCATGCAGGATGCGCGCGGCGACTTCGTCGGTGCCGAGCTTCTCCAGCGAGCCGAGGATCGCTTCCAGCGAGCCCTGCACGTCGGCCTTGATGATCAGCGGGAATTCCTTGCGGCCCGCCGTCTTCAACTGCGACATCATCTGCTCGAGCGAGCCGCGCATGCCGGAGATCGAGGCAGCCGCGTTCTCGCGCTTCTGGTGCGCGCGGTAGCTGGTGACCTGGCGGGCGCGGGCTTCGTTCTCGACCACGGCGAGACGATCGCCGGCTTCCGGCGGACCGTTGAAGCCGAGCACCTCGACCGGCACCGACGGACCTGCCTCCTGCACCGTTTCGCCCTGATCCGAGATCAGCGCGCGGACGCGGCCCATTTCGGCGCCGGCGACGATGATGTCGCCGACACGGAGCGTTCCGCGCTGGACCAGAACGGTCGCGACCGGACCACGGCCGCGATCGAGTTTGGCTTCGATCACGGTGCCTTCGGCCGGACGATCCGAATTGGTCTTGAGATCGAGGATGTCGGCCTGGAGCGCGATCATCTCGAGCAGCTTGTCGAGATTGGTCTTGTTCTTCGCCGACACTTCGACATCGACGACTTCGCCGCCGAAGGATTCGACCTGCACCTCGTGCTGGAGCAGCTCGGTGCGCACGCGCTCGGGCTTGGCGTCGGGCTTGTCGATCTTGTTGATGGCAACAATGATCGGCACCCGCGCCGCCTTGGCGTGGTTGATGGCTTCGATCGTCTGCGGCATCACGCCGTCGTCAGCCGCAACCACCAGCACGACGATGTCGGTCACCTTGGCGCCGCGGGCGCGCATCGCGGTGAACGCGGCGTGGCCGGGCGTGTCGATGAAGGTGATCTTCTTGCCGCTTTCGGGCGACAGCACCTGATAGGCGCCGATATGCTGGGTGATGCCGCCGGCTTCGCCGGAGACCACGTTGGCATGACGGAGCGCGTCGAGCAGCGAGGTCTTGCCGTGGTCGACGTGACCCATCACGGTCACCACCGGCGAGCGCGGCTCGGTGTCGGTGGAATCGTCGATGGCGTCGAACAGGCCTTCTTCAACGTCGGACGCGGCAACGCGCTTGACGGTGTGACCAAGCTCCTCGGCGATCAGCTGCGCAGTGTCGGCATCGATCACGTCGGTGATCTTGTGGATCGCGCCCTGCTTCATCAGCATGCGGATGATTTCCACCGCGCGCTCCGACATGCGGTTGGCGAGCTCCTGGATGGTGATCGCTTCCGGAATGATCACCTCGCGGATGAGCTTTTCTTTCGGCTCATTCGCGGCATGGCCCTTCAGGCGCTGGGTGCGGCGGCGGAACGAGGCGATCGAGCGCTCGCGGACGTCGTCTGCATTGAAGGCGGTGACGACCGTCAGGCGGCCGCGCTCCTTCTGCGGGCCGGGCTTGTGGGTGGGCTTGGGAGCGACCACAGGCCGCGCAGCGCCGCCGGGGCCGCGACGGATCTGGCGCGGACCCTCGTCCTCGTCCGGTCCGGCTGCGACAGCGGGGGCGCGGCCGACCGGGCCTCCCGGCCGCTGCGTGGCCGTTCCGGGCCGCGCGGTCGTTGTTCCCGGGCGTGCCGTGGTGGTTGTGCCGGGGCGCGCCATGGGCGCTCCGGGCCGCGCTGCAGGAGCGGCCGAGGTCGCGGTTGCGGGGCGCGCGGCGGATTGCGGCTGCTCGCCTTCGCCAAAACGCTTCTTGGCCTCGGTTTCGGCCTTCCGCTTGGCTTCCTCTTCGTGACGGTGACGCTCCTCCTCGGCCTTGCGGCGGGCTTCGGCGGCCTCGCGATCGGCACGCTCGGCGCTTTCGCGGACCGCGCGGCGCTGGGCCTCTTCCTCGGCATGGCGGCGCTCTTCGACTTCGCGCACCTTGGCATCGGCCAGCGCGCTGGCGCGGGCGGAACGTTCGTCCTCGGTCAGCGTACGCAGCACCACGCCGGAGCCGGCGTTGCGCGGCGGCGCGGGGCGGGCCGGAGCAGGCTTGGGCGCGGCGGCCGGCGCGGGTTTCGCCACCTCGGCGACCTGCGGCTCGGGGCTGCCGTCGACACGGCGCTTGCCACGCTTCTCGACCACGACCTGCTTGCTACGGCCATGACTGAAGCTCTGGCGCACGGTGCCCGTTTCGACGCGCGGCTTGAGCGATAGCGTCTTGCTCGGAACGCTCAGCTTCTTGTCGCCAGGGGTCTTGGTATCAACCATTAAGCAGTCCTAATCCTGATCTTGTTGTCTTGTGCGTTGCCGCACCGTGCTATCGGGTGGTCGTTGTCTCTCAGAAATCCTGGCCGGGCTTTTCGGCAGTCCTGTCAGCGTCCGCCATCCGGTATCGGACCAGCATCTGGCTACGTGACAGGAATGACTTGCTCGCCGGGCCCGCGAGCAGGGCAGCATGTATCACATTTGACCGGGTAAGTGCCAAATCCAATTCTGATGATTTTAGTGCGGTGACGACGGGAATCTGCGGCTTGGCGCCGCGATTTCCCTCATTTTGACGCGCCAGCATGTCCAATTTGCGGATTCCGTCCGCGGCCCCGTCGCTGGCATGGATCAGGACCTCGACCGTACCTTCCCGAAGCGCGCTTTCGACCTTGCCGAAACCGGCCACGATCTGGCGCGCCTTGGCGGCAATCCCAAGGGCTTCGACCACGCTCCGGACCAGGAGCGCCTCGATGTCGGCGGGAAGCGTCGGAGGGATGCGCAGCTCGCGCTTGAAGGCTTTGGTAAAATGGTGACGCCGGACGGCTTCCGCAACCACCTCGCGCGAGGCGGTGACCCACATGCCGCGTCCGGGCAGCTTGCGCTTGAGATCGGGAACTATGTGCCCTTGCGGCGAGACGACGAAGCGGATCAGCTCGTCGATCGGCCGGACCTCGCGGCTGACCGCACACATCCGCATGGTCGCGGACCTTTCGGTCCGCGGTCCATGGTCGAGTTCGGGGTCAGTATCGGCGAGCATCCGGGTGACATCCTCCTTCGCCTTAAGCCGGCTGATCTTCGGTCGCCTCGGCCTCTTCGGCGGGCTTGGCGAGATCGGCCTCGGTGATCCAGCCGGCCTTGACACGGGCCTGCATGATCATCGCTTCAGCATCGTCACGGGAAATTTCGAGGCCATCGAGCGCGCCCGGATATTTGGTCTGCTCGCCGCCCTCCTTGCGCTCGGTCCAGCCGACCAGATCGTCCGTGGCGCAACCGGCGAGGTCGTCGACCGTCTTGATGTCGTTCTCGCCGAACTTCACCAGCATCTTCGAGGTGACGCCGGGCACGTCCTTCACTGCGTCCTCGACGCCGAGCTCCTTACGCCTGGCCTCGAGTTCGGCTTCCAGCTGTTCGAGATATTCACGGGCGCGGTTCTGGAGTTCCTGCGCGGTCTCCTCGTCGAAACCTTCGATGCCGGCGAGTTCCTTGACGTCCACCATCGCGAGTTCCTCGACCGAGGTGAAGCCTTCGGACGCCAGCAATTGGCCGACCACTTCGTCGACATTGAGCGATTCCATGAAGACGCGGGTGGAGTTCTCGAAATCGGCCTGGCGGCGCTCCGATTCCTCCTGCTCGGTCAGGATGTCGATGTCCCAGCCGGTGAGCTGCGAGGCCAGGCGCACATTCTGGCCGCGGCGGCCGATCGCCAGCGAGAGCTGGTTGTTGGTGTCCGGCACGACGACCTCGATGCGCTCGCGGTCTTCGTCGATGACGACCTTGGAGACTTCGGCCGGCGCCAGCGCGTTGACCACGAAGGTCGCGATGTCGGGCGACCAGGGGATGATGTCGATCTTCTCGCCCTGCAATTCGTTCACCACCGCCTGCACGCGCGAGCCGCGCATACCGACGCAGGCGCCGACCGGATCGACCGAGGAATCACGGGAAATCACGCCGATTTTTGCGCGCGAGCCGGGATCGCGGGCGACCGCCTTGATCTCGACGATGCCGTCATAGATCTCGGGCACTTCCTGCGCGAACAGCTTTGCCATGAACTGCGGATGGGTGCGGGAGAGGAAGATCTGCGGGCCGCGGGTCTCGCGGCGGACGTCGAAGATGTAGGCCCGGACGCGGTCGCCGTTGCGGAACACTTCGCGCGGTAGCATCTCGTCGCGACGGATGATGGCCTCGCCGCGGCCGAGATCGACGATCACGCTGCCATATTCGACGCGCTTGACGACGCCGTTGACGATGTCGCCGATACGGTCCTTGAATTCCATATATTGCCGGTCGCGCTCGGCCTCGCGCACCTTCTGCACGATCACCTGCTTGGCGGATTGCGCGGCGATGCGGCCATATTCCAGCGGCGGCAGGGTGTCGGCGATGGTGTCGCCGACCTGGGCACCGGGATTGGCGCGCTGCGCATCCACCAGCGAGATCTGGTTGGAATGGTTTTCGACCGTCTCGACTACCAGCATGTGGCGCGACAGCCGCAGCTCGCCCTTCTTCGGGTCGATCTCGGCGTGAACGTCGGTCTCGCTGCCGTAACGGGCCCGCGCCGCCTTGGCGATGGCATCCTCCATCGCCGCGATGACGATGCCGCGGTCGATCGATTTCTCGCGCGCAACGGCGTCGGCGATCTGAAGCAATTCAAGTCGATTGGCGCTGACTGCCATGGCTAGTCTCCTTCGTCAGGATCGATCTCGCCCCGTCGCGCGCGTTCGGCGGCCAGGCGATGTTTCTTGGTGTTGGTCGGAGCCGGCTTCTTCGGGGCCGGCGCCGGCTTCTTAGCCGGCTTGGTGTTCTTGGTCGTCTTTTCGCTGATGCTGGCGTGCGGTGCCGCCGGCGGCTCCAGGCCGAGATTGCGGCGCATCTCGCGTGCCTGGGCCTTGCCGCGGCGCATGGATTCCGCGATCAGCTCGTCGGTCAGCACCAGCCGTGCCTCGGCGATATCTTCCATCGTCAGGAGAACGTCGGCAGTGTCGCCCGCCTTGATGTCGTCGCGGTGCAGATGCACGCGGTCGCCTTCGACGGGGCCGATCGTGCCGCGGAACCGCTTCCGCCCTTCATGGGCGACCGCCATCTCGATCTTCACCAGATGCCCGGCATAACGCTCGAAATCGGAGCGGCGCACCAGCGGGCGGTCGATCCCCGGTGAGGAGATTTCCAGGCGATAGGCGCGATCGACGGGATCGGCGACGTCGAGCACGGGCGACAGCGCCCGCGAGATCGCCTCGCAATCCTCGATCTGCATCGAGCCGTCCGGCCGCTCGGCCATAACCTGCACGGTGCAGCCGGATTCGCCGGAAATGCGGATCCGCACCAGGCGGTAGCCCATGCCTTCGAGCACCGGCCCGGCGACCGCGGACACCCGTGCCGCCACGCCCGGCTCGACTACGAGCCTCGGCTCGGCCAGCAGTTCGGCATCCGTGGAACCAGGGTTCGGTTCGGTCATGTCAGAGGTCAAGGCGCTCGATATGGTTAAGGCTTGGTTTAAGATCTCAAAGCTCGCTTCGGAACTCTCCCGACAGATCGCCGGGCCGCACATCTTCCACCAAGCCGCGTTCAGGTAATAAAAAAGAGCGGGTCCTTTCGGGCCCACTCTCACTACGCGGATCGTATGAGAAGATGAATTGGCGCTGATATAGCCCTTTCCGTCTTCCCGGACAAGGCCCATGCAGGGCAGGCCGGGCTTTTTGCGCCCGGCCTGCGGCCCCACGCAACGCTTCCTTCACCTCCGAGGCCTAAATTCCCTGCTTGTGGGGCGGCTTGGACCAAGGGCGCACCCGCGGCGTGCCCCGTACGAGTTTGCGTTTTCATGACCGTTGCCACGTCGCTCATTCCCGGACTGGACGATATCGTCAAACGCGGCGACCCGCGGCGTCGCGGCGAGATCGCGCACGCCATCTCCCAATTGTTTTTTCAGGACGCCGAGAATCTCCGTCCCGATGTCATCGATCTCTTCGATAATTTGCTGATCGATCTCGTCCCGCATGCCGAGCTCGCCTCGCGCGTCGATCTCGCCGAACGCTTCTCGCGCCTGAATAACGCGCCCCGGCATCTCGTGAGTCAGCTCGCGCGCGAAAACGAAATCGCGGTGGCGGGCCCCGTGCTGCGCCATTCGCCCGTGCTCGATGACGCCGCTCTCGTCGAGATCGCGCGACTGAAGGGCCAGGGCCATCTGCTGGCGATGAGCGAGCGCCCCACGCTGTCGGCTGTCATCACCGACGTGCTGGTCGAGCGCGGCGATCGCGACGTGGTGCGCCGCGCCGCAGGTAACGCCGGCGCGGTGTTCTCGCCTGGCAGCTATTCGGAGCTGATCAAGCGTGCCGCGCAGGATGGCGTGCTGACGCTCAGGATCGGCCAGCGTAGCGATCTTTCGGGTGAGAACCTGAAACAGCTTCTCGACGGCACGCTCGACGTCATCCGCCGTCGCCTCTCGAGCGTGGTCAATCCCGTGCGCCAGGTCGAGATCAAGCGCGCCATGGCGGCCATCGAGGAAGCCACGCTGCCGCCGGGCCCGCGTCGCGATTTCTCGGGAGCGCAACGTACGGTTCTGGCCTTGCATCGCGGAGGCCATCTTGGCGAGAGCGCGCTGCTTGGCTTTGCCAAGGCCCACAAATACGAGGAGGCGATCGCTTCGCTCTCGGCGATGTCCGGCGTCCGCCTCTCGGTCCTCGACCGCCTGATCACGGGTGACCGCTACGATCCAATTCTGGTTCTGGGGCGTGTGCTGAATCTCGGCTGGCCGACAGTGCGTGCACTGATCCTGATGTGGTACGGCCCGAATCGCACGCCAGCCGATGCCGATCTCGAGCAGGCGCGCGCGAATTTCACGCGGCTGATGCCGACGACCGCCGAGCGCGTCGTGAATTTCTGGCGCAACCGGCAGACGATCTAGACCCGTCGAAACCGCAGATACGCCGCCTTGCGGCCTTCGCGCGTGGCCTTTCGGCCGTAGCGCGTCATTGTGTATCCGTCCCACGGCAGGCGAAAATCATCGGCGCGCTCCGCGAGCCAGACAAAGTCCTGCGAGCGCGACAGATGCGACAGCGTCCAGGCGCAGTAATCGTCGATGTCGCAGACGAAGCGAAATTCGCCGCCGGCTTTCAACACGCGTGCCATCGCGGCGATGGTCCGGTCCTGGACGAAGCGCCGCTTCCAGTGCCGCCGTTTCGGCCAGGGATCGGGATGGATCAGGTCGATCCGCGACAGCGAAGACTTCGGCAGCCAGGCCAGGAGCTCGGCGGCATCGCCTGCGAACAGGCGGATGTTGCCGATGTCGGCGGCCTCGATCTGCGCGAGGATCTTCGCCATGCCGTTGACGTAAGGCTCGCAGCCGATGAAGCCGGTCGTGGCGAAGTTTTGCGCTTCCGCCGCAAGATGCTCGCCGCCGCCGAAGCCGATCTCGAGCCGCAAATCGTCGACTGCGGGGGCGAAGATCTCGCGGGCATCCGCCGGTGCTTCGCGGTCGATCGCGAGCGCAAGACGCGGCAGCAGATGATCGATCAGCTCGGCCTGGTGCTGCCTGAGCTTGTGGCCCTTGCGGCGTCCGAAGAAAGCGCGCTCGCTGTCCTCGCGATCGGGATCTGATTTGCGCTCACTCATCGTAGCGTCTGGTACAGGCGATGGAGCAGCCGCGCGCGCGGTTCGAGCGACGAGACATAGAGCTGCTCGTAATGTGTGTGCGCGCCCTTGCCGTCGATGCCGAGCCCGTCGAGCGTCGCGGTGTGGGCGGCGGTGAAATTACCGTCCGAGCCGCCGCCGGTGTGAACGTCGACCAGCTCGAAGCCGATCTCCGTGGCAACGGTCTTTGCATGTTCGTACAGCGAGGCGCCGGCATTGCTCTTCTCGTAAGGCGGACGATTGAGTCCGCCCGTGACCTTGACGGTGACGCCATCCGTCTTCGATGTCAGGGCGAGGATCTTGCCGACGAATTCATCCGCGTCCTTGAAGCTCAGCACGCGCAGATCGACTTCGGCGTGGGCTTCTTCCGGCGTCACGTTGGGCCGCGTGCCGCCGCGCACCACGCCGACATTGACGGTGACGCCGCGCGCGAGATCGTTCATCGCTTCCAGCGCCAGGATGACATTGGCGAGCTCGCGGATCGCGCTGCGGCCATCCTGGGGCCGCGTGCCGGCATGCCCGGGCACGCCCTTCATGAACACTTCGAATCGCCCGACGCCCTTGCGGCCGGTGACGATCTTGCCGCCATCGCGGGCCGGCTCCGTCACCAGGACGTACTTCGCCTTGCGCCCTTCGGTCTCGATGAGTGCGCGAGAGGTGGGGCTGCCGATCTCCTCGTCGGAGGTGAATAGGTGGGTGATGCCGAGCGGCGAGCGATCGGCCGTGGCACAAAGCGCGCGAAAGGCGTGGTGGGCGATGTAGGCGCCGCCCTTCATGTCGTAGATGCCGGGACCGAACGCGCTGTCGCCTTCGACCTTGAACGGCAGGCGCTCGATAAATCCCATGGGGTGAACGGTATCGAGGTGGCTCAGCACCAGGATGCCCGGCCGGTCCTGGCCCCAGGTCGAGCGCGCCACGAGATGATCGCCGCAACCATCGACGCCGGCGATGCGCTCAAGCGTGACAGGGAGATCGCGGTATTGCTCCGCGACCATCGAGACCAGCTTGTTGACCTGTTCAGGCGCGTCCGTTGGCGTCTCGACCTCCACCCAGCGGCGGATACCATCGAGAATAGTTTGAGAATCGAACCAATTGGAGCCGGTCATGAGCGCATCTGTGCCTTTGAATCGCATCATCGAGGAAGACGCGCATCAAAGCGCGGCCGCAAATGACGACATAGGCCAGATTTGACGCAGCCTCAAATCGGAGTGAGATGGCGCGTCAGCGCTTGTCGGGGCCTTCGCGGGCCGCGATCTGCTCGACGAGATCGACGATCGAGCGGCGCATCTTCGAATCGGTAATTCGGGTGAACGCCTTGGTCAAGGCGAGTCCTTCGGAAGTCGCGAGGAAATCCGAGACGTAAGACGGCGATGCGCCTTCTGCGAAGCCGTCCGGCCCCGCCACGCCGCTCGGACCGCCCTCGAACAGGAACGACACAGGCACCTGGAGAATTTCGGCAATTTGCTGGATGCGGCTCGCGCCGACCCGATTTGTGCCCTTCTCGTATTTCTGAACTTGTTGGAACGTCAGGCCCAAAGCTTCACCGAGCTTTTCCTGGCTCATGCCCAACATGATGCGGCGCATCCGCACGCGACTGCCGACATATTTGTCAACAGGGTTGGGCGCTTTCGACATTTCCTCAGCCCTCCAAACATCACCTTCGGCGCAATCAGGAATGCCTCAGGTGTAAGCAACGTCAAAATCAGACCCTGTTATTGGAAAACATTGCGGAGAAATTTAGCAATGCCCACTGTCTTTTGCAGCCGGTGCAGAATGAGGAGGCCGCGTGCAGTCTGTCAACCGTGGGACTACGGTTGTCAAAAGTTATCGGCCTCGGCTGCGGCGTGATCAGGGATGCCGTTTGGCAACACGTCGGCGGACCGCCCAAAACACGGCAAGCGCGACAAGCATGGCCGCGGGTACATCGCCCACGCGCGCATAGGTGGTCGGCGGGATCGCGGCGGGCAGATTTGCATCCAAAATGCCTTCGATCCCGAGACCGAGGCTGGCGACGATGCGTCCCACAGGATCGATCACTGCGGAAACGCCGGTATTGGCGGAGCGAACCAGCGGCAATCCGAGCTCGATCGCGCGCATTCGCGCCTGTTCGAGGTGTTGGTAGGGGCCGGTCGAGATTCCGAACCAGCCGTCATTGGTGAGATTCACGATCCAGCCTGGACGTTCATTGCGTCCAGCCACCTCGCCGGGAAAGATTGCCTCGTAGCAGATCAGCGGCAGCGCGGAGGGCGCGCCGGGGACCGCCAGCGCATGCCGCACGGTGCCGGGAATGAAGCCGCCGCGCACACGCGTGAGTTGCTCGAAACCGAGCTTCTCCATCAGGCCCTGGTAGGGAAGAAATTCGCCGAACGGCACCAAATGCAGCTTGTCGTACACAGAGAGCACGCCGCCGTCGTGGTCGATCACGTAGATCGAATTATAGGCGCGGGTGATCGGCGTGCCCCGCGGCAGGTCGGGCGCGCGGACCGAGCCCGTGATCAGCACCGTGCCCTTGGGCAGAAGCTCCGCGATTTGCGCCATCGCATCGGCTTCGCGCGTCAGGAAGAACGGAAAGGCGGATTCCGGCCAGATCAGGATGGTGGCATCGCGCACGCCGGTCGATTGCGGTCCGGAGGCGCGGTCCGACAAGGCCAGATATTTCTTCATCACCTCCGCCTTGGCGGCGTAGTTGAATTTCGCGTCCTGCTGGAGATTCGGCTGCATCAGGCGCAATTTGGTGCCGGCGACCATCGTGGTCGGATGGAGCGACAGGCGGATCGCGCCGAAGATACCCATGACCAGCAGGAGCGCCAGGGCTGCGGCCGGTGCGCGCCACGCCAGGCGGCGATCGGGCGTGCGGTCGATCAGCGCCGCGGGGCTCGCGAAGATCGCAACCGTCAGGAACGTCATGCCCCACAGGCCGATCAGCGACGCCGTTTGTGCCAGCGGCAGTGGCTCGGACAACGCATAGCCGAACGCGTTCCAGGGGAAGCCGGTCAGCGCATGGCCGCGCAGCCATTCGGTGATGGTGAGACTTGCCGCGAGCGCAAGCACGCGCGTGGCGTTCTTGGTCCAGAGCAGGCGGGCGAGCGCAAAGCCCATTGCCGTGAAGATGGACAGATAGGCCGGCAGGCCCAGCACGGCGAACGGCGTCAGCCAGGCGAACACATCGGCATCGACGAAGAAGGCGTAGCCGATCCAGTAGAGGCCGGGCACGAAATAGCCGAGGCCAAACCAGTAACCGGTCAGCGCCGCGGCGGGGACGCCGCGATATCGTCCGGCGCCGGCGCCGTCGATCAGCCAGACCAGCACCGGGAAAGTGATGAACAGCACCGGGAAGGCGTTGAACGGCGCCAGCGCCAGCACCGAGAGCGCACCGGCAGCCATCGCGACGAGCGCGCGCTTCCATCCCCAGGTCAGGATGATGGCAAGCGCGATCTGGCGAAATCGCTGGAAAGGGCTCACTGCGGACCGGTCCCGTCGCTGGGCGGCGGGGTGGGCGTGTCGCTGGCCGTCGGCTGGCTGCCATCCGGCGCAGCCTCGCGGCGCCGGCTCTCGCGCTGGGTGCGCGGCGCGGGGCGCTCCTTTCGCGTCGAGATCCGCAGCCGCTTGACCCGGCGAGGATCGGCATCGAGCACCTCGATCTCGTAATGGCCGGGGCCCGAGATCACCTCGCCGCGCACCGGCAGGCGCCCGACGAAGCTGACGAGATAGCCGCCCAGCGTCTCCACTTCCTCGCCGGCCTCCCCGGTGACGAAGTCCTCGCCGATCACGGTGCGGACGTCGTCGAGGCTGGCGCGGGCGTCGGCGATGAAGGCGTTGTCGGGCAGCCGCACGATCGAGGGCGGCTCGTCGCTGTCATGCTCGTCGTCGATCTCGCCGACGATCTGCTCGACGATGTCTTCGAGCGAGACCAGCCCGTCGCTGCCGCCATATTCGTCGACCACCAGCGCCAGATGGATGCGAGTGGCCTGCATCTGCGCGAGCAGGTCGATCGCCCGCATCGACGGCGGCACGTAGAGCAGCTTGCGGATGATGCGCGCTTCTTCGAGCGGCAGCGCGAGATCGACCGTACGCAGATCGAGCCCGGCCGGCAGCGGTTTCTTGCGCTTGGTTTTCGTGACCCCCGACACGCGCGCACGCGCGGTCATGAAGGCGAGCAGATCGCGGATATGGACGATGCCGACGGGATCGTCGAGCGTCTCGTTGTAGACCACAAGGCGCGAATGGCCGGCGCTCTCGAAGCGGTCCATCAGCTCGCCGAGCGGGATGTCGCGCTTCACCGCGACGATGTCGGCGCGATGCACCATGACGTCGGCGATGCGACGCTCATGCAGGCCGAGGATGTTGCGCAGCATGGTGCGCTCGACCGTCGAGAAGCCGGTGTCGTCGGGCGTCGTGGCGTCGAGCACGACCTGGAGGTCGTCGCGCACCGAACCCGCCTTCCAGCCGAACAACGTCCGGATGGCGCGCAGCAGCCAGCCATCGGCGGTCGGGCGCATCACCTCGCCTGAGGTCACCACGACCGGTAAATTGGCCGTGTTGCGCGGATTGTCCTGAATCGGGTCGGAATCCGGCATCTCAATGCGTCCCTGGGCGGTCGGCATAGGGGTCGGGAATGCCGAGATGAGCCAGGATCTCTCGTTCGAGCGCTTCCATTTCCTCGGCGTCGTCTTCGTTTTCGTGGTCGTAGCCGACCAGATGCAGGAAACCGTGCACGGCGAGATGGCTCAAATGATGATCGAACGGTTTTTGTTCCTCGTCCGCCTCACGCCGCATGGTCTCGTAGGCGATCGCAATGTCGCCCAGCATGCGCGGCGCATCGCCTGGCTTCCAGTCGCCTTCCGGCTGCAGCGCGGGAAACGACAGCACGTTGGTCGGCTTGTCGATGCCGCGCCAGTTGCTGTTCAGGGTGCGGATGCCGGCATCATCGGTCAGCATTACCGCCACTTCCGCCTCCGCAACGTCTTCGTCGACATTCTCGGCGGCGGCCGCCACGGCGCGCTGGATCACGGCTTCGGATTCGGGCTCCCGCTGCCAGCAATCGGCGACGACGAGGACCTCGGTGATGGGAAGGTTGGGGTGTGACATTGTCCTTGTTCCGAACGAAGGGCGCCGTGTCCGCGCCCATATGGTCCGGTTGCTGCCTCGTCAGGATTTACCGGCGGCCGGCCGCTGCGGCGACCCTTCGTAGGCGGAGACGATCCGCGCCACGAGTTCGTGGCGGATCACGTCTTCGGCCTTGAAATGAACTTGCGCAATACCTTCGACGCCGCTCAGCAGGCGCGTCGCCTCGGCGAGGCCCGAGGTCTGGCCGTTCGGCAAGTCGATCTGCGAGGGATCGCCGGTGACGATCATGCGGCTGTTTTCGCCAAGGCGGGTCAAAAACATCTTCATCTGCATCGACGTGGTGTTCTGCGCCTCGTCCAGGATGATGGCCGCGTTGGTGAGCGTGCGACCGCGCATGAAGGCGAGTGGCGCGATCTCGATCTCGCCGGTCTGCAGCGCGCGCTCGACAATGCGCGCGTCCATCAGGTCATAGAGCGCGTCGTAAATCGGGCGAAGATAAGGATCGACCTTCTCGCGGAGATCGCCGGGCAAAAAGCCGAGCCGCTCGCCGGCTTCCACCGCCGGGCGCGACAGGATGATCTTGTCGACTTCCTTGCGCTCGAACAGCTGCGCGGCATGCGCGACCGCGAGCCAGGTCTTGCCCGTGCCGGCGGGGCCGATGCCGAACACCAGCTCGTGGCGCTTCAGCGCGCGGATGTAGGAATCCTGCGCCGCCGTGCGCGCACGCACCGGGCGCTTGCGCAGATTGATGCTGTCGAAGGTGGATTTGGCCGATTTGGCATCGAACTCGAACAGCGAGACCTGCGCGATCACGGCACGGATTGCGCCCTCGACCTCGCCCTGGTCGAGATCCTGTCCCTTCACGGCCTGGGCGTAGAGCGTCTCCAGCACCCGGCGCGCGGCATCGCAGCCGTCGCGCGAGCCGCCAATCGTGATGTGGTTGCCCTTGGAATCGACGACGACGCCGAGCCGCCGTTCGATCTGTGCCAAATGCTGGCCATAAGGGCCAACTAGCGCGGACGCGGCGCGGTTGTCATCGAAATCGATGACGACCTGGGTCTCGGGCGGAACCTGCATGTCGCGGTCAAATTTGCGGCTAGGAGCGATGGAAGAAGACGAATCCGATGCGCTTTTGGGCAAGGGTTCAGGCTCCAGTGGCGATGGGTGATAAAGCGGGCTCGTGCGCCATGGCGAGCTCACCGAGGAAGCTGTAGCGTTCAAGGCTGTCGATCCGGACCGGCAGGATTTGTCCGATGATGTCGGGCGAGGCCATCACATGCGCGGGCTGGAGGAATGCGGTGCGGCCGACGATCTGGCCGTCCTTGCGGGCCGGACGCTCGAACAGCACATCGACCGTTGAGCCAATCGCAGCCTTGTTGAAGGCCGATTGCTGGCTGTCGATCAGTTCCTGGAGCCGCTCCAATCGCTGGTCCATCTCGGAAGGGGACACCGTCTCCTGCATATCCGCGGCCGGCGTTCCCGGCCGGGCGGAGTATTTGAACGAATATGCCGCAGCGTAGCCGATTTGCGTGACGAGCGCGAGGGTGGCGAGAAAATCTTGCTCGCTCTCGCCCGGGAAGCCGACGATAAAATCTGATGAAAAAGCAATGTCTTGGCGTGCGGACCGGAAACGGTCGACGACACGCCGATAATCATCGGCGGTATGTTTCCGGTTCATGGCGGCCAGAATCCGGTCCGAGCCCGACTGCACCGGCAGGTGCACGAAGGGCATCAGCGCGCCGAGATCGCGATGGGCTGCAATCAAGCTGTCATCGACATCGCGCGGATGGCTGGTCGAATAACGCAGCCGCGCGACGCCCGCGAGCGCCGCGAGGTGCTCCAGCAGCCTGCCGAGCGGCCAGCTTTTTCCGTCCGGTCCCTCGCCGTGATAGGCGTTGACGTTCTGTCCGATCAGCGTGAGCTCGCGCACGCCGTTCTCGGTGAGCCGCTTCACGTCGTCGACGATCTTTGTCACCGGCCGCGAGACTTCCGAGCCGCGCGTGTAAGGCACGACGCAGAAGGTGCAGAACTTGTCGCAGCCTTCCTGCACCGTGACGAAAGCGGAAATGCCGCGGGCGCGGATCGCGCCGGGCTTGGGTTGGGCGAGGAAGCCGAACTTGTCCTGAGCCGGGAATTCGGTCTCGATGGCGCGGCCCTCATTGCCGGCGCGCTTCAACAGCTGCGGCAAATGATGATAGCTCTGCGGACCGACGACGACATCGACCGCGGGTGCACGGCGCACGATCTCCTCGCCCTCGGCCTGTGCCACGCAGCCCGCGACCGCGATCTGCATGGTGCGCCCATCGCGCGCGGCGGCGTCCTTGGCGACGCGCAGGCGGCCGAGCTCCGAATAGACCTTTTCCGAGGCCTTCTCGCGGATATGACAGGTGTTGAGGATGACGAGATCGGCGTCATCAGCGCTTGCCGTCTCCACGAATCCTTCCGGGGCCAGCGTGTCCACCATGCGCTGGGCATCGTAGACGTTCATCTGGCAGCCATATGATTTGATGTGCAGCTTGCGCGGCGGCGTCATGGAACCCGGAATTGAGGTGGGAGGACCGCCCTCAGATATAGGCTGGGGCCGCGGAAATCCAGCGATTGGGGTCTTTGGGCTGTCAATCCGGGGCGACCGCCGGCGGGAGCCTGGAATCCCGCCAAAATCTATGGATTCGGGGCGCACGTGCGCCCCGGTCGCCAAGTGCCCTGAGAAAGTGCCCTGAATCAGCCCGCCAGGGTGTCCGCCGCGACCCGCCGGACCAGCTCCGGTAACTGCCGCATATCGTCGAACGTCAATCCGGCCCCGGCGGCCCGGAGCCTTTCAGCATGGCCCGGCGGGCAATGGCTGCCACCGTGAAAGCCGAGCACGGTCATCCCGGCGGCATGCGCGCCGGTCACCCCGGGGACGCTGTCCTCGATCACGAGGCACCGCTCCGGCGCGACTTTCATCTGCGCGGCGGCGAACAGAAAAAGATCGGGCGCGGGCTTGCCGCGCGCAACCTGGCTCGCGGAAAAGATGTTCGGAGCGAGCAGATCGTAGAGACCGGCGCAGGTCAGGCCATGATGGATCTTCTCCGGCGTGCCGCTCGATGCGACGCATTTGGGCAAATCGATTGCGCCAATCGCTGCGGCCACATGGGTGATCGGCTGCAAATCGCTGGCATAGAATTGCAGCGTCGCCGCATTCACTTGGCTCTCGAGATCGTCGGGAAGGTTGCGGCCGATCTCCTGTTCGACCATTCGCCGTGCGTCTTTCTCGGATACGCCGAGAAAGCGGACCAGCACCTGCTCCGATGTGATCGGATAGCCGTGCCTCGACAGCACATCCGCATGCGCGCGACAGGAGATCACCTCGCTGTCCACGAGCACGCCGTCGCAATCGAAGATGACGAGATCGATGGCCACTTAACTTGTGGGTTTGTCGTCGTCGAGCGGGACGCAATAGAGCTCGAGCCGATGATCGACCAGCTTGTAACCGAGCTTGCGGGCGATCTCCGCCTGGAGCTTCTCGATCTCCTCGGAGGTGAACTCGATCACCTTGCCGTCGCGCAGGTTGATGAGGTGGTCGTGATGGCTGTCGCGCATCTGCTCGTAGCGCGCGCGGCCTTCGCGGAAGTCATGGCGCTCGATGATGCCCGCATCCTCGAACAGTTTGACGGTGCGATACACGGTCGAGATCGAGATCTTGTCGTCGACGGCGACGCAACGGCGATACAGTTCCTCGACATCGGGATGATCGACCGCCTCCGCGAGCACGCGGGCGATGACACGGCGCTGCTCGGTCATGCGCATGCCGGTGGCGGCACAGCGCGCCTCGATGCCGGATGCCTTGGAAGCGGGGGAAGGTTTAAGACCAGTCATGTGATGTCCGCCTGACGGGGCGCTTTCTGCCATCAATGTTACGACAAGTCACGTCGCATCAGAAGTGCGTTCAATTGTTCCCCGTTCGGCTGCTTATAGTAGCGTTCGCGGCGTCCGACCACCATGAATCCGGTTCGGTCGTAGAGCCGCCGCGCCGGCTGGTTATTTTCCTCGACCTCGAGAAATATTGTGCGCACGCCGCGTCCTGCCAGGTGGCCGAGATGGGTCATCAGCAGCGTGCGAGAGAGGCCGCGGCCGCGATAGGCGTGGTCGACCGCGATCGAGAGGATCTCCGCTTCGTCCGCGCCGATCCGCGACACCGCAAAGCCCACGGTGTTGCGGCCGAGGCGCAACCGATGCACCAGCGTGTTGCGCTCGCTGAGCATGCTCTCGAACTCGCCTTCGCCCCAACCGCGTGCGAACGAGGCGCCGTGGAGTTGCGCGAGCCGTGCGACGTCGCGCGCGACAGCCGGCTCGACGACGGCCGTATCGCCGCGCCACCATTCCGAGAACCATCCCATCATGAGCTTGCGGCTTGTGCTGCAAGCGGCAGTTGTGTGGACGGCTTTGCGTCGGGCGCTCGCAGGTAGAACGGCCGCGCCGGATTTGTCGCGGGATCGGCCGCGGCGCCAAGCCATGCGACCCAGCCGATGTCGGGCGCGGGCTGCGCGTCGACCGCGACCGGCTGCGGCACATCTTTCGGCCAGCGCTCGGCGAGGATCTTCGCGGCATTGCCGACCAGATGCGGCGCGCCGAATTGCGACGCCGCGATCGCTTCGTCGATGGGAGCGACGGCTGGCCGTACCAGCTGGCTGCCGTCACCAGCCACGATCTGGAAGTAGACGTGATCATGCCGCGCGTCGATCGCCGAGATCACCGGCGCCGCTCCGCTTTGGCCGACGACGGCGGCGGCATAGGCCGACAAGGTGGTCAGGCCGACGGCGGGCCGCTTCGCAGCAAGCGCAAGGCCGCGAGCCGCCGAAATGCCGACACGCAGGCCGGTGAAACTTCCGGGGCCCATGGTGACCGCGACGCGGTCCAGCGCGGTGAAGGCGAGATTGGCTGACTGCATCACGCGCGCGATCATCGGCATCAGCGCTTCGGCGTGGCCGCGCTTCATCAGAAGCTGCTCCTGTGCGAGGAGCTGGCCGGAATCGGTGTCGAGAACGGTAACCGCGCACGCTTCCAGCGCGGTATCGATGGCAAGGATCAGCATAAGGCGATCATAGCATTGGCAATCGCATGATGCCCAATGTTCTTGCCATCATGGCCGGGCTTGTCCCGGCCATCCACGCCTTTGCGCTACAAGAACGTGAATACCGCGTGCCCGGTCAGACCTCGTCGGACATGGTGGGCACGCTCGCTTTTGGCCGCCCTAAGGCAGCTCGCTTACATCGGCCGGACTTCGACCACGTCGGGGACGAAGTGCTTGAGCAGGTTCTGGATGCCGTGCTGGAGCGTCGCGGTCGACGACGGGCAGCCGGCGCAGGAGCCCTTCATGTTGAGATAGACGATACCGTCCTTGAAGCCGCGGAAGGTGATGTCGCCGCCGTCATTGGCGACCGCCGGGCGCACGCGGGTCTCGATCAGATCCTTGATCATGTCGACCGTCTCGGCATCGGCCTCGTCGAAGAATTCGTCCTCGTCGTCGAGATCGGAATCGCTCGCGGCGGCACCGTCGGCGAGCAGCGGCGCGCCGGACATGTAGTGCTCCATGATGGCGCCGAGGATCGCGGGCTTGAGCTGCTGCCATTCACCGTTCGCCTTGGTCACGGTGATGAAGTCCGATCCGTAGAACACGCCGGTGACGCCGGGAACCTCGAACAGCTTTTCGGCAAGCGGCGAGCGTGCGGCCGATTCGCGGCTCGCAAATTCCATCGGACCGCCGTCGACCACGACGCGGCCGGGAATGAACTTCAGCGTGGCGGGATTGGGGGTGGCTTCGGTTTGAATGAACATGGTTTTCTCCAGACGTCGCCGGTTCAAGGCCGGCGCGTGCTCTATCCACTAGCAGATGGCGACGGCGAACGCACGGTCAAGGGGTAAGTTCGCCGTTCACCTGTTAAATCAGCGGGTTAGGGTGCCCGCTTATCCCTCTCCCGGCCAACGAGGCGAGGCGAAAGAGCAGCAGTCTAGGACAGCGAATCCACGCTCTGGTCGCTCAGCGCGCCGGAAATGACCGTCACCGGCACCGGGAACGTACCCAGCGCGTGCGCCAGCAGGTTGACCAATGGCCCCGGGCCTTCCGCGCCCGGGTTCGCGGCGAGCACCAGCATGGCGATGTCGGGGTCCTCGTCGATCACGGCCAGCAGCTGTTCCATTGCGGCGCCTTCGCGGATCACCCGTTCCGGCGTGATCGCGGCGATGCCGTTGGCGCGGCCGGCGGCACGGTCGAGCGCGGCTTCTGCCGCCTCCTGCGCCTCGGCGCGCATGATGTCCGCAACTCCAAGCCATTCCTGGCTCTGCTGTTCGGGCTCGATGATGCGGAGCATCACAACGCCGCCACCGGCGCGGATCGCCCAGCGGCTGGCGTAATAGACCGCGCGATCCCATTCGGCGGTGTCGTCGACGATGACGAGGTATTTGGGCTTGTGACCCGGCTCGAAGCAAAGTCGCTTGCTGGTCATGCATGTCCCGGAATGTGCACGGCTGACATGCTGCCACACTCCGTCTCGCTTGGGGAGAGCAGAAGCGGCCGGCGCCGTGGCGTCGGCCGCGGTTTCGCGAACGCGCCTCAGCGCCGGCGAATGAAGCCGACGATGTCCTTCGAGAGCTTCATGGTCTCGTCGGCGATCGCACGCGCGCGGTCGGCGCCGTCGTTCAGGACCGCGTCGATATGGCCGGGGTCGGCGACGAGGCGCTTCATCTCGCCGGCGATCGGCGCGAGTTTGGTGACGCACAAATCCACCAGCGCGTTCTTGAAGCTGGAGAACTGGCCGCCGCCGAAATCCCTGAGCACGTCAGCCTTGGAGCGGCCGGAGAGCGCGGCGAAGATGCCGACGAGATTGTCGGCCTCGGGGCGCGCTTCCAGACCCTTCTCTTCGGTCGGCAGCGGCTCCGGGTCGGTCTTGGCCTTGCGCACCTTCTGCGCGATGGTGTCGGCGTCGTCGGTCAGATTGATGCGCGAATTATCCGAGGCGTCCGACTTCGACATCTTCTTGGTGCCGTCGCGCAAGCTCATGACGCGCGTCGCCGGGCCCGTGATCAAGGGTTCCGGCAGCGGGAAGAACAGGCCGTCATTGGCGCCCTGGCTGCGGATCGAGTCAGCGAAGTCATTGTTGAACTTCTGCGCAATGTCGCGCGACAGCTCGAGATGCTGCTTCTGGTCCTCGCCGACCGGCACGTGGGTGGCGCGGTAGAGCAGAATGTCGGCCGCCATCAGCACGGGATAGTCGAACAGACCGACGGACGCGTTCTCGCGGTCCTTGCCGGCTTTCTCCTTGAACTGGGTCATGCGACCAAGCCAGCCCATGCGCGCGACGCAGTTGAAGATCCAGGCGAGCTCGGCGTGGCCCGAGACCTGGCTCTGGTTGAACACGATGTGCTTGCTCGGATCGATGCCGCTGGCGATGAACGCCGCGGTCACCTCGCGGGTATTGCGCGCGAGCTCGACCGGTCCACCCCAGACGTCCACGCCCTGCGTAATCGCGTGCATGTCGACGACGCAATAGATGCAGTTGTGGGTTTCCTGCATCTTCACGAAGTTGACGATCGCGCCGAGATAATTGCCGAGGTGCAGATTGCCCGTCGGCTGGACGCCCGAAAAAACCCGTTCAACGAATGGCATGGCAGCTTCCCTGCAAGATACGGGGCGTCGTTTCCAACAGCGGCGCTGCCCCGTCAAGGGAATTTCGCTGACCTCAGGCGTCAGGATCGGGCTGGGCGGGGCGCTTCAAGGCACCGGCGGCCTCGCGCCAGGACGCGACGCCGAGGATTTGCAGGAGCAAGCCATAGACGATGATTCCGGCGGCGATCTGTGAGCCCAGCGCAATGAAGCGGATGAACCCATGGGCCTGTGCAGGCAAGAGACCCGCGGTCAGCCACAGCAGGCCGCCCATGACGAGCGCGGCGAGCACGATTCGCGGCAGCCGCTTGCGGGCGGCGGCATCGACCGAGAAGCCGAATTCACGCGTGCCTTTCCGGAGCAGCGAGATCGCACTGCTCCAGGCGCCGGCGGCAATGCTGGCGGCGATCCCGCTCGCGCCGAAAAAGTGACCGAGTAGGATCGCGAGTACGACCGCGACCACGAACCCTTTCGCGGTCGCCAGCAGCGGCGTCATCGTGTCGCTGCGGGCAAAATAGGCCGGGGACAGCGCCTTGATCAGCACATGCGCCGGCAGTCCCAGCGCCAGCCACACCAGTGCATGCGCCGTGGCCGCGCTGTCCTCCGCGCCAAAGGCGCCGTGTTCAAACAGCAGCCGCACGATCGGCTCGGCCAGCACGATCAGGCCGAGCGTCGCCGGCAATGCCAGCCCGGTCGCGAGTTCCAGCGCACGCGATTCCGCATAGGCAACCGCGTCGCGGTCACCGCTCCTCACCGCGCGCGTCAGCTCCGGCACCAGCACCGTGCCCATGGCGACCCCGACAATACCGAGCGGCAGCTCGATCAGGCGGTTGGCGAAATAGAGCCAGGAGATCGCGGCGGGCGTGGCGGAGGCGATGATCGCGCCGGCAACCATCAGCCATTGCGGGCCGGAGCTCGCGATCATGCCCGGGATCGCCTTGGCGAAGAAGCCGCGCATGTCCTTGTCGAAGCTCACGCGCAGCGGTGTCGCCAGACGCGCACTTCGCTGCGACAGCAGCATCAGGAGTTGCAACAGGCCGGCGATGCCGACGGTGGCCGCCAGCATCCACGCGGCGAAGGTTGCATCGGCGTGCCCCAGCAGGAGTGCCGCGATCGCGGCGATCAGGGCGATGTTGAACAGCAGCGGCGAGAAGGCGGTGAGTGCAAATCGCCCCTGCGCGTTGAGCAGGCCCATCAGCACCGTGACGGGTCCCGCGAAGGCGAGATAAGGCAGCATCAGCCGCGCATTCTGGACGGCGAGATCGAGCGAGGCGCCGCCGATGAAGCCCGGCGCGATAATCATGACGATCAGCGGCATCAAAAGTGCAATCACGATCGAGATTGCGATCAGGCCCGCGCTGACCGTACCCAGCACGCGTCCGGCGAACGCCGCCGCAGCCGCCTCGCCTTCGCCGTCACGAACGCGCAGCCAGGCTGGGATCAACGCTGCATTCAGGGCGCCCTCGCTGAGCAGGCGCCGCACCACATTGACGAGCTGAAATGCCGCCAGAAACGCGTCAGCCACGACGCCGGTGCCGAGCAGCGCCGCGATCAGGGAATCGCGTGCAAAGCCCAGCAGCCGTGAAGCCAGTGTCCCCGTCGAGACGGTCAGGAAGGAGCGGATCATCGGAACTGCATAATACCGTTGCTTGCCCGCGAAGGGCCGGTCGTGATAGGCCGCGAACCAGATTTCAGACCGACAGGAAGCGGATTTCCGCGGGTATCGCAATCCGCCAAACAGGATCAAGGTGAATGGCTGACGTGAAATATGACGTTCTCGGCATCGGCAACGCGCTGTTCGACGTGTTGGTCAAGACCGACGAAGCCTTTCTGGGCAAGCACGGCATGACCAAGGGCAGCATGTCCCTGATCGACGAGGCGCGGGCCGCCGCCATCTACAAGGACATGGGCCCGGCGACGGAAGTTTCCGGCGGTTCGGCTGCCAACACCATCGTCGGCATCGGCAGCCTCGGGGCGCGCGCCGCCTATGTCGGCAAGGTCAAGGACGACCAGATCGGGAAGCTCTACGTCCACGACATCCGCGCGGCCGGCGTCGCCTTCAACACGCCCGCAGCGAAGGACGGCCCTGCGACCGGCTGCTCCTACATCCTGGTGACCGATGACGGCGAGCGCACCATGAACACCTATCTCGGTGCCGCGCAGGATTTGTCGCCCGCCGACATCGACCCGGCCGAGATCGCAGCGGCCGGCATCGTCTATCTCGAGGGCTATCTCTGGGACCCCAAGAACGCCAAGGACGCCTTCGTCAAGGCGGCCAAGATCGCCCATGATGCCAAGCGCAAGGTGGCGCTGACATTGTCGGATTCCTTCTGCGTCGATCGTTATCGCGACGAGTTCCTGGGGCTGATGCGCAACGGCACCGTCGATATCGTGTTCGCCAATGAGTCCGAGCTGCATTCGCTCTACCAGACCTCCGATTTCGACACCGCGCTCAAGCAGTTGCGCAACGACGTCAATCTCGGCGTGGTGACCCGCAGCGAAAAGGGCTGCGTGGTGGTCACGCCAACTGATGCAGTCGCAGCGCCGGCGTCTCCGATCGCGAAACTCGTGGACACCACCGGCGCCGGCGACCTCTTCGCTGCCGGCTTCCTGTATGGCCTGGCGCGCAACCTGTCCCACAAGCAGTGCGGCGAGCTCGGCGCGCTCGCAGCCGCCGAAGTGATCCAGCACATCGGCGCGCGTCCGCAGGTGTCGCTGAAGGAACTCGCAGGGCAGCGCGGACTGACCGTGTAACGCTCGTCTCTCTCTCTCTCCCGTCATTGCGAGGAGCGCAGCGACGAAGCAATCCAGACTGCCTCTGCGGAAAGATTCTGGATTGCTTCGCTGCGCTCGCAATGACGATTGGGTTGGCAACCTACGCAGTCTTCGCGGCCTTCAGCCCAAGCCGTTGCTCCACCTGGTCGCGCATCAGGAATTTCTGGATCTTTCCGGTCACGGTCATCGGAAACTCGTCGACGAATTCCACGTAACGCGGAATCTTGTTGTGGGCGATCTGGCCGTCGCAGAAGGCGCGCACTTCTTCGATCGTCAGCATCTCGCCGGACCTGACGCGGATCCAGGCGCAGAGCTCCTCGCCGTAGCGGGTATCCGCAACGCCAAAGATCTGTACGTCCTGAATCTTGGGGTGGCGGTACAGAAATTCCTCGATCTCGCGGGGATAGAGGTTCTCGCCGCCGCGGATCACCATGTCCTTGATGCGGCCGACGATGTTGCAATAACCCTGGTCGTCGATGACGGCGATGTCGCCGGTATGCATCCAGCCGTTGGCGTCGAGCACATCGGCGGTCTTCTCCGTCTCCTCCCAATAGCCCAGCATCACGCTGTAGCCGCGGGTGCAGAGCTCGCCCCGTTCGCCGCGTTTGACGATTCTGCCGTCGAGATCGACGACCTTGACCTCGACATGCGGATGGATTCGTCCGACCGTCGAGACGCGGCGATCGAGCGGATCGTCGACGGCGCTCTGGAAGCTGACCGGGCTCGTCTCCGTCATGCCATAGGCGATCGTGACCTCGCCCATGTTCATCTCGCTGTTGACGCGCTTCATCACTTCGATCGGGCAGGGTGCACCGGCCATGATGCCGGTGCGCAGCGACTTCAGATTGAAATTTGAGAATTCACCGTGGTCGAGTTCGGCGATGAACATCGTCGGCACACCGTATAGCGCGGTGCATTTTTCCTGCTCGATCGTTCGCAGCGTCGCGAGCGGATCAAACCCCTCGCCGGGATAGACCATCGTCGCGCCGAGCGTGACGGAGGCGAGGTTGCCCATCACCATCCCGAAGCAATGATAGAGCGGCACCGGAATGCAGATGCGGTCCTGTTCGGTGAGGCGCATGGCGCGGCCGACGAAATAGCCGTTGTTGAGAATGTTGTGATGGGTCAGCGTCACGCCCTTGGGCGATCCCGTCGTTCCGCTGGTGAACTGGATGTTGACGGCATCGTCGAATTGCAGGGAGGCACCGAGCGCGGCGAGCTGCTCGCGGTGCAAGGGTCTGCCCATGCCGGCGACCTCGTCGAACGGGATCGTGCCCGGGCAGGCGGGGCCGCCGATCTGGATTACGATGCGCAAGGCCGGCAGCCGCGCGGCGCGCAATTGCCCGGGCTTGGCGGTCGCAAGCTCGGGCAACAGCGTGTTGAGCATGTCCATGTAGTTGCTGGTCTTGAACGCCGTCGCGGTGACGATGGCGCTGCATCCGACCTTGTGCAGCGCGAATTCCAGTTCGCTCAGCCGGTAAGCCGGATTAATCGTCACCAGGATGAGGCCGGCCTTGGCGGCGGCGAATTGGGTCAGCGTCCATTCCGGCCGGTTCAGCGACCAGATGCCGATCCGTTCGCCGCGTTCGAGGCCGAGCGCGACAAAGCCGGCGGCGAGCGCGTCGACCCGCTCGGCAAACTCCTTCCATGTCCATCTCACGCCGTGGCTGGGCGAGACCAGCGCCTCGCGATCGCCCCAGCGCCGCGCGGCCTGATCGAGGCTGCGCCCGATGGTGTCGCCGAGCAGCGGCGTGTCGGAGATGCCGCAAACGTAACTGTCGGCTTTGTCTGTCAAGATCGTGTCCTCCAGTCAGGTGCGTGGACGGCCGGGACAACAAGCCCGGCCGTGACGCCTCGTGAGAGTCAGGCGGCGCCTTACGCCGCCTTCTGCCCGCTGCCGGCATCGAGCCCGGCATAGACGCCGCGCTCGAAGCCGGCAAAAGCCTCGAGACACTTTGCGTCGGCGAATGGCAGCAGCTGCATCAGGATCACGCCGGTGACGTCGCGCGCCGGGTCGATCCAGTAGTAGGTGTTAGCGAGGCCCGCCCAGGCGAGGCTGCCCGCGCTACGGCCCTCGGCGGTCTTGGCGGTGTTGATCATGAAGCTGAGGCCCCACTTCTTCACCTGCTCGGGATAGAGATCGACGTCATTGGTGTACATCGGCGCCGCCGTGGTCATCTTGCCCATGGCGAGATCGCCGATGTGGTTCTGCCCCATCGTCGCGATGGTCTCGGCCTTCAGCACCTGATTGCCGTTGCCGCGGCCCTTGTTCAGGATCATCTGGGTAAACCTGATATAGTCGGCCGCGGTCGAATAAAGGCCGCCGCCACCCATGTGGAATTCCGGCTCCTGCTCGAGCTCGAACGGGATCGCGGCGAGCTTGCCGTCCTCGCCGCGCGCATGCATGCCGACCAGGCGCTTGCGCATGTCGTCGGTGATCTTGAAGGCGGTGTCGCTCATGCCGAGCGGTGCGAACAGATTGTCGCGCAGATAGGCATCGAGGCGCTTGCCGCTGGCGGCTTCCACGGCCTTGCCGACGAAATCGATATTGGTGCCGTATTCCCAGCGCGTGCCGGGGTCGGTCATAATAGGCGTCTTCAATGCCGCGTTCTGGCAGGTGGTGATGGCGGGGATGCCGTTCTTGTCCAGATAGACCGCGAGATCGCCGTTCCACATGTTGTAGCAGAAGCCTGCCGTGTGGGTCATGAGCTGGCGCAGCGTGATCGGCCCCTTGGCCGGCCGCAGCTTGGCTTCGCCCTTGGCGTCAAAGCCTTCGAGCACCTGCGGCTTGGCGAGATCGGGCAACACCTCGCCGATCGGCGCATCCAGCGACAGCTTGCCCTGCTCGACGAGCTGCATCGCGCCCGCTGATGTCACCGCCTTCGTCATCGATGCGATCCAGAACACGCTGTCGACGGTCATCGCATCCGGCTTGGACAGGTCGCGCTTGCCGAATGCGCCCTGATACAGCACGTCGGTACCGCTGGCGGCGATGGCGACGACGCCGGGAATCTCCCCGGCCTCGCTCTTCTGGCGCAGAATCTGGTCGATCTCAGCTTTGCCTTGCATCCGCGTTTCCTCCGGTTTGATTATTGTTGGAAGCGATCGATTGTCCTCCCGCGTGCGCCGCGCGGCAAGCGCATCCGCGTACCTGCCGCGGTCGCGATGTCGTGACTTGACGGTCGGCTCCCCGCGCACGACGACAAGGCGCTGAACTGCAATACCCCGTCACAATCTGCGGTGGATGGCCGCAACCAGCTGTGACCGTGGATGGCTGCTGGCGCTATGTTTCGACTGTTTTGACGCACTTGAAACATTTTGTGAGCTGCGGCGTTCAGCTCTCGGCCGATCGACGGCCAACGTTAAGACTTGATGCAAATTTAGCGGCCGCCCACCGGCCGCGAGGGGGACCTCAGATGATTTCGACCTGGAGCGAATGGAAGCGCTATCCCCGTCCCGGACGGGGCGAGAATCTCGAGGCGCCGATCTCGCCCGGCATCTATGAGGTTCGCATCGCCGGCACCGGCGCGCTCTATTCATTTGGCGCGGTCGACAATCTGGCGCAGGCGCTGGCGCTACTGCCGGTCGGTTCAAAGTCCTGGTTCGGCCGCCGCAACGCGTCCGACGTCCCTGATCTCGAATATCGGACCTGCGCGACCTCCTCGAAGGCCGACGCCAAGGCCGCCGCCGAGCGCATGATCGGGCGGCGCGAGACCTATCTGAGCGGCGCGGCGTAAGTCCGCCGCTCCGAGCCTGGCTCCCAGCAGATGTGCGTTGCGGGACGGTGCATTGCGCGCCGCTTCTCCCTATATTCCGGCCGAACCGGAACAGCCCGCAAAAGCCCGCAGGAGCAACGCCATGACCCCGACCGCCGCCGCACGTGCTCAGCACGCCACGTCCAATCTGCGCGACCGGTTGAAGGACCCGTCGCTTCTGAAGGAGGCTTGCTACATCGATGGCGCCTGGGTCGGCGCGCCGGTCTTCGCCGTCAACAATCCCGCGACCGGCGTCGAGCTCGCAAAGGTTCCGCAGCTTTCGGCCGATGACGCCACCAGGGCGGTCGAGGCCGCCGAGCGCGCCTTTCCGGGCTGGGCCAAGCACACCGCCAAGCAGCGCTCCAATATCTTGCGCAAATGGTTCGAGCTGATCATCGCCAACCGCGAGGACCTCGCGCTGATCCTCACCTCCGAGCAGGGCAAGCCGCTTGCCGAAGCCCTCGGCGAAGTCGACATCGGCGGCGCCTATGTCGAATTTTTCGCCGAGGAGGCCCGCCGCGTCTATGGCGAGACGATTCCGACGCAGCGGCCGGATGCGCGCTTGCTCGCGATCAAGCAGCCGATCGGGGTCTGCGGCGCGATCACGCCGTGGAATTTCCCGAACTCGATGATCACGCGAAAGGTTTCGCCGGCGCTTGCGGCCGGGTGCACCGTGGTGCTGAAGCCCGCCAATGAAACGCCGCTGTCGGCGCTGGCGCTGGCCGCGCTCGCGGAGAAGGCCGGCGTGCCCAAGGGCGTGTTCAACATCATCACCGGCGATGCAGCGCCGATCGGCAAGGTGCTGTGCGAGCATCCGGCCGTGCGTTTCGTCGGCTTCACCGGCTCGACCGCGGTCGGCAAGATTCTCTACCGGCAGGCCTCCGTCGGCGTGAAGCGGCTCGGGCTCGAGCTCGGCGGCAACGCGCCGTTCGTGGTGTTCGACGACGCCGATATCGATGCGGCGGTTGAAGGCGCGATCGTCTCGAAATACCGCAACATGGGCCAGACCTGCGTCTGCGCCAACCGCATCTATGCCCAGGACAAGATCTACGACGAGTTCGTGCAGAAGCTGTCGAAGAAGGTCGCGGCGATGAAGATCGGCGACGGCACGGAAACCGGCGTCACGCAGGGCCCGTTGATCAATTTGAAAGCGGTCGACAAGGTCGAGCGCCACATTGCGGACGCCGTCAAGCGGGGTGCCAAGGTCGTCACCGGCGGCAAGCGCAGCGAACTCGGGCGCTCGTTCTTCGAGCCGACGGTGCTTGCCGACGTCAAGCCGGACTCGCTGGTGGCGCAGGAGGAAACCTTCGGCCCGCTCGCACCGGTGATCCGCTTCAAGGACGAGGCCGACGTCATCGCGATGTGCAACGCTTCGCCGTTCGGTTTGGCGTCGTATTTCTACTCCCGCGATCTCGGCCGCGTCTGGCGTGTCGCCGAGGCGCTTGAGTCGGGCATGGTCGGCGTCAACACCGGCCTGATCACCACCGAAGTCGCACCCTTCGGCGGCGTCAAGGAGAGCGGCCTCGGCCGCGAAGGCTCGCATCACGGCATGGAAGAATATGTCGAGATCAAATACGTGATGATGGCGGGGGTTTAGGTCGCCGTCATTCCTCCACGTCATTGCGAGCGAAGCGAAGCAATCCAGAATCTTTCCACCGAGACAGTCTGGATTGCTGCGTCGCAATAGCTCCTCGCAATGACGAAGCTACGCGCCAATCAACGTCGCAACACCGCGATCGTGCGGTTCGCAAAGGTCAGCCGCTCCGCCATCACAGACACGAAATAGGTCAGCAGCTTGTGGCTGAGTGCGGGATCCTCGGTCTTGATGGCGTCGAATTGGTGCGTGTTCAGCACGTAGAGCACGCTGTCGACCTCGGCCTGGATGGTGGCGCTGCGCGGTGTCTGTGATACCAGCCCCATCTCGCCGATCGTGGTGTAACGGCCGAGGCTGCGCACGCGCGTGCTGCGGTCGTCGTCGGCCGGGATCATGATGCCGACGCGGCCGTCGAGGATGAAATGCATGGAATCGGCGGGGTCGCCGGCTTGCACGATGACCTCGCCGGCTTCGACCTCGATGCGCTGGCAGCGGCGGATCAGCTCGTCGGCGCCGTCCTCACTGCCGAGCATTCGCGTGAACCAGTCGCGCAGGCTGGCTTCTTCCTGCGCCAGCTCCTGATGCTGCGAGATGAGCTCGTTCTCGCACCATTCCAGCGCGCGATCGAGCTCGGGGACGATGGTGACGCCCTCGCCGACGAAGTCGCTGGAGCGCAGCACCTTCTCGGCTGTGGCCGACAGATGCACCAGGATCAGCTCGACGCCGAGTTCGCCGGCGCTGCGCTTGATCTGGGCAAAGCTATAGGCGGCCGATGAATCGACGCCAGTGACGAGCTTGAAGTCGAACAGCAGATAGCGGCATTCGGGGCGTTCCTGCAGCAGCTGCTTGACGTGCTGATAGAGCCGGTTGGCGGAGCCGAAGAACAGATAGCTCTGGAGATTGAGGCCGCGGATCTTGCCGCCATGGGCCAGCAGCACCTCCTGGTCGTCGCGCGAGCGATCGAGCGAGGAGCGGTACTCCGAGCCGTCGAAACTGTATTTGATCGACTCGACCCGCGCGGCGCTGAACGCAAACGTCGCGCAGCCGATGATGACGCCGATCAGGATGCCCGGCACGAAACCCCAGGCCACGATGATCGCGATGATGGCGATCAGCGACAGATATTCCAGCTTCGACAGCCGCTTGCGCGACTCGATGATCCATTTGTGCAGCTGGTCGGCGCCGAGATAGAGCAACAGGCCGCCGAGCACGAATTTGGGGATGAAGCCGAGCAGCTCGGGTGCGACGGCGAGCACCAGCAGCGACAGCGCTGCGGCCGTGAGGCCGGACAGGCGCCCGCGGCCGCCGCTGGAGAAATTGAGCATCGAGCGGCTGGTCGAGCTGCAGCCGGGATAGCCGCCCAGCATGCCGGTCAGGATATTGGCGGCGCCGGTGACGTTCAGCTCACACTCCAGGTTGGCTTCGCGATGCGTGGCCACCTCGATGCCGGTGGTGTTGAACAGCGTGCTGGAGGCCGTGACGAAGATGACCGCGACGACGTTGCCGAGCAGGTCCGGTATGGCAAACCAGGGATAGCGGGCGAGATCGTCGGTGTGCCAGGGCAGCACGAAGACCGCTTGCGGTGGGGACTGAAAGGTCCAGCCTAATGTGTGCGCCTCATCGGAGGAGACGCCGGTGATCCAGAACGCCAGATGCGCGGTGAGCACGCCGCCGACCAGGATGATCGGCAGTCCGAACGGGCTGCGCGAGCGGTGCCAGGTGAGATACAGCACCAGCGCCATCGCGCAGGCGGCACCCAGCTCCAGCAGGATCGTGCGGTTGGCGAAGTGCGACAGTGTCGCCAGTTGCAGCGGGTGGTCGGTGATCACCCGGACCGCACCCATGACGATGAGAAGTCCGGTTGCGCCCAGGAAGCCGCCGACCACCGGATAAGGCACGTAGCGGATGGCGCGGCCAAGCCGCGTCAGGCCCAGCCCACACAGCACCAATCCCGTCAGCATCGTCGACAGGCCGAGCGTGATCAGGATTGGTGACAGCAACGGCGCCGACAGGTGCGCCGTCTCGATGCGTTCGACCACCGAGGCTGCCAGGATACCCGTCACCGCGGCGGTCGAGCTGTCAGGGGCTGCAATCGCGAAGGGCAGGGAGCTGCCGAGCCCGACGACGGCCGCAAGCACCGCAGAGCTGACGAAAGTGGCCGTGATGCCGTAGGACAGATAGGGCGACAACGGCCCCGCGAAGATCAGCAGCGAGTAGGACAGTCCGAATGTGACGGTCAGGACGCTGGCGGCGCTCCCGCCCAATATATCAGTCAGCGCACGCTTGAGGGCCGGAGTGAGCCCGGCCGACGGAGTGAAGCCAATTGCTGGATCTGTCACGCCGTAACACTCGCTCGTGAATATTTCCCTCCGAGAGGTAGACGACTGCGAGGCTAGTGCAACAGGATTCTTGCAAGCCGGATGGAAGAAACCGAAGCGCCCGCCATTCGTCGTCGTCCTGGCGAAAGCCAGGACCCATTACCCCAAGGAGCAGTTTGGCGAAGTCTGCGCATTCGGGATTTGCACCGAACGCACGCGATAAACCTCGCGGTATGGGTCCTGGCTTTCGCCAGGACGACGCAGGGGAGGCATCGAGGCGGCCGGCAATGACGGAGCGAGAGGTGCCGAGTGGGGCTAGATCTTCAAATCCTGCCCCGTCACGCGGCGATATGCTTCCAGATACCGCTTGCTGGTCGCATCCACCACGTTTGCCGGCAAAGGCGGCGGCGGGGCGTCGCCATTCCAGCGGCCGGCGCGGCGCTCGACATCGAGATAGTCGCGCAATGGCTGCTTGTCGAAGCTCGCCTGCGGCTGGCCGGGTTTGTAGGCATCGACGGCCCAGAAGCGCGAACTATCCGGCGTCATGACTTCGTCGATCAGGATGATGCGGCCGTCCTTGTCGCGGCCGAATTCGAACTTGGTATCGGCGATGATGATGCCCTGCTCGCGGGCGAGCTCCTCGCCGAGCGTGTAGATCGCGCGCGTCATGCTCTCGAGCGTGTAAGCCGTCTCGTCGCCGACGACCTCGCGCATCTTCGCGATGGTGATGTTCTCATCATGGCCGGTCTCGGCCTTGGTCGCCGGGCTGAAGATCGAAGGCTCCAGCTTCTCGCTCTCGACCAGACCTGCTTTCAGCTTCTCGCCGGCCAAGGTCCCGCTGGCTGCATATTCCTTCCAGGCCGAGCCCGAGAGATAACCGCGGATCACGCATTCGATCGGAAACACCGTGGTGCGGCGGCACAGCATGGCGCGGCCGAGAATTTCGGCGCGATGTGGCTTCAAGGCCGGCACGGCGGCGATGATCTCGTCGGTGTCGGCGCTGATCATGTGATGCGGCACCACGCCTTCGAGCTCGTTGAACCAGAACGCGCTGATTTGCGTCAGCACCGCGCCCTTCATCGGAATGGTCTCGCCCATCACGACGTCGAAGGCGCTGATGCGGTCGGTGGTGACGAGCAGCAGGCGGTCGTCGTCGACGGCGTAGATATCGCGCACCTTGCCGCGCCCGATCTTGGGCAGGGGGAGGTCGCTGGAGAGCATGGCGGTCATCGGCAGAACTTTCGGAGCAAGGCCTTGCGACGGGACATCCGGCCGCGCCTGATCGCGCGACCGGAAACCGGGATAGCCTATTCCGGCAGCGGAATGAACTCATGTTCCTGCGGAACTGCCGCGAAGCGGCCGGTTTTCCAGTCCTGCTTGGCCTGCTCGATCCGCTCCTTGCTGGAGGAGACGAAATTCCACCAGATGTGGCGCGGGCCCTCCAGCGCGTCGCCGCCCAGAAACATCATCCGCGTGGCTTTGAGCGCCTTCACCGTGATGCGGTCGCCCGGACGGAAGATCAGGAGCCGCGGCCCCTCGTAGCGCTCGTTCGCGATCTCGACCTCGCCGTCGACCACGTAGATGGCGCGCTCCTCGTGATCGGGGTCGAGCGGCACGGTCGCGCCCGCGGCCGCCGTGACCTCAGTGTAGAACCAGGGCGACACCATCGAAACAGGGGAAGTGACGCCGAAGGTCGAGCCCGCGATCACC
This sequence comes from Bradyrhizobium sp. 44, assembly GCF_023073095.1. Taxonomy (NCBI): domain Bacteria; kingdom Pseudomonadati; phylum Pseudomonadota; class Alphaproteobacteria; order Hyphomicrobiales; family Nitrobacteraceae; genus Bradyrhizobium; species Bradyrhizobium sp. 44. Next base: position 125,679 of record NZ_JADPIY010000008.1, read on the forward strand.
TTCGCGGTGAAGTCGCGCTCGGAGACCATCGGCAGGTCACCCGCCCCGTAGTGCTGAAACGAAGGGGCGATTTCTTCCGATCCTGCCGGCAGCGCGATCCAGCTTTGCAGGCCCAGCATCTTCTGCCCCGAGGCGCGCTGCACATCCGGCGTGCGCTCGGAATGCGCGATGCCGCGGCCGGCCGTCATCAAATTCATCGCGCCGGGCTGGATCTCCTGGATGTTGCCCTCGCTGTCGCGATGCATGATCGCGCCGTCGAACAGATAGGTGACGGTAGCAAGCCCGATATGCGGGTGCGGCCGCACGTCCATGCCCTTGCCTGAGACGAATTGCACCGGCCCGAAATGGTCGAAGAAGATGAAGGGTCCGACCATCTGCCGCTTGCCGTGCGGCAACGCGCGGCGTACCGCGAAGCCGTCGCCGAGATCGCGCGTGCGCGGCACGATGACGAGATCGAGCGCATCGCAGGACATGGGATCGCCGAGCACGGGATCGTTCGAGGGTTGCCAGCTCATGGTGGACTCCTTTTGGTTTTTTCGAGCTAAATCGTAGCAGAATTTTGTGCGGCCGTCGCGGCTAAGCCTGGACCACATACTCCGCCGTCATCGCCCGCGAAAGCGGGCGATCCAGTACGCCGCGGCCACTCGGTTCGATCACCGCCGTCTCGGAGTCCTGGATCGTCCGGTCAAGCCGGACGATGACAGCTGTGGTGCGGATGGTCCTTGAAAAAATCAATTGGACGGACGATGTTCGGCTCGCCCATACCGATGGCCACAGCATCTGATGACGTCAGCCGCCCTTGAACTCGCATTCCGCGCCGCTTCTGTGGCGTTGCTATTAGTGCTGGCAGCATCGCTTGTCAGCGATTTCCGCAATGTGCTGGCAGCCCGGCTCGGTGCGGCCTTTGCGCTCGGCTCGGCCGCGCATGCTGTGAGCTATTCTGTCGGAACATCATCGCTGGTCCCGGCCTGGCATACGCCGCTGATCGCGGTGTCGACCGGCAATATCGTGGTGTTCTGGCTGTTCACGCGCGCGCTGTTCGACGACGAGTTTCGCCTGCGCCGGTGGCACGGATTGGCCTGGGCGTTGGTGGCAGCCTTCAGCTTCGTCAGCTGTCTCTGGCTCGCACCTGGCGGACATGTCCGGGTCGCCCTGACCGCGGTGAACCTGATTGTGCTCGGCTTCATTGCGCTCGCGATCGTGCAGACAATCGGCTCATGGTCAGCCGATCTGGTCGAGCGCCGCCGCCGTGTTCGCGTCTTCATCGTCTGTGCCGCCGCGCTCTATGGCGGATTGAACGCGCTGCTCCAGATCCTTGTCGGCGGCAGTGACGTCGGCGATGTCGCCAACACCGTCAATACAGGCGTGCTCGCCGGCATCGTCGCGGCCATCGCCTATGCGATGATGCGGGTCGATGGCGCCGACCTGTTTCCAGCCGCCGCGGAGGCTGCGCCCGCGATCGCGGCGAGCCAGCCTGTCGGCGAGGATGCCGCCGACCAAAAGCTGATCGACGCCCTGATGCGGCTGATGGCGGACGAACGGATCTATCGGCAGGAGAACATCAGCATCGGCGTGCTGGCGGGCCGGCTGAAGATTCCCGAATACCGGCTGCGCCGGCTGATTAACCAGGGACTCGGCTACCGCAATTTCAATGTGTTCCTGAACAACCACCGGATCGAGGAGGCCAAGGCCGCGCTGGCCGATCCTGCCCAGGCCGAGGTCCCCGTCATCACCATCGCGATGGATTCCGGCTTCCAGTCGCTCGGCCCGTTCAACCGCGCCTTCAAGGCCGTGACCGGCGTGACGCCGACGGAGTACCGGCGGCTCAAGGTCAATGCCGTCTAAGCTTTAGGGTACTGAAATATTTCGGTTATTTTGGAATCGGCGAGCGTCTCGCGGTTTCGGCTAGGCCGCTTTCCAAATCCGGCGAGCAGGCATCGCGTGAATGCCGCTTCGTCTCCGGCACACGCCTCAAGCCGGAGCAAGCCCGTGACCCGCTGCCGCAAGATCGTCCTTCTCACCACCACCATCGCCCTTGTCGGCTTCGCGCTCGGCGCGGTTCGCGCCCATGACGTGCCCAAGGTCGCCACCGGCTTCATCGCCGACGTGCTCTGCGCGGAGACGTTTGTCTCGGGCCTCGATGTCAGGCGTAATTTGACCGAGACCGCCGATGCGATGCCGGGCGCCGGTCTGCTCACCTGGGCGATGGACTATCAGGTCGATCGCATGCGCAAGGACGTTACGGTGACGCTGTTCGGCATTGGCCGCAGCCACGCCGTCTATCGCGAGGGCCTCGGCTGCACGCTCGAGCACGGCGGAGGGATCACCGACGTCACGTTGCCGCCGGATGACAGGCAGCCGCCGTTGCTGCCCGAGATCGCTGGCTCCGCGGTCGTGTCGCCGCAGAGCCCGGAGTTGTCAGTAGCGCTCGATCGCGCCTTTGCCGAGCCGCCATCGCCGCCATTCCGCCGCACCCGCGCAATCGTCGTCATGAAGTCGGGCCGCATCATCGCCGAGCGCTATGCGGACGGCATCGGACCGGAGACGCCGCTGCTCGGTTTCTCCATGACGAAGTCCGTGATCTCGGCTCTCACCGGGATCCTCGTGCGTCAGGGCAGACTGAAACTCGACGGGCCCGCACCGGTCGCCGCCTGGGCAAATCCGGACGATCCGCGTCACGCGATCACCGTCGATCAATTGCTGCGCCACACCGCGGGCCTGGCGCTCGGCAGCTCGCTTCAGGCCTCGCTCGGCTCCGCGTTCGAGCCGGTCAATCGCATGAAATTCGTAGAGGCCGACATGGCCGCCTATGCCGCGAGCATGCCGCTTGCGACGTCGCCGGCCGCCGTGTGGAATTATCACGATGGCAACACCATCATGCTCGCGCATCTGATCCGGAACGCTGCCGGCGGCAATCCGGCGGATGCGCTTGCCTTCGCGCGCCGCGAATTGTTCGCGCCGCTCGGCATGCGCCATGTCACGCTCCAGCTCGACGGCGCGGGGACGATCAAGGGTTCGAGCGAGATGCTCGCATCCGCGCGCGACTGGGCACGCTTCGGCCAGCTCTATCTCAACGACGGCGTCGCCGGCGGCAGGCGCATCCTGCCCGAGGGCTGGGTGAATCACTCGGCGTCGGCGACGCCCAATGCCTGGGTCGGCATCGGCGCCGGCTTCTGGACCAACCAGGGCGACAGCTTTGGCGCGAAATTCCGCGTCGAGCACGGCTGGCCGCGCGACGCCTTTTTCGCCAAGGGCACGATCGGGCAATACACGATTGTGATTCCGTCGGAGCGTCTGGTGATCGTGCGGTTAGGCCGTTCGCCGAACGCACCACCGCAAGCGGATGGTGTGTTTGATCTGGTGCGGGATGTCGTGGCAGCAACGCGCGACAAAGGGAAAGTCGCGGGGGTGGATTAGGAGCTTTACCTTCCCAGCTCGGTCGCCTTCGCCACGCGATCGAACCGCTCCAGCGTCATGATCGCGTCCGCGAATTTCTCCGCGCGCGCATTCAGCACCGGACGGGCCAACGTCAAGAACTTCTGCTGCATCGCCTGTGCGTCGGGGAAGGAGGTCGGCTCTCCCGAGGGATCGGCATACAGCCGCTCATGCACGCCGTCGTCCGTCGTGATACTCACGCGGGCGCCGAAGGGGTGGGTGCGGCCGACTTCGAGCCGATCGTCCTGCACCACGTCGAACTTGTCGGCGAGCGCGTCGATGGCGGCGTCGCCCAGGCGGCTGTAGTCGTCCCAGCCAAATGAGCCCTGGTCGAGCGCGAGCGCGCCGGTGAAGAACATCGAGAACTGGCCGCCGACGATCGAGGTCGGGTGCCGCTTGGTCGCGGCGTCGCCGGTGAGCGTGATGCCGTTGCGATGCAGGCCGATCTCGACGCGCTTGACCTGATCGGGCGTCAGATTGTGCTCACGCCGCATCGCGATCAGCGCGTCGATCGCGGCATGGGTGTAGCGGCAGCTCGGATACGGTTTGACGCCGATCTTCATGGTCTCGTAGGTCTTGCCGAGCTCGGCGACTGCCTTGTCGGGATGGGCATCGTCGGTGTAGCCGGCGAGCAGGCCGTGCTTGCCCTCGACCGATTCCGTCGCACCGACGAAATCGTTGCGCGCCAGCGTCGCGGCGATCACGCCGTTCATCGCGGCGGCGCCGACCTGGTAGCGCTTGTTCCAGGCGCCATTGACGAGGAATTGCAGCGAGCCCGCGGCCTGGCTGCCGGCGACGCCGAAGGAGGCGACGAGCTGCTGCTCGGAGAGGCCGAACAATTTGCCGGCGGCCGCGGCTGCGCCATAGGTGCCGGCGGTGGCGGTCGGATGAAAGCCGCGGGCGTAATGCGAGGTCGGGTCGAGTGCGTTGCCGAGCCGGCAGCAGACCTCATAGCCCGCAACGATCGCGGTCAGCACGTCGCGGCCCGACGCGGCGACCATCTCGCCGATGGCGAAGGCGGCCGGAACCACCGGCGCGCTCGGATGCAGCGAGGAGTCCGCATGGGTGTCGTCGAAGTCGAGGGAATGGCCGAGCGCGCCGTTGAGCAGCGCCGCGACCGCCGGCGTCCAGGTCTTGCTGTCGCCGAACACGGTGGATTCGCCCTTGGTATCGAGCGCAAGGGCCTCCAGCATCTTCAGGATCGAGGGGGTCGATTCCGCTTCGCTGCGGGCCCGGATGGCGCTGCCGAGGAAGTCCAGCGTCAGCACTTTTGCCCGATCCAGCACTTCCGCCGGAATATCCTGGAATTTCAGGTTGGCGACATAGGCGGCGAGCGTTGCGGTTTCGTGAGCCATCGTGTTTCCTCGTTTTGGCGCGCAAGTTAGGCGGGCTGATTTGGCCTTTCAAGCGGCCTCGGGGCCGCGGGCATCAGCTATGCTTTTGGCTGGCTTTACCAGAATTGGATCGGGATAGGACGATGGCATTCGCAGGAGAGCTGTTCGACCGGGTCTGGTCGCGAAAGACCCAATTGGGGCTGGCGGTCCGGGTCACGGTGGCGGCCACCGGCGCCTACGCGCTCGCCACCGCGCTGCATCTCTTGTTGCCGCTCTGGGCCGTCCTCACCTCCATCATCGTGACCCAGATGAGCGTCGGGCGCTCGCTGAAGGCGACGCGCGACTACATGCTCGGCACCATCGGCGGCGCGATCTATGGCGGCGCCATCGCGATCCTGATCCCCTATTCCGGTGAACTGGGCCTGCTCGGCCTGCTGGTGCTGGCCGTGGCGCCGCTTGCCTTTGTCGCATCGATCTATCCGAATCTGAGCTCTGCAACGGTGACGGCCGTGATCGTGCTCGTGCTTCCCTCGATGCATCATGCCGATCCCATGGCCTCGGCGAACGATCGCGTCAGCGAAGTTACGGTCGGCGCGGTGACGGGGCTGCTCGTCTCGTTCCTGGTGCTGCCATCGCGCGCGGTGCGGCAAATCCGCGCCAGCGCGGCGAAGCTGCTCGAATTGATCGCGGAGGCCTTCACCGAATTGCTCGCGGGCCTGACGCGCGGCCGGGACAACGACGCGCTGCATCGGATTCAGGACGGTATCGGCACCGCAATGGTCGGCATGAATACCATCGGCGCCGAAGCCGAGCGCGAGCGCTCTGCGCGATTGTCGAGCGGGCCGGACACCGGCCCGTTGTTGCGCACGATCTTGCGGCTGCGCCATGACGTCGTGATGATCGGCCGCTCGACCGTGGTGCCGCTGCCGGCCGAGGTGCAGACACGGCTTGCCGCGCCGCTGACGGAAGTCTCGACGGTGATCGCACGCTTCCTGCGTTCGGCCGCCGCGGCGTTGCGCGAAGGCGCCGGCGCGCCGCCGATCCACCCCGTGCATGTCGCGCTCCAGCATTATGCCGAAGCGGTCGCCGCCGTGCGCCAGGACGGCCTGATCCGGGGGCAGCCCAGCGACACCGCGGAGCGCTTCTTCGCGCTCGGCTTTTCGCTGGAGCAGATGCACCAGAATCTCTGCGATCTCGATCGCGTCGTCGGCGAATGGTCCGAGGCCGCGACCGACAAGCCCGCGCGCGTGGCGGAGTGAGCTAGCGCCGCATCAGGCCTTTGCTCTCCATGCGCCAGACCAGCAAATCGATGCGGTCCTGACCGAAGAACGGCTCGTTGTCGAACACGAAGGTCGGCACGCCCCAATGGCCGGAGGCGGCGTGGTCCTTCTCGTTCTCAGTGATTACCTGCTCGTAGCGATCCGGGTCCGCGGTGATCGCGGCATCCATCGCGACGAGATCGAAGCCGGCCTTGGCGGCGGCGCGCACGAGATGATCGCCTTCGTTCCAGCCCGCCACCGAGCCGTCCCACAGCACGCGGGCGATCGCATCGGTGAATGCGAGCGAGCGTCTTTCGAGCTGCGCCATGGCACCAAGCCGGGTCAGACGGTGGATGTAGGGCTGCTCCGCCGCGACGTCGAACGTGACCTTGTCCTGCACGATCGGATCGGGCCTGGGAAAGCGGAACGGAATGCCCTCGTGCTGCGCGACGCGCGTGCTGTCGAGCACCACATAGCGAATGAAGTTCGGGCTGGCCTTCTTGAAAAACCCGGGCACACGGACTGCGAGCGGATAGACCGGCCGCACATTGACCGCCAGATCGTAGGTTTCGACGAGCTTGAGCGTCTTGGGCAGCGCCAGATAGCTGAACGGACTGCGAAAGGAGTAGAAGAGGTCGACGGAGAGCGTCATCGGGCCGGCTCCGCGAGCCGCCCCATCATGCTGCGGGCCACAAGCTTGTGGAAGGGCGTGATGAGCGCGAGGTAGGCGCGGCCCAGCCGATTGTTGGTCCGCACCAGCGTGGTCAAGGTGACGTGGCGCGGCACCGCTTCGCCGACCACATCGACCACGATGCGGAAATCGAGATGATAATCATTGAAGCCGGCGACCAGCTGCTCGGGCGTTTCACTCAGCACCGGAAACAGGCCGATCAAACCGCCCGGCGCCGGCGTACCCTCGCCCGATGTTTTCAGGCCGAACGGCGTCACCAACACGTTGCGCAGGCGTGTCAGTGCACCGACCCAGCGCGGCCCGTGCAACACCATCCTGGTGCAGGCCTCGCGGGCATTCACCGGTGCCGTGCCGATCTCCACGCGAAAGGCGTCGATGAATTGCGCACCGGCCAGCAGCGCGCCGGTGTCGACATCGGGGGTGACTTCGCGGACGGTCCCGTTCATTCCGTCAGTCTGCGCGTCAGCATCCGGAAGCGCAAGATCAGAAGTCCGGCATAGACGAACGATCCGATCGACAATCCGATCCAGACACCGACCGCGCCGAGATCGGCGTGAAAAGCGAGCCACCAGGCGATGGGAAAGCCCACGCACCAATAGCCGATCGCGGCGAATACCAACGTCATCCTGGTGTCATTGATGCCGCGCAGCGCGCCGCCCATGATGGTCTGGATGGCATCGGCGATGAAGAAGGTCGCGCCGACCAGCAGCAGCTTCGCGGTCAGCTCGACGGTCGCCATGCTCGCCACGTCGCTGCCGAAGAACAGTCGGCCGAGCTGATAGCGGCCGAAGATGATCGCGACGGTCAGGGCCGAGACGAACGCGATCCCGATCACGGCTGCGGCGAGACCTGCGCGCTTCACCGCAAGCGGCTCGCCGCGGCCGAAGGCGTGACCTACCCGCACGGTGGCCGCCATGCCGATGCCGAGCGGGACCATGAACAGCACGGCGGTGACCTGGAGCGCGATCTGATGCGCCGCGAGCGCCGTGGTCGAGATCAATCCCATCAGCAGCGCGGCCGAAGAGAACAGGCCATATTCCAGCAGCAGCGAGAACGAGATCGGCGCGCCGATCGCGATGAGCTTGCGCATCAGGGGCCAGTCGATCCGCCAGAGATGGGCAAGCGGACGATAGTCCGCGAACGGCTTGCGCAGCCCCGCAATGGCGAGCGTGGCGGCGAACGAGCCGAGATTGACCAGCGTGGTCGCAAGCCCCGCGCCGAACAGGCCGAGCTCCGGCAGGCCGAACAGGCCGTGGATCAGGACATAGACCAGCGCGGCATTGACGGGGATCGCCGCGAGCGTGATCCACAGCGGCGCCTGCGGCCGGTTCACCGCGCTCATCATGCTGCGCAGCGCGATGAAGCCGAGCGCCGGCGCGATGCCCCAGGCCAGCCCATTCAGATAGCGCTGGGCGAGCGCGGCCGAGTGCGGCGCCTGACCGAGTGCAACCAGGATGTGCTCGCCATAGAGCGGCGAGGCCATCATCGGCAGCGAGATCAGCAGCGCGACCCACAGGCCGACGCGTAAGGAGCGGCGGATGCGCCTGACATCGCCGGCGCCGAACGCCTGCGCGACCAGCGGTGATACCGCCGCCATCAATCCGAGCCCGAACGTGAAGCTGACGAAATAGACCGTATGCGCCAGTGCCGCTGCTGCCACCGCGCTCTCGCCGAGCCGGCCGATCAGCGCAAGATCGGTCGTGATCATCGCGATCTGCCCGAGTTGCGTCAGCGTCATCGGCACGGCCAGCCGCAGCGTCTCGACGAATTCGTCGGCGAGAGGATTTAGCGGCGCGCCGGCTTGCGGCTGCGAACGAGGCTGGACGGTGTCGAGCATAGCGGGTCAATAGCACGGCCGGGCGACGAAAACATGGCTTGGTCTTCTCCCTCTCCCCTTGCGGGAGAGGGTGGTTCGCCACGTAGCGTCGAGACGGGTGAGGGGTATCTCTCCGCGTACGGCACTCAAGCAGCAGGACTCGCTGAAGCAACCCCTCATCCGGCGCCATAGCCGATGCGAAGCTTCGGCGTTCTTAAAAACGGCGGCCGAAGGCCGCTTATGCCACCTTCTCCCACAAGGGGAGAAGGGAAGAAACTCTCAGCCCTTCCGTTCCGGCACGCGCCTGATCTTCGCGCCGAGCGCATTCAGCCGTTCGTCGATGCGCTCGTAGCCGCGCTCGATCTGGTCGGCGTTGTTGATCGTGGAGGTGCCCTCGGCGCAGACGGCCGCGAGCAGCATGGCCATTCCGGCGCGAATGTCGGGTGAGGTCATCGTCGCGCCGTGCAGCCGGCTTGGACCGGCGATGATGGCGCGATGCGGATCGCACAACACGATGCGCGCGCCCATCGCGATCAGCTTGTCGACGAAGAACATCCGCGATTCGAACATCTTCTCGAACATCAGGATCACGCCCTCGCATTGCGTGGCGGTGACGATCGCGATCGACATCAGATCGGCCGGGAAGGCCGGCCAGGGCTGGTCTTCCAGCTTCGGCACGTGGCCGCCAAAATCGTCCTGGATCTTCAGCGTCTGGTTCGAGGGCACGATGAGATCGTCGCCCTCGATGCGGCAGACGATGCCGAGCCGCTCGAATCCCATGCGGATCGAGCGCAGATGCTCGACGCCCGCGCGCACGATGCGAAGCGGCGAACGCGTCACGGCGGCAAGCCCGATCAGCGAGCCGACCTCGATATGGTCGGGCTGGATCCGGTAGGTCGCACCACCCAACGTCGCCGGACCATGCACGATCATGGTGTTGGTGCCGATGCCCTCGATCCCTGCGCCGAGCGCGACCAGGAAGTTGGCGAGGTCCTGCACATGCGGCTCGGACGCGGCGTTGCGCAAATAGGTGGTGCCTTCGGCGGCGACGGCTGCGACCAGCGCGTTCTCGGTCGCGGTCACGCTGGGCTCGTCCAGGAACACGTCGGCGCCGGTCAGTTTCGAAGCGCGGAATTCGAGCCGGTCGGTCGCGGTGACCTTGGCTCCCAATTGCTCGAGCGCGAGCACATGCGTGTCGAGCCTTCGGCGGCCGATGACGTCGCCGCCGGGCGGCGGCAGCATCACTTCGCCGCAGCGGGCGAGCAGGGGGCCCGCGAGCAGGATCGAGGCGCGGATGCGCACGCATAGCTCAGGATCGAGATCCGCGGCGCGGATGCTCTTGGCGTGGATATGAAGCGTGTTGCGGGCGGTCCATTCCGCCGCCGCGCCGACCGAGCGGATCAGCTCGACCAGCGTCTCGGTGTCGCGGATCCGCGGCACGTTTTCCAGCGTCACCGGATGCTCGGTGAGCAGGGCTGCCGCGATGATCGGCAGGGCCGCATTCTTGTTGCCGGAAGGCTCGATCGAGCCCGAGAGCCGGTGACCGCCCTCGACAATGTACTGGATGGGCGCCACGGGGTCTCTCGCTGTCGTGTTGAGTGGGGGCGGGTTTTCGAGGCGGAAGCTACCGAGAATTGAGCGCGGGAGCAATTCTGCACTTGTTGCGAGGGCGGGGGGAGGTTCAGCCGAGGTGTCTCTACGTCATGGCCGGGCTTGTCCCGGCCATCCACGCCTTTGCCAGATGCACGGAGAACGTAGATGCCCGGGCCTTCGCCTCGCCGAAGCGGCTTCGGCCGCGCAGGCGGGACAAGCCCGGGCATGACGACCGTCCAAAGCCATCCGATCTCAGATATCGATCGTCGCGCTCAGCGAATGTTCCTGGATGAAGTCGCGGCGCGGCTCGACCACGTCGCCCATCAGCTTGGTGAAGATGTCGTCGGCCTCGTCGACCTCCTTGACCTTCACCTGGAGCAGTGATCGCGCATTGACGTCCAGCGTCGTCTGCCAGAGCTGCTCCGGATTCATCTCGCCCAGCCCCTTGTAGCGCTGCAGCGAGACGCCCTTGCGGCCGGCGTCTGTGACGGCTTCGAACAGATCGACCGGGCCGTAGACCATGTGCTCGGTATCCTTGCGCCGCAGCTTGCCGGGCCGGGCATAAACGTCCTGGAGCTTGACCGTGTACTCGTCGAGCTTGCGGGCTTCGACCGAGCCCAGGAACGCGTCGTCGATGAGGGCGACGTCCTTGACGCCGCGCACCGTGCGCTCGAACTGGAAACCATGGCCTTCGACGTATTGACCGATCCAGCCGCGCTCGACCTCGTCGGCGAGCGTGTCGAGGCGGGCGGCGATGTATTGCGCGGCCGCGGCGGCTTTCTCCCGATCGCCGTAGATCGCCTTGTTGAGCACGCCGGTGATGGCAGCCTGCTCGATCACCTTGCGATTGTAGCGGGTGTGCAGGCTGCGCAGGACGCCGCGAACGGCACGGGCGTCGTCGACCAGCGAGCGCAGGTCGCGGCCGGTGCGATCGCCGCCGGTGCCGGGAATGTAGACGCAGTCGTCGAGTCCGGTATCGATCAGATAATCTTCCAGCGCCCGCTCGTCCTTCAGATATTGCTCGGACTTGCCGCGGTTGACCTTATAGAGCGGCGGCTGGGCGATGTAGAGATAGCCGCCGTCGATGATCTCGCGCATCTGCCGGTAGAAGAAAGTCAGCAGCAGCGTGCGGATGTGGGCGCCGTCGACGTCGGCGTCCGTCATCACGATGATCTTGTGATAGCGCAGCTTCTCGATCGAGAATTCGTCGCTGATGCCGGTGCCGAGCGCGGTGATCAGCGTGCCGATCTGCTCGCTGTGCAGCATCTTGTCGGGACGCACGCGTTCGACATTGAGGATCTTGCCGCGCAGCGGCAGCACGGCCTGGAATTCGCGGTTGCGGCCCTGCTTGGCGCTGCCGCCTGCCGAGTCACCCTCGACGATGAAGAGCTCGGATTTCGCCGGATCCTTTTCCTGGCAGTCGGCGAGCTTGCCGGGCAGCGAGGAGACCGAGAGCGGGCTCTTGCGCGTCAGCTCGCGCGCCTTTCGCGCGGCTTCGCGGGCAGCTGCCGCCTGGATCACCTTGCCGACGATCATCTTGGCTTCGGAAGGATGCTCCTCGAACCAGGCTTGCAGCGCCTCGTTGAGCACGTTCTCGACCACGGGGCGCACTTCCGAGGACACCAGCTTGTCCTTGGTCTGCGACGAAAATTTTGGATCCGGCACCTTCACCGACAGCACAGCGGTGAGGCCTTCGCGGCAATCATCGCCGGTGAGCGCGATTTTCTCTTTTTTCGCGTTGGCCTCGGCATAGCCGTTGACCTGGCGCGTCAGCGCGCCGCGGAAACCGGCGAGATGGGTGCCGCCGTCGCGCTGCGGGATGTTGTTGGTGAAGCACAGCACGTTCTCGTGGTAGCTGTCGTTCCACCACAGCGCGGCCTCGACGCCGATGCCGTTGGCTTCCGCGCGCACCATGATCGGCGCCGGCACGATCGCCTTCTTGTTGCGGTCGAGATATTTGACGAATTCCTCGACGCCGCCGGAATAGTGCATCTCCTCGCGCTTCTCGACGGCGTGACGCATGTCGGAGAGAGCGATGTTGACGCCGGAGTTGAGGAAGGCGAGCTCGCGCAGCCGGTGCTCCAGCGTGGCGAAATCATACTCGATGTTCTTGAAGGTTTCCGTCGAGGCCTGGAACGTCACCTCGGTGCCACGCCTGCCGGGCGCATCGCCGACCACCTTGAGCGGCGCGACCGCATCGCCATGGGCGAATTCGATGTAGTGTTCCTTGTTGTCGCGCCAGATGCGCAAGCCGAGCTTGCTCGACAGCGCGTTGACGACGGAGACGCCGACGCCGTGCAGGCCGCCGGAAACCTTGTAGGAATTCTGGTCGAACTTACCGCCGGCATGGAGCTGGGTCATGATGACCTCGGCCGCCGAAATACCTTCGCCCTTATGGATGTCGACGGGAATGCCGCGGCCGTCGTCGCGCACGGTGACGGAATTGTCGGAATTGAGGATCACGTCGACGCGAGTGGCATGGCCCGCGAGCGCTTCGTCGATCGCGTTGTCGACGACCTCGTAGACCATATGATGCAGGCCTGAGCCGTCATCGGTGTCGCCGATATACATGCCCGGGCGCTTGCGTACGGCGTCGAGACCCTTGAGCACGCGGATCGATTCCGCCCCGTAATCGCTCGGATTTGAGGGTTCGTTTTCGGCAGGCGTCTGCCGAGCAGGTTCTGTCATGAGAGGCCTTCGAGATGTCGCCCGAATCAGCGGCGCAAAAGGCGCTGATATGCGGGCTATTTGTGCCACGAAAGACGGATTGCGCCTAGCGCAAAGTATCTCCTGGCAAGTCTTTGATTAAATGGGATTTTTCGGCCGATTTTCAAGGCTTACGAGGGCCAATTCGGCGGCTTGGAAAAAGCGCGATTCGGGAAGCCGTTTAGGGCCGTGGAAGGCGTGGATTTTGCGGGGACGAGGGGTGCTCCGAGGCGCCTTGGAACGCCCCGGAACGGCCTTGCAACTCAATACATCTGAAGCGGCAGCACGTCTCCGCTTGGCCCCACCAGGAGGCCCCAGGCATCGCCGGCGGCAACGGTGAGGGTCTCGGTGCGAGCAGGGCGTCCCGGCAGACGCAGCGCGTACTGGTACTTGCCCGGCGGCAGATCGAGCATCGGGCCTTTCGGCGATTGCGGACCGCCGGCGCCGGCCGCGATCTTCACGGTTTGATTGTTGATCGTCAGCGATGCTTCCTTCGGTCCCATATTGCCGAGCATCAGCCTCGCCTGTCCCGCCTTCGGCATGATGTCGGCCTTGGCCGCGGCCTGCGGATTCCGCTGCATCAGGCTGACAATCGTCTCGTCCCTGGCGCGGCCAAGCTTCAGCACGGCCGGTCCCTGCGGCGAGGTGAACGCGAGCTCCGCCCGCTCGGCGGTCACGATCGCGCCGTCGGTCTTTTCCTGCCAGCCCCGCTTGGTCAGCTCCGTGCGATAGAACGCAAGGACCTCGCCAAGCTCGGCGGGAATGCTGGCTTCGAGCTCGGTCCGGAACGACTGGTCGCTGCCGGGGAATTTCGTGGAGCTTAATCCGGTCGAGCTGTGCTGCGTCGGCACGGGCAGGGCGGAATCGGGATCGAGCGTGAGCGGCTCCTTCGATTTGGCCTGGGCCGCCTTGGCTTGGGTCGATTTGGCCTCGACAGGCTTCGCCGCGGCGATAACCAGACCGGAGCCGTTGGCGCTAACGTTCACCTTCGGCCCCATCTGCATCACGGTCATCGAGATCGACTTGCCGCTCTTGGAGAATTCCATCACCGCCATGTTGGGCTGGTTGATGACGGAAGGTTGCTCCTTCCAGCCCGCTGGCTTGAGCGATGCGCGATAGAACGCGGTGAGCGCCTTCACGCTCGACGTCGAGGAGAATTCGAGCTGGCCGTCGTCGCCCTCGAACTTCACGCCTTCGGCGTTTTCGGGCAGCGGCACCGGCGTCTTGCTGTCGGCCAGCGCATTCAGCGGCGCGTCGGACAACGCGGCCGCCTGCACCTTGCGCCTTGCTTCGTCGGCAGTGATGAGCTGCTTGGCCGCACCTAACGCATCCCCAAGGAACTTCTCGTCCGCCTCTTTCTTCGCCTTGGCACGGGCGGCAAGCGCGGAGTCCTTCACCTGCGCGGTCAGGCTGACCATGGTGAAATCATATTTGCGGCCAAGCCGCAGCACGCCGGTTTCCTCCGCCGAAGAGATCTTGATCGCGACCTCGTCACCGGGTGCGAGCGGCGCGCTGCCGTCCTCCTGCCAGCCGCGCGCGGCGAGCTCGCGGTGATAGAAGGCGAGCACGGCCGGCAGCTCGGCCATCGCGGCGGCCGACATTTCGCGCTTGTTGTCGCTCGCGCCTCCGAGGCCCCTGGCCGTCTTGGTCGGGCTCGGCCGCGGCAGGCCGGCCAGATCGCTATCGGCCCTGAGCTCGCTGGGCAGCGCGAAGGGCGCGACCCGGATATCGATATTGGTGCGGCCGTCGTCGCGGCGCGTCAGCGTCAGCATCACGGGCTTCTGCTGATAGAAGCCGGTCTCCTTGCTATCGGCGTGCGCGTAGAACGCGCGCAGGCCGTTGGGAACGGTTTCATCCAGGCTGGTCGCCCAGCGCGCGGCGGTTTCCGGCGTGAGCTTCTGCCAGCCGATCGCAGCCATCTGGCTGGCATAGAAATCCGACGTCGCATCGAGCGTCGTCGGTGCGACGCAGCCGAGATAGGGCCGGGTCCCGTCGAACACGATGTCGCCTGCCCCTTCCGGAAATGGCACGTTCCCGTAAATCCGGTCGGTGGTGTAGTAGACCACGGACTGGTCGGGCCGGCCGGGCGCCTGCGTGAAATGCACGGAAAGGCCCTGTCGTCCCTTCCTGAACTTCAGCAGGCTGCTTTTTTCCTCAAGCGGCATCACATAGGCGACCCAGCCGTTGTCGCTCAGCAGCTTTTGGACCGCGGGCAGTGTCACGGCCTGCCGCGTCGGTACGCGATATTCGACGCTATAGGGATCGGGGCGCGAAGTTTCTTCCACCGCACCCTCGAGCTGCGGCAGCGCGTGGACGTCGACGCCCTCGTCGGCGCCGGCCGCGATCGAGCAGCTCGCCATCAGGAAGAGACCGCATGCAAGCAGCCGCCATCGTGCCGGGACTTGCGTCCCGCGCGGGATCATCGCCATCGTTACGTCTCCAGGATGCCGCGCGGCGCTTGGGCGCCCGCGATTGCAACGGCTGCGACACCGTCGGCGGGGCCTCAGACGAGAAGTCGCGGCAGGAACCGGGCAGGTTCAAAGATCCCGAACTGGTCAATACAGCTGGAGCGGCGACCATGCCTCGCCGTCGCGCCCGACGGTGAGCTCCCAGGCGTCGCCGGCTGCGACAGTGAGGATGTGGGTGTAGGCTGGACGGCCGGGTACGCTCAGTTCGTAGGAATATTTGCCGGGCGCCAGATCCAGCGATACGGCGTTGGCGCCGGCGGCGCGCTTGATGATCCGCGCGTCGATCCCGAGCACGGCTTCCGTTTCACCGATGTTGCTGAACACCAGCTTCGCCTGGCCCGGTTCGGGCATGACGTTCGCCCGGCTTGCAGTATCCGAGTTCTTCTGCACGAGATGAACCAAGGTGCTGCTGTCCTTGCGGCCGAGCTCCAGCATGGCCGGCCCGAGCGGAGAGACGAACGCGAGCTGGACGTGATCGGCGGAAACGACGGCGCCATCATGCTGCTCCTGCCAGCCGAGTTTTCCGAGCTCCCTGCGATAGAAAGCGAGAACGTCGCTGAGCTCGGCGGGCACGGTGGCTTCGAGCTTGACGCGAAGCGGCGCATCGACGCCCCGCATCAGAGTGGTGTGGATTCCTCGAAAACTGTAGCGGGTCGGTGCGGGTAGCCTGGCATCGGGATCGGGCATGAGATCGGCCGAAAACAGCGGCTGCGGCATCCAGGCGCCGGCGCTTGCCGCGAGCATGCACGTCGCGAGCAAGACGAGGCCGCACGCAAACGCCTGCCATCGTGCCGGGACTCGCGCCCCGGACCTTGCCGCCCGCATCTCACTCTCCAGGGTTCGCGCGTGATGTCATTGCGCGATTGCAAATCGGCCGCGACGCCGTCGGCGCCGCCTCCGGCAACTAGTCGCGGCGGAAATGGGGCCGGTTCAACGGCTGCGACTACCGCCGAGCCGATACCTGTCCGCTTTCGACGTCAAAGATCTCGCCCCCGGCGCCGATCTCGGCGAAGGCGGCGGGGTCTGCGCCGGTCAGCCACACCTGCGCGCCGAGCTTGCGCAGCTCGTCGAACAGCGCGGCGCGCCTGCCAGGATCGAGGTGCGCGACGACCTCGTCGAGCAGTAGCAGCGGCACGATGCCCGTCATCTCGGCGACCAGGCTCGCATGCGCCAGCACCAGCCCGATCAGCAACGCCTTCTGCTCGCCGGTCGAGGCATCGCGCGCCGGCATGCTTTTCGGCGCGTAGATCACCTGCAGATCGGTGAGATGCGGACCATCCGTGGTGCGACCCGCGATGGCGTCACGCGGACGGTTGTCGCGCAGGATCTGGCGGTAGCGATCCTCGACCGACGTCGCGGTCTCCGTCAGCAGCGCGTTCTCCATCCAGCCGTCGAGCGCGATCTGCGCCGAGGGGAAGGCGGAGGCTTGCGCGCGCGCGTTGAGCATGCCGGTCAGCCGCGCCGCGGTCTGGCCGCGGGTTGCGGCGACCGCGACCGCAAGCTCTGCGGTCTCGCGCTCGATCGCGTCACACCAATGGTCGTCGTAATTGCGGGTCTCGAGCAGGCGGTTGCGCGAGCGCAGGGAACGTTCGAGCGCGGAGATGCGGCTGGAATGGTCGCTGTCGATGGCAAGCACCAGGCGGTCGAAGAAGCGCCGGCGCTCGGACGCCGCTCCCATGAACAGCCCGTCCATCGCCGGCGTCAGCCACACCATGCGGATGTGGTCGCCGAACGACGCCGCCGAATTAACCGGTTCGCGGTCGATGCGGCAGCGCCGGCTGACCGCGGCGTCTGCGCGCGGCGGATCGATGCCGGTGCCGAGCGTGGCAAGGCCCAGCGCGCCTTCGACCTGTGCCGACACCGCCCAGGAGCCGTCGCCCTGGTTGTCGGCGACGTCGTCCAGCGTCGCGCGCCGCAAGCCGCGTCCCGGCGACAGGAACGAGATTGCCTCGATGCAATTGGTCTTGCCCGCTCCGTTCGGCCCGACCAGCGCCACCATGTCAGCCTTCGCCTCGAGCCCCGCCGCCCGGTAATTACGAAAATGCGTCAGCGTCAGGCGATGAATGCGGGAGGGGGTCATGTTGTCTTTGTCATTGCCGGGCATCCACGTTTTGTCTCCAAAGACGTGGATGGCCGGGACAAGCCCGGCCATGACGGATGTAGTCGATGCGAAGGGGCGCCGGTAGCCCTCACACCCGCATCGGCATCAGCACGTAGAGTGCGCTCTTGTCGTCGCGGTCTTGCACCAGGGTCGGTGAGCCCGGGTCGGCGAGCCGGAGCGTTGCGACGTCGCCTTCGATCTGGGCGGCGATGTCGAGCAGATAGCGGGAGTTGAAGCCGATATCGAGGGCGTCGGAGGCGTATTCGACTTCGAGCTCTTCGGTCGCGCTGCCGGAATCCGGATTGGTCACCGACAGCACCAGCTTGCCCGGCGACAGCGAGAGTTTCACGGCGCGGCCGCGCTCGCTGGAAATCGTCGAGACGCGGTCGACCGCGTTCTCGAAATCCTTCTTGTCGACGACGAGCTCCTTGTCGTTGCCCTGCGGGATCACGCGGCCGTAATCGGGGAATGTGCCGTCGATCAGCTTCGAGGTCAGCACCACATTGCCGATGGTGAAGCGGATCTTGGCCTGCGACAGCTCGATCGTGACCTCGGCCTCGTTGTCCTCGATCAGGCGCTGCACCTCGCCGACGGTCTTGCGCGGCACGATCACGCCGGGCATGCCCTCGGCGCCCTTGGGCTGGACCAGGTCGAGCTGGGCGAGGCGGTGGCCGTCGGTGGCGACGCCGCGCAGGGTGGCGGCTTTGGCCGAGCCCGCGGCATGCAGATAGATGCCGTTGAGATAATAGCGGGTCTCCTCCGTGGAGATCGCGAACTGGGTGCGGTCGATCAGCCGCTTGACGTCCTTGGCGGCGAGGCTGAACGAATGCGACATGTCGCCGGCCGCGAGATCCGGAAAATCATTCTCCGGCAAGGTCTGCAGCGTGAAGCGGGAGCGGCCGGCGCGGATCGCCAGCACGGCGCGGTCGCCGTCGGCTTCGAGCACGATCTGCGAACCGTCCGGCAGCTTGCGCACGATGTCGTAGAACATGTGCGCCGGCACGGTGGTGGAGCCCGCGGTCGCGGTTTCCGCCGCGAGCGTTTCCGTGACCTCGAGGTCGAGGTCGGTCGCCTTCAGCGACAATTTCGCGTTCTCGGCCCTAACAAGCACGTTGCCGAGGATCGGAATCGTGTTGCGGCGCTCGACCACGCGATGGACGTGGCCCAGCGACTTCAGGAGTTGCGCGCGTTCGACCGTAACCTTCATTGCACTACTCGCCCGATCCCCAAGGAAACACAAATCTGGAAAAGCCGGGCGGCGGGACGCGCGCCACGGCACCGAAATCCCCGGAAGGCCGGGTCATCCAGCCGATATGACCAAAGCCGTCAGGGTCGCGCAAGGTGGCGCGTAAAGTCATCCGTTTCAAGGGATTGCGCGACAGTTCCCCACGATTTACCGGCAAAGACGGGCCGGCGCCCAGCTGGACCAAGACCGCCGCCCCAGGCATGGCCGGGGCGGCGCGAGGGAAGGGGAAAGACCTAGGCGTTTATTCCTGAAGCTGGCGCTTGAGCGATTCGACCTCGTCCGACAGCGCCGTGTCCTTGGAAACCAGGGCCTCGATCTTGCGAACGGCGTGCAGCACCGTGGTGTGATCGCGCCCGCCGAAGCGGCGGCCGATCTCCGGCAGCGATCGCAGAGTCAGCGTCTTGGCGAGATACATCGCCACCTGGCGCGGACGGACCACGTTGGCGGTCCGGCGCGAGGACAGGAGGTCGGAGCGGCTGACATTATATTGCCGCGCCACCACGCGCTGGATGTCCTCGATCTTGATCCGCTTCGGTTCCTGCGGCCGGATCAGGTCGCGCACCTCGTGCTCCGCCATCTCCAGCGTCACCGGCCGGTTGTTGAGCTTCGAATGCGCGAGCAGGCGGTTGATCGCGCCTTCGAGATCCCGGCCGTTATGGGTGATGGCGCGGGCCAGATAGGTCAGCACCTCCTCCGGCACCTCGAAGGTCGCATGATGGGCGCGGGCCGCGGCGACGCGCGACTTGAGAATGCCGTGTCGCAGCTCCTCGCCGAGCGAGGCCATCTCGACCACGAGGCCGCCGGCCAGCCGCGAGCGCACGCGGTCGTCGAGGCTTTCGAGATCGGACGGCGGACGGTCGGCCGCGATCACGACCTGGCGGCCGGCATCGATCAGCGCGTTCAGTGTGTGACAGAACTCGGCCTGGGTCGACTTGCCCTGCAGGAACTGGAGATCGTCGATCACGAGCACGTCGATGCCGCGCAACGCTTCCTTGAAGGCGAGCGCCGTCTGCGTCTTCAGCGCGGCGACGAAGCCGTACATGAATTTCTCGGCGGTGAGATAAAGCACCTTGCGCTCGTTGCCGGAATTGCCGGCCCAGGTCACCGCCTGCAAGAGATGCGTCTTGCCGAGGCCGACGCCCGCATGGATGTAGAGCGGATTGAACATGACGGGATCGCCGCGACGACCCTCGGCGACCTGACGCGCAGCCGCATGCGCCAGCGTGTTGGAACGGCCGACGACGAAGCTTGCGAAGGTCAGGCGCGGATCGAGCGGCGAACCGCCGAGCGCATCGTGATTGGCCGACACCGGCGCAGTCGCGGTCGAGCGCAGCTCCGGCGCAGGCGAGCGGCGCGTTTCGACCGGCGCTGGCGCTTCCTTCTGCTGCACAACGGGGCGCACGGCCGAGCGCACGGTGAGATCGATGCGATGCACTTCCGGCATCTCGGCCTGCCAGCACGACAGCACGCGCTCGGCATAATGGGCCTGGATCCAGCTCTTCAGGAAGCGGGTCGGCACCGACAGACGCACGCTCTCGTCCTGGACGCCTTCCAGATCCATGCGCGCAAACCAGCTCGTATAGACGTCTTCGCCAACGTTCGAGCGCAGCCGACTCTTCACGCGTGACCAGCGATCCTGTTCCGGGGTTGTCATCATTTGAGAACTTTTCTTGAGAGATAAGGTTGCGTGGTGAGCGCCATGCAGAGTTCCTGCCAGCAATACCTGCCCAGGATTATTTGCAATGGCGGGACCTCAAGCGATTTCACCTGCAGGCATGGCTCGACCGCTCGGCGGAAACGCCGCGTCCGATCAGCAATGTCTAGAGATGGAGGGGTCGCGAGGTCAGCGCGTACTCGGCGCTCCGTGACACGCGGGAGGCTTGGTGTCCGACGAATCTAAAACGGCATCGCTGGAAGTCGAAATGCTGGAAGTCGAAATGTGTTTCAATACCGCGTTGAGTTCGTAAGACATGATACCTCCCCGTCCTGCCGTGATTGCTCGCGACAAGGTCCTGCGTGTCCAAACGACACCCGCGTCGTCATCGGATGCCTGCCCGTGTACTAGTCCGCTCGGCCTCGCCATCATGCCTGTCGGGGCAGCTTTCAAGATGTCTCTTAAGCGCGAGAGAAAGATCCCGCTTGGAGACATTCAGACAAAGAGCTACCGTTCCCGCATTGCTGTGGGTTTTGATCCGACAATCGCTTGTTGAAGCGCCGCCTACGTGCACATCGCCGCCGATTTGCACGCTCGCCCCGTTTCCGATACCGCGCTGGTCTCAAGATCGTGGGCGCCGCTGACGTCTTAAGGAATACACTATGCGGAAAGACTCGCAACGGAATTGATTCACACTTGAGGCATCAAAAATCTTGATCTGCGTTAACGCCACGCGGACTTGTGCACAGGCTTCAGAGCAAGTTTTTGGATTCGTGCACAGAATCGAAGACGCCACGTTTCATGTGACAATTCTCCGCCACCGCCAAAAATTTTTTACAAAAGCGTCACGCGCGCGACGCGCGGACGAGTTTTCCAAATGCTTGGCCTCACTATGTCGATAAGTGGTTAGCTAGCCATCGTTTTTTGAGTCTCGTTTCACAGGGTAACTCCATCGCGTGACGCGATCCGGGGAAACTACGGTGTGCAGAACTCGCAGACGCGCGAATTCAACTTGCGCCCGCCTCGCAAGGGTCTTTTGCACCGCGGTGGAGTTTCCGCTGTTGCAAAATCATTCGCAGGTAGAACTACGGGACATCATGGTGCAAACGCCGCAATCCTCCGATCGAAGGTCGCTCGGCGCGTGACTGCTTGCGTGGATATGGCAGGCAACAAAAAAGCCCGGCGTGATGCCGGGCTGTTTGACGTATGCGATGTGCGACCGGATCGTCCGATCGAACGAATGCTGCTAGATCACTCGCGAGCTTACTTGGCGAGCTTGGCGATCTGCGCGGTGAGCCGCGAGACTTTGCGGCTGGCATTGTTCTTATGAATGATGTTTCGCTGCGCGGCGCGCATCAAGGCGGGCTCGGCGTTCGCCAGCGCCGTCACGGCTGCGGCGCGGTCGCCGGTCTTGATCGCTTCTTCGACGTTACGCACGGCACCGCGCATCTGGGTGCGGCGCGACTTGTTGACGGCGGTGCGGCGGGCGATCTTGCGCGTCGCTTTCTTGGCGGAAGTGGTATTGGCCATGGTCTCAATGTCCTTTGCGGGTACCGGTCGCGTCTTGGTCGGGTAGCGCCGGCTTGCTTGACCGCGTAATCGACGCTCGGAATTAGGGTGTTCGGTTGCTAGGCTGTTCCTGGAACAAGAGCGACGGCCTTGCGGCTGTCTCTGAGGCCCAAAGAGCCTCTCAGCTCTAGGAGCCTCTAAGCCCCGAAGAGCCTCTAAGCCCAAAAGAGCCTGCAACTGCTCAAAGAACAGCGGCGGCAGGATTGCGCCCGCCGCCAGTTGGCGCCCTTATAGAGAGGGTCTTTGGCACCGTCAACGCTTTCCCGGGCTGGACAACCAGCCTCTTGGGGTGGGGATGAATGCCGTAACGCCCTGAAGAGGTTGAATTTCTGCCGTCTCCCTTGTATTGGCTGGCGGCGTTCCGAGGGTCGTCCGATCGGACGACTATAAAGGGTGAGGCATGATCCGCGGCTTTTTCCGACTGATTGGGCTGCTGCTGCTCGCTGGCGGGTTCATCTTCATGGTCTACGACGGCGCCCGCTGGGTCGCCGACCAGACCCTTCGGTTCACCCGCTTCGGCCAGTTCTGGAACGACATCAATCAGGCCAGCCAGACGGCATTCCGGACCTGGGTCGAGGCCAAGGCGCCCTGGCTCTGGAACTCGGTGATCCGCCTGGTGCTGGATCAGCCGGTTTTCGCCGTCCTCGGCATTCTCGGCATCCTCCTGATGATCCTGTTCCGCCCGCGCAAGCCGCTGATCGGCTATTCCCGGGATTGAGCTTTCGATTCGCGCGCCTCGAACCGGCGCGCGGACGGCGTAACGGGGCTGCCCCTTTGCGCGTAAAGACCTATATTCCCAATTGATCGCGAGCACGCCGCCTGAGCGCTTGGCTCATCGCCTTGGCTCAGGCGAGGCACAGCTCGTTCCCGGAGATCCGTCCATGCTGTTCATGCGCAAGACCACCGCATTGCCGAGCGCCACGGAAGCGCTGCCCGGCCGTGCGCAAGCCATTCCGACCGCGACCACCCATTTCGTCAACGGCACGAAGTTGCAGCCGCCTTATCCCGCCGGCCTCGAGCAGGCGGTGTTCGGGCTCGGCTGCTTCTGGGGCGCCGAGCGCAAGTTCTGGGAGCTAGGCGAGGGCGTTTACACAACTGCTGTCGGCTATGCCGGCGGCCACACGCCGAATCCGACTTATGAAGAGACCTGCTCGGGCCGCACCGGTCACACCGAAGTGGTGCTGGTCGTGTTCGATCCGAACAAGGTGTCGTACGAGAAGCTGTTGAAGACGTTCTGGGAGAGCCACAACCCGACGCAGGGCATGCGTCAGGGCAACGACGTCGGCACGCAATATCGAAGCGCGATCTACACCTGTTCAGACGTGCAGAAGAAAGCGGCCGATCAATCGAAGGCGCTCTATCAGAAGGCGCTTGCTGCAAAAGGTCTCGGCACCATCACCACCGAGATCGCACCCGCCGGCGAATTCTACTTTGCCGAGGACTATCATCAGCAATATCTGGCCAAGAATCCCGCCGGCTATTGCGGTCTGGGCGGCACCGGCGTGTCCTGCCCGATCGGCGTCGGCGTGAGCGCGTAAGTCAGCCGCGAAGGTGGTGCACCTCTCCCGCTTGCGGGAGAGGTCGACGCGTCCCGGGCGATGCGAAGCATCGTCCCGCGCGCCGGGTGAGGGTTCTATCCTCTGGGGGATTGTCCCGTCGTGGATACACCCTCTCCCCAACCCTCTCCCGCAAGCGGGAGAGGGAGCGCACTGCGCCCGTAGCCGCATCGTCGCGCCACCCGGCCCTCAACGCTTTATTAACCATAACCGGTGCATCACTGGATCTGTCTCGTTTCGAGGGATAAGTCCGGTGCCGGTTGCACGCGCGTTTCGATTGTCGATCTCGGCAGCGTCCCTGGCAGCGTCCGCCGCGCTGACCCTTGGCGGCTGCATGCAAACCGCTGGTCCCGTCGCCTATGTGCAGCCGCGCGCCGATCTCGATTCGATGGCCTATGGCCAGCCGTACAACGCGCCGCAGCCGGTCGTCGTCGGCAGTGGCGGCGGTGCCATTGCAGCACTCAGCAATTCCTTTGCCTCGCCTGCGCCCATGCCGGTTGGTTATGCCGCACCGATGGCGGCGCCGGTCCGGTACGATTCCTCCTACCATCTCGACGCCGGCGACAGGCTGCGCGTCGTGGTCTATGGCCAGGAAGGTCTCACCAACAGCTACGCGATCGACGCCGGCGGCTCCATCACGATGCCGCTGATCGGCGGCGTGCCGGCGCGCGGCCGTACCCCGGCGGGCCTTGCCGGCGAGATCGCCGCGCGGCTGCGCAACGGCTACATCCGCGAACCTTCGGTCGCCGTCGAGATCGAGGCCTATCGCCCGTTCTTCATTCTCGGCGAAGTCTCCGCGCCCGGCCAGTATCCGTATGTGCCGAACATGACGGTCGAAAGCGCCGTCGCAATTGCCGGCGGCTTCTCGCCCCGCGCCAAGCGCGACGTGGTCACCGTCACACACACTGAAGCCGGCGGCGCCATGCGCGCCGTGGTGCCGCTCGGCACGCCCTTGAGCCCCGGCGACACCGTGTTCGTCGGCGAGCGCTGGTTCTAGAGCGCTTTCGAGCGAAGCTCTAGCTCACCGCCTGAAATCCAGCCGCCCGTTCGGAAAACATCCGTCGATCCTGGTGGCGTCGACCACCAGCCCAACCCATGGCCGTGTAATCACCGGATTGGTTAGGTTGATATATTTCCCGACCAGGCGATCCCCGCCGTCGCGCGCCGCATCGATCAGCCCGTGCCGGCGGCCATGGTCCCAGTCGAAGCGCAGGAAGATGCGCTCGCCTGTGACCCGCACCTCAGCGCGTCCTTCTTTCCAGGCTTGCGGCGTATCGCCGGCAATGGTCGGATCTGCGCCGCCATTCCAGCGGCTGGCCCAGATGCCGTCGAGCGGGTCTGACTGTGCCGCGATTTTTGCCCACGCCGCCGCGTTGACGTCGGCGGCATCGCCGGCAAGCGTGGCGATTGCGGCATAATCCATGACGTCGCGATCATCAGGCGCGGGCACGTCCATGGTGCCGAACGGATTGCGGATGACGACGTTCGTATTGGCTTGCTGCATCACGATCTCCCGGCGTGGGTTGGCTTGATCAGCCAGCTCTATCGCCGTGCGGCAGGATGCAGCCACCCGATTCCTGCTCTCTTCATCATTCCGGGCGTGCGCCCGTCGGCGCATCCCGGAATGACAGAGAGCCGCGCGCGCTACGATTTCAAATGCTTGGCGAAAAATTCCATGCTGCGCGGCCAGGCGATGTCGGCGCTGGCCTTGTCGTAACTCGCCCGCTCGTCGCAGTGAAAGCCGTGCTGCGCGCCCGGATAGACGAAGACCTCGACGTCCGGCCGCTTCGTCTTGATGGTCTCGACGTCGGTCAGGGGAATGCCGGCATCCTTCTCGCCAAAATGCAGCTGCGTCGGCACTTTGGGTGCCTCGTCGGCAAAGCGCACGACGGCGCCGCCGTAATAGCCGATCGCGGCCTTCAGGCCCGACAGCCGTGTCGCCGCGACGAAGGCGACGCTGCCGCCCAGGCAAAAGCCGATGATGCCGACCGGGCCGACGCTCTTCACCGCATCGATCGCCGCCTGGGTGTCGCGCAGCATCGCGTCCCAATCCGGACTGGCGACGAACTTGCGCGCCTCCGCGATCTCATCGGGCGTGTAGCCGGACTGGAAGCCCGGCGAGGTCCGGTCGAAGATCGACGGGGCGATCGCGACATAGCCTTCCCCGGCGAGGCGATCGCAGACCGAGCGGATGTGATGGTTGACCCCGAAAATTTCCTGGATCACCACCACCGCGCCCTTCGCCGTGCCCGCGGGGTCGGCGCGATAGGCACTGAGCAGGAAATTGTCGGAGGCCGTCAGCTTGGTGTCTTGTCCCACGCGGGTTGTCCTTGGTGGTTGTCACGAATTCACTCTTTCTCCTCATCCTGAGGAGCGCGCTCTTGCGCGCGTCTCGAAGGATGAAAGGCCGAGCTGCGAGAGGCGGGCCTGCATGGATCGAGACGGCGCTTCGCGCCTCCTGACCATGAGGAGAACCACCTACTCCCACATCCAGTTTTCGCCGTAATCCTCCTTCCATCCCGCCAACCGGCCATGACGGAACTGCAGGAACAGGCGGTGACGGTAGGGGATCAGTCCGCTGCCGCCGATGTTGCGAAGCGCGAGATAGATCTCGTTGCCGGGACGCCCGCGCACATATTGCAGCGGTTGCCCGAGCGCCCGCGCGGTCTGCCCGGCATCCATGCCGAAGGCGAGCGGCGTGTTGTTCGACAAGGTCGCGACGAAGGGCAGGCGGGGTGGTGTCCCGCCGAACTGCTCGGCTTGCGCGGATACCGACAGCAACACCGCGCCCGCAGCCAACATCGCTCGCTTCATTGCCTGTGTTCCCGTCCGATCGTCTATTCCGGCAAGTTCTTCAGGAAAGGCAGCACCGCGTCAACAAAAGCCTGCGGCTGGTCGATGTTGACGGCGTGTCCGGCGGCGGGAATCACGACCTTTTGCGCGCCGGGAATTTTCGCGGCCATGTAGTCCGACGCGGCGAGGAACGGCGTGTCGTCGGCACCGACCACGATCAGGCTGGGCACCTTGATCTCCGGCAGCAGCTCGATCACCTTCGCATCGCGCTGGGTCAGCATGCCGCGTGCGGCGAGCGCCAATCCCGTGGCATTGCGATGGCGCGCGGTGGCGCGCTCGCGCGTCGCCGCCTTCAGCACGTCGAGCCCTTCGCGGTCGAACTTGTCGGCGGTGGCGAGCGCCCGCGCATTCCAGGCCTCGCGTGCATCGTCCTTCTTGAAGCCCGGGCCGGTGTCGATGATCAGCAGCGCGCGGACGCGCTTTGGATGCGCGCGAGCGAAGGCAAGCGACATGTAGCCGCCGAGCGACAGCCCGCCGATGATGGCGCGCTCAGTGCCGACCACATCGAGAATCGCCGCGATGTCGCCGACCGTGAGCGCTTCGCTGTAGGCGGCGGGATCGTCGGGATAGTCGGACTGGCCGTGACCGCGCATGTCCCACAGGATCAGCTTGTGGTCCTTCGCGAGCGCATCGACCTGCCCATGCCACATCGCCGAGGTCGATGAGTAGCCGTGGGTCAGCAGCAGCGGCGGGCCTTCGCCATGAACCTCGTAGTAGATTTTGACGCCGTCCCGATCGATCCCAGCCATTGCATGCCTCTTGCTATCTCGTTTCTTCACCCATCCTAACGCGCCAGGTTACTCGGGGGAAACCGCCTGAACGCGATGGCCTGCATGTTTGGCGTGCACTCTGTTGCGTCCAGTCGCTGCATCATCGCTGTTCTCGCAACGCACAAGATGCGCGCGCCGCGTTTGTTCGATCGATTCCAAATTGCATTTGCCTCCGCGCCTGAACGCGATCATTCTTGCGGTCAAGGCTGGCGCCGGCCCGGTGGGCGTCCGCCAAGACAAGTTGCCGCCGTAAGCGGCTTCATGCACCGGCAGGGGAAGACGCCTATGCCAACTCTCACCATCAACGGGCGGAGTCTGTCCGTGGATGCGGCGAACGACACGCCGCTCCTTTGGGCGATCCGCGAGCAATTGCAGATGACCGGCACCAAGTTCGGCTGCGGTGCCGGGCTTTGCGGCGCCTGCACCGTGCACGTCAACGGCGAAGCCGTGCGGTCGTGCCAGACCATGGTCGGCGATGTCGCCGGCAAGAAGATCACCACCATCGAAGGCCTCGCCGCCAAGGGCGACCATCCCTTGCAGAAGGCATGGATCGCCGAGCAGGTGCCGCAATGCGGCTACTGCCAGTCCGGGCAGATCATGCAGGCGGCGTCGCTGCTCGCCAAAAATCCCAACCCGACCAAGGAAGAGGTCGTGGCGCATATGGACGGCAATCTCTGCCGTTGCATGACCTATTCGCGGATCCAGAAGGCAATCATGCGCGCCGCAACCGAGATGCGCACCGCATCCGCCTCCGGCAACGAGCGGAGGCCCACATGAATAAGCACATCAAGAGC
This sequence comes from Bradyrhizobium sp. 44, assembly GCF_023073095.1. Lineage (NCBI taxonomy): Bacteria > Pseudomonadati > Pseudomonadota > Alphaproteobacteria > Hyphomicrobiales > Nitrobacteraceae > Bradyrhizobium > Bradyrhizobium sp. 44. The sequence goes on from NZ_JADPIY010000008.1 coordinate 153,524, forward strand.
GTCACAGCCGAAACGACAGATCTCAGCCGCCGCTCCTTCCTGGTCGGCACCGCGGCAACCGGCCTCGTGCTCGGTTATGCCGGCGTGCCCGGCATCGGTGAGGCGCTCGCGGCGCCCCAGAACTTCGAGCCTAGTGTCTGGTACGCGATCGCGCCCGATGGTCTCGTCACCGTCACCTGCGGCAAGGCCGACATGGGCCAGCACATCGCCTCCACCATGGCGCAGATCGTGGCCGAAGAGCTGGGCGCCAAATGGAGCGACATGCGGGTTCAGCTCGCCTCCAATGATCCGAAGTTCAACGATCCCGTGCTCGGCGCGCAGATCACCGGCGGCAGCTGGTCGACCATGATGAACTTCGAGGCCATGAGCCGCGCCGGCGCCGCCGGACGGATGGCGTTGACGGAAGGCGCGGCCGCCGCGATGGGCGTGCCTGCGTCGGAACTGGTGGTGCGCGATTCCATGATCTCGCATCCGAAGTCGAAGAAGGCGATGTCGTTCGCCGATGTCGTCAAGAGCGGCAAGGCGACAAAAACCTTCACACCGGACGAGCTCAAGGCAATCAAGCTGAAGACGCCGGAACAATACACCATGATCGGCGTGTCGGTGCCGCAACTCGACATCCCCGCCAAGACCAATGGCACGGCCAAATACGGCATCGACGTGATGATTCCGGGCATGGCCTATGGCGCGGTGGTGACGCCGCCGGTGCGCTTCGGCGCCACGGTCAAGTCGGTCGACGATAGCGCCGCCAAGAAAGTGCCGGGCTTCATCAAGGCCGTCACCCTCGACGACAAGACCGGAACGACCTCGGGCTGGGTCGTCGCGGTCGCCAGCACCTATGCCAATGCCAAGAAGGCGGCGCAGGCGCTCAAGATCGCCTATGACGGCGGTCCGAACGCGAAAGTGTCGAGCCAGTCGCTGCTCGACGAGGCCATGCGGCTTCAGAAGCAGGGGGATTCCGGCCAGTTCTTCGTCAAGGACGGCGATCCCGCGGCGGCGTTCGGCACGGCGGCCAAGGTGCTGGAGGCGGAGTACACCACCAGCATCAATATCCATGCGCCGATGGAGCCAATGAACGCCACGGCGGAGTTCAAGGGTGAGATCCTGCACATCTATTCCGGCAACCAGTTCGCGACGCGCTCCGGTGCGATCGCGGCGGGAGCGGCCGGGATCGATCCGAAGTTCGTGGTCATGCACCAGATGTGGCTCGGCGGCGGCTTTGGCCGCAGGCTCGATGCCGATATGATGATTCCGGCGGTGCAGGCGGCGAAGGCCGTCGGCAAGCCGGTGAAGGTGATCTACACGCGCGAGAACGACATGACGATGGATTTCTCGCGTCCGCTCACCTATCAAAAAGTAAAGGCGGGCGTGGACGGCGACGGCAAGCTCGTCGCGCTCAGCCACGACGTGGTTTCGGCCTGGCCGACCGCGCGCTGGGGAATCCCTGATTTCCTGACGCCGTCGGTGGACAAGAAGGGTCCGCTCGACTCCTTCACGGTGAACGGGGCCGACTTCTTCTACACCGTGCCCAACCATCATGTGCGCGCGATCAAGAACGAGATGGCGCACAACGCGACGCCGTCCGGCCAGCTCCGCTCGGTCGCGCCGGGTTGGACCTTCTGGGCGGTCGAGAGCATGATCGACGAGATCGCGGCGGCGGCGGGCAAGGACCCCGCGCAGTTCCGCATCTCGCTGCTCGATGGCGCCGGCAAGAACGACGGCGGCGCGCAGCGGCTGCGCAACACGCTGCTCGCCGCGATGGGTCTTGCCGGCTACGGCAGCAGGAAGCTGCCGAAGGGTGAGGGCATGGGCGTAGCCTGCGTCTCGTCGCAGGAACGCGCGACCGCAAGCTGGACGGCCTGCGTTGCCCATGTCGCCGTCGCGCCGTCGGGCGAGGTGACCGTGAAGAAGCTCACGGTCGCCACCGACGTCGGCACGCAGGTGCATCCCGACAACATCCGTGCCCAGGTCGAGGGCGCGGCGCTGTGGGGCTTGTCGCTGGCGATGTATGAGAAGGCGACGCTCAAGGATGGTGGCATCGAACAGACCAATTTCGACAGCTACACGCCCTTGCGCATGAGCCAGGTGCCGGAGGTCGCGATCGCCGTGATCGCCAATGGCGAAAAGGCCACCGGTGTCGGCGAACCCGCGGTGACGGTGATTGCCCCCGCAATTGGCAACGCCATCTTCAACGCCTCGGGCGCCCGCGTCCGGGCCCTGCCGATCACCGCCGAAGCCGTGAAGAGCGCGATGAAGGCGTAAGGCTGGTTGCGATTGTGACCTGACATGATCCGCCGGGAGCAGCCCCCGGCGGATTTGTCGTTAAAAAAGCTCTGTGTTTGCAAGCACATCTCTACTGTGCATGGGGTTGTTTTCGAGGTTTTGATTGGAACCGCTCGGAGAGGCGAACTCCGTAAAATTGTCCCTGATTCCGCAAGGTTCCATTGAGCACGCCTCTTAAGGGCCGGAGAACCTGATCCGGCTTAGGCTTTGGCCCGAAACACGCCCGTGCTCTTGGGGAAGCCATGAACGCCTCAGCCAAACCCGCCGCCAAACGCCGGCTTCTGCTCGCCTCCGACCGGAGCGACGAGAGCACCGAACTCGCCAGCATCCTCAAGGCGGTTGGCGACGTCGCGACAGTGACGACGCAGGAGATCCCCGAGCAGCCCTCGCGCGATCTCTCCGGCCTCGTGGTCGACATCAATCTGCGCTCGCCCGAAAGCGTGCAGCGGGTGCGCAACAAGCTGCGCGGCGATGCCTATCGCGCGATGCCTCGTCTGTTCGTGCTTGCCGACGCCCTGCATCACGGCACCATGCAGGCCTGGGCCTTGGGCGCCACCGACACCATCTCGCGGCCGCTTCAGCCCGAGGACATCCTGCAGCGCATCCGTGCGGCGTTCCCCGACACCGCCGTCTACGACGCGACCGATCGCGGCAAGACGCTCAATCGCGGCGTCGAGGCCGCGCATGCGGTGCTGAAGAAGATGTTCGAGAAGCTGCCGCTTGGCGTGCCCCTGACCTTCGACGACGTCATCGCCGCCGAGAGCAAGATCCTGAAGGCGATCAAGCACTCCTCGCTGCGCGAGTGGCTCACCACGGTGGGCTGCCACCATGTCGGCAGCTACCGCCACTGCCTGTTCGTGACCGGATTTGCGGTCTCCTTCGCCCAGCACCTCGGCATGCGCGAGGACGACCAGCGCCGGCTGACCCGTGCCGCACTGCTGCACGACGTCGGCAAGGCGTTCGTTCCCTCCGCGCTGCTCGACAAGCCCGGCAAGCTCACCGACGAGGAAATGGCCGAAGTCCGCCAGCATCCGCGCCGCGGCTATGACGCGCTCGCAGCCCAAGGCGGCTTCCCGCCGGAGATGCTGGACGTCGTGCTGCATCATCACGAATTCCTCGATGGCTCCGGCTATCCCAACAATCTCTCGTCGAACCAGATCAGCGATATCGTGCGGGTCACGACGATCGTCGACATCTACGCGGCACTCGTGGAGAAGCGCGCCTATCGCATGCCCTTCACCCACTCGCGCGCGTTTACGATGATGGAAGGCATGGGCGGCAAGCTGGACCAGCAGCTGTTGCAGGCCTTCCGCCCGGTGGCGCTGGGGTCGTTCTGACGATCCGTTGCTGCGAATCTTGCGGCGCTAGCACTACACGCTCGGTGTCGTCCCGGCGAAGGCCGGGACCCATAACCACAGGGAGTGGTTTGGCGACGACTCGTCGTTTGGTACAGGCACTGCCCGTCCTTGTTAGATCACGCGGTATGGGTCCCGGCCTTCGCCGGGACGACGATGTGCCCTCATCCCACCATCTTCCTCAGCTCCGCCTTCGCGACCTTCTCCAGCGTCGAGCGCGGCATGTCGTCGACGAAGCGGATCTCACGCGGCACCTTGAAGTCGGCGAGGCCGGCGCGGCAGGCGGCCATCACGGCCTCGTGCAGATCAGGCCGCGCACCGGCGACGCCACCCTGCGGGATGATGAAGACGACCGGCACCTCGTCCAGCATCGGATGCGTCTTCGCCACCACGGCGGCCTCGCGCACGCCGGGGACGAGCGCGACCACCTGCTCGATCTCGGACGCGGCGACGTTCTCGCCGCCGACCTTGAGCATGTCCTTGCTGCGGTCTGCGAAGCGAATGTAGCCGTTCTCCAGTCGCACCACGCGGTCACCGGTGAGAAAGAAGCCGTGCTCGTCGAAGCTCTCGCGCGTCGCCTTCTCGTTGTGCAGATATTCGGCGAACAGCGACAGGCCGACAATGCCCTTGATCGAGAGATTTCCGGTGCCGCCGATTTCGGTCGGCCGCCCGTCGTCGTCGGTGATGCGGATTTCATATTCCGGTGCGGCGCGGCCGATCGACATCGGGATGTTGGGCTGGTCGATCTCGCCGACGATGCCGTGGGTGATGGTCTCGGTCATGCCCCACCAGCCGATGATCTTGACGCCGAAGGCGGCGAAGGCCGGCGGCTCGTTGATCGCGGTGCCCCACAGACGGAATTTGTGATCGCGCGGGATGTCCTGCTCGAGCAGCGCCTTCATGCAGAACGGGATCGTCGAGGTCCAGGTCGAGCCGTGCTCGCGCGCGGCGCGCCAGAACCGGCTGGCGGAAAAGCGCGGCTGGATCACGCAGGTGGCACCGACCCATAGCGTCGCCAGCATCGAATAGGCCAGCGCGTTGGTGTGGAACAGCGGCAGATAGGCCTGATGCACGTCGCTTGCGTGCAGGTCTTCGTGCGCGGCGTTGATCTTGGCGCCCCACAGCGCGTTGGCGTGGGTCCACAGCACCGCCTTGGGGCGCGATGTCGTGCCCGAGGTGTATTGCACGCTGCACGGCGCGCGCGGATCGATCGCGCGCCTGGGACGGTCGGCGCTGTCGGCGAACAGCTCCTCAAAGCTGTCGCCGCGTGAGACCGGGTTCGCGGGCGCCGCGCCCGAATCGTGCGAGGTCACCGCCATCCATCGAATGTTGCGGCAATTCTGCGCGACGATCTCGGCATAGGCCGGCTGCGTGATCGCGGCAACCGCGCCGCAATGATCGGCAAAATAGTCGAGCTCGGCCGGTGCCGAGCGCGTGTTGGTGGTCACCGCGATGGCGCCGAGTTCGACACAGGCAAACCAGGCCAGCAGCGCCTCGATGCAATTGTCGAGATGAATGAGCACATATTCGCCCGGCTTGACGCCGCGCTTGGCCAGTCCCGCCGCGAGCGCGCCGACCCGCTCGTGAAACTCGCCATAGCTCCAGCGCCGCGCAGGCGCGTCGAACGGCGCCCAGATCAGGAACGGATGTGAGCTGCGCACCTCAGCCCGCATCTTCAGCAGCCAGGGCACGTCGAGCCCGTCGAACGGGCCCACGATTCCGGCGGCGGCTTGCGAATTCGGCATATGTCCTCCCGTGCAGCCTGCATCTTGCTGGCGGCTGCGTTTTGATATTGCGTCTTCCTGCTCTCTCCGCCGTCATTGCGAGTGGAGCGAAGCAATCCAGAATCCCTCCCCGGAGGCAGTCTGGATTGCTTCGTCGCAAGGGCTCCTCGCAATGACGATGCGTGGGGCAGGCGGCTTGGCCTTACCGGCCTCCGTCCTCATACGACGAAATCTCGATCAGGCTGCCATCCGGATCCCTGCAATAGACCGAGCGCAGGGTGCCGCGGGCGCCCTGCTTGGGAACCGGGCCCTCTTCGATCGCGACGCCATGTGCCTTCAAATGCGCCACCACCTCGTCGGGACTCGCGGAGGTGAGGAAGCACAGATCCTCGCTGCCGGCGGTCTGGTGGTCCGCGGTGAACCACTCCACCTTGTTGGCATCGCGCGGCCGGACGTTGATCTTCTGGTTACCGAATTGCAACGAAGTCCGCGGCGCTTTGCCGCCGCCGGGGTCGAACACCTTGACTTCCATGCCGAGAATCTTGCCGTACCACGCGGCGGTCACTGCGACGTCCGCGACGTTGATCACGAGATGATCGAGGGCTTCGACCTTGACCGCCATGCCTTATCCTTTCGTCGTGATGCGCCCCGTGCACTTTCCGCCTGCGGCAAGCTTTGTTACAACCGCGCCGACGCCATTTTCAAGCTATCTGGCTCAAGAACAACACGTTGGGAGAACCCTTGAGATGATCACTCGCCGTACCGCGCTGAGCCTGCTCGCCGCCAGTCCGCTTGCAGCCAGCCCGCTGTCGAAGGCCCTTGCCGCCGATTACCCGACCCATCCGGTGAAATGGGTGGTCGGTTATCCGCCGGGCGGAGCCACCGACATCCTTGCGCGGCTGATCGGTCAGCGACTGTCGGAGAAGTTCGGCCAGCAATTCGTGATCGAGAACAAGCCGGGTGCCGGCAACAATATCGCCACCGAATCGGTCGTCAACGCCGAACCCGACGGCTACACGCTGCAACTGGTCAATCCGGCCAACTACATCAACGCCTCGCTCTACACCAACCTGAAGTTCAACTTCGTGCGCGACATCGCGCCGGTCGCCTCGTTCCAGCGTGTACCGAACGTGATGACCGTCAACAAGGACGTGCCGGCCAAGACCGTCGCCGAGTTCATCGAATACGTGAAGGCCAATCCCGGCAAGGTCAACATGGCCTCCTCGGGCAACGGCACCTCGGTGCATCTGTCCGGCGAGATGTTCATGGCGCTGACGGGCTGCAAGATGCAGCACGTGCCCTATCGCGGCGCCGCGCCCGCGATCACCGACATGCTCGGCGGCCAGGTGCAGGTGATCTTCGACAACATGCCCTCGATCATCCAGCACATCCGGTCCGGCTCGCTCCGCGCCATCGGCGTCACCACGGCGGAGCGCTCGCCGCAGCTGCCCGACGTGCCGGCGATCGGCGAGACGGTGAAGGGCTACGAGGCGAGCGCGCTGTTCGGCATGGGTGCGCCGAAGAACACGCCCAAGGAGATCATCGCCAAGCTCAACAGCGAGATCAACACGCTGATAAAGGAGCCGGACATGGCCAAGCGCCTGGTCGAGCTCGGCGGCGAGCCGCGGGCGCAGACGCCCGAGGCGTTCGGCGAGGAGATCAAGGCCGAGACCGAGAAATGGAAGAAGGTCGTCGAGTTCGCAGGCCTGAAGGTCGAGTAGCGATCTCGTGATGTCCGTGATGGAGCCCTGCCCGTTCGGCAGGGCTTTTTTCTTGCGCATCAAGGTTTCTTGCGTGTCAGCGCCCGTCGATCTGGAATAAAACGGCGTGGCGAAACCTGATGTTATATGGCGCGTATCTCGCGCTGTGAGGATAGGAGTTGGGATCATGCGCAAGACGCAATTGGCTCTGCTGGGCCTCGGCGCGACACTCCTTGCCGGCTTCTCCGCCGTCACTCCCGCCGCGGCGCACGACTATCCCTGGTGTGCCCAGGGCGGCGGCTACGAGTATCCCGGCGATTGTACCTACAGCACCTATGGACAATGTCAGGCCAGTGTGTCCGGCCGGCTCATGGCCTGCGGGCCCAATCCGCTCGTCGCCTACGGCCAATCGTCCGTGCCGCAACCGCGGCAGCCGCGGCGCACGCGTCCCGTCGCGCCGTATTGAGGAACTCGCGTTTGACTGGCAGCCCGGATCGCGTTCGCGCCATCCGCGGCCGCGCAGACGCCGTGCGCGTTGCCGCTACCGCTTCGCCTCAGCCTGCTCCGTGCCATTGCACGAGATCAGCATCGTATACGGCCGCGCATTGCCGGCGATGTCGGTGGTCTTGATCTCGCCCTTCGGTTCGGCAGTCTGGTAGGGCACCACGGAGTTGTCGAGGAAGTCGCGCAGCGCGCCGGTCTTGATCGCGAAGTTGATGTTCTCGGGGATGTTGCCGGTCGCAGCGGCGACCCGTAATCCGTCCAGCTTTCCCGTAACGACGCCGACGATCTGCCCGGTGGTGTCGAACAGCGGGCCGCCGCTATTGCCGGGCTGCACCGGCGCACTGATTTGCAGGAAACGCGAATCGTTGCGCATGCCGCTGAGCGAGCTGACGATGCCAGTCGTCACGGTGAAATCCGAAGTCAGCAATCCATGGAAAGGAAAGCCGATCGCGACGACGGAATCGCCGGAGCGAATCGAGCGGTCGCGGATCCGGGCGAACTCCTTGAACGTGGTCGTCGACGGCGCCTGCAGCAACGCGAGATCGTTGTTGGCGTCGCTCGACACCACGCGCAAAACCATCCCGGCTTCACCCGTGAGATTGCCCCTGATGTCGCCGACGCAGCCATTGATCACATGATTATTGGTGACGACATGTCCGCTGGCACTCACGACAAAGCCCGTACCGCTTTTGGCTTTGGCGGACTTGCTGGCCGGCGGTGATGCCTGCTTGTCCGGCGCGGCCTGCGGCTTTGCCGCGACCTTCGTAAAGTCTCCGGCCTTGTTCAGGCCGTCGGCCTTCACCTTGGTGACGCAATTGGCCAATGCCGCAATCACGGGCCCAGCCGAGGTCAGGTCGAAATTCAGCACGGTGCGGCCGCTCGTCGCGACCATCAGGCTTGCCTTCTGAAACGCTCGTACCACGTTGGCAGGCATGACGGAGCTGAGCATGTTCGTCTGGTTGGCCGTGGCGAACAGTCTGGCCTGCTCCTGTCCGTCAAAGATGACGTCGATCGCGGCGTTCTCGCCCGCTTGAAGTGGTAGCTGGGACTCGCAAAGCTCAATATCCACGAGCCCCCAGTATTCTGGCCGACGACGAGAACGACGCCGTTGGCATAAGGCGCCGTCGCGGCACAATGCGAGAAGGCTCCCGTTTCGTCATTGCTGAACGCGCCGCCAACCCAGTTGCCGATTTTGACGCTGCCGAATGGCCCGGCCGCTTGCGCTACGCTGCCAACGCTCAGCTGCAATAATGACGCAACGATGAATGACTTAAGCCACATACTTTCCCCCCGGAGCGCATTCGCGCGCATCTTATCTGTGGGAGCAGGTGTCGCGCAACCGACAGTTGTTCGGCGAGGTCCGGCGTCAAGAGGCGACGTTCGGGACTTGCCTTTACTTTGCAGTCCGATATACTTTGCGATACAAAGTAGCGGGATCGATAGTCCCGGCAAGCATGGGCGGAACGAGGTTTTGGCGTTGCCAATGCGCGATCTCGACAAGGCGCTGGCTGACATCGTGGCGATCCGCAGCCAGATTGCGGCCGGCACGGCGTTCCGCGGTTACGGCCCGGCGACGATGGCGGCGACCGGTGCGGTCGCGCTTCTCACCGCAATCCTGCAATTCTGGTTGCTCGATGATCCCACCGGCGAGCCGCTCGGTTTCTTCTTCGGCTGGTTCATTGCCGCCGCGCTCTCCGGCCTGACGATCGGTATCGAGATGCGCGCACGTTCGCGCCGCCATCATTCGGGCCTCGCCGATGCGATGATCCACCAGGCCGTCGAGCAGTTCCTGCCCGCAGGCGTTGCCGGTGTTCTCCTTGCGGTAGTGATGTGGAAGTTCGCGGGCGAAACGCTGTGGTTGCTGCCCGGTCTGTGGCAGATCCTGGTGTCGCTCGGCATTTTCGCCTCCGTCCGCTCGCTGCCGCGCACCGTGGCGCTCGCCGGCGCCTGGTATTTCATGTCCGGCTTTGCGGTGGTGGTGCTCGCGAGCCAAACCCACACGCTGTCGCCCTGGACCATGGGTCTGCCCTTCGTGATCGGGCAGTCGGTGATGGCGGGCATTCTGTATTTCGCATCCGGAGACCATGATGTCGAAGATTGACAGCGCACCCTTCTCTTATGAAGGACTGGACCGCGTGATCCACGAGAAGGCGAGGCTCGGACTTCTGACCTCGCTGATGGCGCATCCGAAGGGTCTGGCGTTCGCCGATCTCAAGCAACTCTGCGGCCTCACCGACGGCAATCTCAGCCGGCATCTCGCCGTGCTCCAGGAAGCCGGCCTCGTCGAGGTGACCAAGGGCTACGAGGGCAATCGCCCGCACACGACCTGCCGCCTGACCAAGGCCGGCCGCCGCCGCTTCCTCGACTATCTCGCCGTGCTCGAACGCCTGGTGCGCGACGCCGCCAAGGCCGCCGGCCGCGAGGCGGCGCCGCTCGGCCGCCTCGGTATCGTCTCGACCTGATCCTCCCCTTTTTTGACCGGAGACTTTGCAATGCAAAGTGAACTTGTGTCCTCGCGCAACGAAAAGCTTCACGTCGGCATCATCATGGACGGCAACGGCAGATGGGCAACGCGGCGCGGCCTGTCGCGCATGCGCGGCCATGAGGCCGGCGTCGAGACGATCCGCCGCATCGTCGAAGCCGCGCCCAAGCAGGGCATCGGCACGCTGACGCTCTACGCCTTCTCGACCGACAATTGGCGAAGGCCGAAGGCCGAGGTCGCGGCGCTGATGACGCTTCTGCGGTTTTACCTCGCCAACGAGGTGCAGAGCCTGGTCAAGAACGGCGTGCGCCTCACCGTGATCGGCCGCCGCGACCGTCTGCCCGACGGCATTGCCAATGCGATTGCGCGAGCGGAAGACGCCACCGCGCACGGCAGCACGCTTCATCTGCGCATTGCGGTCGACTATTCCGCGCGCGACGCCATCCTCAACGCGGCGGCAAAGGCAGCGGCGCTGACGAGTCTCACCCGCGAGGCGTTCTCGCAGCTCGTCACCGGGGAAGCTGGTTTGCGCGACGTCGACCTCATCATCCGCACCTCGGGTGAGAAGCGGCTGTCGGACTTCCTGCTCTGGGAAGGCGCCTACGCCGAGTTGCACTTCACCGAGCGGATGTGGCCCGAATTCGACGCGGGCGATCTCGCCGCGGCCCTGGTCTCCTTCCACGGCCGCGAGCGCCGCTTTGGCGGCCTCCAGGCGATCGTGCCCGAGGAGGTGCCTTCACTCTCGCGCGTGTGACGCACGGCACCGAGGAACGAAACTGTTCGTTTTCGGCCGCAAGATTGGCAGCACCGTCCAAGCGTTAAGCGCGCGGTCTCGGCTAGGTCTGCATTCGATGCAACCTGCCGAAAGCCTCGCGGATGTCACAGTCATTGCTGGATGCCATTGTCGAGTCAGCCGAAGCCCACGCCACGGTCCGTATCAGGCCCGCCAGCGCGTCCGACGTCGAGAGCCTCTCGATCTATTTCACGAGCCTCTCCGCGACATCGCGCAACAAGCGCTTCATGGGCGCGCGGGCGGACATTGCCGTGGTCGCGGCCGAGTGCGTCGCCAGGACCAGCCATCCCGGTCATTTCACCCTGCTCGCCGAGATCAGGCAGGAGGGGCAAGGCACGATCATCGGCGAAACCAGATACGCCTACGATGCGGCTGCGCGGCATGGTGATTTCGCCATCTCTGTTGCCGATGGCTTTCAGCGCCAGGGCGTCGGCCTCCAGATGATGACGGCGATGGAGAGGCGCGCGAGCGATCTCGGTCACGAGATGATTGCAGCCGAGACCGCGCGCGTGAACGCCGAGATGCGCGGCCTTGCTAAGAAAGCGGGGTTCGAGGACACCGGTCTCGGAGACTGGCAGTCGGTCCATCTCGCCAAGCGTCTATCGCGGGTGCGCGGCTTGCCACAAATTTGAGCAAGCGCGCGACGCCGATCGTGCCCTAGTATCTCCCTGCGACGGAGCTTTGGTCGGATGCGCGCTGTTCTGGATTATTGCACCGGTGGGACGGAGCGGCAGGTTGCGGCCGGCACGCTGATCGTCGCCGAAGGCGGCACTACCGGTCATCTCTATGTGCTGATGCAGGGCAAGCTCGAAGTGCTCAAGGGCGAGATGGTGGTCGCCACGGTAACCGAGCCCGGTGCGGTGCTGGGTGAAATGTCTGTGCTGCTGGGGCAGCCGCACACTGCGACCGTACGGGCCTGCTCCGATTCCGTCGTCTACGAATTCGAGGACGCCGCCTCGTTCCTCAGGCAGGAGGCGGGCGTGGCACTTCTGATCGCCAAGATGCTGGCGCAGCGGCTCAATGTTGCCAACACCTATCTCGCCGATCTCAAGCAGCAATATGCCGGCCATGGCACGCATCTGGCCATGGTCGGCGAGGTGCTCCAGAGCATGATCAACCTGCCGCCGCTCGAGGTCTCGCCAGGCTCGGATCGGCAATCCGATCCAAGAATGTGAGCCAGTCGGGCGGCGCCTCGATCGGAGCGCCGGGCCGCTGCAGCGGCGCGCCAAGATCGATCCATTGCGCCTCGCCGGCCGCAAGCCAGAACGCCCTGTCGGCATCGAGGTCCAGCACGATGTATGTCGGCGGGCGGCCGGGTTGCAAACCGGTGTTGAAGACCCAGGTCTGGCCGAGCCGGTCGAACCACGAGCCATCGGTAATGAACGGCGATTGATGCACATGGCCCGAGATCACCATCGAGGGCTGGTACTGCATGATCCATTGCACCAGCTCGACGTCGCCGAAGAAACGCTTGCCGCCCCAGCTCGTCGGTGAATTCGCCGGCGGCGCGTGATGGATCCAGATCCAGCGCTGCGGCCGGCCGGCGGCGGCGGCGGCGAGCTGCGCGACGAGGCGTTGCTTGACCAGCGGCCCATCCCACCATGGGCACACCGTGAACAGCGTGTCGCCGACGGTGAGGCTGTCACCGTCGCAGGCAATCCCCAACTCGCGCACGTCCGAGATCCAGCGCGAGATCTTTTCGCCTTCCGCATTGCGCTCGTCGAGGTCGTGATTGCCGGAGCAGAGGATCACGCGGGTCTTCGCGGCGAGCAGGGCGAGGTACTTCTTCACCACCACGATCTGCGCGCGAAAATCCACCATCGAGCCGATGTCGAGCGCATCGCCGGCGAAGATCACGAGGTCGAATTGCGGAGCGGCGCTGACGAGCCAGTCGAGCTGAGGCAGCGAATAGTGCAGGTCGGCCACGACCAGGCAGCGCATCGGAAATCCAGGGGTGAGACGTCAAAATGCTCAGGGATTGCAAAATATCTGAACGCAAGAAGCAGACCAGCCGCATCTCTCGCCAATTCAATGCGGGCAGTATGCTGCGGCGCATCCGCGGGTGCAAGTATCGAAGCGTCGCCGGGCTGGACCGGATCATCGAATTCTGATGTCGTGGCGTATCCTCAACAACTCCTGTCCCCAACAGCTCGTCTTCCCATGACCTCCTTCAAGACCATTCGTGCGCGCGCCGAAAACGCAAAGGCGGGCCCAAGGCGCTCGAAAAGCTGATGCCCGGAAAGCCCGACCTGAAGGGCCTCGCCAAACGCGGCGACGACCGTATCCTCGCGGAGATGACGAAGCGTGTGTTTTGTGCCGGCTTTGCCTGGAGCGTGATCGAGACGAAATGGGAGGGGTTCGAAGACGCCTTCCTGCGTTTCCAGCCGGCCAAGCTCACCTTCCAGCCCGAGGATTATTGGGAGGGCCTGATGCGCGACGCGCGCATCGTGCGCAACGGTGCCAAGATCATGTCGGTGCGCGACAACGCGGCCTTCGTCCAGGAGATCGCAAAAGAGCACGGCAGCTTCGGCAGGTTTCTGACGAAGTGGCCGCCGTCGGACCAGATCGGCCTGCTCGATCTCCTGAGCAAGCGCGGCAGCCGGTTGGGTGGCAATACCGGCCAGATGCTGCTGCGGTTCGTCGGCTGGGACGGCTTTGTGACGTCCAGGGACGTTGTGGCCTGTCTGCGCGATGCCGGTCTCGACATCGCCGAAGAGGTCAAGTCGAAGGGAGATCTGGCAAAAGTGCAGGCGCAGTTCAACGCCTGGGCCGAGGAGACCGGACTGTCCTACACATATCTGTCACGCATCTGCGCGCTGTCGGTTGGCGAGAACAGGAGCGAGTAGCGAATTCGGCTCTTGGAATTCAGCTCTTGGAATTCAGCTCTTGGAATGTCGAATCATGTGCATCCTGTGGCGATCTGGTGCCACAAGCGCGGCAGACGCGACACGCGATCACGAAATGCATTTCTCCGGAACATTTGTGCGCAGCACCTGTTCGGGAGATTGGGCCAGGCGAACATAGGCGCAGGGAACGTTCGCTTTGGCTTAGCTCAATGAAACCGACGTGACAAAAAACGGAGCAGCTCATGAAGCTCACATCCGAACAGGTGAAGCAGACCGTCAACCAGCTCGGCGCTCAGGTGCTGCCCGACGAGCATCCCGCCATGCCGCAGCTCAACAGCATGTTCGGCGAGCACACTTTCTTCGTCGATGAGACCGGGCTGAAGGTCGTCGAGCCTACGGCGCCCCCCGGCACCGAGCGTCAGAGCGGCGAAGTCGTCAGCCTCGCCGATTGGGGCGATTCCGAGCTGACACGCCTGATGGCGCACGAGCCCGAGCCGACCGGCGTGATCGTGGTGTTCGAACACGTGAGGCATTGATCGGGCCCAGCGGATCGACCTTCGGCGGCGAGTCTAAACCAGCCACCGTAGATTCGCGTGGCGAGCGCGCTCTACGTGGCTGTCTGCGTCCGCCGAAAGCCTGTCAGTTTGGTTCAGATGCCGAGAGTCAGCTGCGGCGGCTCCGCATCGTTCCCGGCCTGGAGGGACGACAGCGAGACCCCCAGCAGCCTGACGCTCTTGAGCAGCGGCATCTCGACTTCGAGCAGGCCGCAAGCCAGCCGCTCAACATCGTCCCGGCCTGCAATCGGCGAAAGAGCGGACCTGCTGCGCGTGATGATCTCGAAGTCGGCAAACTTGATCTTCAAGGTTACGGTGCGGCCACGGCTGCCCGTCGCCTCGCAATGGCGCCACACCTTGTCGACCAGCGGCTTGAGCTCGAGGACCAGCGCGTCGAATTCGGTGAGGTCGCTTGAGAACGTCGTCTCCGCGCCGATGGACTTGCGGACCCGGTTGGCCCGGACCGGCCGTTCGTCGACACCGCGCGAGATCCAGTAGTAATAGGCGCCCGACTTGCCGAAATTGGCATTCATGAACTCCAGCGTCTGACGACGAATATCGAGACCGGTGAATATGCCGAGCGCGTTCATCTTCGCGCCCGTGGCCGGGCCTATCCCATGGAATTTTCCGACGGGCAGCGTCTCGACGAAGGCCGGTCCCGTCTCCGGTGAGATCACGAACTGACCGTTGGGCTTGCGATGATCGGAGGCGAGCTTGGCCAGAAACTTGTTGTAGGAGATGCCGGCCGAAGCGTTGAGGCCCGTCTCGGCCTTGATCTTCTCGCGGATCTTGAGTGCAATGTCGCGCGCCAGCGGGATGCCTTGCAGGTTTTCGGTCACGTCGAGATAGGCCTCGTCGAGCGACAACGGCTCGATGGTGGGCGTATGCTCCGCGAAGATGTCGCGGATCTGCCTAGAGATTGCCTTGTAGACCTCGAAGCGCGGTTTGACGAAGACCAGATCGGGACATTGCCGCTTCGCCGTCACCGATGGCATGGCGGAGCGAACGCCGAACTCGCGGGCCTCATAGCTGGCGGCCGCGACGACGCCACGTTCCGCGGAGCCTCCGACCGCGACGGGCTTGCCGCGCAGGTCCGGATTGTCGCGCTGTTCCACGGACGCGTAGAAGGCATCCATGTCGATATGGATGATCTTGCGGACGGGCGAGGCCTCGCCGGCCACCGTGTCGGATTCGCTCATGGAAAGATGATACAATTGAGGGATTAGAAGCGCGAGGTGATGTGTGATTCACCGAGCAATCTCAGGCTTGTGAGTGGCAAGCATGGGCATGCGATCTAATATGAGGTCGCGGAGGACAGCCCATGCAATACAGCTCCGAACTCATTCGAACGATGCGTCAGGCGCTGGAGGCCGTGATGGCCAGCGTGCCGCCCGATCAGTCGGTCTTCGGCCTGAAGGCGGCTGTAGCCGAATGCATCCTGAAGGCGGCCGCACACGGCCAGACGTCGTACGATGGCCTGGTCACGTCGGCTTCCGACCAGGTCCAGGCGATCATCTCGATGCTGAATTGAGCGTGGGCGCGCGCTGAGCAGGCGATGATTCCGGCCTGCATCGGAAGAGACTGGCGCACCCGACACGATTCGAACGTGTGACCTTTGCCTTCGGAGGGCAACGCTCTATCCAGCTGAGCTACGGGTGCTAGTCGAGGTTCATTTAGCCGATTGGCGGGGGGCGGGCAACCGCTTCCACCGTCTCCTGCCAGGCTGATTTGGGCTAGGCTGATTTACGGCCCGCGCTGCCAGGAACCGGTACGCCGTCCCGCCCGAGCTTGGCGAACTCGGCGAGCAGCCGTTCGGCACACATGATGCGGTTGCGGCCGAGCCGTTTGGCCGCATAGAGCGCCTGGTCGGCCGCGCCCAGCAGCCGGTCGGGGCTGTCGTCGGTTTCGTCGGGAATGTGGCTGGCGACGCCGACACTGAGGGTGACGCGGTCACCGGCCCCGACGGCGCCATGGGTGATCCGCAAAGCCATCACGGCGCAGCGGATCTCGTCGGCGATGACGCAGGCGGCATCGCAATCCATGTCCGGCAGGATCAGCGCGAATTCCTCGCCGCCATAGCGGCTGGCGAGATCGAGCGGGCGCACGGCATGCCGGCTGACGACGGACGCGACCGCGCGCAGGCATTCGTCGCCGCTCTGATGGCCGTGGCGGTCGTTGAACAGCTTGAAATGATCGACGTCGACGAACAGCAGCGCCATCGGCTTCTGCGTCCGCTGGGCGCGGGCCCATTCGCTCATCAGCATCTGGTCGAACGCGCGACGGTTCGACAGGCCGGTCAGCCCGTCCTTGGTGGCAAGCTCCTTCAGGGCCATCTCGGCGCGCTTCTGGTCGGTGAGGTCGCGCAGCGTCTCCACCACCGCAATCAGATGGCCGGCTTCGTCGTGGATCGGGCCGGCGTCGATGGCGAGATAGAGCTGGCTGCCGAGCTTCGGCATCACGCACCAGTTCTCGGCACTGAAGCCGAGCCCGTTATGGCCGCGCGCGCCATACTCCGAATAGAACTCCGGCAGCTGTTCAGGGCGGTCGAGCGCGACAAGGTCGGCGAGGCAAGGGCGCTTGGTCTCGTAGAAAGCCTGCCAGTGCTTATTGGTACCGATCACCTCGGAGGCGGCAACGCCGGTCAGCCGCTCGCAGGCTCTGTTCCAGATCACCACGCGGCGCCTGGGGTCGATCACGAAGGTCGGCACCACCAGATGCTGCATCAGCCGCACGGCATAGGAATCCGCAACGTCGACTGTCTTGGCTGACGTTTTCCCCGGCTTCGCCATGTCAGGCCACCGCCGCCACCGGCAAAGCATGGCTCGGACCGAACAGCTGTCGCACTTCGCTGGCCGGCTTCGGTCTGCTGAAAAGATAGCCCTGCATCTCCGTGCAGCCGAGCGCGCGCAGCATCTCGCGCTGCGCCTCGGTCTCGACGCCCTCCGCGACCGTGGTCATGTTGCTGGCGGCGGCGATGTTCACCACCGCCTGCACGATCACGGGCGCGCCGCTCGCCTCGGCGATATCAGCGACGAAGCAGCGGTCGATCTTGATCTTGTCGAACGGGAAGCGCTTCAGATAGCTGAGCGAGGAGTAGCCGGTGCCGAAATCGTCGAGCGCGATGCGCACGCCGATGGCGCGGAGCTGGTGCAGGATCGAGAGCGCCGCCTCGTCGTCGCGGATCAGCACGGCCTCGGTAATCTCGAGCTCGAGCCGGCACGGGGCAAGTCCGGAATCCGCGAGCGCGCCGGCGATCCGCAGCGCCAGCGTCTCGCATTTGAGCTGCACCGGCGAGACGTTGACCGCGACGCGCACATGCGCTGGCCAGGTCGCCGCCTCGTTGCAGGCCATGCGCAGCACCCAGTCGCCGAGTTCGTTGATCAGGCCGGTGTCCTCGGCGATCGGGATGAATTCGGCCGGCGATACCATGCCGCGCTGGGGATGCCGCCACCGCAGCAGCGCCTCGCAGCCCGTGACCTCGTTGGTGCGCAGGTCGACCAACGGCTGATAGTGGATCTCGAAGCCGCCGTTCACCAGGGCCTGGCGCAAATCCTGCTCCAGGCTCAGGCGCGCCTTGGCGCTCGCGTCCATCTCCGGCTCGAAGAAGCGGTGGGTGCGGCGGCCCTCGGCCTTGGCGCCGTACATCGCGAGATCGGCATTCTTGATGAGCTGGTCGAGATCGGTGCCGTCCTGCGGCGCCATCGCGATGCCGATGCTGGCGTCGGTCGAGAGCTGATGACCGAAGCAATGATAGGGCCGGCGGATCGCCTCGAAGATCCGCATCACGAATGACACCACGTCGGCGGATGACTCGATCCCGGTCTGGATCACCGCGAATTCGTCGCCGCCGAGCCGCGCGATCAGGTCGCCCGGCCCGAGGCAGCCGCGGATGCGGGCCGCGATTCCCTTCAAAAGCTCGTCGCCGACGTGATGACCGAGCGAATCGTTGATGCCCTTGAACTCGTCGACGTCGATATAGAGTAGCGCGAACTGATTGCCGCCGCCGACCTTCTCAAGTTCGCGCTCGATCTGCTCGCGGAACAGCGCCCGGTTCGGCAGGTCGGTGAGCGCATCGTAATGCGCCATATGCGCGATCTTCTCGTCGGCACGCCGCCGTTCGGTGACATCCTCGACGACATTGATCAGGTAACGCGGCTCGCCGGATTCATCGCGGATTCCGATCCGGGTCGAGGTGATGTAGCGCATCCCCTTGGCCTGGCTCTGCCAGGCATGTTCGTCCTTGAACAATCCCCCGCCCGCCTTCAGCGCCTTGCTGTCGTCGTCGGTGACGATCCTGGCGGAGGCATCCGGATAGATGTCGAAGGGAGTCTTGCCGACGATGTCTTCACTCAATTGACCGAATTGCTCTTCGGCGGTCCGGTTGACCAGCAGATATCGCCGCGTTTGAGCATCCTTCACCGTGATCTGCGACGGGATGTGGTCGATGATCTCGCGCAGGAACATGTAGTTGCGATCGCGTTCCTGCTCCAGCTTGCGGCGTTCGGTGATGTCTTCGATCGTGGCCACCCATCCGCCCTGCGCGAGCGGGGTATTGATGACCTGGAAAGCGCGGCCGCTCGGCAAGTGATGGCTTCTGGTGGAGACCGTGCCCTCCGCGACGACCCTCATGACCTCGGCGCAAAATGCCTCGACATCGCCGTCGAACGCGCCGCGCTCCTTGCGGTGATACATCGCCTCACGGATGTGACAGCCGGGCTTGATGACGTCGTGAGAGAGGCCGAACATGTCGGCGTAGCGGCGGTTGCAGGTGACGATGTAGCCAGCGGCATCGTACAGGATCAGCCCTTGCGACATGTTGTTCAAGGCGGTGTCGAGCCGCCCTCGCTCCGCTTCCAGTCGCTGCTGCGCCTCGCGGTTCTGCCGGTTGATCTGGCGAACGATCAGGAACAGGATCAGCGCAATCACGGTGGCTGAAAGCGCGGCGGTGGTGACCATGAAACCGGTCTGCTGCCGCCAGTCGGCCAGCGCGGCTTTCGTGGTGTTGGTCGCGACGATGACCAGCGGGAAATGCGACAGCGAGGCCCCGGAGCCGAGGCGCTCGTCGCCGTCGATTGGGCCCTTGACGCGCAGGGTGTGCCGGCCACCTTCGGCCAGCATCTTGCGCATCAGCGGCGCGTCCTTGAAGTCCCTGCCGATCAGCTCTTCGACATGCGGGTAGCGCGACAGCATCTTGCCATTGCGGTCGAACAGCGAGATCGCCGTGCCCTCAGCAAGCGCAACGGACGCGAAATAGTTCTGGTAGCTGTCCGGATCGATCCGGCGGACCATCGTGCCGAGGAAGCTGCCGTCCGCGCCGCTCAGCCGACGCGCGACGATCGTGGTCCATTTTCCGATGATGAAGCTGCGGACCGATTCCAGCGCCACCGGTTCGGCCATCGGATTCGATTTGAACGTCTGAAAGTAGGCGCGCGAGGAGATGTTGATCTTGGGCAGCGGTTGGGCCCGCGACCAGTTGATCAGTTCGCCGTCGGCATCGTAGATCGCGATGTCGCCGAGATAGGACACGGAGCTGATCTTGCTCCGCAACATCTGGTTCGTCGCGGGTCCGGACATGCGCTCGCGGAACATCGCGGCCGAACTGATCTCCGGCAAATTCATCTGCCCGATCACGTCGGCGGCGACGACGTCGGAATCTTCGAATTGCTGATCGAAGTGCCGCGCGATCAGCTGTACCGTATTTTCCAGCTCGCGTTCGCGGTTGGTCAGGGTACGTTCGCGAAATTCGCCGACGGCCATGGCGGTCACCGCGAAGATCCCCGCGACCAGCAACACGCCGCACAAAGTGAGCCACAGCACCGGTCCGCGCCGAATCGCTGCCTCCCAGCCGTGCTTCGCGGCTAGGAACATTCCGGCTGCAATCCTTGCAAAGACCTGGCGCATTCCCCCTCCCTGAAGGGACAGGGATACACCACACAAATGGCGTAAAGCTTAGGAAAGCCAGTTACCTGAGCGTTAATCTCGTTGCGTGATCGCAGTCGCGTCCAGCGAGCTGCCGCGCTGCATCATGAATCGTGCGTTAATGCGAGCTGCCCGCGCTCTTGTCGCCGCCGAGATTGCGCAGCCGTCCGACCACGCCGGTCGGAAAGAAGTAGACGCTGGCGATGAAGAGCAGCCCGAGCCACAGCAGCCAGCGGTCCGGATGCAACAGCCCCGGCAGCAGCGGCAGACCGGCTTCCGACGCCGCCTTGGAGGCGACGCCCATCAGCGCCTGCAGATAGTTCTGGGCGAGAATGAAGATGGTGGCGCCGATGATCGCGCCGTAGATCGTGCCCATACCGCCGATCACGACCATGAGGAGAATGTCCAGCATGATCGAGAAGCTGAGCGAGGTATCGGGGCCGGCATAACGCAGCCACAGTGCATTGAGAATGCCGGCGCCGGCGGCGACCAGTGCGGCGATGCAGTTGGCGTAGCTCAGGTGGAAGACGGTGCGGAAGCCGAGCGCCTCGGCGCGGAAGCGGTTCTCGCGGATAGCCTGCAGCACGCGCCCGAACGGCGAATTCACCACCCGCAGCAATGCGAGGATCATCAGGGCCGAGACGGCGAACACCAGATAGTAGGTCAGGATGCGGCCGTTGACTTCGAATCCCAGCACGTTCCTGGAGATCAGCACCGTGCCGGGCCTGAGCAGCTCGGGCAGCTGAAAGCTGCGGCCATCTTCGCCGCCGGTCAGCCAGGACAGTTGCGAGGCCAGCACCTGGAAGGCGGATGCAACCGCGAGCGTGATCATGGCGAAAAAGATCGCGGCGACCCGCAGCGAGAACAGTCCGATCGCAAGCGCAAGCAGTGCGGCAAGCGGCAGGCCGATCACGATGCCGGTTGCAACCGCACCCCAATTCGGGCCCATCCCGTACAGCGCGATCGCGATCGCGTAGCTGCCGATCCCGTAGAACATGGTGTGTGCGAACGACACCGAGCCGGTATAGCCGAGCAGCAAATCGTAGGAGGCGACCAGCGCGGCGAAGACGCAGATCTTGGCCGCGACGTTCAGCGCTTTCGCCCCGGGGAACAGGAACGGTGTCGCCACCAGCGCCAGGATGGTGAGGACGAGAACGAGCGTGAGCACGCGGCTGCGCGGCGGATCTCCTGACAGGATCATCATCGGCTGGTCACCGCATAAAGGCCGCGCGGCCGCCACATCAGAATGGCGACCATCAGCAGGATATTGGAGACGAGGGCGAGCTTCGGCACCAGGAAGCCACCGTAATTGGCAATCATCGCCACCAGGATCGCGCCGATGAAGCAGCCGCCGATCGAGCCGAGGCCGCCGATGATGACGACGATGAAGATTAGGACGGTGAGGTCGTCGCTCATGGAGGCGTGAACCTGCTCGCGATACAGCGCCCACATCACGCCGCCGAGGCCGGCCAGCGCCGACCCCGTCATGAACACGCCGAGGAACAGGCGGCGAATGCGATAGCCGAGCGCCTCGACCATCTCGCGGTTCTCGACGCCGGCGCGGATCAGAAGCCCGAGCTTGGTCCGGTTGAGCACGAGCTGGATCGCGATGAAGACGGCAAGGCCGATCAGCGTCGCCAGCACGCGGTATTTCGCGATCGCGACGTCCCCGAGGATGAAGGAGCCGCGCAACGACGTCGGCAGGGGCGTCGGGATGATCTGCGGCCCCCACACCGCATACAGCGTCTGCTCGGCGACGATCAGGCCGCCCGTCGTCATCAGGATCTGCTTTAGATGCTGGCCGTAGACGGGCAGGATCAGCACCCGCTCGACAATCAGGCCGAGCGCGCCGGAGACCGCCATCGACAGCAATGCCGCCGGCGCCAGCACCGCGAGGTTGATCCACAGCGAATCCGCCTGGAGGGAAGCGGCGAACGGCGCCAGCACTAGGGTCGCGACATAGGCCCCGACCGCGATGAAGGCGCCATGGCCGAAATTGAGCACGTCCATCAAGCCGAACACGAGCGTGAGCCCGGAGGCCATGATGAAGATCATCATGCCCATCGCGAGGCTCGCGGCCGTCAGCGTCAGCAAGGTGCTGGGGGAGCCGATCAGCGGGATCATCACGAGGGCGACGGCGATCGGCAGCAGGATCGGCGCGATGTCGCGCTTCGGCTTCGGCAGCGGATCGGTTGCGGCGAGATCGGTCATTGATGCGCCTCCAGGCTCAGGCCGAGCAGCCGCTCCTGCAGCGGCACGTCGGAGGCCAAGGCCGCCATCTCGCCGCGATGAACGATGGTCCCGTTGTCCATCACCAGCACGTCGTCGCCGAGCTCGCGGGCGGCAAAGAAATTCTGCTCGACCATCAGGATCGTGGCGCCCTTGCGCTTGATCTCCTTCAGGCACTCGATCAGCGCCATCACGATCGCTGGAGCCAGTCCCTTGGTCGGCTCGTCAATCAGCAGGAGCTTGCGCGGTTCGACGATGGCGCGGGCAATCGACAACATCTGCTTCTGTCCGCCCGAGAGACTTCCCGCGCGCGATAGCCAGAACCGGCGCAGCGCCGGGAAGAAGCCAAAAATCCAGTCGAGCTGGGCGTCATCGAGCGGCCCGGCGCGCGCCGCCAACACCAGGTTCTCCTTCACCGTGAGGTCGGAAAACACTGCCATGCTCTCCGGCACGTAGCCGACGCCGAGCCGCGCGACGTCGGGCGTCGCACGGCTCTCGATGCGCTCGCCGGCGAGGCTGATCTCGCCGGAGGAGGCCTGCCAGAGGCCCATGATGGTGCGCAACGTCGTGGTCTTGCCGGCGCCATTGCGGCCGAGCAGCATCGTGGTCTGCCCCTGCGCGACAGCGAGGTCGATGCCCTGGAGGATGTGATAGCGGCCGATATGGGTGTGCACGCCGGAGAGCCTCAACAGATCGGTCATGCTGCGCCCCCTGCAACTTTATTCCCTTCAGATGTGTTGGGCGCGACGCCGAGATAGGCTTCCTGCACGATCGGTGACGCGATCACTTCGGCCGGCGGACCGTCGGCCACGAGCTGCCCGTTATGCAGCACGATGATGCGGTCGGCGAGCGATCGCACCACGTCCATCTTGTGCTCGACGAGCAGAATGATCCTGCTCTTGTCCTGCTTGAGCTGCGCGATCAGGTTCAGCACGACCGGCACCTCGTCGATGCTCATGCCTGCGGTCGGCTCGTCGAACATGAAAACCTTCGGTTCGAGCGCCATCATCAGCGCGACCTCGAGCTTGCGCTGATCGCCATGCGACAGTGCGGTCGCGGCGACGCCACGGCGGCCGCCGAGCGCGACCTGATCCAGGATAGCATCGGCGCGGGCGATCAGATCGCGGCGGACCATCCAGGGCCGCAGCATGTCGTAGTGAGTGCCGTTGGCGGCCTGCACGGCAAGGCGCACGTTCTCCTCCACCGAGAGGTTCGGAAAGAGGTTTGTGAGCTGGAACGCGCGCCCGAGGCCCGCGCGCGTCCGCATCGGTGCGGAATGCTGGGTGATGTCGGTGCCATCGAACAGAATGCTGCCGCTCGATGCGCGGAGCTGGCCGGAGATCAGGTTGAAATAAGTCGTCTTGCCGGCGCCGTTCGGGCCGACGATCGCGGTGAGCTCGCCCGGGCGGAAGCTGCAGGTGACGCTGTTGACCGCGACATGGCCGCCGAAGCGGATGGTGAGGTCGCGGGTTTCGAGGGTCAGCGTCATGGGTCTGGCAATGATGAGAGGAGAACTTGTCCGCGATCACGCTGCGCTGCCTCGGCTACTGAGAGGGTGTCTCCGCAATCGAGAACCCCCAGGAGGACAGAGCCCTCTCCCGGCCTCTCCCGCAAGCGGGAGAGGTGGAGAAGCACCTAGCGCTTGTTCTTGATCGGAACGTCCATGTCCTCGATCTTCAGCTCGCGCACCGGCTCGAGCACGGCCCAGGCGACGTTCGGATCGACCTTGACCTTGAAGTGATACATGCTCTGGAGCGCCTGATGGTCTTCCTTGCGGAACATCATCTTGCCCTTCGGCGTGTCGAACTCCAGGCCTTCCATGGCCGTGATCAGCTTCTCGGTGTCGGTCGACTTCGCCTTGGTGACGGCGGCGACGACGGACATCGCGGCGGCGAAACCGCCCGCGGTGAAGAAGTCCGGCGGCGCGTTGAAGCGCTTCTGGTGCTCGGCGACGAACCAGTCATTCACAGGGTTCTTCGGGATCGCGTAGAAATAATAGGTCGCGCCTTCCATGCCGGGCAAGCCCTTGTAGGCGGCGAGCGCCGGCAGGATGTTGCCGCCGGTGGACAGTTCGATGCCGTAGCGCTTCGGATCCATGTCCTGGAGTTTTGCCAGTGGATTGCCGGCGCCGGCCCAGATCACCCAGATCACCTTGCGGCCCGGCTTGTCCTTCAGCGCGTCGAATAGGCGCTGGCCAACCGCGGTGAAGTCGGTGGTGGAGGTCGGGGCATATTCTTCGGCGGCGAGCGTCGCGCCGGTCTTGCCGAGCGCCTCCTTGAAGGCGGCGACGCCGTCGCGGCCGAAGGCATAGTCCTGCGCCAGCGTCGCGACGGTGACGCCCTGCTTGCCGATCGCGACCGCGTTCGAAATCGCGTCCTGCGACGAGTTGCGCGCGGTGCGGAAGATGTAGCGATTCCACTTCTCGCCGGTAATCTGGTCCGCGACCGCGGGCTCGACGATCAGGATCTTCTTGTTTTCCTCGGCGACGGGCAGGATCGCGAGTGCCGCGGCCGACGAGGTCGTGCCGATCGCGATGTCGGCCTTGTCGTCCTGATAGGCTTCCGCGAGCGCGGCCTTGGAGAGATCCGGCTTGCCTTGGTCGTCCTTGGTGATGACAACGATCTTGCGCCCGTCGAGCGTCATGGTGCCCTTGGTGGCGTATTCAAAAACCATCTGCAGGCCGGTCTCGGTCTGCTTGGCATAGGCCTCGAGCGGGCCGGTCTTGCCGTAGATCAGCGCGACCTTGAGATCGTCGGCCTGTGCGGAGGTGCTCGCGGCGAGGGCGAGGATGGTTGTTGCTAAGATGAGCGATCGACGCACGGTGGTCCCTCCTGATGAATTCTTTGGCCATAGCGATTTGCACAACCGTGCGGACATTGCAATTCCACCTTCCGGCAGACCACGCGACGGGCATGTGTGACATTGTCCCGACCCGGCCGCGCCGGATCGCTTCTGCCGAGGAGATCGGCAGAAGCAATTATGACCTCACCCGTGGAACGGGTTGCTCAGGCTTTGCAAAGTAACGATCAGGCCCGGGGTTACCGCCGATATCCGTTCGCGCGGGAATAGCCCTGCCGGTTCTGTTGCGTCGAGCGGTTTGTGACGCTGGCGCGTGCTTCGCTGGAGATGGGCGTTGCGAGCTTCAGCTCCTCCAGGAAGATCGGCCGGGAAAAATAATAGCCCTGCGCGTAACGGATCTTGGTCGCAGCCTGGAGGTAGGCGAGCTCCTCGTAAGATTCGATGCCTTCGGCGATCACGGTCATGCCGAGCGCTTCGCTCAGGGATTCGATCGCGCGCAGGATGCCCTGGTTGCGCGGGCGCTTATGGATATCGGTGATGAAGGAGCGGTCGATCTTGATCTCGTCCGCGGTGATGTCGGCCAGCGCCGAGAGAGAGGAATAGCCGGTGCCGAAATCGTCGATCGAGATGGCGACACCGAGCTTGCGGAACATCGGCAGGATCTCGGCCTGGAAATGATTCTTGGCGACGAAGGCGTCTTCCGTCACCTCGATCATGAAGCGCTGCGGAAAGCCGGTGTCGTCGAGCGCCTGGGCAAAGCTGCGCATGAATTCGGGGTTGCCGGCCTGCTTGGCCGCGACGTTGATGCTGATGGTCGCTTCGGCACCGAACGTCTCGTTGATCAGGTCGATCGACTTGACGATTTCGGCGAGCACGAGATGGGTCAGCTCGTCGATCAGCCCGAGTTCGGTGGCAAGATTGATGAACGAGCCGGGCGCCTGGATCACGCCCTCGTCATCACGCAGCCGCACCAGGGCCTCGATGCCCTTTACCTCCTGCGTACGGATGTCGACCTTGGACTGGAAGGCGCAGCAGAAGCGCTTCTCGAGGATGGCCTGCCGCAGCGACTGCTCGATCTTCATGCGCGCCAGCGCCTCGCGCTCCATGCTGGAGTCGAAGAAGGCCGCCGATCCCTTGCCGTCATTCTTGATGCGGTACATCGCGATGTCGGCGTTCTGACGCAGTGTCTCGAAGCTGCTTCCGTGATCGGGGTAGAGGCTGATGCCGACGGAGGTTGAGGCGAACACTTCCGAATTGTCGATGAAGAACGGCGCGGTCAGCCGCTCCAGCGTCGACTGCATGAACTCGGCGACTTCCTCCTGGCTCTGGATCGGTGACAGCAGCAGCAGGAACTCGTCGCCGGAGATGCGCGACAGCATGTCCGAGTCGCGCAAGCCGCGTCCAAGCCGCTTCGACAGCTCGACCAGCAGGGCATCGCCCACCGCGTGGCCGTAATAGTCGTTGATGTGCTTGAAATTGTCGACGTCAAGAAAGGCGAGCGCAAAGCGCTCGCCGGCGCGACCCTGCGCGAGCAGGCTGGTGGCGCGATGTTCGATCACGCGCCGCGAGGGCAGGCCGGTCAGCTCGTCGAAATAGGCCGAGCGGAACAGCTGGTCCTCGAAATTCTTCTGCTCGGTGATGTCGGAGGAGGCCGAGATCAGCAGCTCGCGTCCGTCGAAGCGGACCGGACGGTGGGTGGTCAGCAGCACCTGGCGTGCGGCTCCGTCGTGGAGCGCTTCCTCGGCGACGACCGCACGGCCGGAGCTCAGAGCCTGCCGGCAGGCTTCCTGGCGGGGCGCGAGATCGCGCGAGGGGCGGCTGCCGTCCATGCCGAGCTGGGCGGCCGCGACATCGTTGACCAGGAGAAGTTCGCCTTGCGCGTCCTGCACGGTCAGGCCGGCAGGCAGCATTCTAACGATTTCCTTGAGGAATCCGAGTTCGGCTTCGCTCGCGCCGGAATATTTGTTGTCGTTCATAGAAGTCATGAATCTTGTTGTTTCAGCGCGCTTTTGCAATGGCCGCGATCTTGCGCGGTTCCCTCTTAAGTTTGGTTAAGGGGTCCGGAGAATTACGGTGGTGTTTTGCGGCGATGCGACGCGCGCAGCCCATCGTCATTAACAGGGCGTCAACGCGTCCGGCGAAACCGCGAACGACGCGCGCGAACGGCTTTCGGTTGCGCCGTGTCTAACCGTCCTTGGGGATGCGGCATTGCATGGTGCAATGAAGTCCGGTCCTGAGATAGGAGACCTCCGTCTTGCCGTCGAAGGCCGACAGCGCGGACTTCAACAGCTTGGTGCCGAAACCCGGCTCGGAGACCTTGTCGACGCTCGGGCCCTCGGTTTCATCCCAGGTCACGGTCAGACGGTCGTCGCTGACGGTCCATGACACCTGCAACAACCCGCGTGGCGCGGAGAACGCGCCATATTTGCCCGCGTTGGTGGCGAGTTCGTGAAACATCAGGGACAGCGTGACCGCAAGCTTCGGCGGCAGGAACAGCCGGTCGCCGTTCAGCGTGAAGCGGACATGGCCATAAGGGCCGAGCTCGGAGATCAGGAGGTCGCGAATGTCGCAGCCGGCCTTGTCGATCCGCGAGATCAAATCGTCGGTCGCGGCAAGCGACCGCAGTCGCGGATCGATCCGGGCCCAGATTTGCGGCTGATCGTGCAACACTTGATGCAGCACCGCATGCACCGTCGACAGCTTGTTCTTCAGCCGGTGCTGGAGCTCGTCGACCAGCAGCTTGCGATAGTCTTCCTCCTCGATCAGGCGTCTGGATATCCGGCGCTGCTCGACAAGGAGCGAGCGATAATGCTCGACGCCCCAGATGGTGAGGGCGCTGACCGCCCAATAGAGCGCCAGCAGGGCGAATCGCGCGTTATCGGCAAGGGCATCGCCAAAATTCACGACGACGCCGAGCACGCCGCCGACCAGCGCCGTGATGATGCCGATGCGGAAGCCGCCGAACGCGGCCGCAAAGAATACGGCCGGGAAATACGGCGTGAAATAGACGTCGGGCCGCACATGGGCGAGAGCCCAGCGCGCCAGCGTCGCAACCAGCAGGCAGGCGACCGCAAACGCGAGGCTCAGGCCGAGCGATGGCGGTGCCACGCCCTGCCAGCCCTTGCGGAATTCGTCGATCAGCTTCCCCATGCGCGATCCGGTGGCGATATGCGTTCGACAATCGAGCGGTCGCCAGGAATGTTACGCATGTCGCCGGCCCCAAGCAAAGCTTGCCTTGTCGGAAGCCGGCAGGAATAGTGCCTGCTGCGGCGCCAACTGTCGCGGCGCCGTCGTAGATCGGTGTCCGCCATTTGGCGTCAAGGGGTTAGAAAACAGGGACATTCCATGGGCAGGTTGGATGGCAAGGTCGCGGTGATCACGGGCGCGACGAGCGGGATCGGGTTGCGCACTGCTGAAGTCTTCGTTGCCGAAGGTGCCAAAATTGTGATCGCGGGCCGGCGCATACCGGAAGGCGAGGCGCTGGCGAAGCAGCTCGGGCCGAATTGCGTCTTCCGCCAGACGGATGTGACGGTCGAAGCGCAGATGCAGGCGCTGATCGCGCTCGCGGTGGGCAAATTCGGCCGCATCGACTGCCTGTTCAACAATGCCGGCGGCCCGGCGCAGACCGGCGGCATCGAAGGCCTCGAGGTCGAGCGCTTCGACGCGGCGATGGCGACCTTGGTGCGCAGCGTCATGCTCGGCATGAAGCACGCCGCGCCCCACATGAAGAAGCAGGGCTTTGGCAGCATCATCAACAATGGCAGCATCGCCGGCCGTCTCGCCGGCTTCTCGTCGTCGATGGTCTATGGTGCGGCCAAGGCGGCGGTGATCCACCTCACCAAATGTGTGGCGATGGAGCTCGGCGAATCCAACGTCCGCGTCAACTCGATCTCGCCCGGCGCCATCGCGACCGGCATTTTCGGCAAGGCGCTCGGGCTTTCGACCGACGCGGCGGAGAAGACGCCGGCGGTGATGCGCGAGGTCTACAAGACCGCGCAGCCGATCCCGCGTGCCGGCCTTCCCGATGACATCGCCCACGCAGCGGTGTTCCTGGCCAGCGACGAATCCAGCTTCATCAACGGCCATGACCTCGTCATCGACGGCGCGATGACCGGCGGCCGCAACTGGAGCCAGCAGCAGCAGGGCTACGTGGCCCTGCGCAAGGCGTTCGATCAGGGGGCCGGATAATTTCGTCATTGCGAGGAGCGAAGCGACGAAGCAATGACGACTGCGATGCTCACACCGCCTTCACCCGCACCCGCAATCCGTCGCGCGGTTTCGGGATCGGCCACATCTGCCAGTCCGGCTTGTAGCCGGGCTCGAGCGATACCTCGATGTTCTGCAAGAAGTGCCGCGCGAAGCATTTGGCCTGCATGTAGGCGAAGTGCAGGCCGAGGCACATATGCGCGCCGCCGCCGAACGGGACCCAGGCGAAGCGGTGGCGGTTGCGCTGGGCCTCCTCGGTGAAGCGCAGCGGATCGAAGCGATCCGGCTCCGGCCAGATGTCCTTCATGTGGTGGGTGTAGAGCGGATTGACGCCGATCGCGGTGCCGGCCGGAATCGAAAAACCCTTGAAAGTGAAATCGCGCATGGCGCGGCGCGGCATTGAGGGCACCGGCGGCTTGATCCGCAGCGCTTCCTTGAACGCCATCTCCGACAGCGGCATCTTTTCGAGATCGTCGAAGCTGCTCGGCGCATCGGGGGCGAGCCCCAGCGCCATGACCTCCGCGCGAAGCTTGTCCTGCCAGTCGGGATTTGCCGCGAGCTCGCCGATGAACGAGGTCAGTGACGAGGTCAGCGTGTCGTGCGCCGCCATCATCAGAAAGCTCATGTGGTCGATGATGTCCTGTTCCGAGAGCAGCGCGCCGTCCTCGTGGGTTGCGCGGCAGAGCTGCGAGAACAGGTCATCACCGCCGTGATTGCCGCGTCGCAGCGGAATCTGCTCGCGGAAATAAGCGACGATGCGCTTGCGTCCCCTGACGCCGGCCGCCATCTGCGTGCCGGGCAGCGGTCGGCGGATCGGGGCGACGGCGGCGGCGACCATGTCGACGAAAGCGCGGTTGATCTCGTCGACCTCCGGCCCGATATCGGCGCCGAGAAAAGACGCGGCGGCGAGATCGAGCGTGAGCTGCTTCATCGCCGGATAAAGCTGCATCTCGCCGGGCTTTGCCTTCCACTGCGCGACGCGGGCGGCGATGCCGCGGTCGAGATCGCTCAGATACGATTTCATCGGTCCGGACTTGAATGCGACCGACAGCGCCTTGCGGTGCAGCCGGTGCTCCTCGAAATCCAGCAGCATCAATCCGCGCGGAAACAACAGGCCGAGCACCTTGTTCCAGCCATGGGTCGAGGAGAACAGCTTTTGCTGGTCGAACAGCACGAGTTCGTTGGCCTCGGGGCCAAGCAGCACGACATTGGTCTCGCCGAAGAAATGCGTGCGATAGACCAGGCCGTATTTGGCACCATTCGCCTCGATATGCCCCTTGGGGTCGGCGAGCACCTGGAAGGTCTTGCCGATGATCGGCCAGCCTTCGTCGCCGGGGATGTGGGTCAGCTCGTTGCGCTTGGGCGGAGTGAAGCCGAGCGCAGGCGCGGCCACATTCTGCATCGACATGACGATTGCTCCGGTTGGCGAGACCCGGCCAACATAGCACAATCCGTGACGAGGACTCTGCGCTACCGCTTCGCCGCTTCCTTCTGCAAATCCGGCGCATTGACGGCCGGAATCGCGACGCGGCCGGCGCCGGTCACCTTCAGCGCCTCGGCGGCCTTCTCGTTTTCCATGATCTTGGCCATCACGGCCTGTCCCGCGCGCTCGAAGATCGCGCGGTTCTCGATCACGAATTTTTGCGACTTGCGCAGGCCGTCGATGTAGCCGTTGATCTCGGGCACGACGTAGCGCGCGACAAGGTCCCAGCTCCGGCGCGTGTTCTCCGGGTTGGCCCAGTCGTGCACGAAGCCGATGACGGCACCGACTCCGCCGGAGACCTGCATCACGTTCTTGATCATCTTGACGAGGTCGTCGGGCGTGCCGATGACGGAGGCCGCGCCGTCGACGAAAGCGGTCTTGTCCACGGCCTCGTCGGGTGAGGCGAACGCAGTCAGGCCCGGCCGCTGTAGCGTGCCGACATTATATTCGTTGTGCCAGCGCATCAGCCCGGTGCCGGCCTCGCGGCGCGCCTGCTCGCGGGTCTCGGCGATGTGCCAGGTCAGCAGCACGCGCCAGTTCGCGCGATCGACTTTGGTGCCGTGCTTTTTCGCCGCGTCCTCGGCGAACTGCCATTGCTGCTGCAGCGACATCAGCCCCTGCGTCGTCATCGAACCCAGCGAGATGATACCGATGCCGTATTTGCCGGCGAGCGTCATGCCGGAGGGCGAGATCTGCGAGGCCACCACGAACGGCATTTCCTCCTGCAACGGCAGCAGCTGCAGCGCGGCGTCGTTCATGGTGAACCAGTCACTCTTCGCGGTGACGCGCTCGCCATTGAAGAGGCGGCGGATCACCGCGATCGCCTCGTCCTGGCGGTCGCGCTGCGTCATCGGATCGATGCCGAGCGTATGCGCGTCGGAGGCGAGCGCGCCGGGACCGGAGCCGAAGATGGCGCGGCCGCCGGTCATGTGGTCGAGCTGCACCATGCGCTGCGCGACGTTGTAGGGATGATGATAGGGCAACGACACCACGCCGGTGCCGAGCCTGATCCGCTTGGTGCGCTCGCCGGCCGCCGCCAGGAACATCTCCGGCGAGGCGATCATTTCCCAGCCGGAGGAATGATGCTCGCCGCACCAGAACTCGTCATAGCCGAGGCTATCCAACTGCTCGACCAGGTCGAGATCGCGCCGGAACTGGAGCGTCGGATGCTCCCCGATCGGATGATGCGGGGCGAGGAAGGCTCCGAACTTCAGGCGCGCCATGGCGTTCTCTCCGGCTTGATTTTTTGCTTGTTTGTGGCGCGAAGCTACGTGCTGGAGACAGCGAACGCAATCGCGCGATGTCCCGCGCGGCGGAATGCAGCCATGCGTGTGTCGTCTCCCTCTCCGTGGCACGCAGAGAATGGCGGAACGCGCGGGCATCCTACCTTCGAGGTAATCGCGGCACCGCATTAGGCCTGCGATGATCGGCAACGACATCCGAAAGGTCGCGCGCCGATGCATCAAACCGTCACAAAGCAGATCGATACGTCGCGTCGCTGGTGGGTGCTGGCGATCGTCGTGGCCGCCCAGTTCATGTTCGGCGTCGATGCTTTCGTGGTCAACGTCGCCATTCCGACCATCGCGGTCGAGTTGAAGGCATCGCCTGCGCAGATCGAATCCGTCATCGCGATCTACCTGATCGCCTATGCTACGCTGGTCGTCACCGGCGGCCGGCTTGGCGACATTCACGGCACCAGGAACGTGTTCCTGGCTGGCCTGCTCGGCTTCACCCTGACGTCGCTGTGGTGCGGACTGGCGCAATCCGGTGCGGAATTGATCGTCGCGCGGCTGACGCAGGGTGCTTCCGCCGCGCTGATGGTGCCGCAGGTGCTGGCGACGCTGCATCTCCTGTTCACCGACGGACAGCGCAACCGCGCCTTCGCCATCTACGGCATCGCGCTGGGACTCGCGGGTGCCGCGGGCTTTGTGCTCGGCGGTCTCCTGGTCACGATCGATCTCGCCGGCACCGGCTGGCGCTCGGTATTCTTCGTCAATGTGCCGTGCGGTCTCGTCATCGCGGCTGCGGCCTGGCGCATCATGCCCTCGGTGCCGCGTCGCGCCGGCACGCGGCTCGATATCGCGGGCGGCATCGTCCTGTTCGCCGGATTGCTGTGCATGATCGGTCCACTGCTGCTCGGTCACGATGTCGGCTGGGCGCCGTGGCTGCGGCTGGTGATGGCGATCGGCGCCGTGATTCTCCTGGCATTCCCGAAACTGGAGCATGCGGTCGCACGCGCCGGCGGCATGCCGCTGATCGATCTCTCGCTGCTGGCGGACGCCGCTTTCCTGCGCGGCCTTGGCGCGGCGTTCTTTTTCTTCTGTGCCAATCTCTCGTTCTATCTGGTCATGACGCTGTTCATGCAGCGAGGGCTCAAAATCCCGCCGCTCGCGGCCGGCATGGCCTTCATTCCGCTCGCGCTCGCTTTCGTCGTGGCCTCGCGCCATAGCGGCGCACGGGCGCGTCATCGCGGCACCAGGGTCTTGATCGAAGGTTGCGCGCTTCAGATCGCGGGCCTCGCGGCGCTTGCGCTTGTCGCGTTCTCTGTCGATGCGCCGTCCGCGCTCCTGCTCGCGCTCACCATGATCGTCTTCGGCTACGGTCAGGGGCTGGTGATGGCGCCGCTCTCCGGCGCGGTGCTCTCGACGGTGAAGCCTGTGGCCGCAGGTTCTGCCTCCGGCATTTACGGCACCACGGCGCAGATCGGAAATGCGGCCGGAGTGGCCGCAATCGGCGCCGTGTTTTTTGCCGCCGAAGCCGTGCAATCAGCGCGCGCAGGATTTCTCGTCTCGCTCGGGCTGTTCGTGACATTAATCATGATCTGCGCCGCATTCCTGGCGTGGATGCGCCGTGCATCTGCACGAAGTTGAGGCATTGCGGTTAATACGTGCGGATTTCTGCAGGTTTTCCTGCGATTTAGCGCGTCATCGACAGCACACGGTCTTTTTATTTTGCGCTGCAGCAACTATTTGGTTTGGGTGGACGTTGAACGTCGCCTGCCAGGAGTTGCCGTGTCGTTAACCAGAAATGTCGATCTCTTGAGGCGTCTGCCAAAGCTGGACGGATTGCGCCTCGCCGAGTTTGGCCGGAGCGCCGATGCGTCCAGTCCGTTGCAAGAGGTCACGGGCTTCGGCGACAATCCCGGCAATCTGCGCCTGTTCGCGTTCGTGCCGCCGCAACTGCAGAACCCGCGCGCGCTCGTCGTCGTGCTGCACGGCTGCGGCCAGACGGCAGCAAGCTACGACCTCGGTGCCGGATGGTCGACGCTCGCCGAGCACTACGGCTTCGCGCTGTTGATGCCCGAGCAGCAGCGCGTCAACAACAGCAACACCTGCTTCAACTGGTTCAATCCGGAAGACACGGCGCGGGACAGCGGCGAGGCGTGCTCGATTCGCGAGATGATCGCGCATATGACCGAGACGCATCGCATCGATCCCCGCCGCATCTTCATCACGGGCCTGTCGGCCGGCGGCGGCATGACGTCGGTGATGCTCGCGACCTACCCTGAAGTCTTCGCGGCCGGCGCGGTCATCGCGGGACTTCCCTACGGA
The DNA here is from genome assembly GCF_023073095.1 of Bradyrhizobium sp. 44. Taxonomy (NCBI): domain Bacteria; kingdom Pseudomonadati; phylum Pseudomonadota; class Alphaproteobacteria; order Hyphomicrobiales; family Nitrobacteraceae; genus Bradyrhizobium; species Bradyrhizobium sp. 44. The sequence continues at coordinate 187,952 of NZ_JADPIY010000008.1, forward strand.
ATCGCGACCAATCTGCGCGAGGCGCTCGACGGCATGTTTCATTCCCCGGAGCGGCCGGCGCGCGAACTTGGCGATCTGGTGCGGCGGGCCTCAGATCATCGCGGGCCCTGGCCCAGGATCTCGGTGTGGCACGGCAGCGCCGATCGCACCGTCAACCCCGGCAATGCCAACGAGATAGTCAAGCAATGGCTCGACCTGCACGATCTGCCTGAGGCGCCGATGGCGGAAACTGACATCGACGGCTATCCGCGCCAGGCCTGGTGGAACAAGGACGGCGAGACTCTCGTCGAGTCCTACGCCATCACCGATATGGCCCACGGCACGCCGCTCGGCCTTGCCGACAACGACCAGCGCTATGGCGTGGAAGGCGCGTTCCTGATCGAGGCCGGCATCTCCTCGTCCTATCACATCGCCAAATTCTTCGGCCTCACCGGCTGGATCCCCGACGCAGCGAAGAAGGCCGAGCCGACGCCGGCCCGCTCGTCCGCGCCGCATCTGGCCCGCTCGATCCGCGCCGCTGTCGCCGAAGAGCCGGCCGAGCCGAAGCGCGAGGACGCCCGCGGCTTCGATCTCGGCCAGATCATCACGCGCGCGCTCACCGCCGCGGGATTGATGAAATAAGTCAGGCCGTCGCGCCGATCCATTCGATCGGCGTCGCCGTCACCTCGCCGCCGGCGACCTTGCGCGTCATCTCCTGATAGGCCTTGAAGAAGTCGCGCGATTGCAGCGCCTTTTGCGCGGCTTCGTCGCTGACGCTGGCGAGATGGAAATAGCTGCCATTGTCGCGGTTCTTCAGGACGCGATAGCCGATCCGTCCCTTCAGCTCCGGATCGCCGTCGATCGCCTTGATGAAGCGGCCGACCTCCTGGTGCCAGGCCTCCGTCGTGCCGTTCTTGAATTCGTATCGGATCATGAAGTGCTTCATGTGACGCTCCCTGTTGGCGTTGTGCGTCATCATCTGCGTGCTGGATGCGATCCTGCAAGTATGGACAAAATTGATAGTATGGACTTTTTCGGCGTCGCTCCTATGCTCGGCCAAAGCGTTTTCGAGCGAAGTGGATACCGGTTCGCGTGAAGAAAACGCGTCAAAACAAAAAAGCTCGCACATGGAGGAAACGACATGGCCAGGGAAAGGACAAAGACTGTCCCCGCGCGCAACTGTCCGGTCGCGGCCTTTCAGAAGATGATCAGCGGCAAGTACAAGCTGCGCATCGTCTGGGACCTCAAGGACGGCCCGCGCCGCTATGGTGAAATCCGCAGCGGCCTGCTGCGCGGCACGGAAGGCAGCGCCGAGATCACCCCGCGCGTGCTGAGCCGCGAGTTGAAGGCGCTGACGGCGAGCGGCCTGATCGATCGCAAGGATTTTGGCGAGGTGCCGCCGAAAGTCGAGTATCGCCTCACCCGCAAAGGCAAGAGCTTTGTGCCCGTCGTCGCCGCGATCCGTGACTGGGGCGACCGCAACCTGAGCCAGCCCGCAGCGTTCGCAGACGCCGCGGAATAGGCGCTCACATCTCGCCGGTGATGAACGGATTGGTCATCCGCTCCTGGCCGATGCTCGAGCCGGCGCCGTGGCCGCAGATGAAGCCGACATCGTCGCCGAGCGGCAGCAGCTTGGTCTTGATCGACTCGATCAGGGTCGCATGACTGCCGCCGGGCAGATCGGTACGGCCGACCGAGCCCGCGAACAGGACGTCGCCGACATGGGCGAAGCGCAAGTCCTTGTTGAAGAACACCACGCTGCCGGGCGAGTGGCCGGGGCAATGATAGATCTCGAACTGGAGATCGCCGATCGCCACGCTGTCGCCTTCGTCGAGCCAGCGGTCCGGCTCGAAATTGCGCACCCCGCTCATGCCGAAGCGCGCGCCGCTCTCGACCACGTTGTCGAGCAGGAATTTGTCCGCGACGTGCGGGCCCTCAATCGGCACCTTCAGCGCGTCGCGCAGTTCAGCCGCGCCGCCGACATGGTCGATATGGCCGTGAGTGAGCCAGATCTTCTCCACGGTGACGCCGGTCTGCTTGATGGCCTCCAGGATCTTCGGCACGTCGCCGCCGGGATCGATCACCACGGCCTTCTTGGAAGGCTCGTCCCAGATGATGGTGCAATTCTGCTCGAACAGCGTCACGGGGACGATGATCGCGCCCGCCTTCGCGCCTGCCTGGGCTTGTGTCTCGTTTTGCTCGGTCATGGCGCCACAATGCCGATTTTTGCCATGCCGCCAAGCGAAAGATTTGTCCCAGGGTTCGGGAACAGCCGCGGACATCGTCACACGGCCGTCCCAATTCGCCTGCTGTTTTGAACCGGGGCGCTCCTTCCGCGTTCTCCCGCGCGAGAAGCAGTTTTTGGATGGATTTCCCGCATGGCTCAGGGCGGCAGCAATTGGTGGCGCGACGGCATCTTCTATCAGGTCTACCCGCGCTCCTTTCAGGATTCAAACGGCGACGGGGTCGGCGATCTCGCCGGCATTTTGCAGCGGCTACCTTATGTGAAATCGCTCGGCGTCGACGCGATCTGGCTGTCGCCGATCTTCCCCTCGCCAATGGCCGATTTCGGCTACGACATCTCCGACTACACCGGCATCGAGCCGCTGTTCGGCACGATGGCGGATTTCGATGCGCTTCTTGCCGCCGCGCATGACAACGGCCTCAAGCTGATCCTCGACCTCGTGCCGAACCACACCTCGGACCAGCATCCCTGGTTCGTCGAGAGCCGCTCCTCGCGCGACAATCCGAAACGCGATTGGTACATCTGGCGCGATCCGGGCGATGGTGGTGGCGTGCCGAACAATTGGCTGTCCGAGTTCGGCGGCAGCGCGTGGCAGTTCGACGAGACCACCGGTCAATACTACTATCACGCCTTCCTCGCCCAGCAGCCGGACCTCAACTGGCGCAATCCCGATGTCCGCGCGGCGATCTATGACGTGATGCGGTTCTGGCTGGAGAAGGGCGTCGATGGCTTTCGCGTCGACGTGATCTGGCACCTGATCAAGGACGCCGAGTTCCGCGACAACCCGCAAAATCCGCATTATGTCGAGGGCCGGCCGCCCAACGAAACGATCCTCACGCAATATTCCACCGACCAGCCGGAGGTGCACGACGTTATCGCCGAGATGCGCCGCGTCACGGATGCTTATGATGCCCGCGTCCTGATCGGCGAGATCTATCTGCCGCTGCATCGCCTGATGGCCTATTACGGCAACGATCTCACCGGCGCGCAGATGCCGTTCAATTTCGCGCTGCTCCAGACCTTCTGGAGCGCGCGCTCGATCGAGAAGATCGTCGAGGATTACGAGAAGGCGCTGCCGAAGGGCGCCTGGCCGAATTGGGTGCTCGGCAATCACGATCGCCCGCGCGTCGCAAGCCGCGTCGGGCCGGAGCAGGCCCGCGTCGCCGCCATGCTGCTGCTGACGCTGCGCGGCACGCCGACGCTCTATTACGGCGACGAGATCGGCATGCATCAGCTCGCGATCGCGCCTGAGGATGTGCGCGACCCCTTCGAGAAGAACGTGCCCGGCATCGGTGTCGGCCGCGACGGCTGTCGCACGCCGATGCAGTGGGATTCGTCCAACTTCGCCGGTTTCTCGGACGTCAGGCCATGGCTGCCGCTGCCGGAGGATCGCATCCTCAACAACGTCGTCGATGTCGAAGCCGATTCACGTTCGATCCTGACGCTCTACAAGCGCCTGATCGCGTTGCGCAAGGGCTGTCCGCCGCTGGTCGCGGGCGAATATCATCCGATCGCGGCGCAAGGCGATCTCCTGGTCTATCGCCGCGAGGCCGAGGGCAGGGCGGTGATCGTGGTGCTCAATCTCGGCCCTGAGCCGATCGTGGTCACTACCAGCGCGATCAGATTTGGCAGCGAGATTCTGCTGTCGACATTTCTGGATCGCGAGGGGGAGCGGATCGAAGGCGTGCTGGATTTGCGTGGCAACGAGGGGGTGGTGGTTACTCCGCCATCTTAGCCTTCGCCGGGACGACGCTGTGGCACCTACCCCGGATGCTTGTTGCCCCGCACCGTCTTGTCGATATCGCTCCGCTTCAACAGATAATCCAATCCGCCGACGCGGTACCAGCGATAACCGTAGGGCTCCAGCACGACGCGATGCTGGCCGCGCTTGTCGGCGTGGCTGTGGTCCTCCGCGAGCAGATTGATCAGGTGCTCGCCGGCCTTGCCCGGCAGTCCCGCCGAGAACGCGATCTCGCGCGGCTTCTCGTCGAGATTGTGCACGAACAGCACGGAATTGTTGCGCCAGTCGTAGCGCATGATGAACACGGCGGGATCGCGCGTCGCGATGATCGAAAAATCGCCCCAGCCGATCTCCGGCACCTCCTTGCGCATGCGGACGATGCGCTCGGTCCAGTTCAGCATCGAGTTGGGATCGCGGCGCTGCTTGGCGACGTTGACGTGCGGATAGCCGTACGGTCCTTCGTCGATGACGGGCAAGGCCGGCTTGTCGCTGGTGGTGAAGCCGCCATGCGGCTCCGTCGACCATTGCATCGGCGTGCGCGCGCAATTGCGTTCCGGCAGCGAAAGATCATCGCCCATCGCGATCTCGTCGCCATAGCGGATGACCGGCGTTCCCGGCAGTGTGCACATCAGGCTGTAGGCGAGCTCGAGCCGCCGGCGGTCGCCGCCCAGCATCGGTGCCAGCCGACGGCGAATGCCGCGGTCGTAGAGCTGCATGTCCTTGTCAGGACCGAAGCTTTTGAACACGGTGTCGCGCTGCGCCTTGGTCAATCGCCCGAGATCGAGCTCGTCGTGATTGCGCAGAAACAGGCCCCATTGCGCCGAGGCCGGCCGCGGCTTGGTCGCCTTCAGCGCTTTCCCCAGCGGCCGGGAATCGGACGAGGCCAGCGCATAGAACAAATGCTGGTTGACCTGGAAATTGAACATCATATGCATGCGGTCGGCATCGCGGCCGAAATATTCCATGTCCGTCTTTGGCAGCACGTTGGCCTCGGCGAGGATGATGGCATCGCCCTGCCGCCATTGCAGGAATTCACGAAACGTCCGCAGCATGTCGTACTGCTCGGCCGGCTTTTTCACCTTGGCGCCTTTGGTCGAGATGACGAAAGGCACGGCATCCATGCGGAAGCCTGAGACGCCGAGTTGGATCCAGAAGCCCATGATCTTCAAAATCTCGGCCTGCACGTGCGGGTTCGAGGTGTTGAGATCGGGTTGGAAATCGTAGAAGCGGTGGAAGTACCAGGCGCCGGCTTCCTTGTCGCGTGTCCAGGTCGATTTCTGAACGCCGGGAAACACCATGCCCTGATTGGCGTTCGCCGGCTTCTTGTCGGACCAGACATACCAGTCGCGGTAGGGCGAATTCCTGTCGCTCCGCGCCGCCTTGAACCAGGGATGCTGGTCGGAGGTGTGGTTCACGACGAGATCGATGATGACGCGAATGCCGCGCTGCTTGCAGCCATGGGTGAACTCGACGAAATCGCCGAGCGTGCCGTAGCGGGCATCGACGCTGTAATAATCCGCGACATCGTAGCCGTCGTCGCGGCCGGGCGAGGTCTGGAACGGCATCAGCCAGATCGTGGTGATGCCGAGGCCGTGCAGATAATCGAGCCGGCGCAACAGGCCCTTGAAATCGCCGATGCCGTCGCCGTTGGCGTCCATATAGGTGCCGACGGACAGGCAATAGATGATGGCGTTCTTGTACCAGAGATCGTCGATCATGCGCGCGCAGCCTCGGTGGTTCCGCCGAGGTGCGGCGGCTGCGTGATAAGTGCGTAGGGGAGGGGAGGTTCCGCGCCACTGTCGTCCTGGACAAGCGAAGCGCAGATCCAGGACCCATTACCACAGGGCACAGTTTGACGAGGACTGGTGGTGATCCCCTCGTGCACCAACGATCCCTTGAGGTAATGGGTCTTGGCTTTCGCCAGGACGACGACGGAGGAATCGGCTATCCTCCCCCCATGGACAACACCGCCCGCATTGCCATCGTGCCGCCACCGGACCGCCGTCAATCAGAGACGGCGCTGGCGATCGCGCGCGGCACGGCGCGGTTGTTGCGCTCGCTCGGCTTCACCTGCATCAGCGAATTGCCGCTGCCCTCGGGGCGGCGCGCCGATCTCGTCGCGCTGAACGAGCGTGGCGAGATCTGGATCGTCGAGATCAAATCCTCGGTGGAGGATTTGCGTGCCGATCAGAAATGGCACGAATACCGGGCGCATTGCGACCGGCTGTTCTTCGCCTTCACGCAGGACCTGCCTTGCGAGATTTTTCCGCAAGATACCGGCCTGATCATCGCGGACGCCTATGGCGCGCACCTGCAGTGTGAGGCGCCCGAGCACAAGCTCGCTGCGCCCACGCGCAAGCAGATGACGGTGCGGTTCGCGATGGCGGCGGCATTGCGGATCAACCGGCTGGTCGATCCGCAGGGGCATGCGGAGTTTTGGGAGTAGGCTCCGTCCGGATGTCTTTCCAGGCCACCATGCCTGGAAGAGGTACCCGGTAAAATTTGAGAAACTTCGGGACGATGTCGCTCAGACTGGCAACATCAGCGGTGGCTAACGCCGAACTCTTGCTCGGCAACATGAAGATCAAGCAGCGACGTGGACGCTTCGTTCTTTCATGAGCGGCAGCGGATGTGACGGGCCGCACATACTTCAGGCCTACGGCACGGTACCGCTTGTTCCGCAACTAACCGGCCACAAGGAATGTGCCATGAAAACCTTCCGCACCGCTCTCTTTACCTTCGCCGCACTAGCCGGACTGACTTCGTTCGTGACCTCGACGCAGTCTTCCTATGCTGGCGGACTCGGCCTCGATTGGCTTTCCAACAAGCCCTACGTAGAGTGTCTTAAGAACGTCCGAATGCTCGCCGACGTTGGTAGCATTCTGAAAGGGCCCGCGGACCGAGAGGCGAGTTACGAGCGGGGCCGCCACCAATGCAACCAGCGCTACTATGGTCATGAATAGACCGCCCGCGCTTCCGCCGAACTGCGATGCTGCCAGATTCAGCTCGTAGTCTCGGTCCAGTCACAACGTGCAAAAGCGACGTTGCGGGCTGCTCCGGCAAATGGCTGTCCCGGGTCATCGTCTTAGCCTCGGGGCTGCGCGCCATGAGTAAAACGCCAAGGATTACCGCGGCGCGCGCTTGGCCAGAATCCGCTGCAACGTACGCCGGTGCATGTTGAGCCTGCGCGCCGTCTCCGAGACGTTGCGGTTGCACATCTCGTAGATGCGCTGGATGTGTTCCCAGCGCACGCGGTCGGCCGACATCGGGTTCGCCGGCAATTCGGACTTGTCCGAGCCGGTCGACAGCAGCGCCGCGACGACGTCGTCGGCGTCCGCGGGCTTCGAGAGATAATCGACCGCGCCCATCTTCACCGCGGTGACGGCGGTGGCGATGTTGCCATAGCCGGTCAGCACGATCGCGCGGGCGTCGGGGCGCTTCTTCTTCAGCGCCGAGACCACGTCGAGACCGTTGCCGTCACCGAGCCGGAGATCGACCACGGCGAATGCCGGCGCCGCCTTGCCGATCTGCGCCAGACCGTCGGAGACGGTGTCGCATGACGTCACCGCAAAGCCGCGCGTTTCCATGGCGCGCGACAGCCGCTCCAGAAACGGCTTGTCGTCCTCCACGATCAGGAGCGAGCGGTCGGTCTGTTCGTTCAGTTCGGCGATGGCGTTCAAGGTTTCGTCCTCTCTCCAGCGCTTCTACATATGGCGGCGCAATCGGGCGGTGCCAAGGGCGCCAATAGTCGATCGGCCCCGTTGTGCGACGCAAGGTCGCGGCCTATCCTATTGTTTCTTCGAAGGTCTCGATAGCCTCAAAACGCTCTCTCGGCCACGTGATCTGGACCACTGCGCCATGGTCCGGAAAGGTGCGGTTGGTGAACGAGACCTTGGCGCCGGTGCGCTCCAGCAAGGTGCGCGCGATGAACACGCCGAGCCCGAGGCCGCCGCCTTCGTCCTGGCTGCGCCGCCGCGACAAATAGGGCTCGCCGATCCGGTTCAGGATGTCAGGCGGAATACCGGGACCATCGTCGGAAATCACGAGCTCGATCGTGTCCTTGTTCCACCACGCATTCACCTCGACGGTGGTGCGGGCGAAATCGACTGCGTTCTCGACGATGTTGCCGACCCCGTAGAGGATCGCCGGATTGCGCGAGCCGACCGGCTCGGCCACGATGGCGACGGCGATGCGCACCTTGATATCCACGCCGAAATCGCGGTGCGGCGCCACCACCTCCTCGATCAGCTCCGAGAGCTTCATGCGGTCGAACGGCGCCCCGGTGGAGGAGAGCTGGGTGATCTTGCTCAATATGTCGCGGCAACGCTGCGTCTGCTCGCGCAGGGTCTTCAGGTCAGCGGCAAAGTTCGGCTCCTTCACCGTCTTCTCCAGCTCGCGCGAGATCAGGAAGATCGTCGCGAGCGGCGTGCCGAGTTCGTGCGCTGCGGCCGCGGCCAGGCCGTCGAGCTGGGTCAGATGCTGCTCGCGCGTCAGCACCAGCTCGGTCGCGGCCAGCGCGTCGGCGAGCTTGCGCGCCTCTTCGGTGACCTGGAACGAGTAGAGGCTGGTGACCCCGATCGCGAGCGCGATCGAGAGCCAGACGCCGACGAGATAGATCGGCGGCAGCACCAGCGGATCGTCGGAATCCCAGGGCAGCGGCAGATGGAAAAAGAACAGCACCGAGGCGCAGGCTACAGCCAGCACGCCGAGGCCGAAGGTGAAGCGGGCCGGCAGCGCGGTCGCCGAGATCAGCACGGGCGCGAGGAACAGGAACGAGAACGGGTTCTGGAGTCCACCGGTGAAGAACAGGAGACCCGCCAGCTCCACGATATTGAGCGCGAGCAGTCCGGCCGCCTGCATCGGCTCCAGCCGCTGCAGCGGATTGGACACGGTCTGGAGCCCCAGATTGAGCGCTGCCGACAGCGCGATGATGCTGACGCAGGGGACGATCTCGACGTTGAATTCCAGCCCCTGCGCCACGATGAAGATCGCGGCGAGCTGGCCCAGCACCGCGAGCCAGCGCAGGCGCAGGATGGTATCCAGGCGGATATGCCGCTGCGCGGGGCGAAAGTCGGAAGCGGCAAGTTCGGTCATTTCGGCCAAGGGGGCGGTGCCTTCTCGATCACAAGCGCGCGGCTCACGGAACCACCGGATTACAAGCCTTGCGCTCTCCGCTGCAATAGCAGAAGAACGCCCACCATGACTGAGAATGACAAGGCTTCAAGCTGGCCGACTGTCGCGGATCGCAGCCTCTCCGCGGCAATCGCGGTCGATCACCTCGTCAAGGTGTACAAGCAGACCCGCGCTGTCGACGACATCTCCTTTTCGCTTCCGCGTGGCAGCATCACCGGGCTGCTTGGCGGCAACGGCGCCGGCAAGACCACGACAATCGCGACGATCATGGGCCTGGTGCTACCGACCTCCGGCCGCGTGCAGGTGCTCGGGCATCGAATGCCGGAGGACAGCGCCTCTGTGCTGGGGCGGATGAATTTCGAGAGCCCCTATGTCGACATGCCCATGCGACTCACGGTGCGTCAGAACCTCACCGTGTTCGGCAAGCTCTATGCGGTGAAGAACCTCTCCGACCGCATTGCTGAGCTGGCCTGCGACCTCGATCTCACCGAGTTCATCGACCGCGCCAACGGCAAGCTCTCCGCAGGACAAAAGACGCGCGTTGCGCTTGCCAAGGCGCTGATCAACCAGCCCGAGCTTCTGTTGCTGGACGAACCGACCGCCTCGCTCGATCCCGACACCGCCGACTGGGTCCGGGGTCATCTGGAGCGTTATCGCAAGGCGAACAACGCCACCATCTTGCTGGCCTCGCACAACATGCTCGAGGTCGAGCGGCTCTGCGACCGCGTCATCATCATGAAGCGCGGCCGGATCGAGGACGACGATACGCCCGAAGCCATCATGGCACGCTACAACCGCACCACGCTGGAAGAGGTGTTTCTGGACGTCGCGCGCGGCCGGGTGAACGGTGCGCAGGAGGCGGTGCGATGAGTGAGGTCTCCCTCCATCTCGGCATCTCGCTCCATCGCATCGGCGCGATGATCCTGCGCTATTGGTACCTCTTGCTGTCGTCCTGGCCGCGGCTGCTCGAGCTGCTCTACTGGCCGGCGCTGCAGGTCGTCACCTGGGGCTTTCTTCAGCTCTATATCGCGCAGAATGCAAATTTCTTCGCGCGCGCCGGCGGCACCCTGATCGGCGCCGTCATCCTCTGGGACATCCTGTTTCGCGGGCAGCTCGGCTTTTCGATCTCGTTTCTGGAAGAGATGTGGGCGCGCAACCTCGGCAATCTCATGATGAGCCCGTTGAAGCCGATCGAATTCCTGCTGTCGCTGATGATCATGAGCCTGATCAGGCTCGCGATCGGCGTCATTCCGATGACGCTGCTCGCGCTGTTCCTGTTCCACTTCAATGTCTATGCGCTCGGCGTCCCGCTGATCGCGTTCTTCTGCAACCTGATCTTCACGAGTTGGTCGGTCGGCATCTTCGTCTCCGGCCTGGTGCTGCGAAATGGCCTCGGCGCCGAGAGCATCGTCTGGACCTTGATGTTCGGCATCATGCCGCTCGCCTGCGTCTACTATCCCGTCAGCGTGCTGCCAGTCTGGTTGCAATATATCGCCTGGACGCTGCCGCCGACCTATGTGTTCGAAGGGATGCGGGCGCTGTTGATCGAAAACACCTTCAGGACCGATCTGATGCTGAGCGCGTTGGCCATCAACGCGGTGCTGTTGGTTGCATCTTTTGGGGCATTCCTTGCCCTTTTGCGCAGCGCCCGGATGCAGGGCTCGCTGCTGTCAGGCGGCGAATAACGTCACTTTCTCGTGGATTCAGCCCGGTTTTGGCACCTGGGCCACGTAGATGTACGGAACCATGCATTGACGCAATATTACGCATTCGGCAGTATGCTGCGATGCGAAGAGGAATATAGCGATGCCGATTGGTGAGTTTGGCGGCGCGCCGCCCCTGGTGGCCGAAGGCAGTCCGGTCCTGACGACGCCGATGTACTGGATGTACGAGATGGGGCAAGCCTCTCTCAATCCGGCGCGCGCGATCACGGACGCAACCAAGCTGCTGTTTCAAAATCCCCTCAATCCATGGGCACGCACCGAGGTCGGCAAGTCGGTTGCCGCGGCCTGCGAGTTGTTCGAACGCACCACGCGGCGTTACGGCAAACCGGAATGGGGCCTCAACGACACCGAAGTCAACGGCATCCGCGTCCCCGTCGAGGTCCGCTCGGTCTGGGAAAAGCCGTTCTGCCGCCTGCTCTACTTCGATCGCAAATTCACCCGTCCGCTGCGCAGCCCGCAGCCACGCGTGCTGATCGTCGCGCCGATGTCCGGCCATTACGCGACGCTGCTGCGCGGTACGGTCGAGGCTTTCCTGCCTGCGCATGAGGTCTACATCACCGATTGGGCCGATGCCCGCATGGTGCCGCTCAGCGACGGCCGCTTCGATCTCGACGACTACATCGACTATGTCATCGAGATGCTGCATGTCCTCGGCGGCAACACGCATGTGCTGGCGGTGTGCCAGCCCTCGGTTCCCGTCGTCGCGGCCGTTTCGATCATGGAAGCGCTGCGTGATCCCTTCGTGCCGACCTCGATGACGCTGATGGGTGGCCCGATCGACACCCGGCGTAATCCGACCGCGGTAAACAATCTCGCCCAGGAGCGCGGCATCGACTGGTTCCGCAACCACGTCATCACCAAGGTGCCGTTCCCGCATCCGGGCATGATGCGCGACGTCTATCCGGGCTTCCTGCAGCTCAACGGCTTCATCAGCATGAATCTCGATCGGCATATGGATGCCCACAAGCAGCTGTTCGCCAATCTAGTGAAGGGCGACGGCGACCTCGTCGACAAGCATCGCGACTTCTACGACGAATATCTCGCGGTGATGGATCTCTCGGCCGAGTATTACCTGCAGACGGTCGACACCGTGTTCGTGAAGCATTCGCTGCCGAAGGGCGAGATGACCCATCGCGGAACACGCGTCGATCCCTCCAAGGTCACGCGCGTCGCGTTGATGACGGTCGAAGGCGAGAACGACGACATCTCCGGCATCGGTCAGACCGAAGCAACTCACACGTTGTGCAGCTCGATTCCCGATCACCGCCGCGTTCATTACGTCCAGAAGGGCGTCGGACATTACGGCGTGTTCAATGGCTCGCGCTTCAAATCGGAAATCGTGCCACGCATCCACGACTTCATGGTCTCGGCGGCGAATCCGAGCTCATTGCAGGCGCTCGCAGCCGAATAATCGCGTTTTTCGGCTTTCCCGCTGGAAATCGATGCCCTGTCGGAGGCTCCGACAGGGGCAAGTTCCCCCCAGATTCGCGGTATTTAGGTAGCTTTGTAGGAGTGAGTCCAACCTCACCCCTTGGGGGTGCCGCATGCGCTTGGCGGGGGCGAAAAAAGCCGGTTCCAACCCCAGTCTGTAGGGTCTCCCGGACGCCAGACCCCTGTATATTGGGCAAATGATTTGTTTTTGCGCCGAGCGCTTTCCCTGGCGGCGGTTATGGCAGAATCCGGGCGCTCTCCTGCCCCCCGGACTGACAGACATGGCCACTCGCGCACTCCTCTATCGTCGGCCCCACGAGCCGAAGACCCTCCTGATCACCCATGGATCGCAATATTTTGCGATTCGGCTGCGCCGGCATCGCCGCGCGCGCCGTTACACGCTCAGAATTCATCCGAGCGATCGCGAAGCCATCCTCACCATGCCGCCGCGCGGCACTCTCGCCGAAGCAAAAGACTTCGCGCAGCGCCACGGCGCGTGGATCGCGGCACGTCTCGGCCGTTTGCCGAAGGCCGCACCGTTCCAGCCTGGCACAGTGATACCGCTTCGCGGTGTTTCTCATCGCATCGTTCATCGCGCCGGCACCCGCGGTACGGTGTGGACGGAAGTGCGCGATAGCGGGGAACGCATTCTCTGCGTCGCCGGCGGCGTCGAACATGCGGACCGTCGCGTCAGCGACTTCCTCAAGCGCGAGGCGCGCCGCGATCTTCAGCGTGCCGCGGAATCCTATGCCGCCGAGCTCGGCGTCAAGGTGAAGCGGCTCTCGATCCGCGATCAATCCAGCCGCTGGGGCTCCTGCACCTCGGCCGGCTCGTTGTCGTTCTCCTGGCGCCTGATCCTCGCGCCGCCCTATGTGCTCGACTATCTCGCCGCGCACGAGGTCGCCCATCTCGTCGAGATGAACCACTCGGCGCGATTCTGGCGCGTCTGCGGCAAGGTCTGCCCGTCGATGGAGCGCGCCAAGAAGTGGCTCGATACATACGGCAACGATTTGCACCGGTACGGGGTCGAGGATTAAGGCTCGTTGATGCCTCATGTGACGCTGTCATCGCCCGCGAAAGCGGGCGATCCAGTATTCCAGAGCGGCTGTTGTTGAATCGAGGAGCCGCGCCGTATTGGCTTCCCCGCGCCCGCGGCGAATGACAGCCGCGCGCGCGATTCAAGCGTCTGTGCTGCCCGCGCAAGCCGTTGATTTCGTTATCCTCGGCTACTGTGCATGGGGTTGTTTTCGCGCTTTTTTGTTTTGAGGTCACCAAGACCTCAGGTCGGCGCTAGCGATTTCCGCCGAACAGCCGGTCCATCAACCAGCCATCGAGTCCTGCGGCTGCCTCCGGACGCGCATTGGCACGCGTCGGCGGCGGACGATAGCCGCCGTTGTTGGCAGGTGCCGGCGCGGGCGCTGCCGCTGTCGGCGGCGACACCTGCGATGTCGCCTGCGCGAGGTTCGACAGACCCCAGCCACCTGGAGAGCTCGGCAAGGCTGCCACCGGCACGCCTTCGTGCGCCGTCTTCATGAAGCGCGACCAGACTTCGACCGGCAGGCCGCCGCCGGTTGCCTTCTTGGTCGGCGAGTTGTCGTCATTGCCGAGCCACACGCCGGTGACGAGGTTGGCGGTGTAGCCGATGAACCAGGCGTCACGGTAGTCCTGGCTGGTGCCGGTCTTGCCGGCCGCCGGCCAGCCCGGGATCTCCGCCTTCTTGGCGGTGCCGCTGATCAGCGTTTCCCGCATCATCGCGTTCATCATGCCGACATAGCGCGGGTCGACCACCTGATTGTGCTCGTCCGCCTGGCGCATGTAGAGCAGCTTGCCACCGAGCGTCCTGATCCGCGTGACGACATGCGGCGTCGCCGTGAAGCCGCCATTGGCAAAGGGTGCATAGGCGCCGACCAGCTCGACCATCGAGACTTCGGAGGTGCCGAGCGCGATCGAGGCGTTGGGCTCGAGCTTCGAGGAGATGCCGAGCCGGTGCGCGGTGCGCACCACGTTCTTCGGGCCGACCTCGAGGCCGAGGCGGATGGCGACCGTGTTGAGCGACATCGCGAGCGCCTGGGTCAGCGACACCGCGCCGAAATATTCGTGCGTGTAGTTCTCGGGTCTCCAGCCCTTGACCTCGATCGGCGCGTCCTGGCGGATCGTGTCGGGCGTCAGTCCCTGCTCGAGCGCGGTGAGGTACACGAACGGCTTGAACGAGGAGCCGGGCTGGCGCCTGGCGGTGACCGCGCGGTTGTACTGGCTCTCGGAATAGTTCCGCCCGCCCACCATGGCGCGCACCGCGCCGTCAGGCGTCATCGCCACCAGCGCGCCCTGGCTGACGTTGAACTTCACGCTCTTGGCTGCCAGCTCGTCGATGATGGCGGCTTCCGCCACGCTCTGGAGCTTCGGATCGATCGTGGTCTCGACCTTGATGCTCTCGTCGATCTGGCCGACCAGATCGTCCAGCACCTCGCCGATCCAGTCGGCGACGTAGTTGATCGTGCCGGCGCCGACCGGCTTCACATTGTAGGAGGGTTGGCCGATCGAGGCCTGCGCCTGCGCTTCGCTGATGAATTTGGCATCGGCCATCGCCGTGAGCACGATTTTCGCGCGTGCTTCCGCGCCCTCGGGGTTGCGGTTCGGCGCCAGCCGCGAAGGCGACTTGACGAGGCCGGCCAGCATCGCTGCTTCCGCGACGGTGACGTTCTTGGCCGACTTGCCGAAATAGCGTTGCGCGGCGGCCTCGACGCCATAGGCGCCGGAGCCGAAATAGACGCGGTTGAGATAGAGCTCCAAGATCTCGTTCTTGGAATGTTTGCGCTCCAGCCAGATCGCGAGCTCCGCTTCCTGCAGCTTGCGCGCCATGGTGCGCTCCTGGGTCAGGAACAGGTTTTTCGCCAATTGCTGCGTCAGCGTCGAGCCGCCCTGCGACACGCCGCGATGGAGCACGTTGGTGACGAGCGCGCGCAGGATGCCGACGGGATCAATGCCGAAATGCGAATAGAAGCGGCGGTCTTCGATGGCGATGAACGCCTTGGGCAGATATTGCGGCAGATCCTTCAGCGAGACGTTGGCGCCGGCCATCTCGCCGCGCTGTGCCAGCATGCTGCCGTCGATGCCGACGATCTGGATGGTCGGTGGCCGCTTGGGGATTTCCAGCGACTGGATCGGCGGCAGATGAGCGCCGACATAGATCACGACGCCGATCACGGCGATCGCGCCCCACAGGCCCAGCACCGCGCCCCAATAGACCATGCGGCCAAGGCTTGCGCCGATGCGTGACTTGGATCGGCGCTTGGCACTGCCGCGGCCAGCCGGCGCCTTCCGCTCGCGCGGCGTCTCGTCGCCAGCATCCTCGCTCTTGCGCTTGGCGGATGATTTCGTTGATTTCTTCGGCTTGTCATCGCCGCCAGGAATCCGGTCGGCGGCGGTCAGGCGCAGATCGGCGAGTGCTGCAGGCAAGCCGAACAGCGGCTCCTTGCGCCCACCCTTTTTCTTTCCCAACCCCATACGCAAACGCCCGGTCAGCCCGCCCCGCCGCACGCTAGCGGTCGCTGTTTAAGGCCCGGTTACCCAGAGCTTAACGCGTGATTAGGAGGTGCGGCATTCGATGGCCGCAGTTCCGCTGGGAGGTCGGCAGAGCTAGGATCGCCGGCATAAAACAAGAGGAAACTCAGATGGGCCACATCGATCCGACCAAGGAGATTTTCGCGCAGTTCCGGAACAACGACCGTCCCGGCCCGATCCACATGCTCAACCTGGTGCGCTTGCGCAAGGAAGCGGCCTATCCGGATGGCCGCAAGGCGAGCGGCGCGGAAGCCTATGCGGCCTATGGCCACGAGAGCGGCCCGGTGTTCGAACGCCTCGGCGGCCGCATCGTGTGGCAGGGCAAATTCGAGCTGACGCTGATCGGCCCGGAGACCGAGCGCTGGGACCACTGTTTCATCGCCGAATACCCAAGCGTCGCCGCCTTCGTCGAGATGATCCGCGATCCCGTCTATCGCGAAGCGGTGAAGCACAGGCAGGCCGCGGTGGAGGATTCACGGCTCATTCGGCACGCGGTGCTGCCGGTCGGAAAGAACTTTGGCGAGGTGCCGGATTGATTTGCCGTCATGGCCGGGCTTGACCCGGCCATCCACGCCTTCCTTTGCTGCCGCAAGAACGTGGATGCCCGGGACAAGCCCGGGCATGACGACGTTGAGGCAGTTGCCTACGAGAACTAACCCGCCGGACTCGCATCCTCAATGATCGGGCCGAACAGCTCCCAGCGTTCGCCGTTGAACTTCATCATCTGAAGCTGCTTGTTGACCCGGTAGTCGGTCGGTGAGGTGTTGGCCTTGATGCCGGGCAACGCGGTGTCGCTGGTCACGTCCTTCAGCGACGCGGCCTGCTTCATCACGTTCTCCCGCGTGAGGTCGTCGCCGCACTGCTTCAGCACATGGACCAGCAGCTGCGCCGTGCTGTAACCGTAGGTGTTGAAGTTCGAATCCTTGTCGCCATCCGGATAATACTTGGCCATGAAGTCGAAATACCTCTTGAGGCCGGCGTCGTCCTTCCATGTCGGATCGAGCGGTTCCTTGCCGTAATTGACGCTAATCAGGCCCTTGGCGGCGTCGAGGCCGGCCGGCTTCAGCACCGCGCCGACCGAGGTGGCGTTGATGTCGACGATCTGCACCGGATGCCAGCCCATCTCGGCGATCTTCTTGATCGCCTGCGCCGCCTGCTTCGGCGTGGTGGCGCTGAAGAACAAATCGGCGCCGGCGTCCTTGATCTTGAGGATCTGCGAATCGACAGTCGGATCGGAGACTTCGTAGGAAGCTTCGGTCACGATCATCTTGGCAGCCTTGTCGCCGAGGCCGGCCTTGATGCCGTTCAGATAGTCCTTGCCGAGGTCGTCGTTCTGATAGAGCACGCCGATCTTGGCGTTCGGATGCTCCTTCAGTATGTACTGTCCGTAGATGCGGCCTTCGACGAAGTAGTTGGGGTTGAAGCCCATCGTCCACGGGAAGTTCTTCGGATCCGTGAACCTCGAGGCGCCGGTCGCCGCGAACAGTTGCGGCACCTTCTTCGAATTGAGATATTTCTGCACAGCTGCGTTCACCGGCGTGCCGATGATCTGGAAGGTCAGCAGGACCTCGTCGCTCTCGACGAGCTTGCGAATCTGCTCCACAGCTTTCGGCGGCGAGTAGGCGTCGTCATACTGGATCAGATTGATCTTGCGGCCGTTGACGCCGCCCTGGTCGTTGATCATCTTGAAATAGGCGGCCTGGGTCTTGCCGATTGACGAATAGGCCGACGCCGGTCCAGAAAACGGCATCGTCTGGCCGACCTTGATCTCGGTATCGCTGGCACCCGGATCATATTTCTTCTGGGCATTGGCCGCCGAGACCGACAGCGCCAGGGTCAGCGCCGTTGCCGTGGCCAGATGCAGAATTCCATTTCTCATTCGCATTTCCTCATTGTTTATTGCCGGTGATCAATCGGGAGCGCTCATGCGCACGGGGCGTCACCGCTGAGGTCGAGTGTGAATGAGGCATTGCTGCAACGCAAGGTGGGCGTGCACCCGCAGTTCGTAGGATACGCAACGTCTCAGCAAGTTCGTTAAGGTGGGCCCAGCCCCGGCGGATGCGCGAAGTGCAGTCCGCCGGGCGTAGCCCACCCTATGAAACTCCGAGAGATTAACCCGCTGGACCCGCATCCTCCATGATCGGGCCGAACAGCTCCCAGCGTTCGCCGTTGAACTTCATCATCTGCATCTGCTTGTTGACGCGGTAGTCGTTCGGCCCGGTGTTGATCTTGATGCCGGGCAGCGCGAAGCTCGGAGTGAAGTCCTTGATATTGGCGACCTGCTTCATCACGTTCTCACGCGACAGGTCGTCGCCGCACTGTTTCAGAACTTGCGTCAGCAATTCGGCGACGGAATAAGCATAGGTGTTGACGGTGTTGAGCTTGTCGCCTTCGGGGAAATACTTGTCCATGAAGGCGAAGAACGCTTTCACGCCCGGATCGTCCTTCCACTGCGGATCGCCGGGCTCCTTGCCGTATTGGGTCGATATGATGCCCTTGGAGATATCGAGGCCGGCCGGCTTCAGCGTCGCCGAGATCGGGCTCGCGTTGATGTCGAGAATGTGCACCGGCGTCCAGCCGAGCTCGGCGACTTTCTTGATCGCCTGCGCCGCGAACTTGGGTGTCGAGGCATCATAGAAAAGATCGGCGCCCAACGACTTCAGCTTGACCACCTGAGAGTCCACCGTGGGATCGGTGACCTCGTAGGAGACTTCGCCGACAATCATGCCGGCGGCCTTGTCACCGAGACCGCTCTTGAGGCCGGCGAGATAGTCTCGGCCCATGTCGTCGTTCTGATAGAGCACGCCGATCTTGGCGTTCGGATGCTCTTTGAGGATGTACTTGGCGTAGATGCGCCCCTCGGACACGTAGTTGGGATTGTAGGCGATGGTCCATGGATAGTTCTGCGGATCGTTGAAGCGCGCGGCGCCGGTCGAGGCCAGCAGCTGCGGGATCTTCTTGCCGTTGAGATATTTCTGCACGGCGGCGTTCGCGGCGGTGCCGATGATCTGGAAGGTGAACAGCACCTCGTCGCCTTCGACGAGCTTGCGCACCTGCTCGACCGTCTTCGGCGGCGAATAGGCGTCGTCATATTGGATCAGATTGATCTTGCGGCCGTTGATGCCGCCCTGATCGTTGATCATCTTGAAGTAGGCGGCCTGGGTCTTGCCGATATTGGCGTAGACGGAATAGGGCCCGGAGAACGGCACGGTCTGGCCGATCTTGATCTCGGTGTCGCTCGCGCCGGTGTCGTATTTCTTCTGGGCGAGAGCTTGGTTGGCGGAGAACGCGAAGGCGAGCGCCGCCGTGGCAGTGATGAAGGCTCTGCGATTGCTCATGTGGGGTTGTTCCTCCTGACGGAATTTCCGACCGACGGTCTTGTCCCGCTGATTGCCAACGGTCGCCATCGCTGTCGGAGATTGTGGAGGAACGGCAGGCGACGCGCAAGGATCGCGGCGCCGCGCTATGGCGTCTCAGGCCAGGAACAGCGCTAACAGCGCGAGCGCCGCCGGCAGCGCCTGCACCATCAGGATGCGCGTGCTGACGGTCGCTGCGCCATAAGCGCCGGCCACGATCACGCAGAGCAGGAAGAATGCCTTGATCTGGAACGCGAAGGCCGGATTGCCGTGCACCAGCCCCCAGACCAGGCCGGCGGACAGAAAGCCGTTATAGAGCCCCTGGTTGGCCGCCAGCACCTTTGTGGTCGCTGCCTTCTCCGGCGTGTTGCGGAAAACCTTCAAGCCCTGCGGCTTGTCCCAGAGAAACATCTCCAGGATCAGGAAGTAAGCGTGCAGTGCGACGACCAGCGCCACCAGGATATTCGCGATCCAGAACAAGTTGAGCTCCCCCGGCGTCAGCTTTCGGGTGGACGCTAGCACGGCCGGCGTGGCAATTGCGATGGCGTGTTTCGATGCCATGGTGCCGCAATGCCCGCGCGACCGACCAAATCACCTGTAAGCTTCGGCCTCGATCGGCTGGCGACCCCGATTGGGATTGCGCTGCTGGTCACCGACGCTGCGGGCACCTTGCGCGCGCTCGACTGGGCCGATTACGAGCACCGCATGCGCGAGCTCTTGCGCCTGCATTACGGTGTGGTGGAGTTGCGTGACCAGCCCGCGCCCGCAGCCATGCGGACTGCGCTATCGGATTATTTCGATGGCGATCTCGGCCAGCTCTCAGGCATCGCCTGGCGCATCGCCGGCACGCCGTTCCAGCAGAAGGTCTGGAATGCGTTGGCGCAAATTCCTGCCGGCACCACGATGAGTTACGGCGCGCTCGCCGCCAGGATCGACATGCCCAAGGCCATTCGCGCCGTCGGCCATGCCAACGGCTCCAATCCGATCAGCGTGGTGCTGCCGTGCCACCGTCTGATCGGCGCCGATGGTTCTCTGGTGAAGTACGGCGGCGGCCTCGAGCGCAAGCGCTGGCTGCTGCGGCATGAAGGCGTGGCGGTCTAAGCCGGTTCGACAACGCGTTGAACGATTGGCGGCGACCGGCGGCGGGTCGTCAAGCGAGCCTTCGCCGCTCTTCTCTCGAGTGACCGAATCCGTCAGGCGTTCGACGTCATCACTTTCTGCACGATCTTCCAGGTCCCGTTCACCTTCAGGCAAGACAACAGGTCCGTGAAGCGACGCGGCGGAATGTGCAATTTCACCTTCAAAAGCGCGAGCTCTCCTTCAACATCCGTTGACAGGATCTGATCATCGCGCTCGAATCCCTGTTGCTTTGGAGCTTCCATGTTGCGGACCGCTGCCAGCCAGGTCGCAATTGGCGTCACGCCCACGTTGCCGTCCTCGGCGACCTTCGTCACGGAACTCAAGGGATGAAATATGGATGCAAATTTCTCGGCATCCATTTCATAGGCAGCATCGAAATAGGTCTGCGCAAGGGAGCGCAAGGCGGAAATGTCCGTATCCATTGTCATCCTCAAAGCTGGTACACCGAAATCGTTCATGCGGCCGGGCGAGCTGTGCCGAGCGTCAACCTGCCACCACATGCAGGAAAGCACTGCACGGCGCTTTCTTGCTCGCGCAAGCCTACGGCGTCGTGGCTTATGAAACTAGACGCCTTGTATGGCGCAGCCTTATGAGCGATATTCATCAATATGACAAACGACATGAACGAACTCGCGACGTTTGCAATCGTAGCCAGTGAACGAAGCTTTACGCGCGCTGCGATAAAGCTGGGTGTGTCTCAGTCTGCCTTGAGCCACACGATCCGGAGGCTCGAGCAACGGCTTGAGCTGCAGCTGCTCGCTCGAACAACCAAGAGCGTTGCGCCAACCGCCGCGGGGGCAGCTCTTTTGGAAGACTTGTCTCCGGCACTTGAGCAAATTCGTCACGCCCTCGACAGGGCCCGAAGCGTTCGGCGCCGGCCTGAAGGTCGCCTTCGAATTGTAATGTCACGATCAGCTGCCGTGATGGTATTGTTGCCGCGGTTGAGAGCTTTCGCCGAAGCCTACCCGGACATCGTTCTGGACGTTGTCACCGTCACTGGCCCCGTGGACCTTGTTGCAGGCGAGTTCGATGCCGGTATCCAGCTTGGCGAGTACATTCAAAAGGACATGATCGCGGTTCGCGTCACGCCCGAGCTGCGATTGGCGGTCGTGGGGTCGCCACGCTATTTCGCTTCACGAAGCATTCCCAAAAAGCCAAAGGATCTCAACGATCACCGGTGCATTACCCTGCGTCTTGCGGGTGGTCCATATCGGTGGGAGTTTGAGCAGGGACGAAAGTCGGTCACGATCAACGTGAACGGCCCGCTCATCATTGACGATACTCACCTGGTGATTCAGGCGGCGCTCGCCGGGGTTGGTATCGGATTAGCCTATGAAGAGCAGGTCGCCGAATATGTTGCGAAGCGCCGCCTTGTTCGGGTGCTGGAGGATTGGACTCCGCCCATTCCCGGCTTCTTCATGTATTATCCCAGTCGTCAGCATCAACCAGCCGCGCTGTCGGCACTGGTGAACGCGCTACGATTCTCCGAACAAAAGTCGGCGCGATGATTCAGCCCGAAATGACGAGAGAAAGTCACGCCGCGGGCTGAACCGCCTTGTCGCCGGCCATCACGTGGGTCAGCGCGCTCTTGATCGCGGCCTGGCGTGTCGGCGCGCTGATCTGTGCGCCCAGGAGATCGGTGACGTAGAACACGTCGCGGGCGCGCTCGCCGAAGGTCGCGACATGAGCCGAGGCGATGTTGAGGTTGAGCTTCGAGATCGCGGTGGTCAGCTCGTAGAGCAGGCCGGGGCGGTCGAGGCCGGACATTTCGATCACTGTGTAGCGGTCGGACCATTGGTTGTTGATGGTCACTTCCGGCTCGATCACGAACGGCCGCGCCTTGCCGCGCACGGTGCGCCGCGCCACCACCTCGGGCAGACGCAGCTTGCCTTCCAGCACGTCCTCGATCATCTCGCCGATCCGCGTCGCGCGCCGTCCCTCGTCCTCGTCACGGTCGTATTCCCTGGAGATCGAGATCGTGTCGAGCGCGCGGCCATCGGTCGTGGTGTAGATCTGGGCGTCGACGATGTTGGCGCCGGCCGAGGCGCAGGCGCCCGCGATGATCGACAGCAGCCAGGGATGGTCGGCGGCGAAGATCGTCAGCTCGGTGACGCCACGCACCTCGTCGAAGCCGACATTGATCGCGAGCTTGTGGCCGGCCTGCTCGCTGGCACGGACGAAGCGCGCGTGGCGGATCTTGCGCGGCAGCTCGACCTTGAGCCAATAGGCCGGATAGTGCCGGCCGATATAGGCGTCGAGCTCCTCCGCCGGCCATTCCGCGAAGGCGTTACGGAATTCGGCGTATGCGGCCGTGAGGCGCTTGCCGCGGTCAACCTCCGAGAAGCCGCCCGTCAGCACCGGCTCCGTCTCGTAGTACAGCGAGCGCAAAAGCTGCGCCTTCCAGCCATTCCATACGCCTGGACCGACGCCGCGGATGTCGGCCGTGGTCAGGATCGTCAAGAGCTTCATCTGCTCGACCGACTGCACCACGGCGGCGAAATTCTCGATGGTCTTGCGGTCGGAGAGATCGCGCGACTGCGCGACCGTGGACATCGTCAGATGCTCCTCGATCAGCCAGGCCACGAGTTCGGTGTCGGCCGGACTGAAGCCGAGCCGTGGGCAAAGCCGTCGCGCCACCTTGGCGCCGGCGATCGAGTGATCCTCGGGCCGGCCCTTGGCGACGTCGTGCAGCAGCGTCGCAATGTAGATCACGGAGCGATGCTCCGGCCGGATCTTGCGCATCAGGTCGCTCGCCACCGCGAATTCCTCGATGCCGCCGCGTTCGATGTCCTGGAGGAAGCCGACGCAGCGGATCAAATGCTCGTCGACGGTGTAGTGATGATACATGTTGAACTGCATCATCGAGACGATCTTGCCGAACGCGCGGATGAAATGGCCGAGCACGCCGGTCTCGTTCATCCGCCGCAGCACGATTTCCGCGTTGTCGGATGTCAGGATCTCCATCAACAGCCGGTTGGCTTCGGGATTCTCGCGCATCTGCGCGTTGATCAGGCCGAGCGAACGCGTCACGTCGCGCATCGCGTCCGGGTGGAAGGCGAGATTGTTCTTCTGCGCCAGGCGGAAGATGCGGATCAAATTGACCGGATCGTGCTTGAACACGTCTGGCGCGGCGACGTTGATGCGGTTGTTGTCGACGATGAAGTCGTCGCTGTCGGGCACCCGCCGCTTCACCGCGGTGGGGCGAAGCCGCGCCATCATCCGGCTCAGCACCGGCGCGGGCTTGGCCTGCTGGTCCTCGAGCTTGGCGCAAAGAATGGCGGTGAGGTTGCCGACTTCCTTGGCGACCAGGAAGTAGTGCTTCATGAAGCGTTCGACGTCCTGCATGCCGGGATGCGAGGTGTAGCCGAGCCGGACCGCGATCTCGCGCTGGAGGTCGAAGGAGAGGCGCTCTTCAGGGCGGCCGGAGTAAAAGTGAAGATTGCAGCGCACCGACCAGAGGAAGTCGGCGCAGCGGCGGAAGGTGCGGTATTCCTGCGCGTCGAACACGCCGCGGTCGACCAGCTCGTCGGTGTCGCTCACGCGGTAGACGTACTTCGCGATCCAGAACAGCGTGTGCAGGTCGCGCAGGGCACCCTTGCCGTCCTTGACGTTGGGTTCGACCAGATATCGCGATTGGCCGCCGCGGCGATGCCGCTCCTCACGCTCGGCGAGCTTTGCGGTGACGAATTCGGACGCGGTGCCTTGCACGACTTCCTTGTCGAAGCGGGCGACCAGCTCGTCATAAAGCGGCCGGTCGCCGGTAAGGAAGCGCGTCTCCAGGATCGCGGTGCGGATGGTCATGTCGCCGCGCGCCTGCCGGATCGACTCGTCGACCGAGCGCGTGGCGTGACCGACCTTCAGCCCCATGTCCCAGAGGCAATAGAGAATGGCTTCGGCGACCTGCTCACCCCAGGCGGTCTGCTTGTAGGGCAGGATGAAGAGCAGATCGATGTCGGACTCGGGAGCCATCAGGCCGCGGCCATAGCCGCCGGTCGCCACCACCGCCATGCGCTCGGCGCCGCTCGGGATCGGCGAGCGGTAGAGATGACGAGTTGCCGCCGAATACAGGATGCGGATGATCTCGTCCTGCACGTGGCACAGCCGCTCGGCGCAGCGCCGGCCATGACGGTCCTTCAGCAGGATCGTCTGTGCCGCAGCGCGCGACGCAATCAGCTCGGCTTTGAGCAGTTGCGCCATGGCCGTGCGGAACGCGTCCTCGCGTCCCTGGTGCTTCTCGGCAAGCGCATCGACCGCGGCGGTGATCCGCGCGGTGTCGAAGCGATCGTCCACCTCGGCCTTCTGCTCAGTCGCAACGCTGTCCATGTCTCACCGGATATAAGAGGCGGCCGGCCCTGTCACCCGCCATTCTCTCGCAATAGTCGTTCCATGCTGGAAAGGTGCGGCTTTGGGCAAAGCTGTTCTCAGCCGGCGCGCTTTCGAGGGATGGATTTTCTCGTTGACCTCTAGATATAACTCATTGAAAAACAATGAAGTTTTGAGGAGGCCGGGCATGATCAGGATTACACGACGCATACTGTTGGCGGGAGCGGTCGCTCTCGCCATGTCCCCCGTGGCGCGGGCGGCGGATCCGCTCAAGGAAATCCGTATCGACTGGGCGACCTATAATCCGGTGTCGATGGTCCTGAAGCAGAAGGGGCTCCTGGAAAAAGAGTTCGCCAAGGACGGCATCACCGTCACCTGGGTGCAGTCGGCCGGCTCCAACAAGGCGCTCGAATTCCTCAACGCCGGTTCGATCGACTTCGGCTCGACCGCGGGCTCGGCGGCGCTGGTCGCCCGTATCAACGGCAACCCGATCAAGTCGATCTACGTCTATTCGCGGCCCGAATGGACGGCGTTGGTGACATCAAAGGATTCCAAGATCGCTAATGTCGTCGACCTCAAGGGCAAGCGCGTCGCGGTAACGCGCGGCACCGATCCGCACATCTTCCTAGTGCGCGCATTGCTTGGCGCAGGTCTCACCGAAAAGGACATCACGCCGGTGCTGCTCCAGCACGCCGACGGCAAGACCGCGCTGATCCGCGGCGACGTCGATGCGTGGGCCGGGCTCGATCCGATGATGGCGCAGGCCGAGGTCGAGGAGGGCGCGAAACTGTTCTACCGCAAGGCCGACGCCAACACTTGGGGCATCCTCAATGTGCGCGAGCAGTTTTTGAAAGACTATCCGGACGCCGCCCGCCGCGTGCTCGCGGTGTACGAAGAGGCGCGCAAATACTCGCTGGCGAATTACGACGAGCTCAAGAAGACCTTCATTGCCGTGACCAAGCTGCCGGAACCTGTCGTCGACAAGCAGCTCAAGGAGCGCACCGAGCTGACCCACAGCCGCATCGGCGCGCCCCAGCGCGAGTCGATCCTCGCCGCAGGCCTCGCCCTGCAACAGGCCGGCGTGGTCGATGCCAAGGTCGATGTGAAGGCGACGCTCGATGCTCTGATCGATGACCAGGTCCCGCTGCCGACGAATTAAGGTGCTCTTTCCCTCCCCCCTTGTGGGGGAGGGTGCCTCGCGAAGCGAGGCGGGTGAGGGGTATCTTTCCTCACGATCGGTATTGCGAGCCGAGAGAACCCCTCATCCGGCGCCATAGCCGCCGCGAAGCGTCGGCGTTCTTTTAAGGACGGCGGCTGAAGGTCGCCTATGCCACGTTCTCCCACAAGGGGAGAAGGGAAAAGCAGCGGAGGGCGCGGCAAGAGTAGTGTTGCATTCCCTGACGAGACGCGCTTCCTACCGGCCATGATCTCTGAGGCGCCAGTCCTGCAACAGACCACGGAACCGGCCGAAAGCGCCGCCGCGCCTTCGTGGTTGTCGCGTTATGCGCGTCCATTGCTGGGTGTGTTGCTGCCGCTGACCCTCGCGCTCGGTTGGGAGTTCCTGGTCTGGCGCGGCTGGTCCAATGGCCGGCTGGTGCCGCCGCCCTCGCGCGTGTTCGCCACCATCGTTGATCTTGCCCGCTCCGGCGAGTTGGTCCGTCACATCGCCGCGACACTGTGGCGCGTTGGTCTTGGCTTTGCGTTCGGCGTGGTCGCGGGCACCTTGCTCGGCGCCATATCCGGCTATTGGTCGCTGGCGCGGCGGCTGCTCGATCCGACTGTGCAGGCGCTGCGCGCTATCCCCTCGCTGGCCTGGGTGCCGCTGTTCATTCTCTGGCTCGGCATCTTCGAGACCTCGAAGATCGCGCTGATCGCGGTCGGCGTGTTCTTCCCGGTCTATCTCGGCGTGATGGGTGCGATCCTCATCGTAGATCGCAAGATCGTCGAGGTCGGTCGCACCTTCCGTCTCTCTGGACCTGCCATGATCCGGCGGATCCTGCTGCCTGCGGTGCTGCCGGCCTATGTCGTGTCCTTGCGCGTCGGTCTTGGTCTGGGCTGGATGTTCGTGGTGGCGGCCGAGCTGATCGGCGCGTCCGAAGGCCTCGGCTATCTCCTGCTCGACGGCCAGCAGCTCGGCAAGCCCGCGCAGATCCTCGCCGCCATCGTGATCTTCGCGATCCTCGGCAAGCTCACGGACTGGCTGATCGAGATCGCGGCTGCGCCCTTCCTGCGCTGGCAGGACGCCTTCGGGCGTACGGTGGGAGCATAAGGCGATGCTGGCGCTCGACCGGGTCAGCAAGACCTATCCCAACGGCGTGCAGGCGCTGGCGCGCTTCTCCGCCGAGATCAGGCAAGGCGAGATCGTCGCCATCATCGGCGGCTCGGGCTGCGGCAAGTCCACGCTGCTGCGCGCCATCGCCGGCCTCGACCGCGCAAGCTCGGGCGCGGTGACGCTCGACAACGAGGCGATCGCCGCGCCGCATGCCAAGATCGGCATCATCTTCCAGGAGCCGCGGCTGCTGCCCTGGCTCAGCGTCGCCGATAATATCGGCTTCGGTCTTGCCGATGGGCCCGCGACCGAGCGGCGTGAAAAGGTGGCGCGTGCGCTCGAGCGTGTCGGGCTGGCCGAAAAGGCGCAGGCGTGGCCGCGCGAGCTCTCGGGCGGGCAGGCACAGCGCGTCGCGATCGCCCGCGCGCTGGTGCCGCAGCCCGAGGTGCTCTTGCTCGACGAGCCGTTCTCGGCGCTCGACGCTTTCACCCGCCGCGACCTCCAGGATCATCTGCTCGATCTCTGGGCCGACACGCGGCCGACGCTCATCCTCGTCACGCATGACGTCGACGAGGCCGTGGTGCTGGCCGACCGCGTGCTGGTGATGCGGCCGCGGCCGGGCCGGCTGTTCGACCAGATCGAGATCAATCTCGGCCGGCCGCGCGACCGCAATTCGCCGCTGTTCGAGAATTTCAAGCGGAGTGTGCTGACGTCACTCGACCGTTCGCTCGACCGCAGCGTGCCCGACCGTGACGCAACCCAGGGTCCCGGTCAGGCCATGTGGTGGTGACAATTTCTCTCTGAGCCTGTACATCGCGATCCGGTACTTTGTAGAGGCAATTTTCCCGGGAGAGACAAAATGGACGCCGCAGCACTGCGCCAGATGCAGGCCCCGATCAAGGAGCGCTACAAGACTGACCCCAAGACCGCGATGATCACGTTGAAGGCCAAGGGCTCGACCGACAGCGAGGGCATCGCCTGCAAGGTCGAGACCGGCCGCGCCATCGCAATGGCCGGCCTGCATCCCGCGACCGGCGGCTCCGGCCTGGAGCTTTGCTCCGGCGACATGCTGCTGGAGGCGCTGGTCGCCTGCGCCGGCGTCACGCTGAAATCGGTCGCGACCGCCATCGAGGTGCCCTTGAAGACCGGCAACGTCTACGCCGAGGGCGATCTCGATTTCCGCGGCACGCTCGGCGTCGACAAGGAGACGCCGGTCGGCTTCGCCGAGATACGCCTGCGCTTCGACGTCGACACTGATGCGCCGCAAGACAAGCTCGACCTGCTGCTCAAGCTCACCGAGCGCTATTGCGTGGTCTATCAGACCATCAAGAACGGCCCGAAGGTCTCGGTGTCGATGCAGCGGATGTAGCGAGCGAAGGCCGCTCGCTCGCCCAACAATTCGTGTCGTCTCGGCGAAGCCCGGGACGACAAAAGAAAAAAATGTCCCCCGAGCTCCACTTCATCCTCATCCTCGTTCTGCGCATGATGGTCGCGGCGGCGTTCGTCGTGACGGCTTCGATCATCACCGAGCGCTCAGGGCCGGTGATCGGCGCGCTGGTCGCGACCTTGCCGGTTTCGGCCGGACCATCCTACGTCTTCCTCGCGCTCGACCACGATGCCGCCTTCATCGCGCAGGGCGCACTGTCGAGCTTGCCGGTCAATGCAGCGACGATCTTCATGTGCGTTACCTATGTGGTGCTGGCACAGCGGCGCAGCCTTCTGGTGAGTTGCGGAAGCGCGGTCGCGGTCTGGATCGTGTTCGCATCGATCATCAAGCAGTTCGACTGGTCGCTCACCGCCGGGCTCGCCGCCAATCTGATCGCGTTCGGCATCTGCATTCCGCTGCTCGCGGGCTATCGCCACGTGAAGATGCCGCTGGTGACGCGGCGTTGGTATGACGTGCCGATGCGGGCATTGCTGGTGGCGACGCTCGTCGCCATCGTCGTCTCGACATCGAGTTCGGTCGGCCCCCGCATCAGCGGCATCATCGCGCTCTACCCGGTCGTGTTCACCAGCATCATGGTGATCCTGCATCCGCGCATCGGCGGCCCTCCGACTGCTGCGGTGCTGGCCAACTCCGCCTGGGGTCTGCTCGGATTCGGCATGGCAATCGCGGTGTTGCACGTCGGCGCCGCCAATTTCGGCTCCGCGATCGGGCTCTGCATGGGGCTTGCGACCTGCGTCGTTTGGAATCTGACGCTGTGGTGGAACGGGCGAAGGAAGCGATTGGCGCACTAGGCTCGTCATTGCGAGGAGCGAAGCGACGAAGCAATCCAGACTGCCGCCGCGAAGAGATTCTGGATTGCTCCGCTCCGCTCGCAATCACGATTGCGGAAGGACCGCTCACTGCTTCGGCAGCTTGGCCTTCAACGCATACAGCGCATCGAGCGCTTCGCGCGGCGACATCTCGTCCGGATGCAGTGCCTTCACCGCGTCCATCAGCAGTTCGGCCTCGCTCAGCGGGGCGGCTTCTGCGGCGGCGCGCGAGGGCACTGCGAACAGCGGCAGATCGTCGGCGAGCGCGCGCGCGGTCTGACCGCGATCCTGGGCTTCCAGCTTCGCCAGCACCGATTTCGCGCGCGTGATCACGGCCGGCGGCAGGCCCGCGAGCTTGGCGACCTGGATGCCGTAAGAGCGATCGGCCGAACCCGGCAACACCTCGTGCAGAAACACGACGTTGCCCTGCCATTCCTTCACCCGCACGGTCGCGTTGAACATCCGCGGCAGTTTTGCGGAGAGGGCGGTCAGTTCGTGGTAATGCGTCGCGAACAGCGTGCGGCAACGATTGCTCTCGTGCAGGTGCTCGATCGCGGCCCAGGCGATCGAGAGGCCGTCGAAGGTCGCGGTGCCGCGGCCGATTTCATCGAGGATCACGAGCGCGCGCTCGCCGGCCTGGTTCAGGATCGCGGCCGTCTCGACCATCTCGACCATGAAGGTGGAGCGGCCGCGGGCGAGATCGTCGGCGGCGCCGACACGCGAGAACAGGCGGTCGATGATGCCGATCCGCGCCCGTGTCGCCGGCACGAAGCTGCCGATCTGGGCAAGCAACGCAATCAGCGCGTTCTGGCGCAGGAAGGTCGACTTACCGGCCATGTTCGGACCGGTCAGCAGCCAGAGCTGGCCGGATTTTTGCGCAGGGCCCGGCGAGAGGTCGCAGGCATTGGCGATGAACGGCTCGCCATTGCGCTTCAAGGCCTGCTCGACCACCGGATGACGGCCGGCCTCGATGGCAAAGCCGAGAGACGAGTCCACCTCGGGCCGCACATAGGTCTCGTCGATCGCCAGCTTGGCAAGCGACGTCGCGACGTCGAGCAGCGCAAAGGCGTGGGCGGCGGCGCGCAGCTCCTCGCTGATTGCCAACGCCTTGGTGCAGAGCCGCTCGAAAATTTCGAGCTCGAGCCCGAGTGCGCGGTCGCCGGCATTGGCGATCTTGGCTTCGATCTCCCCCAGTTCCGAGGTGGTGAAGCGGACCTGGCCGGCCAGCGTCTGGCGGTGGATGAAAGTCGCGTTCAGCGGCGCCGACATCAGCTTGTCGCCGTGCTGCGCGGTAACTTCGACGAAATAGCCGAGCACGTTGTTGTGCCGGATCTTGAGACCCTTCACCCCCGTGTCGTCGGCGTAGCGCG
This sequence comes from Bradyrhizobium sp. 44, assembly GCF_023073095.1. Taxonomy (NCBI): domain Bacteria; kingdom Pseudomonadati; phylum Pseudomonadota; class Alphaproteobacteria; order Hyphomicrobiales; family Nitrobacteraceae; genus Bradyrhizobium; species Bradyrhizobium sp. 44. The sequence continues at coordinate 218,480 of NZ_JADPIY010000008.1, forward strand.
CCTGCATCGAGGCCACCACCAGGCGCGAGGCGTCGCGCAGGTTTCGCGTTTCGTCCAGCGCAGGCTCATAGCCCTGGCGAACGAACCCGCCGTCGCGCTTGATGAGCGGCAGTTGATCGTCGAGCGCCCGGGCGAATTCCGCCGCGAGCTCGCGCGATGGCCTTTGCAGCGCCGCCATCACCGCGGCGATCTCCTGCGGTGGCTGGTCGAGTTCGCCAAGCCGCGTCAGCACCTGGTCGGCGGCGATGATGCCGTCGCGCAGGCCGGCGAGGTCGCGCGGCCCGCCGCGGCCGACCGATATACGGGCCAGCGCCCGCGACATGTCGGGGGCGCCGCGCAGGATGCTGCGGATGTCCTCGCGCGCGGCCGAGTCGGCAACGAAGCTGCCGACGGCATCGAGCCGCCGCGCAATCGCCGCCGCATCGGTCAGCGGCGCGGCAAGCCGCTGCGCCAGCAGGCGCGAACCGGCCGAGGTCACCGTGCAGTCGATCGCATCGAGCAGCGAGCCGCGGCGTTCTCCGGTCAGCGTCCGCGTCAGTTCGAGATTGGCGCGAGTGGCGGGATCAATCGCCATGGTCGCACCCGAGGCTTCACGCGCTGGCGGCGACAGCGGCGGATGCTTGCCGACCTGGGTGCGGTCAACATAGGTGACGGCAGCGGCGGCAGCAGTGGCTTCCAGCCGCGTGAGCCGCGACAGTCCGTCCATGGTCGCGACGGCAAAATAGTCGCACAGCCGCTTCTCGGCGGTGGCGCCGTCGAAGACGTCGCGGGTCAGCGGCGTCACCGCCGGCAGCTCGCGCAGGGTCTGTCCGAGCTCGCTATCGTTATAGAGTGCGTCGGTGACGATCACCTCGTTCGGATTGATGCGCGCGAGCGTGGCGGCGAGTTCGCCGCCCGAACATTCCGTCACCATGAATTCGGCGGTCGAGATGTCGATCCAGGCGAGGCCAAAGCGGTCACCGCCCGCCGATGAGCGCGCGCGCGCGAGCGCCAGCAGGTAATTGTTGGCGCGCGCGTCGAGCAGCGTGTCCTCGGTCAGCGTGCCCGGCGTGACCAGGCGCACCACGCCGCGGCGCACGACGCTCTTGTTGCCGCGCGCCCTGGCGGCGGCGGGATCCTCGGTCTGCTCGCACACTGCGACCCGGTGGCCGCCGGCGATCAGCCGGTGCAGATAATCCTCGGAGCGCTCGACCGGCACGCCGCACATCGGGATATCGGCGCCTTGATGTTTGCCGCGCTTGGTCAGCACGATGCCGAGTGTCTTGGAGGCGATCTCTGCGTCCTCGAAGAACAGCTCGTAAAAGTCGCCCATCCGGTAGAACAGCAAGAGGCCCTGATGCGCCGCCTTGATTTCAAGGTACTGTTCCATCATCGGCGTGACGCGCGCGGCGGCTTCCGCCTGCGGGGCGGCCGCTTCGTCGGGGAGCGGCACTGGGATCGGCTGTTGCATCGTCATGGGCGGCGCAACCTACAAAATTTCACCCCGCGCTCCTATCGCTTTGGCCGGGGAGGGGAGGTTTTCCACGTTGTCCGCACCGCGGCATGCGCAACTCGCGTGCGCACCCCTCGGAACACGGGCGTATCGGTCAATTGACCTGCCGCGGGCGCCCTCCTAAAACTCCGTCGACATTGAAGAATTTAGGCCGGATCGCGGCATTCAGGGAGAACAACGATGCGTGACGTCTTTATCTGCGATGCCGTGCGGACCCCCATCGGCCGTTTTGGCGGCTCGCTCGCCAAGGTGCGTGCCGACGACTTGGCTGCGGCCCCGATCAAGGCTCTGATGGCCAAGCACCCCAATCTCGATTGGGCACAGGTTGACGAGGTCTTCTTCGGCTGTGCCAACCAGGCCGGCGAGGACAACCGCAACGTTGCACGCATGGCGCTGCTGCTTGCGGGCCTGCCGGATTCGGTTCCGGGCCAGACCCTGAACCGGCTCTGTGCCTCCGGCCTCGATGCGGTCGGTGCCGCCGGCCGCGCCATCCGTTCCGGCGAGATCGAGCTTGCGATTGCCGGCGGCGTCGAATCCATGACGCGCGCGCCCTTCGTGATGGGCAAGGCGCAGGAAGCGTTCTCGCGCTCGGCTGAGATCTTCGACACCACGATCGGCTGGCGCTTCATCAATCCGCTGCTGAAGGCGCAGTATGGCGTCGACGCGATGCCCGAGACCGGCGAGAACGTCGCCGAGGAATTCCAGGTCTCGCGCGCCGATCAGGACGCCTTCGCGATCCGCTCGCAGCAGCGCGCGGGCGCCGCGATCGCGGCCGGCTATTTCGCGGAGGAAATCACCCCGATCACCATTCCCGGCGGCAAGGCCGGCCCTGTGACCGTCGACAAGGACGAGCACCCGCGCCCCGAGACCACGCTCGAAGCCCTGACGAAGCTCAGGCCGATCGTGCGCAATCCCGGCACGGTGACCGCCGGCAACGCCTCCGGCGTCAATGACGGCGCTGCCGCGATGATCCTGGCGTCCGAGGCTGCCGTGAAGAAGCACGGCCTGACGCCGCGCGCGCGCATCCTCGGCCTCGCCTCGGCCGGCGTGCCGCCGCGCATCATGGGCATCGGCCCGGTGCCGGCCACCCGCAAGCTGATGGAGCGTCTCGGCAAGAAGATCAGCGATTTCGACCTGATCGAACTCAACGAAGCCTTTGCCTCGCAGGGTATCGCCTGCATGCGCCAGCTCGGCGTGGCCGACGATGCCGACTTCGTCAATCCGCATGGCGGTGCGATCGCACTCGGTCATCCCCTCGGCATGAGCGGCGCGCGCCTTGCGCTCACCGCCGTGCATGGCATGGAGAAGCGCGGCGGCAAGCTGGCGCTCGCCACCATGTGCGTCGGCGTCGGCCAGGGCGTGGCCGTTGCGATCGAGAAGCTGAACTGACCGGACGGGTAGCGTTCCGTCATCCCGGAGCCGGGTGCCCCAGACTCGTCATGGCCGGGCTTGTCCCGGGCATCCACGTTCTTGGTGCCGCGAGAAGAAGGTCGTGGATGGCCGGGACAAGCCCGGCCATGACGCAAGGTGAGGGGAGCATCCCATGATCATCGCGCGCGAGCAGGACGTCACGGCCGCGGCATTGGCGGTGATGGAGCAGACGTCCGATCCCCGGCTGCGCCAGATCATGGTCTCCCTGGTCAAGCATCTGCACGGTTTTGTTCGCGACGTTCGCCTGACCGAGAAGGAATTCCGCGACGCCACGGCTGTGATCGCGGAACTCGGCAAGCTCTCGACCGACACGCATAACGAGGTCGTGCTGATGGCAGGCTCGCTCGGCATCTCGCCGCTGGTGTGCCTGCTGAACAATGGCGATGAAGGCAACACGGAAACCGACCAGTCGCTGCTCGGACCGTTCTGGCGATTGAACTCGCCACGGGTGGAGAATGGCGGTTCGATCGTCCGCTCCGAGACACCGGGCGCGCCGCTGTTCGTCAACGGCCGCGTCGTGGACAAGGACGGTCGCCCCGTCGCCGGCGCCGAGGTCGACGTCTGGCACGCGTCGCCGGTTGGTCTGTATGAAAATCAGGACCCCGAGCAGGCCGACATGAACCTGCGCGGCAAGTTTACGACCGACCAGGACGGAGCCTTCTCTTTCTGCTCCGTGATGATGGTCGGCTATCCCATTCCGACCGAGGGCGTGGTCGGCCGCCTCCTGGAGGCGCAGAGCAGGCACCCCTATCGTCCCGCGCACCTGCACGCCCTGGTCTTCAAGCCCGGATTCAAGGTGCTGATCTCGCAGGTCTACGACCCCGCCGATCCGCATATCGATAGCGACGTGCAGTTCGGCGTGACGAAGGCACTGGTCGGCAAGTTCCTGCGCCATGACACGCCACATCCGACCGAGCGCGACGTCGCTACGCCCTGGTATTCGCTCGACCATGTCTACCGGCTCGAAGCCGGCGAGGCCGTGCTGCCGCGTCCGCCGATCAAATAGGGGCTCAAACCTGCTTCCCCAAATTAGTTATATCCTATAATGATTGGCGGAAGCGTAGACCGGTCGGAAAAGGGCCGGGGGAGGAGTTCGCCAATGACATTCATCTATCCCGTCGACAGCAACACGGCGCATCCGTTGCCGCTGTCGCCCGAGTACAAGAGCTCGATCAAGCGCGCGCCGAACAAGCCATTGATCCCGATGCGCCATACGCTGTCGGAGCTGACCGGCCCGGTCTACGGCCACGAGACCGTGCGCAAGGGCGACAACGACCTCACCACCCAACACACCGGCGAGCCGCTCGGCGAACGCATCATTGTGCACGGCCATGTGCGCGACGAGGACGGCCGGGGCGTGCCGAACTCGCTGGTCGAGATCTGGCAGGCGAATTCCTGCGGCCGTTACGTTCACGTCCGCGACCAGCATCCGGCGCCGCTCGATCCGAACTTTACGGGCGCCGGCCGCACCGTGAGCGACGCCGCCGGTTACTATCGCTTTGTCACGATCAAGCCTGGCGCCTATCCCTGGGGCAACCATCACAACGCCTGGCGTCCCGCACACATCCATCTCTCGGTGTTCGGCCATTCCTTCGTCACGCGTCTCGTGACGCAGATGTACTTCCCAGCCGATCCGCTGTTCCCGTTCGATCCGATCTTCAATTCGGTGCCGGACGAAAAGGCGCGGGCGCGGATGGTGTCGTCGTTCGATCTCGAGAACACCCAGCCCGAATGGGCGCTGTGCTACCGCTTTGACATTGTGCTGCGCGGCAAGAACGCCACCCCTATGGAGAACCATTAAGTGCAGGACAATGGGATCACGCCGTCGCAGACCGTCGGCCCGTTCTTCAAATACGGCCTGACGCCGACCGGCGAGTATGCCTGGAACGATGCGTTCACCAACTCGACCCTGACGCCCGACGTCACCGGCGATCGCGTCCGGATCGAGGGCCGCGTGTTCGACGGCGATGGCGTCGTTGTGCCTGATGTCATGCTGGAGATCTGGCAGGCCGACGCGCAGGGGCGCTTTGCCGATCCGCAGGACAAACGCGCGCTGCCGAATGCGAGCTTCCGCGGCTTTGCCCGCTGCGGCACCGACAAGGACGGCAATTATTCCTTTGAAACCATCAAGCCGGGTGCGGTGCCCGATCCCGACGGCAAGCCGCAGGCACCGCATATCCTGCTTGCGGTGTTTGGCCGCGGCATGCTGCGACATCTCTACACCCGCATCTATTTCAGCGACGAGGCCGGCAATGCCGCCGATCCCGTGCTGGCGGTGGTGCCGGCCGACCGCCGCGCCACGCTGACCGCCGTGCGCGAGGCCGGCAAGCCGGTTTACCGGCTCGATCTGCGGCTTCAGGGCGACAACGAGACGGTGTTTTTCGACGTCTGATCCCAGCCTCGTCCCGGACAGGCGGAGCGCCGATCCGGGACGACAGCGGAGGACGGGCCTGATTTCGCTGCCCGAAACCGTTCACCTGACGCCGTTTCCCGTATTTTTCCGGAGTTCGTGCGATGCAATTTCCGCGGGATGCAATCCCGTGTTTACCGTAATCCTTTAGGGTCCGTGGGATTCAGCGCGGCCCATTGGATTGTTCCATGAAAATTCGCCTTTCGCTTTCTTCCGCAATCATTGCTTTCGGCATCGTTCTGGCGATCGGTTTCACCGCCGTGGTCTCCACCAGCCTTTACGCCTTGAAAGAGCTCAAGGTCGGCGGCCCGCTCTATTCCGACATCAAGCTCGGCAATGATCTCATCGCCGACATCCTGCCGCCGCCGGAATATGTGATCGAGGCCTATCTCGAGGCCACGCTCGCCATGCGCGAGCCCGACCAGCTGGCGGCCCATGGCGAACGCCTGGTCCAGCTTCGCAAGGACTACGACGAGCGCAAGGCATTCTGGGTCACCTCCAGCCTCTCGGCCGACCTGAAAACGGCCCTGGTATCGAAATCCGACGCCGAGGTGCAGAAGTTCTGGAAGCTGTTGTCCGACCAGCTCCTCCCCGCACTCAAGGCCAAGGACACGGCCGCTTCCGAGCGCGCCTACGCGCAGCTCAAGGACGCCTACAGCGCGCACCGCGCCGTCATCGACAGGATCGTCGAGAGCGCCAACAAGCAGAATGCCGACATGGAGAAGCTGGCCGCGGACCGCGACAGCTCCATGCTTTATATCCTCCTCGGCGTCTCCGCCGCCGTCCTCGCCTTCATTGCGGCGGGCCTGCTCGGCGTCGCCCTCGGCGTGATGCGCCCGATCGTGCGCATGACCAGCACGATGCAAAAGCTCGCGACCGGCGATCTCGCCGCCGACATTCCTTTCGCGCACCGGCAGGACGAAGTCGGTTCGATGGCGGGCGCGCTCCTGGTGTTCAAGCAGGCGGCGGTCGAGAATTCCCGGCTGCGCGAGGAGCAGTTGCAGAAGGCGCAGGAGGCGGCGCTCGCCAAGCGCGGCGCCCTGCACCAGATGGCCGAAACCGTCGAGCGCGAGACCGGCCGCTCGGTCGACACCGCGAGCGCCGCGACGCAAGGCGTGGAGCGTGCCGCCTCCAGTTTGTCCGAGATCGCAAGGTCGCTCTCGACACAATCGCAGGCGGTCGCAGCCGCCTCCAACCAGGCTCTCGGCAGCTCGCAGACCGTCTCGGCCGCGGCTGAAGAACTCAGTGCTTCGATCCGCGAGATCGCAACCCAGGTCGCGCGGACCAGCACGGTGACGAAATCGGCGGTCGCCGGTCGGGAACAGGCGCGCTCGACCATCCAGACGCTGGCCGGATCGGTGAAGAAGATCGCAGAGGTCTCCGACCTCATCGGCGGCATCGCCGGCCAGACCAATCTGCTGGCGCTCAACGCCACCATCGAGGCGGCGCGCGCCGGGGAGGCCGGCCGTGGCTTCGCGGTGGTCGCCGCCGAAGTGAAATCCCTCTCCGACCAGACCGCCAAATCCACCGAGGAGATCGCGCGGCTGATTGCCGAGATCCAGGCCTCGACGCAGGCCGCAGTCGATGCCGTCGAAACCATGGGAGGTCACATCGTCGAGATCGACGGCGTTGCCACCTCGGTTGCCGCCGCGATGGAAGAGCAGGACGCGGCGACGCGAGAGATCACGCGGTCGATCTCCGAATCGGCTTCCGCGGCCAAGGAGGTCTCGGCCAAGATCGGTGATGTCAGCCGCGACGCCGCCTCCGTGAACGAGCGCGCCGCGGAGGTCAGACAGGCGATCGCCGGCATGGCGGCCAATCTCGAACAGCTCCGGTCGGTCGTGGTCCGGACGGTGCGCGACTCGACAGCGGCGGCTTGAGTCGGGCGCGGGGTCGGTCGCTGGCGCCTGCGGCCGTGATCGTGCAGTGTGACGCGGGACAGGGGCATCGTGGTTATGACACCTCCACAATTGCCAGCGGTCGTTGAGCCCGCCCAGCTGACGGCTGCGCTGCGCAGGAGTGGCGTACTGGACGCTGGCGCGGTGCGCGAAGTGAAGGTGCTGCATCAGCACCCGGCCATGGTGTCGCAGGTCATCCGCCTTGGGCTGCGCTATGTCGGGGAATCCGCCGGGGCACCGCCCTCCGTCATCCTCAAGATGCCGCATCCGACCTACGCCAAGGCGTTGGCCAATTCCGGTCGGCAGGAAGTGGCCTTCTACACTCATCTTGCGCAGAATATGCCGTCGCAGATCGTGCCGCGCTGCTACGATGGTCATTTCGACGAGGAGAGCCAGGACTGGCATCTGCTGCTCGAAGATCTCACCGACAGCCATGACGTTGCAGCTGACTGGCCATTGCCGCCCTCACGCGATCAGGCGATGGCGATCGTAACGGCGCTCGCCCGCTGGCATGCATCTTGGTGGGACCATCCGGGTCTCGGCGACACCATCGGCACCTGGATGAGCCTTGATGATACGGCGAGTCTGATAGAGACATTCGCCGGCCATTACGACCGCTTCGCCGATTTGCTTGGTGATCGCCTCAGTGAGGAGCGGCGGACCCTGTATCGGCGCTTCATCGACAAGGCCGAGCAACTGTTGCAACGCTACCATTCACATCGCCATGTGACCATCGCTCACGGCGATGCCCATACCTGGAACTTCCTGCTGCCACGCGCGGGCATCGCTGACGCTGTGCGCATTTTCGATTTCGATCATTGGCGCATCAACGTTCCTACCCACGACCTTGCCTATATGATAGCGACGCAATGGTATCCAGAGCGCCGGCAGGCGCTCGAACGCCCGCTGCTCAATCGCTATCACGAGATGCTGATGGCGCACGGTGTCAGCGGCTACACGCGCGGCGCGCTCGACCAGGACTATCGGCGGTCGGTGCTGTGGCACATCACCAAGCCAGTCTGGCAGTGGAGCATCAACATCCCACCGGTGATCTGGTGGAATAATCTGGAGCGGGTGATGATGGCGGTCGAGGATCTGGGCTGCGAGGAGTTTTTGTAACTGCTCGCGTCACAGTGTTACTCCATCACCGCATGTTCCGGCCCGGCCGCCTGCTTGCGCAGGGTGGCCTTGGTCGAGCCGATCAGCAGGGCGAGCGGGATGGTGCAGAGGATGAAGAACATCACCAGCTCGTAGTCGTGCGCGAAGGCGATGATCTGCGCCTGCACGCTGACCATGCGGTCAGCCATGGCACGGCCGGCGTCGGTGGAGAGATTGATCATGCCGCTGACGCTCGGCATCTGGAGCGCGTGGTTGAACGGGTTGATGTGCTCGGACAGGATCGCGTAGGTCCGCCGCGTGCCCTGCGTCAGCTGGGCGATGACGACGGAAATGCCCACCGAGCTCGCGACGTTGCGCATCAGGGTCAGCATCGCGGTGCCGTCGGTGCGCAGTTCGTTCGACAAGGTCAGGAACGCCACCGTCGATAGCGGCACGAAGACGAGGCCGAAGCCGAAGCCCTGGATGACGCTGACGGTCACGATCTCCGGCACCTGGGTCAAATCGGTCCAGCCGGTCATCTGGAACAGCGATCCCGCGGTCAGCGTCAGGCCGGTGATGATCAGCGTGCGGGCCTCGATGTAACGCATCATGCGGCCGACCAGCATCATGGCGAAGAAGGTGCCAAAGCCGCGGCTCGCCAGCAGCAGGCCCGCGGTGATGATGGGATAGCCGATCACGTTCTGCATGTAGGGCGAGGCCAGCGCCATGGTCGAGAACAGCACGAGACCCATCACGACCATGAACATGCAGCCGGTGACGAAGTTGCGATCCCTGAAGAGCGCGAAGCGGATGAACGGCGTCGAGGTCGTGAAGGAGTGCGCGATGAAGAAGTAGAAAGCGACGGCCGAGACGATGAACTCGGCAAGGATCTCACCCGATTCGAGCCAGCCCAATTGCTCGCCGCGGTCGAGCGCGAGCTGAAGCGAGCCGATCGCGACCGCCAGCGCCGCGAAGCCGAACCAGTCGAACCTGAGACTGAGATCCTTCCGGGTCTCGTCCATGAAGATAATCAGCCCGATCACGGTGATGGCGCCGAACGGCAAATTGACGAAGAACACCCAGTGCCAGGAATAAGTCTCGGTCAGCCAGGCGCCGAGCGAGGGACCCATGATCGGCCCCATCATCACGCCCATGCCCCAGATCGACATCGCCTTGGCGCGTTCCTGGAGCGTGTAATAGTCGAGCATCACCGATTGCGACAATGGTACCAGGGCCGCGCCGAACACGCCCTGCAGCAGGCGGAACAGCACCATCTGGTTGATGTCCTGCGCAAGCCCGCACAGCACCGATGCCATGGTGAAGCCGGCCGAGCAGATGATGAAGATGCGCTTGCGGCCGAAGCGGTTGGCGATCCAGCCCACCGGTGCCGTCATGATCGCGGCGGCGACGATGTAGGAGGTCAGCACCCAGTTGATCTGGTCCTGCGAAGCCGACAGCGTGCCCTGCATATAGGGCAGGGCGACGTTGGCGATGGTGGTATCCAGCGCCTGCATGATGGTTGCCGTCATGGCGCAGATCGTCACCATGTTCCGGCGCAGGCCGGGAACCATCAAATGGGCATTGGGGCCGGACATCGGATCAGTCCCTGTCTCAGTCTTTGTCCGAATCTTTGTCTTGGCTCGCGGTCGCCGACAGGCCGAGCAGGCCGGCGAGCGAGCGCCGGTGGCCGGTGTCGATGGTGGCGTAGACGCTCATGCCGGCCTTCAGCTTGCGCACGTATTTGTCGGTCTCGTCGAAATAGATGCGAATCGGCACGCGCTGCACCACCTTGACGAAATTGCCGCTGGCGTTCTGCGGCGGCAGAATCGCGAATTGCGCGCCGGTGCCGGGCGAGAGCGAGCCGATCTTGCCCTTGAAGAGATGGCTCGGAAAGGCATCAACCTCGAGCGTGACCGGCTGTCCTTCGGTGACGTAGGTGAGGTCGCTCTCCTTCGGATTGGCGTCGACCCAGGGATGGGCGACGTCGATGATGGAGAACACCGGCGTGCCGGCGGCGACGTAGCGGCCGAGCTGAATCTGCTCGACTTGTGTAGCCACGCCATCCATCGGCGCGCGCAGCACGGTGTGGTCGAGGTTGCGCTGGGCATCGTCCAGCTTGGCTTTCGCTTGCGCGTAGGCGGGGAATTGCTCAAGCGGCAACTCGGGATTGCCCAGCAACTGGGTCTTGGCATTGGAGAGTTGCTGCTTGATGTATTGCGCCTGCGCGCCGGCGGTCACCAATGCATTCGACGCGTTGTCCAAATCGAGCTGCGAGCCGTAATTGTTCTTCACCAGCGACTGCTTGCGTTCGACGTCGCGCTGCTTCAGGTCCATGCCCTGCTGGGCGAGATTGAGCATGTCGCCGTAGATCTTGATGTTGGCAACGAGATTGTCATAGGTGATGCGGGCTTGGGCGAGTTGCGCTTTGGCTTCTTCCAATGCGTGACGGAACGGAGCGGGGTCGATCTCGAACAGCTCGTCGCCGTGCTTGACGATCTGGCCCTCCTTGACGACGACCTTCTGGATTTTGCCGGAGATATCGGGGGTCACCAGCACTTTCTGCGCGCCGACATAGGCATCGTCGGTGCCGACATAGCGGCCGCCATTGAGATAGAAGGTGAAGCCGGCCACCGCGACGACGATCGGCAGCACGACCAGAAGCAGCACGCGGCGGTAGCGGCGCAGGCCCGCCAGCAGGCGGCGGCGCGGATTGGTGCCGGCTTTCTTGGTGGGCTTGCCGCCGTCGATTTTCTGCTCGGGCTGGAACTTGAGAACCTGATCAGCCATAGCGCTGCTCCTTACGCGCTTGTTCCGCTCCGCTGGTCTGGATCGCGGACCGCACGTTTTCCTTGATTGTTTCGAGTTGGGTGAGGAGGCGGTGGGCGTCCGCCGGAGTGATGCCGTCGAGTGCGTTGGCCGTGAGCTCGGATTTCAGCCCGCTCATCCGCCCGAGCAATTGCCGCCCGGCCTTCTTCAGGTACAGCCGCTTGACGCGGCGATCCGAAGGATCGTTGCGTCGCTCGATCCAGTCGCTGTCGCAGAGCTTGTCGATCAGGCGCGTTAGCGTGATCGGCTGCACCTCGAGAAGCTCGGCGAGTTCCGACTGCTTCATGCCTTCGCTGCGCTCGACCTTGGCCAGCACCGCCCATTGCGCGCGGGTGATGCCGAAGCGCGAGGCTTCCTTGTCGGCATAGACCCGGAGCAGGCGATAGAGCTCGGCGAGCGTAAACAGGAAGTTCTGGTCCACGGGCCCTGGGCTCATGAGCTTGGTCTCCAATAAGCTTGGAATATAATAAGCAAGCTTATGATTATTTAATGGCGGGTTTGCGGGACACTGTCCCGCAGGCCGAGCATGGCTGATGGCCGCATCGCCGGTGCCGCTTTGGGTTCCCCTTTCGAAATGCTAGAACGCCGGTCGCATGACCCTCGCAAAACCGGCATTTCCCGCGCCCGACCACGATCACGGCCGCTGCACCGCGGATGCGCTGGCGCATGCCGAGGCCGTCTGCGGAGAGCGCGCGCAGAAATTCACGCCGATACGCCGCCATGTGCTGGGGGCGCTGCTCTCGAGCCACCGGCCGCTCGGCGCCTATGAGGTGATCGACGAGCTGGCAAAGTCGATGCCGCGGCCGGCGCCGATCACGGTCTATCGTGCTCTCGATTTCTTGATAGCAAACGGCCTCGTGCACCGGATCGAAAGCCGCAACGCCTATCTCGCCTGCGCCGCTCACGACCATGACGCGACCTCGGCGGTGACGTTCCTGATCTGCGAGCGCTGTGGCCTGGTCGGTGAGATTCCGTCGGCTTCCTTCGCCAGGGATCTCAACGCCGCCGCGCGCAGTTCAGGCTTCGCTCCCAAATTGTCCGTGGTGGAAATCACGGGCGTCTGTGCGCATTGTCAGAAAGCTGCATAGAGCAACAACGGCGCAAAGCCGGTTTTTCAGGAAGAAATGTCCTCACCTCAAATCATACCGTCCGCCGGTCGTCCCCTCAGTGCCGGCGCCATCGCCCTGATGCTCATGCTGTGCCTGACCTGGGGATTCAACCAGATCGCGGTGAAACTGGTGCTGCCGGACATCCCGCCGATGCTTCAGGCCACGTTCCGCTCCATGGGCGCGCTGCCGGTGCTGTTCATCATCGGCACCTTGCGCGGCGTTAAATTCTTCGAACGCGACGGCACCTGGAAGCCGGGCGTCATCGCCGGACTGATGTTCGGCATCGAGTTCGTGCTGATCTTTCAGGGCCTGCGTTTCACACCGGCATCGCGGGCGGTCGTGTTCCTCTACACCGCGCCGTTCTTCGTCGCGCTCGGCTCCTACCAGGTGCTCGGCGAGCGACTGGGCGGTACGCAATGGCTGGGGCTGGCCATCAGCTTTGCCGGTGTCGCACTCGCGATCGGTGTGCCGCAGCCCAACGTCGATTCGCATGTTCTGCTCGGCGACCTCATGATCGTCGGCGGCGCCGCGCTGTGGGCGGCGACCACGCTGGTTGCCAAGGGCACCCGGCTGCGCTTCGCGGCGCCCGAGAAGGCACTCGGCTATCAGGTCGCGACCTCGATCCCGATCCTCGGCACGGCCGCCTGGCTGTTCGGGGAGACCATCCCCCACACCCCGTCGATGCTGTCGCTGGGCCTGATGGCCTTCCAGGCGATCTGGGTGGTGGGAACCACGTTCACGCTTTGGTTCGCGCTGGTGAAGACCTATTCGGCCAGCAAATTGTCGGCTTTTACCTTCATCACCCCTTTGTTTGGCGTGGTGGGTAGCTATTTCATCATGCACGACACGCTGAACCTGACATTCGGGGCTGCCGCCGTCCTTGTCATTGCTGGGCTTTTTCTGGTTAACCGTCCCAGTCAATCCGCTGCGGCGCCGCGCGATGCATTGCTGAACGTCACCAAAACCTGATATTTGGACGCCATGAACAAGCTCGAAAACACCATCGATTCCGACATCGCGGGGCCTGCGCCGCGTCATCACACCACCCAGGTCAAGGTCGGCGACGTTGCCGTCGGCGGCGGTGCGCCGATCGTCGTGCAGTCGATGACCAACACCGACACAGCCGATATCGACGGCACCATTGCCCAGGTCGCAGCGCTCGCCCGCGCCGGTTCCGAGCTGGTCCGCATCACCGTCGACCGCGAGGAGGCGGCAGCTGCCGTTCCGCATATCCGCGACGGCCTGCTCAAGCTCGGTCTCACCACGCCCCTGATCGGCGACTTCCACTATATCGGCCACAAGCTGCTCGCGGCCTATCCGGCCTGCGCCGAGGCGCTCGCCAAATATCGCATCAATCCTGGCAATGTCGGCTTCAAGGACAAGCGCGACACCCAGTTCGCCGACATCATCGAGATCGCCAACAAGAACAGCAAGCCGGTCCGCATCGGCGCCAATTGGGGCTCGCTCGACCAGGAGCTGCTGACCAGGCTGATGGATGAGAACACCGCCTCGGCCAATCCGCGCGATGCGCGCGCGGTGATGCGCGAAGCCATGGTGCAGTCGGCGCTGCTCTCGGCGGCACGCGCCGAAGAGCTCGGCATGCCCAAGGACCGCATCATCCTGTCGGCCAAGGTCTCGGCGGTGCAGGATCTGATCGCGGTCTACGAGGTTCTCGCCAGCCGTTCCGATTACGCCATCCATCTCGGCCTCACCGAAGCCGGCATGGGCACCAAGGGCATCGTGGCGTCCTCGGCGGCGCTCGGCATCCTGTTGCAGCAGGGCATCGGCGACACCATCCGGATATCGCTGACGCCGGAGCCCGGCGGCGACCGCACCCGCGAGGTGCAGGTCGGTCAGGAACTCTTGCAGACCATGGGCTTCCGCACCTTCGTGCCCCTCGTTGCGGCGTGCCCCGGCTGCGGCCGCACCACCTCGACCACTTTCCAGGAGCTGGCCCAATCGATCCAGGGTTTCATCCGCGACGAGATGCCGACCTGGAAGACGAAATATCCCGGCGTGGAAGAGCTCAACGTCGCGGTGATGGGCTGCATCGTCAACGGCCCCGGCGAATCCAAGCACGCCAATATCGGCATCTCGCTGCCGGGCACGGGCGAAGCGCCGGCTGCCCCGGTGTTCGTCGACGGCAAGAAGTTCCGCACCCTGCGCGGCCCGACCATCTCCGCCGACTTCAAGGCGCTCGTGATCGACTACATCGAGCAGCGCTACGGCCAAGGCGCCAAGGTGCCGGTGACCGCGGCGGAGTGATTTAGCTCCGCTCGCCGCGCTTTGCGCTGCAATGTAGCCCGGATGGAGCGAAGCGAAATCCGGGGCCCGTCAGATGCTGACAAGCCGTTCCCGGATTGCGCTTCGCTCCATCCGGGCTACCATGCCTCCAATCAATAATGATTGGGAGCAGCGCCCATGAGCTCACTCGCCGGCAAGCAGGGTCCGCGCTATCGCCACGCGGCCGAGGATGGTGCGCCGTATGAAACCATCGCGGTCGAAAAGCTGACCCCCATCATCGGCGCGGAAATCTCCGGCGTCGACATCGGCAAGCTGGTCTCGGACGATACGCGCTCCAACCGCCAGATGGACGAGGTCCATCGCGCGCTCGCCGAAAACCTCGTCATCTTCTTCCGCGACCAGCACATCACGCCACAGCAGCACCTCGCCTTCGGCCGCAAGTTCGGCGAGCTGCATTTCCATCCTGCCGCGCCGCATGAGGATGAAGACCCGGCGCTGATGAAGATCTATGCGGATGCGAATTCGCCGCGCGCCAACGGCGAGGGCTGGCATTCCGATGTCTCCTGCGATCTCGAGCCGCCGATGGGCTCGATCCTCTACATCAAGCAGTGCCCGCCGCGCGGCGGCGACACGCTGTTCGCCAACATGTATGCCGCCTACGAGGCACTATCGGATCGGATGAAGGCCTATCTCGACGGGTTGACCGCGCTACATGACGGCGAGCCGATCTATCGCGGGCTCTACGCCAATTACGGCGTCGCCGACCGTCCGTCCTATCCGAGCGCCGAGCATCCCGTGGTGCGCACGCATCCCGTCACCGGCAAGAAGGCGCTCTACGTCAACCGCGGCTTCACCCGCCACATCAACGGCATCCCGCGCGACGAGAGCGACGCGATGCTCGCCTATCTCTATCAACATGCGGAAAACCCGCTGTTCCAGTGCCGCTTCCGATGGACCGAGAACGCCATCGCGTTCTGGGACAACCGCTGCGCCCAGCACCGCGCGATGTGGGATTACTGGCCGCACACACGCTCGGGGACGCGCGTGACGGTGAAGGGAGAGAGGCCGGTGTGAGAGGCATTTTTGTGGTCGCACTCGTCTTTGTCACGAGCTGCGCGATTGCCGGGGACAAGGTGGCGACCGGCGCTGAAGGCACGGTGGCGACTGCTGATGCGGCCGTCGAGATCGCACGTGCGGCGGCCGTTAACCGCTACGGTGAGGTCGTTATTCGAAGCGAGGAGCCTCTAACCGCTGAGCTCAACCAACGTAACAATTGGATTGTGACAGGCATGTTGCCGCACGGCGCAGTTGGCGGAGTAGTTGAAGTTGAAGTCGCCCGCCGTGACGGCAAAGTTCTTCGGATGGTTCACGGTCAATAACTCAACGTTGACGTCCTCCCGCGCCCGCGCCAATCTCTGCGAAAATAGTCGGGAGAGCCTGCCATGCTCCGCGCCGAGGACAACAAATTCCTGACCGAGGCTGATGCAGGCACCGGCATGGGCGAGCTGCTGCGCCGCTTCTGGATTCCGGTGCTCCTGTCCGAAGAACTCCCTGAGCCCGACGGCGAGCCGAAGAAGATCACTGTGCTCGGCGAGGAGCTGCTCGCCTTCCGCGACACGCGCGGCGTTGTCGGAGTCATCGACCAATACTGCCCGCATCGCGGCGTGAATCTCTGGCTTGGGCGCGTTGAGGAATGCGGTATCCGCTGTGTCTATCACGGTTGGAAGTTCAATACCGACGGCCGGTGCGTCGACATGCCGACCTCCTATCCCGATCTCAACGCCAAGGATCTCATCCGCATCAAATCCTATCCGGCGCGCGAATGGGGCGAGATGATCTGGGCCTATATGGGTCCCGCGGATGCGATGCCCGAGCTGCCCGATCTCGAAATGGCGCTGCTGCCGGCCTCGCACCGCTACGTCAGCAAGAAATGGCAGGACTGCAACTGGGTGCAGGCGCTGGAAGGCTCGATCGACACCGCGCATTTCACCTTCGCCCATCTCTCCTTCGACAAGGAGGAGAACGAGATCCTGGACATCAAGAAGCATTTTGTGAATCCGATCGCGCGGATGTCGAGCGATCACATGCGCTGGATCGCCGAAGACCCGCGTCCCGTGATCAAGATCGCCGCGCACGATGCGGGCCTCACGATCGCTGGCGGGCGGCTCACGGGCCGTGATGACATCTACTGGCGCATCGCGCAGTTCCTGATGCCGTTCCACGCCTATGCCCCGAGCGCGATGCCCGGCGAGAACATCTTTGGCCAGACCTTCGTGCCCGTCACCGACACCGATTGCTGGATCTACACCTATGCCTGGAATCCGGAGCGGCCGCTGACGCAAGCCGAGCGTGACGCCTTTGACCGCGGCAATGGCGTGATCGCGGAGGTCGGCGACAATTACGTGCCGCTGCGCCACAAGGGCAACGACTATCTGATCGACCGCAAGCTGCAGAAGACCAGGAGCTACACCGGCATCAAGGGCGTCTCCGAACAGGACGCGGCCGTGCAGGACAGCCAGGGCCCGATCGCCGACCGCAGCCGCGAGCATCTCGGTCCGACCGATCTCGGTATCATGCATTTCCGGAAAGTCGTGATGGAGCTGGCGCGGGCGCTTCAGCAGGGCGAGCCGCCGCCGCACGCCGTGCATCAGGATCGCTACGCCGTGCGCTCGGGCGCCTGCGTCACCAGCAAGGCCAAGGACCTTTCCGCGGTGATGCTGGAGCGTTTCGGTGACGTCACGGGTTTTGTCGGCCGGCCGCGGACGGCGGCAGCGGAGTAGCGCTTGGGGCAGCCGCGCAGCATCATCGCAAGTCTCGTCTCGACGCTGGTCGCGTCGATCTTGCTATGGTCGCTGGCGCTTGCAGGCACCGGTCATGCTGCTATCGCGCGAAAAATCGTGAAGCCCAAGCAGCCGCATGCGCCGGTCAAATGTGAGATGTCGAAATTCCGGATCGTCGTGGATGTCGGGCACACCCCGGACTCCTACGGCGCGTTGAGCGCACGCAACGACACGGAGTTCGGCTTCAACTTCCGGCTTGCAAGTCTGATCACGGCGAAGCTCAAAGCCGAAGGCTTTGCCGCGGCCCGCCTGCTCGTCACGGCCGGCAAGGCGCGGCCGAGCCTGCTCAAACGCGTCAGCACCGCGAATGACGCCCGGGCCGATCTCTTCCTGTCGATCCATCACGATTCGGTGCCGGACAAGCTGATCGAGACCTGGGAGTTCGACGGCGCGAACAGCTATTTCAGCGACCGCTTTTCGGGCCACTCTCTGTTCGTCTCGCAGCGGAATCCGCACTACGCTGCGAGCCTGATGTTGGCCCGGATGATCGGCCGGCAGCTAAAGGATCAGGACCTGCATTATGCCGGCCAATATGCCCTGCCGGTGATGGGCCGCTACCGGCGCCAATTGCTCGACAAGGATGTCGGCGTCTACCGCTATGACGGGCTCGTCGTGCTGTCGCAGACGCGGAGCGCGGCCGTGTTGCTCGAGGCGGGCTCGATCATCAACCGCGACGAGGAAATGGCGATGAACTCGCCGGAGCGGCAGGGGATCATTGCGGGGGCCGTGGCGGCGGCGATGAGGGAATTTTGCGATAGGCGGTAGTTTGCGCCGCCGCTTCAACAGCCGTCATTGCGAGCGTAGCGAAGCAATCCAGGCTACCGCAGCGGAAAGATTCTGGATTGCTTCGCTACGCTCGCAATGACGAGGAGCTACAGCGGCCCGCCCCGATACTCCCGGTTCGCCAAACTCGCCTCCTCCAGGTCCAGATCCCGCTCGATCCTCCGGCGCGTCTCGTCGGTGATCTGGCCGTCGCGCAGCAGCTCGTGGATGAATTTGCGCTCGGCGGCGATCAGGTCGCGGGTCAAGGCGGTGCCGGCGGCTGAGACGTCGTGGTGGGTGGGATCGAGCGAATCGGGCAGCTGGTTGACCCGGATCTCGTGACGCGCGCGCAGGAGCCGCATCACCTCGTCCGACACGTCCTTCTCCTCGGTCAGCACGTCGAGCGACTTCAGGGCAGCATCGAGGGCTTGGCGCCGTGCCGCGATCTCGGCCTCGTGCTCGGCGACATGCTCGTTGCGACCGGCTTCCGCGACGCCGAGCCAACGCACCACCGGGGGCAGCGTGAGGCCGACGCCGATCAGTGTGATGAAGATGACACCGAAGGCGACGAACAGGATCAGGTCGCGAAACGGAAAGGCCGCGCCGCCCGGAAGCGTGAACGGCAGCGCCAGCGCCGCCGCCAGCGACACCGCGCCGCGCACGCCGGTGAACGCAAGCACGAACGGCCATTGCCATGGTGGTGACGGATCGCGCGCGCGCAGCGACTTGCTGAGCATCCGCGGCAGATAGGTCGCGGGATAGAGCCAGGCGAAGCGTGCGATCACGACGACCGCCAGCACCACGGCCGTCGCGATCATGATGTCGTCGAGCGGGAACGCCTTCGACTTCTCGTAGAGCGCGCGCATCTGGAACCCCGTGAGCAGGAACAGCAAGCCCTCGATCAGATAGATCACGAGGTCCCAGAAGAAGATTCCTTGCAGGCGCGTTGATGCCGAGATCAGCAGCGGGCCGTTCCAGCTGACATAGAGGCCGCAGGCGACGGTGGCGATCACGCCGGAGCCGCCGAGATGCTCGGGCAGCCAGTAGGAGACGTAGGGCGTGATCAGCGAGAGTGTCAGCTCGACCTGCGGGTCCCCCGACCATTTGCGGAACCGCAGGGAGAGCCAGCCGACACCGATGCCGAAGGCGATCTCGCCGGCGACGATGAGCAAGAACTCGCCGCCTGCCAGAGGCAGCGAGAAAAACCCGACCATGATTGCGGCGAGCGCGAAGCGGTAGAGAATCAGCGCGGTGGCGTCATTCGCGAGCCCTTCGCCTTCGAGGATGACCATGAGTCTGCGCGGCAAATGCAGCCGGCGCGCGATCGCGAGCGGCGCTACCACGTCGGGCGGCGCCACGATGGCGCCGAGCAGGAAGCCGATAGTCCAGGGCAGGCCGATCAAATAGTGGGTGGCGGTTGCGACCAGTGCTGTGGTGAAGATCACCGCGCCGACCGCGAGCATCACAATGGGGCGAAGATTCTTTTTGAACTCGCGCCAGCTCATCGCGACGCTTGCCGAGTAGATCAGCGGCGGCAGCACCATCAGCAGCACCAGCTCCGGCGGCAGTTCGACCGGCGGCATGCCCGGCACGAAGGCGAGGCCGACGCCAGAGAGCATCAGCAGAATGGCAGGCGCGATGTTGAAGCGGCGGGCGACAAGCGCGGTGCCCGCCAGCACGGCGAGCAGGATGAGAAAGGTCTGAAATTTCGCTTCCATGATGATCTGTCTTCACCCGGAAGCGGCCGCAACGTCAATGCGTGCGGCTTACGCAAGCCGCTCGGCCACCATGCGGCCGATGCGTGCGAACACGGCTTCGATCTGCGCCGCGCTCGGCGTGCCGCCCTGGGTATAGGCCGCGATCAGGATCGGCGCATCCGGCTTCGTGTCGATTTTGGGCCAGGCCACCGCGATGTCGCCGGAGGCGTCCTTGCCGTTGTTGCCGGTCTTGTCGCCGATCTTCCAGCTTGCGGGGAGCCCGCCACGCAGCCGGTTCGCGCCGGTCTTGCAACCCACCAGCCACTCCGTGAGCTGTGCGCGCGAGGTGGCCGACAGCGCCTCGCCCGTGAGCAGCCGGCGCAGATTGCCTGCCATCGCCGCCGGCGTCGTGGTGTCGTGGGGATCACCGGGCGGTGAGCGGTTGAGCTCGGGCTCATTGTGGTCGAGCCGCGAGGTGGTGTCGCCGAGTGAGCGCCAGAATGCCGTGAGCGCGGCGGGGCCGCCGATCCGTGCCAACAGCAAATTGGCGCAGGTGTTGTCGCTGAGCTCGACGATCGCCTTGCACATCTCGGTGACCGACATTGCGCCGGCGGCAATGTTCTGCCTGGCGACCGGTGCGTACTCCAGCAGGTCGGCCTTGCCGTACGGGATCATGGCCGCAAGCTGATCCTCGCCACCATCGACCCGCGCCAGGACGCAAGCCGCCAGCGAAGCCTTGAATGTCGAGCACATGACGAACCGTTCGTCAGCGCGCCAGGCGAGCTTTGCGCCGGTCGCGAGGTTTTCGGCATAGACCCCGATCCGGCCGCCACTCTCGCGCTCATAGGTTTCGAGCTCAGGCTGCGCGTCCGCGGCGAGCGCAGGGGAGGCGGCCATCCAGCACAGCGAGGCGAGCAGCGAACGGCGGTCGAGAAGCATGGGGAACTCTTGGGCGAGACGGGGCGGGGTGGAGATGCGGCATGCACTCCATCCGCATCGTCATTGCTTCGCTGTGCTCGCAACGACGGAGGATGTGGGACGAGTGCGCCCGATTTCGGGCAGCGGAAGGTCGCGCCCCTCACTCCCGCAGGTCATACCGATAAGACTTCGACACGATCTGCCAGCCGTCGGCGAGCTTCATCGCCACCAGATAGTCGGTGAAAAAACGCGGCGGCAATTGGCACCGGACCTTGATGAAGGCGGTCTTGTCGTCCGAACGGTCGATGGTGACGATGAAATCCTCGCGCGCCTTGCCTTCGGCCTTGCCGGAGGGACGCTTGCGCACGCGGTCGAGCCAGTCCGGCACGGTCAGCACCTGCAGCTCGCCCTTCTCGACCCAGCGCAAATCGGCGGAGGGGTGGAAGATGGCGCCGAGTTTTTCGGCATCGCCCTCGTAAAGTCCGTCGAAGTAAGATTGCACGACGGCTTCGACGCTCGAACGGTTCTGGCTCATGGTCATCCCTTTGAATGATGGCTCAGGGCGAACTTAGTCGTACACGTCAAAATGCGCTATGGTGTCCGTACCATTGGCGCAAGGACGCTGTGATGACCGGATCAGAGAATTCGAACGCTTCCTTCCTGATCGGCGAATGCTACTGCCGCACCGTGCGCTACGAGGTGGCGGACGCGTTCTCCTATGCGATGAACTGCCACTGCTCGGATTGCCGCCGCACCACGGGCGCCGCCTTCAAGCCGTTCGCCGGCATCGAGCAGAGCAAGCTCCGCATCATCAGAGGGGAGGACCAGCGCACCATTTACGGTGACGACACCACCCACGACGCCCACTGCGCCCGCTGCGGCTCGCTGCTTTATTCCCGGGTGCGCGAGGGAAAATGGGTCCATGTCGCCATGGGAACCCTGGTCGATGTCCCCTCCATCCGACCGAGCGCCCACATCTTTGTGGGCTCGAAGGCGCCCTGGCACGAGATTACGGACAATCTGCCTCAATATCGGGGCCACATCGGGGATGCCTGAGGGAACCTGCTGCGCACCTGTTTCGCGGCGAACCGCGGCCGGACTGGCGCGACAAACAAAAGGGGTCTTTCGGCCCGCCGCCGGCGCCACCTTCGTGACCTCCGTCACAAGCGTCCGCGACGGACCCTGCTAAAGCCGTCCCAAAGGGGCTCGAACTGCCCTGAACTCGGAAGCCGTGCCATGCGCCAATTGCTCAGACTTTGCCCACTTCTCCTCGTCGTCGCGCTGCTATTCGGCACCGGGCCCGCTTTCGCCGGGAAGCGCGTCGCGCTGGTGATCGCCAACTCCGCCTATCAGCATGCGCCGTCGCTTACGAACCCCGTCAATGACGGTTCGGTGATGGCCAGGACGCTGAAGGAGGCCGGGTTCGACATCGTCGATTCCCGGCGCGATCTGACGGCGCAGGAAACCCGGCGTGTGCTGCGCGAATTCGCCGACGGGACCCGCGATGCCGATATCGCCGTAGTCTATTATGCCGGCCACGGCATCGAAGTCGAAGGCTCGAACTATCTGATCCCTGTCGACGCCAAGCTGGAGCGTGACACCGACGTCTTTGACGAGGCGCTCTCCCTCGACCGCGTCCTGGTTGCGGTCGAACCGGCCAAGCAGCTTCGCCTGGTGATCCTGGATGCCTGTCGTGACAATCCGTTCGGCAAGACCATGAAGCGCACGGTCGCCTCGCGCGGCATCGGCCGCGGCCTCGCCCAGGTCGAGCCGACCAGCTCCAACACGCTGATCGCCTACTCGGCCAAGGCCGGCTTCACAGCGCAGGATGGCGACGGTGCGAACAGCCCCTTCACCGTGGCGCTGTCGAAGCATCTGACGACGCCCGGCCTCGACGTCCGCCGCGCCTTCGGCTTCGTGCGCGACGACGTGCTCAAGTCGACAGGTAACAAGCAGGAGCCGTTCGTCTATGGCTCGCTCGGCGGCGAAGACGTGCCGCTGGTGCCGGTCAAGGCGACCGCTGCGGCTGCCGCTGCGCCCGCGCCGAACCCTCAGGCCGACATCCGCCGCGATTACGAGCTCGCGCTCCAGGTCGGCAACAGGCCGGCATGGGAGGCGTTCCTTGCCCAGCATTCCGACGGCTTCTATGCGAGCCTTGCCAAGCTTCAGCTCGAAAAAATCGGCGCCGAGCAGGCTCATGCGGCGGCCACCGAGAAGGCGAAACAGGCCGAGGCCGAGCGCGATCGTCTTGCCGCGGTTGGCGCGCAGAAGGATACGCAGGCCAAGGCAGCCGCCGATGCGAAGGCCGCCGAGCAGGTTCAGCTTGCCGCGCAAAAG
Source organism: Bradyrhizobium sp. 44 (assembly GCF_023073095.1). Classification (NCBI taxonomy): domain Bacteria; kingdom Pseudomonadati; phylum Pseudomonadota; class Alphaproteobacteria; order Hyphomicrobiales; family Nitrobacteraceae; genus Bradyrhizobium; species Bradyrhizobium sp. 44. The sequence continues at coordinate 241,542 of NZ_JADPIY010000008.1, forward strand.
GCCAAGGAGCAGGCGCAGCAGCAGGCGGCCGCCGCCGAGCAGCAGCGCGTCAATCTCGCCGCCGCGGCGCCAAGTGCAGCACCCGCCAGCGCGGCGAGCCCCGTCGGCACCAACGTCGCGTCGCTGACGCCGGCCATCGCGCCGGCCGATCTCAGCCGCTCGGTGCAGACCGAGCTCGGCCGCGTCGGCTGCTTCTCCGGCGCCGCCGACGGCAACTGGACCCCGTCCGCACAGCGCTCGTTGTCGCAGTTCAACCGTTATGCCGGCACCAAGCTCGACGTGAAGGTGGCGAGCACCGATGCACTCGACACGGTCAAGTCGAAACAGTCGCGCGTCTGTCCGCTGGTTTGCGAGCACGGCTTCAAGGCCGACGGCGACAAGTGCACCAGGATCGTTTGCCGTGATGGCTATGCGCTCAACGACGACAACGAGTGCGAGAAGCAGCGTGCCGCCAGGCCCGCCAAGCCTGCGACTGCAAAGCGTGACGACGGCGACGAGCGTCCCGCACGGCAGCGTCGTCAAGCCGGCGGTGAAGCTGCCGGAGCAGCTGGCGGCTTTGGCGGCGCTGCCGGCATTGCTGCTGCCGCTGGCGCCAGCCGCCCCTCGAGTGGCGGACAGCTATTCTGCAATAGCGGCGGCTGCCGTCCGGTCAACCGCGGCTGCCATCTCGAATATCGCGGCGGCGGCGGCCCCGGCAATGATGCCAATGCCGAGGTCTGTAATTAGGATTGCGGAAGTGAGTTCAAGTTGAGATCGCGCTGGCCGCGATGTTGACGGTCAGCGCCAGCAAGGCCGTGTTGTAGATGAATGAGACGATGCCGTGTGCGGTGGCGGTGCGGCGGATGGTCTTGTCGGAGATGCCGACATCGGAGACCTGCGCGGTCATGCCGATCACGAACGAGAAGTAGACGAAGTCCCAATAATCCGCGTGGTCTTCCTTGTCGCCGCTGGGAAACTGAAGGCCGCCCGGCGTGGCGTGCCGGTAATAATCATGCGCGTAATGCAGGGCGAAGATCGTGTGCACGGCGGCCCATGACAATACGATGGTGGTGATTGCGATGCTCAGCTCTAGGACGCCGCGATGCGGCGTTCCAAGCTCCGAGACGATCGCGGCGATGCTGGCGAAGGCGCCGATCGCCGTCACCAGCAGGATAACGAAGCGACCGTCGTCCTGCATCGCTGCGGCGCGGCGGATGTGCTGGTGGTCGTTGCACAGCATCATCGCGTAGACCAGCACCAGATAAACGGCGATCAACGCATCCCAGCCGAACAGAAGCCGCGTGACCAGCCGGTGCGAACCCGGGATGAGCAGGCAGACGAGAATACCAACGGCAAGCGACATGAACGTCCGCGGACGCGCATAAATCAGCCGCATTGGCCGCGACATCTTGCGAAAGCGGGCGAGGGCGGGGTCTTCCTTGTTGCCGCCCGCCATCGCGCTATCAGCTCTTCCGTTCGGCCACGAACCGCGCAGCCGCTTGCAGCACGGCGGCGCGATCGCCGAAAATCGAGACCGCGCTGTCGGCGCGCGCGAGCAGGTCGCGCACGCGCTGCTTGGCGCCTTCGATGCCGAGCTGGGTGACAAAGGTGGTCTTGCCGAGAGCTGCATCGGCGCCGGCAGGCTTGCCGAGCGCGGCGGCATCGCCTTCGACGTCGAGCAGATCGTCGGCGATCTGGAAGGCTTCACCGAGCGCGCGGCCGTAATCGTCGAGCGCCTGATATTCCTTTTGCGAGGCCTGGCCGAGGATCGCGCCGGCGATGCAGCCGTAGCGCAGCAGCGCGCCGGTCTTCATCTGCTGAATGCGGGCGACGTCGATCGGCTCGTTGCCGCCAAAGCGGCCTTCGCCGGCAAGGTCGAGAATCTGGCCGCCGACCATGCCGCCGATGCCGGCGCAGCGCGCCAGTGCGCGGGTCAGCAAAAGCCTGACATTGGCGTCGCGATGGATCTCGTCGCGGGTGATGATGTCGAAGGCGAGCGTCAGGAGGCCGTCACCGGCGAGGATCGCGGTCGCGTCGTCGGTCTTCTTGTGCAAGGTCGGACGGCCGCGGCGCAGGTCCGAATTGTCCATCGCCGGCAGATCGTCGTGGATCAGCGAGTAGCAGTGGATGCATTCGAGCGCCGCACCGACGAGCAGCGCGGCTTCGCGCGGCACGCCGAACACGGCCGCGCTCTCGACCACCAGGAAGGGCCGCAGGCGCTTGCCGCCGTTGAGGCTCGAATAGCGCATTGCGTCCATCAGTCGCTTGGGCCGGGCGATCTCATCGGGCAGGATGTCGTCCGACAGCAGGCGCCCGAGCAGCGCCTCGGTGTCATCAGCGGTCTTGTCCAGACGTTTGGCGAAATCGGACGGGGACGTGCCGGTCATCAAGAAGGGCTCCAGAACCAAAATTCGGCGGGACAATCCTTTATGCGCCCGCCTCAGTCAATCGTTTGGAAGGCCTAAAAAGTGCTGGAAAAGGCCCGAATTATCACAGACTTAATGCCGGGCCCGTGGCCGCGTTTCGTTCTGCGCCGGAAAGGTTGATTTGCGCGTCGTCAAAATCCTTCTCCTGGTGCTCGCGGTCGCGGTTCTCGCGCCCTATGTCGTCGCGCCGTTCTACCGCGCCGGCCATCCCGTTTCGACGCTGATGATCTGGCGCTCGCTTCGGGGTGCGCCGATGCAGCGGGAATGGATCGATCTGGCGGCGATGTCGCCCTCGCTGCCACGCTCGGTGGTGGCGGCCGAGGACGCCCATTTCTGCAAGCATCACGGTATCGACTGGGGGGCGCTGCGTGAGGCGGTCGACGATGCCCGGGAGGACGGCACCCCGTTCCGGGGCGCGTCCACCATCACCCAGCAGGTGGCGAAAAACCTGTTCCTCTGGCAGGGGCGGGACTTCGTCCGCAAGGCGCTGGAATTCCCGCTGGCGCTGTGGATCGATCTCGTGCTGCCCAAGGCACGGATCCTGGAGATTTACCTCAACATCGCTGAGCTGGGACCACAGGGCCAGTTTGGGGCCGAGGCGGGCAGCGCCTATGCCTTCGGCAAATCGGCGGCGAACCTCTCCCCCCGGGAGGCGGCGCTTCTGGCCTCGATCCTGCCGAATCCGGTCAAACGCAGCGCCAGGACGCCGGGACCGGGTGTCCGGCGGCTGGCCGGGACCTATGTGGCGAGGGCGCAGGCCAGCTCGCTTTCGACCTGCTGGCGGGAGAATCGCTGATTTCCGGTCCTTTTCGGGCGCATTTTCCGGCCCAGAGCCCTAGATTTAAGGCAGGCCTTCCTCTATAAGCCCGGCCTTGACCGGCATTCAGCTCGCCTCGGTTTGCGGGTGCTGAGCCGTCCCCTCGCGGACGATGCCCTGATGACACCAATCCCTAGAGGATACTGAAATGGCCGTTCCGAGAAGAAAAACCTCGCCGTCGCGCCGCGGCATGCGCCGCTCGGCTGACGCCATCAAGAAGCCGACCTATGTGGAAGACAAGGACTCCGGCGAGCTCCGTCGTCCGCATCATCTCGACCTCAAGACCGGCATGTACAAGGGCCGTCAGGTCCTGAAGAAGAAAGAGTCCTGAATTCAGGACCTTTCCCAGGCAGGATGATTTCGCCTGCCTGATTTCGGCCAATCCATGAGATATGACAGTGACGGCGGCGGAGCGAATGCTTCGCCGCCGCATTGTCCTGTCTGGATTTCTTGATCGAGAAGGCATTTCGCCGATGGTCGGTTTCCCGCTGCTCCTGATCCCGCTTGCGGTCTACAACATCATCGCCTTCCTGATGCCCAGCGTGTCCTTTACGGACGTGCTGTTCAGGGTGCCGATGATCACGGGCGAGGCCTGGCCGGTCACGCTTGCCGACGTGATGCTCGCGCTAGGTGTCGTGCTGCTGCTGCTCGAGGTAGTCAAGGGCGCGCGGCCCGGGTCGAAATTCCTGATGGATCATTTGCTGTCGCTGATTGTGTTCGGCGCGGCTGCGGCCGAATTCGTGATGTGGCCCAAATTCGGCAACTCCACCTATTTCCTTCTGGTGCTGCTGGCGATGGCCGATTTCCTCGGCGGCATCGCCCAGCGCACCCGCCGCCGCGTCGCCTATGTCGCCGAAACGACAGTGCCGGCGCCTCGCAAGGCCAGGCGCCAGGCCGAGACGCCGGCGGATGACGGGACGTTCGAGCCCAAGTTCGAGCCGGTCGTTGCGCCGCCCGCATCCGCGCCTTCCGCGCAATCGGTCGCCGAATCCGTACTGATGGATCATCCCGCGCCAAAGCCTGTGAGTACGCCCTCGCCGGAAATTCCCTCGCCGCATTTGCAGCCGGGCAACGGCACCCAGCCGTCTCCCGACGCGCCGCGCTGATTCAAGCCACCTGGCGCGTGCGCGCGGTCACGCTCGGAAGCGGGCGCTTGCTGCCATAGGCGACCTGCGCATCCTCGGAAGAAACGCGGCGAAGTCGGCTCGCCTGGGGCAGGTGCTCGGCATTGGCGATGAGCTGGGCGACGAAGCTCGGATCGGGGCGCGGCAGCGGTGCCTTGTGGACCCACTGCAAAACCGGCATCAGCGGCACCACAGCCGAGCCTGTGCCGTTGTCCGCCACGTCCACTTGATCAGTACTCAACATCGCGATCACCGTTGACCCGGCTTGGATTGTCGCGTTTCGAGACGCTGGCGCCGGTGCGTGTGATGTACTCGCAAGGCCTATGCCGGACGGGCCGGTTTGGTTCCTGCACGAGAACAAACGTGGTTTCCAAATTGTTTATCAACTTTGCCTAGGGTCAATGGCGAATCTGGCTTTATCCTGTGCCGACTCAGGACTCCCCGCTGTCCCGAAACGAGGCGATTTTGACCCCCGCATTGCCGCAAGCCTCCGACATCCTGGCTGCCCTTGGCCAGGCCGTGTTCGCCTGGGACATCGCCAGCGATGCCATCGTCTGGGGTGAGCAGGTCGGCGCCATCTTCCCCGGGATTCCCACCGAACGGCTGGCCACCGGCGCCGAATTCGCAAAGCTGATCGAGCCCGCGCAATCGCTGCGGACCGCCGCGCTGGCGCAGACCTCAGCCGTGCATGGCGCCGACGGCACGCCCTACCGGGTCGAGTACGGCGTGCGCATGAGCGCCGCCGATCCCATGGTCTGGATCGAGGAGACCGGCCGGTGGTTCGCCGGCCCCGACGGCCGCCCCGTGCGTGCGATCGGCTCCGTCCGCATCAACAATGAACGCCATGCCCGCGACGAGGAACTGACGAAGCTCGCCCGGCTTGATCCGCTGACCGGCGAGCTCAATCGCTCGCATCTGATCGCCGCGCTGGCCGAGGCCATCGAGGAGACGACCCGTTTCCGCTCGACCGCGGCCTTCATGCTGGTCGGCATCGATCATCTCGCGCGTGTCAACGAAGCCTTCGGCTTCGACGTTGCCGACGCCGTGATCCTCGACGTCGCCACGCGCATTCGCGCGCGCTTGCGCGGGGGCGACGTGCTCGGCCGCTTCTCCGGCAACAAGTTCGGCCTGATCCTGAAGAACTGCACCGTCGACGACATGAACGTCGCCGCCGAGCGCTTCCTCGCCGGCATCCGCGACGAGGTGGTGCCGACCAAATCCGGCCCGGTGTCGGTCACCGCCTCGATCGGCGCGGTCAGCGTGCCGCGCTATGCCCGCAACACCGATGAAGCCGTCAATCGCGCCCACGAGACCCTGGACACCGCGAAACAACGCCGAGTCGGCTCGTTCGCAGCCTGGCGCCCGGATGCCGCGCGCGACGCCCAGCGCCGCGTCAACATCCGCGTCACCGACGAGATCGTCACCGCATTGAATGAGCGCCGCATCAAGCTCGCCTATGAGCCGGTGGTTGCCGCCCTCTCGCGCGAGTGCGCTTTTCACGAATGCCTGGTGCGGATGGACCAGGGCGACGGCCAGGTGCTGCTCGCGCCCGACATCGTGCCGGTCGCGGAACGGCTCGGCCTGATCCGCCTGGTCGATCACCGCGTGCTCGAGCTCGTGGTCGCCGAGCTCGCCGCCGCGCCCGACATCTGCCTCAGCCTCAACATCTCGCCGGACACGACCATGGATCCGGATTGGTGGGCCGGAATCGAATCGCTCATGCGCGCCCATCCCGGCGTCGCCGAGCGGCTGATCGTCGAGATCACCGAAACCGTCGCGATCCAGGACATCGACGATGTGCGCGGCTTCGTCACCCGGCTGAAGAATTTCGGCAGTCGCATCGCCATCGACGATTTCGGTGCCGGCTACACCTCGTTCCGCAATCTGCGCAAGCTCGGCGTGGACATCGTGAAGATCGACGGCGCGTTCGTACAGAACATCACTCGCTCCGCCGACGACCGCGCCTTCGTGCAGACCTTGATCGACCTCGCCCGCCGCCTCGACATCAAGACGGTGGCCGAATGGGTGCAGGACGAAGAAGCTGCGAACATGCTGCGCGACTGGGGCTGCGACTACATCCAGGGCCGCCTGATCGGGCTCGCCTCAGCCGACCGCCCTTGGGGCGCGCCGCCGGATAGCGTGCTGCCCGCGGCAAGCTGAGACACCCTGCCAAACCCTCACGCGCCCTCATCCAGCGCCACGAGCTCGCGCTTCTTGCGCAACGCGGGCAATAACGGCGCTATCAGCAGCACCAGCGCGAGCGCCAGACACGCTGCCGAGATCGGGCGCTGCACGAAGGTCCAGAGGTCGCCCTGCGACAGGATCAGCGACTTGCGCAGATTGTTCTCCATCATCGGTCCCAGCACGAACGCCAGCACCAGCGGCGCGGGCTCGAAGCCGAGCTTGCGCATGAAATAGCCGATGATCCCGAACGCGATCATCACGTAGACGTCGAACACGTTGTTGCTCGAGCAATAGACGCCCAGGATCGTGAACAGGATGATCAGCGGGAACAGGATGTTGTAGGGCAGCTTGAGCAGCTGCACCCACATGCCGATCAGCGGCAAATTGAGGATCAGCAGCATGACGTTGCCGATATACATGCTGGCGACGATGCCCCAGAACAGGCCGGGGTTTTGCGTGATCAGCAGCGGCCCCGGTTGCAGGCCATGGATGACGAAAGCGCCGAGCAGTAGCGCCATTACCACGTTCGGGGGGATGCCCAAGGTCATCAGCGGAATGAAAGCGCCTCCGGCCGCCGCGTTGTTGGCGGATTCGGGACCCGCTACGCCCTCGATCGCGCCATGGCCGAAACGCTCCGGCGTTTTCGACAGCCGCTTCTCCAGGGCATAGGACGCGAACGAGGCGACCACGGCGCCGCCGCCCGGGAGAATGCCGAGCAGGAAGCCGAGGAACGTGCCGCGAGCCACCGGGCCGGCGCTCGCCTGCCAATCGGCCTTGCTGGGCAGCAACTGCGTGATCCTGGCGTTGACGATATCGCGTTTGATCGCCTGCTCGGTATTGAGCAGCACCTCGGCGACGCCGAACAGGCCCATCACGACGGGCACGAGTCCGATGCCGTCGATCAGCTCCATGCGGCCGAACGTCAGCCGCGGCTGCGCCGTGATGCTGTCGAGGCCGATCAGTCCGAGCACGACGCCGATACATGCCATCAGGAGCGCCTTCGGCATTGATCCCTGAGTGAGGAACGTGAGCACGATGAGGCCGAGCACCATCAGGCTAAAATATTCGGCAGGGCCAAACGCGATGGCGATGTTGGCGAGCCGAGGTGCCACCAGCATCAGCGCAACGAGCGAAAATGTGCCGGCGATGAAGGAGCCGAAGGCGGAGATGCCCAGCGCAGGGCCGGCACGGCCCTGCTTCGCCATCTGGTGGCCGTCAATACAGGTCACGACTGAAGCCGCCTCGCCCGGGATATTGACCAGGATCGAAGTGGTCGAGCCACCATACATCGAGCCGTAATAGATCCCCGCCATCATGATGATGCCGGATTCCGGCGTTCCTGACAGTGTCACCGGAAGCAACAGAGACATCGCCGAGATCGGCCCGATGCCTGGCAGTACACCGACCAGCGTACCGATGAAGACGCCGATGAAACAGTAGAGCAGGTTGATCGGCAGGAGCGCGACGCCAAACCCGTGCGCGACGTTGACGAGCGTATCCATGCGATCAACCGATCCCGAACAGGCCCGAGGGTAGCTGGATCAGCAGCAGCCGCTTGAGTACCCACCACATTCCGAGCGGCACCAGCGCGGCGATCGGGATCGCCAGCGTCCAACGCACGGGATCGATCAAGCGCAGCAAAAGCAACATGAGCGGAATCGATGACAGCAGGAATCCCAGCGGCTCGAGGGCAAAGGAGAACGCAGTGAGGCAGGCGATGACGAGAAGCGGCTTGCTCCAGCTCACATTGTCCCAGCGCGAAGCCAGCGTCGGCCCGCCCTCGGTGATGGCCGAGATGATAATGCTGGCCGCGAACACGCACATCAGAATGCCCGTGTAGAACAGTACGTAGCCGGAGCCGGGATCGTTGATGGTGCCGAGCTTGAGCCTAACGCCCTGCCAGATCACGAAGCCGCCCAGCGCGAGCCCGATCAAGCCGCCCCAGAGTTCGGAGTTGTTGAAACGGAGTTTGACGGTGGTTTGGTCGGTCATCGATACCCTCTCGGTCGTGCCCCGGACGCTACGCAGCGCGACGCGGTGTGCTGCAGATCCGGGACACGAAAGTGGCTCAATCCTACTTCTTCGCAAGCCCGAGCGTGTCGATCACCTTGCGCTCTGACTCCGTGACCTCGACGACGAACTTTTTGTAGTCCTCGGTATTCTTGTAGCTCGGCACCATGTCGTATTTGGCGAGCGTGGCGATCACCGCGGGGTCCTCGACCGCCTTCTTGAAGGCGTCGTGCAGCTTGGCGACGATCTTGGGATCCATGCCTTTGGGGCCTGCGATGCCGAACGGGGAATCATAGACCATGGGATAGCCGAGTTCCTTCAGCGTTGGCACGTCAGGATAATTCGGCGATCGCGCGCCGGTCCACACCATGAGAAGCTTCAGCTTGCCGGCGTCAACCAAGGGCCGCCAACCGGTGGAGTCGGCTTGCAGCATGGTGTGTTGGCCGAGTACCGCGGCGTTGGTCTCTGCCCCGCCCTTGAACGGCACCTGCGTGAGCTTGATGCTGGACATCGCGGCGATTTGCTCCATGCCGATGTGAAGCGAGGTGCCTGTGCCCGGCGTCGCGTAGGTCACCTTGCCCGGATTTGCCTTCGCGAACTCGACCACGTCTTTCCAGGACTTGAACTGCGACTCGGCGCTGGTCGTTACGCCGAAGGTGTAGCCGGTGAGGTGAACGATATAGGTGAAGTCCTTCGCCGGATCCCAGGACACCTCCTGCATCAGGGGCAGGCGGAAGACGGTGATCGGAAGCTGTGAGATGGTGTAGCCGTCCGGCTTCGCAGCCGCGGCCATGGTGGCAGGTCCAACAGTGCCGCCGCCGCCGGCCTTGTTGTCGATCACGATCGGCTGCCCCAGGACCTTAGACGCACTGTCGGCGATCGCGCGCATCGAGATGTCGGTCGATCCGCCGGCGGGCCATGGCACGATCAGCGTCACCGGTTTGGTGGGATAATCCTGCGCACCGGCGGCGGTTGCGAGCAGCGCGCTCACAACGGCATGCATGGCGGCAAAGGCGATTGTCTTCAGCCCGTATCGCGACATCGAAACTCCTCCCTCGCGGTGGCCTGGTTCGGGCCGCCGTTTCTCATTGTTATGACGGGATTGTCCCCGAATTCTTGGGAGAAGAAAAGCGCATTGCGCGGGCGCGATACGGTGATCCCGCCGAAAAGCGCACGTGCGACAATTGGTCGTTTGAAGGCGTGCCGAGATACGGAATTTGCCTTCGGTGGGGCCCTTACGCCACGCGGCGTACTGCGCTCAGCGTCTCGATCACGCGTCCGACCTCCGCGGCCGGGGAGGGCTTGCCGAAATAATATCCCTGCACGGCGGTGCAGCCGCATTCGCGGACGAAGTCGAGTTGTTCAATCGTCTCCACACCCTCCGCCGTGGTCTCGACGCCGAGCACCGAGCCGAGGCTGGCGATGGTGCGGACGATCGCCACACTCTCCGGGCTTTCACTGATCGTGCCGACGAAGGAGCGGTCGATCTTGATACGATCGAACGGAAATCTGCGCAAATAGCTCAGCGAAGAATAGCCGACGCCGAAATCGTCGAGGCTGACGCGCACCCCCAACGCGCGGAGCTGGTGCAGGATCTCGATCGTCGCCTCGCTGTCGTCGAGCAGCGCCGTCTCGGTGAGCTCGAGCTCGAGCCGATGCGGTGGCAGGCCGGCCTCCGCAAGCGTGCTCGTCACCATCGTCACCAGCCCGCGCGAGCGGAATTGCACCGGCGACAGGTTCACGGCGACGGTGAGATCGGGCCATGTCGCGGCGGTCGCGCAGGCCGTGCGCAGCACCCACTCGCCGATCGGAACGATCAGGCCGTTCTCTTCCGCAATCGGAATGAATTCCGCCGGTGAGACGAGGCCGCGCGAGGGATGTTTCCAGCGCAGCAGCGCCTCGAAGCCGGTAAGTTCGGTGGTGTCGAGCCGCACCTGCGGCTGGAATGCCAGGTGGAATTCACGGGCCTCCAGCGCGCCGCGCAGATCGTGCTCGAGCGCGTGCCGGCTGCGAGCCTCTTTCTCCATTTCGGGCTCGAACAGCTGATAGGCGCCGCGCCCCTTGGCCTTGGCCTGGTACAGCGCGAGGTCGGCGCATTTCATCAGCTGGTCGGCGTCGAGCCCATGATCGGGCGCGATTGCGATGCCGACGGAGACGCCAACATGCATCGACTGGTGCTCCAGCGGCGGCGGGTGACCGATGAGCTCGACCAGGCGGCGCGCGAGCCTTTCCGCCGATTGCGGCTGCGGCCCGCGCTGGAGAACCGCGAACTCGTCGCCACCGAGCCGCGCGACGGTGTCGTGCTCGCCGACATTCTCCTTCAGCTGCGCCGCGACCCAGCGCAACAGGCGGTCGCCGGCCGCGTGGCCGAGGCGATCGTTGACGGTCTTGAAATTGTCGAGGTCGAAGCACAGCACGGCCATCGCGCCGCCGGCGATCGCGACCTGGTTCAGTCCCTCGCCCATCTTCTCGCGGAACAGAGTGCGATTGGGCAGGTCGGTGAGTGAATCGTGCCGCGCCATGTGCGCCACGCGGGCCTGGGCCTTGTGGCGTTCGGTGACATCCTCATAGGTGACGACCCAGCCGCCATGCTCCATTCGCTTGTGATTGAGCTTGATGATGCGGCCGTCGCCCAAATAGCGGTGCAGCGTGTGCTCGCCCTCGCGCAGCCTCTCGACATAGTCGGCATAGAGCCGCGCGGCGGTGGTGTTTGGATGGATGCCGAGCTCGCAGCTGTGCTCCATGATCTCGCGCATCGACACACCCGGCTTCACCAATTCGGGTGACAGTCCGTACATCTCGATGTAGCGCCGATTGCAGACGATGACGCGCAAGCTCGAATCGAGCATACACAGGCCCTGGCTCATGTTGTTCAGGGCCGCGTCGAAGCGCCGATACTGCTCGCTCAGCTCCTCGACTGCGTGCTCGCGCTCGGTGATGTCCTCGTAGGTGGCCACAAATCCACCCTCGGCCAAGGCGCAATAGCGCACCGAGATCGTAGTGTCGTTCGACATCCGCCGGCGTATCGGCGAGGAGTTGCGGTCGGCAATCCTTGCGCTGGCGACTTCCAGGAGTTGTTGCGGGCTATACTCGGAAGAGAACGCGCCGTTTGCCATCGAGCGTTCGATCAGTTCGCCGAGATGCGTGCCTGGCTTGGCTTCCTCCGGCGACAGCCGATAGATCTTCCGGTAGGTGATGTTGCAGATGCGCAGGCGCATGTCGCTGTCGTAGAAGGCGAGCCCGTGCGCCATGTTCTCCAGCGCCGCATCGAGCATGAAATTCTGCTGCCTCAGCATTTCCTCGTATTGCAGCCGCTCGGTGACGTCTTCGTGCACCGTCACCCAGCCGCCGTCGGGCAGGAAACGGGAGATCGCCTGCACCATCCGTCCGTCATAGCGCATCACCAGCAGGGTTTTCGCCTTCCTGATGCGGACGTCCTCCAGCCTGGTGTCGTGGAATTCCTCGCCCGGCATCCCCGGCAGGTTGCCGCGCGAAAGCCAGTGATCGATGACCGTGTCGTGCGAGACGCCCGGCTTCACGATGTCCGGGTCGAGATTGTAGAGGCTCAGGAAGCGATCGTTGCAGACGACGACGCGACTGTTGGCATCGTACATGATCAACCCGTGCGACATGTTGGCGAGCGCGTGCTGGCTGCGCTCGGTCTGCACGCGCAGTTCCGCTTCGACCCGGGCGAGGCGGCTGACGTCGTCGCAGATCGTCATCCAGCCGCCGCCGGGAAGCGGTTTTAGCTCGAGCGCCATGACCAGGCCGCTCGCGAGCGTCTGCTGAGTCCGGAACGGCTGGCCGGCTGCGATCCGCGCCATGCGGGCGGCATAGAGTGCGTCGACTTCCCCTGCAGGGATGTTGCCGAGGGCCACGCTGTGGGCGAGCACGTCACGGTAGCTCGTGCCGACCCGCACGATTTCGGCCGACATGTTGAACAGGCTGAGGTAGCGCTGATTGACCAGCACGATCCGGTTGCCGGCATCGTAGACGCAGACGCCTTGCTCCATGTGGTCGAGCGCAAGCTGGCTCAGCCCGACCAGGGCCTTCGGGCCCTGCTCGCGGCGTGCATCAAGCTCGTTGTCGCGGATCGACGTCATGGGCGGCGGGTCTCGGCGGGCAATAGACTTAACGCGATGTAATTCAGCCGCCGAGGCTAGCGAAGAGGCGGGAAAATTCCCTTAAGCGCCGTAGTTTACGGAGGGTGACCGACGATGCAGGATCCTGCCAATGTGAAGGGGGGCAATGTACCGTCGGCCGGTCGACCTGCGCAATTGCGCGTTGGGCCCGGATGACATCGAATGTCCGGCCCAAACGGGGCCTACGGCCCGTACAGCACGAGTTCCGTATCCGTGAGATCGGCGAGCTGCGGCCGGTGTGGGCCCTTGAAATATTTGCGGCCGCGACGCTCGGTGTAGATGCCGACGAGGCCGGGAACCGGGCCGTTGGAATCGACGGCGACCGCGATCTTGCCGAGCCGCAGCAGCAGCCGGCCGATGCGGCCTGCGCATTCGGTGTATTCGGCTGCGTTGCGGCAGTAGATCAGCTTCATCGCGGGCGGCGCAATGATGCCACGGCGGATGCGCACCGGTTGCAGGATGAAGGGGAACGTTCCCTTCGGCGTGCGGCAGACCAGGCTGAGGCAATTGTAGCGCGCATGCCGCGTCAAGAGATCGGTCTCGGCATCGGAAAGCCCGTCGATCGTCTTGGCGTGCTGCGAGATGACCTCGATCTTGCTCCAGCGTGGGACGCGCGCCAGCGCTGGCACCGAGAAGAAGATGCCACGGCAATAGGCGCGAAAGCCCTGCGTCTCGATGATCGGCCAGGTCCACGGCGCCGGGCTGATGTTGAGATAGGTGACGTCCTTGTGGCGCTGCGCGATCTTGGTCAGGAGCGGGGCGTAGTTGCGGTAGGCCGGGTCGACATACCAGCTCGACAAATTGCACTGGATGGCGGTCTCATCGCCGTCCCTCCGCGCCGTGTAGATCAGCAGCAGCACGCCGACCGGCGTGCCGTCATTGTCGAGCATATAGCCGAAGCGCGGATAGCCTTCCGGTACCGGTCGGAAGGCCTGCCGGCGCAGGCCCTGGATCCAGTAGCCGCGCGAGCGGCCGACGAAGCCGCGCGTCAGCAAGTCCGCGACCGTATCGACGTCGGACTCGGTGATCTCGCGGCATCGGACCTTGGTATGGATCACGCTCGTCTTTCCCGTGGAAATGGCCGGCCTCGTCCGTTAGCGCCAGCCTTCGCCGTGGGCATCGGCCGCGATCTGCGGCTGCAGGCCCATGATCTCCCGCACCTTGGCGGGCCAGGCGGAAGGATCGGTGCCGTGGGTGTGGAACATGGCGACAGCCAGGCGGTCCATGCCGAAGGCGACGCAGCCGGTGTGGGCCGGCTCGCCATTGGCGTCCTTGATGTCCCAGGTCGTGCCGAAATGCTCGCGGTGATAATTGAAGCTCATGCAGGCCGTCGGCTGCTCTTCCGAGCGCAGCGGGATCAGCAGTTCGAACTTGAGCTGCTGCTGCTTTTGGCTCACCGCCTTCATCTGACCGACGCGGCCGAAGAACGGATCGCTGGCATAATCGACGCGGAAGGTGAGACCGAGATCGGTCGCAATCGCCTGCGCGCGCACCATCCAGCGCTCGCGGAAATCGGCGACGTCGTCGGGGCTGCCGATGCAGACATATTCCCGCATCCGGAACGATTGCAGCCGGTCGAGATGTTTTGACGGCTCGCGGCGGAAGCAGTCGGCGGCGACGTCGAAGCGCAGGCCGCCCTTCGGCAACTGGCCGCGGCTCGCCGCGATCGGATAGACGGGATAGCAGGCCGCCGGCGACAGCACGAGGTCTGCCGGCGAGAGCGAGCTGGTCCAGTCACCGCCGGCATCGAAGCGGCTGACCGCGGCGTTGATCTCGCGCTCGGTGCCGTGCAGGCCGCAGACGCAACCGAGCAGGTTCGGAAAGCTCTTGAGATAACCGGACTTCTCGAGCTGTGAACGGCTCATCACCGGCGGGAAGCGCATCACCTCGGTGCCGGCCTCACGATGGCTCGTGATCAGCGCGGCGAGCTTTTCGACGATGCCTTCATAAAGCGCGGTGCGGGCGTAGACGCCGTCCGAGCCCATGGGGTGGAACAGCTTGTCGGCGAGATGATCGAGCGGATCCGCGATTTGCGGGGCGGTCTCGGGCGAATTGGGAAGGACGGCAATGTTCATGGTTCGATGTCCTGCTATCTCAAAATTGTTCTTGTTGGTTTGGTCGCCAAGGCGCGTCAGTTAGGAAAAGGACGTCAGTCGTGAAGGCTCAATGGCACGCCGCTCATCAGGGTCGATGTTGCGGCATTGGCCAGAATGCGGTCGTTGTTGATCATGATCGGCGACGACAGCACGTCGCGCAGGTGGCGGCCCATGGTGAACTCACCGTCGTTGCGGTAGCCGGAAAGGCCTGCGGTGCGCATCGCATGCATCACGGTCTCGACCGCGAGCTCCGAGGCCTGCACCTTCAGAAGCGTGATCGAAGACTGGAAGTCGAGCGAGCCGAGCGCGCGTTCGTCGTGTTCGGCGCGAGCAAAGGCGTCGATATTGGCTGATATCAGTGCCCGCAGCTTGGCCAGCGACATCTTGGCGGCGGTGAAATGCGCGGCCGCCGGCGGCATCTGGCCGCCTGAGGTGCGGGCCGCCTTGCGAACGAAGGCCTGCGCACGGGTGACGGCGGCTGCAGCGATACCAGCCCAGGCCGAGGACCAGCACAGATGCGCGAACGGCGTCATGGTCTGGGCGTGGATCTTGTCGTAGGATTCCGGGAAGACGCGGTCGGTCGGGCAGTCGACCTTCAACTCGAAACCGGTCGAGCAGGTGCCGCGCATGCCGAGCGTTTCCCAGCCCAGCGTCCGCTTCAGCGAATAATCGTCCCTGGCGAGCGCCAGAAGAACCTGGTCGGACGCAGAAGCGTCGGTGGCGCGGCGGGCGATGGTCACGAGGCCGTCGGCCTCGGCGCCGTAGGAGATCACGGTGGCATCGCGCAGCAGCGAGACGGTGTCGCCGGCGACGTCGACGGCGGCGGCGCTAGCGCGGATGTTTCCGCCGTTCTGGCCTTCGGTGGTGGAGGAGGCGAGCAGCCACTGGTCGCGCGCGACCCGGCGCATCATGGTTTCCATCCAGGGGATGCCGTGGCCGTGCCTGACGACGCAGGCGACCTTTGTCGTGTGCATGGCGTAGATCATCGCCGTGGAGGCGCAGGCGCGTCCGAGCGTGTAGCAGACGTCGGTGACGTCGTGGATCGAGGCACCGAAGCCGCCGAACTCGGCCGGGATCATGACGCCGAGCAGCTTCTGCTCACGCGCAACCTCGAAAGCCTTGTGAGGGAAGCGGGCATCGCGATCGACCCCGTCGGCGTCGGCTGCCGCCACGGTGGCGGTCCGGGCGGCGCGTTCGACGAGGGAGGGACCATGCTCAAGAAAGCTCGTCTGCGTCTCGTCGACAGTGAGGACTGCTTCACGCACGTTCATACTCGTCCGCCTCCGGTTTGCCGTTCAGGATCGCCGGCATCATTCGCGATGCCGCTTGAGCGATCCTTCGACCATCTTTGCTTATGAGATGAGGCTACGGATTTAATTCAAATTCGTCGATGAAATAGAGGGTAAACAAAGCCCAATTCCGAACGAACAGTTAAGTTCGGGTTGTTTGCATCGTCCGGATTCCCGCGATCGCGTTAGGGATCTGTAAGAAGCCGGAAATCCAGACAATCTGAGTCGTCGTTTACTAAGAAACGCGAAGTAATGGTGGTGTCCATTGCGGGATCGGCCCGCCGTGCCCATCGTAGCCGGCAACCAGTCCGACCTTTGTCGACAGATGGGAATTTACCGATGCAGGCTTTCGATACCGAGTTGCGCAATCGCATCATCAAGCTGGTGAAGGGCATCCTCGCCCAGAATTCGCTCTCCGCCGAGGTCACGCCGCAGGCCAAGCTCGTCGACGTCGGCCTGACCTCGATGGACATGGTCAATCTGATGCTCGGCGTCGAAGCCGAGTTCGACTTCACGATTCCCCAGTCCGAGATCACACCGGAGAACTTCCAGTCGGTCGAGACGCTGGAGCGTATGGTCGCGACCCAGCTGCAGTCGGCGGCCGCGGCATAATCAGGCGCGCTGGCGCGCATCCTCCTGACGGCACTTCCTGACCCCATCACCCGTTCCAAAACCGACGTAAAACTGGCATAGCTTCCCCACGGGATTGCGAAGGCGCGAACGGGGTGGAGCAGGTATGACGCAGGCGGTATTGGGCATCATCGGCGGCTCCGGCATCTACGATCTGCCGGGGCTGGAGGACGCTCGCGAAGAGGTGATCAAAAGCCCCTGGGGTGAGCCGTCGGCGCCCCTGCGGCGCGGCTCAATTGCCGGCTTGCCGATCGTGTTCCTGCCGCGCCACGACAAGGGCCACCGGCTGTCGCCCTCCGACATCAATTATCGCGCCAATATCGACGTCCTCAAGCGCGCCGGGGTCACCGACCTGATCTCGCTGTCGGCCTGTGGCTCGTTCAGGGAGGAACTGCCGCCGGGAACCTTCGTTCTCGTCGATCAGTTCGTCGATCGTACCCACAAACGCGAGAGCTCGTTCTTCGGGAGGGGATGCGTCGCGCATGTGTCGATGGCGCACCCGGTCTCGCCGCGGCTGCGCATCCATCTTGCCATGGCGGCCGAAGCCGAGGGCATCGCGTTTGCGCGCGGCGGCACCTATGTCTGCATGGAGGGACCGCAATTCTCGACCTATGCGGAAAGCACGACCTACAAGACGCTTGGTTATTCCGTGATCGGCATGACCAACATGCCCGAGGCGAAACTCGCGCGTGAGGCCGAGCTTTGCTACGCCACCGTCGCGATGGTGACGGATTTCGATTGCTGGCATCCCGATCACGACGCCGTCACCGTGCAGGACATCATCCGCGTTCTGAACTCGAACGCCGACAAGGCAAAAGCGCTGGTGGCCCGGCTGGCGAAAGACTTCCCGCGCGAGCATGAGCCGTGCCCGATCGGCTCGGACCGCGCGCTCGATACCGCACTGATCACCGCGCCCGAGGCGCGCGATCCCGAGCTCTTGAAGAAGCTCGATGCGGTGGCCGGGCGCATCCTGCAAACTTGATACGAAAGGCAGAATGCCATGAAGGTCGACGGCAAGCATTTCCGTAGCATCTGGCGCGAGCGCGACGGCTGGTCGGTCGGAGCGATCGACCAGCGCCGGCTGCCGCACGAGTTCATCGTTGCGAAGCTGATCTCATGCGAGGACGCGGCCCTCGCCATCCGCGACATGCTGGTGCGCGGTGCGCCGCTGATCGGCGCAACCGCAGCCTACGGCATGGCGCTGGCGATGCGCGAGGACGCCTCCGACGCCGGCCTGAAGCGTGCCTACGACACGCTCGTGGTGGCGCGGCCGACCGCGATCAATCTGAAATGGGCCCTGGACGAGATGCGCGCGAGCCTCGCGCCGATCGATCCGCTAGAGCGGGCCGAAGCTGCCTATGCGCGCGCCGACGAGATCGTCGAGCAGGACGTCGAGATCAACCGCGGCATCGCCGGCAACGGCCTGAAACTCATCGAGGCGATCGTCGCAAGGAAGAAGCCGGGCGAGACGGTCAATTTGCTGACCCATTGCAATGCCGGCTGGCTTGCGACCGTCGATTGGGGCACGGCGACGGCGCCGATCTATCTCGCGCACGAGCGCGGCATCAAGGTCCATGTGTGGGTCGACGAGACGCGTCCGCGCAACCAGGGCGCCTCGCTCACGGCCTGGGAGCTCGGCCATCACGGCGTGGCGCATACGGTCATACCGGACAACACCGGCGGGCATCTGATGCAGCACGGCATGGTCGATCTCGCCATCGTCGGCACCGATCGCGTTGCCGCCAATGGCGACGTCTGCAACAAGATCGGCACATATTTGAAGGCGCTCGCCGCTCACGACAATAACGTGCCGTTCTATGTCGCGCTGCCGTCGCCGACGATCGATTTTGCCGTTGATGACGGCGTCCGCGACATCCCGATCGAGCAGCGCAGCGGCAAGGAGGTCACCGACATGACCGGCCGCACCGCAGACGGAAGGCTTGAGACGATACGCATCGTGCCGGAGGGCTCGCCGGTCGCGAATTATGCCTTCGACGTGACCCCAGCGCGGCTCGTCACCGGCCTCATCACCGAGCGAGGCGTGTTGAAAGCCGATCGCGCGTCACTTGCCGCGGCGTTTCCGGAGCGGATCGCAGCCGCGGCGGAGTAGGTCTGGTTCGGCGATAGCTCGCAATTACGGAGAATGACGCTCTAGCTCAGCTTCAATCCCGTCGCGGCCTCGAGCTCGGCGATCGCCTGGGCGCCGCTGGTCACCTTGACCGTCGTCATGCCCATCTCGCGCGCGGGCTTCAGATTGACGCCGAGATCGTCGAGATAGACGCAATTCTTCGGATCAACCTTCAGTGTCTCGACCATCAGCTGATAAATGCGCGGGTCCGGCTTGCGCAGGCCGATCTTGGCGGACTCGATCACATGGTCGAACAGCACCATCACCTCGGCGACATAGAGTGAGCGGCCGGTCATGCTGCCGATCGCATTGGCCGGCAGATTGTTGGTAATGCAGCCGGTCTTGAATTGGGCCTTGATACGCTTCAGCGCTTCCGCCATCTCGGGGCGCAGATCGCCCTGAAGCAGCGGGAGCACATCGCGGCCGCGCACCTCCGCGCCGAGCGCCAGCGACTCCGTTGCGAACAAATGATCGAACGTGTCGATATCGACCTCGGCGCGCTCGAACTTGGCCCAGGCATTTTCCAGATGATTGGCGGCGTTGGTGCGCCGGATGATGTCGATGGGCAGGCCACGCTCTGTCTCGAACCGCGTGAACGCCTCAAACGGCGAACTCGTCAGCACGCCGCCAAAATCAAAGATCACAGCCTCGATCGTCAAGATCCCGCCCTCGTCAATTCCTTTCCAAGAGCGCTAGCATGCGCTATCGGCAAGAGCCAGTCCGAAGCCATCCCGCCGCCGTCACCGATGCCGAAGCGTGTTCCCATGAAAAAGCTTGCAACGATCATTACAGCGGCGCTGCTGCTGGCCACGCCCGCTTATGCCATCGTTGGCGGCGGCACGCCGCAGGCCGATGGCGTCGCGCGCGCCGTCGTCACCATCGTCGGCTCGCGCGGCAATTTCTGTACCGGCACCCTGGTTGCGCCAAAGCTGGTGCTCACCGTTGCCCACTGCGTGCAGCCCGGCGCGGACTACAAGATCGTCGACCGCGGCACCGACGGGCAGCCGCAACTGCTGAATGTCCGCACCGTCGCGATCCATCCGAGTTTCAACATGCAGGCGATGCAAGGGCATCGCGCTACCGCCGACCTGGCGCTGCTGCAGCTGGAAATTCCATTGAAGGGAAAATCGACGGTACCGGTCGGTGCGCCGAATATTCCGATCCAGGTCGGCAGCCGCTTCGTCATCGCCGGTATCGGCGTCACCGTGCGTGGCGACGGCAAGAGTGGCGGCGCGACGCGTGTTGCCGGCCTCGTTGCGACGGGGCGGCCCGGCACGCTCCAGATCCGGTTGGTCGACCCCGTAACCAACGGTGTTCGCGACGGAATTGGCGCCTGCACCGGTGATTCCGGCGGTCCCGTGTTCGAGGACAAGCCGGCCGGAGCCGTGCTCGTCGGCGTGATCAGCTGGTCCACGGGGCCGAACGGAGCGGCCGGCTGCGGCGGGCTGACCGGAGTCACGCCGCTCACGCTCTATCGCGACTGGATCTTGCAGACCGCGCGGAGCTGGGGTGCGACGCTGTGATTTGACCGCGTCCTGATCTATGTCATCTTGAAGCGGAAGCGCGCTGGGCGACCACGTCCGTCGCGGAGGAAACGCGCCGCCCAATCAAGGGCGGCCACAAAAACAAGCAAGGCATAGAAGCAACAATGAATGTCGCTGTTCGCAGTCACGCCACGGCCAAACAGGCTTCTGAACATTTCGACGTGCTGATCGTCGGCGCCGGTATCTCGGGCATCGGCAGCGCCTATCACATGACCAAGCAGCTTCCCGGTGCGAGCTTCGTCATCCTGGAAACGCAGGCGACGTTCGGCGGCACGTGGACCACGCATCGCTATCCCGGCATCCGCTCCGACAGCGATCTCCACACCTTCGGTTATAGCTTCAAGCCCTGGGTCGGGCCGCCGATCGCGACCGCCGACGAAATCCTCGCCTACATGAACGAGGTGATCGACGAAAACGATATCGCGCGGCATATCCGCTACAAGCACAGGATCAATTCGGCGAGCTGGTCGAGCGAGCAGAACCTCTGGACCATCGAGGCGGTGACGACCGACACCGGCGAGCCAAAAACTTTCACGGCGAACTTCCTCTGGATGTGCCAGGGCTATTACCGCCATTCGGAAGGCTATACGCCGGAATGGAAAGGTACCGATCGCTTCAAGGGCCGCATCGTTCATCCGCAGACCTGGCCTGATGATATCGACCTCGCGAACAAGAAGGTCGTCGTGATCGGCTCCGGCGCGACGGCGGCGACGCTGGTGCCGAACATTGCCGACAAATGCGCGCATGTCACGATGCTGCAGCGTTCGCCGACCTATTTCCGTCTCGGCCGCAACGCCATCGAGATCGCGGAGGAGCTGCGCCGGCTGCAGGTCGACGAGGCCTGGATCCACGAGATTGTCCGGCGAAAGATCCTGTTCGAGCAGGATGCGTTCACCAAGCTTTGCTTGTCAAAACCCGAGCAGGTGAAAAAGGAGCTGATCGGCCAGATCAGCGCGGTGCTCGGTCCGGAGTACGATGTCGACACCCATTTCACGCCGAGCTACCGGCCATGGCGGCAGCGCATCGCCTTCGTGCCGGATGCCGATCTGTTCAAGGGGATCGCCAGCGGCAAGGCGTCCGTCGTCACCGACGACATCGAATGTTTCGTCGAGAACGGTATCCAGCTCAAATCCGGCAAGCTGCTCGAAGCCGACATCATCGTCACCGCAACCGGCTTCAATCTCGCGGCGCTCGGCGACATCGCCTTCGAGGTCGACGGCAAGCCGCTCGCCTTCGGCGACACCGTCACCTATCGCGGCATGATGTTCACGGGCGTGCCGAACATGGTCTGGGTGTTCGGCTATTTCCGCGCCAGCTGGACGCTGCGCGTCGACCTCGTCGCCGACTTCGTCTGCCGTCTGCTCGGTCACATGAAGGCCAAAGGGAAGAAGAAGGTCGAGGTGAGCTTGCGCGCCGAAGACCACAACATGCCGATCCTGCCCTGGATCGATCCGGAAAACTTCAATCCTGGCTACATGATGCGCAACATGGACCTGCTGCCCAAGCGCGGCGACAAGCCGGAATGGCAGCACAGCCAGGACTACTGGACCGAAAAGGACGAGATCCCGAAGACGTATCTGGATGGCGGGGAGTTTGTGTACGGGTGAGGGCCGCTAGGCGCTAACCAAGCATTGCAATGTCGTCCCGGCCCAGTGCGCAATTGCGCACTGGGCCGGGACGACATCTTTTGTTGGGCAAGGAGTGTTTCAACTCACTCGCAGCAAGACTACGAATTCCTTCTTGTCGCATTCGTCGCAATCGCCGCAGCCGCAGTCCGGTTCTCGACGCCGAGCTTGGAGTAGATCTGCTCGAGATGCTTGTCGACCGTGCGCGGGCTCAAGCCCAAAATCTGCGCGATGTCGCGGTTGGTCTTGCCCTTGCTGAGCCAGGCCAGCACCTCGCCTTCGCGGGTGGTGAGGCCAAGCTCACTGGTGAATTCGGGTGGCGGCGCGGTGCCGGATTCCCTGGAGAGTCGCAGCAGGAACTCGTTCGGCGCGGTCTCGCCCATGTAGTACAGGCGGAGCTGAGGATTGTCGGGCAAGGAAGCCGCCTGAGACTTCGAGCTGCCCTTGCCCTTCGCCTGCTCCAGCCATTGCAGCAATGATACCGGCAGGACGAAGTCGTCCTCGGCCTGCGCGCCGTGGTGGTCCGCCAGCAGCTTCTGCGCCTGCGGGGTCGCCCACAACAATTTGCCCTGGCGGTTGACCGCGAACAAGAATCGGCCGGAGACGTCGAGCGCGGCGCGCGCGCTCTGCGTCAGCCGCGCGTTGCCGAGATGAACGCGGATGCGCGCCAGCATCTCCTCGATCACGATCGGCTTGGTCACGTAGTCGACGCCGCCAGCCTCCAGCCCGCGCACGATGTGCTCGGTCTCGGCGAGCCCTGTCATGAAGATCACCGGGACATTGGCAAGGCCCGCATCACGCTTGAGGCGGCGGCAGGTCTCGAACCCGTCCATGCCCGGCATCACCGCGTCGAGCAGCACGATGTCAGGCGTGATCTGGTCGACGATGCGCATCGCGGCCGCGCCGTCGAGCGCCACCATCACCGTCATTCCGGCGCTGTCGAGCGCGTCGGTAAGCAGCCGCAGCGTCTCCGGGGAGTCGTCGACAACGAGCGCGACGTCTCGCTTTTTCGACTCAGTGCTCATACGCATGCAACGTCTTCAATGTGGCCATGTACTGGTCGAGATCGAAGCGGTCGATCAGCGACCGCATTTCCGCGACGAAGTCGGCATGTTCAGGGTGCTCGCTGCCGATCTCGTCCAGCTTCAACTGGATAGCCTTGACGTAGCCGATCTGACCGAGCCCGATCAGCGCCTCGATGTGTTGTACCGGCGGTCGCGAGCCGCTCTCCGGCCGCCACAGCGGCACGGCGATCTCCTCCGAGCCGTATTGCCATTCGACCTTGAGAAGCTGGCGGATGCTTTCCAAAAGCCTGGGAATGTCGATCGGCTTCATCAGATAGCCATCGTGGAAAGGCTGTGCCAGCGGTGTGCCGTGGGCCTCGAGCGCGCTGGCAGACACCATCAGGATGCGCGCCTGATGGTGGCCGTTGGCGCGTAGCGTCTCCGCGACCGTCCAGCCGTCCATGCCCGGCATGGAGATGTCGAGCAGGAACAGATCGGGCCGGCAGTGCTGGGCCAGCGCCAGGCAGCCGGGGCCGTCGGGCGCGCTGAGCAGGATGAAGCCGAGTGGTGTCAACACCTCGCGCAGGAGGTCGCGATGCACGGGATCGTCGTCGGTGATGAGGATGGTCTTGCGCGCGCCGTGATAGCCTGAGATCGGGGCCTCCACCGGCGCAATGCGCTGCGGATTGGTGACTTCCGAGAGCAGCATCTTGACCTTGAACGTGCTGCCGCTGCCGACCGTGCTCGAGACCTTGATGTCGCCGCCCATGACGCCGGCGAGCAGCCGGCTGATGGTCAGGCCCAGCCCGGTGCCGGTCTGCGGCTGCGAGACACCGAGCGCACCGCGTTCAAAGGGTGCGAAGATGCGTTCGAGATCGTCGCCCTGGATGCCGGGGCCGGTGTCGATCACCTCGAATTCCGCGACCGGGCTGCGATAGTGCACCACGAAATGGACGCTGCCGGCCTGGGTGAATTTGATCGCGTTGGACAGCAGATTGATCAGCACCTGGCGCAGCCGCTTCTCGTCGGCATAGACCACGACCGGCAAATGCGCCGGCCGCCTGAACACGAAGTCGATGCTCTTGGCGGCGGCTTGAAGGCGGAACATGCCGACGAGCTGGTCGAGGAACTCGGTCAGGCGCACCTCGTCGCGCGACAGGTACAGCCGCCCCGCCTCGATCTTGGAGATGTCCAGAATGCCGTCGATCAGGCCGGAGAGGTGGTCGGCGCTGCGTCGGACGACGCGGACCTGGTCGCGCGGCTTGGTGTTGAGCGTGGTGTCCTGCTCCAGGAGTTGGGCATAGCCGCTGATCGCATTGAGCGGCGAGCGCAGCTCGTGGCTCAGGCCCACCACGTAGCGGCTCTTGGCGAGGTTGGCGGATTCGGCGATTTCCTTGGCGCGCTGGAGCTCGGCGTCGGTGCGCTTGTGCGCGTCGATCTCCTGGATCAGCAGCGTGGTCTGGCGCCGGGTCTCGGCCTCGGCGGCCCGTCGGCTCTGCTGCGCCAGCACGAACAGCCAGGCGACCACGCCGATGATGATGCTGAGCGAGAAGAACACCTTCCAGAGCACGTTGGAGACGAGCATGTTCTCGCCGGGCACGCTGACCGAGGTCTGGAGGTAGATCAGCCCCAGTACCAGCGCGACGAGGCCCGCGGAGACCACGAACACACCGATGTAATGGCCGAACTGCGAGTTGATCCGCTGATAGATCGCCTGCGGCAAGATCCTGGCGAGCGCGTCGGCGAACTGCACCTGCGCGCGCGCATGCGGTTTGCACAAATCGTGGCAGCGCGCGTCGAGCGAGCAGCATAGCGAGCAGATCGGGCCGGCATAGGCAGGACAGGAGGTCATGTCCTCCGGCTCGAAATGGTGCTCGCAGATACAGCACTGGATCGATTCGATATTGGCCCAGCTCCTCTTCGGCTTGCGCGCGATGTAGTATTTTCCGTCGGTGAGCCAGGCGATGACGGGCGCGGTGACGAAGGCGACCGTCAGTGCGACGAAGGCCGCGAGCGCTTTCATGGTCGAGCCGAACAGGCCGTAGAATGCCGCGATCGAGACGATGGTCGCGATCGTCATCGCGCCGACGCCGACCGGGTTGATATCGTAGAGATGGGCGCGCTTGAACTCCATCTGCGGTGGGCGCAGGCCGAGCGGCTTGTTGACCACGAGATCGGACACCAGCGCGCCAACCCAGGCGATCGCGACATTGGAGTAGAGCGCGAGCGTCTGCTCCAGCGCCTTGTAGACGCCGATCTCCATCAGCAGCAGCGCCACCATCACGTTGAACACCAGCCAGACGACCCGGCCGGGATGGCTATGCGTCAGACGCGAGAAGAAGTTCGACCAGGCGATCGAGCCGGCATACGCGTTGGTGACGTTGATCTTGAGCTGCGACAGGATCACGAACGCGCCGGTGAGTGCCAAGGCCATGTCCGGCTGCGACAGCACGTAGCGAAACGCTTCGAGATACATGTGCGCAGGCTCGGCCGCCAGCTCGCTGGAGAGGCCGTGGCTCAGCGCGAAGAAGGCGAGAAACGAGCCCAGCAGCAGTTTCAGCGCGCCGAAGATGATCCAGCCGGGGCCGGCGATCAGCAGGGCGGCCCACCACGACGTTCGCGACGTGCGGCGGTCGCGCGGCAGGAACCTGAGGAAGTCGACCTGCTCGCCGATCTGGGCCACCAGCGAAAACACCACGGAGGATGCGACACCGAACAGCAGAAGATCGAAATGTCCGCTGGCGTCGCCGTGCTCGCCGGCGAATTTGCGCCACTCCGTGAATGAGTAAGGGTTGGCCCAGGCGATCGCCGCAAAGGGCAGGATGTGCAGGATGATCCAGATCGGCTGCGTCCAGAGCTGGAAGCGGCTGATCAGCGTGATGCCGTAGGTGACAAGCGGGATGATCGCGACCGCGCTGATGAGGTACCCGATCGGGCGCGGAATGCCGAAGCACATCTCGAGCGCGGTCGCCAGGATTACCGCTTCGATGGCGAAGAAGATGAAGGTGAAGGAGGCGTAGATCAGCGAGGTGACGGTCGAGCCGATATAGCCAAAGCCGGCGCCGCGGGTAAGCAGGTCAATGTCGATGCCGCATTTGGCGGCATAATAGGCAATCGGGACGCCGCAGCAGAAGATGATGGTGGAGACGACGAGGATCGCGGCGGTGGCGTTGGTAACGCCGTAGTTCAGGGTGATGGTGCCGCCGATCGCCTCCAGCGCGAGAAAGGAGATGGCGCCCAGTGCAGTGTTGGCGACGCGGGCGGCGGACCACCGGCGCGCGCTCTTGGCGGTGAAGCGCAGCGCGTAGTCTTCCAGCGTCTGGTTGGCGACCCATTGGTTGTACTGGCGCCTGACGCGATCTATTCGCTGCCGCCCTGCCACTTCAGCCCCACTCCTACTCCCGAACGCGCCGGACCCCTCGCAAAACCCGTACCAAAAGCCTACGTCGTCATTTTGCGGTGCAGTATACGCGATCTTGCGTATGCTTGCAGTGCACAAATTCGAGCCATCCTCACGGCACCAATCGCGTGTCCTCGAACAACAGTGGGGTGCTCATGTCAGACGAAGCGAACAAGGGCCTGTTATCGCCGCTCCGGCGCAAATTATTGATGGGAATGGCGGCCGTGCCGGCCATCACCATGCTGCCGCGAGCATCTTTTGCGCAGGCCCCGGCGACCTCGGCGGTCAATACCACGGGCCTCGCGGTTACCGACACCGAGGTGACGGTCGGCATCCTGCATTCGGCGACCGGCACCATGGCGATCTCCGAGACCGGCTCGATCGAGGCCGAAAAGCTCGCCATCGAGCAGATCAATGCCATGGGCGGCGTGCTGGGGCGCAAGATCAAGTTCATCCAGGAAGACGGCGCCAGCGACTGGCCGACCTTTGCCGAAAAGGCCAAGAAATTGCTGGTCAACGACAAGGTCGCGGCGATCATGGGCTGCTGGACCTCGGCGTCCCGCAAGGCCGTGCTGCCCGTCATGGAGCAGTACAACGGCATGCTCTACTACCCGACCTTCTACGAAGGTCTCGAGCAGTCCAAGAACGTGATCTATACCGGCCAGGAAGCCACTCAGCAGATCCTCGCCGGCCTGAACTGGATCGCCAAGGAGAAGGGTGCGAAGTCGTTCTTCTTCATCGGCTCTGACTACATCTGGCCGCGCACCTCGAACAAGATCGCGCGCAAGCACGTCGAGAACGTGCTGAAGGGCAAGGTCGTCGGCGAAGAGTATTATCCGCTCGGCAACACCCAGTTCAATTCGGTCATCAACAAGATCAAGCTGACCAAGCCCGACGTGATCTTCACCGACGTGGTCGGCGGTTCGAACGTCGCGTTCTACAAGCAGCTCAAGGCCGCCGGTATTGATCTCTCCAAGCAGGCGCTGCTGACGATCTCGGTGACGGAAGACGAGATCGACGGCATCGGCGGCGAGAACATCGCGGGTGCCTATGCCTGCATGAAGTACTTCCAGTCGCTCGACAATCCGAACAACAAGACCTTCGTCCCGGCGTTCAAGAAGATGTGGGGCGAGAAGACCGTGATCGGAGACGTCACCCAGGCTGCCTATCTCGGCCCGTGGCTTTGGAAGTTGACGGTGGAGAAGGCGGGCTCCTTCGACATCGACAAGATCGCGGCGGCATCGCCAGGCATCGAGTTCAAGGGCGCTCCGGAAGGCTATGTGCGCATCCACGAAAATCATCACCTCTGGTCGAAGACCAGGGTGGGACGCGCCAAGCTCGATGGCCAGTTCGAACTGATCTACGAGACCGCTGATCTGGTCGAGCCGGATCCGTTCCCCAAGGGCTACCAGTAAGACGAGAGCTATCAGTAAGTCACGGCGTTCGTCGCCGCTTCCCTTTCAGACAAAACCTCTCCTGGCGTGGACCGCAAATCCACGCCCAAGACCCCCGCGTCGCGAACCTGCTCGCGACGCGGGACCCTTTCCCGACGGAGGACATCGATGTTCGGCGACTACTCGCTTGGTGACCTTGGCTCCATCTTCGTCATGCAGGGCTTTGCAGGACTGATCCTGTTCTCCGTCTACGTCTTGATGGCGCTGGGACTTGCGATCATCTTCGGCCAGATGGGCGTCATCAACATGGCCCATGGCGAGTTCATGATCCTCGGGGCCTACGTCACCTGGATGACCTCGAGCTTCTTCCAGTCCTATTTGCCGAGCCTGTTCAGCGGCTACTTCTTCCTCGCGATGATCCTGGCCTTTGTCGCATCCGGTGCGTTGGGGATGCTGGTGGAATGGGTGCTGATACGGCACCTCTACAAGCGCCCGCTCGACACGCTGCTTGCGACCTGGGGCCTCAGCCTGATCCTGCAACAGGCCTATCGCTCCGTGTTCGGCGCGCGCGAGGTCGGCGTCGAGCTGCCGCAATGGATGCTTGGCTCGCTGCACGTGACCGACAGCATCGAAGTGCCGATCAACGGCGTCTTCGTGATGTGCCTCACCGTCCTGATCACCGTGGGCGTCGCCTACGTAATGTACAAATCGCGCTGGGGCCGGCAGGTGCGCGCCGTCGTGCAGAACCGCATCATGGCCGGAGCCGTCGGCATCAACACCGAAAAGGTGGATCGCTACACTTTTGGCCTCGGCTGCGGCATTGCCGGTGTCGCCGGGAGCGCCTTCACGATGATCGGCTCGACCGGGCCGACCTCCGGACAGCTCTACATCGTCGATACGTTCCTCGTGGTCGTGTTCGGCGGCGCGGCAAGCCTGCTCGGCACCATCGCATCGGCCTTCTCGATCTCGCAGACCCAATCCACCCTCGAGTTCTTCCTGTCGGGCTCGATGGCCAAGGTGCTGACGCTGCTTGCCGTTGTCGGAATCCTGATGCTGCGGCCGCAGGGTCTCTTCGCCCTCAAGGTCCGCAAATAACAAGAAGCAGGCAAGTCATGGTCATCAACTCACGCTTCTTCAATCGATCCGAGCTCATGGGCTTCCTCGTGCTCGCCGCTGTGCTGTTCGTGATCCTGCCGCTCTCGCTGGATGTGTTCCGTCTCAACCTCGTCGCGAAATATCTGACCTACGCCTTCGTCGCGCTCGGTCTGGTGCTGTGCTGGGGTTACGGCGGCATTCTCAGTCTGGGGCAGGGCGTGTTCTTCGGCCTCGGCGGCTATTGCATGGCGATGTTCCTCAAGCTGGAGGCCTCCAGCGTCGAGAATACCAAGATCCAGTCGACGCCAGGCATCCCGGACTTCATGGACTGGAATCAGATCACGTCACTGCCGCTGTTCTGGCAGCCGTTTCACAGTCTCGCCTTCACCATCCTCGCCATCATCCTGGTCCCCGGCATCTTCGCGCTGATCATCGGCACTGCGATGTTCAAGCGCCGCGTCGGCGGCACCTACTTTGCCATCATCACCCAGGCGGTGGCGGCCATCCTCACCATCCTGATCGTGGGCCAGCAGGGTTACACCGGCGGGATCAACGGCATGACCGACCTGCGCACCCTCAAGGGATGGGACATCCGGCCCGACCACGCCAAGGTCATCCTGTACTTCGTCGAAGTGGTGCTGCTGTTCGCCTGCATCGGCATCGCGCAGTTCATCCGCCTGACCAAGCTCGGCCGCATCCTGGTGGCTATGCGCGAACAGGAAGACCGCGTCCGCTTCTCCGGCTACAGCGTCGCCAACTTCAAGATCTTTGCGTTCTGTATGGCCGCGGTTTTCGCCGCGATCGGCGGGGCCATGTTCGCGCTCAATGTCGGTTTCATGTCGCCGTCCTTTGTCGGCATCGTGCCGTCGATCGAGATGGTGATCTACACCGCGGTCGGCGGACGGATGTCGATCTTTGGCGCGATATGGGGGGCCATTCTGGTGAACTTCGCCAAGACCAGCCTGTCGGAATCCTTTCCGCAACTCTGGCTGTTTGGTCTCGGCGCGCTGTTCATCGCGGTCGTGCTCGCTTTCCCGAACGGTCTGTCGGGGCTCTGGGCCGACTATGTGCAGCCGCGCATCGACCGCCTGTTCGCCTCGCGCAAGAAGCCGGGCTGGACCGACAATTCGGTTGCCGACGGCGCACCCGCAGAGTGAGGAGACCATCATGCTCGTCGGTCATCACGATGCCAATGCCAAGCTGGCAGTGAGGAGATAGATCATGCTCGTCGGTCATCACGATGCCGATGCCACGCTGGCAGTGAGGAGATAGATCATGCTCGTCGGTCATCACGATGCCGATGCCACGCTGGCAGTGAGGAGCTAGATCATGCTCGTCGGTCATCAGCCGAAGGAATTCCTGCTCGCGGTCTCCGGACTGACGGTTTCCTTCGACGGCTTCAAGGCGGTCAACGATCTCTCGTTTTATATCGAGGAGAACGAGATCCGCGTCATCATCGGCCCCAATGGGGCCGGCAAGACCACGGTGCTCGACCTGATCTGCGGCAAGACCAAGGCGACCGAAGGCTCGATCCAGTTTCGCGGTACCGAGCTGACCAAGCTGAAGGAGAACGAGATCGTCAAGGCCGGCGTCGGCCGCAAGTTCCAGACGCCGTCGGTGTTCGAAGACCTCACCGTGTTCGAGAATCTCGAGATCTCGTTTCCGCGCGGCCGCACCGTCTTCGGCTCACTCACTTTCCAGCGTGACCAGCCGGTGAGGTCACGCGTCGGAGAGGTCGCCGAGATGATTTTCCTCAATGACAAGCTCAACACCTATGCCTCCGAGCTCAGTCATGGCCAGAAGCAATGGCTCGAGATCGGCATGCTGCTGATCCAGGACCCGGACCTGCTGATGCTCGACGAGCCCGTCGCCGGGATGAGCGTGTCCGAACGCGCCAAGACTGCCGAGCTGCTCAACCGCATCATCAAAAACCGCTCGGTGCTCGTCATCGAGCACGACATGAAGTTCGTCGAGGACATCGCGCACAAGGTCACCGTGCTTCACCAGGGCCAGATCCTCTCGGAAGGGACCATGGAGAAGGTGAAGAACGACCCCAAGGTCGTCGAAGTTTATCTCGGTCACTAAGGAGCGCGACGATGCTGGCTATCTCTGATCTTCACGTCGCCTACGGCCAGAGCGAGGTGCTGCACGGTCTCAACGTCAAGGTCGCGCCCAACGAGATCGTGGCGATCATGGGCCGCAACGGCATGGGCAAGACCACGCTGATGAAATCGCTGATGGGCATTTTGCCTACGAAGAGCGGCTCGGTGACCATGGAGGGCGCCGAGCTCGGTGCCTTGCCGAGCTACGCGCGCGTCGCCAAGGGCCTCGCCTACGTGCCGCAGGGCCGCATGATCTTCTCCACCATGACGGTGAAGGAGAACATCGAGACCGGCCTCGTGGTCTCCGGCGGAGCCGAGGTGCCCGGCGACATCTACGAACTTTTTCCGGTGCTGCTAGAAATGAAGGATCGTCGTGGCGGCAATCTCTCCGGCGGCCAGCAGCAACAGCTCGCGATCGCACGCGCGCTGGCGACCAAGCCAAAAGTGCTGCTGCTGGACGAGCCAACCGAAGGCATCCAGCCGTCGATCATCAAGGAGATGGCGCGCACGCTCAAGCGCATCCGCGACGAGAAGGGGCTTTCGATTGTCGTGTCCGAGCAGGTCCTGAGCTTCGCGCTCGATATCGCCGACCGTGTGCTGGTGATCGAGAACGGCGAGATCGTCCGCGACGATCCGCGCGACGCCGTCGATGCTGCGCAGGTTTCGAAATATCTGTCCGTCTAGCCAACCGTGTAAAAGGGGAGCATCTCGATGCCAGAGACACTGATCAAGGTCGATCTCACTAAGTCGGCCTATGAAAATGACATGGTGCATAACCGCTGGCACCCCGACATTCCGATCGTAGCCTGGGTCAATCCCGGCGACGACTTCATCATCGAGACCTACGACTGGACCGGCGGTTTCATCAAGAACAACGATTCCGCCGACGACGTGCGCGACATCGATCTGTCGATTGTGCACTTCCTCTCTGGCCCGATCGGCGTCAAGGGCGCCGAGCCCGGCGACCTGCTCGTCGTCGACCTGCTCGATGTCGGTCCGATGAAGGAGAGCATGTGGGGCTTCAACGGCTTCTTCTCCAAGCAGAATGGCGGCGGCTTCCTCACCGACCATTTCCCGCTGGCGCAGAAGTCGATCTGGGACATCAAGGGCCTCTACACCTCGTCGCGGCATATTCCGGGCGTCAACTTCGCCGGCCTGATCCATCCCGGCCTGATCGGCTGTCTGCCCGATCCGAAGATGCTGGACACCTGGAACAAGCGCGAGGCCGAGCTGATCGCGACCAACCCGACCCGTGTGCCGGGCCTTGCCAATCCGCCGTTCGCGCCGACGGCCCATGGCGGCCGCGCCAAGGGCGAGGTCAAGGACAAGATCGGCGCGGAAGGCGCGCGCACCGTGCCGCCGCGTGAGCATGGCGGCAATTGTGACATCAAGGACCTCTCGCGCGGCTCGAAGATCTACTTCCCGGTCTACGTGCCGGGTGCCGGTCTCTCAATGGGCGATCTGCACTTCAGCCAGGGCGACGGCGAGATCACGTTCTGCGGCGCGATCGAGATGGCCGGCTGGCTGCATCTGAAGGTCGAGGTGATCAAGGACGGCATGGCGAAGTACGGCGTCAAGAATCCGATCTTCAAGCCGTCGCCGATCACACCGAACTACAAGGACTATCTGATCTTCGAGGGCATCTCGGTCGACGAGGCCGGCAAGCAGCACTATCTCGACGTCACCATCGCCTATCGCCAGGCCTGCCTGAATGCGATCGAATATCTGAAGAAGTTCGGCTACTCCGGTGCCCAGGCCTATTCGATCCTTGGCACCGCACCGGTTCAGGGCCACATCTCCGGCGTGGTCGACGTGCCGAATGCCTGCGCCACACTATGGCTGCCGACGGAAATCTTCGACTTCGACGTGATGCCGTCCTCGGCGGGCCCGATCAAGCACATCAAGGGCGATATCCAGATGCCGATCTCGCCGGACAAGTAATCCCTGCGCGACGGCATGCGGGACGGCGTAGCTGCTGCCCCGCATCCGCCGCGGCAGTTCTCTCACAGACAACAGCGTAGGGATGATGCGATGCCGGTCTATGAATATCTCTGTGACGATTGCGGTTCGTTCAAGGATATGCGGCCGATGGCCGAATGCGACGATCCGCAGGTCTGTCCGCAATGTGAAATCATGGCGCCGCGCGTCATTCTGACCGCCCCGAACTTCTTCTGCATGCCGTCGGAAAAACGAAAAGCTCACGCCGTCAACGAGCGCAGCACCCACGCGCCGCAGACGCTGGCGCAATACAAGGCCTCGCACGGTCCCGGTTGCGGCTGCTGCTCCACGGGAAAGAACTCGTCGGGCAGGAGCTCATCGGACAAGAAAAAGCCGGCGCGGCTGGTGACCAAGACCAGGAGCGGTGCGAAGGGCTTTCCGACCGCGCGGCCCTGGATGATCAGTCACTGATTCACGCAACAATCTCAAACACAGTAGAGGAGCAATTCAATGCTTCACGGTGACATCTCCAGCAGCAACGACACCGTCGGCGTCGCGGTGGTCAACTACAAGATGCCCCGCCTGCACACCAAGGCCGAGGTGCTCGATAACGCCCGCAAGATCGCCGACATGGTGGTGGGCATGAAGACCGGCCTTCCCGGCATGGATCTGGTGATTTTCCCGGAATACTCCACCCAGGGCATCATGTACGACTCCAAGGAGATGTACGAGACCGCTTGCGCGGTGCCCGGTGAAGAGACCGCGATTTTTGCGGAGGCCTTCCGCAAGGCCAAGGTGTGGGGCGTGTTCTCGCTGACAGGCGAGCGCCACGAGGAGCATCCGAACAAGGCGCCCTACAACACCCTGATCCTGATGAACGACAAGGGTGAGATCGTACAGAAGTACCGCAAGATCATGCCGTGGGTGCCGATCGAGGGCTGGTATCCCGGCAATTGCACCTATGTCTCCGACGGCCCGAAGGGGATGAAGGTCAGCCTGATCATCTGCGACGACGGCAATTTCCCGGAGATCTGGCGCGACTGCGCCATGAAAGGGGCCGAGTTGATCGTACGCTGCCAGGGCTACATGTATCCGGCCAAGGAGCAGCAGATCCTGATTTCAAAGGCGATGGCGTGGGCCAACAACGTCTACGTCGCGGTCGCCAACGCCGCCGGCTTCGACGGGGTCTATTCCTATTTCGGTCACTCCGCGATCATCGGCTTCGATGGCCGCACCCTTGGGGAGTGCGGCGAGGAGGACTACGGCATCCAATATGCCCAGCTGTCGAAGCATCTGATCCGAGATGCGCGCCGCAACGGCCAGTCGCAGAACCATCTCTACAAGCTGGTCCATCGCGGGTACACCGGCATGATCAATTCCGGCGAGAGCCCGCGCGGCGTCGCCGCCTGCCCCTATGATTTCTACAAGAACTGGATCGCCGATCCCGAAGGCACAAGGGACATGGTCGAGGCGATGACGCGCGCGACGCCCGGGACCGCCGAATGCCCGATCGACGGCATCCCGAATGAAGCGGCGCCCACCAATTACTGAGCCGTTGCCCAAACCAGTGTGTGAAGGCGTGCCGCTCGCTCCCGTTGGGACGCGACGCCGCCCCAGATGATCAGTCATTGATGTGAACGACGGTCAATACTGCGACCGAACCGCACACACACACGTCGTGGATCGACCAGGCTGCGCCGGAAAAGCGTGCCTCTGGTGCAACATGGTCAGCTGAATCAGTCCGGTTTTGCTGCCCCCCAGCGATTCCACCGATTCCGTAGTTCCACGGAGGGGCCCGGCGGCCTAGTTTGCCGGCGGCGCCGCCGGGGAGCGCTGGACTGAGGGCATCAAAGTGGAATTTAGGCCGCCGACGGCTGGTCGGATTGGGCTGCGCCTTGCCGCCGTCGCTTCGTCTGTCGTGGTGGTCGTTCTCAGCCTCGGCCTATCGGCGATACCTGCGCAGGCGGACTGCGCGCCCGACCCTGCGGCAAGCGGGCAAACCGTCACCTGTAACGGCACCGATGCCGACGGCTTTGCGGCAGGCGGCGGCGTCACCAATCTGACCGTAAATGTGCTGACTGGCGCTAGCGTCAACGATAACGGCACGGCGGCGATCAACGTCAATGACACCAACGTCATTACCAACAACGGCACGGTGTCGGCGGGCTCGGGCCTCACCGGCATCAATGGCGGCAACTCGAACACCGTGACCAACAACGGCGCCATCACGGTGCTTGACAACGGCCTAGGTATCTCCGCGTTCGATCACAACATCATTGTCAATGCCGGGACCGTCACCACCGGCGACGGCGGCAGCGCGATCTCGGTAGGAAACAACAATAGCGTTAGCAACAGCGGTGCGCTGTCCATCGGCGCGTCGGGCGCGGGCATCTTCGCGGTCCAGAGCAACACGATCACCAACGCCGCGACGGGCACGATCACCGGCCTTGACGATTCAATCGGGATTTACGCTTCGTTCGGTGGCACGACCGTGACCAATGCAGGCGCGATCAAGGTCGGCGATTCCTCCGGCTTCTCCGGCGGCATCGTTGCGATCATGGATAACAACACCGTCATCAACGCGGCCAGCGGCAGGATCTCGGTCGGGCAGAGTGCCGCTGGCATCTTTATGCAAGGTAATTTTCAAACCGTCAGCAATTTCGGCGCCATCACGGCGAGCGACTTTGGCGTCGGCATCGCCTTGTTCGGTGATGACGCAAAGGTGACCAATAGTGGTTCCATCAAATCGGGCGACGGCACGTCCGCCGGCATTGCGGTGCAGGGCAATCGGGCCGCGATCAACCAAAACGGGACGATCGGCGTGGGTCTGGGCGCTGCGGGCATCGCGTTTACGGGCCTGTCCTCCACGATCAGCAACAATGGACGGATCACAGGGGCCGATTTCGCCGAGGGCATCGTAGCTCTCGGTGATTCCAACACCATCATCAACAGCGGTACGATCACCGTCGGCGATTCCGGCTTAGGCATCGACGTGAGCTCGTTCACAACGACAAACCAGATCGTCAATACCGGCACCATTACCGTCGGTGCTGGCGGTGTCGGCATCAGCGCGAACGGCGGGGCCAACGTCTTCAACTCGGGGACCATCAACGCTGGGGCCGGAATTGCTGCAATCGAGTTTTGTGTCTGCGGCCCCAACACACTGACGCTCGGACCCGGCAGCATCATCAATGGCCTGGTCCTCGGCACTGGCGCCGACACCTTCCAGCTCGGCGGCATCGGCAAGGATACGTTCAACCTCGACCTGATCGGCCCCCTTCTCCAGTATGACGGCTTCTCGACCTTCAACAAGGTCGACAATTCGAACTGGACCGTGACCGGCACGGGCAATCAGGACTGGAATGTGCTGGGCGGCACGCTCACGCTGGTCGGCACCATCAATGGCAATATAAGCGTCGCGACCGGTGGTACATTCGGCGGAGTCGGCAGCGTCAACACCATCAACGTCAATGGGGGCACGCTGTCGCCGGGCAACCCGACCGGAACGCTCAACGTGAACGGCGATCTCACCTTCACGACGGCGTCGACGTACATGGTGCAGGTCTCAGGTACGAGCAACGGCATCGCGGTCGCCACGGGGACCTCCACGCTCAATGGGGCCACGGTCACAGTCGTCCCGACCGGCTCGATCGCGAAGCACTACACGATCCTGACTTCGACGACGCTTCCCGACAAATTCAATCCGGTCGTCGCGGGTCTGTCTTCGAACCTGAAGGCCAGCCTCAGCTACGATCCCAACAACGTCTTTCTGGATCTCTCGCTAAACTACGGTACAGGTCTCAACGTCAATCAGCAGAATGTCGCCAACGCCCTGACGAGCGTCTTCAATCGGACCGGCAGCCTCCCCGTGGCTCTCGCGAATCTCTCGCCGACGGGGCTGACACAGGCCTCCGGCGAGTCGGCGACGGGCACGCAGCAGACGACTTTCAACGCGATGAACCTGTTCCTCGGCCTGCTCACCGACGTGTTTGGCGCGGGGCGCAACGGGACGCCGGGTGCGACGCCCTTCGCCGACGAGACGAGCGCGAATGCGTATGCGGCGACCGGCAAGGGCACACGCGACAGGAACGCGCGCGACGCTCTTGCCTCGATCCATAGCAAGACGCCGCCGACGAGTTTCGAACAACGCTGGGACGTGTGGGCGGCCGGCTATGGTGGCTCGCAGACCACCGACGGCAATGCCGGCCTCGGCTCAAACAACACCAGCAGCAGCGTCTACGGCACCGCCGTCGGCCTCGACTACCGCTTCTCGCCGTCCACGATCGCCGGCTTCGCGCTTGCGGGCGGGGCGACCGGCTTCAACGTCAACGGACTCGGCTGGGGTCGCTCCGACCTGTTCCAGGCCGGCGCCTTCGTGCGTCACAACGCAGGACCGGCCTACATAACGGCCGCGCTGGCCTATGGCTGGCAGGACGTCACGACCAACCGCATCGTCACCGCCGCCGGCGTCGATCAGTTGCGTGCGCAGTTCAGCGCCAACGCGCTCTCGGGCCGTATCGAGGGCGGCTATCGCTATGCCTCGCAGTGGATCGGCCTCACGCCCTATGCGGCGCTCCAGGCCACCGTGTTCAGTCTTCCGAGCTATTCGGAGTTCGCTGTGGTCGGCAGCAACGTCTTCGCGCTGAATTATGCCGCCAAGGACGCGACCAGCACCCGCACCGAGCTCGGCCTGCGCGCGGACAGGTCATTCGCCGCAGCCGGCGGCCTGATGACCCTGCGCGGCCGCGTCGCCTGGGCACATGACTACAATCCGGATCGCACCGTCGGTGCGGTCTTCCAGACGTTGCCGGGATCCGCGTTCGTGGTGAACGGCGCCGCCCAGGCGCACGATTCCGCGCTGACCACAGCGGCAGTGCAGATGAGCTGGATGAACGGCTGGTCTGCGTCGGCGACTTTCGAGGGGGAGTTCTCGAATGTCACCCGCTCTTACGCCGGCAAGGGCGTCGTCCGCTACGCCTGGTAGGCGCTACCGTTTCTGCTGCGCCGGCTTGCGCGGCGGGCGGGGAGCGGCGGCCGGTGTGGGTGTCCCGCTCATCTTGTTGGCGGCCTCGCTGACGTCGAGCAGCGAGCGACGGATGTCTTCGAGGAAGTTCGCCGATTTCTTCCTCATGGTATCGGCGAGCTCGTGCAATCCCTGGATCTTTTCGAACAGTTCATCCGCCTTGCCGTCGGCAAAGCCGGGCACTACGCCTTCGATCTTTGTGACCGCCTTGTCGAAGCCCGCGAAGGCGCTGTCGACCTTGGCCATGACGGAATCGATTTCGCCGCCCTTGCTCCGGAGATCAGCGGTGTAGTTCTCGAACGTGCGCAGGCCCTCCTTGATCGCCGGGGCGTTGCTGACGATGGTGCGGTCGACACTATGTAGGGTGTCGACGATCGATTCGGCGTCGCTGAGATCGGCGGTCAGCACGGGGACGCCGTCCGAGTCCAGCGGCACTGGCGGCGCCGAGGGCGCGCCGCCGATCAGCGAGACCGCGGCGACGCCGGTGAGACCCTGAAACTCGATGCCCGCGACCGTGTCCTTGCGGATCGGCGCGGTATTGTCGAGCATCACCAGCGCCACGACCTTGCGCGGATTGTCCAGCTTGATCGACAGGATCTGGCCTGCGGGGACGCCGTCGAAATTGACCGGCCCGCCGCGACGCAATCCGCTGGCGGAGCCGCCCTCGAATACCACGCGCAACTGGCTGCGGCTTTGGAGGGTGCGCCATTTCTGCACGCCGAGCACGCCGCCGAACGCCACGGCGATCACCGCCAGCGTCGCCGTTCCGATCACCAGATTGCTCGCGCGTGCCATGCCGGGGTGATTTTACGGCCAAAACGGGGAAGTTGGAAGCAGCCCGGAAGAGGCTGTCGGCGGCAATGTTAGGCTTGGCGGGTTAACGACTTATCCGGTGTTGCTCGAAGAGCGAAGGCGGAAGCGCAACGACGATCCGCCCTCAGCGACATCAATGCCCAGCGGCGCGCTTGGCCGCAGCATTGTTCAGCACGATCAGGGCGTCGACGGCGAGGCCTGTTTTGGCATTGATCAGGAAGGGATTGACGTCGATCGAGGCGATCCGGTCACCAGCATCCGCGATCAGGTTGGAGAGGCCGACTAGGGCCTTCACCGCGGAGGCCTCATGCAAGGCCGGCTTGCCCCGATAGCCGCGCATCTTGATACCGGCCTTGGTGCGGCCGATCAGGAGCCGGGCCTCAGTCTCGTCCAGCGGCGCACCGGCGAGCGCGACATCCTTCATCAGCTCGATGTCGATGCCGCCGGTGCCGAACAGCACGACCGGGCCCATCTCGGCATCGAGGGAGGCGCCGACCACGAGTTCCAGATCGGCCTTGACCTGTTGCGCGATCAGGATGCCGTCGAGCTTCGGCTTGCCCTTCAACTTGTTCACCCGCGCGGTGATGTCGGCGAACGCCTTCTTCACCTCGGCCGGGTTGTTGAGATTCAGTACCACGCCACCGATGTCTGATTTGTGCAGGATCTCGGCGCTGACGACCTTGGCCACGACCGGGAAGCCGATCTGCTTGGCGATCTTCACGGCCTCGGCTGCCGTCTCTGCGATCGCCTCCTTCGAGATCGGGATGCCATAGGCCTTCAGCAGCTTCTTGGAGGCGACCTCGTCGAGCGCGGCGCCGGTTGCCGATTTCAGCGCCTTCTCCAGCACGGCACGCGCGGCAGGCTTCGAGCTGGAGACGATGTCTGGCACTTCCTTGCGCAGCTTGGCGTAGTCGAGCAGCGACTTGATCGCAGTCACCGCGCGATCCATGCCCTGCATGACCGCAAGATGCGGCAGCGATTTGCGTAAGCTCTTGGTGAACTCGGTAAAGCCGATCGACATCGCGCTGATATAGATCACCGGCTTGCCGGCCCGGCTCGCCATCTCGTCGACGATGCGCAGATTGCGCTCGCGCAGCTCGTGCGGCGCTTTCGGCAGCTCGGCATCGATGATGACGATGTCGATATCGGGGTCGTCGATCATGAGTCCGATCGTTTTCATGTAGACGGAGGGATCGACCACCGCGGCAAAGCCAGCGTCGAGCGGGTTGCCGACGATCGAGCCCGGCCCGAGCATCTTTGCCAGCTCCGAACCGACGTGCGAGCTGAGTGGTGCAAAATTCAGGCCTTCTGCATCGAAGGCGTCGATCAGCATGCCGCGCTTGCCGCCGGATAGCGTCACTGCGGCGAGCCGGTCGCCCCTGGGCACAGCGGCGTGGACGAAGCATTCGGTGGTCTCGATCAGTTCGTCGAGCCCGCCGACCCTGATGACTCCTTCGCGCGTTGCAACGGCGTCGAATGTCTCGATCGAGCCCGCGAGCGCGCCGGTGTGTGCCATCGCCGCCGCGCGCCCCCCCTCGGACGCTCCGAGCTTGAGCGCGATCACCGGTTTGCTCGCGGCGCGGGCCGCCTTGCAGGCGTCCCGGAATGCCTTGGTGTTGCGCACGCCTTCGAGGTACACCACGATCACCTTGATGCTCGGATCCTCGGCGAAATAGCGCATCAGGTCCGGCGTCTCGAGCCCGGCCTCGTTGCCGGTCGTCACCATGTAGCCGACCCCGACGCCGCGATCTTCCAGGGCCTGGCGGATCGCCATGACAATGGCACCGGATTGTCCGGCAATCGCCACCGCGCCCTGTTCCATGGTGACGATACGGTCGTCGATATTGGTGAAGAGCTTTTCGCCGGCGCTCAAATTGCCGAGGCAGTTCGGGCCGGTGACCGCCAATCCCGTCTCGCGCACGGCCGCTTGCAGTTCGGCGGCGAGCTTCTGGCTTTCCTCGTCCTGCAACTCGCTGAAGCCCGAGGTGACGATGGTGGCCGAGCGCGCGCCGGCCGCGGCGGCATCGCGGATCACCTCCACGGCAAAGCGCGCCGGGACCAGCACCAGCACGTGGTCGGGCTTTTCCGGGAGGCTTGCAAAGTCCTTGTAGCAGGGGACACCCCAGACGGTGTCGCGTTTGGCGTTGACCGGATAGAGCCCGCCTTCGTAGCCGTATTTGACCAGATTGTTCCAAATGCGCTCGGCATAGTTGCCGGGCTTGTCGGTCGCGCCCACCAGCACGATGTTGCGCGGATGCAGCATGGCGTGGATGCCCTTGACGATGTCGCTGGCATCGGGCGGCGGAGACCATGGGCGCGATGAAGCGGAGGCGGCAGATACGCGAGCTTCCATGGTGTGACCTCACCTGTTGTTCTTGTTGGCGGTGCGTCGCTCTGTTCTATGGCGAGTTCTTCGGACTGGCAACCGCGTGGGCGGGTATGCCGTGCGGTGGAATGAGCGCGCGTCAAGCCCTGGAGATCGACATCCTCGGATCACTGCTTGCGCGGTCGTTCAATATCTCAGCATGCCGAGCTTGTAGGCGTAGTGATAGGCCAACTGCTTCGCCAGATAAGGAGCGATGGCGCGCCGGATCTGCATCTGTGTCGGTTCGAAGCCGAGAATGCGTCGCCGCAGGATGCCCATCTCCCTGACGCCGACCGCATAGGTGGATGCCGTCTTTTGTGCGTCATGGATTCGGAAGCAGGCGAGAAATCGCGGCAAGCGTGCGAATTTGAATCCTGCGGCCTGCGCTCGCAGGATGAAGTCCCAGTCCATCGCGTAGTGCAAGCTCTCGTCGATCGGCCCGATCCTGTCCCACACGCGCTTGCGCCAGAACATTGTCTCTTGCGGAATGTAGTCGGCATATCGCAACGCCTTGCCGTCATGGGGCGGCAACACGGCGCGGCCGACCTCGAGTCCCTCGCGATCGATGAAGACGCGATGGCCGTAGACGACGTCGACATGCGGATGTGCGATGAAGTAATTTGCGACATAGGCAAGTGTCCCGGGCAGCAGCACGTCATCGCTGTTAAGATAGGCCATGATCTCGCTCTCGACGCCGGCGAAGCCGAGATTGATCGCGCTGGATTGCCCCTTGTCCGGTTCGCTGCTCCAGCTCAGGCTATCGCCTCGGCTCTTCAGGAGATCGAGCGTGCCGTCGATCGAGGCGCCGTCCTGCACGTGATAATACAGGTCCGGATAGTTCTGGCTGACGATGCTGTCGATCGTGGCGCCGAGATATTGCACATGGTTGTAGCTCGGCGTGACCATCGCGATTCGTGGCGCACCCGAATGGATCGCAGGTGCTGGCAGGAAAGCCGTCAGGTTGAGCAGGCGCGGCGGATATTGCTCGAAGGTCCACATCGGCGGGCGGCGCCAGAGGCTCCGAAGCGAGGAACGTCTTTGCCCGGCGGCAATGAGATCCTGATTCCTCTCCAGGAGCGCGACGCGATTTTCGAGCTGTTCGAGACGATGCCTGAACTCCTCGTCCATCCCCGGTCTTCTCGCAATGCAGCGCAAAATATTCAATCCGCTATTCTTATAGGTCTCTGGCCAACGACGCCAGTTCAGCGGTTCCATCAAGCGTGTGCTCTTGGACAGAACCGATTGCGAACCGCTATTCATCGGCTCTGATCAAGGTGGCATGCAGGATGTAGCGCTCGGGGCCGGACGTGATGGCGTCGAACGGCCAGCAGGTCGCGAGCACGAGTTCGACATCCCGTACCGCAGCATCGATGCCCGACGCATCGAAGCGAACCACAGCGGAGGAATCCGCGCGATAGCGAAAGTGTTTACCGTCACTGCGTGTGACATCGATCACATCACCAATGGCAACATTCCGTAGGAAACGGAAATGAGTGTCGCGATGCGCTGCATATGCGGCAATTCCGCGCTCGCCCGCATCAGCCGTTTGAAGGATATGGCCGGGTCCAAAAGCAAGCGCCTGGCCGCTGGTACCTTCCAGCACGATCGCGCTGGCACCGATCCGCTTCACCTCGATTCGCGCGACCGGCCAGGTATCGGCCCATGACCATGGCCTGACCACTTCGCCGGTTGCAACGCTCCGGTCGAACGCGCGCTCCAGCAGCACCTGCGCGAGCCACGCTTTGGCATGGATGTAGGCGCCGTCGCCGAACAGGATGACGCCGATCAGAGCGAGAACCAGGGGAGAGATGACGCGGGGCATGGCACATCTTCCCGTCATTGCGAGGAGCGAAGCGACGAAGCAATCCAGACTGCCTCCCTGGAGGGATTTCTGGATTGCTTCGCTTCGCTCGCAATGACGAATTCGGTTGAGGCGGCGTGTTCAAAAAAGGCGCGCGCGGCCGTTGGTGTGGGACGGGCAGCCGCGCGCGCTAACAGAGGAGTTCGGGGGACTCCTCTCTCAAGCGGCGCCAGTGAGCAAGGTCTGACGCCGGTTGAACACGAACAGGATCAGGGCGAGCACGATCAGGATCAGGCCTGCGGTCATTTTCAGCTCTGCTGAGGTCGCGGTCTTGGGCAGGCGAATCGCATCCGGTGCAGCGGGCGTCGGCCGCCTCGTGGCCGGCTGGTTGCGTGCATCGGCGTGACGCTCGCGGAGCTGCGCCGGGACTTGCTGTCGTTCGCCAAAGACCTTCGCGAAATCCCAACCGGCCGGCAGGTTGATCGGCAACTCGCTGAGCTTGAGCGGCTCGCCTTCGGGACGGCTCGGCGTCTTGTCGACCGCGACGAGGCTGGTGAGCCGGGTGACGATCTGATGGTCGAGTGCCAGTGCCAGGATCGCCTTGTCGGAGTCTTCGGGCGTCATCTCGCGCAGGGTGCGCGCCACTTCGGCATCATCGATCTTGCGCTTGGCCCAAAGCTTCGACAGGCCTTTGCCTTCGGCCGCATTTTGCAGCGGCAGCGTCACGGACCATGGGCGGTCGCCGACGCGGCCCTTGATCTCGACCGAGCCCGCCAGCGTGTCGAGCTTTGCCGCCAGCACCAGCGGCTCGTCGCGATAGACGTCGGGAATGATCGTCGGTGTGACGTCGGCCTTGGCTTCGGAGAACTTGGCGCTCAGCCCGGTCACGGCCGGGTTCTCAAGCTTGGCAAACAGGCCGCGCATGCGCTCCTCGACTTGCTCGACGGAGCCGATATGGGTGAAGGCACCCCGGCCGAGCTCAGCGGCGCGCGTCATCAGATAGGTGTTGGGCGCCGAGCCGATGCCGACCATGAACACGCGCGAGCGGCCGCGCATCGCCGTGATCGTTTCGAACAATTGCTGCTCGTTGCCGATCGCACCATCGGTCAGGAATACGACCTGGCGAACCATGCTGGCGTCGCCGAGCTTGTCGGTCAGCGCGGCCCGCATCGCCGGCACCATCTCGGTGCCGCCACGCGCCTGCAACGCGCTGACGAACGAGGTGGCTTCACCGACACGCTCGGCATCCGCCGTCACGGAAGCCGGAAACAGCACGTCCATGGTGTCGTCGAAACGGATGACGTTGAAACGGTCGGACGGCTGGAGACGGGAGAGCGCGTAGGTGAGGCTCGCCTTGGCCTGAACGATCGACGTGCCGCCCATCGAGCCGGAATTGTCGATCACGAACACCACCTCGCGCGGCCGTGGCTTCTGCGTCGCCTGCTCGGCGGGGGGCGGGGTGACGAAGGCGAGCAGATAATCGGCGTCGCCGACGCGCTCGCGGAACAAGCCGACCGACGGCGCCTTCACGGCAGCCGGCTTCCAGGTCAGTTCAAAATCGCGGTCGGCAGGCACGGCACCGTCGGCAAGCGTGACAATTCGCGTCGTATTGTCCGGGCTCTCGACCTTGAAATTATGGTGGAGGCTCTTGACCTCGCCGAGCGCAAAGCCGGCGTTCAGGCGCACCGTGATGCTGGTCGGATTGACCGGCGCATTCCGGGCGGGATCCAGCACGGGCGACGAGATGCG
The DNA here is from genome assembly GCF_023073095.1 of Bradyrhizobium sp. 44. NCBI lineage: Bacteria > Pseudomonadati > Pseudomonadota > Alphaproteobacteria > Hyphomicrobiales > Nitrobacteraceae > Bradyrhizobium > Bradyrhizobium sp. 44. The sequence goes on from NZ_JADPIY010000008.1 coordinate 286,220, forward strand.
GTCGCGGTCCGGCACCGGGTCCGAATTCGTCGCGCCCCAGCCGGAACCGTCGTTGCGGAAATCGACGTTCTGGACGATCGGCGCCGGATTGTAGCGCGGCCCCACTACCAGCGGCAGGCGCAGCGAATATTCGTTGCCGGATTGGTGCACCGGTTCCTGATATTCGATCTGCACCAACACGGTTTCTCCGGGACCGATATTGGCGACCGAGTTGGTGAAGATGTTCGGCCGTTCCTGTTCGGTGAGCGCGGCCTTCTGGCCGGCCCGGCGCGCCTCTTCGTAGATCACGCGCGCCTGCTGCCGCTCCTTGATGTCGCCCACGATGACGCGGTTGCCGACCACCATCTTCAGCGAATCGACGGCACCGCCGGCGGGGAGCGGATAGACATAGGTCGCCTCGACCCAATCCTTGGTCGGATTGCGGAAGATCTGGGTGACGCGGGCGCGCAGCGTCGGGCCTGATACCGTGATGTCGACGTCGATGCCGAGGCGGATTGCTTCCGTGTAGGCGCCGTCCTCCTTGAGGAGAAGAGACCCGGATTTGGCATCGCCGGGCTGGAGCAGGCTGGCCTGCTCCGTCGTAGCCGACCAGCCCGGCTCCAAGCTCACCAGCAGCGCCACGAAGGCGACCAGCATCACCGCGATGCCCTGCGCTAGAAGGAAAAGTCCGACCACGATCAGTCTGCCCAGCCAAGGGTGTTCGTTGCTGTCCATCGTGTCGTAGGTATCCATTTTGCCTGCTCCGAGGATGTTTGCTGGCTATGAGCATCCGCCGGGACGGCCCGATTGCGCGAGCAGAATGATCGGCAATGATCCGTCGCGGCCGGCCCGCACGGGCCGCCGCCGGGGGGCGAAGTGCGGTTTTGTGCTGGTTTGTCCGCCCTGCTAGGATGTCATCCTGGAGCAGGGCCACGATGCAGACGCAGGACAAATTCACCGACAAGCAGCTTTCGGACGAGCAGAGTCGCGAGATTGCGGAGACCATTCGCGAGGAGCTCGCCAGACGCCGGATCTCCCGGCAGGCGCTGGCCGAGCAGGCCAAGCTCAGCCTGTCGACTCTCGAGAAGGTGCTCGGCGGCCGACGGCCGTTCACCTTGGCGACCACGGTGCGGCTGGAGCAGGCGCTGGGCGTCTCCCTGCGCAGAAGCGCCGCCGTGGTGACGCCTCCGGCCGCAAGCGATGTCGCGCCCGACAGCCTCGGCTCCTATGCACATCGCGCGGTGACCTGGCTCGAGGACGTCTACATCACGTTGCGACCGTCGTTCGGCGACAAGGACGCGATCTTCGCCTACCGCACCGAAATCGTCTGGGAGCCGAAAGTCTCTGCACTGGTGTTCCGCGAGGGGGAACGGACCGATGCCGCCTATGAACACACCGGCGAGGTCGCCGTGCCGCATCAGTCCGGCTTCATCTATCTCGTCATCATCAAGCACGGCCAGCATCGCGTGATCACGGTGTCGCGGCCGACGGTCGCCGGCGAAATGTACGGGATCATCTCGACACTCCGCGCCGGCCCCGGCTCGCAGCTGACGCCGATCGCAGCGCCGATCGCCTATGTGCCGCTCCGAAACTTCGCGAAGCCCTCGCTGGGTCGGGTCGCGCCCGGCGATGCCAACCACGAACTGTACCAAAAGCATCTGCGCCGAACGGTGGAAGAATCGTTCGCGCTGTTTCTGTCGGTATAGTCCGCAAGAAATTAGCCGGAATGACGCAGCATGCGTCTATAAGGGGACATGCAGGACGCGCCCGCACTCGACGACGGCGAATCTCCGCTGTTCTCAATCATTATCCCGCTCGAATCTCACCGCGGGCAGTGGGAGCTGTCCTGGCTCGGCTGGACGTCGCAGACTGCCGACAAATCGCTCTACGAGATCATCTTGGTCGTGCCGCCGGATTTCACGGCACGCGAACAGTTGAAGGCGTTGGCCGGCAACAGGGCTCGCCGCGAATTCGCCGATTCCGAACACGACATCGGGCTCTGCGCATTCGGCGCGACGAAGGCGCGCGGCAGCTATCTGTTCTTCACGGAATCGCACTGCCGGCCCGAACCCGACGTGATCGAACTCTGCATTCGCGCGATCGATGCTCATCCCGACTGGGCCGGCTTTTCCTGCCGTTCGATCCCGATCTGCCATAACCGGCTATCCGTGGCAGAGGCAACCATGTACCAGGCCGACATCGAGTTCGGTATGAAGCAGCATCCCTGGCGCAAGATCCTGGATCAGTGTTTCGTGACGCGGCGCGACGTCTACCGGGAATGCGGCGGCCTGCGCGAGGAGTTCGGTCATTTCGCCGAATGGGTGCTTGCCGCCGCCTATCACGCGAGAGGCTATTCCCTCGGCTATCTCGAGGAGGCGCGCTTCCATCACTACTATGTCGGCGAGCTCACCGAGCTGAAGCAATTCACGCTCGACTTCGTGCAAGGCGAGATTCGCTATCTGAGCGAGGCCCGCAACGATCCCGGCAGCGAGCTGCTCGACATTCCGATCGAGTGGAACTCGCGGAGCGAGGCCGGCACGTCGCTCGCCCGCAATGCATTGAACGCGCTCCTGCGCTACAGCCTCGCTGGCGGCGGCTGGAGACGGCCTGGCGAGAAATTGCTCGCGTTGTGGCGTTGGTCCGTGCCGGCGCTGCTCGGCGATCTCGGCGCGCGCGGCTTCGCGCGGCTGGGGGCCTGGCACGCGCGGGCCGTGCTGGTCGTTCTGACGGCCGCCGGATCGAGCGAGGCGATCGCGCGATGGATGCGGCGATACATCGCCGCGCTGATCCGGCATCAGAGACTCGATTGCATTCATCGTCTCGGGCGAGATGCGCGGTCTGCCGGCGGGCTTCTTGGGGAGCAGATTATCGCGCAGACCGGATTCCATGCCGAGGAGTTCTCCGCCGGTCACACGTTCCGCTGGAGCGAACCGGAGGCTGCCGTGCGGATCAAGGGGATGACCGGCCGCACCATCGTCCGCGTTCGAAGCCCGGCGCTTCGCGCGCCGCTGCATACGATCGACGCGCGATTCTATCTCGACGGCAAGCCCGTCGCGCCCGAGGCGGTCGTGACCGGTTATGATGGCTACACGCTGAGCCTCGATCTGCCGCCGTCAGGCATCGTCACCCTCGCCTGGGCATGCCCCGCGTTCAGGGGCGTCGGCGATTCGCGTCGTCTCGGTCTGTCCGTCGCAGGCATCGACGTCGGCCACGACATGATCGAGGTCGAAAGCGCGGGAATAGCGTCGTCGCTCGCTTGAAAAGAATAGCGGCCCTTCGGCCGCTATTCGGTAATTTTCAGTCGACTAGCCGCCGGTTTCGGCGCTGATGATGTCGCCGAACAGCTCCCACTGGCCCTTCTTGAATCGCCACATCTTGAGCTGCTCGATCGGCGCGAAGTCCGTGGCCGAGGTGTTGATCTTGATGCCCGGGATCAGGGTGTCGGGGACGAAGTCCTTGAGGCTCGCTGCCTGCTTCATCACATTCTCGCGGGTCAGATTGTCGCCCGCCTGCTTCAGCACCTGCACCATGGTCTGGGCTGCGGCATAGGCGTAAACCAGATTGGCGTCCGAAATATTTGCGCCGGGTATGTATTTGTCGACGAAGACCATGAACTTCTTCATGCCCTCATCATCCTTCCACTGCGGGTCCGACGCGTCCTTCAGATAACCGGCCGACAGCACGCCTTCGGATGCCTCGAGGCCGGCCGGCTTCATCACCGCGCCGATCGAGACCGAGACATCGGTCATGAGATGCATCGGCTTCCACTCCAGCTCGGCAATCTTCTTGATCGCCTGCGCCGCAAACTTCGGGGTCGCGATGTTGACGAAGACGTCGGCGCCGGTCCCCTTGAGCTTGACGATATGGGCATCGATCGAAGGCTCCGACGTCTCGTAGCTCTCTTCCGCCACGATCATTTTCGATGCCCTGTCGCCGAACACGTCCTTGATACCGGCGAGGTAGTCCTTGCCGAAATCGTCGTTGGCATAGAAAATCGCGACCTTCCCGTCCGGCTTCTCCTTCAAAATATACTTGGCGAAGATCTGTGCCTCGACGCGGTAGCTGGGCTGGAAGCCCATGGTCCAGGGAAAATTCTTCGGGTCGTTCCACTTGCTGGCGCCTGTGGCGAGGAACAGCTGCGGCACCTTCTTGGAATTGTGATACTTCTGCACGGCGGTCTGGGTCGGCGTGCCCAGCGCGTTGAACACCAGGAAGACCTCGTCGCTCTCGATCAGCTTGCGGATCTGCTCAACCGTCTTCGGCGGCGAGTAGCCGTCATCGTAGGAGATCCAGTTGATCTTGCGGCCGTTGATGCCGCCCTGGTCGTTGATCATCTTGAAATAGGCTTCCTCGGTTTTGCCGATGACGCCGTAGGCGGAAGCCGGGCCGGAATAGGCCTCGACATTGCCGATCTTGATCTCGGTGTCGGTGACGCCGGTGTCGTACGCTTTTTGGGCAGACGCGGAGTGGGTCGCAAACAGCGTCATCGCCGTTGCCGCGGCAAACAGGGAGAGTTTCTTGTTCATGTAAATTCCTTGGGGCTTCTTTGGGGTTTCTTCTGACTTTGGCACTTCAAAAAAGAAAAGCGCCCGCGAGAGGGGCGCTTTGATCAGGCGTTGGCGGCTTTCTTGTCGACTTCGGAAGTGATCGAGAATTCCTTGCGCAAGGTCGGCTTGTGGATCTTGCCGGTGGCGTTGCGTGGTAACGCATCGACGAAGCGGACCTGGCGCGGACATTTGAAGCGCGCGAGATTCGCCGCGCAGTGCGAGAAGACATCGGCCTCGGTCAACCGCTGGCCCGGCTTCGCCGCGACGATGGCGAGGCCAACCTCGCCCCATTGCGGATCGGGAATGCCGATCACGGCGGCTTCCGCGATGGCGTTGAGTTGGTGCAGGACGTTCTCGACCTCAGCCGGATAGACGTTCTCGCCGCCGGAGATGTACATGTCCTTCCAGCGGTCGACGATGTAGTAAAAGCCTTCCTCGTCGACGCGTGTCGCGTCGCCAGTGTGCAGCCATCCGTCGGTGAACGACGTCTTGTTCGCCTCCGGCCTGTTCCAGTAGCCGGGCGTGATGTTCGGTCCCTTGACCCAGAGCTCACCCAGCTCGCCGATATCGGCGTCACTGCCATCGGGTCGCACGATCCGCACTTCGGTGTGCAGCACCGGCTTGCCGGCCGAGCCGGCCTTGCGCGCCGCATCCTCGCGGTCGAGCACCAGCACCGCCGGCGAGGTCTCGGTCATGCCGTAGCCCTGCTGGAGCGCGACGCCACGCGCCTCCCACACCTTGAGCAGCGGCACCGGCATTGGTGCGCCGCCGACACCGCCGACGATCAGCCGGCCGAGGTCGGTGGTCGCGAAGGACGGATGCTGGGCCATGAACTGGTAGATCGCGGGCACGCCGAAGAACACGTTGATGCCCTGCGCGGGATCGTTGATCAGGCCAAGCGCCGTGCCGGGATCGAAGGCGCGCATGATCATCACGGTGCCACCGGCGTGCAGCACCGGGTTGGTGTAGCAGTTCAGTCCGCCGGTGTGGAACAGCGGCAGCACGGTGAGCAGCACCGAGGATGGCCCGATGCAGGCGGGGCCGCCGAGATTGACGCAATTCCAGAAGGTCATGCCATGGGTGATGGTGGCGCCCTTGGGATGACCCGTCGTGCCGGAGGTGTACATGATGGTCGAGACATCATCGAGGGTGACCTCCTCGATTTTCCCCAGTGGCTTTGCGGCGGCGATGCCGGCCTCGTAAGTCCCGCCGGGACCAAGCAGCAGGCTCGTCTCAATGCCGCAGAGCTTCGCCACGGCAAGTGCCGTTTCGGCGAGATCGGTGTCGTGGATCATCACCTTCGGGGCGCAATCGCCGGTGATGAACTGGAGTTCGGGAACGGTGAGCCGGGTGTTCAGCGGCACGAAGATCGCACCTAATCGCCCGCAGGCGAATTGCACCTCCAGCGTATCGGTCGTGTTCAGCGCCAGTACCGCGACCCGCTCGCCGCGCGAGACCTTCAGCGTATGACGCAGAAACGAGGCGAGACGAGAGATGCGCGCATCGAGTTGCGCATAGCTGAAGCGGCGCTCGCTCGCGAGGTCGATCACCGCGACCTTGTGCGGCGTGCGGCGGCCATGGTGGGCGATCCAGTCGTAGTAACGAACGGCCAAAAATTCCTCCCTCGGCGGTCTGGTGCCGCCCGCGTCCCTATTGCCATGCACCATGCCCGGCATGGCCCTGGGGCCAGCCGGAGTTTGTGCACCACGCCTTTTTTTGATCCGGAGTTGGCGCGCGAGCGATGAAAATCGTCTTGCGTTGAGTTGCTAGAGCGAGCCTGCTTGGAGGGGAGCCTTGGCCAGCCACTCCGCGCAAGTGAGCTGTCAAAGTTCCGGCCATGGTGCACGAGACGAATCCGCCAGCAGGGCGAGAGTGCGATGATGAGCCCATTCTATACCGCCGAACATGACGCCTTTCGTGACGTGATGCGCCGCTTTGTCGACAAAGAGATTGCGCCCTTCGCCCACGAGTGGGACGAGGGCGGCGAATTCCCCCGCGCCCTCTATCGCAAGGCGGCCGAGATCGGGCTCTTGGGGCTCGGTTTCCCCGAGGAATATGGCGGGATCGCCGCCGACCAGTTCATGAAGATCGTCGCCAGCCAGGAGCTGGCGCGGGCCGGCGCCGGCGGCGTCAGCGCCAGCTTGATGAGCCATACGATCGGTTCGCCGCCGGTCGCGCGGGCCGCGCGCCCCGAGGTCAAGGCGCGCGTGCTGCCTCAGGTGCTCGCGGGTGAGAAAATCTCCGCGCTCGCGATCACCGAGCCGGGCGGCGGTTCTGATGTTGCGAGCCTCCGGACCAAGGCGCGGCGCGATGGCGATCACTACGTCGTGAGCGGCGAGAAGACCTTCATCACCTCGGGTATGCGCGCCGACTATCTGACCGTTGCGGTGCGCACCGGGGGTGAGGGCGCCGGCGGCGTCAGCCTGCTCCTGATCGAGGGGGATACGCCGGGCCTGTCCCGGACAAAGCTGAAGAAGATGGGCTGGTGGGCTTCTGACACCGCGACCCTGCATTTCGACGAGTGCCGCGTACCGGCGGAAAACCTGATCGGCGAGGAAGGCCAGGGCTTCAAGATCATCATGCGGAATTTCAACAGCGAGCGCATGGGCATGGCGGCGGGCTGCACCGCGTTCGCGCGCGTCTGCCTCGACGAAGCCATTGCCTACGCCAAGGAGCGCAAGACCTTCGGCAAGCCGCTCGCGCAGCACCAGGTGATCCGCCACAAGATCGTCGACATGGCGCAGAAGGTCGCCGCGTCGCAAGCGATGCTGGAGATGCTGGCCTGGCGGCTGGAGCAGGGTGAAAGCCCGGTCGCCGAAATCTGCATGATGAAGAACCAGGCGACCCAGACCATGGCATTCTGCGCCTCTGAAGCCGTGCAGATTTTTGGCGGCGCCGGCTTCATGCGCGGCATCAAGGCCGAGCGCATCTACCGCGAGGTCAAGGTCAACGCCATCGGCGGCGGCACCGAGGAGATCATGAAGGATCTGGCGTCGCGGCAGATGGGATTGTGACGACGAGAGGAAGCAATGCTGTTTACCGCCGACCACGACGAGATCCGTCGTTCCTTACAGAAATTCATTGCCAACGAGATCAATCCGCACGTCGATGAATGGGAGCAGGCCGACATCTTCCCGGCGCACGAGCTGTTCAGGAAGATGGGCAGCCTCGGCTTTCTCGGACTGAACAAGCCGGTCGAATTCGGCGGATCCGGCCTCGACTATTCCTACGCGCTGATGATGGCGGAGGAACTCGGCGCCATCAATTGCGGCGGGGTGCCGATGGCGATCGGGGTGCAGACCGACATGGCGACGCCGGCGCTGGCGCGGTTCGGCTCCGACGAGGTGCGGCGCGAATTCCTGGCGCCCTCGATCTCTGGCGACTATGTGGCCTGCATCGGCGTCTCCGAGCCCGGCGCGGGCTCCGACGTCGCCTCGATCAAGACCAATGCGCGCGCGGACGGCGACGACTACGTCATTGATGGCGGCAAGATGTGGATCACCAACGGCACTCAGGCCGACTGGATCTGCCTGCTCGCCAATACCGGCGACGGACCCGTTCACCGCAACAAGTCGCTGATCTGCGTGCCCATGAAGACCAAGGGCGTCACTGTCGCGCGCAAGCTCGACAAGATGGGCATGCGCTCGTCGGATACCGCACAAATCTTCTTCGACAATGTCCGCGTGCCCAAGCGCAGCCGGATCGGCGAGGAGGGCAAGGGCTTTACCTATCAGATGATCCAGTTCCAAGAGGAGCGCCTCTGGGGCGCGGCCGCCTGCCTGAAGGCGCATGAATACATCATCAACGAGACCATCGAATACACCCGCAACCGCGAGGCCTTCGGGAAGTCGATCCTCGACAACCAGGTCGTCCATTTCAAGCTTGCCGAGATGCAGACCGAGGTCGAGCTGTTGCGCGCGCTGATCTACCGTGCCGGCGAGGCGCTGGTGGCGGGCGAGGATGTCACGAAACTGGCGACCATGGCCAAGCTGAAGGCCGGGCGGCTCGGCCGCGAGCTTACCGACGCCTGCTTGCAATATTGGGGCGGAATGGGCTTTACCAACGAGACGCCGGTCAGCCGAGCCTATCGCGACAGCCGCCTGACATCGATTGGCGGCGGCGCCGACGAGGTCATGCTGATGGTCCTGTGCAAGATGATGGGCACGCTGCCCGGCAGCAAAGGAATTTCCTGATGATCACGCTCTATCACTGCTACGGCGCGCGCTCGTTCCGTCCGCTCTGGATGCTGGAGGAAATGGGACTTCCCTACGAATTGAAGATGCTGCCGTTCCCGCCGCGGGTCTTCGCCAAGGAATACCTCGCGCTCAATCCGCTGGGCACCATTCCCTTCATGGTTGATGGCGAGACCAGGATGACGGAATCGTCCGGCATCTGCCACTATCTCGGCGTCAGACATGGACCGACGCCACTGATGGTCGGGCCGGAGGATCCCGCCTATGGCGCGTTCCTGAACTGGATGTATTTCAGCGACGCCACGTTAACCTTCCCGCAGACGCTGGTGCTTCGATACACCCAGCTCGAGCCGGAAGAGCGCCGCAATCCGCAGGTCGCCGGCGACTATGCCAAATGGTTCTTGGGCCGGCTGCGCGCCGTCGAGGCAGCCACCGCAACTACCGAGGCTTTGTGCGCCGGCCGCTTCACGGCCGCCGACATCGTGATCGGCTACGCGCTCCGCCTCGCCGATACTATCGGGCTCGCCAAGGATTTTGGGCCAAATGTCGCAGCCTATTGGGCGCGCTTGCAGCAGCGGGATGGTTTCAAGCGCGCGGTTGCTGCGGAGCAACAGGCCGGCGTCGAGCAGAACGTCGCGCCAAGGGTGAGGGCTTAGCTGTCGTCCTGGCGAAAGCCGGGACGACGATATCGCCAGGAGTTCCAGGTCGTCCGCCATCCGTCCCGGATTGCCGCCGTTTTGCGCTTCATGATAGCGCTATCCCGCCGTGACAGCGCCCAGATTTCCGCTAAGGTGACCTCCGTCCGCAGCGGCCAAAGAGCCGCGCGAGGAGGATCCCAATGGAAGATAACGGTCGCGAATCCGACCATTTGATGCTGATCACGCCGGAGCGGGTATTCTATGCCGGCCTGCTCGGCCGCCCCCGCAAGCGGACCCCCGGCTGCTGTCACGTCTATGTCGCGGTCAAGGGCAGCCTGCATCTGACGATCGATGATGCCTTCGCCACTGGCGAGCTGTTCGTCACCCTGCCGAACCAGCGGCATTCCATTGCCAGCGACTATCGCACCGCGATCAGCGTCACGCTGGAGCCGGAGAGCATGCCTGATGGCGTGATCGAGGTCTTGGCCGAGCGGCTCACCGGACCCGACAAGGCCGTCTATGCCCGCAAGATCCTCGCCGCCTACACGCTGCTGCGCCAGCGTCGCTACGGCGACATCACCACCGCCGAATTCGACGAGATGTGTTTTGGCGAAGCGCTGCCGCGCCGGGTGCTCGACCCCCGCGTGACGCGTGCAGTCGCCCGTATCGGCCGCTTCACGGGTGAGCCCGTGACGGCGGACACATGCGCGGCGGACGCCGGACTTTCCGCTTCGCGTTTCCTGCATCTGTTCAAGGAAGAGACCGGCATCTCGTTCCGCTCCTTCCGCGCCTGGAAGCGCGCGCGGCATCTGCTGCACTTCGCCAACCAGGACCTCAATCTGGCCCATCTCGCGCAGGACATCGGCTATCCCGATTCCACCCATTTCAGCCACTCGATCCGCCGCTTCTACGGCCTGAAGCCGCGCGCGATCTTCGTCGGCTCGCGGGATCTTGCGATCTATCGCAGCACCGAGACGGTGAGGCTTGCGGAGGCGAGTTGATTGCTCTTGTAGGGTGGGCAAAGCGAAGCGTGCCCACCATCTTCGATCCACGCTGAGACATGGTGGGCATGGCGCAAGAGCGCCTTTGCCCACCCTACGACTTCCGTTTTCCAGCTTCTCCGCGCAAGAAGCCGCATGCCGCCCATCACATGATCGCAAGCGTTGAATTATCAACGTGCGAGACATTCAAGGCATGAGCGACAAGGCCGTCATCACGTGCGCGCTGAACGGCGTGCTCACCGACCCGAAGCAGCACAACGTGCCTGTGACGCCCGAGCAGATGGCGCGCGAGGCCAAGACTGCGTTCGATGCCGGCGCGTCCATCATGCACATCCATCTGCGTCAGCAGGCGCCGGACAAGGGGCATCTGCCGTCCTGGGAGGTCAGCGTCAGCAAGGAGATCCAGCAGGCGATCCGCGAAGCCTGCCCCGGCGTGATCATCAACCACACCTCCGGCGTCTCCGGGCCGAACTACAGCGGTGCGCTGGATTGCATCCGTGAGACCAGGCCGGAGATCGCCGCCTGCAATGCCGGCTCGCTGAACTATCTGAAGGTGAAGGCCGACAACAGCTGGGCCTGGCCGCCGATGATGTTCGACAATGCGGTCGAGAAGGTGAAGGACTATCTCGACGTCATGAACGCGGTCGGTACCATCCCCGAATTCGAATGTTTTGACGTCGGCATCGTCCGCTGCGTCGGCATGTACCGCCAGGTCGGCATGTACAAGGGCCCGCTCGAGTATAACTTTGTGATGGGCGTCGCCTCCGGCATGCCGTCGGATCCCGATCTGCTGCCGATCCTGATCAAGCTGAAGCGTCCCGAGGCGCAATTTCAGGTCACCGCGATCGGCCGCGAAGAGATCTGGCCGCTGCACCAGCGCTGTGCGGAGCTCGGCGGTCATCTGCGCACCGGTCTCGAAGATGCCTTCTATCTCGCCGACGGCAAGAAGGTGACGTCGAACGGCCAGCTGATCGAGGCCATCGCCGCCTGCGCCCGCCGTGCGGGCCGCGAGATAGCGAGCCCGGCGGAAGCGCGAAAGATTTTTGGGACGAATAGGTAAATTATCGCCTCAACCGTCATCGCGAGCAAGCGAAGCAATCCAGAATCTCTCGGTGGATGCAGCCTGGATTGCTTCGTCGCTTCGCTCCTCGCAATGACGAGCAGGATTGAGTTATGTCCATTCTCGAAAACGCCATCTCCCCCGGCAGCGCCGCCTACCGCGCCAATCGCGACGGCATGCTTGGCCTGATTGACCGCATGCGCGCGCTGGAAGAGCGCACGCGTGCGGCATCAGCCGCGGCGAAAGGCCGCTTCCACAAGCGCGGCCAGCTGTTGCCGCGTGAACGCGTCGCGCTGGTGCTCGATCCCGGCGCGCCCTTCATCGAGCTGTCCACGCTCGCCGGCTTCATGTTCGACGTATCGGATCCGGACAAAAGCGTGCCCGGCGGCGGCGTCATCGCCGGCATCGGCTTCGTCTCGGGCATCCGTTGCATGGTCAGCGCCAACGATTCCGGCATCGATGCCGGCGCGCTCCAGCCCTACGGCCTCGACAAGACGCTGCGGGTGCAGGAGCTCGCGTTAGAAAACAAGCTGCCCTATGTCCAGCTGGTCGAAAGCGCCGGTGCCAATCTGTTGCGCTATCGCGTCGAGGATTTTGTTCGCGGCGGCAACATCTTCCGCAACCTCGCGCGGCTCTCGGCGGCGGGGCTGCCCGTCGTCACCGTGACGCATGGCTCCTCGACCGCCGGCGGCGCCTATCAGACCGGCCTGTCCGACTACATCGTCATGGTCCGTGGCCGCACCCGCGCCTTCCTCGCCGGCCCGCCGCTGCTGAAGGCCGCCACCGGCGAGATCGCAACCGAGGAGGAGCTTGGCGGGGCCGAGATGCACACGCAGGTGTCGGGACTTGGCGACTACCTCGCCGAGGATGACCGCGACGCCCTGCGCATCGCGCGCGAGATCATGGCGGCGCTGGAATGGGAGCGGCCGGGCAGGGCGAGCGCGGAATATAAGCCGCCGCGCTACGACCAGGACGAGCTGCTCGGCATCATGCCGATGGACCACAAGCGCGCCGTCGACATGAAGCAGGTGATCGCACGTATCGTCGATGATTCCGACTTCACCGAGATGGCGCCGAACTACGGCCCGGCCACCGTCTGCGGCCATGCCCGCATCGAGGGCCAAGCCATCGGCATCATCACCAACAACGGTCCGCTCGATCCGGCCGGTGCCAACAAGGCGACGCATTTCATCCAGGCGTGCTGCCAGACCCGCACGCCGCTGCTCTATCTGAACAACACCACCGGCTACATGGTCGGCAAAGCTTACGAAGAAGCCGGCATGATCAAGCACGGCTCCAAGATGATCCAGGCGGTGACGTCGGCGACGGTACCGCAGATCACCATCTATTGCGGCGCCTCGTTCGGCGCCGGCAATTACGGCATGTGCGGGCGCGGCTTCCATCCGCGCTTCTGCTTCTCCTGGCCCAACGCCAAGACCGCCGTGATGGGCGGTGAGCAGGCCGCCGAGACCATGGCGATCGTCACCGAAGCCGCCGCCGCGCGCCGCGGCAAGCCGGTCGAAAAGGAAAAGCTCGATGCCATGAAGGCGCAGATCGTCGGCGTGTTCGACGGCCAGATGGACGTGTTCTCGACCAGCGCGCGCGTGCTCGACGACGGCGTGATCGATCCGCGCGACACCCGCGCGGTGCTGTCGGAAGTGCTCGCGATTTGCCGCGAGGGCGACGCGCGGACACCGCAGCGGATGCAATTCTCGGTGGCCCGCCCATGAGGAACGGTTCAACGCAGCACCGACCGTTCTTCAGGGTCTTGATTGCCAATCGCGGCGAGATCGCGTTACGGGTGATGCGCAGTGCGTGGAAGCTCGGGCTCGGTGTCGTCGCGGTCTATTCGGATGCGGATCGCGACGCGCTCCATGTGCAACAGGCCGACCAGGCCGTGCGCATCGGCGAGCCGCTGCCGGCGCAGTCCTACCTCAACATTCCCGCGATCGTTGCGGCTGCAAAGGCCAGTGGCGCGGATGCCGTTCATCCCGGCTATGGCTTCCTCGCCGAAAACGAGGAGTTTGCGCAGGCCTGCAAGGATGCCGGCCTCGTCTTCATCGGCCCGTCGCCGCAGGCGATCGAAACAATGGGCAACAAGGCCGGTGCCAAGGAGATCATGAAAAAGGCCGGCGTTCCCGTCGTGCCCGGCTATCAGGGCGCCGATCAGGGCGATGAGGTCATGCTCGCGGAGGCGAGAGAGATCGGCTTTCCCGTGATGATCAAGGCGGTCGCCGGCGGCGGTGGACGCGGCATGCGGCTCGTGACGGACGCGTCGTCGTTTCCTGATGCGCTGCGTAGCGCGCGGTCCGAGGCGAAGGCGGCGTTTGGCGATCCGACCGTGATCCTCGAACGCGCCATCCAGAATCCCCGTCACATCGAAATTCAGGTGTTCGGCGACAGCCATGGCAACGCCATCCATCTCGGCGAACGCGATTGCTCGGTGCAGCGGCGCCACCAGAAGCTGATCGAGGAGGCACCGTCGCCCGCTGTGACGCCGGAACTGCGCGCGAAGATGGGCGACGTCGCGGTCGCCGCGGTGAAGGCGCTGCGCTACGAGGGCGCCGGCACGCTCGAATTTCTGCTCGATGCGAGCGGCGAATTCTACTTCATGGAAATGAACACGCGCCTCCAGGTCGAGCATCCCGTGACCGAGGCGATAACCGGGCTTGATCTCGTCGAATTGCAGCTGCGCGTCGCGCGCGGCGAGCCATTGCCGGTGAAGCAGCAGGACATCCGCTTCGAAGGCCATGCCATCGAGGTGCGGCTGTGCTCCGAGGATGCGGCGCATGATTTCATGCCGCAGTCCGGACGCATGGCGTGCTGGCAGGTGCCGGATGGCATCCGCGTCGAGCATGCGCTGCAATCGGGCTCGGAGATTCCGCCGTTCTACGATTCCATGATCGCCAAGGTGATCGGCCATGGCGCGACTCGCGAGGAGGCAAGGGGGCGGCTGATCGTCGGCCTTGAACAATTGACCGCATTCGGCGTGACCACCAATCAGGCGTTCCTGCTGTCATGCCTGCGTCATCCCGGCTTCGCCAAGGGCGAGGCGACCACGGCCTTCATTGGCGCGCATCGCGACGAGTTGCTGGCGCCGGGCACGGACGCCGCATTCGATGTCGCTTTGGCCGGCCTGCTGCTCTACGTCACGAACCCGCAGGCACCGTCGTGGCGCCGCGGACGGAGCCTCGCGGCAACGTTCCCGCTACCGGCGAAGATCGAGATCGCAGGCCAGGCGTATGAGCTTGAAGTCTGGCGCGAACGCGATGGCAGCTACATTGTCGCCAGCGACGGCCGGCAAGACAAGTTCGAGATCGATCAGCTCGATCTCGACGTGATCCGCTTCCGTCATGACGGCGTGATGGACAGGGCCAAATTCCTACGCGATGGCGACCGGCTCCACCTCCAGCGCCGCGGCATCCCGCTCGCGGCGTCCGATCTCACGCTCGCCGCGCCGAAGGCCGCCGCAAGCAATGGCGGCGACGGCAAGGTTCGTGCCGCCATGAACGGCCGCGTCGTTGCCGTCCTGGTCAAGCCGGGCGACCGCGTCAGTGCCGGTCAGCCGGTGATGACGCTGGAAGCGATGAAGATGGAGCACGTCCACAAGGCCGGCATCGACGGCGTGGTCGCCGCGATCGACGTCGCCGAGGGCGAGCAGGTGACGACGGGCCGGATCGTGGCCGAGATCGGGGCGGGGTAGGGCACCCCGAACTCAACTCGTCGTCCCGGCGAAGGCCGGGACCATACTCCCAGGCAGCGGTTATTGGGCGAGCAGGTAACTCCGAGTCTTCGCCAAACCCGATCCTGTGGTTATGGGTCTCGGCCTTCGCCGGGACGACATGGGCTACTGGCCCCGCCCCGTCCCGTCGTTGAGCAAACACGCGACCTGGTGCTCGTCGCCCGCATCCACCAGCGCCGGCCGCTCCGTCCTGCATCGCTCCATCGCAAACCGGCAGCGGGTGTGAAACGCGCATCCCGGCGGCGGATTGACCGGGCTTGGCACGTCGCCGTCGACCAGTGGCACGAGCTTTTTGGCAAGCGGATTGGCGACCGGTACCGAGGCGAGCAGCGCCTGCGTGTAGGGATGGCGCGGATTTGCAAACAGCTCGTCCTTGTCGGCAATCTCGACGATGCGGCCGAGATACATCACGGCGACGCGGTGACTGATATGAGCGACCACCGCGAGGTCATGCGCGATGAAGAGGTAGGAGAAACCGTGCTCGCGCTGCAGGTCAATCAGGAGATTGATCACCTGCGCCTGGATCGAGACGTCGAGCGCGGAGACCGGCTCGTCGCAGACGATCAGCCGCGGCCCCAGCGCCAGCGCGCGGGCGATGCAGATGCGCTGGCGCTGGCCGCCAGAGAATTGATGCGGGAAATTGTGCATCTGGTCGGGCCGCAAGCCGACCTGCTCGAACAGGTTTGCGGTACGCGCCTCCAGCGCTTTGCCGGTCGCGAGCCCGTGCACGAACAGCGGCTCGCCCACGATGTCTCCGGCAGTCATCCGCGGATTTAGAGAGGCGAAAGGATCCTGGAACACGATCTGCATCGAACGACGATGTGGCCGCAACGCGGACTTGGACAGATGCGTGATGTCTTCGCCTTCGAGGCGGATCTGGCCCGAGGTCGGTTCGACCAGCCGCAGCACGCTGCGCGCCACCGTCGACTTGCCGCAGCCGGATTCGCCGACGAGACCCAGCGTCTCGCCCACCCCAACCGAAAATGAGACGCCGTCGACTGCATGCACTGTGCCGATTTGTCGACGCAACACGCCGGCGCGCACCGGATAGTGCTTCTTGAGATCGGTGACTTCGAGCAGCGCCTCGGTCATGCCACCTCCGCCACTTCGGCCGCCCGCCAGCATGCCGCGAGATGGCCACCGCCCCAGTCGGTGAGCGGCGGATATTCGGCCTCACAGCGCTTGATCGCGAGCTTGCAGCGAGGCGCAAACGCGCAGCCCTTGGGCAGCCGCACCAGCGACGGCACCGTGCCGGGAATTTCGTTCAGCCGTGCTGGCGCGGCGACGCCCGGCGCCGGCACCGCCGGGATCGAGGCCATCAATCCGCGCGTGTAGGGATGTTTCGGCGCGGCGAACAGTGCCTCGACGCTCGCTTCCTCGACCTTCCGTCCCGCATACATCACGATGACCCGCTGCGCGGTCTGCGCGACGACGCCGAGATCATGGGTGATCAGCACGAGCCCAGTGCCGAGCTCTTTCTGAAGGTCCAGGATCAGCGCCAGGATCTGCGCCTGGATGGTGACGTCGAGCGCGGTCGTGGGCTCGTCCGCGATCAGCAGCGCCGGCCGGCACGCCAGCGCCATCGCGATCATGGCGCGCTGGCGCATGCCGCCGGACAGTTGATGCGGATATTCCCGCGCGCGCCGAGCCGGTTCAGGGATGCGCACCAGGCGCAGCATCTCGATCGCGATGTCCCGGGCCTCCTTGCTCGACATGTTCCGGTGCAGCCGCACGGCCTCGACGATCTGGTCGCCGATCCGCATCACCGGATTGAGCGAGGTCATCGGCTCCTGGAAGATCATCGAGATGCGGTTGCCCCTGACGGCGCGCATCTCTGCTTCGTCCAGCGTCAGAAGATCGGTGCCTTCAAGCGTGACGGAGCCGCCGACGATGCGGCCGGGCGGATCCGGCACCAGCCGCATCAGGGATAGTGCAGTGACGCTCTTGCCACAGCCGGATTCGCCGACGATCGCCAGCGTCTCGCCGCGCTTCACCGTGAAGGACACATCATCGACGGCCTTGAACAGACCGGAGTTGGTGAAGAACACCGTCTTCAGGTTCTTCACCTCGAGCACGAGATCGGATTTGTCAGCCATCAGCCGCGCTGCCGTGGATCGAGGATGTCGCGCAAGGCGTCGCCGAACAGATTGGCGCCGAACACCGCGAGGCTGATGGCGATGCCCGGGAAGATCACCAGCCAAGGCGCGGTGCGGACATATTCGGCGGCGGATTCAGAGAGCATGCGGCCCCACGACGGGTACGGCTCGGGTATGCCGAGGCCGAGGAAGGAGAGCGAGGCTTCGGTGAGGATGGTCGAGCCGAGCTGGGCGGTCGCAAGCACGATCAGCGGCGCCAGCGTGTTCGGCAGCACGTGACGGAGCGCGATGCGTACCTCGCTCATGCCGATCGACTTGGCGGCCTCGATGAATGGCAGCTCGCGCAGCGCCAGCGTGTTGGCGCGGATGACGCGCGAGACGGTCGGGATCAGCGGAATGGCGATCGCAATGATGACGTTCGGCAAGGACGGCCCAAGCGCCGCGGTCATGATCAGGGCCAGCACCAGCAGCGGCAGCGCCTGCAGGACATCGGAGACACGCTGAAACACGAGATCGACCCAGCCCGAGAGATAGCCGGAGGTGAGGCCGACGATGACGCCGATCGAGCCACCGAGTGCGGTCGAGCCGATGCCGACCGCGAGCGAGATCCGCGCGCCATGAATGATGCGGCTGAAGACATCGCGGCCGAAGGAATCCGTCCCCATCCAGTGTGCCAGGCTTGGACGCGCCAGTGCCCGGGCGGCATCGATCGTCAGCGGATCGTAACGCGCGATGAAGTCGGCGAAGATCGCGGTGAACACGAACAGGGTCATGATGACGAGCCCGGCCGCACCCAACACATGCCGCTGCGCCAAAAACAGCACGCGCCGCCAGCCGACGGTCGCGTGCGCCCCGGCGCGCCTCAGTTCAACGTCATAGTCGATTGCGGCCAACAGGTTCTCCTAATCCGTGTACCTGATGCGCGGGTCGAACACGGCGTACAGCATGTCGACGATGAAGTTCGCGCTTACCACGACGATGGCAATCAGCATCACCAGGTTCTGCACGATCGGATAATCGCGCCAGCGAATCGCCTCGACCAGGAAACGCGCGACGCCGGGGATGTTGAACACCGTCTCTGTCACGATGAGGCCGCCGATCAGGAACGCCGCCTCGATGCCGATCACGGTGATGACGGGCAGAATCGCATTCTTCAGCGCATGCTGGTAGTTCACGGCGGCATCCGATGCGCCCTTGGCACGCGCGGTGCGGATATAGTCCTGCCGCAGGACCTCCAGCATCGAGGACCGCGTGATGCGCATGGTCAGCGCCGCGCTGCGGAAGCCGACGGCGGCGGCGGGCACGGCATAGGTCGCGAAGGCTTCCAGCCAGGTCGCCGGATTCGGGTTGAAGATCGGCATCTGGTTGAACATCGCGACCGAGGCGGTGAGGATAAGCAGGCCCAGCCAGAACGATGGCAGCGACAATCCGCTGAGGCTCACCACACGTAACGCGTAGTCGAGCCTCGTTCCCTGCTTCACTGCGCTGATCACGCCCAGGGGAATGCCGATGGACGCCGAGAACAGCAGCGCCAGCCCGGCGAGCCGTGCGGTGATCGGAATCCGTGGCAGGATCTCCTGGAGCGCCGGCTTCTCGGAGACGTAGGAGTAGCCGAAATCGCCGCGCAGGAAGCCGCTGATCCAGTGCCAATATTGCACCACCAGCGGCTGGTCGATGCCGAGCTCTTTTTCCAAATTGGCCTTGTCGGCGGGATCGACATAGCCGGCCGCGGCAAACAGGATGTCGACGATGTTGCCGGGGACGATGCGCAGCAGGAAGAAGATGACGATCGAGATCCCGAACAGGGTCACGAGCATCAGCAACAGGCGCCGCACCAGATAGGCAAACATGCATCGCCTCCCGTCGAACCCGTCAGTCGCCCGCGCTACTTGTCCATCCAGACATCCTCGTAACGATAGCCATTGTAGGAGCTGTTGGACATCACCGTCACGCCCTTGACGTAAGGTTGCCAGCAACTGCCGGTCCGTGCGTGGAAGATGATCGGGCGGGCGACGTCCTCCTGCAACTTCTTGTCGATGTCCCACACCAGCTTCTTGCGCTTGTTGATGTCGGTCTCCTGGGACTGCACATCGAACAGCTTTTCGATCTCCTTGTTGCAGTAATTAGTGTAGTTGCGCTCGGAGCCGCAGGAATAATTCTCGTAGAAGGACTGGTCGGGATCGTCGACGGCATTGCCGGTCAAATTGAGCCCGAGCATGTAGTCCTTGCGCGCGATCTTCGGGAACCAGTTTGCGGTCTCGACCACGTCGAGCTCCCCGTCGATATAGATGCTCTTGAGCTGGTCGATCAGGATCACGGCGGGATCGCGATAGACCGGGATGTTGCGGGTCGAGACCTTGACCGCGAGATGCTTATCCGGTCCGTAACCGGCCTTCTGCATCAGCTTCTTGGCCTCTTCGCGGTTGGCGTTGATGTCGGGGCCGTAGCCCGGAATGGTCTCGAGCATCTCCTTCGGCATGCCCCACAGCCCATTCGGCGGCGGCAGCATGGTCCCGCCGACGTCGCCCTGGCCCTCGAACATGATCGAGATGAAGGCCTTGCGGTCGAGCGACAGCGCCATGGCGCGGCGGATGTCGATATTGTCGAACGGCGGCGCAGACGAATTGACGATGATGTTGGTGGCGACATTGTTGGGTTCGACCACGCAGACCGCGTTCGGCGCCTGCGATTTGACGTCCTTGAGAAGCGGGATGCTCACTTCGGTCGGGAAGGCCATGTCGAACTTGCCGGCGACGAAGGCGAGAATGGCGGTCGAGCGGTTCGGGATGATGGTGAACTCGATGCCGTCGAGATAGGGCCGCCCCTTGCGCCAATAATCGGGATTGCGAGTCAGCTTGATCGATTCATTGGCCTTGAACTCGACGAACTTGAACGGGCCAGTGCCGATCGGGTGCGTGCGCATGTCGCCGGGTGAGACGTGGCAGGGATAGACCGGCGTGTAGCCCGAGGCGAGCAGTGCAATTAGCGAAGGCTGCGGCCGCTTCAGGTTGAAGGAGACCTCGAGATCGCCGTTGGTGGAGACATCGTTGACCTGTTCGTACCAGCTCTTGCGCGGGTTCTGCCGGAACTTCTGCTGCGACTTGCCCATCAGCATGTCGAAGGTGCATTTGACGTCCGCCGAGGTGAACGGCTTGCCGTCGTGCCACTTCACGCCCTGGCGCAGCTTGAAGGTCAGTGTCTTGTTGTCGTTGACCCAGGCCCAGCTCTCGGCGAGCTCGGGCACGATGGTGTCCATGCTGTTCTGCGCCACGTCCTGCTTGTAGATGACGAGGTTGTTGAAGACCGGCATGAAGGGAACGTTGAGCGAGTAGGTCGCGCCTTCGTGGATCGAGGCGTTGCCGGGACTGTCGCGGTGGTACATCCGCAAAATGCCGCCCTGCTTGGGCTCGCCGGCGAATGCAATGGTCGAAAACGCCAGCAAAGATAGCGCCGCCGTCGCGGCGAGCGCTCGTACGCTCCGCATCCTCGTCCTCCCTGGACATCTTGTCCTTAGGCCTTTTGCGGCCTGTTTGAGGGGACGATAGCGACGCGCGCGCGGTGAGGCAACCGGCAAGGTCTGCCACTCTCTTGGCAATTCGGATGACGGAAGGCCGCAGGGGTTTTCTCTCACAAAGTGAGGGAGCCCAATCTCTGGCCACTAGCTCCACCGTCGTCCCGGCCTAGTGCGCAATTGCGCACTAGGCCGGGACGACACCAAGTGTGTGGCGCGCGTCGGCCAAGCCCCTCACACGATCCTGGACGCCTTGTTCCCCCAATAGCGGTCCCGCAGCAGCCGCTTGTACAGCTTCCCCGTCGGCAGCCGCGGCAACTCCTTTTCGAAATCGACCGAGCGCGGCACCTTCTGCCGCGACAGCGACGCCCCGCAGAAGGCGATCAGCTCTGCGGCGAGCGCCTCGCCCGGCACGATGCCGGGCATCGGCTGCACCACCGCCTTCACCTCTTCGCCGAGGTCGGGATTGGGCACGCCGAACACCGCGGCGTCCGCAACCTTTGGATGGGTGATCAATAAATTCTCGCACTCCTGCGGATAGATGTTCACTCCGCCGGAGATGATCATGAAGGTCGCGCGGTCTGTTAGATGAAGGAAGCGGTCCTCGTCGACATAGCCGACGTCGCCGACCGTGCTCATGCTGCCGTCCGCCGATCGCGCCTCCTTGGTCTTCTCCGGATCGTTGAAATATTCAAAAGGCGAGGCCGTCTTGAACCAGACCTGTCCTGGCGTGCCGGTGGGGCATGGTTTCATGGTCTCGTCGAGAATATGGAGCTCGCCGAGCAGCACCTTGCCGACGGTGCCGCGATGGGCGAGCCATTCCGCGCTGTCGCAGGCGGTGAAGCCAAGGCCTTCGGTCGCGCCGTAATATTCGTGGATGATCGGTCCCCACCATTTGATCATGTCGTCCTTCACCAGGGCCGGGCAGGGGGCGGCGGCATGGATCGCGATCTCGAGCGACGACAGGTCATAGCGCGTGCGCACCTCCTCCGGCAGCTTGAGCATGCGCGAGAACATCGTCGGCACCAACTGGGTATGAGTAATGCCCCATTGCTGCACGAGCTGGAGGTAACGCTCGGGATCGAACGTTTCCATGATGATGACGGTGCCGCCCATCCGGATCGTGAGGTTCACGGCGGCCTGCGGCGCGGAGTGATAGAGCGGCGCCGGCGACAGGTAGATCATGCCCTCGCGGTATCGCCAAAGCTTGGTCAGGAAATCGAACAACGGCAGATTGTGCTTTGGCGGCTCCTCCGGAAGGGGTCGCAGAATCCCTTTTGGCCGTCCCGTCGTGCCCGATGAATACAGCATGGCGGTGCCGAGCCATTCGTCCGGGATCGGCGTCTTCGGCAGATTGGCGGTCACCTCGGTGAGGTCGACGATGCGCTCGCTCTCGCCCGGGCCGTCGGCGACGATGCACAGTTTGATGTCGGGGCAGACCTTGATCGCCTCGCGCGCGATCTCAAGCTTCGCAACCGACGTGATCAGGATTTTCGACTGGCTGTTGACCAGGAGATAAGCGAGCTCGCCCGGCGTCAGGAACGAGTTGATGCAAGTGTAGTAGAGGCCGGAGCGCTCGCCCGCGCCGCAGGCTTCGAGGTAGCGCGAATTGTTCTCCATGAAGATCGAATAATGGTCGAGCCGCTTCAAGCCGTGCTTGCGGAACAAATGCGCCAGCCGATTGCTGCGCGCATCGAGCTCGCGATAGGTGACGGCCTCGCCAGTCGCCGCCATGATGAAGGCGGGCTGGAGCGGGCGCAGGCGGGCATGCTGACCTGGGTACATCGGTCCTCCGGCTTTAGATCATGCGGCAAGAAGCAGGATTTCGCGCACCTGAGCGGGGCCGTCGATCTTGCGCGGGTTGCGCGGAATCCAGTTCGTGCGCATCGCAGCGTCCGCGATGGCGTCGAAATGCTCCGGCGAGACGCGTACATCGGCGAGGCTGCGCGGCATGCCGAGCGAGCGGATGAAGGCATCCAGCACATCGGCCGCCTTGTGACCCGGAAAGCCCATTGCGGCCGCGACGATCATCTGGCGCTCGGCATTGTCGGGCGCATTCCAGCGCATCACGGCCGGCAGCATGATGCAGGAGGTGTAGCCATGCGGCACGTCGAAGGCTGCACCCAGCACGTAGCCGATGCCGTGGCTCGCCCCCATCGGCACGCCGGCGGCGAGCGCGCCCATCGACAGCCAGGTGCCGATCTGCGCATCCATGCGCGCGTCGAGATCGCCAGGGTCGGCCTTCACCCGCGGCAGCGCGTCGGCGAGCATGGCGAGGCCCTTCACCGACTGCGCGTCGGCATAGGGATGCGTCTCGCGCGAGCAGATCGCCTCGACGCAATGATCGATGGCGCGGATGCCGGTCGAGAGGAACAGCCATTCCGGCGTGTGCACGGTGATGGCCGGATCGAGGATCGTCGCGCGCGGAACGCTGAGCGGATGCCGCAGCATCTGTTTCACATGGGCGGTGCGGTCGGTGACACCAGCAACCGAGCTGAACTCACCGCCGGCGATCGTGGTCGGGACGCTGATCTGACGCACGGTCGGCGCATTCATCTCGGGCGCGACGCCCTTGTGCACGCGGATACGCTCGATGCCGTCGACATCGTCGATGCCGTTGGCGAGGCAGAGCTGCACCGCCTTGGCCCCGTCGGTGATCGAGCCGCCGCCCACGGTGACGATCAGGTCGGCGCCCGCGCCGCGCGCCGCATTGGTGGCGGCGATCACCGCCTCCCGCGGGGTGTGCGCCGGCATGGCATCGAAGACGCCCGCGCAATTTGTGCCCAGGGCCTGTTTGATCTTCGTGATTTCGTCGGTCTGGCGGTTGAGCGTCCCCGAGACCATCAGGAAGGCGCGGCGCGTCCCCAGCCGGTCCATCTGCGCGACCACGGCTTCGGCCGCGGGATGGCCGAACACGACTTCCTCGATCGCGCCGTAAACGACACGTCCCTGGTGCACGCCTGTCCTCCCCGGACGATTCGACTTATTTTTGTGGGGGGTAGTCTAACCGCGCTGGCGGCATTCGTCATGCGCGAAGACGCTGGCCGAGAGGTCGTCATGCCCGGCTTGTCCCGCCTGCGCGGCCGAAGCCGCTTCTGCGAGGCGAAGGCCCGGGCGTCCACGTTCTTTGCGCCACGGGGCAAGACGTGGATGGCCGGGTCAAGCCCGGCCATGACGCTGTGGAAGCGTCAATGCCCCAAGTTTTTCTGTCAGATGCAATAGCTCTCGCCGCAGGCGGGGAGAGGCGAAGAAGAACCTGTCAACCCATCATCCGGCTAGGGCATCTCGCCGAGCCTTGCGCGCGCTTTGGTCTTGAAGAGTTCACCATTGCGACCCATCTTGTGGCGCCCGCGGGTACAGGCGTACCCTGCTATTTCCGCGGTTTTTATGCGAGGACCTGGGATGACTGGACCGGACGGCAGCGAGCAGTTTGTCAAAAGGCACGATTTCGTTTCGCCTCGACCTCGCGTGATCGCGGGGCTTCTCGCCGCGGCATTCGGTCTTGCGGGCTGTGGACAGCCGACCCCGCAAGCGGCCGCCCCGCCGCCCGCGCCGGTGACCGTCGCCCAGCCGGTCAAGCGCACCGTCACCGATTGGGACGAGTTCACCGGCCGCTTCGAGGCCATGGAGGAGGTGCAGGTCCGCCCGCGCGTCGGTGGGTTTGTCAACTCTGTCGAATTCCAGGATGGCGCCATCGTTCGTCAGGGCGATCTGCTCTATGTCATCGACCCACGTCCGTTCGAGGCGGTGGCCACGCAGGCGGAGGGGCAGCTTTCCGATGCGCGTGCCAAGGTGGAGCTTGCAAAGCGGGAGCTCGATCGCGGTTTGAGCCTGGTGCAGACCAGCGCCGTCTCCGAGCAGGTTGTCGATCAGCGCCGGCAGGCCTTGCAGGCCGCGCATGCTGCCGAAACACAGGCCGAGGGTGCGCTCAAAGTCGCCAAGCTCAATATCGAATTCACGCATGTGACGGCGCCGCTGACCGGCCGCGTCAGCCGCCATCTCGTCAGCCCTGGCAATCTCGTGCAGGGCAGCGATACCGGAACGTCGACGCTGCTCACCTCGATCGTGACGCTCGACCCGATCTATATCTATTTCGACATGGATGAGGCGACCTTCATCAAATACAGCAAGCTGTGGTTCGAAGGCCGCCGCCCGAGCTCGCGCGATACGGCGAACCCGGTGCTGGTGACGCTCGCCGGCGAGACGAAACCATCCCGTGAAGGCAGCATCAATTTCCTCGACAACCGTCTCGATGTCTCCACCGGCACGCTGCGCAGCCGCGCCGTGATCAAGAACACCGATCTGTCAATCCTGCCGGGTCAGTTCGGTCGCGTCCGCCTGATCGGCAGCGCGCCATATGAGGCGCTGCTGATTCCCGACGTCGCGGTTGCGACCGACCAGTCGCGCAAGATCGTGTTCGTGGTGAAGCCGGACGACACTGTCGAGGCGCGTCCCGTGACGCTAGGGCCGCTCGATGATGGCTTGCGCGTGATCCGCGAAGGGCTGAAGGCTGACGATCGCGTCATCGTCAACGGCATCCAGCGCGCCCGTGTCGGCGCCAAAGTCGCTCCGCAGACGGCGCCAGCGCCGGCCGGTGGCAAGCCCGGTGACAAGTCATGAATCTTGGCCGTCTCTCCATCAACCAGCCCATCCTGGCGATGGTGCTGTCGATCGTGCTGCTGATCGTCGGCGCGCTCGCGTACACCACGCTGCCGGTCTCCGAATATCCGCAAGTGGTGCCGCCGACCGTCGTCGTCACCACGCAATATCCCGGCGCCTCCGCGCAGACCGTGTCCGACACGGTTGCAGCTCCCATCGAGCAGGAGATCAACGGCGTCGAGGACATGCTGTATCTCTACAGCCAGGCGACCTCGAACGGCCAGCTCACCATCACCGTCACCTTCAAGCTTGGCACCGATCTCGACAAGGCCCAGGTGCTGGTGCAGAACCGCGTCGCAATCGCGCAGCCGCGTTTGCCTGAAGAGGTTCAGCGCAACGGCGTCACCACACGCAAGAACTCGCCCGACATTCTGATGGTCGTGTTCATGCTGTCGCCCGACGACACTTTCGACCAGCTCTACATCTCCAACTACGCGCTGCTCCAGGTCCGCGACCAGCTGCTGCGGATCGACGGCGTCGGCGACATCCAGATCTTCGGCGCACGCGATTATTCGATGCGGCTATGGCTCGATCCGGATAGAATCGCCAATCTCGGCCTGACGTCGGCCGAAGTGCTCGCCGCGATCCGTGCGCAGAACGTGCAGATCGCGGGCGGCCAGATCGCCGAGCCGCCGATCGCGGATCGCGCTTTCCAGCCGAACCTCACCTTTACCGGGCGATTGAAAGACCAGAAGCAGTTCGAGGACATCCTGATCAAGGCCGGCTCCGACGGCCGCACGGTGCGCCTGCGCGACGTCGCCCGCATCGAGCTCGGTGCTCTCGCCTACTCCACCAACAGCTTCCTGCTGCGCAAGTCGGCGGTCGCCATGCTGGTGACGCAGCGGCCGGGATCGAACGCGCTCGCGACCGCGAAGAACATTTCGGACACGATGACGAAGCTGAAGGAGACCTTTCCGAAGGGCCTCGACTTCAATATCGGCTACAACCCGACCGAGTTCATCGCGCAGTCCGTCCATGAGCTGATCAAGACCATCTACGAGGCCATGTTGCTCGTGGTCATCGTGGTTCTGGTGTTCCTGCAAGGGTGGCGACCCGCGATCATTCCGATCATCGCGATCCCGGTTTCGCTGGTCGGCACCTTCGCGGTGATGGCGGCGCTCGGCTTCTCCATCAACAATCTCACGCTGTTCGGGCTCGTTCTCGCCGTCGGCATCGTGGTCGACGACGCCATCGTGGTGGTCGAGAATGTCGAGCGGCATCTCGAGCATGGCATGAGCCGGCGCGACGCCGCGCTGAAGACCATGGAGGAGGTCGGCGGCGCACTGGTGTCGATCGCGCTGGTGCTCTGCGCGGTGTTCGTTCCGACTGCGTTTCTGGGCGGCATATCCGGGCAATTCTTCCAGCAATTCGCCGTCACCATTGCGGTCGCGACCGCAATCTCCTGCTTCTGCTCGTTGACGCTATCGCCGGCGCTGGCCTCGCTTCTCCTCGTCCCGCACGAGGAGAAGCGGCCGCCGGCGCGCTGGAATATCCTTGCACGCGGCTGGAACGCTTTTACGGTCGTCTTTAACCGCGTGTTCGACCGTCTGGCGCATGGCTATGCGGGCCTCGCCAATTTCGTGATTCGGCATTCGGCGGTGATGATCCTGATCTACGTCGTGCTGATCGGCAGCGCCGGCTGGCTGATCGGGACCACGTCGCAAGGCTTCATTCCGGCGCAGGACCGCGGCTACGTCATCATCTCCGTGCAATTGCCGGGCGCCGCTTCGCTGGCACGCACCACCGAGGTCGTGCGCGAGATCGAGCGGATCGCGCTGGATACGCCAGGTATCATCCGCGTCGCCGCTTTCGCCGGCTTCTCCGGCGCGACGCGGACGCAGGCCGGCAACGCGGCGGCGCTCTTCCCGGTGTTCGACGAGCCCGAGGCGCGGATCAAGAAGGGATTGTCTGCGAACGCCATCACGGTCGAGCTGCGCAAACGCCTGGCCGCGATTCAGGGTGCCTTCATCATCGTGATTCCGCCGCCGGCCGTGCCCGGCATCGGCACCGGTGGCGGCTTCACCATCCGCATCCAGGACCGCCAGGGCCGTGGGCCGGAGATGCTCGCCGCAGCTACTGACGAGCTTGTCGCCGCGGCGCGCAAATCGCCCTCGCTGCTCGCTCCCTCCGTGTTCTCTCCGTTCTCGGCCAATACGCCGCAGCTCTTCGTCGACATCGACCGCACCAAGGCGCAGAAGCTCGGCGTTCCCATCGCCGGCATCAACGACACGATCCAGACCTATTTCGGATCGACCTATGTCAACGACTTCAACCTGTTCGGTCGCACCTATCACGTCACCGCACAGGCGGACTTCCCGTTCCGGAAAGAGCCGAGCGACCTGTCGCGCCTGCGCACGCGGAACGCCTCCGGCGACATGGTGATGCTGGGCAGCGTGGTCGAGTTCAGGGACGTCTCGGGCCCCGACCGCGTCGCGCGCTACAATCTCTATGCGGCGTCCGAACTGCAGGGCGAGCCGGCGCCGGGCACCAGCTCGACCACCGCGCTCAACACCATCAAGAAGCTCGCCGACGATACCCTGCCGAGCGGCTTCACCTTCGAATGGACCGACCTGTCGTACCAGCAGATCACGGGCGGCAATGCGGGTCTCTACGTGTTCCCGATCTGCGTGCTGTTCGTCTATCTGGTGCTCGCTGCGCAATATGGCAGCTGGACCCTGCCGTTCGCGGTGATCCTGATCGTGCCGATGTGCCTGTTAGCCGCCACCATCGGCGTGCGCATCATGGGGCAGGACGTCAACATCCTCACCCAGATCGGTTTCGTCGTGCTGGTGGGATTGGCGGCGAAGAACGCGATCCTGATCGTCGAGTTCGCCCGCGACATCGAGAAGGAAGGCAAGCCGCGGCTGGAGGCCGTGATCGACGCCTGCCGCCTGCGCCTGCGGCCGATCCTGATGACGTCCTTCGCCTTCATCCTCGGCGTGCTGCCGCTGGTGATCTCGTCCGGCTCCGGTTCGGAGATGCGGCAAGCCGTCGGTGTCGCCGTGTTCTTCGGCATGATCGGCGTCACTTTGTTCGGGCTGTTGTTCACGCCGATCTTCTACGTGGTGGTGAGGAACCTGGCCGAGGGGAAGAACGAGGGGAAGCCGAAGGCGGTGGCTCCATAAGTATCAGTGGCAGCAACCGACGCTCCGATATTCACGCTGTCGTCCCGGCGAAGGCCGGGACCGATAACCACCGAACGTGGTTTGGCGAAGACACGTCGTTCGGTGCTCCTGCCGAATGCAACCGATGGATTCCGCGGTATGGGTCCCGGCCTTCGCCGGGACGACAGCATTGGGTTGGACGCCGATCTTTCCTACTAACGGCCTAGGCCGAAATGGATGGGCACCGCCGGGGTTCTTCACTAGTATCCGCGCGATTTCAAAACAGAAAACTGCTGGGAGCAACCTATGAAATCAGCACTTTTGGCCGCTGTCGCAATTTCGGCCTTGCTGGCGGCCGCGCCGGCCTATGCGCAAGGCGTCAAGATCGGTATCCTCAACGACCAGTCCGGCGTCTACGCCGATTACGGCGGCAAATGGTCGGTCGAGGCCGCCAGGATGGCGATCGAGGATTTCGGCGGCGAGGTGCTGGGTCAGAAGGTGGAGCTCGTCACCGCCGACCACCAGAACAAGCCGGATCTCGCGACCTCGATCGCGCGCCGCTGGTACGATGTCGAGAACGTCGACATGATCACGGAGCTGACGACCTCATCGGTCGCGCTCGCGATCCACGAGCTCTCCAAGGAAAAGAAGAAGATCGACATCGTGGTTGGCGCTGCGACCTCGCGCCTCACCGGCGATGCCTGCCAGCCCTATGGTTTCCACTGGGCCTATGACACCCGCGCGCTCGGCGTCGGCACCGGCGGCTCGCTGACCAAGGCCGGCGGCGACAGCTGGTTCTTCCTCACTGCGGACTATGCCTTCGGCTACGCGCTGGAGAAGGACACCAGCGAGATCGTCACCGCCAATGGCGGCAAGGTGCTCGGTTCGGTGCGCGTGCCGCTCAACTCCTCGGACTTCTCCTCCTTCCTGCTCCAGGCGCAGAGCTCGAAGGCGAAGATCGTCGGCCTTGCCAATGCCGGCCTCGACACCACCAACTCGATCAAGCAGGCGTCCGAGTTCGGCATCGTCACCGGTGGCCAGAAGCTCGCGGGCCTCTTGATGACGCTCGCCGAAGTGAACGGCCTCGGCTTGCAGGCCGCGCAAGGCCTGGTGCTGACCGAAGGCTATTACTGGGACATCAACGACCGCACCCGCAATCTCGGTGAACGCTTTCTCAAGCGCACCGGCCGGATGCCGAACATGATCCAAGCCGGCACCTATTCGGCGACGCTGAGCTATCTCAAGGCGGTCAAGGCCGCTGGCACCAAGGATCCGGATGCGGTCGCCAACAAGCTGAAGGAGTTGCCGGTCGACGACGACTTCGCGCAAGGCGGCAAGGTGCTCGAGAACGGCCGCATGGTCCACGACATGTATCTGTTCGAGGTCAAGAAGCCCTCCGAATCGAAGAAGCCCTGGGACTATTACAAGCAGCTCGCGGTCGTTCCCGGCGAGAAGGCGTTCTTCACGGCCAAGGAGAGCGGCTGTCCGCTGACGAAGTAGGGCCAGGACCGCGCCAATAACTCCTATGTCGTCCCGGCGAAAGCCGGGACCCATAACCCCAGGGAGAAGTTGTGGGCGCGAACTGGTAACTCCGAGTCATCGTCAAACCACATCCCGTGGTTATGGGTCCCGGCCTTCGCCGGGACGACTCTGAGTGTGTGGCGGTTGCCCGCCCCTCACACCAGCCGCAGCACCACCGCGCCCAACGCCCCCGCCCACAGCGCAATCGCCGCGACGCCCTGGATCATGAAGCCCGGGCCGCGTTTAGCGGCAGCCTTCGAATAGCCGATGAAATAGACAATGCGGCCGATGATCCACACCGCGCCGATGCCGGCCGCGATGGCGTCGCCGATATAGATCGCGAACAGCCACAGCGCCGGCAGGACGATCGGCATCCATTCCAGCGTGTTCATCTGAATGCGAAACGCGCGCTCGAATTCCGGATGGCCTGACGTGGCCGGCACCTTAACACCGGTCTTGGTCCGCGCCCGCGAGACATTGATGCAGGTGAAGAAATAAAATGCGATCGCCAGCAGCGTGACGAGGGCGGTGAGACGATACATCGTTGGTTTCCTTAAAGCGTTTTCGAGCGAAGTCGACACCCGGCCCGCGTAAAGAAAAACGCGTCAAAACGAGGATCTAGACAGGTCGCGCTTCTTCAATACCCGGTCAGCTCGAGATAGCCAACGCCGTCATGCGTGCCGGCAAAGCTGATCGGCCCTTCCCAATAGGAAAAGCCTGTCCCCATCCACGCCTTTGGATTGAGCGGCTTGCACTGGATCGAGAACGACCGCGAGGGGATCGCGATCTGCCATTCCACCGGCAGCTTGTGTCCCGCGACCTCGGCGGTCGCCTTCGGAGTCATCTGGATGTCGTCGCCCGCAATCATGTGCGTATCGCCGGCGGCGGAGATCCAGTTGCCGAACGGATGATTCCGGCCGTCCTTCTGGCGCAGCCGGTACAGCATCAGCTTGTCGCCGGACGCGAGATGCAGCGACAGCCAGTCCCAGCCGGTCTGGTCGGTGTCGAGCGGCTGGCTGCTCCATTCGCGGTCCATCCAGGCCTGGCCGGAAACATCGACCGTCCTGTCGTCGATGGTGAGCGTGCCGCGGGCGCGATAGAACGGCTGGCTGTAATAGTAGGAGGCCTGTCCGCGCTCCGACTTGCGGCTGTAGCCGCGATCGCCTTGCAGCACCACCGGACGATCGGCCTCCAGCGTTAGCGCATAACTGAAGTCGGCGCCCGCGGCCGTCAGCGTCAGCGGCGCCAAAGTGCGATCTTCGGTGCGCTCGGATCCGTTCATCGCCCAATCGTCGATCCAGGCCGAGAACGGTTTCGCGGTGACGCCGGCCTGCCCCACACCGCCGCGGGAAAACAGCTCATTGAAGCGGTGGGTGTCGGCGCGCGTCACCGCGGCATGCGCCATCCACACCTGTTGATTGGCCCAGCCTTCTCCCTGCGGCCCCGGTTGCGTCGCCTGCCGGAACAGCGTCCATTGCAGGCCGCAAGCAGCGCCGCTGCTATCGACGAGATTCGCCGTGAGATACCACCACTCGATGCGAAACTCAGGATGCGGCCCGTGATCGCCCGGAAAGGCGAATGTCTTTCCCGGCGTGACCTTGGCAAAGCCATCGGCCGTCTCGCCGAGCCCGGCATAGCCTTGCGCGCCCGCGCGGCGGACTGCCGCGAGCGCGGCGATGCCGCCGGCGAAGGTGCGCCGCGATATCCCGTTAGCGCTCATTGGCAAACACCTTGACGAGGCTCGCCGGCTGCATCCGGGCCAGTCGGATCATCGGCAGCAGGGCGGCAAGCAACGAGGCGAACAGCGCGACTGCGACCAGCTCGACCAGTTGCAGCGGAAACACATGGAACGGCAGCCGCCAGCCAAAGGCCTTCACGTTGACGATCGCGATCAGGCACCACGCCACCAGCAGGCCGAGCGGCACGGCCAGGAGCGACGTGAACAGCGCGACCGACAGCGTCTTGGTCAGCTCGATCGCGGCGAGGCGTGGCCGCGTGATGCCGATCGCCCAGAGCGGTGCGAGTTGCGGCAGGCGCGAGTTCGCCAGTGTGAGAAGGCTGGTCAGAAGCGCGATCCCGGCGACGCCGAGCGTGAACGCGTTCAGCGCCGACGTCACCGCAAAGGTGCGGTTGAAGATCCGGATCGATTCCGCCTTGACCGTCGCCTGGTCGGCGACGCTGCGGTCGTCGAGCGCAAACTGCTTCTGCAGCGCCGTGATCAGGCCGGGGATATTCTCCTTCGCGACGATGAGACCGATGCGCGTCTGCGGCGTCTGCGGAAATTGCCGGATCAGCGCCGCGACGTTCACGGCAAGCTGGCCCTTGGGATTGCCGTAGTCGGCATAGATGCCGACGATGTCGAGCTCCCAGGTCCCGCCCGGCGCCGGCACCTCGATGACATCGCCGACGCGGACGTTGAGACGGCGGCTCAGCTGCTCGCTGATGAAGGCGGCATTGCCGGGCACGAGCCGGGTCCAGGCACGGGGCGCGGCTTCCAGCAGCGGCCAGCGCTCGCGATAGAGCGCATGATCAGGCAGGCCGAGCAGCTCGACCGGCTGGCCCTGCACCTGCGCCTCGGCGCGTCCGCCCGACAGGATCGCCTGGACATCGCTGCGCTCCTTCAGCCAGTTGCGGATCGCGACGCCTTTGGCGTTGTCGGAGGCGCTGATGTAGACGTCGGCTGCGAGCCGCCCGTTGAGCCAGCCGACGAAGGTGCGGCTGAACGTTTCCACCATGGTGGACACCCCGACATTGACGGCGAGCGCGAGCAGCAGCGCCATCAGCGCCAGCGACAAACCCGAGAGCTGCTGCCGGCTGTCCGCCCAGAACCACAGCGCGAGCGGTTTTCGCGCGGAACGCTGCCCGGTCCGCAGGATGATGTCGAGGAAGGCCGGCAGGATCAGCGCCGCGCCCAGCATCAGCGCTGCCAGCACGCCAAAGCCTGCGATCAGCGATTGCCCGTACTGGAGCAGCAACAGCGCGACCGCGAACACGGCGCAGGCAGCTCCGCTTTGCAGGATCAGCCAACGGCGCTGTCTCTGTTGCCAGGCGCGCGGTTGCGCGGTCGCCAGCACCGGCATCCTGACAGCCTTGATCAGGCTGGTCGCCGCGGCCACCAGCGCACCGGCAATGCTGATGCCGATCCCGGCGAGCCACCATTCAGGTCGCAAGCTGAGCTGCCCCGGGATCTGCGCGCCATAGAGTCCACGCAGGGATGCTGCGACGTCGGGCAAGAGCGCGGCCGCAATGAAATAGCCGCAGGCAAGCCCGATCAGGCCTGCGATCAACGACAGCGCCACGAGCTCGACAACCAGCACGGTGTTGACCAGTCGCGCCGAGGCACCGCAGGCCCGCAGCGTACGCAGCATCGGCAGCCGCTGCTCGAAGGCGAGGCCGACGGCTGAATTGACGATGAAAAGACCGACGAAGAACGACAGCAGGCCGAACGCAGTGAGGTTGAGATGAAAGCTGTCGGTGAGGCGCTCCAGCTCAGTCTCCGCATCCGGCTCAACCCGCTGCAAGCGGTCGCCGACGACGCTCGCTAAGGGCGCGGGCTTGCCCTTCGGCTTGCCGATCAAAAGCCGCGAGATCTGGTCCGGCTTGTTCAGCAGCCGCTGCGCCACGCCGATATCGACCACGAGCACGTCGGGCACGAGCTGCGGCAGCACCCGCAGCGGCGGCAGTTTTGCGCCGTTGCTGATCGCTGGTGCCGCGCCCTCCTGCTCCTGCAAATCGCTCAGCGTTTCCTTCGCCACCAGCGTCTGGCCCGGCGGCGCGACGAAGCTGCTGAGATCGGCGGCGCCGAGCCGAGGTGCATTGCCGACATCGAACGGCAGCGTCACCGGCTCGATGCCGAGCAGCCGGACCGAACGCCCGTTGACCTGGACCCGTCCTTCCAGCATCGGCGAGACCGGCCAGCCGGCGCGGCGGAGCTTGACGAACAATTCCTGCGGAAAGGTCGCGGCATCAGGCGCGACCAGCATCGGCGTGCGCGCGCCGCCGAAGGTTGCCGCGGCGCGGTCATAGGCGTTGCGGGCCTGCTGGTTGATCGCCTGCACGCCGCTCCACAGCGCAGTCGCCGCGATCAGCCCGATCAGGAGCGTCGCGAACTGCATCTTGTGGCGCCGCCAATGACTGAGCAGCACGGCGAGGACCCAGAGCGCGCGCCTCATGCGATCCGCCCGGCATGCAGGTTGACGTGGCGATCGAGTGTCGCGGCCAGATGCAGGCTGTGCGTCACCATCAGAAAGCCGCAGCCGGTGCGCGTGACGAGGTCGCGCGTCAGGGCCAGCACGTCCTCGGCGGTGGCCTCGTCGAGATTGCCGGTCGGCTCGTCCGCCAACAGCAAGGACGGCTTTGTCGCCAGCGCCCGGCCAATCGCGACCCGTTGCTGCTGTCCGCCCGATAATTGTTCTGGATAACGCTTGAGCAGGCCGCCAAGCCCGAGACGTTCGATCAGCTCTTTGTACCAAGCTGCGTCGTACCGGCCGGCGATCCGCGCCTGAAACACCAGATTGTCTCCGACCGACAGACTCGGGATCAAATTGTACTGTTGAAACACCAGGCCGATCCGGTCGCGCCGCAGGCCGGCGCGTCCCGCATCGGACAATTTGGTGACCTCGGTATCTTCCAGTCGGATCGTGCCGCCATCGGCGGCATCGAGCCCTGCAATCAGGTGCAACAGCGTGCTCTTGCCGCTGCCGGACTCGCCGGTCAGCGCGACGCGTTCGCCGGCCTTGAGGTCGAGATCGACGCCACGCAGCACATGGACCGGCTCACCGGCCGAAGAGAACGTCTTGGAGAGGTTTCGGATGCTCAGCACGATGAATGGCGCCGGACGGAATTAGCGGAATTGCTGCGTAGCACACTTGCTGCGGAAATGCCGGGTTGCGTTGGTCTTGAAGCCGTTGTTAGCTCCTAAGAGGACCAAATCAAAAAAGTGCCAAAAAGGGACGACGGGGAGAACGATGAGCGCTCAGGCAATGCAGCCCGCGGCGGGCAAGATGACGGGGATGTCCAAGGAAACGTCCAAGGAAACGCCAAAGGGTGCCTGGACCGTTACATTTCTCCTGTTTCTTTTCATGCTGGTGAACTTCGCCGACAAAATCGTCGTCGGTCTCGCGGGCGTTCCGATCATGACCGAGCTGAAGCTCGAGCCCGAGCAGTTCGGTCTGCTCGGCTCGTCGTTCTTCTTCCTGTTCTCGATCTCGGCGATCGTGGTCGGCTTCATCGTCAACAAGGTACCGACCCGCTGGGTGCTGTTGACGCTCGCGGTGATCTGGGCGCTGACGCAGTTTCCGATGGTCGGCACCGTCTCTTTCACCACGCTCGTGATCTGCCGCATCGTGCTCGGCGCCGGCGAAGGCCCGGCGGCCTCGGTGGCGATGCACGCAGTCTACAAATGGTTCCCCGACGAGAAGCGCACGATGCCGACCGCAATCCTGTCGCAGGGTTCGGCCTTTGGCGTGATCCTGGCGGTCCCGGCGCTGAACTGGATCATCGTCAATCATTCCTGGCACTATGCGTTCGGTGCGCTTGGAATCGTCGGTCTGATCTGGGTCGCCGCCTGGCTCGCACTCGGCAAGGAAGGCCCGCTGGACACCCACGCATCGGCCGTGATCGAACCGAAAATACCCTATCTCCAGCTCCTGACATCGCGCACCTTCATCGGCTGCGTGACCGCAACCTTCGGCGCCTATTGGGCGCTGTCGCTCGGGCTCACCTGGTTCACGCCCTTCATCGTCAAGGGCCTCGGCTTCTCGCAGTCTCAGGCGGGCTTCGTCTCGATCCTGCCTTGGGTGTTCGGTGCGACCATCGTCATTCTCACGGGCTGGATCTCGCAGGTGATGCTGGCACGCGGTTACACGTCGCGGATCTCCCGCGGCGTGCTCGGCTCGGTGCCGCTGATCGTCGGCGGCCTGATCCTCGCGATGATGCCGCACGTCCAAGGCGCCGGCCTTCAGATCGCCCTGCTCGTGGTCGGCTCGGGCCTGTGCGGCGCGATCTACGTCGTCTGCCCGCCCATGCTCGGCGAGTTCACGCCGACGTCGCAGCGCGGCGCGGTTCTCGCGATCTATGGCGCGCTCTATACGCTTTCGGGCATCATCGCGCCGCTGGTGATGGGTAGCGTGATCCAGCGTGCCGGCAGCATGCTCGACGGCTACATGACCGGCTTCACCATCAACGCCGCGATCATGGTCGGCTCCGGCCTGCTCGGGCTGCTCCTGCTCTGGCCCAACACGGAAAAGGCCAGGCTGACCGGTGGAGCTACGCCGCAGGCCGCGCCGCTGAAGAGCGCGGTGTCGCCGACGTAAGGGGCGGGCTCCGCCAAACCCAATTACAATCGTCGTTCTGGCCTGGCGCGCAATTGCGCTCCAGGCCGGGACACGATTAGGTTTGCGGCCGCCGCTTCCGCTCCGTGAACGGCGACAGCACCACCGTCGCGAGCATGAAGATCACGGACGCCCCGAACACCCAATGCGGCGCGCTCTGGTCCATGATCCAGCCGAACAGCAGCGGGCTGACGATGCCGCCGAGATTGAAGCCGGTGGAGACGATGCCGAAGGCGCGGCCGGCCGCGCCGGGAGGTGCTGCATTGCGCACCAGCATGTCGCGCGAGGGCGCGATCACGCCGGAGAGGAATCCCGCGGTCGCCATCGTGGCGATCAGCGCCCAGCCCGGCAGCGTGACCAGCGCGATCAGCAGCACGATCGCCGCGTTCGCAGCAAAGCAGGCGGCGGCGACATAGCCGTGGCGCTCGGTGTGGTCGGCAAGGAAGCCGCCCGCGAGCACGCCGGCGGCGCTTGCACCAAGGAAGGCGGTGAGCGCAACATTGGCCGCGGAATAGGTGACGCCATAGCCACTCATCAGCGCTACCACGCCGAAATTGTTGATGCCGGCGACCGACAGGCTGAGCAGCATGAACAGCGCCGTCAGCGTGATCAGCGCCGGCGTGATCACGGCTTGTTTAGGTGCGTTCTCGGTGCCCGGCTTGGTCTTGTGCGCGCCGGCATCGGGAATGTTCATCGTCACCAGCAACAGCGCGACCAGAACGCCGATCGCGCCCGATGCGATCAGCGCACCGGCGCCGCCGGACACGATGACCATCGCGGCGACGATCGCGGGCGCCACCGCGCCGCCGAAATAGCCGGCAAAAGTATGGATCGAGAAGGCGCGGCCCATCCGCGCTTCATCCATGTGCTCTGCAAGGATGGCGTAATCGGCGGGATGGTAGACGCTGTTGGCGAGCCCGAGCAGCACGGCGCAGGCGATCAGCGAGGTGTAGCTGAGATGCAGGCCGAGCAGGATCAGCGCGAAGCCGCCGAGGGTGAGACCGCCCAGCAGGATCCGTCGCGCGCCAAAGTGGTCGACGAGATAACCGGTCGGCGCCTGCGTCAGCCCCGACACCACGGCCGACACGGTGAGCGCAAAGCCGAGCTCGACATAGCCGACGCCGAGTTGATTCTTGAGGAACGGAAACAGCATCGGCAGGACCAGCAGATGGAAATGGCTGACCCAATGCGCGATCGAGATTCCCGTCAGCGTGCGTAGCGCGCTGTCCGCCTTGCCTTGCTGCGGTGCGGCGAGAACGTCGACCATTGCAGTTCCGTTTTATGTACTTTGGAGACGCGCAAACTATCGGGCAGAGCGGTTATTTGTCCATGAACGCAGGCGCATGGCTGGTAGTGGGGGCGGGGCGAGAGGGGGGTCATGAGAATGGCGAGGACGGTGGCTCCACATTGTCGTCCTGGCGAAAGCCAGGACCCATTACCCCAAGGGGCAGTTTGGCGGAGGATCATCGTCCGGGACTGCGATCCGTCATAATCGAGAGATCACGCGGTATGGGTCCTGGCTTTCGCCAGGATGATAGTTGAGAGCGTGGCAAGAGCCGAGCCCCTCAAAACGGCTCGTCATCCGGCCCGTAGCGGTCGCGCTTCGGGGTCGCCATGTCGCCGTCCTCGTAATCATCGTCGTCGGTGTCGAGCGGAGGCGGAGGCTTCTTCGCCTTGTCTTTTGCTGGCGTGTCGTCCGCAATTTTCGGCGGCGCGCTCGGCTTGCCGATCTTGGCCATGGCTGGTCCCGGATGGTGATGCTGCATCCGTCTAGCCTGAATATATGGGCAGCTGCTGATTTATCTCAAGAACGGCGGCAAGACGGTCAGTGCACCACCGGCCCGCCGGCCTTCTTCCAGGCATCGATGCCGCCGGCGATGTGGGCGGTGTTAGTGAGCCCGGCCTCCTTGGCGGCGGCGACCGCCATCGCAGAGCGTTCGCCGAAGGCGCAGAAGAACACGACGCGGCGGCCGGTGGCGGCCGCGACCTCGCGCAGCATGCCGCCGGGCTTGAGGCTGTCCTCAACGGACGGATAGGGCGTATGCAGCGCGCCTTCAAGCATGCCGTGCTTCATCCGCTCGTTGGTCTCGCGCAAATCGACCAGCAGGATATCGGGACGGCCGAGGCTGCGGATCGCCTCGACGGCGCGGAGCGCGCGGCCCTCTTTCTCCAGCTCCTCCTGATGCAGGCCGACATGCATGTTGGCGGGCACCGCGACGTCCATCATCTTCGGATTGGGCAGCTTCAGATTGGCCATCAGCTCGATATAGTCGTCGACCGAGCGGACCTGGAGCCGCGGATTGTAGCGCTTCTCCTCGCCGATGGTGGAGACGGTGTCGCCCTTGTAGTCATGCGCCGGGAACACCATCGTCTCGTCCGGCAGCTTGAGCAGGCGGTTGAAGATCGAATCGTATTGCGCGCGCGACGAGCCGTTCTGGAAATCGGTGCGGCCGGTGCCGCGGATCAGCAGCGTGTCGCCGGTGAAGACGCGGTCGCCCATCAAATAGGAATAGGAATCGTCAGTGTGGCCGGGCGTGTACATCACGTCGAGCGCCAGGCCTTCGATCGTCACCTTGTCGCCGTCGGCAACCCGCATCGCCACCACGTCGGCCTTGGTCTGGTCGCCCATCACGGTCATGCAATGGGTGCGGTCGCGCAGCTCGCCGAGGCCGGTGACGTGGTCGGCGTGCAGATGGGTGTCGACGGCCTTAACCAGCTTGAGGTCGAGCTCGCGCAGCAGCTGGCAGTAGCGGTCGACCTTCTCCAGTACGGGATCGAGGATCAGCGCCTCGCCGCCGGGGCGGCTCGCCAGGAGATAGCTGTAGGTACCCGAAACACTGTCGAAGAGCTGGCGGAAGATCATGGCGAGGCCCGGCGTGAATTACCCGGAGATTCTACTACATTTCGGGCTCACAAGAGAAGCAATTCACTGTGTAAGCAACAAAATTTGGAAGATTTTTATTCCTGTGACGAGCGAGTGGGCGTCACCTGGCCACCGCTGTCATTCCCCGCGAAGGCGGGGAATCCAGTACGCCGCGCCCTTTCCGTACCCCTCGCCGTCTCGGAGTACTGGATCGCCCGCCTTCGCGGGCGATGACACCGGCTGTGCCGCGACGCCTTGCCCCGACAAAAGGCTCAGGGCCTCACCAGCGTGTACCCGTTCTCGCTGAGAAACAGGATCTGCCCGACCCCGACCTGCACCGGCGTGGCGGCGGGGATGAACTCCGGCCGCTTGCCGGTCTCCCGCTCGATCGTGTCGATGGTGTTGAGGCAGATGTCGAAGCGTACGCCTTGCGCGATCAGGCTTTCGACCTGCTTGCGGCGTTCGCTGCCTGACAACAGGAGATCGATGCCGGGACCGAACGCCACCACCTCGATCGCGACTTTGTCGGGGTCGTAGGCTTTCAGCAAATTGTTGGCGACGCTGAGCACCAGAGCCTGCTTCCTGGCATCGCCATCGGAGAGCTGCAGCACGATCTTGTGCTCGGCGAACGGCTTGTCCTGGAGCGGCACCTGCTGCGCGAAAGCCGGCGGCGCCGCCCAGGCGAACAGCGCCAGCAGCATCGCGGATAGGGTTTGCGACCGCATCATCCCTGTCCTGCAATGCCCGGATTACCCTCGACGCCCTTTAGCGTGACGCCGGAGCCGAGCCGCTCCTGAAACATCCGGCCCGAGCGCAGATATTTTGCCACCACATCCCACACCGGCGCGCCTTGCTGGCTGTTGACCGAGGCCCAGCCCGCGACCTTGTATCGGTGGCTGGCACTGAGCGCCTTGCCGCCATTGAGCTTCAGCTCCGAGATGCGGCTGCCGATCGGCGCTGTCGGCATGCAGGTGTAGCTGAGCCCGCCGGCGCGCACCATGTCGCCGCCCTGCTGGTAATAGGGATCGGTGTTGAAGAGGTTGTCGCAGACGTCTTCCAGCACGTCCTTGATCTGGGCTCCGGTCATCTCCTGCACATAGGTCTCGGGATAGCTGATCGCGGTTTCCGCGAGCAAATCCTCCATCGTCAGCGCCTGGCCGGAGAGCCCGGTGACGCCCCAGCGGAAGCCCGGCGACAGCGCGATCTCGGCGTTGAGCTCGGTGCGCAGCGCGCTGCAGATCAGCTCGTCGACTGGGCCGGCGAAATTGTCGCGGCGATACAGCAGGCGATCGGGCGTCGCGATCTTCTCCAACCAGTCGGTGACGAAGGGCGCCCGCAACCGGCCGATCAGTTCCGCCATTGCGGGATCGGGCTTCAACAGCTCGGAATAGACCGGCAGCAGATGATATTTGACGTCGCCGACCTTGCCCTTGTCGAGCGCGAGATCGAGCACGGCAAGGAATTTTCCGTTGGAGCCGGCATTGGTGACGAGCGTCGTCCCGCTCGCATTTTTCACTGCGATTGGCTGCGGGATCGCATCATGGGTATGGCCGCCGAGGATGACGTCGATGCCGGTGACGCGGCTTGCGAGCTTGAGGTCGACGTCCATGCCGTTGTGCGACAGCAGGATGACCGCATCGACCTTGTCGGCGCCGCGCAAGCCGTCGACATGCTTCTGGAGTTCCTCCTCGCGGATGCCGAAGGTCCAGTCCGGCGTGAACCGTTTGGGATGCGCGATCGGCACGTAAGGGAAGGCCTGGCCGACGATCGCGACGCGATGGCCGCCGAGCTCCTTGATCACGGAGGGCTTGAACACCCGCCCCGTCGCCTTGTCGAAGGCGGCGGCGTCGTTGAATGCCGCTTCCTCGGTCAGGAAAACGTTCTGCGCCAGAAACTCGCCCTTGAAGCGCGCGAGATTGTCGCGCAGCGCCTGCTCGCCGTAGGTGAATTCCCAATGCCCGGTCATCGCCTCGATACCGAGCAGGTTTGCGGCCTCGACCATGTCGCGGCCCTGCATGATGTTGGCCAGTCCCGAGCCCTGCCAGAGGTCGCCGCCGTCGACGAGCACGGAGTGCTTTTCGCCGACATCGCCGCGCAAGCGGTCGATCAGCGTCTTCAGATGGGCGAAGCCGCCGAGCTTGCCGAAGCGGCCTGCGGACTTCTCGAACTCGAAGCAGCTGAAGGCATAGGCGTCCGCGCTGTCGGGCCTGATGGCGAAACGGTCGAGGAAGGCGCGCCCGACCAGATGCGGCGGCCGTCCGGCCATCTCGCCGATCCCAATATTGACGCTGGGCTCGCGAAAATAGACCGGATTGAGTTGCGCATGCGTGTCGGTGAGGTGAAGGATCCGCGCATTGCCGAACCGTTCGAGGTCGTAAATGCTCGCGGCCTCAGCACCGCGCGCAAGCCGTGGCAGGCTGAACGATGCGGCAGCAAGGCCTGCATTCTTCAGGAAATCGCGGCGGCGGATCGCCATCCAGAAATTCTCCGCGCCCTCTCATGGCCGCAAGGCTGTTGCACAAGCGAACAGTCTAGCGGATTTCCATCGCCTTCCAGGCTTCTTTTTCGGAAATCGCCTGGAAGACCGACGCCTTCGCCAGCGCCTCGGCCTCCCTGGCTGCGGCCACGGCGCGGTCGAAATCGCCGCCATCGGCCGCCTTCTTCGCGGCGGCCAGCGTCGAGACGGTCACGGTCCACTGGTTGCGCATGCCGGCCGCCTCCTTGGAGGAGGCCTCGGCGGCGGCATAGGCCGCCTTGTAGTCTGCCTCATTCGCCGCGTGCGCCGCCGGCGCGAAGCGCAGGGCAAGCAGCATGGCGAGAGCAAGTGACCGCTTCATGGCCGCGCTCCCGGTCCCGATATCGGCAGGCCGTTGGCGACGTAGGACAGGAAATATTCGACGTCGCGATATTCATCCACCTGCGGCTCCAGCGGAACCGCGCGGGTCTGGCTGTTGCAGGTAACGAAGCGGCGGCTGGTCGTTCCCATGCCGCTCCATTCGGAACGGTAGATCGGCATCGCGTTCAGAATGCCGAGCGCCGGCGCCAGGATCTCGGCGCGGATGCGCTCGCCCGGGCTCTGCACATGGCAGCTCGCGCAGGAGAAATTCAATTGGCCGCGGCGCGTGTAGAAATAGCGCTTGCCGTTCTCGAATGCCGCGAGCGCGCGAGGATCGTCGGGGATCGTGATGTCCATCGGCTTGCCGCGCGAGGTGAAGGCCATGTAGGCGGTGAGCGAGGCCATCTCGTCCTTGACGTAGGAATAGGGCGCCTCGCCATTGGCCTCGCGGCAGCGGTTGAGCGCCAGCTCCAGCGTGACGACCTTGCCTTCCTTCTCGTCGAAATAAGGATAGTTCTGGCGGATGCCGATGCCGCCGTTCGGGAAACAGTCGGCATAGGTCTTGCCGTTCTTGAACGGGGTGGCGAACATCTCCTTGCCGGCGTCGAGCGCGAACTCGTAGGGCGGGAATTCCTCCTTCTCCTGCCACTGCCGCTTCATGTCCTCGTTCATGGAATAAGGACCGTTGACGAAGTCCTCGTGCTTCACGGTCGGGAACTTCTGGAAGAAGAAGTTCTGGAACGCCTTGGCATCGGCGACGGGATCGACCTTGTCGGCCGCCACCACGCGCGGAGAGGTGAGGGCCAAGGCGACGAGCGCGGCGCTCAACGAACCAAGCAGGATGGAGGTGCGGGCGTTCATCACGAGATCTTCGCGGTGGTGGTGTCCGACGCACCCTTGTTATCGGTCCAGGAGACCTTGAGATCGTCGCCCTTCTTAGCGCCCTTGAAGCTGAACTTGACGTAGGGGTCCTTCGATACCGCGGTGCCCCAATCGGCAACGAAGACGTCCTTGCCGTTACATTCGAATTTCAGCTGCTGGATGTAATGCGCCGGGATCAGCTCGCCCTTGGCGTCCTTGACGAAGCCGGTATCCATCGGGTGCTGGATCAGCGCCTGCACCTCGGTGATATCGCCGTTGGCGGTGGCGCGAACGCGAATGCTGGATGCCATATCGATCTTCCTCGCTTAGCCGCCGCAGCCGCCGACGGTGACCTTGACCTCTTTGGTCGCGCTGTAGAGCTTGCCGTCGGCCTCCACGATCGCGACCACGTTGGTGGTCTTGGCCATCTTCAGCCGGTTGGCGACAGCAGCGATCGTGCCTTCGGGAATCCTGTAGGACGCGGCCAGCGCGCTGGGATTCTCGGCCACGAAGAACGAGATCGATGTGACCTTGTCGAGCGTCGTCGTCACCGAGATCGGCACCACGCCGCCGTTCTCGGCGATCTCGGGGGCGTCCAGCTTGACCTTGTCGGACGGCTCGGCGGTTTTGCCGTAGAGCGCCTTGATGGCGTCCGCCTCGCTCTTCTGCTTGAAGGCCTCTTCCGGATATTTGTCGTTGGCCGCGGCGCGCGCGGGCGCGGCGCCGAACGGCAGATTGCCGAGGCCGAGCAGCGCGACCGAGGCTGCGCCTTGAAGAATCAGCCGGCGCGTCGCGCTTGGGCCGGTGAGTGTGGTCATCTCGGGTCTCCCAACCAATCTCTTGGCGTGCCTGAAGTCACAGGGTCTGCAGGAAATCAACGATCGCGCTGATCTCCTGTTCGGTCAAAATCCGGTTCCGGCCGAACGGCGGCATCATGGTCTGCGGATTGCGCTTGGCCTCGTCGAAGATGATCGCGGCCAGCTCGTTGCGATCAGGGTACTTGGCCTTGAGGTCCTTCAGTTCCGGCCCGATCGTTCCCGGCAGGTCGCCACCCTTGATCACGTGGCAGGTCAGGCAATTGCCCTTGCCGCGGTCGAAAGCGAGTTTCTGGCCGTCGGCCACAACGGACTGCGCCCACGCCGGGCGGGCGAGGCCGGCGGCAATGACCAGCAAGATGAACAGAACGGGCGTCCGGGAAAAGGCGGTCAAGGCGTCATTCCGAAGCGTTATATCGATGGTCTCGATCGCGAAATAGAAGCGTTCCAAAGCACAAAGGGCACCGCCTGACAATCAAGACTATGCACGCGACAAAATGAAGTTAATATCTTCCCCATTGCAACTAATGAGATTATTTGTTCAGCCGATTTGGCCCGAGAGTTAAGGGTCGTGGCGCGGGCCGGCTGTTTCCTGAGCGTTTGGGCGCTCATCCTGTTTTCAACGCGTTCTCGTTTTTTCAAGGGGACCTCACTTGGCTGAATATGTCGTCGAATTCGGCAGGGATGGCGGTCGGGTCGAGTCCGACGGGCGGCTCGACGCGCCGGCATTTCATCGCAATCACGAGCCGCTCTGGGCGGCACTGGAAAAACATCTCGCCGGCTGCACCGGCAACGTGGTCGAGCTCGGCAGCGGAACCGGCCAGCACGTGGTTCACTTCGCCCGTCACACGCCCGGCCTGATCTGGTGGCCCAGCGATCTCAACCAGCGCCACCTCAAGAGCATCGAGGCCTGGCGCGTTCATTCAGGCCTGAAAAACATCCGCTCGCCGCTGCGGATCGATCTCACCGATCCGGACTGGTGCCCGGAGATGAAAAACGGGCAGGCGCCGTCAAGTCTTGCCGCATTGTTCTGCGCCAATGTCATCCACATCGCGCCATGGAGCGTCGCCGAGGGCCTGTTCGCCGGCGCCGGCCGCTATTTGCGGGCCGACGGCAAGCTGTTCCTCTACGGCCCCTTCAAGCG
The DNA here is from genome assembly GCF_023073095.1 of Bradyrhizobium sp. 44. Lineage (NCBI taxonomy): Bacteria > Pseudomonadati > Pseudomonadota > Alphaproteobacteria > Hyphomicrobiales > Nitrobacteraceae > Bradyrhizobium > Bradyrhizobium sp. 44. Next base: position 331,122 of record NZ_JADPIY010000008.1, read on the forward strand.
CGGCGGCAAGCACATCGCGCTCAGCAATGCCGTGTTCGACACGTCGTTGCGTGAAGGCAATCCCGACTGGGGCGTGCGTGATATCGCCGACGTCGAGGCGCTCGCCCGCGGCGCAGGTCTTCGCCTCGTCGATACGATCGACATGCCCGCGAACAATCTGACCTTGGTATTCGCGCGATAGAAGCTCGTCATGCCGGGCTTGTCCCGGGCATCCACGTTCTTCGTGCACCAGCCAAGGCGTGGATGGCCGGGTCAAGCTCGGCCATGACGATCCGAAGACGTCAGCGCCGCAACGCTAGCCCTCGCCATCCCTCCAGCCGATCTTGTCCTTCAAGAACCGAAAGCCAATCACCTCGAACCCGGCGCGCTCCTTGTTGTCCTTGCCGTAGCCGTGGCCGCCCGCTTCAGGCTCGTAGAACCAGGCCTCGTAACCCATGGCCTGGAGCTTTGCGGCCATCTTGCGCGCATGCCCGGGATGGACACGGTCGTCGCGCCGCGTGGTGGCGATCAGGATCGGCGGATAGGGCTGGCCGGCTTTGACGTTGTGATAGGCGGAGTAGGTCTTCAGCCAGTCCCACTCCTCCGGCTTGTCGGGATCGCCATATTCCGCGATCCAGCTCGCGCCGGCGAGCAGCTTCGTGTAGCGGCGCATGTCGATCAGCGGGATGGTGCAGAACAGCGCGCCGAAACGTTCGGGGTAGCGCACCAGCATGTTGGTGATGAGGATGCCGCCGTTCGATCCACCCTGCGCGGCGATGCGCTTTGCTTTGGTCACGCCGCGGCGGACGAGATCGGCGGCAACGGCTGCGAAATCGTCGTGCGACAGTTTCTTGCCGGCGAGCCGGCCGGCATCGTGCCAGCGCGTGCCGAATTCGCCGCCGCCGCGCAAATTCGCCTGCACCGTCGTGCCGCCGCGCTCCAGCCACAGCTTGCCGAGCGATGCGTTGTAATACGGCTTCACCGAATGGGCGAAGCCGCCATAGGCGCTCATATAGACCGGTGCATCGCCGGTCTCGCCGCTGGGGCCGGTCTGCACATAAGGGATACGCTCGCCGTCGATCGAGATCGCCTCGTGCTGGGTCACCACGAGGCCGTCGGCGTTGAATGTTTTCGGCGCCTGCTTCAGCACGGTCGGGCTCGCGACGCCGCGCTCCATCAGCAGCAGCGACGGCGGCGTCAGCGGATCCTGCACATTGGCAAGCAGGTCCCCATTGCTCTCGGAGGGATGGCGATCCAGCGGCCAGATGTCGACCACGCCGATCTGCGGCAGGCCGCCGAGTGACTCGCGGCTCCAGCTCGTGGCGGATGGCGTGCAGATCTCGAATTGCGGCTGGAGCTCGTCGAGGATCGACAGCACCAGCCTGCCTCCGGTCCAGAACAGACCTTGCAGGGCTCGGCGAGATTCCGGCTCGAACAGCACCGCGAAATCGCGGCTGCCGGCGAGGAACGCCGAGAGCGACATGCCGAGCACGGTGTCGGCGGCATAGGTTTTCCCCTCGATCGACCAGGCTTCGCGCAGCTTCATCGCGAACCAGTCGCCATGCGCCTGCAACCAGATGCCGGTCGGCAGATCGAGCTTTGTCGTCGTGCCGTCCGCGCCGCGCAGCCAGAGCGCATGATTGAAGAAATCGATCTGGTCGACGATCCAGCTGCGCGGGGCCGCAGCGGTGTCGTCGACGATGCCGGAGATCGCCATATGATCGGCCGTGGTCTCGATGATTATTTGCGCCTGATCGACAGGCTGGCCGCGCCGCCACAGCCGAACCGTCCGCGAATATCCCGAGCTCGTCGCCATGCCTTCGCCATAGGCGCTCGACAGCAGCAGCGTGTCGCCATCGAGCCAATCGGCGCCGCCCTTGGCTTCCGACAGCGCAAATCCGTCCGCGACGAAACTCTTGGTGTCGAGGTCGAATTCCCGCAAGGTCACGGCGTCGCTGCCACCGCGCGACAGGCCCAAAATGGCGCGCGCGCTTCCCTTCTGTGTGGTGATTCCGCTCAGCAGCCAGTCCTCGCCTTCGCTTGCCGCGAGCTGGTCGACATCCAGCATGATCTCCCACGTGGGATGCGGTTTGCGAAACTCCGCGAGCGAAGTCTTCCGCCACAGGCCGCGCGGGTTGGTGGCGTCCTTCCAGAGGTTGTGCAGTTCGTCGCCGCGCCGGCTGACATAGGGAATGTTGTCGGGACGATCGTAGATCGCCGCGAGGATGTCACGGTCGCGCGCGAAGGCCGCTCCGCCGAACGCCTCGAGCGTCAGGCTGTTCTGCCGCGTGACGAAATCGAGCGCCTGCTTGCCTTCGATCTCCTCCAGCCAGAGCCAGGGATCGTCGTCGGGAGTGCTGAGCGTAGGCCTGTCGTCGACGGACATGAACGAAACTCCGGAAGGTCGCGGCGGATAGGATTTGATCGAGCGCAAACCGTCAAGTGCGCGGCCCATTATCATCGGCCCGATTGCGTCAGAGACATGGCCTGCGCCCGTTTGCGCCGGTTGCCCGGCCTCCCGCGCCCCGCCATAGTGCCGGGAATCAAGCGAGCCCTTGAAAGCCTTTAAAAGCCCCTCGAAAGCCCGTTGGGGCGGAAATGCCGATGCTGGATGTGACTGCAGCCAATGAGATCGCCGCCGACACCCGCGTGCGCGCCAATGTGGTGCGCCTGGCCGCCGCGCAGGCGCTGACTGGCGCCAACTCGGCGGTGATCTTCGCCACCGGCGCGATCGTCGGCGCGACGCTCGCGCCCGACGTCTCGTTCGCGACCGTGCCGATCTCGATGTACGTGCTCGGCCTCGCCGCCGGCACGCTGCCGACCGGCGCGATCTCGCGCCGCTTCGGCCGCCGAATGGCTTTCATCGTCGGCACAGGTCTGGGCGCGCTGACCGGTCTGCTCGGCTCGTTCGCGATCCTGCACGCTTCGTTTCCGTTGTTCTGTCTGGCGACTTTTCTCGGCGGCCTCTACGGCGCGGTGGCGCAGTCCTATCGCTTCGCTGCCGCCGACGGCGCCAGCGCTGCCTATCGGCCCAAGGCGGTGTCCTGGGTGATGGCGGGCGGCGTGTTCGCCGGCGTGCTCGGTCCGCAGCTCGTGCAATGGACCATGGATGTCTGGCAGCCTTATCTGTTTGCCTTCAGCTTCCTGGTCCAGGCTGCCGTCGCGCTCATCGCGATGGGCATCGTCGCCGGGGTCGACATGCCGAAGCCGGCACCGGCCGATCTTCACGGCGGGCGGCCGCTGCTCGAGATCGTGACCCAGCCGCGCTTCATCGCGGCGGCGCTGTGCGGCGTCATCTCCTACCCCATGATGAATCTGGTGATGACCTCGGCGCCGCTCGCCATGAAACTGTGCGGCTTGAGCGTTTCCGATTCAAATTTCGGCATTCAATGGCACATCGTCGCCATGTACGGGCCGAGCTTCTTCACGGGCGCGCTGATTGCCCGCTTCGGCGCGCGCAAGGTCGTTGCCGCCGGCCTGCTGCTGGAGGCTGGCGCAGCCTGCATCGGCCTGTCCGGCATCACCGCGATGCATTTCTGGGCCACGCTGGTCGTGCTCGGTGTGGGGTGGAATTTTTCCTTCATCGGCGCCTCCGCGCTGGTGCTGGAGACGCATCGGCCGCAGGAGCGCAACAAGGTGCAGGCCTTCAACGATTTCCTGGTGTTCGGGATGATGGCGATCGGCTCGTTCTCGTCCGGCCAATTGCTCGCCAGTTACGGCTGGTCCGCGGTGAACATGGTGGTGTTCCCGCCGGTGCTGCTCGGCCTCGCCGTGCTCTCGCTGGCGTCCTTTGCCCGCCGTCGCAAAGCGCGGCTGGACGCGGCGATGGGCGAGTTCCCGGATGCGATCTGAATTGGCGGGAGGCTGTCAGCAGCGTTGATAGTTCGATCCAGGTCGAAGTGATTTCCGGGGCTTGGGTTGTTACATGATGCTCGTCATGAACAGGCGAGCGTGAAGCACGGCGCTCGCGGGGGAAACGAAGGACAAGCGCAAATGCTCGACAATCCCCGGCACAACGCATCCATCGACGAATCCTCTCTCCGCTACGAAGGCTGGCGCATCGTTGCGGTCTGCTTCCTGCTCGCGACCTTCGGCTGGGGGCTCGGCTTCTACGGCCAGAGCGTCTATGTCGCCGAGCTCCAGCGTGCGCACGGCTGGTCGGCCTCGCTGATCTCGTCCGGCACGACGTTCTTCTATCTGTTCGGCGCGCTGCTCGTCGTCTTCGTCGGCGAAGCCGTCAACAAATACGGCCCGCGCCTTGGCCTGATCGCGGGCACGCTGGCGATGTCGGCTGCCGCGGTCGCGATCGGCGCGGTGCGCGAGCCGTGGCAGCTTTATCTCGCGAATGCCGTGCTCGCCTTCGGCTGGGCCGGCACCAGCCTCGCCATGATCACCAACACGATCAGCTTGTGGTTCGACCAAAAGCGCGGCATGGCGATCAGCCTCGCGCTGAACGGCGCAAGCTTCGGCGGCATCGTCGGGGTGCCGCTGCTGGTGACCCTGATCGGCCATGTCGGCTTCGCAAGCGCGATGTTTACCGTCGCCGGTGCCATGCTGGCGCTGCTCGTGCCGGTGATCCTGATTGTCGTCGGCCGCCCGCCCGATCTCCATGGCCGGCGCGCAGCGACGAGAGCGAAGCCGCAATCGTCGGCGCAGATCCGCAGCCAGGCCTTGCGCGACGTCGGCTTCCTCACCGTAACCATTGCCTTTGCCTTGGTGCTGTTCGCGCAGGTCGGCTTCATCGTCCACCTGATCTCGTTCCTCGATCCCGTGATCGGGCGCGAGCGCGCGGCCGTCGCGGTTGCGGTGCTGACCGCGATGGCGGTGATCGGCCGGGTGCTGTTCTCGCTGGTGATCGACCGCCTCAACCAGCGGCTTGCCTCGGCCCTGTCGTTCCTGAGCCAGGCCGTGGCGCTTCTCGTCGTCATCAATTTGCACAATGATTACGTGCTGATCGCGGCCTGCGCATTGTTCGGCTTCTCGGTCGGCAATCTCATCACGCTGCCGTCGCTGATCGTGCAGCAGGAATTCGATTCCGCCTCGTTCGGCGTGCTGATCAGCCTCAACACCGCGATCAACCAGGTGACGTATGCGTTCGGCCCCGGCGTGGTCGGCGTTCTGCGCGATTTTTCCGGTGGCTATGAGCTGCCGTTCTATCTGTGTATTGCGCTGGAGCTGGCGGCGGCGGCGTTGATCATGGTGCGGGGGCGAAAATCCCAGTCGTGAGCGACGGCGCTTCAACAAACTCCGTCATTGCGAGGAGCTCTTGCGACGAAGCAATCCAGGCTGCCTCCGCAGAGACAGTCTGGATTGCTTCGCTGCGCTCGCAATGACGAGGGGCGGCAGCGGAGCTCACGCCTCGCGCTGCTTCAGCAGCTCCTCCACATCCAGCCGCTTCGTAAACATCGCGAGCTTCCCGTCCGGCCCGAACGGCCATTGCTCCCGCGGCTTGTCCCAATACAGCTCCACGCCGTTCTGGTCCGGGTCGCGCAAATACAGCGCCTCGCTGACGCCATGGTCGCTCGCGCCGTCGAGCGCAATGCCGGCCGAGAGCACGCGGTGCAGCGCATCCGCCAGCGCCGGCCGCGTCGGATAGAGGATCGCGGTGTGATAGAGCCCGGTCGTGCCCGCCGGCGGCGGCGAGCCGCCCTTGCTCTCCCAGGTGTTGAGCCCGATGTGGTGATGATAGCCGCCGGCCGAGATGAAGGCCGCGCCGGAGCCCATGCGCTGCATCAGCTCGAAACCGAGCACGCCGCAATAGAAGCCGAGTGCGCGATCGAGATCGGCGACCTTGAGGTGAACGTGGCCGATCCTGGTGCCGGCGGCGACGGCTTGGTTCTGCGACATGCGGCTGCTCCGTTGATGAACTCCACATAAGTGCGGGCTTGGGACAGTGCTACCGGCCTATCCAGAAATCCAGCGTTTCCGGATAGGCAACTTACGACAGCTCCCGCACCTCGCCCTCCGGCAGCTCGAACTCAAACGTGTTCAGCGTCATCGACACCAGCGTGTAATAGCCGCAGAGACCAATCACCTCGACCACGCCGCGCTCGCCGAGCAGCTTCACCGCCTCGTCATAGAGGCCCTTCTCGACGCCGTGGCCCTCATGCAGCGACTTTGCGACGTCGTAGATCATCTTGCCCTTGGGATCGTCGAAGACGGGCGTGCGGCGGTCGCGGATGGCATCGATGATGTCAGGGGCCATGCCGCCGGCAAGCGCGAGGCGCTTGTGCGCGTACCATTCGTAATGCGCGGTCCAGTGCCGCGCCGTCACCAGGATCGCGATCTCCGAGAGCTTCGCGGGGAAGATCGTATCGTAGCGCAGGACCTCGCCGAGCCGCGTGGCGTGGCGGGCCATGTCGGGGCTGTTGAGCCAGGCCATCATCGGCGCCGGCGGCTTGCCGCGCTTGCCGGCAATCGACTCGTCATAGGTCTGCCGCTGGCTCTCGTTCATTTCGCCAGGCGAAAGAAGTTTCAGGCGCATTGTTGTTTCCTCTTTGTTTTCAAGCTTCGCCGTCGCGGCGACTATAGCGGATGCGTGACACGGAAGTGGTTGAATTCCGCGGGAGCTTGGCCCAGAGTCGCGGCCAACAAGCCGATTTAGATTGATGGAAACGACCAATGACCGACGCCAGGGCCAGCGAGACTGAGACCGCCGATCTCGAAACATTCCGCAGCGAAACGCGCGCCTGGCTCGAGGCCAATTGTCCGCCGGAGATGCGCAAGCCTGCAACGTCCGATGCCGACGTGTTCTGGGGCGGACGTAATGCAAAATTCTCGTCGGAGCCGCAGCGCATCTGGTTCGAGCGCATGCGCGACAAGGGCTGGACCGTACCCGATTGGCCGAAGGAGTACGGCGGCGGCGGCTTGAGCGCGGCCGAGCACAAGGTGCTGCGCGCGGAGATGGGACGAATCGGCGCGCGTCCGCCGCTGTCGAGCTTCGGGATCTGGATGCTCGGGCCGGCGCTGCTGAAATACGGCAACGATGCCCAGAAGAAGGAGCATCTGCCGAAGATCGCCGCGGGCCTGATCCGCTGGTGCCAGGGCTATTCCGAGCCGAACGCCGGCTCCGATCTCGCCTCGCTGCAGACCCGTGCCGAGAGCGACGGCGATGATTTCGTCATCACGGGGTCGAAGATCTGGACGTCCTACGCCAACTACGCCGACTGGATCTTCTGCCTCGTCCGCACCGATCCCGCCGCGAAGAAGCATGACGGCATCAGCTTCATCCTGTTCGACATGACATCGAAGGGCGTGACGACCAAGCCGATCCTGCTGATCTCCGGCTACTCGCCGTTCTGCGAAACCTTCTTCGACAATGTCCGCGTGCCGAAACCGCACGTGGTCGGCACCGTCAATCGCGGCTGGGACGTCGCAAAATATCTGCTCCAGCATGAGCGCGCGATGATATCGGGCATGGGCGAGCGCGGCGTCGGCCGTCCGCTCGGCCAGATCGCGGCCGATTCCGTCGGCACCGATGCGCTGGGACGGCTCGACGATTCCATGCTGCGCGGCCGGATCGCCAGCTTCGACGTCGATGAAGCCGCCCTTGCAGCCTGCGCCGAGCGCGCGGTCGATCTCGCCAAGGCGGGGCAGGCGCATCCGGCGTTCTCGTCGGCGATGAAATATTACGGCACCGAGCTCAACAAGCGCCGTTACGAGATCCTGATGTCGGCCGGCGGCGTCGATGCACTGGAATGGGAGAGCGAGCGTTCGAAGCAAGGCGCCCGTCCACGCGCCTGGCTGCGGACCAAGGCCAACTCGATCGAGGGCGGCACGACCGAGGTCATGCTCGGCATCGTCGCCAAGCGCATCCTCGATCTGCCGGGGGCGTAGACTTCCCGTCATTCCGGGGCGCGCGAAGCGCGAGCCCGGAATCCATTTCACCGCGTATATGCCCCCTGATGGATTCCGGGCCTGGCCCTTCGGGCCATCCCGGAATGACCAAGACAAAACAGATTTCGAATCGGAACGCACCCATGGCCCTCGTCCTCACCGAAGAACAATCGATGCTCCGCGACAGCGCGCGCGGGTTGATCAGCGACAAGGCGCCGGTGTCGCATTTGCGGCATCTGCGCGACAGCAAAGACCCCGCCGGCTTTTCCAAGGAGTTTTGGCATTCCTTCGCCGAGATGGGCTTTGCCGGCTTGCTGGTGCCGGAAGAGTTCGGCGGCAGCGGCCTCGGCTATGTCGAGGCCGGCGTGGTGATGGAGGAGATCGGCCGCACGCTGATGCCGTCGCCCTTCCTCGCCACCAGCGTTGTCGCGGCCTCGGCGCTGAACCGTGGCGGCAATGCCGCGCAGAAGTCGGAATATCTGCCGAAGATCTCCAACGGCTCCCTGCTGGCGACGCTCGCGATCGACGAGGGCGCAAAACATCGCCCGCTTCAGACCAGCCTCCAGGCCGTGCGCGCCGGCAACGGTTTCAGGCTCTCCGGCGCCAAGGCGCTGGTGGTCGACGGTCACGTCGCCGATCTTCTCATTGTCGCTGCGCGCACCGCCGGCTCGGCCGGCGAACGCGAGGGGCTGACGCTGTTCCTGGTCAACCCAAAGGCCAAGGGCGTTGCGATCGAGCGCACCATCATGGTCGACGCACACAATGCGGCGCGGCTCGAGCTTGCCAATGTCCAGGTCGATGCCGACAGCGTGCTCGGCGAAGTCGACCAGGGTGGTGCGCTGCTCGACGGCGTGCTCGATATCGGGCGCGGCGCGGTGGCCTCAGAAATGGTGGGCCTGAGCGAAGAGGTGTTCAATCGCACCGTCGAGTACCTGAAGAGCCGCAAGCAGTTCGGCAAGCTGATCGGCGAATTCCAGGCGCTGCAGCACCGCGCCGCCGAGCTCTACGTCGACATCGAGATCACCCGCGCCGCCGTGATGAAGGCGCTGCAGGCGCTCGATACGGACGTCGCCAAGGCCGCATCAACCGTCGCAGTGGCAAAGGCCCGCGCCGGCACCACCGCCACGCGCGCGGTGCAGGAAGGCGTGCAGATGCATGGCGGCATGGGCATGACCGACCAGTTCGACATCGGCTTCTTCATGAAGCGCGCGCGCGTGTGCGAGGAACTGTTCGGCGATGCCAATTACCACACCGAGCAGCTGGCGCGTGCGCGGGGGTATTGAGGCGTACCGTCGCGTCGCATTCGGTGTCATCGCCCGCGAAGGCGGGCGATCCAGTATTCCAGAGACGGCAGAGATCTACCGAGAGGCTGCGGCGTACTGGATCGCCCGGTCAAGCCGGGCGATGACAGTTGAGAGTGTGGACAGCGCTTGCCCCAAGCTCGTCATTGCGAGGAGCACTTGCGACGAAGCAATCCAGACTGCCTCTGCGGAAGATCCTGGATTGCTTCGCTTCGCTCGCAATGACGGCGGAAAGACCTCCTACCGCACCGGCGGTGCATACTGCACGCCGCCTGCATTCCACAGCTGGTTCATGCCGCGCGGGATCTTCAGCTTCGACTTCTCGCCGATGTTGCGCTCATACATCTCGCCGTAATTGCCGACGTGGCGGATGATGCGGACCACCCAATCCTTGGTGAGGCCGAGCTGCTCGCCGTAATTGCCCTCGGTGCCGACCAGCCGCATCACTTCCGGCTTCTTCGACTTCAGGGCCTCGTCGATGTTCTCAGAGGAGACGCCGAGCTCCTCGGCGTTGATCATCGCGTAGAGCGTCCACTTCACGATCATCATCCAGTCGTCGTCGCGCTGGCGCACGACGGGGGCGAGCGGCTCCTTGGAGATCATGTCCGGCAGGATCATGTGGTCGCCGGGCTTCGACAGGTTGATCCGCAGTGCGTAGAGTTGGGAGACGTCGGCGGAGAGCGTATCGCATTTGCCGGTGTCGTAGGCTTTCACGACGTCGTCCAGCTTGTCGAACTTCACCTCTTCATACTTCATGTTGTTGGCACGGAAGTAATCCGCGACGTTGAGCGCGGTGGTGGTCCCGGTCTGGACGCAGACTTTGCTCTCGGTCAGGTCCAGCGCGGTTTCCTTGTTGCGCGCGCGCGGCAGCATGAAGCCTGCGCCGTCGTAATAGGCGACCGCGGGGAAATAGAGGTCGTAGTCGAGCTCGCGCGCCATGCTCCAGGTCGAGTTGCGCGAGAGGATGTCCACCTTTCGGCTCTGCAATTCCTTGAAGCGCTCGTTGGCATCCAGCGCGACGAACTTCGCCTTGCTCGGGTCGTTGAAGATCGCGGAGGCCACCGCACGGCAGAAATCGACGTCGAAGCCGGTCCAGTTGCCCTTGTCGTCGGGGATCGAGAAGCCCGGCAGGCCCTTGTTGACGCCGCACAGCACTTCGCCGCGGCGGACGGTGCGCTTCAGCGTGCGGGTGTCGTAGAATTCATAGATGATGGCCAGGACGGCGACCAGCACGGCGACTGCGAGCCCGATCAGCAGGCCGCCACGAAAAGTGCGCATCATGTTGCTCTCTCGAAATAATCGGGAAAAGGAATATTCGCTAAGGCGAGGAGATCAGAGCTCGGGCTTCTGCCGGATGACAACCTTGGTGCCGACCGGGACGCGATCGTAGAGATCGGCGACGTCGCGGTTGACCAGCCGGAAGCAGCCCGAGGAGACCTTGGTGCCGATCGTGTCGGGCCGATTGGTGCCGTGGATGCGGTAGACCGTGGTGCCCAAATACATGGCGCGCGCGCCGAGCGGATTGCCGGGGCCGCCGGCCATGAAGCGCGGCAGATAGGGCTGGCGCTGGATCATCTCCGGCGGCGGCGTCCAGTCCGGCCACTCCTTCTTGTTGGTGATGTTCACCAGCCCCTGCCACTGAAAACCGTCGCGGCCGACGCCGATGCCGTAGCGGATCGCGCGACCGCCAGGCTGCACCAGATAGAGATGCCGTTCGGCGGTCGAGATGATGAGGGTGCCGGGCGCTTCGGTGGTACGGAAGTAGACGACCTGCTTCTGCCACTCCGGATCGAGTTCGAAGGCATCGTCGGCGACCAGGCCCGGCTCGTCGCCGCGGTCGGGCTGCTGGGCGTAGGCATGGGGCGCGGACAGGATCAGGCCGATCGCAGCCACAAACATCCCGGTCAGACGACGAAAATCCGTCATTTCAAGCTCTCCCCCACGGCCAAGGCCAAAACCATCTGGAACCATCAAATCTGAGGGCCCTCTTCATGGCAAGTTCAAGGCACACTTAGCCGATATGTCACGAGAATGCTTTGGTTTTTTGACGAGGCCGGGCAATGCCACAAACAGGGGATGGCGCGAAAAGCAGTAGCCACGGCCTCGCTTGGGGTGGGGCGACCAAATTTGCATTCACAAACGCCGTCATGCCCGGGCTTGTCCCGGGCCTCCACGTTCTTGGCACTATGGGTAAAGACGTGGATGGCCGGGACAAGCCCGGCCATGACGATGTGGAAGCGACGCGATATCAGATCTGGTTATTCTCAGCCGCGATCCCGAGCCGCCGGACGATTTCGGCACCTACGGCCCGGGCCTCAGGCCTCGACCCGATGCGAGGGCTGCGAAACCGCCGTCCCGACTGCAATCGGATCACCACGATACAGTGCTCGTCCTCGGACCGGCCGCGGCGCTCGACCGTGATCGTCTTGACGTCGCGCCCTTCGATGTGGTCGGCGCGCAACGTGCCGTCGCCCCACAGGCGTTCGACGCGGATATCACCTTGCCGGATGATCCAGAAGGCGCCGGTCACAAGATTGGCATAACGGGACACCCCGAAAGCGGCGATCGCGCCGACCGGCAGCAGCATGATGTCGACCGGCCCGGGCGACAGGCCACGCCAGAGCCTGTAGGCGTAGGGAACGGCGCACAATGCGACGACGATCAGTGCGACGATCCTGATGTCTCTCTTCGAGAACGGCTCGAGCGGGTCGCCGAGACGCATCTCGGGATTGCTGGCATCGAGCGGATTGACGGGAGACTCGACGTCGGGAACGTCGAATTGCGCGGCGATCCGCGCCACCGTGGCGTGCACGTGGGTGATATCGGCGATCGGCGGCGATGTCAGGCGCTCACCGGAGGCCAACGTGAAGGCGAGCTGGAAGCGGGCTTTCGCCCTCTTGCTGCCGGGAACCTGCAATCCCCTGATGTCGTCCTTGGCAACGACCCGCGTCCGAAGTTTTCCGAACGGACGCTGCTCCCCGATCAGGATCTCATCCGGCGTGATGATCCACACCACCGCCGGCGCCAGCATGATGATAGCGACGAACGCCGCTCCCACCAGCAGCGCGACCACGGAGATGATGACCTCCAGAGTGTCGTGCGTGAACAGGCCCGGCGTGAAGCATAGCGCAACGGCGGCCGCAAAGCCGGACATGACCAGCCGCTGCGCGATCGAGGCGCCTTCACGAAGGCGAATGTCGGTGCTGCTGGTGACGTCGTCCATCGCGGGCGGCTGATTACGTGGCCCGCGAAACTCCACGGACCGGTCCGTGGAGTCAAGCAACAAGGGCGTGGCGCGCCAATCCGGCGTCAGCTATTGGCGTTCAGCAGCTTTGCCACGGTGCGGTCGATCTCGTCATAGCGGCCTTCGCCCTCGTGCTGGAACACGATCTTTCCGTTCTGGTCGATGATGTATTGCGCCGGCCAATATCGGTTGCGGTACGCGTTCCAGGTCTTGGAATCATTGTCCTGTGCCACCGGATAGGTGATGCCGTGGCGCTTGAGCGCCGCCTGGACGTTGGACGCCGAGCGCTCGAACGGGAATTCCGGTGTGTGCACGCCGACCACGACGAGGCCCTTGTCCTTGTACTTGGCATAGAGGTCGGTGACGTGCGGCAGCGTGTTGACGCAGTTGACGCAGCCATAGGTCCAGAAATCAACCAGCACGACCTTGCCGCGCAGATCGGCAATGTTCAGCGGTTTCGAGTTGAACCAGTTGTTGATGCCGGCGAAGTCGGGCGCGGTGTCCTGGCTGGCGGCCGCTGTCACGACAGGGACGGCGCGCGCGGCCTCGTCGCAGATGCCGGGGATGACGGCGCCGGTTACGGCGATGCCGATCAGTGCGGCGGAGACGGCGAGCAGCTTGAAAGTCATGGACAAGTCCTCCGGTGAAGATGAGGGATGATCACAGGCCGATCTGGCCGGCGGGATAGAAGCCGGTGAGCCACGCCACGATCAGCGTGTCGTATTGGAAATAGGCGGCGACGGCGAAACCGATCACGACGACGCCAAAGCCCTGCTGTAGCCGCGGCGAGATGCGCGCGAGACTGCGCACCCGCGTGGTGGCGGCCTGCCCGCCATAGGCGATCGCCAGCATGGGAATGGCCGCACCGATGGCGTAGGCGATCAGCAGCATGCCGGCCCAGGTCGCGTTCTCAGTGGTCGCGACCAGCGTCAGGATCGAGCCGAGCACCGGGCCGGCGCAGGGCGTCCAGACCAGGCCAAGCGTGGTGCCGAGCACGAGCCCGCCGAGCGCGCCCTCGCGCTGCGTGGCGCCGGAGTTGCCGAGATCGAGCCAGCCGTTGAGCCGGATCGACAGCCATTCGAACGGCGCCGGCCACAGCATCAACAGGCCGAAGCCGAGCAGCAGGATCGATGCCGCCTCGCGCAGCACGTTCGGATCGAAATTAAACAGCCGCGTGATGGCGCCGAGCAACAGCGCGGTCGCGGAGAACGAGATGACGAAGCCGAACGCGATCATCGCGGGGCGCAGCTGCGAGCTGCGGCCGATCGAGGCCCCGAGCAGGATCGGCAGCATCGGCAGCGTGCACGGCGCGGCGATGGTGAGGATGCCGGCGAGGACGGCGAAGGTGAGTTCGAGCATCGGGGCACTCGTGAATGGGGGTCACGAGGGCTGTTCGGGATGAGAGAGGCAGTCGTTACCCCGCGTCACGCCTTCGTGACGGGAGTGCTGCAGCGGGCGTCTCGAACCATAAGTCCGGCACCTGAACCAACCCAAATACAAAACGACCCGGAGGGGGGCATCCCGTCCGGGTCGTTGGAGGTCTTGGGAGGTTTAACGAAACCGTATATGAGCTTTATAGGAGGGAAGTTTTTCCGCCTGATGTTGTGCTTTGTTTCAATTGTTTCGTCGGCGGTAACACTTCCGTGTCCAGGACAGGGTCAAAGCCAACGCCCTATCCCCTTGAAATATCTGAGCTTCAGGCGGCAAAGCGCTCGACGCCGCAGCCCTTAAGCAATTCGGCGAGTTGCTTGCGGGCGTAGAACATCCGGGTCTTCACCGTGCTCTGCGGGATGCCGATGATCTGTCCGACCTCCTCCACCGACTTCTCATGGTAGTAGACGAGCGTGATGATTTCGCGGTGCGCGGGTGACAGCTTCTGAACGCAGGCGCGAAGGATCGCGCTGGTGTCGCTGCGGTCGAGCGAGGTCTCCGGCGTGTCGCAACCGTCGGCGATCTGGCGCACGTCTTCCTGATCGATGTCCTCGAAGCGGCGCTGGCGCATCGCGGTCAGCGCCTTGAAGCGGGCGATCGAGAGCAGCCAGGTCGAAACCTGCGAGCGGCCCTGGAATTGGCCGGCGGTCCGCCACACGTCCAGAAACACCTGGCTGACGAGGTCTTCCGCCGTGGTGGCGTCGCGCACGATCCGCAGGATGAAGCGGTAGACGCGCACATTGTGCCGGCAATAAAGGATGTGCATGGACGTCCGGTTGCCGTCGGCAATGCTTTCGAGAAGCATGTCGTCCGAGGTCGCCTGAGCGGCAATGATGCTCTGGCTGGCTTGGGCGTTGATGGCGATGACGTTCGGCATTGACTTGGCTCCCCGTAGCGCCGCAACCGAGCGGCGTTTCCTTCGACCAAAGTGTTAATGAGCCAACGTTTCGGGACGTCTGCACGAAAAGGGGAAAATGGTTTCGTGCGCCATCAAATTGTTTCGTCGGATTAGCCGCGACGAAACATTCGGGGCAAAAAAGCGTGGAATTTCAATGTACGGAAAATACGGGGGTGGTGAATGGAGGCGGACGGAGGCGCCGGGAACGTATTTCGGGCCTTTGCGTTCGATGTCGCCTCAATCCCAGCTGTCGTCCCGGCGAAGGCCGGGACCCATAACCACGGAGTGGGTTTGGCGAAGACACGAGGGACCAGCCTCGCGCCACAACTTCTCCCTGGCGTAATGGGTTCCGGCCTTCGCCGGGACGACACCGTGGGTGGTGCGTGATCTACGCCTTCTCGCCCGCCGGCGAGAACAGATAGCCGCCGCCGCGGATGGTGCGGATCACGGCGGGTTTTGCCGGATCGGGCTCGATCTTGCGGCGGATGCGCATGATGCGCAGATCGACGGCGCGGTCGAAGGCTTCGGCGTCGCGCGCGTTGGCCAATTCCAGCAGGCGCTCGCGCGACAGCACGCGCTTTGGATTGGCCGCGAACACCTTCAAGAGCCCAAACTCGGATGCGGTCAGCGGGTGCTCGTTGCCCTCGTCGTCGCGCAAGGCCTGGGCTTCGAGATCGAGCCACTTCGTCCCGAACCGTACCAATTGCTCCTTGTCCGATTTCGCAGCCGCCGTTTCCGCCACGGCTTTCGCCGGCGCGCTCCGGCGCAGCACCGAGCGGATGCGCGCCATCAGCTCACGCAGCTCGCACGGCTTGGCCACGTAATCGTCGGCGCCGAGCTCGAGGCCGACGACGCGGTCGATCGGGCTCGCCGTCGCCGTCAGCATGATCACCGGCACGTTGATGCGGCTCTTGAGGTCGCGGATGATCGAGAGCCCGTCTTCCTCCGGCATGTTGAGGTCGAGCACGACGAGGTCGGGCATGCTGCCGTCGATCGCCGTGCGCAACGACTTGCCGCCGTCGCACAGCGTCACGGTGAAGCCGTGCATCTTGAGGTAATCGCCGACCATCTCCCGGGCCGGGGCCTCGTCGTCGACGATCATGATGTGCTGGCTTTGGGTCATGGTGCTGAGATCACGGGATTTCGGTCGCGGGGAGAGTGATGGTGAAGGTCGAGCCCTTGCCGGGGCCCTCGCTCTCGGCGGTCACCTCGCCGCCGTGCATGTCGATAATACGCTTGACGATGGACAACCCAAGCCCGGTCGAGCTCTCGCCGGCGGTCGGCTTTGCCGACAGCCGCTGGAACCGGCCGAACAGGCGGCCGAGATCCTCCGGCGACAGGCCGGCGCCCTCGTCGCTGACGCGGACGATGGTGTCGCCGCCTTCATGGCTCACGATGACGCCGATCTTGCCGCCGATCGGCGAGTATTTGATGGCGTTGCTGATGAGGTTGTCGATCGCCTCGCGGATGCGGTCGGTGTCGCACATGGTGACGATGTTGACGGGTGCGGTGACGCTGATCGTCTGCTGCTTGTTGACGGCGAGCGGCTGGTTGGCCTCGGCGACTTCCTTGACCAGGGCCGCGACGTCAACCGGCTCGCGGCGGATGGTGATGTCGAAGGCATCGGCCATCGCGTCCGAGATCAGATGATCGACCATCGAGGTCAGGCGCTTCGTCGCATCGCGGATGTGATCGACCTGGGCGACCACGCCGCCTGACGACGCGCCGGTCGAGATCAGCTCCTTCAGCATCTCGGTGCGGCCGAGGATGACGCCGAGCGGATTCTTCAGATCGTGGGCAACGGTGCCGAGGATCTCGTTCTTGAAGCCGTTGGCGCGCTGCAGCCGCAGCCATTGCGCTGAGAGGCGGCGGTTGGCCTGCATCAGCGCGCGGGTGCGCTGGGCGACGCGGTCTTCCAGCTGGGTGTTGGCGGCCTGGAGCTGCTGGTAGAGGATGACGTTGTCGAAGGCGATCGAGAGCCGGCTGGAAAAGATCTCGACCAGCGAGCGGTCGGTCTCGGACAGCTCGCGCTCGGCCTGCAGCAGCACCACGACCTCGCGCCCGCTTCCGGTGCGCAAATAGATGACGCTGCGGTGGTCCGCGAATTCGTTCTTGCGGCCCTGGAACGCGGCTTCCACCATCGCGCGCAGATCGGGGTCGAGCGCCTTCGACGAGGTCGTGCCGATGAAGCGGCTGTAGCAGCCGCTGCCGGCGAGCACCGAGAGCTCGGGGTCGAGGCCGCCATTGTCGCGCAAGACCAGTATGCCGGCGCAATCGACGTTGAGCAGCGAGGCGAGCTGGGTCAGCACGCCCTCGGCGAGCCGCTGCATCGACTTGAAGTCGTACAGCGTCGAGGCGGCGTCGATGATGATCTCGAGCCCGCGCCTTGTCTGCAGCATGCGCTCGAGCTGCTGGTAGGAGCGCAGCGCCGCGGTCAGCGAGGTGAACAGCTTGTCGGCGGTGAGCTCGGTCTTGGCCTTGTAGTCGTTGATATCGTACTGGACGATTACGCGCCGCTCGGGCGCCTGGCCGGGCTGTCCGGTGCGCAGGATGATGCGCACGGTCTCGTTCTTGAGCTCGTTGCGGATGTACTCGACCAGCTCGAGGCCGGCGACGTCTGTCTCCATGATGACGTCGAGCAGCACGGCGGCGATGTCGTTGTGCGCCGCCATCAGCTTGCGACCTTCCGCCGCGGAATGGGCGGAGAGGATCTCCAGGCCCTGGCCGTTGAGGGAATAGTCCGAGAGCGCAAAACGCGTGCCGTCATGCACGGCCGGATCGTCGTCGATGACGGCGATCTTCCATTTCCGGGCGTCAACATCCTCCGATGCGGTACCGGTGTCGTCGATCAGGTGGAGGACATCGTCCTGTTCGGCCATTGAGAAGTCCCGTCAGTCTCTGTGCTTTGCCCGCCGCCCCTGGCGACCCGGGGCATGATAATGCGAAATGTAGTGCCTTGTCCCAGCTTGGATTCCAGCATCATGCGACCGCCGAGCTGCTGGGTGACGAGGTTATAGACGATATGGAGGCCGAGTCCCGTGCCACCTTCATTGCGCCTGGTGGTAAAGAATGGGTCAAAGGCTTGGCGCTGCACGTCGGAGGTCATGCCGGCCCCGTCATCGGTGAAGATGATCTCGACGTCGTCGGCCCCGCGGGGCCGCGCCGAGATCGTGATCGTGCCGGCGCGGCCGTCGGCAAAGGCGTGGTTGGCGGCATTCAGGAACAAATTGGTCAGGATCTGGCCGTAGGAGCCGGGATAGCCGTCGAGCAGCAGCCCCTCGGGCATGTCGACATGGAGCGTGATCGGCGACCGCTTCAGCACCGGGCGCAGGCTCGCGATAATCTGGTCGGTGGCTTCGCTCAGTGAGAACTGCCGCCGCTCGGCATGGGAGCGGTCGACCGCGACCTGCTTGAAAGACTGGATCAGTTCGCCGGCGCGCTGGAGATTGGCGACGAGCTGCTGCGAGGCGTCGCGCGAGGACTGCACGAATTCTTCCAACTGCGAGCGGCGTAGGCCGCCGTCGCCCTTGAGCTGGGCCTCGAAGATCTCGGTGCGCCGGGCAAAGCTCGACGCAACGGTGAGGCTGATCCCGATCGGATTGTTGACCTCGTGCGCGACACCGGCGACGAGGCCGCCGAGGGCTGCGAGCCTCTCGGCATCGATCAGATTCTGCTGCGCGGCGTTGAGCTCGAGCAGCGCGCTCTCGGCCTTCTCCTTGGACGCGCGCAGCTCGTCCTCGGTCTGGCGCTTCGCGATTGCGTTTTCGCGGAACACTTCCACCGCGCGCGCCATGGCGCCGACCTCGTCACGTGCACGCGTGCCCTGCACCTCGCGGCCGAGGTCGCCGAGCGTGATCGCGCGCATCGCCGCCATGATCTGCTGCAGCGGCAGCCGGATCGACAGGGCGATCAGCACGCCGGCGGTGAGGATGATGCCGAGGAAGATCACGGCGATGGAAAGAACGCGACGGGAAATGTCCGCCAGCGTGCGGTCGAACGTCTCCTGCGCCTTCTGCTCGCGCTGGCGCATCTTGGTGGAGAGATCGTCGATGGCGCCGATGGCCTCGGCCTGGTTGGCGTCGATGGTATTGCGCAGCAGCTCGGTACGGTTCGTGAGCTGCTCGGAGAGCTTTGCGAAGCCCTCGCGCAGCGCGGCGGTCCGGGCCGCCAGCCGCCGCAGCGCCATGCGCTGGAGGTCGTTGTCGGCGAGATCGATCATCACGGGGATGGTCTTCTCGATGGTTTCGGTATTGCGGCGGGCGTCGTCGGCCGCACCCGATGACAGCGAGAGATAGTAGGAATTGGCCGCGACCAGCATCGCGGTGAAGGCTTCGCGCGACTTGCCCAGCGAAGGCCAGATCAGCGCGTCGCGGTGGCCGGTGGCGCCTTCGATGATGGAGTAAAGCCCGGCCATGTCCCTGGCCGGTCCCTGCACCTGATCCTCATAGGTCTTCGCGATGGTGGCCTGCACGCCGCGCAGCTCGCCGAAGCCGTTGAGGAAGCGGTCGGTGGTGCGCTCCAGCTCCTCGACCGAGCCCGACAGCATCGGGTCCTTGGCGGCGCGATTGGTCAGCGTCCCCAGCACCGCCTCGCGCAGCAGCAGGATCTCGGCGAACAGGTCGGGGCTCGGCTGGTTGATGTAGCGGTGGATCAGATTGTGCAGCCGCCCGGTCTCGCTTTCGAGCAGCGCCAGAATCCGGTCGGATTCGCGCACCTGGCGCACGTCCTCCCAGGCCGAGCCGAGCACCTGCGAGCCGTTCCAGATCAGCCCGACCAGCACGATGACCACGGCAGAGTTCAGCGCCGCGATCGACAGGATGCGCCAGCGGATCGGCACCGCCCGGAGCACGCCGACCAGCCGCGCGCGCAGCCGCCCCATCGGGCCGGGCGACCTGTCTGCATGCTCGCTGTGTCCAAGCCCGGGCAAGAGGCCTCACTCCACCTTGCGAATGCGTTCGATCAGCGCGGCCGCGGCCGGATCTTGCCCGGCCTTGGTGTAGATCGCGACCATCGCGTCCTCGAACGGCTTGCGGTCGATATCCCTGACGATGGTGACGCCCGCTTCTTCCGCCTTGCGCTGCGACTGCTCCTCGAGGTCGCGCCATTTCTCGCGCATGAATCGGCTGGAGCGCTGCGCGGCTTCCCGGAAGATGGTCTGGTCGTCGGCCGACAGGCTTTTCCACGCCTTCAGCGAGATCACCAGCACTTCGGGGCTCATCGTGTGCTCGGTGAGCGCGAGATAGCCGGCATGCTTGTAATGGTCCGTCGTCACGTAGGAGGGCCAGTTGTTCTCGGCGCCGTCGATCAGATGGTTGGCAAGCCCGGCAAGCACCTGTCCATAGGGCATCTCGACCGGCTCCGCGCCGAGCGCGCGGATCATCTGGCTCATCAACTCCGACTGCTGCACCCGGATCCGCAATCCCTTGAGGTCCGCGACGTTTCTGACCGGGCGGGCGCCGTTGTAGATCGACCGCGCGCCGGAATCGTAGAAGGCGAGTCCAACGAAGCCATAGGGCTCGAAGCTGCCGAGGATCTCGCCGCCGATCGGCCCGTCCAGCACCTTCTGCATGTGCTCGATGGACCGGAACAGGAACGGCATCGCCAGCACGTTCATCGCCGGGACGAAGTTGCCGATCAGCGCCACATTGGTCCGGTTGAGATCGATCGCGCCGACCCGGGTCTGCTCGATGGTCTCCTTCTCCTCGCCGAGCTGGCGGGAGTGGAACACCTTGACCTCGTGCCGGCCGCCGCTGCGCTCGGCGATCAGGGCGCCCATGTAGCGCAGCGCCTGCACGGTCGGATAATCCTCGGTCTGGGTGTCGGCGGCGCGGAATTCCCGCGCAGCGGCCCCCGTCGCGCAGATGGCGATCAGAAGCGCGACGAAAACCACCCCGGTCCGCGAGCGTTCGGCACGGTTCAACACTGGCACACTCAACCCCTCAGTGGTGGAGTCTATGGCGGGAGCAAAAGGTTCAATGCAATCTAGCAGATGGTCGGGGGAAGGCCATCCCGCCCGGGGCTTCGGCGTGATTGTGCGGCGCGGCCGACGCTCATTCCCGGTTGAAACCGCAAATGCCGCGCCTTAAGCAGGGACGGTCGCCGTCTTCGCGCGATACGGAAAGAGCCATCGTGATTTCAGCATTGCGCTTCTTGCAGGTCATCGCCGCCCTTGCGGCCCTCTCCTTGGCCGCGCCGGTGCGGGCTGCGACCGACATCGCGTGGTGGCACGCCATGTCCGGCGAACTCGGCCGCCAGCTCGAGAAGCTTGCTTCCGACTTCAACGCCTCGCAGCCGGACTATCGCGTCGTGCCGACTTACAAGGGCAGTTACACCGAGACGGTGACGGCCGCGATCTTCGCCTTCCGCTCGCGCAGCCAGCCCGCGATCGTCCAGGTCAACGAGGTCGCCACCGCCACCATGACCGCGGCCAAGGGCGCGATCTATCCCGTGTTCAGCCTGATGCGGGACATGAACGAGCCGTTCTCGCTCAATGACTATCTTCCCGCGGTCTCCGGCTACTACACCGATGCGGCCGGCAATCTCTTGTCCTTCCCGTTCAATTCGTCGACGCCGATTCTCTATTACAACAAGACCATGTTCCGCGACGCAGGGCTCGATCCGGAGGCGCCGCCGAAGACCTGGCCGGAGCTCGGTGCTGCCGCTAAACGCCTGCGCGATCGCGGCGCGGCGTGCGGCTTCACCACGTCCTGGCCGTCCTGGATCCATGTCGAGAATTTTTCAGCGTTTCACAATCTGCCGCTGGCGACGCGGACCAACGGCTTTGCCGCGCTCGATGCCGAGTTGACCATCAACAATCCGTCTCTCGTGCGTCACGTCGCCGAGCTCAGCGAGTGGCAGAAGACGAAGGTGTTCGACTATAGCGGCCGCGGCCAGTCGGCCGAGCCGCGCTTCCAGAACGGCGAATGCGGCATCTTCATCGGCTCCTCGGCGACGCGCGCCGACATCAAGGCGAACTCGAAGTTCGAGATCGGCTACGGCATGATGCCGTATTGGCCCGACGTGAAGGGCGCGCCGCAGAATTCGATCATCGGCGGCGCCACGCTGTGGGTGCTGCGCGACCGCCCACGCGAGGAATACAAGGGCGTGGCGCGATTCTTCGCCTATCTGTCGCAGCCCGGCGTGCAGGCCGCCTGGCACCAGAACACCGGCTATCTGCCTGTCACCCGCGCCGCGTTCGAGCTGACGCGCGCGCAAGGGTTTTACGAGCGCAATCCGGGCTCGGCGATGTCGTTCGAGGAGATCACGCTGCATCCGCCGACGGAGAATTCGAAGGGCATCCGGCTCGGCTCCTTCGTGCTGATCCGCGGCGCGATCGAGGACGAGCTGGAGCAGGCCTTTGCCGGCCGCAAGAGCGCGCAAGCCGCGCTCGATGCCGCCGTCGAGCGCGGCAACAAGATCCTGCGCCAGTTCGAGCGCGCCAGCCCGGATCGGTAGAGTTCTCAGATTGGACCTCTCTTTAATCGCGAAGGAAGTGCGCTCCCTCTCCCGCTTGCGGGAGAGGGTTGGGGAGAGGGTCTTTCCGCAAAGGGACAATCCCCTAGAGGAGAGAATCCCCACCCGGCGCTTCGCGCCGACCTCCCCCGCAAGCGGGAAAGGTGCACCGTCTGCTTGGCGCGCATCAAATCAACCAAAACCTGCTTGCCCGATCGGGCGCGCATGACCAGCGTTCCATCGCAAATCTTGCCGACTTTCACCGACGCTGCTGCCTTTCGCGCCTTTCGCGCCGATCCTCCGCGATGGCTGCCGATCGCCATCGACATCGCCCGCAGCCACGGTCTCGATATCAGCGCGCCGCGCGTGTTTGCCACCGGCACCAATCTCGTCGTCGGCTTCGGCGATCACCTGATCCTGAAAATCTTCCCGCCGCTGCTCCGCGCGCAATTCGTCTCCGAGCACGGCTCGCTGACCCAGCTTGCCGGCCGCCTCCATTTGCCGATCCCCGAGATCGTCGCAGAAGGCGAGCGCGACGGCTGGCCTTATCTCGCAATCACACGCCTTGCCGGCGCGCTCGGGTCGGAGGTCTGGCCGCACTTGGCGGAAGCGCAGAGGGAGCGCGTGCTGCGCCAGATCGGCGAGACCATCGCCACCGTGCAGCGCGCGCCGCTCGGTCCGCTCGAGCAGATCGAGCCGCGCTGGGCCGACTTCATGCAGGCCCAGATGCAGGGCTGCAAGGCGCGGCACACGCGTCTCGGCCTGGCGCCAAAATTCCTCGCCGGCCTCGACGATCTCCTGCGTGACGCGGCCGCGCTCATTCCCATCGATGCGCCGCCGGTGATCTTGATCGGCGAATACATTCCGGAGAACTTCCTGCTCGCCTGCCATAATGATCAATGGTCGCTCGCCGGCCTGTTCGACTTCGGCGACGTGCTGGCGGGATGGCGCGACTACGATCTGCTCGGCCCCAGCGCCTTCATGGCAGCGGGCCGGCCGGGGAGGGTACGCAGCCTGCTCGAAGGTTTCGGCTATGCGAAGCTCGATTATTCACTCAAGCGCCGCCTGATGGCGCTGATGCTGCTGCATCGCGCCAGCGACCTCAACAACCACATCTGCATCGAGGGTTGGCAGGACGAGGCCGACGATCTGGTCGAGCTCCAGGAGCTGATCTGGCCGGGGTGATTGCCGCGGATCAGTAGCCGAGTGACTTGGGACGAGATGCGCCCACGCAATGAGCGAGCGTTCCAGAAAGCCCATTTTATATGCAAATATGCTTCTTTGTATGCAACGCGCTGGAGATCGGCTTCTGATCGACAGTCGAAGAAGTGGCCATTTTTCGTAGTTGTATCAGTTGCTTATGTTGTTTTAAGCTCTCATAAAGCCTTGGCACGAACCTTGCGAATCCAGTTCCAACCAGAAAACTTTGTGTTGGAGCCATTTCATGAAGCGCCGCGATTTCCTCAAGTCCGTTTCCGGATTGGCCGCTGGCGCGGCGCTTCCGGCCATGCCGTCCGTGATCTCGTCGGCGATGGCCGATGCGCGCTCGGAGACGCTGCTGATCGTCTCGGAAGGCGGCCCCAACAATCTCGACATCCACGGCGTCGGCACCAACGTGCCCGGCTATGAGGTGTCCTGGAATTGCTACGACCGCCTGCTCAGCCACGAGATGAAGACCGGCCCCGGCGGGGTGCCCTATTACGACCGCGACAAATTCAAGGGCGAGCTCGCCGAGGAGTTCAAGATCGACGACATGTCGGTCACCTTCAAGCTGAAGAAGAACGCCAAATTCCACGACGGCGCGCCTGTCACCGCCAAGGACGTGAAGTGGTCGCTCGACCGCGCCGTCAGCGTCGGCGGCTTCCCCACCTTCCAGATGAGCGCCGGCTCGCTCACGAAACCCGAGCAGTTCGTCGTGATCGACGACTACACCGTGCGTGTCGACTTCCTGAAGAAGGACAAACTGACGATCCCCGATCTCGCGGTGATCGTGCCCTGCATCGTCAATTCCGAACTGGTGAAGAAGAATGCCAGCGAGAAGGATCCCTGGGGTCTCGAATTCACCAAGCAGCAGACCGCGGGCTCCGGCGCCTACAAGGTGACGAAGTGGACCGCCGGCACCGAAGTGGTGATGGAGCGCAACGACGATTGGGTCGGCGGCCCGCTGCCGAAGATCAAGCGCGTGATCTGGCGCATGGTGCCGCAGGCCGGCAATCGCCGCGCGCTGCTGGAGCGTGGCGACGCCGACATCTCCTACGAGCTGCCGTTCAAGGATTTCCAGGAGATGAAGGCGAGCGGCAAGCTCAACGTGGTGTCGCTGCCGTTCTCCAACGGCATCCAGTACATCGGCATGAACGTGACCAAGCCGCCGTTCGACAATCCCAAAGTGCGTCAGGCGGTCGCCTACGCGATTCCCTATCAGAAGATCATGGACGCCGTGATGTTCGGGCTGGCGAACCCGATGTTCGGCGCGGCAAAGGACAAGCCGACCGAAGTCGCCTGGCCGCAGCCGCACAAGTTCAACACCGACATGGACAAGGCGAAGGCGCTGCTGGCTGAAGCCGGTTATCCCAACGGCTTCGAGACCACGATCTCGTTCGACCTCAACTTCGCCGGCGTCAACGAGCCGCTCTGCGTGCTGGTGCAGGAGAGCCTGGCCCAGATCGGCATCAAGACCACCATCAACAAGGTGCCCGGCGCCAACTGGCGCACCGAGTTGAACAAGAAGGAGATGCCGCTCTTCACCAACGTGTTCTCGGGCTGGCTCGATTACCCCGAATACTTCTTCTACTGGTGCTATCACGGCAATAATTCCGTCTTCAACACCATGAGCTACAAGTCGGCGGAGATGGACAAGCTGATCGACGGGGCGCGGAATGCTGCCGCGACCGGTGACACCGCGACCTACGACGCCGACGTGAAGGGCTTCGTCGACCTCGCCTACAGCGACATCCCGCGCATCCCGCTGTACCAGCCCTTCGTCAACGTCGCGATGCAGAAGAACATCAGCGGCTACCAATACTGGTTCCACCGCCGCCTGGATTATCGCGCGATGGCGAAGGGGTGAGGGGATGGCGGGCGAGATGGTCGCGTCGTCGACTCTCTTTCTGAGTGAGGCGGCCACCGCTCTCTCATTCCCTCTCCCCTTGTGGGAGAGGGGCAGGGTGAGGGGTAGCCACGAACTCCGACCTCGCTTGGGGCTACCCGTCACCCCAACCCTCTCCCATCGCAAGTCGGGCCTGCCCGACTTGCGCCAATCACCAATGCGCAACCGGGGTAGACCCCGGTTGCGTGGGAGAGGGGGCGCGGCGGAGCAGGTGGCGCGAACCCGCCCACAAACGCAGAGCAGCAGGAGCGCAACCCCATGCTGACCATGATCGGCAAGCGCCTGATGTTCGCGATTCCCTCGCTGATCGGGGTCGTCATCGTCACCTTCCTGCTGACCCGCGCACTACCGGGCGATCCCGCCGCCTATTTCGCAGGGCCCGCCGCAACGAAGGAAGCCGTCGAGCAGATCCGGAAAAAACTCGGCCTCGACAAGCCGCTGATCGAGCAGTTCTTCCGCTACACCAACGATCTCGCCCATGGCGATTTCGGCAATTCGCTCACGACGGGCCAGCCGGTCGCAGCCGAGATCCGCAACCGCCTGCCGGCCTCCGCCGAGTTGACGCTGCTCGGCCTCATCGTCTCGGTCGTCATCGCCATCCCTCTCGGCGTGCTGGCGGCGACGCGGCCGGGATCGTGGGTCGACCATCTCTGTCGCGTGACGACGACGGCCGGCGTCTCGCTGCCAGTGTTCTTCACAGGTCTGGTGCTGGTCTATGTCTTCTATTTCCGGCTCGGCTGGTCGCCTGCGCCGCTCGGTCGACTCGATGTGTTCTACAGCGCGCCGCCGACGGTCACAGGCTTCTATCTGATCGACACCCTCATCGCGCGAGACTTCGAGGCGTTCCGCTCGGCATGCAGCCAGCTGATCCTGCCGGCGACGACGCTTGCGATCTTCTCGCTGGCGCCAATCGCGCGCATGACGCGCGCCTCGATGCTGGCGGTGCTGTCGTCCGAGTTCGTGCGCACCGCGCGCGCCAGCGGCCTGTCCCCGGCAACCGTCATCGTCACCTATGCCTTCCGCAACGCGATGCTTCCGGTCATCACCACGCTGAGCATGGTGTTCTCGTTCCTGCTCGGCGCCAACGTGCTGGTGGAGAAAGTGTTCGCCTGGCCAGGCATCGGCTCCTATGCGGTCGAGGCGCTGATCTCGTCGGACTTCGCGCCGGTGCAGGGTTTCGTGCTGACCATGGCGGTGATGTACGTGCTGCTCAATCTGGTGATCGACATTCTCTATGGCGTGATCGATCCGCGCGTGCGGCTGGAAGGGTAGGGGACACAATGAGCTCCGTTGCGCCTGCTGTTGAACCTGTCGGTCCCGCGCGAACGTCAGGGTTCGTCGCGTTGCTCGACCAGACCCGCTACGTGCTCGGCGAAAACAAGGTCACGGGCTTCGCCTTCGCGCTGCTGATCGTGATCCTCCTTGCCGCGATCTTCGGCCCCTATGTGGTGCCGTATGATCCGCTGGCGTCCGACACCGCGGCGTCGCTGAAGCCGCCCTCGGCCGCGCACTGGTTCGGCACCGACCAATTAGGCCGCGACATCTTCAGCCGGGTCGTGGTGGCGACGCGGCTCGATACGTTCATCGCGGTCGCCTCCGTCGCGCTGGTGTTCCTGATGGGCGGGCTCGCCGGCATCGCGGCCGGCTATTTCGGCGGCTGGACCGATCGCATCGTCGGCCGCATCGCCGACACCATCATGGCATTCCCGCTGTTCGTGCTCGCCATGGGCATCGTCGCCGCGCTCGGCAACACCGTGCAGAACATCATCCTGGCCACCGCCATCGTGAACTTTCCGCTCTATGCCCGCGTCGCGCGCGCCGAAGCCAATGTCCGCCGCAACGCCGGCTTCGTGCAGGCCGCGCGTCTGTCCGGCAACGGCGAATTCCGCATTCTCCTCGTGCATATCCTGCCGAACATCATGCCGATCATGATCGTGCAGATGTCGCTTACCATGGGCTACGCCATCCTCAATGCCGCCGGCCTCTCGTTTATCGGCCTCGGCGTCCGTCCGCCGACGGCGGAATGGGGCATCATGGTCGCCGAAGGCGCCGGCTTCATGGTGTCAGGCGAATGGTGGATCGCGCTATTCCCGGGCCTCGCTCTGATGATCGCCGTGTTCTGCTTCAACCTCCTCGGGGACGGCCTGCGCGACATCGTCGACCCCCAGCGGAGGACGTGATGGCTGGATTCCGTTCAAATTTTCGCTCAAAATTATCCAATGAAATCAATCCCGTTCTACTGTGCATGGGGTTGTTTTCGACGTTTTTGTTTGGGAGGTGCCCATGACCGCCCAGCCGCTGCTCAACGTCCAGGACCTCACCGTCGAATTCACCACCCGCCGCGGCATCGTCAAAGCGGTGCAGCACGTCAACATCTCCGTTGCGAAGGGCGAGACGCTCGCCATCGTCGGCGAGTCCGGATCCGGCAAGTCGGTGACGTCGTACGCGGTGATGCGCATCCTCGACCGTGCCGGGCGGATTGCCGAGGGCTCGGTGATGTTCTCCGGCATCGACGTCAAGGCCGCGACCGAAGACCAGATGCGCGATTTGCGCGGTCGCGAAGTCTCGATGATCTTCCAGAACCCGCGCGCCGCGCTCAACCCGATCCGGAAGGTCGGCGACCAGATCGAGGACGTGCTGCGCACCCATGTCCAGCAGGCCATGGTTTCGGACCGCGGCGAAAAGGCGATCGAGGCGCTGGAGCAGGTCAAGATCGCCCGGCCGCGCGAGCGCTATCACGCCTATCCGTTCGAATTGTCCGGCGGCATGTGCCAGCGCGTCGTCATCGCGCTCGCGCTCGCCTGCAATCCGCAACTGCTGATCGCGGACGAGCCGACGACCGGATTGGACGTCACCACGCAGAAGGCGGTGATGGATCTGATCGTCGAGCTGACCAAGCGCAAGGCAATGTCCACCATCCTGATCACGCATGACCTCGGCCTCGCCGCCGCCTATTGCGACCGCGTGGTGGTGATGGAGAAGGGCCGGGTGGTCGAGACTGCAAAGGCGGCCGACATCTTCGCCAACCCGCAGCACCCCTACACGAAGAAGCTGATGCGCGCGACGCCGCGCCTCGGCGTGAGCCTGCGGGATCTGTTGCCGGAGGAGGAAGGCTCAGCACTCGCCGCCACGAGCGCAGCATCCGCGGAATTGGCTCCGATCGTCCCGGCCGGCAAGACGCCCCTTCTCCTCATCGACAAGCTGGTCAAGGAATATCCCCGTCAGGGCGCCACCGCCACGCTCGGCAAACTGTTCGGCCGCAAGCCGCCGGTGGAGCCGGATATGTTCCGCGCGGTCGACGGCATCAGCTTCTCGGTCGGTCACGGCGAGAGCGTCGGCCTGGTCGGCGAGTCCGGCTGCGGCAAATCGACCACGTCGATGATGGTGATGCGGCTGCTGGACCAGACCTCGGGCCTGATCCAGTTCGACGGCGAGGACATCGGCGCCATCGCGCCCGCCGGCTTCGCCCGTCTGCCGCAGCGCAGCCGCATCCAGATGGTGTTCCAGGATCCGACCGACAGCCTCAATCCGCGCTTCACTGCCGTCCGCGCCATCGCCGATCCCATCATGCAGCTCGGTGACATCAGGGGGCGCGACGCGCTCCGCGCTCGCTGCGAGGAGCTCGCCACCATGGTGGGCCTGCCGCACAATCTGCTGGATCGCTTTCCGCACCAATTGTCGGGCGGCCAGAAGGCCCGCGTCGGCATCGCCCGCGCCATCGCCCTGCACCCGAAACTCGTCATCCTGGACGAGCCGACCGCCGCGCTCGACGTTTCGGTCCAGGCCGTGGTCCTCAATCTGCTCCAGGACCTCAAGGCGCGGCTAGGTATGAGTTATCTGTTCGTCTCGCATGATTTGAACGTAGTGCGCTTGCTGTGCGATCGTGTCATTGTCATGCGGTCGGGTCGAATCGTCGAGGAAGGGTCTTCCGAGAGGGTCTTGAGCGATCCGCAGGACGATTACACCAAGGAGCTGCTGACGGCGATCCCGCATCCGCCGCTGCAGATACAGGGCGCACACTGAGAGCTTGTTTGGGAGCGTGATGGCCGAACCGCTGGACGATTATATCGACGCTGTCACCAAAGCGTTGGCGTTGCCCGTCGAGGAAGCATGGAGGTCGTCCATACGCGCCAATCTTGAGGTCTCGCTGCGGCTCGGCCGCCTCGTCGACGAATTCGCGCTGCCGGACGAGACCGAGCCAGCGCCCGTGTTCACGGTCTGACGCCGCCATGACGACCAAGCCAGAGATGACGGCCTCCGAGATCGCAAGCGCGGTTGCGGGCCGCAAGATGTCCGCGCTCGATGCGACCGAAGCCGCGCTTGCGCGCATCAAGCAGCACGACACCATCCTCAACGCCTTTACCGACATCACCGCCGATCGCGCCCGTGCCAAAGCGCGCGCGATCGATGCCGATATCGCCGCCGGCAAGGCCGTCGGCCCATTGGCCGGCGTGCCCTTCGCGGTCAAGAATTTGTTCGACGTCGCAGGCCTCGCCACGCGCGCAGGCTCGAAGATCAACCGAGACCGCGTGCCCGCCACGCGCGATGCCACGCTGATCGAGCGGATGGAAGCGGCCGGCGCCGTGCTGGTCGGCGCGCTCAACATGGGCGAATACGCCTATGACTTCACCGGGGAGAACGTTCATGACGGTCCCTCGCGCAATCCGCATGACACCACGCGGATGAGCGGCGGCTCCTCCGGCGGCTCGGGCAGCGCCGTGGGCGGCGCGCTGGTGCCGATCGCGCTCGGCTCCGACACCAACGGTTCGATCCGCGTGCCGTCCTCGTTCTGCGGCATCTTCGGCCTGAAGCCGACTTATGGCCGGCTCTCGCGTGCGCGTTCGTTCCCGTTCGTCGCGAGCCTCGATCATCTCGGCCCGTTCGCGCGCTCCGTCACCGATCTCGCGCTGGCCTATGACGCCATGCAGGGGCCGGATGCGGACGACGCCGCCTGCACCACCACACGTGGTCTGGAGCCGACGCTGCCGCTGCTCGCCAATCCGGTTTCGGACCTGCGCATCGCGATCGCCGGCGGCTACTTCCAAACCAATTTGTTTCCGGAAGCCGTCGAAGCCGTCAGCCGCGTCGCCAAGGCGCTGGGCGCCACGCGCGTGGTGGACGTGCCGGAAGCCGCGCGTGCCCGCGCGGCGGCCTATGTCATCACCACCACAGAAGGCGCCTCGCTGCATCTCGATCGGCTGCGCAAGCGACCGAACGATTTCGATCCCGCCGTGCGCGACCGGCTGATCGCGGGCGCCATGGTGCCGGCGCCGCTGGTCGACCGCGCGCAAAAATTCCGCCGCTGGTATCGCACGCAATTCGCGGAGATTTTCAAATCCGTCGATGTGCTGATTGCACCGGCGACGCCATGCACCGCGCCGAAGCTCGGCCAGGTCAATTTCCATCTCGGTGGCGTCGAGCTGCCGGTGCGTGCCAATATCGGCCTCCACACCCAGCCGATCTCATTCATCGGCCTCCCGGTCGTCGCCGTGCCGGTGCCGCTCGAACCGTTGCCGATCGGCGTGCAGATCATCGCCGCGCCCTGGCGCGAGGACATCGCGTTGCGCGTCGCGTACGCGTTGGAGAAGATGGGCGTCGCCGCCGCGCCCAGCCCAAAAGGATTTTGAGATGGAGATCGATCTCCCTGACGTGATCGCGGACGTCAAAGCCGCGTTCGAGCGTTATGAGCAGGCCCTGATCACCAACGACGTCGCGGTGCTCGGCGAGCTCTTCCGCAACGATCCCCGCACGCTGCGCTATGGCATCGGCGAGAACCTCTACGGCTATGAAGCGATCTCCGGCTTTCGCGCCGGGCGCTCGCCGGTCGGCCTCAATCGCCGCACCGCGAAAACCGTGATCACCAGCTATGGCCGCGACACCGCGGTCGCCTCCACCCTGTTCTATCGCGACACGATGCCGGGTAAGGTCGGCCGGCAGATGCAGACCTGGGTAAAATTCCCGGAGGGCTGGCGCGTCGTCGCCGCCCATGTCAGCATCATCGACGAGTCGAAAGAGACCTGACCGTATGACGCTTGACGATCTTCCGCCCGGAGCGCTGCCGGCGGTGCCGCGTGTCGACCGGGCGTCGCCATCAGCGCACAAGGTCACGCGCGCCGAGGAGCTGCGCCTGCAGCTCGCCGACGAGATCGTGCGCGGAGCTTTGCCGCCTGGCGCGCCGCTTGACGAGACCGACATCGCGCGCCGCTTCAGCGTTTCGCGCACGCCGGTGCGGGAAGCACTGCGCCAGCTCGTGGCAAGCGGCCTGGTCGAAGCGCGCGCCCATCGCGGCGCGGTGGTGGCGCAGCCCTCGTTCGAACGGCTGACGGGCATGTTCGAGGCGATGGCGGAGCTGGAAGCGCTGTGCGCGGGCCTTGCCGCCGAACGCATGTCAGCCGCCGAGCGTCACGGTCTGGAAGCCATCCACGAAGAGCTGCGGGTGTTGAGCTACGCCGGCAACCCCGACCGCTTCCACGAAGTCAACGAGCGCTTCCACAATGCGATCTATGCGGGATCGCAGAACGGCTACATCGCCGAGATCACGCTGGCGACGCGCGTGCGCGTGCAGCCGTTCCGCCGCGCCCAGTTCCGCAATCTCGGACGTCTCGCCAAGTCGCAAGCGGAACACGATCGCGTCGTCGTCGCCATCATGCGCGGCGACAAGCAGGGCGCCGCCGCCGCGATGCGTGCGCATATCGAGCTGGTGCGCGGGGAGTACGAGATCTACGCGGTGTCGGTTTAGGGCCGCGCGCACGGTGCCGTAGGGTGGGCAAAGGCGCAAAGCGCCGTGCCCACCATCCACCCAAGCTGACGGTGATGGTGGGCACGCTTCGCTTTGCCCGCCCTACGAGACCTACGCTGTCGCAGCTTCCGCCATATACTTCCGCCAGCCGCCATACGCGGTGATGTCGCGAGCCTCGCCCAGCACCTCGGGCTCGACGAGAAATCCCTTCACGCTGCGGCCATCCGCCAGCCGCACGGTGCCGATCGCCATCGGCGCGGGAATCGCGTTGACGAACTTGCCGAAGGCGGACGACGACAGCGACCAGATCTCCAGCTCGATCGACGCGCCCTTGCCGGCCTCGACGCGCAGCATGCCCGGCTTCGGCGGCGTGGTCTTCAATGCGTAGAGCTTGTAGTCCGCCGCGGTCCTGGTCGCCTCGATCAGCTGGCCGTTCAGCGCTTTCAACTCGCTGTTCAGCACCATGCCGGACAGATGCGCGCCGACTACGGCGATGGGAATCTCGTCGCTGCTATCAGCGGCAAGCGGCGCCAGCGCGGGTTGCGCCACGCCCTTTGCGCCAAGCGTCAGTTTGGTATCGGCATGGAACACGCGCCCGATGCTGGCGAGCAGCGCATCGTGTCCGGTGGGAGCAAGGAGCGTGATGCCGAACGGGATGCCGTCGGCACGCATCGCCGCCGGCAGCGCGAGACCGCAGAGGTCGAGCAGATTGACAAAATTGGTATAGGTGCCGAGCCGGCTGTTGAGCTCGACCGGATTGGCCAGCACCTGCGCGGTCGTATAGGCCGTCGGCGCCGTCGGCAGCACCAGCGCGTCGATATTGGTGAAGGTGCGCTCGGCGATCTTGCGCAGGCCCTGCAGACGATAGAGCGCGGAGAAGGTGTCCGCCGCCGTCAACCGCGCACCGGCCGCGGTGATCTCGCGCGTCACGGGATGGATGGCATCCGGCGCGGACGCCAGCAGGTCGCGGATCACGAGATAGCGCTCCGTGACCCACGGTCCCTCGTAGAGCAGTCGGGCCGTCTCATAGAACGGCTCGAGGTCGAACTCGACGAGCGTTGCCCCAAGCGCGGTCCAGCGCTTCAGCGCCTCGGCGTAAGCCGCTTCCGCCTTCTTGTCGCCGAAGAAGATCAACTGTCCGCTGCGCGGCACGCCCAGGCGCAGGTTTGCCGGAAGCGGGGTGATCGCGCCAAGCGGCCGGTCGCGCGAGAACGGATCGGCCTGATCGGGACCTGCCATCACGGAGAGCGCCAGCGCGGCGTCGTCGACCGTCAAAGCGAACACCGAGATACAGTCCAGCGTCCGGCAGGCCGGCACCAGGCCAGCGGTCGAAATCATGCCGAGGCTCGGCTTGAGACCGACGATGTTGTTGAGCATCGCCGGCACGCGGCCGCTGCCGGCGGTGTCGGTACCTAACGACAGTGGCACCAGCCCGGCGCCGACGGCGGCGGCCGATCCCGAGCTTGATCCGCCGGGAATGAGGTCATCGCGGATCGCGTTCCTGGGGATGCCGTAGGGCGAGCGCACGCCGACAAGGCCGGTCGCGAACTGGTCGAGATTGGTCTTGCCGATGATGATCGCGCCGGCGGCGCGCAGCCGCGCAACCGCGGTCGAATCGTGTGTCGGGATGTACGAGAAGGCCGGGCACGCCGCGGTGGTCGGAAACCCCAGCGCGTCGATATTGTCCTTCACCACCACCGGCACGCCATAGAGCCGCAGGCTGGCGGTCTCCTTGGTGGCGAGCTTCTCGGCCTCGGCGACCGCGTCCTTTTCGTCGCGCAGGCTGATGAATACGGCGGGATCATTGTGGTCGCGGATGCGCTGATAGGTGCGTGCGACCGTCTGCGCCGGCGTGAGCGTGCCCGCGCGATGCGCGGCCACGATCGCGGCGATCGTTTCAGGCTGCTCAGCCCCCATTTCAGCCTTCATGGCGACAAATCTCCGGCTACGTCTCTTCACCCCGATCGAAGCAAGCGATGTGCCATTGTGTACAGAATCCGGGCAGGACAAGTGCTGCGGATATTACCGAGAGATCAGAGGCTTGTGAGATATTTCGAGCGCTGGCGGAGCTTCGTGTCAGCGCCCTGTTACGAGCATTTGCGCAAATAATGGGCAGCTCAACGGGCCTGAGCTTGCGCCCCAACAATTGTCATGGCCAACATGCAGGCCAACGTGGTCCGCGACGAGGCTGCGGCCGATCCCGGCTTCCGGGCCAGGAGGAAACCATGACAACCGCCCCTCGCGGTGATGCTGCGAGCCTGTTCGCGACACCCAGAACCGTTGCCGAGCATCGCGCCGACGGCAGCATCGTGCTGCGCTCGCCCGAGCCGCTGCGCGATGGCGCGCGCTGCATCGGCGACTGGCTGGAGCAATGGGCGCGGCAGAGGCCCGATGCGACTTTCCTCGCCGAGCGCAGCAGTGCCGAATTGCCATGGACCACCGTTACCTACGCGCAGGCGCTGCGCCAGGTGCGCGCGGCAGCGTCGTGGATTCTGGCGCAAGGTCTCAGTCCGGAGCGCCCGCTCGCGATCCTCTCCGACAACAGCATCGATCATGCGCTGCTGGCACTGGCGGTCCAGCATGTCGGCGTGCCCTCGGCGGCGATCTCGCCGGCCTATTCCCTGATGTCGAAGGATTTCGACAAGCTCAAGAGCATGATCACGCTGCTTGAGCCCGCCGCAATCTATGTCTCTGCGACCAAGCCGTTTGCGGCGGCGCTGGCCGCGATCAAGCCTCTGCATAGCGCGCAGATCATCAGCGGCAATGCAGACGATGCCGATGCGCTGGCTTTCCGCACCATCGCGGCAACGCCCGAGAGCGCCGACGTCGCAAAGGCCTTCGCCGCGGTGACGCCCGCGACGATCGCAAAGCTCCTGTTCACTTCGGGCTCGACCGGCACGCCGAAGGCGGTCATCAACACCCAGCGCATGCTGACGTCCAGCCAGCAGGCCAAGGCCCAGACGTGGACCTTTCTCGAACAGGCGCGCGAGGATCTCGTCATTCTCGACTGGCTGCCCTGGAGCCACACGTTCGGCGCCAACCACAATTTCAATCTCGTGCTGCGCAATGGCGGCTCGCTCTATATCGACGGCGGCAAGCCGGCGCCCGGCCTGTTTGCGACGTCCCTTGCCAATCTCAAAAGCGTGATGCCGACGGTCTATTTCAACGTGCCGCGCGGCTTCGACATGTTGATCACGGCGCTGCGTGCAGACGAGGAGCTATGTCGCCGCTTCTTCAGCGAGGTGAAATTCGCGTTCTACGCAGGGGCTGCGCTGCCGCAGAATCTCTGGGACGCGCTGGAAGAACTTTCCGTCAAGACCGTTGGCCGCGCGATGCCGATGGTCTCGGCGTGGGGCTCGACCGAGACGTCGCCGCTGGCGACCGACTGCCATTTCCTCGCGGAGCGCTCGGGCAATATCGGCGTGCCCATCCCCGGCACCGAATTGAAGCTCGTCACCTCCGGCGACAAGCTGGAGGTGCGCGTGCGCGGCCCCAACGTCACGCCGGGCTATTGGAAGGCGCCGGAGCTGACCAGGCAGGCATTTGACGACGAGGGCTTTTATCTCATTGGTGATGCCGTGAAATTCGCCGATGCGAACCGGCCTGAGCGCGGCCTGTTCTTCGATGGCCGCGTTGCCGAGGACTTCAAGCTCAATTCCGGCACTTGGGTCAGCGTCGGCACGCTGCGCCTCGCCGGCATCGCCGCGCTGGCGCCGCTCGCGCAGGACATCGTCGTCACCGGCCATGGCGGCGACGAGGTGCGTTTCCTGGTGTTCCCGAACATCGCCGCGTGCCGCGCGCGTGCCGGCCTGCCCGAGGCCGCAGCCGTGAACGAATTGCTCGCGCATGACAAGGTCAGAGCCGCGATCGCGCAGGGTCTGGCGAAACTCAAGCAACACAGCGCCAACTCCTCCGGCCACGCCACGCGCGCCCTGCTGCTCGTCGAGCCGCCATCGGTGGACGGCGGTGAGATCACCGACAAGGGCTACATCAATCAGCGCGCCGTGCTGACGCGGCGCGCCGATGCGCTGGCGCGGTTGGATGACGATGTCTCGGGTGAGTGGATCGGTCTGTAGCAGTTGAAACGGCAGCTCTTCGCATTAGGTGGGCGGCCGTAGGCCTCCTCTCGCAATAACGGGCTGAAAACAGCTCGCCGTTAGGCCAGCTGCCCTGCCGCATTATCCTGCATGATTCTTTTGTTGCCTAAGCAACTAATTTGTGCGAACCAGTTCCAGGCTGGGATGACGGCGGGAGGAACCGCCGCGTCGGATTCTGGAGGAAGCAATGCTCGGCAGAGAGAGTGCCGCCGGCGAATGCCGGCGCATGCCTGGACATGAGAGAGGTCCGCGTACCGCGCGTGCTCCGTCAGGTCTCAGTGCTGCCGGTCACCGCGCCGAGATTTTCGTGCAGGCGGCGCAACAGCTCGATCAGCACCTCGCGCTCGTCCTTGTCCAGGCAGGACAACAGGCGCCGTTCGCGCTCGAATGCCGCGACGATCACCTTGTCATGGGTGGTGCGGCCCTTCGCCGTCAGCGCGATCGAATGGGTGCGCCCGTCCTTGGGATCGGTGCGGATCGACACCAGCCCGCGCTTTTCCAGGCCGGCCAGCGTCCGGCTCACCGGGCCCTTGTCGAAACCGATGACGTGGCAGATGCGCGAGGCGGGAATGCCGGGCTCGATCGCCAGCAGCGACATGATCCGCCATTCCGTGACGTTGACGCCGAACTCCCGCTGATAGAACGCGGTGGCGCTGTTCGAGAGCTTGTTGGCGATGAAGGTGATGAACGCGGGGACGTAGCGGTCGAGATCGAGCGTCGGTCCCGTCTCGGTGGACGCAGGTTTTTGGCGGGCTCTGGTCGAAGACGGCGGCATGTCGGGATTCTGTCTCGCGGCGTGTCTGGAGACCTAAAGGTAAGCGCGGCCCTTTCACAAGATCAAAATGAGGGAGGACTTCCATGAGCACTTCCAGCTCCCCGGAAATCAACGGTTCGTCGGCCGTCCCGCATCTCGACGTCGATCCCTTCGACATGGATTTTTTCGCCGACCCCTATCCCACGCATGAGCTGCTGCGAGAGGCGGGACCGGTCGTCTATCTCGACAAGTGGAACGTCTATGGCGTGGCGCGCTATGCCGAAGTCCATGCCGTGCTGAACGATCCCGCGACCTTCTGCTCGAGCCGCGGCGTCGGCCTGTCCGACTTCAAGAAGGAGACGCCGTGGCGCCCGCCGAGCCTGATCCTCGAAGCCGATCCACCCGCGCACGCCCGCACCCGCGCCGTGCTCTCGAAGGTGCTGTCGCCGACGGTGATGAAGGGGCTCCGCGACCGCTTTGCCGCGGCAGCGGAAGAGCGTGTGGACGCTTTGCTGGAGAAGCGCAGCTTCGATGCTATCACGGACCTCGCCGAAGCCTATCCGCTGTCGATCTTCCCGGATGCGCTCGGGCTGAAGCCTGAAGGACGCGAGAATCTCATTCCCTATGCGAGCGTGGTGTTCAACGCCTTCGGCCCGCCGAACCAGTTGCGCAACGAGGCGATCGCGCGCTCGGCGCCGCACCAGGCCTATGTTACCGAGCAGTGCCAGCGGGACAACCTCACGCCCGGCGGCATCGGCGCCTGCATCCACGCTCATGTCGACGAGGGTGCCATCACCGCGACCGAAGCGCCGCTGCTGGTGCGTTCGCTGCTGTCGGCGGGCCTCGACACCACCGTCAACGGCATCGGTGCAGCGGTCTACTGTCTCGCGCGCTTCCCGGAGCAGTGGCAGCGCTTGCGCGGCGATTTCACGCTGGCGCGCAACGCTTTCGAGGAGGCCGTCCGTTTTGAAAGTCCGGTGCAGACCTTCTTTCGCACGACAACGCGCGAGGTCGATCTGTCAGGCGCGACCATCGGTGAGGGCGAGAAGGTGTTGATGTTCCTGGCGGCTGCCAATCGCGATCCGCGGCGCTGGGACAAGCCGGACAGCTACGACGTCACCCGCCGCACGTCGGGCCATGTCGGCTATGGCTCAGGTATTCACATGTGCGTCGGTCAGCTGGTCGCGCGGCTCGAAGGCGAGACAATGCTCGCGGCTCTGGCCCGCCGGATCGCGAAGATCGAGATCACGGGCGAGCCACAGCGCCGTTTCAACAACACGCTGCGCGGGCTCGACAGCCTGCCTGTAACCATCACGCCGGGCTGACGCTGCCGGCATCGGAATAATCAATACGACAGGGGAGGGACCAATGAAGAACTTGAAGTGGACGCTTGCGCTGGCCGCGAGCCTGATTGGCGGCGCGGCAAATGCCGAGATCTCCGAAAATGTCGTGCGCGTCGGCGTGCTCAACGACATCTCCGGCATCTTCCAGGATACCAACGGCATGGGCTCGGTCGAGGCCGCGCGGATGGCCGCTGAGGACTTCAACGGCGGCGGCAAAGGCATCAAGGTCGACATCGTCTACGCCGATCACCAGAACAAGGCCGATGTCGGCAACGCCATCGCGCGCAAATGGCTCGATGTCGAGGGCGTCGACGCCATTGTCGACGTGCCGAATTCGGCGGTCGGCCTCTCTATCAACACGCTGCTGCGCGGCAGCCGCATGACGTTTCTCGCATCATCTACCGCGAGCTCCGATCTCACCGGCAAGGCCTGCTCGCCCAACACCATCCAGTGGGTCAACGACGCCTGGGCGACCGGCAACACCACGGCGGCCGCGATGATGTCGCGCGGCGGCAAGGACTGGTATTTCCTCACGGTCGATTACGCGCTCGGCAAGGGCATCGAGGCGGAAGCCCAGAAATACATCGAGGCGCATGGCGGCAAGGTGTTGGGCTCCAGCAAGCATCCGCTCGGCACGTCCGACTTCGCGTCGTTCCTGTTGCAGGCGCAGGGCTCCAAGGCCCAGGTGATCGGGCTCGCCAATGCCGGCGGCGACACCATCAACGCGGTGAAGCAGGCGGCCGAGTTCGGGATCCAGCAGGGCGGACAAAAGCTCGTCGCCTTCCTGCTCTTCATCAACGACGTCCACGGCATGGGCATCAAGGTCGCGCAAGGGCTTCAGCTCATGGAGGCCTTCTACTGGGACATGAACGACGATACCCGCGCCTTCGCCAAGCGGTTCGCGGCGCGGCCCGGCATGAACGGCAAGATGCCGAGCGGCAACCAGGCCGGGGTCTATGCCTCCACGCTCGCTTATCTCAACGCGGTCGCCGCCACCGGCAGCGACAAT
This sequence comes from Bradyrhizobium sp. 44, assembly GCF_023073095.1. Taxonomy (NCBI): domain Bacteria; kingdom Pseudomonadati; phylum Pseudomonadota; class Alphaproteobacteria; order Hyphomicrobiales; family Nitrobacteraceae; genus Bradyrhizobium; species Bradyrhizobium sp. 44. The sequence continues at coordinate 370,311 of NZ_JADPIY010000008.1, forward strand.
GCCAAGGATGCCGTGCCTGAGATGAAGAAGTTCAAGGGCAAGGACAAGCTGTTCGGCGACACCACGATTCGCCAGGACGGTCGCGTCGTGCATCCGATGTATTTGTTCGAGGTGAAGAAACCGGAGGAGTCGAAATATCCGTACGATTATTACAATCTGGTTTCGACGATCTCTGCGGAGCAGGCGTTCCGCCCGCTGGCGGAAGGCGGCTGTGAGCTGGTGAAATAGGGGCGGCGAGCGCGCCTCACTTAACCTCTCCCCGTAAGAACGGGGAGAGGGAGAAGAAGCCCTACACCACCTTGCTGCTTCCCTGCGTGATCAGCCGGGCGGCGCGCTGGTCGCGGGCGTAGATCCAGAGCCAGCTCAGGGCGACGCTGAGGCGGTGGCGCAAGCCGATCAGGAAGTAGATGTGGGCAATGCCCCAGATCCACCACGCGATGGTGCCGCGCAGCTTGATGCGGCCGAAGTCGATCACCGCGAGCCGCTTGCCGATCTGCGCGAGGCTGCCGGAGTGCTTGTAGCGGAACGGGCCGGTCGGCTCTTTGCGCAGCCGGGCCTTGATGGTCTCGGCCACGTGACGGCCCTGCTGCTTGGCGGCGGGCGCGATGCCGGGCACGGGCTTGCCGTCCCAGGCGTTGATCAAAACGGTATCGCCGATCGCAAAGATTTCGGGATGACCGGGGATCGTAAGATCGTCTTCGACCTGCACGCGCCCGGCACGATCGGCCGGTGCGCCCAGCCACTCGGCCGCGGGCGAGGCGCGCACGCCGGCGGCCCAGATTCGTGTCTTGGCTTCGAGCAGCTTGCCGCCGAACACCACGCCCTCGCGATTGATCTCGGTGACGGCCTGTCCGAGCACGACCTCGACACCGATTTTCTCCAGCGAGGCCTGCGCGTAGGCCGAAAGGTCATCGGGGAAGCCTGCGAGCACGCGCGGACCCGCCTCGATCAGCACCACGCGGGCCTTATGCGTGTCGATGTTGCGGAAGTCGGCTGGCAAGGTGTGGTGCGCCATCTCGGCGATGGTGCCGGCGAGCTCCACGCCGGTGGGGCCGGCGCCGACGATGACGAAAGTCAGCCGCGCCGCGCGCTTTTCCGGATCGGTCTCGCGCTCGGCGCGCTCGAACGCCACCAGGATGTGACGGCGCAGCGTCGTCGCGTCCTCCAGCGTCTTCAGGCCCGGCGCGAACTGCTCCCATTCGTCGTGGCCGAAATAGGCGTGCCGCGCACCGGTGGCGAGCACCAGCGTGTCGTAAGGCACCTCGCTGCCGTCGTCGATCAGCACGCAGCGCCTGTCGGCATCGACGCCGCTGACGGTCGCAAACAGCGTCGTCACATCACGCCGGTCGCGCATCAGGTGCCGGACCGGCCATGCGATCTCGCTGGTGGCGAGCGAGGCGGTCGCGACCTGGTAGAGCAGCGGTTGAAACAAATGATGGTTGCGGCGGTCGATCAGCGTGATCTCGACCGGGCTGCCGGCGAGCCGGTAGGTCGTCTCCAGCCCGCCGAAGCCGGCTCCGACGATGACGACGCGATGCGGTGTCGTGGTCATGATGCGCCCCTCCGAATCTCGCGGCTCTATCCTCATCTAAACGCTGATCGGGCGCCGCGGTCCAATAGCCGTCATCAATCGCTGGATAGGCCTGACGTATCGATATCCCGCGAAAAAGCGCCGCAGCCCTCGCCGAAGTGAGTAGAACTATATTTCTTGCCATTAACGATCGGGGCGAAATATGGTGCAGGGCGGGCGCTGAGCCATTGGCGGCGCGACAGATTTTGCGTTCAATAGAGATGACCCGGGGCGGCAATCACCCCGCTTCCGGGCATAATAATATGGAGGGGAGTGGTTATGAGGACGGCATTCTGGCTGGCGGGCGCAGCGGCGCTGGTGCTGGCAGGCCCGGCATCCGCCGGCGACACCATCAAGATCGGATTCGTTTCGACCTTCAGCGGCCCGACCGCCGTGATCGGCAACGACATGCGCAACTCGTTCGAGCTCGCGCTGGATCACATCGGCCGCAAGATGGACGGCAAGCCGGTCGAGGTGATTTACGAGGACGACGGACAGAAGCCCGACGTCGGCAAGCAGAAGACCGAGAAACTGGTGCAGTCCGACAAGGTCGACTTCATCGTCGGCTACATCTGGTCGAACGTGCTGCTGGCCTCGCTCAAGACCGCCGTGGATTCGCAGACCATCCTGATCTCGGCCAATGCCGGTCCGTCGCAGCTCGCCGGCGAGCTCTGCTCGCCTTATGTGTTCTCGACCTCCTGGCAGAACGACCAGACGCCGGCCGCCATGGGCCTCTACATGAACCAGAAGGGCGTCAAGAGCGTCTTCTTGATCGGCCCGAACTACGCCGCCGGCAAGGACATGCTCGCGGGCGTGAAGAGCACGTTCAAGGGCGAGGTCAAGGGCGAGGAATACACGGTCTGGCCGAGCCAGCTCGACTTCTCCGCCGAGCTCTCCAAGGCGCGCGCCTCGGGCGCCGAGTCGATCTTCGTGTTCTATCCGGGTGCAGCCGGCGTGCAGTTCCTCAACCAATATGCGCAGGCCGGGCTGAAGAGCACGATGCCGCTCTACACGGCGTTCACCGTCGACGAGCTGTCGCTGCCGCTGCAAAAGGAGAACGCGCTCGGCGTTCCCGGCGCGCAGGAATGGGTGAATGATCTGCCCAACGAGCAGAACAAGCGCTTCGTCGCCGACTATCGCAAGAAGTACCCCGGCCTGCGCCCGACCTATTATGGCGCGCAAGCCTATGACGCGGCCCAGCTCATCAACAGCGCGGTGGTCGCGGTGAAGGGCGACACCAGCAAGAAGGACGCGATGAAAGCCGAGATGGAGAAGGCCAACTTCAAGTCGCTACGCGGCCCCTTCAAGTACGGCAAGAACCACATCCCGGTGCAGAACTTCTATCTCCAGGACGTGGTCAAGGACGGCGAAGGCCAGCTCTCGCTGAAGACGGTCGCGACCATCGTTGAAAACGACCAGGATCGCTTCCACGACAAATGCGCGATGAAGTGAGTCCGGGCGAGCTCTCTCTCCTCCCTCGCCCCGTTCTTACGGGGAGAGGGTTGGGGTGAGGGCTGCCTCTGCGGGCAGCCCTGTCGCCGCACTCTCATGCTCCCTCCACGTCATTGCGAGCGCAGCGAAGCAATCCAGAATCTTTCCGTGGAAAGACTCTGGATTGCTTCGTCGCTTCGCTCCTCGCAATGACGGCCTCGGTAGAGACTACACCCGCGGCATACTCACAGGCCGCACCTCGCGCGCTTGCGCCGCGAGCCTGATCCCGGCATTGGCCGCGCCGAAGCCGTGGTAGTCCCGTCGCTCCACGATCTCGAAGAAGAAACGCTCGTCGAAGATGTGGGTGTAGACCTGAAAGAACTCCCCGTCGCCTTCGCGGTCGTAGAGAATGTGGTTGGCGCGCAGCTGCGCCATCAGCTCGGGCGCGAGGTCGTATTTGGCTTCGATGTCGTCGTAGTAATTATCCGGGATATCCAAAAAATCCGCGCCGCGCTTGCGCATCTCCGCGACCGCCGCGAAAATGTCCCGGCACGTGAACGCGACGTGCTGCACGCCCGAGCCGAAAAACTCCGAGATGAAGCGGGCCGGCAGCGTGCGGTTGGCGGATGAGCCGTTGAGCACGAAGCGCAGGCTCTGGTCGCCGTTGACGACGGCCTGGCTTTGCACGAGGCCCCTGGGATCGGCGATCTCCATCTGCGGCAGCCGCTTGAGGTCGAGGATGCCGGTGTAGAACAGCAGCCATGACAGCATCTCGTCATAGGGCATCGACTGCGCGATGTGATCGACGGCCAGCAGGGCGTCCGCGCGAGCGTCGCTCGGGACTTGTTCGAAATCCGTGTCCCAGTTCTTGCCGGCTTGGTCGAGGAAATACAGCAGGCTGCCGCCGACGCCGTGGATTGCGGGAATCTCGAGCTCGCCCGGTCCGACAGGCTGGTAGAAGGTGCGCGCTTTCAGTGTTTCGGCGCGCTGCATGACGAGGCCGGCATTGTCGACGTCGAGCGCGATGGCGCAGACGCCGGGGCCGTGCGTCACGTAGTGCGAATGCGCAAAGCCGTCGGTCTCGGAGTTGACGACGAGCTCGACCTTGCCTTGCGACCAGCGCTCCACCGCCTTGCTGCGATGCTTGCCGGTTTTGCGGAAACCGAGCTGCGCGAGCAGGCGGGCGAGTTCGCCGGCCTTGGTCTCGTTGACGGCAAACTCGATGAAGCCCGTGCCGCGACTTCTGGGCTTCGGCGCCAAGGGCTCACTGATGAACTTTGGCCAATCCGGCGCAAGCTGGTCTTCCAGCAGGATCAGCGAACGCAGGCCGTCGACCGCGGTCTGCACGGCCGAGCCGGCGCGGAATTGGTCGTTGAAGATCTCCAGCGACAGCGGTCCGGCATAGCCGGTTGCCGCGATCGCCGCCATGAACTCGCCGACCGGCAGGTCGCCCTGGCCGGGAAAGGAGCGGAAGTGCCGGCTCCACGACAAGATGTCGAGCTCGAGCTTCGGCGCGTCCGCAAGCTGGACCAGGAAGATCTTGTCGCCGGGGATCGAGGCCATCGCGCGGACCGGAAAGCCGGGGGCCAGTGCGTGAAAGCTGTCGAGGATGACACCGATCGCGGGGTGATCGGCGCGCCGCACGATTTCCCATGCATCGCGGTAATCGTTGACGTGGCGTCCCCAAGCCAATGCCTCGTAGCCGACCCGCAAAGACCGTTTGGCCGCGCGCTCGCCAAGCTCGCGAAAATCATCCGCGGCGCGGTCGATGCCGCCGAGCGAGGCCGGCGACACGTTGGAGCAGATCAGCAGCAGGTCAGTGCCGAGCTCCTGCATCAGGTCGAACTTCCGCTCGGCGCGGGCAAAGTTGCGCGAACGCTGCGGCTCCGGCATGCCCTCGAAATCGCGGAACGGCTGAAACGCGCAGATCTCGAGATTGAGGTCCTTGCAGAGTTTTGCGATGTCGCGCGGGCCGGCGCCGAACGACAGCAGATCGTTCTCGAAAATCTCGACCGCGTCGAAGCCTGCAGACGCGATGGCGCGGAGCTTCTCGTCAAGGGCGCCGGAGAGAGAGATCGTTGCGATCGAGCGTTTACTCATGCTGCGTTGTCCTCCATCGCGCCGCCCAGGAACAATTGTCCGATGCGGGGATCATTCAATATGCGCTTCGCGCCGTCGATCATCCGGGTCTGGCCGAGCTCGAGCACGATGCCGATGTCGGATATCTCCAGCGCCGAGCGTGCGTTCTGCTCGATCATCAGAATGGTGACACCGCGGTCGCGCAGGCTCTTCAGGATGTCGAAAGTCTGCTGCACCATCAGCGGCGACAGGCCGATCGAGGGCTCGTCGATCAGCACGAGCTTCGGTTCGAGCAGCAGCGAGCGGGCGATTTCGAGCTGTTTCTGCTCGCCGCCGGACAGCGTGGAGGCCTGCTGCGTCGATTTCCGCCGCAGCGCCGGGAACAGGTCGAGCGCGGCCTCGATCCTGCTCCGCAGGTCGATGCCCTTGCCGGCGGAAACGCCGCCAAGCTCGATATTGTGGCGCACCGACAGTTCGGGAAAGATGTTGCGGCCCTGCGGCACGTAGCAGATGCCGGCCTTGAGCAGCGCGCGCTGGCCCAAATGGGTGACGTCGCGGCCGGCGAAGTTGATCTTGCCCTCGCGCAGCTTGAGCAGGCCGAAGATCGCCTTGAACACGGTGGACTTGCCGGCGCCGTTCGGGCCGATGATGGTGGTGATGGTGGCCTGCGGCACCGCGAAGGTGGTGCCGTTCAGGATCGTCATCTTGCCGTAGCCGCCGACGAGATTGTGAACCGAGAGGATCGGATCGCTCATGGCTGGTTCCTCAATGTCCTAGATAGGCTTCGATCACGGCGGGGTTCTTTCGGACCTCGTCGGGCCGTCCCATCGCCAGCACCTTGCCTTCCGCCATCACCATCACGCGCGAGCACAGCGACATCACGAATTCCATGTTGTGCTCGATCACGACGAAGGTGGCATTCTTCTCGCGGTTGATCGCGACCAGGCGGTCCTTCAGGTCAGCGAGCATCGACGGGTTGACGCCGCCGGCGGGCTCATCGAGCAGCACCAGCCGCGGTCCGCCCATGAAGGCCATGGCGGCGTCGAGCAGTTTTTGCTGGCCATAGGAGAGCCCGCCGGCCGGCTCGTCGGCGAGATGATCGAGCTTGAAAAATCCGATCATCTGGTTGGCGGCCTCCGTCAGTCCGGCATCGGAGCGGCCGACCAGGCGCGAGGCCATGCTGCCCTGGTGCTCCTGTCCCGCGAGGATCAGGTTCTCGCGCACCGAGAGTTTTGGGAACACCTGCAGGAGCTGGAAGGTGCGGCTGACCCCGAGCTTGTTGAGCTCGGCGGGGCGCAAGCCCGTGACGACCTTGCCGTCGAGCTTGACCTCGCCGGCGCTCGGCGTGAGCTGGCCGAGGATGCAGTTGAACAGGGTCGACTTGCCGCAGCCGTTCGGCCCGATCAGGCCGAGGATCTCGCCTTCGCGGACGTCGAAAGAGACGCCGCTGACGGCGCTGATGCCGCCAAAGTTCTTCTTGATGTCGGTGACTTCGAGGACCGCGCTCATTGCACCGTCTCCAGCCGGGACTTTGCGGCGGCGCGCTGGGCGGAGGCCACCTTGGTACGGCGTTCGGCGAGATAGCGGGCGAGGATTCCCAAGATTCCGGTCGGCGACCAGATCAGCAGCCCCATCACCGCGATCGCGTAGAGCATCAGATAATAGCCCTCGGTGAAGCGCAGCCATTCCGGCAACAGCACGGCGATCATCGCGCCGAGGAACGGACCGAGGAAGAAGCCGGCACCGCCGACGATCACCATCATCAGCAGGTCGAGCGAGAGCGACAGGTTGAACGGCACGGGATCGATATATTGCGTCAGCGGCGCATAGAGCGCGCCGGCGACGCCGCCGAGCGCGGAGCCGATCGCGAACGCCATCAGCGTATAGCGTCGCGTGTCGACGCCCAGCGACTGCGCCCGCAGCGGGTTTTCGCGCAGCGCCATGAAGGCGCGGCCCCAGGGCGAGCGGATCAGCCACCACACCGCGAGCGACACGATCGCGAGCGAGCCGAGGCAGACATAATAGAACGGCAGCGGCTTGTTGGTCGCGATGCCGAAGATGTGCGGCCGCGGAATGTTGGAGATGCCGTAGATGCCGCCGGTGAGCCAGCTCTCGTTGCGAAACACCAGGAAGGCCAGCGTGGAGAAGGCGAGCGTGACGAAGGCCAGGTAATGGTGCTGCACCCGCAGCGCGGGATAGCCGAGCATCCAGCCGACCGCGAAGCTCAAGGCGATCGCAACGACGATCGCCGCCGGCAGCGGCCAGCCATGGGTGGTCATGATTGCCGCGGCGTAGGCGCCGATGCCGACGAAGGCGCCCTGTGCCAGCGAGACCTGGCCGGCATAACCGAGCGTGAGGTTGAGGCCCATTGCGGCGATGGCCATCACCGCCCATTGGCTCAGGATGAACAGGCCATAGCGGTTGAAGTTCATGGGGACGACGATCAGCGCAGCGATGACGATGAGGCCGAACGCGATCTTGAGAGGTTTGGCGAAGCCACTCATACGGTGCGCTCCTCGGCGCGACCGAGCAGGCCCTGCGGCCGGAACAGGATGACGGCGATCAGGAAGATCATCGGCACGGCGGCGCGGTACTGCGTCGAGACATAAGCAGCCGCGAGATTGTCGAGCACGCCGATCAGGAGACCGCCTGCGATCGCGCCGCGTACCTGGTTAAACCCGCCGACGATCGCGGCGATGAAGGCAGCCTGGCCCAGCACCTCGCCGGACGTGAATTTCGCGAGATAGATCGGCGTGATCAACAGCGAGGCGAGAGCGACCAGGAACGCGTTGATCAGGAAGGTCAGGAGAATCATGCGTTCGACCGGAACGCCGATGATGCGCGCCACGGTCGGATTCTGCGCCGCCGCCTGCATCTGGTGGCCGAGCGAGGTGCGGTTGAGAAGCGCGGTCAAGCCGAAGACGGCAACGATAGCGAGGACGAGGACGCCGATGCTTTGCAGCGAGACGGCATGGCCGAGGATGGAGACGTCCCCGGTCGGCACGATCGAAGGGAAGGGTGAGGCTTCGGCGCTGAAGAACTGTTTTACGGCCTCCTTGAGGCCGATCGCGAGCGCCATGGTCGCGATCGCGAGCGGCAGCACGCCGTGACGCATCATCGGATCCACCAGCAGCATCTTGAAGGCGAGGCCGAGCAGGAGCATCGAGAGCAGGATGCCCAGGATGATCGCGAGCCAGAACGGCGCGCCGGCATGCATCGCCGCCAGCATCAGGAACGCCGGCAGCATCACGAACTCGCCTTGCGCGAAATTGATGGTCTGCGAGGTCTGCCACAGCAGCGTGAAGCCGACCGCGACCAGCGCATAGATCGCGCCGGTGGCAAGTCCCGCGACCAGAAGATCGAACAGATTGGACATTTTCCCCTCTCGGCGCGCTGTCTTCTCCCTCTCCCCACTCTCTTTCTTCTCCCTCTCCCCATTCTTACGGAGAGAGGGAGACGAAAGATCTCGCTCCGCAAGAGGCGGGCGAAGGGCAAAGACCTCACTTCACCTTCGGCAGCACCTGTTTCACGACCTGCTTGCCTTCGACCACTTCGACCAGAAAGCTCTGGCGATCGATGTCACCGGTGTCGCTGAAGGTGGCGTCCATCAAGATGCCCGGCTCGTCCGCGGCCTTGATGGTCAGGCCGTGCAGCGTGTCGGCGAATGCCTTGGAATCGACCTTGCCCATCTTGTCGGTGGCGGCCTTCACCATGTAGACCGCGAGATAGCCTTTCAGGCCGTTATGGTCGGGCACGTAATTGTACTTCTTCGCGAACTTGTCGCGAAACGCCTTGATCAGGTCGACCGGCGCATCGGTGGTGAGGCCGACATGGCCGCGCGCGCCGTTGGCGGCATCGCCCGCAAGTTCGATCACCTTCTGGCCGATCAGCGTGGTCTCGCCCATCAGCGGCGCGGTGACGCCCTGGCGCTTCAGCTCCTTGAGGATGCGCGCGCTCTCTTCCTCGTTCAAATAGACGAACACGGCGTCGGGATTGGCGGCCTTGATCTTGCCGACGTCGGCGGCGAAATCGGCCTGGCCCGCCTCGGTGGAGAGATCGGCGACGACCTTGGAGCCGAGCCGGTCGAGCTCCTTGACGACGACATCGCGACCGCCACGGCCAAAGTCATTGTTGACCCAGACGACGGCGACCGACTTCGCCTTCATGTCGTCGTGAATGTATTTGGCCACTTTCGGCATCGACGATTGCTGGCCGAACGAGGTGCGGAACAGGAATTTGTTTCCGCCTTGCGTCAGCTCGGCGGCTTCGCCGCCCATGATCTGCGCGATGCCGGCCTCGGCCGCCAGCGGTGCCGTCACCTTCACGGAGCCGGAATAGCCGGGTCCGAGCAGCACATAGGGCTCGGCGTCGAGCGCCTTTTGTACCTGCGCGCGCGCGACGCCCGGGTTGGATTGCGAGTCCGCATGAGTGACTTCGAGCTTGCGGCCGAGCACGCCGCCCTTGGCGTTGATCTCCTCGATCGCGAGGTCGATGCCGTTCTTCCAGTTGGTGCCGACGGTGGCGCCGCCGCCGGACAGCTCGGCGACGTCGGCGAGCTTGATCGCCTGGGCGTGGACACCGGTTGCGGTCGCGAATGCAAGCAGGGCGCCTGCCAGAATGGTCGATTTCATGGTCTATCCTCCGATTTCTTTTGATGTTACGCGCGGCCTTGTGTCCGGCCGCTTCGGTTACGCTGCGTGATAGGCCGGGCTTCGTGCCGCCATCACCTCGTCGAATGCCTCTCCCATGATCTCGGTGGATGGGGCAAGGCCAGTGAACAGTTCGAAAGCGTCGGCGGCCTGGTAGATCGCAAGCTCCCGGCCGGTCATGATCCGCGCCCCCTTGGCTTGGGCAGCCGCTAGCAGCGGCGTGATCAGCGGCGAATAGACGGCGTCGGCGACCCACAGGTTTTGACGCAACAGCGTCGGCGCGACCGGCGTTTCCCGGTTCGGCAGCATGCCGACCGGCGTGCCGTTGACGAGGCCCGTTGCGCCATCGAGCGCGTCCTCGACGCTCGCGGCGACCCTGGCGCCACCCTGCTTGACGAGCAGTGCGGCGAGTTTTTCGGCGCGTGCCGGCTCGCTGTCGAAGATGCGGATGTCGGCCACGTCAAGGCTCGCCAGCGCAAAGGCGATCGCCTTGCCGACGCCGCCGGTGCCGATCACAGCGACCGCGTTTCCAGAGGCCGCCAGCAGCGGCGCGACGGCGCGCGCAAAGCCCGTCGTGTCGGTGTTGTGGCCGATCAGCCGGCCGTTGCTGGCGACGACGGTGTTGACCGCCCCCATCGCGGCCGCAGCCGGTGCCAGTTCATCGAGCAGCGGGACCACTGCCTCCTTGTAGGGAAAGGTGACGTTGACGCCGGCAAAGCCGAGCCGCCGCACGCCTTCCAGCATCAGCCGGAGCCCGGCCGCATCGGCGCCGGCCACTTCGATGAGCTGATAATGTCCGCGCAGGCCAAGCCCCTCCGCGGCGCGCTCATGCATGGCAGGGGAGGCGGAATGCGCGATGGGTGCGCCGATCAGGCCGGTCAGGAGTTTTTTGGATGCGGCAGGTCCGCGCTTTGACATGGTTCGCTATCGTCTCGTTGGGAGCGTTTGGTCCCGGCCATTAGCGGGGAAATCCGCCCAATTCCAAGGGGCTTCCAACAGGGACGATAGCCTTTCCTCGGCCTAACACAATTACCCTTTTGTGCTGTAAACCTAACGTAATGTTATCTCTTCCGCCGTGGCGGCGCGGCCCTGCCTTTGCCCCGCGACGGCTCGACCGCGCGCATCTCCGCGCGCAGGGCCTCGATGAAATACTCGACATGAAGCGACAGCGGCGCGCCGCGCTTCACCGCGATATAGGTATCGAATCGCGTCGGCTCGGTGATCTTGATCAGCTCGATGCCGGGATAGCCCCCATGGGCCACCGTGAACTGGTCGATGATGGCGATGCCGAGCCCCGCCTTCACCAGCGCGCAGACCGTGGTGCCGAAGCGGGCGCGGATGGTGATGTTGTACTCGAGGCGGTGGCGCGCGAAGATCTCGGCCATGATCCGCCCGTAGGGATCGTTGGGATCGATGCCAATCAGCGGATAGCGGGTGATCTCGGCGGCGGAGACCTGCTTGCGGCCGGCGAGCTCGTGGCCCGGCGGCACGATGCAATAGAGCTCGCCGGAGGCGAGCGGCATGAAGTCGAGTCCGGAATGCTCCAGGCGGTAGCTCATCGCCACGCACTCGCCGCGGCCGAGCATGAGATAGTCGATGGCTTCCTCGAGCTTGAGGATGTTGATGTCGATGCCCAAATCCGGATAGCGCCGCCGGACCCGCTCGATTGCGCGCGGCACCATGACTTGCGAAATGCTCGGCACCGAGCCGATGCGCAATTCCGACAATCCGCCGCGTCCGATCTTGGAGATGATCTCGGAGAGGTCGTCGACCTTCTTGTAGACGCCGTTGATCTGCTCGAAGATGTTCTCGGCTTCCGGCGTCGGGAAATAGCGGCCGTTCTGGCGCTGAAAGAAGCGGATGCCGAGCGAGCGCTCGGTGTATTTAACGAGGCGGCTGATGCCCGGCGCCGAAACGTTCAGCAGCTTCGCCGCGCCGCCGATCGTGCCCGTCACCATCACGGCACGGATCACTTCAACCTGGCGCAGCGTCATCATGTCTTGGGCATCCAAAAGATAATCGTGGTCGGCGCTGCCTTTCCCTCTCCCCTTGTGGAGGCGGGTGGACCGCCGCGATAGGGCGAGACGGGTGAAGGGTTCTCTCCCCGCGCGAGCCTCGCGCATTTGAACGCGTGGAAACAACCCCTCATCCGGCGCCATAGCCGATCCGAAGCATCGGCGTTTTGTTTTAAGAACGGCGGCCGAAGGCCGCCCATGCCACTTCTCCCACAAGGGAAGAAGGAAGGAAACATTCGCGTTCGGTTGTTCAGTTCAGATCAGAGCAAGCCATGGCACCGAACGGACCGTTCGTGCGCTCACGGCAATTGCGTGCTAGCTCGCCGGTCCGTCCGGCGAGGCGCTCTCGGCCGGCTTGCTGCGCTCGCTTTGCAGCACCCCGCGCGCGAACTCGATGATCTTCTGCTTGTTTGCCGTTTCGCGGACGGCGAAAAATACGCGGTTGAGTTCCAGGCCGAGCACGCTGTTGAGGGCGATGTCCTCGTCTTCCATCGTGGTTTCCCCGCTTCAGACATTGTAGGTGTAACTTGACGTCACTTCTTCCACAAGTAGATTAAGCCTTCGGGGTCAATGGGATACCGGGAAACTACGGAAGCGCTGAATTGAGGCAGTCGCCAGGACGTGCTATAGCGATAACGAGGGTCAGGAAACGCACCGATGTCCGCCGTGGATTATGGCCGGGAAGCGCTCGACTTCATTGAGGGGCTTGGAGCCTATACCAAGGTTCCGGACGCCATGGATGCGCTTGCGACCGCGTTCGGGCGCTACGGCTTCGAGCACATCATCGTAACCGGCTTGCCGAATCCCGATCAGCGTTTTTCCCAGATGGTGCTCGCCAAGAAGTGGCCGGCGGAGTGGTTCAGCCTCTATACCCAAAAAGGCTACGACCGCGTCGATCCCGTGATCCGCAAATGCCGGCAGACGGTGAACCCTTTCGAGTGGTCCGAGGCGCCGTACGATCCGGAGCTGGAGCCGGGCGCAGTGGAGGTGATGCGGCGCGCTGCCGATTTCCGTATGTCGCGCGGCTTCGTCGTGCCGATCCACGGATTGACCGGCTACGAGGCCGGCGTCTCGCTCGGTGGCGTTCACCTCGATCTCAATGCGCGCAGCAAGCCGGCGCTGCACCTGATCGGCATGTACGGCTTCGATCACATTCGCCGCTTGCTCGATCCGGCGCCGCATCGATCGATGCGCCTTACCCCGCGCGAGCGCGAGGTGCTCGCCTGGGCCTCGCAGGGCAAGTCGGCTTGGGAAATCGGCGAGATCCTGCACATCACGCAGCGCACCGCCGAAGAGCATCTCGCAACTGCCGCGCGCAAACTTGGTGCCGTCAACCGGACGCATGCGGTTGCGATCGCAATCCGCCACAGAATCATCACCCCCTGAAATCCGCGCCTACTGGGAAATTTCCCAATAGTCGCTTTGGCCGTTTTCCGTGAGTGTTCCCCTTATTTCGAACAATGGGGGAATAAATGATTCATGTGATTTCTGCCGCCAACCGGCACCTCTACGAGGACGTTCTCGAGCAACATTTCAGGGTGCGTCACGAGATTTTTGTCGAGGAGCGGAAATGGGAGGCGCTGCGCAAGCCCGATGGCCGCGAGGTCGATACCTACGACAATGAGGACGCGGTCTACCTGCTAGCGCTCGAAAATCGCCGGGTGCTCGGCGGCTCCCGCCTCTATCCTACCACCAAGCCGACGATGATGAGCGAGGTCTTCCCGCATCTCGCCGCGGTGCGCGGTTGCCCCTCCAACCCGCTGGTATGGGAGTGGTCACGTTTCTTCGTTTCGCGCGAGCGCCGCGACGGCGCGTTCAATTGGCAATTGATGGCAGCGGCGCAGGAGTTCTGTCTCGATCAGGGCATCGAGCGTCTCTCTCTTGTGATGGAGACCTGGTGGCTGCCGCGCTTCCACGAGATCGGATTCATCGTCGCGCCGCTGGGATTGCCGGCGCTGGTCGAAGATTCCTGGACGATGGCGGCCACGATCGAGATCCGTCAGGTGTCGCTGGACGCCGTGTGTGACCGTATCGGGACGACAAACGTCGTCCAACAGGACGGTCCGCGTATCGATTGCATCGCCCTTGCCAACCTCTGCGGCCTCGCTGCCGCGCAACGAAAGAGCGCCTGAGATGTCGAACATGATGCGGGACAGCCAGATCATGGCGCAGATCAAAGACGAAAATCTCGGCTACATGTCCGACATGGCGCTCGAGCTCGCGCAGATGGCGGAAGACACCGGATTGGCGACGCTCGCCTATCTGTTCCGGATGGCGGCGCTGGAGGCCTCGACAGCCAATAGCGTGCTTGCCGAGCCGGATGACCTTCCCCGGCAGATGACGTCGCACTAGGCGTCTCCATCCATACGTTGCGACGAATTTCACACCCTCTCTCCGGGAACGGAGGGAGGGTGATCCGTTTGGGTGCGGCAGGTTGACCCATCCTGCGCGGCAGTCTTCTTGCAGGGCAAATTACAGGGCCAGGATCGATCGGATGCATCGGCATGCAACAAAGTGCATGTTGGGTGTCGAATCGCTCTTGCCTCGGAACGATACTGCCATTACCCATTTTTCCGCCTTGTACAGGCAGGGGGAGCTCTTTCACTGATGGCGACCGTGTTCGAACATCGGCGCGAACCTGCGTGCGCCTGAAAGAGTTTTGATGCTGCTCGTCGTCGAACAGTTCTTGAACGGTTTGCAGTTCGGCCTGCTGCTGTTCCTGCTCGCCGCCGGCCTGACGCTGGTGTTCGGGATCATGGATCTCGTCAACCTCGCGCACGGCTCGCTCTACATGATGGGCGCCTATTTCGCCGCGACCTTCGCAGCCTGGACCGGCAGCTTCCTGCTCGGCGCGCTTTTGGCGCTCGGCGCGACGCTCGTGCTCGGCATCGTGCTCGAGATGACCGCGCTGCGGCACCTCTACGGACGCGACCATCTCGACCACGTGCTCGCGACCTTCGGCCTGATCCTGTTCTTCAATGAAGCCGTGCGGCTGATCTGGGGCCCGGCCGGGCTTGCATTGCCGCTGCCGGCTTGGCTCACCGTGCCGGTGCCGATCCTGCCCGGCATTCACTATCCCGCCTATCGCCTCGCCATCATCGTCGTGGCGCTGCTGGTTGCGCTGTTGCTCTATCTCGGCGTGATGCGTACCCGCATCGGCATGCTGATCCGCGCCGGCGCCTCCAATCGCGAGATGATCGGCGCGCTCGGCATCAACATCAAGCTGCTCTACACCCTGGTGTTCGGCCTCGGTGCCGCGCTCGCTGGTCTTGCCGGGTTGATGCAGGCGCCGATCCTCACCGTGCAGATCGGCATGGGCGAGAACATCCTGATCCTTGCCTTCGTCATCATCGTGATCGGCGGTATCGGTTCGATCCGGGGCGCGTTCCTGGCCGCGATCTTCGTCGGCATGATCGACACGCTCGGCCGCGCCTTCTTGCCGAATTTGTTGCGGCAGGTGCTGAGCGGCGCTGCTGCTTCCACTGCCGCGCCCGCGCTGTCGTCCATGCTGATCTATCTGCTGATGGCGATCGTGCTGGTGGTGCGGCCGGAGGGGCTGTTTCCGGCCAACCGCCGATGAAGTCATTCACTGTGAGCAAGGCCGTCACGGCCCTGATGCTGGCGGGCCTCGTGCTGCTGCCGCTCTATTCGCAACTCTCCGGCAACATCTTCATCCTGACGCTGTTCACGCGCTTCGTCATCCTGGCGCTGGCGGCCGCGAGCCTCAACCTCATCATGGGTTTTGGCGGCATGATGAGTTTTGGCCATGCCGCCTATCTCGGCATCGGCGGTTACGCGGTCGGCATGCTGGCGCAGGAAGGCGTGGGAAGCGGTTTCATCCAGTTTCCGGTCGCGCTCGCGGCCTCCGCGACTTACGCCGTCGTGATCGGCGCGCTCTCGCTTCGCACGCGTGGCGTTTACTTCATCATGATCACGCTCGCTTTCGCGCAGATGGCCTATTACGTCGCCTCGGGGCTGGCGCGTTACGGCGGCGATGACGGCCTCACCGTCTACAAGCGCAGCGACTTCTCCGGGCTGATCAACCTGTCGAACCGCACGCAGTTCTACTATCTCTGCCTCGCCTGCCTGTTCGGCGTGGTCTTCCTGATCTGGCGCATTGTCAATTCGCGCTTTGGCCTCGTCCTGCAGGGCCTGCGCTCCAACGAGCAGCGCATGCAGGCGATCGGCTTTCCCTCAAAACGCTACCAGTTGGTCTGCTTCGTCATCTCCGGCATGATGTGCGGCCTTGCCGGCGCGCTGCTCGCCAACAACACCGATTTCGTCAGCCCGGCCGCGATGTACTGGACCCGTTCCGGCGATCTTATGGTGATGGTGATCCTCGGGGGCATGGGCACGCTGTTCGGTCCGGTCATCGGCGCGGTGGTATATTTGCTGCTGGAAGAGTTCTTGTCGCAGCTCACCGAATATTGGGCGCTGATCATGGGCCCGCTGCTGCTGCTGATCGTGCTGTTCGGCCGCGGCGGCATCATGGGCCTGCTCGGGAGGCTCAACCGTGGCTGAGCCGCTGCTCCGTGTCGACAAGCTGGTGCGCCGCTTCGGCGGCATCGTTGCGACGGACAACGTCTCGCTCGACGTTGCGGCAGGCGAGCTGCATGCCATCATCGGCCCGAACGGCGCCGGCAAGACCACGCTGATCAGCCAGCTCACCGGGCATCTGGAGCCGCATTCCGGCAGCGTCTCGCTGGCGGGGCGCGACATCACCTATCTGCCAGCCTATCGCCGCTGCGCGCTGGGCCTGGCACGTTCGTTCCAGATCACCTCGCTGCTGCTCGATTTCACCGCCGCCGACAATGTCGCGCTCGCGGCGCAGGCGCATGCCGGCACCTCATTCCGATTCTTCGCCGATGCACGCAAGGAGAAGGGCCTGCGCGATGCCGCGCATGCCGCGCTCGACCGTGTCGGTCTCGCCCATCGTGCCGACGTCCTGGTGTCCAGGCTCAGCCATGGCGAGCGTCGCCAGATCGAGCTGGCGGTTGCGCTGGCAAGCAAGCCGAAACTTTTGCTGCTCGACGAGCCGATGGCGGGCCTCGGCGTCACCGAGTCCCAGCGCATGGTGCAGCTGCTCCAGGAGCTGCGCAAGGAGGTCTCGATCGTGCTGGTCGAGCACGACATGCCGGCGGTATTTGCGCTCGCCGACCGCATCTCCGTGCTGGTCTATGGCCGCGTCATCGCCTCCGGCGATCCGGCCGCGATCCGGGCGAACGAGGACGTCAAGCGCGCCTATCTCGGCGAGGCGCATGTGGTGGCGCACCATGTCTGAAAAAGGGATGGGTGACACGCTGCTCGAGGTCGACGGCATCGAGACCTGCTACGGCCTGTCCCAGGTGCTGTTCGGCTTGTCGCTGTCTGTCAAATCAGGCGAGATGGTCTCGCTGATGGGCCGCAACGGCATGGGCAAGACCACGACCATCCGCTCCATCATGGGCCTGACGCCGGCGCGCGCAGGCAGCATCCGCTTCGCAGGCTCGGAGGTGCGGACGCAACCGTCCTACCGGATCGCGCAACTCGGCGTCGGCCTCGTCCCCGAGGGGCGGCAGATCTTCCCGAATCTTACCGTGCGCGAAAACCTGGTCGCGGCCGCCGCCGATCGTTTCGACAGCAGCAATCCCTGGACGCTGGCGGCGATCTACGTGATGTTTCCGCGCCTGGCCGAGCGCGCCTCCAACATGGGCAACCAGCTCTCCGGCGGCGAGCAGCAGATGCTCGCGATCGGCCGCGCGTTGATGACCAATCCGAAGCTCCTCATCCTGGATGAAGCGACCGAAGGCCTGGCACCCCTGATCCGCGAAGAGATCTGGAGCTGCCTGTCGCTGCTCAAGAGCCGGGGACAATCGATCCTGGTCGTCGACAAGAACGTCGACCACCTTGCCCGCATCTGCGACCGCCACACCATCATCGAGCGCGGCAAGACGGTGTGGAGCGGCACCTCGGACGAGCTATTGGCAGAGCCGGATCTGCAGCACAAATATCTGGGGATTTGAGGCTCCGCTCTCTCCCGTCATTGCGAGCGTAGCGAAGCAATCCAGACTGTTTCTGATGTGACAGTCTGGATTGCTTCGTCGCAAGAGCTCCTCGCAATGACGGGAGAGAGCCGAGGTCAAAACACCTCGAAATATTCGCGGTGCTCCCAGTCGGTCACCTCGGACAGGAAGCGGTCGATCTCGGCGTTCTTGATGTGGGTGTAGTAGTCGACGAACTCAGCCCCGAGCTTTTCCCGGAAGAACGGATCGTCCTTCAGTGCGCTGACCGCATCGCGAAGCGACTTCGGCAAGAGCGGCGCCTTGGTTTCGTAGGGCGTGTCGGCCGACGGGCCGGGATCAAGCTTGCGGTCGACGCCGTCGAGGCCGGAGAGAATCTGCGAGGCCATGTAGAGATAGGGATTGGCGGCGGGCTCGCCGATGCGGTTTTCCAGGCGCGTGGCGGCGTCGCCGGCAGCGCCGAGCACGCGGATCATCACGCCGCGATTGTCGCGGCCCCAGATCGCGCGGTCCGGCGCCAACGAATAGGAGCGGTAGCGCTTGTAGCCATTGATGGTCGGGGTGGTGAACACGGTCGACGCGCGGGCGTGGTCGAGCAGGCCGGCAAGCCAGGCGCGGCCGAACGCGCTGAGCGGCTCGCCGCCGTCTTTGGCCATGAACTGGTTCTCGCCGCTCGCGCGTGAGACCACCGATTGGTGCAGATGCCAGCCGCTCGCGAACAGGTTCGGCAGCTTCGGCCGGCACATGAAGGTGGCGTGATAACCGTGGCGGTGCGCGATCTGCTTCACGGCGGAGCGAAACAGCACCATGTTGTCGGCGGGCTCCAGCCCCTTCGTCGGCGCGAAGGTGAATTCGCACTGGCTCGGCCCGAACTCGACCTCGACCGAGCGCAAAGGCAATCCGAGCGCGACGATGTCACGGCGCAGGATCTCCAGCACCGGCTCCATCTGGTCGAAGCGCTGCTCGGTGAGATATTGATAGCCGTGGCTGAGCAGGCTCACCGAAGGCGGCGTGCCGGGCTGGCCGGCATCTTCCGGGCGCATATGCGGATCGTCGAGCTTGAAAATGTGGAATTCGACCTCGAGCCCCGCCACGAAATCATGGCCGCGGCTTGCGAGCTCGCCGAGCACCTTGCGATAGAGCCCGCGTGTCGCGAACGGGACGGGACGGCCGTCGTTGAAATAGAGGTCGCAGAGAACCCAGCCGGTGGTCGGCGCCCAGGGCAAAACGCGAAACGTCGTGGGATCCGCGACCATCAGCACGTCGGCCGCGCCCTCCATTTCCTTCATGCCGAAGCCGCCGCCCGACGTGAACACCGGAAACACCGTGCGGTGCGAGGTGTCCTTGGCGAGCATGGTGGTGGTGATGGAGCAGCCGCTTTCGAGCGACGCAAGCGCCTCCGATGCAATGATGGTCTTGCCGCGCAGAATGCCGTGCTGGTCCGGGAAGGCGAGGCGGATGACATCGAGGTTCTTCTCTTCGACGATGCGGCGCATGCGCGTCGCCGCGTCCCTCTGCTCATCCGACCACAGCGCATGACGCGCGACGAAAGTCACTTTTTCACTCCTCTATCCGTGAGAGGCGAAGCATGCGCTACATTCTCCGTCATTGCGAGCGAAGCGAAGCAATCCAGGATCCCTCCGCAGAGACAGTCTGGATTGCTTCGCTTCGCTCGCAATGACGAAGGAGGGACCTGCATTCTGCGCTACTCCGCCGCCGTCAGCCGATGCACGTTGTCCGCGATCTCCTTCGGCACCGGCGCCGTCCACGGCGCGCTGCGGCGGCGCTTGACGTCGACTTCCATCCAGTAAATCTCCCAGCCTCGTGTCGGCCCGATGCCGTCCATGGTCGCCGGGCCCTGGATCGAACGTGCGGTGGCCTCGTCGAGATGCAGCATCGGCTTCTCGCCGCCCGCGACCTTCTCGATCTCCTGCCGCAGCAGGCGGCGGTATTGCACGATGGCCTTGTCGCTCGTGCCGAGGTGCTCCCTGGTGCGGTCCTGGATCGCGCCCATCGATTCGACCGCCCACTGGTCGTGGACGTTGATGTCGGTGCCCATGCCGGTATAGGTCGCCGTCTGCTGCTCGTGCGGATCGAAACCGTAATCGTTGGTCCTGTTCTTGCGCGATTTGTAGTCCGGCAGCTCATAGAGCTCGAGCCGCTGGTCGCGCATCTTCTTCCTGTCCACGGCATTCGTGTAGCTGGTGAAGATCGCGTACCAGTAGCAGTTCTCGTCGTCGACCGGCACGTGCCACTGCGTGATCGTCATCTCCGTGCTCATGGGGATGACGAAGCCGTGCGGGAAGAGCTGGTTGGTGACGCGCACATGGGTGCGCTCCTCGTCGATCTCGCGCAGCGCGATCAACCGGAGGCCGTATTCGGTGTGCTCGACATTGATGATCGGACGATCGTATTCGCGCAAAATCTTCGTCATCGGCAGGTCGCTTCCCGCAGATGCGCCGCGGAACTGCTTGCCGTAAGCCGTCGAGGTGTCCTCGTCCTCGAAGAAGCGATGCAGGTAGGAGGCGTGCGCGGGATCGATGCCGACTTCGAGCGCCTGCAACCAGTTGCAGGCCATGTGCCCCTTGAATGCGAAGGTGTGCGTGCCGGGCGCGACGAAACAATCGAGCTCGGGAAATGCCGGCGGCTCGCCCTCGCCGAGATAAGCCCAGAGGATGCCGCTCTTCTCCACCACGGGATAAGAGCGCTGGCGGATGTTTTGGCAGAGCTTTGAGTCCTTCGGCTCCGCCGGCGTCTCGATGCATTGCCCAGTGGCGTCGAACAGCCAGCCATGGAAGGCGCAGCGCAGGCCGCCATGCTCGAGCCGTCCGAAGGCGAGATCGGCGCCGCGATGCGCGCAGTGCCGATCGATCAGGCCGTAACGCCCGGTCTCGTCGCGGAACAGCACCAGATTTTCGCCGAGCAATCTGACGGGACGGATCGGTCTATCGCCGTCGAGCTCATCCACCAGCGCCGCCGGCTGCCAGTAGCTCCGCATCAGCTTCCCGCACGGGTCCTTCGCACCGGTGCGGGTGATCAGGTCGTTCTGCTCCTGGCTCATCATGGCGAGTGCATCCTTTGTGGAGTGGCGTTTGTTCGCCTATTGAACGAATGGGCGAATTATGACATGCCTTGATCCGGCAGCAAGCACTATTTTGCAGGAATGACCCGACACCATGCCCAAGCTGAAGCGAAGCGAGAGCGACGATCGCGCGACGGATTTCGTCGAGAGCCTCGATCGCGGGCTGCGCCTGCTGCAATGCTTCGGCACCACAGCAGGGCCGATGACGCTGAGCGATCTCGCCCGTGCCGCAGAGCTTCCACGCGCCACCGCGCGGCGCATGCTGTTCACGCTCCAGCGCGGCGGCTTCGTCAGCGGCGATGGCAAGCTGTTCTCGCTGACGCCACATGTGCTGACACTGGCCGCGTCCTATCTGCGGTCCAGCCAGCTCGTCACCGTCCTGCAACCGGTGCTCGACCGCGCCGCGACAGCGGCCAACGAAATCGCCTCGCTCGCGGTGCTCGACGGCGATGAGGTCGTGTTCATCGCGCGTAGCAGTCCGGCGCGGATGTTTTCAGGTGGGCTGGACATCGGTTACCGCCTGCCGGCCTTCTGCACCTCGGTGGGCCGCGTCATGCTCGGTCAGCTCGACGATGCCGAGCTTGCCGCGCGCCTGACGGCGACGAAGCGCGAAGCGCTGACACCGCAGACGGTAACCGATCCCAAGGCATTGCTCGCGCGCGTCGTTGCCGACCGCGCGCAAGGTTACGCGCTGGTCGATCGCGAGGCCGAGCCGCATTTCCGCTCGATCTCGGTCCCCGTCCGCCGCTACGACGACGTGATCGTCGCTGCGATCAACATGGGCGCCCATGTCGACCGCGTGCCGGCGCAGGAATTGATCGGTCGCTTCCTGCCATTGTTGCGTGAGGGCGCGGAGGCGGTGCGGTCGCAACTGTTGTAGCCTGGCTACCGGTTGCGCATCCAGTCGGCGAGGCCGGACAACGCCTTGTCGAGGTCCTGCCGCGCCGCGGCGTCCACAACGGTCTCCTCGAGCGCGCCGCGCATGCAGAGCATCCACGCGTCGCGCTCGGCATCGCCGATGGCAAAGCCGATGTGGCGCTGGCGCAGCCGTGGATGGCCCTTCTCGACCGAGTAGAGTTTCGGACCGCCAGTCCACTCAATGAGATAGCGCTTCAGCACATCCCTGATGAGGCCGAGGTCGTCCGCATGCATCGCGCGGATGATCCTCGCCTCCGGCAGCGTATCCATCCGCTCATAGAAGCGATCGACCAGTCGATCGATGGTGGCGCTGCCGCCGATCCGCTCGAACATGGAGATTGCAACGTCGCCGTCGGTCATGGGAGTTCGGACCTACAGCGCCACGCTGCGCAGCCCAAAGCTGCGCGCCTCGTTTTGCAGCACCGGCCGCACCGCATCGATCAGCCTTGCCGCGGCGGCATCGACGGACAGTCCCGCCGTGTCCACCACGGCCGTCGCGCGCGCATACAGCGGCTCGCGGCTCAAGAGGATGTTGCGCAACTCTGCCATAGCTGAGCGGTCGTCGGCCATCGGGCGCAAATCGCCCTGGCCGCGGACGCGGGCCATGTGCTCCTCGGGCTCGGCCTTCAGCCAGATCGTGTAGAACGACGACAGGATCTGGTCGAAGGTGAGGGGCTCCGAGACGATGCCGCCGCCGGTCGCCAGCACCATCAGCTCGTTGCGCGCGAGCAGCTGTTGCAGCGCCGCCTGCTCCATGCGGCGAAAACCTTCCTGGCCGTAGAGCGCGATGATTTCGGCGACCGAGAGGCCGTTCTGCTGCTCGACCTCCTTGTTGAGCTCGACAAAACTCCAGCCGACCTTCTTCGCCAGCATCCGCCCAAGCGTCGATTTGCCCGCGCCGCGCAGGCCGATCAGTGCGATGCCGCAGAACGGCGCGCGCCGCGGCGCGGAGGCACTGCCGCCCGCGAGCAGATCCTTGGCTTGCGCGATCTGCGCCGGTGTCGCCTTGCGCAAGAGATCGCGAAACATCTGCCAGTCCGGGGTCGGATCGGCCGAGGGAAGCAGGTCTTCGAGATGCGCGCCCATCGCGTCAGAGACGCGGCGCAGCAGCACGATGGACACATTGCCCTTGCCGCTTTCGAGCTGCGCGATGTAGCGCTCCGATATTCCTGATACCTTGGCGAGCACCTTGCGCGACATGCCGCGTAGCGCGCGCATGGTGCGCACGCGCTGGCCGAGCTGTTCGAGAAATCGGGATTCGGCGTCGGGACTGTCGGTCATGGACTGCGGATCATGGGCCTGCTTGAGCGGATGTCTTCTTTTAAAGAGGTCCTGCGGCGCGTATTAATGAAACATAGTGCCTGCTGGCATTGACAGCAAGCCGATGCGGTGTCTTTCTATGAATTATAATTCTAAATTCAGGGGAGAAGTCCGTGAGCGAGGGATCCTATAACGCGGTGACCTGGCTGCTCGACCGGAACGTCGAGGAGGGACGCGGCAACAAGCTCGCCTTCGACGACACCGTCTCACGGCTCACTTATGGCGAGCTCCAGCGCGAAACGCGGCGCGCCGCCAACATGCTGCGCCGGCTCGGCGTCCGCCGCGAAGAGCGCGTGGCGATGATCATGCTGGATACGGTCGACTTCCCGATCGTGTTCTTGGGCGCGATCCGCGCCGGCATCGTGCCGGTGCCGCTCAACACGCTGCTGACACCGGATCAATACGCCTACATCCTCGCAGACTGCCGCGCGCGCGTGCTGTTCGTCTCGGAAGCGCTCTATCCCGTGATCAAGGACGTCGTCGGCCGCATGCCGGATCTCGAGCATGTCGTGGTCTCCGGCGCCAAGCAGAATGGCCACAAGCAGCTTGCCGAGGAGATTGCGGACGAGAGCGACCGGTTCACCACGGCTGCGACGCATCCGGATGAACCGGCGTTCTGGCTCTACTCGTCAGGCTCGACCGGCATGCCCAAGGGCGTACGCCACATCCATTCGAACATGCAGGCGACCGCGGAAACTTATGCGAAGCAGGTGCTCGGCATCCGCGAGAACGACGTTTGTCTTTCCGCGGCAAAGCTGTTCTTCGCCTATGGTCTCGGCAATGCGTTGACCTTTCCGATGTCGGTCGGCGCCACCGTGGTACTCAACGGCGAACGGCCGACGCCGGCGCGCATGTTCGATCTGATGAACCGCTACAATCCCTCGATCTTCTACGGCGTGCCGACCCTGTTCGCGGCGATGCTCAATGACGAGGCGATGAAGAGCGAGCGCGGCGGCCGCGCCTTGCGCATCTGCACCTCGGCCGGCGAGGCGCTGCCGGAATCCGTCGGCAACAGCTGGAAAGCGCGCTTCAACGTCGACATCCTCGATGGCGTCGGCTCGACCGAGCTGTTGCACATCTTCCTGTCGAACGCGCCCGGCGACATCAAGTACGGCTGCTCCGGCAAGCCAGTGCCGGGCTACGCGGTGCGGCTCGTCAACGAGGCGGGACAGGATGTCGCCGACGGCGAGGTCGGCGAACTGCTGGTCGATGCGCCTTCCGCCGGCGAGGGCTACTGGAACCAGCGCCACAAGAGCCGCCGCACGTTCGAGGGACCATGGACCCGCACCGGCGACAAATATGTCAGGGATGCCGAGGGCCGCTACACCTTCTGCGGCCGCGCCGACGACATGTTCAAGGTCTCCGGCATCTGGGTCTCGCCCTTCGAGGTCGAGAGCGCGCTGATTACGCATCCAGCCGTGCTGGAAGCCGCGGTCGTGCCCGAAGCCGATCCGGAAGGTCTGCTGAAGCCGAAGGCCTTCGTCGTGCTGCGCCCCGGCGCGACGACGACGGGCCTGCAGGAGATGCTCAAGGACCACGTCAAGCAGAAGATCGGCCCATGGAAATATCCGCGCTGGATCGACGTGGTGGACTCGCTGCCGAAGACGGCGACGGGCAAGATCCAGCGGTTCAAGCTGCGGGACGGGACGAATTGACAACAGGTCGTCATGGCCGGGCAAAAGTGCGAAGCGCGTCTTGAGCAAAGCGTCCCGGCCATCCACGCGCGACCGCGATTGAGGAGCGACGTGGATGCCCGGGTCAAGCCCGGGCATGACGACGGAGAAGGACGGACGAAGAAATGACTCTCACTCCCACCGGCTTCCTCAGCATCGGCAACGCCAGCCTCGAATACAAATGGCTGGCGCCGCAATCCGCGGATGCACCCACCATCGTCATGCTGCACGAAGGCCTCGGCTCCGTCGGGCTCTGGGGTGACTTCCCGGAAAAGCTGCAGCAAGCCACCTCCGCCGGCATCTTCGCCTATTCGCGTGCAGGCTATGGCCAGTCGAGCAAGGTCGCGCTGCCGCGGCCGCTCGACTACATGCAGCGCGAGGCCCTGGACGTGCTGCCGAAGGTGCTCGATGGGATCGGCTTCAGGCGCGGCCTGCTGCTCGGCCATTCCGACGGCGCCTCGATCGCGACGATCTATGCCGGCGCGCATCAGGATCATCGCCTGAACGGCCTCGTGCTGATCGCGCCGCATTTCATCGTCGAGGACATCTCGGTGAAGTCGATTGCGGACATCAAGACTACCTTCGAGACCACCGACCTGAAGTCAAAGCTCGCGCGCTGGCACAGCGACGTCGATAACGCCTTCTACGGCTGGAACGCCGCCTGGCTCGATCCGAAATTCCGCGACTGGGATATCTCGGAATGTCTCGCCTATATCCGCGTTCCTGTCCTGATCCTTCAAGGCGTGGACGACCAATACGGCACGCTGCGTCAGGCCGAGATCGCGCAGCAAGAATGCTATTGCCCGGTCGATTTGAAAGTCATTTCAGGCGCGGCGCATTCTCCCCACCGCGAAGCTCCGGGACAGACGCTTGATGCGATTGAGCAATTTGCAGCAGCGGCCTTACGAGGTGACATGCAACAAAATGCATGTATGGGCCGTTAAGGACTAGACGTGCGCAATAATATGCATTATTGTGCATCTAACGGTAAAACCAAGACGAACTCAAGGGTGGCCCATGGCCGGGGAAGATCGGCGCCTCGCAGGCGGCGCGACATTCATCGATTTCCAGACCGAGCCGTCCCGCTACCGGCACTGGAAGCTCGCGGTCGACGGTGACGTCGCCACCCTGACCATGGACGTCGACGAGAATGGCGGCCTGTTCGAGGGCTATCTGCTCAAGCTCAATTCCTACGATCTCGGCGTCGACATCGAGCTTGCCGACGCGGTCCAGCGCCTGCGCTTCGAGCATCCCGAGGTGAAGGTCGTGGTGATGCGCTCGGCCAAGAACCGCGTGTTCTGCGCCGGCGCCAACATCCGCATGCTCGCGGGCTCGACGCATGCCCACAAGGTCAATTTCTGCAAGTTCACCAACGAGACCCGCAACGGCATGGAAGACTCGTCGGAGAATTCCGGCCAGCGCTTCATCACCGTCGTGAACGGCTCGGCCGCCGGCGGCGGCTATGAGCTCGCGCTCGCCACCGACTACATCATGCTCGCCGATGACGGCGCGTCCGCCGTCGCCTTGCCCGAAGTGCCGCTGCTCGCCGTGCTGCCGGGCACCGGCGGCCTCACGCGTGTGGTCGACAAGCGCAAGGTGCGCCGCGATCACGCCGATTTCTTCTGCACCATCGAAGAAGGCGTGAAGGGCAAGCGCGCCGTGCAATGGCGCCTGGTCGACGAGATCGCGCCGAACAGCAAGCTCGAAGGCAAGGTTGCCGAGCGCGCGAGGGAATTCGCCGACAGCTCGAAGCGCAAGGGCAGCGGCAAGGGCATCGCGCTGACGCCGCTCAAGCGCATCATCGATGAGACCAGCATCCGCTATGGCTTTGTCAGCGTCGACATCGACCGCGCGGCACGCATCGCCACGATCTCGATCAAGGCGCCTGAAGCCGCGCCGCCCGCTGACATCGACGGCATGATGGCGCAGGGTGTCGCGTTCTGGCCGCTCCAGGTCGCGCGCGAACTCGATGACGCCATCCTGCATCTGCGCATCAACGAGCTCGAGATCGCCATGCTGGTGTTCAAGAGCCATGGCGACCGCGCCCATGTGCTCGCTTGCGACGCCTTCCTCGAAGCCAACAAGGCGCACTGGCTGGTCAACGAAATCAGGCATTACTGGAAGCGCGTCTTGAAGCGCATCGACGTCACCTCGCGCACGCTGGTGACGCTGGTCGAGCCCGGCTCCTGCTTCGCCGGCACGCTCGCCGAACTCGTCTTCGCCGCCGACCGCTCCTACATGCTGATCGGCACGCGCCAGGGCGACAACCGCCCGCCGCCGTCGATCGAACTGTCAGCGCTGAATTTTGGCTCTTATCCGATGAGCCATGGCCTGACGCGGCTTCAGTCGCGCTTCCAGGCCGATCCAGCCGATGTGGAACGCGCGGAAGCCACGATGGGCACCGCGTTGGACGCCGAGCAGGCCGAAGAGCTCGGTCTCGTCACCTTCGCGCTCGACGACATCGACTGGGACGACGAGGTCCGCGTATTCCTGGAGGAGCGCGCCAGCTTCTCGCCCGACAGCCTCACCGGCATGGAAGCGAACCTGCGCTTCGTCGGCCCCGAGACGATGGAATCGAAAATCTTCTCGCGCCTCACCGCGTGGCAGAACTGGATCTTCCAGCGCCCCAATGCGGTCGGCGAGGAAGGCGCGCTGCGCCGCTACGGCAGCGGCCAGAAGCCGAAATTCGATATGACGCGAGTCTAGCGAGTGGGGAGTGGCGAAGGGCGAATAGGGATTTCCATTCGCTACTCGCCACTCGCCATTCGCACCCTTTAAACGAGTAAGTCCCCCACGAGAGGTCCTCCATGAACATCATGAACGTCGACTACTCGACCAAGATTCCGAACAACGTCAATCTGGCCGAAGACCGTCAGGTGCTCAAAGCGCTGGAAGGCTGGCATCCCGGCTACATGGACTGGTGGAAAGACATGGGGCCGGAAGGCTTCCAGGAATCGCTGGTGTACTTGCGCACCGCTTATTCGGTCGATCCGCGCGGCTGGGCCAAGTTCGACTACGTGCGGATGCCCGAGTATCGCTGGGGCATTCTCCTTGCTCCCCAGGAAGAGAACCGCGTCGTGCCGTTCGGCGAGCATTTTGGCGAACCGGCCTGGCAGGAAGTCCCGGGTGAATATCGCGCCATGCTGCGCCGTCTGATCGTGATCCAGGGCGACACCGAGCCTGCCTCCGTGGAGCAGCAGCGCCACCTCGGCAAGACCGCGCCCTCGCTATACGACATGCGCAACCTGTTCCAGGTCAATGTCGAGGAAGGCCGTCACCTCTGGGCGATGGTGTACCTGCTGCAAAAGTACTTTGGCCGCGACGGACGTGAAGAGGCTGACGATTTGTTGCGCCGCCGCTCGGGTGACGCTGATTCGCCACGCATGCTGGGCGCCTTCAACGAGGCGACGCCGGACTGGCTGTCCTTCTTCATGTTCACCTATTTCACCGACCGCGACGGCAAGATGCAGCTGCACTCGCTGGCGCAGTCCGGCTTCGATCCGTTGTCGCGCACCTGCCGCTTCATGCTGACGGAAGAAGCGCACCACATGTTCGTCGGCGAGACCGGCATCACCCGTGTCGTGCAGCGCACCTGCGACGCGATGCGGGAAGCCGGCATCACCGATCCCACCGACATCGCGAAGGTCCGCGCGCTTGGTGTGATCGACCTGCCGACCATCCAGAAGAAGCTGAACCTGCACTATACGCTGTCGCTCGATCTGTTTGGCTCGGAAGTCTCGACCAACGCGGCGAACGCCTTCAACACCGGCATCAAGGGCCGCTATCACGAGACCCAGATCGACGACGATCATCAGCTCAAGAACGCGACCTATCCGGTGCTAAAGTTCATCGATGGCGAGATCAAGCTGGTGGACGAGCCGGCGCTGACCGCGCTCAACATGCGCCTGCGCGACGATTACAGCCAGGATTGCGTCAAGGGCATGCTGCGCTGGAACAAGGTGATCTCGACCGCGGGCTACCAATTCCAGCTCAAGCTGCCCAACGTCGCCTTCCATCGCCATATCGGCGAGTTCAAGAGCATCCACGCGACGCCGGATGGTCTCCTGATCGACGACGCCACCTGGACGAAGCGCAAGGATGAATGGCTGCCCTCGACCGCCGACGGCGACTTCATCACCTCGCTGATGCAGCCCGTCACCGAGACCGGCCAGTTCGCCTCCTGGATCTCGCCGCCGAAAGTCGGCATCGACAACAAGCCCGGCGATTTCGAGTATGTGAGGATCGAGTCGTAGGCCGGGACGACCCCTGGCCCGTGAGGTGAGGGCGTCGTGCTGACGCGCCCCCGCCTACCCCGCGATCTCCAGGCCCGCGTTCGCGTACACCACGCCGCCATCCACCGCGATGGTGTTGCCGACCACGTAGTCACCCGCGCGCGAGGCGAGATAGATCGCCACGCCGGCCATGTCCTCGTCGGTTCCGATCCGCCGCGCCGGAATGCGCTTGGCGACCTCGTCCGAATGGTCGCGCGCAGCCCGGTTCATGTCGGACTTGAACGCGCCGGGCGCGATCGCGGTGACGTTGATGTTGTCCTTGATCAGTTTCGTCGCCATGCGCCGCGTCAAATGGATCACCGCGGCCTTGCTCGCGGCATAGGAGTAGGTCTCGCCGGGATTGACGAAGATGCCGTCGACCGAGGCAATGTTGATGACCTTGGCGGGCCGCTCATGCGAAGCCGCCGCGCGCAGCGGCTTGGCCAGCGCCTTGGTCAGGAAGAACAGCGACTTGACGTTGAGGTCCATCACCTTGTCCCAGCCGCTTTCGGGGAATTCATCGAACTCCGCGCCCCAGGCAGCCCCGGCATTGTTGACGAGGATGTCGAGCTTCGGCTCCAGCTTGATGATTTCGCCAGCGAGCCTGTCGCAGCCGTCGACGGTCGAGATGTCGATCGGCAGTGCGATGCATTCTCCGTCATACTGTGCGGAGAGCTCGTTCGCGGTCGCCTCGCAAGGCCCGGCCTTGCGCGCGGTGATGTAGACCTTCGCGGCCCCTGCGCTGAGAAATCCCGCCGCGATCATCTTGCCGATGCCGCGCGAACCGCCAGTCACCAGCGCGACGCGGCCTTTGAGCGAGAACAGATCGTTGAACATGGTGCCTCCCTTGGTTTGCGCCGGTTGTGAGCGGGGTGGGGAGGGGAGTCAAGGAAGGCGAGCGTGTGGTTGGTGCAGCCATTCGACCGACTCAGTGTCGTCCCGGCGAAGGCCGGGACCCATAACCACAGAGAGACGTTTGGCGGAAGCCGGTCGGTCGGGATTGATACCGATCGCAATCGAAAAATCACGCGGTATGGGTCCCGGCCTTCGCCGGGACGACAGGGGAGAGCGCGGCTACGCCGCCGCGATCCTGCGGAAGCCGTTCCACATCGCGGTGGCGGCGCCCGAGGTCAGCACCGGCAGAATCCGCGTGTCCTGGTAATTGCCGTTGAGCGAGACCCGTGGCAGCGCGGTCATGTGGCCGGCGTTTTCGGCGAACAGCATGCCGGGTCGCGTCGTCACCGCGGTCTTGAAACCGGCGGATGCAGCGAGCACGAATTCACGCTCGCCCGCCGCCTCGCGATCGCCATAGGGATAGGCAAGATGCTGGACATTGCGGCCGAGCGCCTGCTCGATCCGGGCGCGGCTCACGGCCATCTCCTGCGTGGCGATCGCTTCGCTTTGCTTGGCGAGATTGCAATGGCTGACAGAATGCGCGCCGATCGTGACCAGGGGATCGGCGGCAAATGTCTTCACCTCGTCCCAGGACAGGCAGAGGCTGCGGCACAGCGCGGCCATGTCGACACCGTACTTCGTGCAGAGCGCCTCGATCTCGCGCTTGAGATCGTGCTCGCCGGGCAATGCGCGCAACCAGTCGTGCAGACGGTCGAACGCCGCCTGCTTGGCGGCTGGCGTCGTCGCATCGAGCCGCAGCGCGGCATTGCCGATCGTCACCTCGATCTGCTCGGCCTTGGCGATCACGGCCTCCAGCGCCTCCCACCACAGCCGACCCGTGCCCTCCGCGAAGTCGCTGGCGACATAGACCGCCAGAGGCGCGTCAAATTCGCGCAGAACCGGCAGCGCAAAATCGAGATTGTCGCGATAGCCATCGTCGAGCGTGAAGGCGGCGAAGCGGCGGTCGAACCGGCGCCGCACCAGCCGCTCATGCAGCTCGTCCATGCTGACGATGTCGATCTCACGCGAGCGCAGATGGCACAGTGTCGCGCGCAGGAATTCGGGGGTGACTTCGAGATGCCGGTTCGGCTGAAACGCCGCGGCGCGGGCCGGCCGCACGTGATGCAGCATGAAAATGGCGCCGACGCCCGACAAAAGCGGGCGCAACAGGTGGTGGGCGCCGCTGAAATAGAGTGCTTCCAGCCCGGCGCGGATGACGTTGTTACGAAGTTGTTTCATGACCCGCTGGCGGACTTTGGCATTCCGCCTTCAACTTACGGAAGAACCCTTGAAGAAAAAGTTATTCCAATTGTCCACGCCCGGCCTTCGGAAGGGCGTCATTTCCGGTTTGACAGCCTGCCAAGGGTTTGTTTTGTCTCCGGTTCCAGAGTTCGGGTCGTCGAATGCAGAAGCTTTTCAGGTGGGCCAGCAAATGGTGGCCGGGGCTCATCCCCCTGGCCGTCATGTGGGGATTTGCGGCCTGGAATAACACTTTGCCGGTCGAGGCGGACCTTTCCGCCCGCAGTTCGGCGGCGCTAAAGGATACCGTTCTGGACAAGACCCGGATCGCGGTGGACGGCCGCGACGTCAGCCTGGCTGCGGAGGCCTTTTCCGAGGAAGGTCGCCGCGACGCTGTTGTGGCGGTCGAGACCGTGCCCGGCGTGCGCCTGGTCGACGACCGGACCCGCCTCGTTCCCGAGGCAAAGCCCTTCGTCTGGAACGCCGAACGCGATGTGGTGCGGGTGACGCTGTCAGGCTCCGCGCCCCTGCCGTCGATGAAGGGCCGCCTGACCGAGGCGGCCCGCAAGGAGGTCGCCGGTACCGAGGTGGCCGATCAGATGGGTTTGGCCCGCGGCGCACCGCCGCGGTTCGAGGCGGCTGCGATGCTGCTGCTCGACCAGATAGGCAAGCTCAAGGACGGCAAGATCACAATCACAGACACCAAAGTCACGCTGTCGGGCATGGCGCGCGATCTCGGCGGCCGCGAAGCCGTCGCAGCGGCGCTGAAAAACCTGCCCGAGGGCTTTTCGATCGCCGCCAACGACGTCAAGGCGCCGCCTTACGTCTTCCAGGCCTACAAGGATCCGGTGGCCGCGACGGTGACGCTGACCGGCTATGTTCCCGACAACAATGTCCACGCCGCCATCGCCACCAGCGCGTCGCGGAAATTCTTCAACGAAAAGGTCGTCGACAATCTCAAGGCCAGCGTCGGCGCGCCCGGCTCGTTCAGCCCCGCCGTGGTCGCAGCGCTCGGCGCGCTGTCGCGACTGTCGACCGGCACGCTCGTCGTGTCCGACCGCGAGGTGAAGCTGTCGGGCGATGCGCTCTATGAAGGTGCCGCCAATGACATCCGCGCAGGCCTTGGCAAGGACTTTCCGAAAAACTGGCAATACAAGCCGGAAATCACGGTGAAACCCGCAGCCGGTCCGGTCGACGGCACCGTGTGCCAGCAATTGTTCTCGGAGCTTTTGGCCAAGGCCAAGATTCGCTTCGGGGCGAAGCGCGCCGACATTGATCCGGATTCCGCCGGCATTCTCGATCACCTGATCGAGACGGCATTGCGATGCCCCACCACCAATATCGAGGTCGCCGGGCATACCGATGCCGACGGCGAGGATTCGTTCAACCAGGCACTCTCGGAGAAGCGCGCGCAGGCGGTGATCGACTATCTGGTCAAGGCCGGCCTGCCTGCCAGCCGCTTCACCGCGGTCGGCTACGGCAGCACGCAGCCCGTCGCCGGCAACGACAGCGAAGACGCCAAGGCGCAGAACCGCCGCATCGAATTTCTGGTGAGGTGACGATGCCCTATCTCGTCTCGTTCCATCTGGGCTGGCTGATCGGCTCGCTGCTGCTCGGCTTCTGCATGGGCTGGATCTCGGTGGTCCAACGCGGCAACGGCACCTCGAAGGTGACCGCGCGCTGGCTCGCCGTGCTTGTTGCCGGCCTGGTCGCGGCCTCGCTCGCGCATGTGGTCCCCGGCCGCTTCGGCTACTGGCTCGACCTCGGCCTGACCATGTTCGCCTGCTACCTCGTCGGCGCCGCCATCGGCGCCTGGCTGCGCGACCGGGTGGTCGCGCGCAGCATGCCGCCGGCCTGAGTTCGAATCCGCTGGGCCTCAAACTCCGATAACTCATCGCTCGGCAGGTGAAACGCGAAGAGGCGTCGTGGGCGCTTGACATGCCGATCGCAGGCGAGCCCGCTGACGTTTATCAGGTGCTCCAGTCCGCGCATGCAGTGCTGGCCTCGTCGTCCTATCCAAAGCTCCTGTTCACCGGTGAGCCCGGAGCTCTGGTCGCACCGGAATTTGCCGAACGGTTTGCAGCCTCCCTGAAGCACCGCGCGCTGGTTCGTCTCGGCGCCGGCCTGCATTTCCTCCAGGAGGATCACCCCGAGGCGATCGGGCGCTCCGTCGTCGGCTGGATCGCGGGCATCGAGGCGGTGCGCCCGCAGCTTGCGGCCTGAGCAGAACGCTACCTCCGAACGACGTGCTCATCGCGGCCGCTGGCGGGCGGCCGCAATGACGTCTGTGATGTCGCAGTGCAACCGGATGATCGAGTGCGAGCCGTCGGCCACGTAATCGTGCGCGCCGCGGCGGCCGCGCGCGGCGCGACCCTCTTTCAACAGCGGAATCCCGCCCATAGATTGATTTCGACTTAAGCCGTGACGGAACATTGTACGGCCGAAATCATCAAAACTTCATGGCGTCTGCGCAGGATTGCCATGGAGATTCGCGTCAGGCTTGCCGCCGAAAGCGCCAAACCGTGCATCAGGAGCCCGCAACCTGCCTAAAACCTTGAAGCCACGACTTTTTGTTCGAATTGTCGAATTCCACTCCGCCCCAAAACGCGCTAGTGGAGGGGCAGGGGGCATGCGCGATGCCGGAGCCGCCGGCGAGGATTCGTCGGGTGCCTGCGTGTCGTCCGCCTGTTCGCCGGCCACCCTGGCCGCTGAAGCGTTGTTCGAGGTTTAGATGCTGGAAGCCATACGCAGGGCGATGTCGTTTCTGCGCCAGAAGCAAATCCTGCATAAGCTTGGAGTTGTGATCAGCGTCGCGGTCATCGGCATCGCTTGCTATGTGCTCTACCACATGCTGCGCGGCATCGATGTCAACGAAGTCCTCGAAGCGATCAAGAGCACCGAGCCGAGCCAGATTGGGATGGCGGCGCTGTTCGTCGCCGCGGGCTATTTCACGCTGACCTTCTACGACCTGTTCGCCGTGCGCGCGATCGGCCACCCCCACGTGCCCTATCGGATCAACGCGCTCGCCGCCTTCACCAGCTATTCGATCGGCCACAATGTCGGCGCCAGCGTCTTCACCGGCGGCGCGGTGCGCTACCGTATCTATTCCGCCTACGGCCTGAACGCGATCGACGTCGCAAAAATCTGTTTCCTCGCCGGCCTGACCTTCTGGCTCGGTAATGCCGCGGTGCTGGGCCTCGGCATCTCCTATCATCCGGAGGCCGCGGCCTCGATCGACATGCTTCCGCCCTGGCTCAACCGGATGCTGGCGATGATGATCATCGTCGGACTGGTGGCTTACGTGGTCTGGGTCTGGACCCAGCCGCGGATGGTCGGCCGCGGGCCCTGGACCGTGATGCTGCCGGGCGGCCCGCTGACCCTGCTCCAGATCGCGATCGGCATCATCGATCTCGGCTTCTGCGCGCTCGCGATGTACGTGCTGGTCCCGGACGAGCCCAATCTCGGCTTCGTGGTGGTCGCGGTGATCTTCGTCTCGGCCACGCTGCTCGGCTTTGCCAGCCATTCGCCCGGAGGCCTTGGTGTGTTCGACGCGGCGATGCTGGTCGGGCTCTGGCAGATGGACCGGGAGGAGCTGCTGGGTGGGATGCTGCTGTTCCGCGTCCTCTATTATCTGTCCCCTTTCGTCATTTCTGTAATCTTGCTGACGTTTCGCGAAGTTATCATCGGCGCGCGATCGAAACGCCTGCAGCAGGCGGCGCTCAAGCTCGACCCCGGCCCCGCACCTGAAGCCGCTTACGTGAGAAAGCGCAGCGACAGCGGCGCCTGACCGGCGCAAAGTCCTTTGGAGAAGCCCGCCCCGATGGCGATCGACGCCCCATCTTCTCCCTCCTCCCAGCCCTGGTCCGACCGGCTGCGGCACTCGACCGTCATCCTGATCGCCGCGGCGCTGGCACTGTCGGTGGTGGTCTCGCTGGGCGAATTGTCGGCACTGCATGCGATTGCGGTGTTCGTCTGCATCGCGGCCGCCGCGCTGATCCCGTGGCGCCTGCACGATACCGCCGCCTCGCGCGAAGAGACCCGCCGCGTCAACCCGGTTGAGAGCGCGGCAGTCGCCGCGGTGGTCGCCGGCATGCCAGATCCCGCGGTGCTGCTCGATCGCGCCGGCCGCGTCATCCATCTCAACGCTGCGGCCGCCCAGCTCGCGCCGGCGCTGCGCCGGAATGAGCTCGCCCAGTTCGCGCTGCGCTCGCCCGAGATCATCACGGCCCTGCGCGAGTCGATCGCGACCACCGAGCCGCGGCGCGCGACCTATCTCGACCATGTCCCGGTCGATCGCTGGATGGAGCTGACCATCACGCCGGTGCCGGTGCCGACCACCTTCGGCGGCGCCGACAAATGCATGCTGATGACCTTCCACGACCAGACGCCGCTGCGCCGGGTCGAGGAGATGCGGGCCGATTTCGTCGCCAATGCCAGTCACGAGTTGCGTACCCCGCTGGCCGCGCTGTCCGGCTTCATCGACACGCTCCAGGGCCAGGCCAAGGACGATCCCAAGGCGCGCGAGCGCTTCCTCGGCATCATGCACAACCAGGCCACCCGGATGGCGCGTCTGATCGACGATCTGCTGTCGCTGTCGCGGGTGGAGCTGTCGGCCCATGTGCGGCCCGACACCCTGGTCGACCTGCTGCCGATCATCTTGCAGGTCGCCGACGGGCTCGAGCCGCTGGCCCGGGAACGCCAGGTCGAGGTCGAGACCCAGCTGCCTGAGACCCCGGTGCTGATCGCGGGCGACCGTGAGGAGCTGCTCCGCCTGTTCGAGAATTTGATCGAGAACGCGCTCAAATACGGCGCCTCGGGCGGTCGTGTCATCGTGTCGCTGACGTCCAGTTCCGCCCCCGATGGAACTCAGGAAATCCGGGTCTTGGTCCGGGATTTCGGCCCCGGCATCGCGCCGGAACATTTGCCGCGGCTGACGGAGCGGTTCTACCGGGTCGATGTCGGCGACAGCCGCTCGCAGGGCGGCACCGGCCTCGGATTATCGCTGGTGAAACATATTCTTAACCGCCATCGCGGCCGGCTTTTGATCGAAAGCGTGCCCAAGCAGGGCGCCACTTTCGCTGCCTGTTTCCCCCAGGGCAAGCCTGCGGCTCTGAGCTAAATTCCAGCGATTTCAGCTGCTTAACACTGTCATCCGACTGTCACCAAACCTTCGTAAAAGCTCAGCTGTCCGCTCCTAAAGGGGCGGCACGGGGAGCGCGATCGGGCGCGGATGGCGCTTCGCTCCCCTGTATGGAGACCAGCATGAATTTCCTCAAAACACTCGTCGCTGCTGGCATGGTCGCCGCATCGACGACAGCGGCCTTTGCTGCCGACATCACGGGAGCCGGTGCGACGTTCCCGTTCCCGATCTATTCCAAATGGGCCGACGCCTACAAGAAAGAGACCGGCAACGGCCTGAACTACCAGTCGATCGGCTCCGGGGGCGGCATCAAGCAGATCCAGGCCAAGACCGTGACGTTCGGCGCCAGCGACGCGCCGCTCAAGGCCGAGCAGCTCGAGAAGGACGGCCTCGTCCAGTGGCCGATGGTGATGGGTGCCATTGTTCCCGTCGTCAACATCGAGGGCGTGAAGCCCGGTGAGATGGTGTTCGACGGCGAGACGCTGGCCAGCATCTATCTCGGCAAGATCACCAAATGGGACGACGCCGCGATCAAGAAGCTGAACCCGAACGTGAAGCTGCCCTCGGAAGCCATCACCGTGGTCCGCCGTTCGGACGGTTCGGGCACCACCTTCAACTTCACCAACTACCTCGCCAAGGCCAGCGCGGACTGGAAGAGCAAGGTCGGTGAAGGTACCGCCGTCGAGTGGCCGGTCGGCGTCGGCGCCAAGGGCAACGAAGGCGTGTCGGGCAACATCAGCCAGACCAAGAACTCGATCGGTTACGTCGAGTACGCCTATGCCAAGCAGAACAAGCTGACCTACACCGGTCTCGTCAACAAGGCCGGCAAGCCGGTGCAGCCCACCGTCGAAGCGTTCCAGGCGGCCGCCGCCAACGCCGACTGGGCCAAGGCTCCCGGCTACTACGTCATCCTGACCGACCAGCCCGGCGAGAAGTCGTGGCCGATCACGGCGGCGACCTTCATCCTCATGCACAAGGACGCCACCGACAAGGCGGCCTCGCAGGAAGCCATCAAGTTCTTCCGCTGGGCCTTCAAGAGCGGCGGCAAGGCGGCTGAAGAGCTCGACTACATCCCGATGCCGGACCCGGTCGTTCAGCTGATCGAGAAGACCTGGGCTGCCGACATCAAGAGCTAGGCTCGCGACGCTCGTGCCCCGGATGCGCTGCGCCGCATCCGGGGCACGGACCAACAAAAAACGTATACTATTTGGTACAGGGGATCGGCGTGGCAGAGATGGCCGTTCAGAGCGATGTAATCGACGACGCCGGACCGTATGATCGCGCCAAGGCCTTGAGCGCGTTCAAGCTCGGCGACGTCACCTTCTACTGGATCACGCGGCTCTCCGCGATCTCGGTGCTTCTGATCCTCGGCGGCATCATCATTTCGCTGATCGTCGGCGCCTTCCCGGCGATGAAGGAATTCGGGGTCTCGTTCCTGTGGACGCAGCGCTGGGCGCCGTCCGCCGATCCGCCCGTGCTCGGCGCGCTCGGGCCGATGTACGGCACGCTCGTCACCTCCTTCATCGCGATGCTGATCGCCATTCCCGTGGGTCTCGGCATTGCGATCTTCCTTACCGAGCTCTGCCCGCAATGGCTGCGCCGCCCGATCGGCATGGCGATCGAGCTGCTCGCCGGCATCCCCTCGATCATCTACGGCATGTGGGGCTTCTTCGTGCTCGGCCCGTTCCTCGCCAACACGTTCCAGCCCTTCATGATCAAGATCTTCGATGGCGTGCCCGTGCTGGGCGCGATCTTCGCAGGTCCCCCGTCCTATCTCAGCCTGTTCAATGCCGCGCTGATCCTCGCCATCATGGTGCTGCCCTTCATCACCTCGATTTCGGTCGACGTGTTCAAGACAGTGCCTCCGGTGCTGAAGGAAGCCGCCTACGGCGTCGGCTGCACCACCTGGGAAGTCGTCCGCAGCGTGGTGATCCCCTACACCCGCGTCGGCGTCATCGGCGGCGTCATGCTGGCGCTGGGCCGCGCGCTCGGCGAGACCATGGCGGTGACCTTCATCATCGGCAACTCGTTCCGGATCTCGTCGTCGATCTTCGCCCCCGGCACCACGATCTCGGCGGCGATCGCATCCGAGTTCGCCGAGAGCGACGGCCTGCACCAGTCCGGCCTGATCCTGCTCGGCCTCCTGCTGTTCGTGCTGACCTTCTTCGTGCTCGCGGCGGCGCGGCTGATGCTGATGCGGCTGGAAAAGAAGGCGGGGAACTGACGCCATGAATCCGATCTATTCACGCCGCCGCCGCAAGGACATCGTCGTCCGCGGGCTCTGCATCGCCGCAACCGCCTTCGGTGTCACCTGGCTCGCGCTGATCCTGATTACGCTGCTCTACAACGGACTGGCCGGACTCAATGTCCAGCTGTTCACCGAGAACACGCCGCCACCGGGATCGAACGAAGGCGGCCTGCTCAACGCCATCGTCGGCTCGCTGATCATGACCGTGATCGGCGTCGGCATCGGCGCGCCGCTCGGCATGTTCGCCGGCACCTATCTCGCCGAATACGGCCGCAACGACCGGCTGACCTCGGTGATCCGCTTCATCAACGACATCCTGCTCTCGGCACCCTCGATCATCATCGGCCTGTTCATCTACGGCGCGGTGGTGGTGCCGATGCGCGGCTTCTCCGCGATCGCAGGCTCGCTCGCGCTCGCGGTCATCGTGATCCCGGTGGTGCTGCGCACGACCGAGGACATGCTGCTGCTGGTGCCGAACGCGTTGCGCGAGGCGGCCTCGGCGCTCGGCCTGCCGCGTTCGCTGGTGATCAAGCGGATCGCTTATCGCGCTGCCCGTTCGGGTCTCATCACGGGCGTGCTGCTCGCGACCGCCCGCGTCGCCGGTGAAACCGCGCCGCTGCTGTTCACCGCGCTGTCGAACCAGTTCTTCAGCCTCGGCCTAAACAAAACGATGGCGAACCTGCCGGTGACCATCAACAACTTCGTGCAGAGCCCCTATGCCTATTGGAAGCAGCTGGCCTGGAGCGGCGCGCTGCTCATCACCCTGACCGTTCTTGCCCTTAATATTTTCGCGCGCATCCTTGGCGCCGAGAGGACCGCAAAATGAGTGATCTTTCCGTATCGATGAGCGCGTCAGGTGGACTGCCGCACGCGGCAGTGCTGCCGGAGGCGCCCCCCAAGGTGACCGTGCGCAACCTGAACTTCTATTACGGCGAGCACCATGCGCTGAAGAACATCAACCTGACGCTCGGCGCCAACCGTGTCACGGCGTTCATCGGTCCGTCAGGCTGCGGCAAGTCGACCCTGCTGCGCATCTTCAACCGGATGTACGACCTCTATCCCGGTCAGCGCGCCACCGGTCAGCTCATGCTCGACCAGACCAACATCCTCGACGGCAAGCTGGACCTCAATCTGCTGCGCGCCCGCGTCGGCATGGTATTCCAGAAGCCCACGCCGTTCCCGATGACGATCTACGAGAACATCGCGTTCGGCATCCGTCTCTATGAGAAGATCTCGAAGTCCGAGATGGACGGCCGCGTCGAGAAGGCGCTGCGCGGCGGCGCGCTGTGGAACGAGGTCAAGGACAAGCTCAACGCCTCCGGCCTGTCGCTCTCCGGCGGCCAGCAGCAGCGTCTCTGCATCGCCCGCACCGTCGCGGTGCGGCCCGAGGTGATCCTGTTCGACGAACCCTGTTCGGCGCTCGACCCGATCTCGACCGCCAAGGTCGAGGAGCTGATCCAGGAGCTGTCCGAGGATTACACGATCGCGATCGTCACCCACAACATGCAGCAGGCGGCGCGCGTCTCCGACAAGACCGCCTTCATGTATCTCGGCGAGTTGATCGAGTTCGACGACACCAGCAAGATCTTCACGTCGCCGTCCGACCGGCGCACGCAGGATTACATCACCGGCCGGTTCGGCTAGGAGACGCGACATGGGTTCTGAACATACCGCAAAGGCCTTCGACACCGACCTCCAGGAACTCACACGCCTGGTCGCAGAGATGGGCGGCATCGCCGAGCGCATGATCGTCGAGTCCGTCGACGCATTGATCCGCCGCGACGTCCCGCTCGGCCAGCGCGTCGTCGCCATCGACACTGAACTCGACGCGCTGCAGAAGCGCATCGAGGAACGCGCGGTGCTCACCATCGCCCGGCGCCAGCCAATGGCGGTCGATCTGCGCGAGATCGTCGGCGCCATGCGCGTCGCGACCGATCTCGAGCGCATCGGCGACCTCGCCAAGAACATGGGCAAGCGCGTTGCGGCGCTGGAGACGGACTTCCATCCGCTCAAGCTGTTCCGCGGCCTCGAGCACATGACCGACCTCGTGCAGCAGCAAGTCAAGTCGGTGCTGGACGCTTATGCCGCGCATGATTTGCCGGCGGCGATGGCGGTGTGGAAGGGTGACGAGGAAGTCGACGCCATCTGCACCTCGCTGTTCCGCGAGCTCCTCACCTACATGATGGAGGATCCGCGCAACATCTCGTTCTGTATTCACCTGATGTTCTGCGCCAAGAATATCGAGCGGATCGGCGACCACGCCACCAACATCGCCGAGACCGTGTTCTACATGATTGAGGGCCAGGCGATCACCGACAAGCGGCCGAAGGGCGACATGACGACCTTCGCCAACACGGTACCGAACACCTGAAGACTTAAGGGAGCGACGACCCGATGGGCGCACGCATTATGGTGGTTGAGGACGAGGAAGCCCTGACCGAGCTTCTCCGCTACAACCTCGAAGGCGACGGCTATGACGTCGAGACGGTGATGCGCGGCGACGACGCCGACACCCGCCTCAAGGAGCACATCCCCGATCTGATCGTGCTCGACTGGATGCTGCCGGGCCTGTCAGGCATCGAGTTGTGCCGGCGGCTTCGCACCCGTCCCGAGACCAAGCAGCTCCCGATCATCATGCTCACCGCGCGCGGCGAGGAGAGCGAGCGGGTGCGGGGTCTTGCGACCGGCGCCGACGATTACATCGTCAAGCCATTCTCGGTGCCGGAGCTGCTGGCGCGCGTGAAAGGCCTGCTGCGGCGCGCAAGCCCGGAGCGGCTCGCCACCGTCCTTGCTTTTGGCGACATCGAGCTCGACCGCGACAAGCGCCGCGTGGCGCGCTCGGGCCGGCCGATCGATCTCGGTCCGACCGAATATCGCCTGCTGGAGTTCTTCCTGGAGCATCCGGGACGGGTGTTCTCGCGCGAGCAACTGCTCGACAGCGTCTGGGGCCGCGACATCTATATCGACGAGCGTACCGTCGACGTGCATATCGGCCGCCTGCGCAAGCTGCTCAATCTCGGCCGCGAGCAGGACCCGATCCGCACCGTCCGCGGCGCCGGTTACGCGCTGGATGATCGGTTTGCCAAGGCGGAGCAGGTATAGGGTTGCAGCCTTGTTTGTTGGCAAGCTGTCCCGAATTCT
This sequence comes from Bradyrhizobium sp. 44, assembly GCF_023073095.1. Lineage (NCBI taxonomy): Bacteria > Pseudomonadati > Pseudomonadota > Alphaproteobacteria > Hyphomicrobiales > Nitrobacteraceae > Bradyrhizobium > Bradyrhizobium sp. 44. Next base: position 411,980 of record NZ_JADPIY010000008.1, read on the forward strand.
TCGACGTCGTCCCGGACAAGCGAGCGCTGATCCGGGACCCATAACCACCGAACGTGGTTTGGCGAAGACTCGGAGCGACCCCTTTCGCACGGCAACTGCGCGCTCGGAGTATGGGTCCCGGCCCCCCGCGCGCAATTGCGCACTAGGCCGGGACGAGACTGAAATCGTTGAGCCGTCTTCGCGCGACGACTTGCCGTAATTACCGCGGCCCCGGCTTCACCGGTGCACGCCGCCGATCCGACGCCGGCTGGTACGCGACGCGCGAGTGCTGGGCGCAATAGGGCAGGCCGGACAGCGCCCGTCCACCGCAGAAGAAGAAGTCCGGGCTTGAGGGATCGCCGACCGGCCAGTGGCAGGTCGCCTCGTTCAATTCCAGCAGCGACAGCCGCTGGCTCATCGGCACCACGTTGTCGTAGGTGACCGGATCCGGCTCAGCCTCGACCTCGAAGGCCTGCGCCAGCGCGGTGTTGCCGCGCGAGATCGGGCGGCTCACCCGCATCATGTGCTGCGCGGGGCGCGCCTTGCGCGGCCGGGGCGCTGCCGACGAAGGGCTCTTGGCGCGGCCCGAGAGGCCGAGCCTGTGCACTTTGCCGATCACGGCATTGCGGGTCACATTGCCGAGCTCCGCCGCGATCTGGCTGGCCGAAAGTCCGGCCTCCCAGAGCTTTTTCAGCTGCTCGACGCGATCATCGGACCAGGTCAAAACCGTCATTGCACCCTTTCCCTCGCTGCGCGCCAGCCATCCTGGGGCCTCGCAGCGAATGCCTAAGCCTTCAAAAACCCGTGCCGCCAGAATCCCTTAAGGCTCGCCGGGCGCGTCTTGAACGCCCGAACGTTTACGCCGGTACATAAGGACTTAAAGATCAGAACCACTGCACGAGATGTCGTATCTGACAATCCAAACGCTACAATATGGCGTGACTCCCGCGCAAGAGTCCGCCGACTCGCTTCCACATGTTCCGTGACTAAATCCCGCAAAATCGGCACCGCAAGACTACGGATTCAGCGTTTCGCGAGGCTTTCCGGGCGGCATTGACACCCGTTTCACCAGGCCTAAGATAGTCGCGCGTGCCGCCCTCAAGAGGCGGCACGTTTCGTTTTCCGGGCCGGTCGATGGTGCGTTGCGCAATGCACGCTCACACCGTCCGCAACATTCAAGTGACCGTCATGACTAACAGCGCAGCGCCGCATTTGCTCCCCGTTTTCGCCAGGTCCGACCTCGGTTTCGAGCGTGGCGAAGGCTGCTGGCTGATCGCGACCAATGGCGAGCGCTATCTGGACTTCACCTCCGGCGTTGCGGTGAATGCGCTCGGCCATGCCCATCCGGCGCTGGTCGCGGCGTTGCAGGAGCAGGCCACGAAGCTCTGGCACATGTCGAACCTGTTCCAGAGCCCGGACGGCGAAAAGCTCGCCGCGCGCCTGTGCAATGAAAGTTTCGCGGAGTTCGTGTTCTTCTGCAATTCCGGCGCCGAAGCGCTGGAATGCGTGATCAAGGTCGTGCGCCGTTATCACGCCGCGAAGGGCCATCCCGACCGCTATCGCATGATCACCTTCGAAGGCGCCTTCCATGGCCGCACGCTGGCGACACTTGCCGCGACGGGTTCGGCAAAATATCTCGAAGGTTTCGGCCCCCCGATGGAGGGCTTCGACCAAGTTGCGCATGGCGATCTCGACGCGGTGAAAAAGGCGATCGGTCCGCAGACCGCCGGAATCCTGATCGAGCCGATCCAGGGCGAGGGCGGTGTGCGTTCGGCAACGCCCGCCTTCCTGAGGGCGTTGCGCCAGCTCTGCGACGAGAAGGGTCTGTTGCTCGCCTTCGACGAGGTGCAAACCGGCATGGGCCGCACCGGCGATCTGTTCGCGTACCGCCGCCTTGGCGTCGAACCCGACGTGATGTCGCTGGCCAAGGCGCTCGGCGGCGGCTTCCCGATCGGCGCCTGCCTTGCGACCGCGGAAGCGGCATCCGGCATGACGCCGGGCTCGCACGGCTCGACCTTCGGCGGCAATCCGCTCGCGATCTCGGCTGCGAATGCCGTGCTCGACGTCATGCTCAAGCCCGGCTTCTTCGATCACGTGCAGAGGATGTCGCTGCTGCTCAAGCAGAAGCTCGCCTCCGTGATCGACCGTCATGGCGATGTCGTCAGCGAAGTGCGCGGCGAGGGCCTCCTGATCGGCATCAAGGCCGTGGTGCCTTCCGGCGATCTCGTTGCCGCCTTGCGCGCAGAAAAGCTGCTCACCGTCGGTGCCGGCGACAATGTCGTGCGTTTCCTGCCGCCTTTGATCGTCACCGAAGCCGAGATCGAGGACAGCGTCGGGCGGCTCGAGCGCGCCTGCACCGCGTTATCCGGCAACAAGCGGGCGGCAAGCTGATGAGCAAGTCGCCCGATAATACACACGAGAAAACACCGAAGCACTTCCTCGATATCAACGAGCTGCCGCTGTCGGAGCTCAAGCGCATGCTCGCCGCGTCCACCGCGATGAAGGCGAAGCAGAAGGCGCATCAGCCGGTCAGGCCGCTCGAAGGCAAGACGCTGGCGATGATCTTCGAGCGCCCCTCGACGCGGACGCGGGTGTCTTTCGATGTTGCCATGCGCCAGCTCGGCGGCGAGCCCATCATGCTCACCGGTGCCGAGATGCAGCTCGGCCGCGGCGAGACCATCGCCGACACCGCGCGGGTGCTGTCGCGCTATGTCGACGCGATCATGATCCGCATCCTCAATCACGACGCCCTTCTGGAGCTTGCGGCGAACGCCACCGTGCCCGTCATCAACGGCCTGACGCGGCGCTCGCATCCCTGCCAGGTGATGGCCGACCTCATGACCTACGAGGAACATCGCGGCCCGATCGAGGGCAAGACGGTGGCCTGGACCGGAGACGACAACAACGTGCTGGCGTCCTGGGCGCACGCCGCCGAGCGCTTCAAATTCCAGCTCAATGTCGCGACTCCTCCGGAGCTCGCGCCGAAAAAAGCGATGCGCGACTTCATCAAGGCGACCGGCGCGCCGATCATGCTCGGCACGGATGCCGAAGCCGCCGTGCGCGGCGCCGATTGTGTCGTGACCGACACCTGGGTGTCGATGGGCGACAAAGAAGGCGAGCACCGGCACAACGTGCTCAAGCCCTATCAGGTCAATGCCCAGCTGATGTCGCTGGCCAAGCCGGATGCGCTGTTCATGCACTGCCTGCCCGCCCATCGCGGCGAGGAGGTCACCGATGAGGTGATCGACGGTCCGCAATCCGTCGTCTTCGACGAGGCCGAAAACCGCCTGCACGCGCAGAAGGGCATTCTGGCCTGGTGTTTCGACGCGGTGAAGTAGATCGACGCGGCGAGCTAACTTTCCGTCGTCCCGGCGAAGGCCGGGACCCATACCGCGGAATCTCTCTTGTGGCAGATCGGCGGAGGCAACGAGTTTTCGCCAAACCAATATTCGTGGTTATGGGTCCCGGCCTTCGCCGGGGCGACACCGAAGTTGCCGTATCATGATCAAACCAGTGTCCAGATGAGCTGCTCCGAACCCCTTCCAATTCCGCCTTCCGACCCCAGATAAAGCGCCATGGTTTCCCAATCCCCTGACATGAAAACCGGGCCCGAAGGCCCGGTTCGCGCGCCATCCGCGGTTCCGATTGATGACGCCGTGCTGCCCTACGAGGTCGACGCGCTCGATGTGCGCGGTCGGCTGGTGCGGCTTGGTCCGGCGCTCGACGAGATCCTGACCAAGCACGATTACCCGGCGCCGGTCGGCAAGCTGCTCGGCGAGGCCATCGTGCTGACCACGCTGCTCGGCTCGGCGCTGAAGTTCGAGGGCCGCTTCATCCTCCAGGCCCAGACCGACGGTCCGGTGTCGTTTCTGGTCGTGGACTATCAGGCGCCGGATCGTCTGCGCGCCTATGCGCGCTACGACGCCGCGCGCCTCGGCGATGCAAAGGATTCCGGCGCGCTGCTGGGGCACGGTCATCTAGCCATGACCATCGACCAGGGCCCCGACATGAGCCGCTACCAGGGCCTGGTCGCGCTCGACGGCGGCAGCCTGGAAGACGCCGCTCACGAATATTTCCTGCGCTCCGAGCAGATCCCGACCCGCGTGCGCCTCGCCGTCGGCGAGGAATGGCGCTCGAACGACGGCGGCAAGCATCGCTGGCGCGCCGGCGGCATGCTGATGCAGTTCCTGCCGAAGGCGCCCGAGCGCGCGCGGCAGGCCGATCTGCATCCCGGCGATGCGCCCGAAGGCGTCGAGGTGCATGCCGTCGCTGAAGACGATGCTTGGGTCGAGGCGCGCTCGCTGATCGAGACCGTCGAAGATGTCGAGCTGATCGATCCGGAGCTGTCCGGCGAGCGGCTGCTCTACCGTCTGTTCCACGAACGCGGCGTGCGCGTGTTCAATCCGCTGCCCTTGAAGGCGCAATGCTCCTGCTCGCGCGACGCGGTGGCATCGATGCTGAAGAGCTTTTCGTCCGACGATCGTGCCGCGATGGTCAAGGACGACAAGGTCGTCGTGACCTGCGAGTTCTGCAGCTCGGTGTACGAGTTCACACCGGACGAGGCGGGCGTCGAGGACGCGTAGCGCGGTGCTGTAGTGCCGGAGGGCGGGTAAAGCGAAGCGTGCCCACCATCTCAGACCCTAATTCAACACCCGCTTGTTGTCCGGGCTGTCCAGCGAGAACGTCGGCACGTCGATCTCGAAGCGCTCGCCGGTTGCGCTGACCATCTGGTAGCGGCCGGTCATGAAGCCCGAGGCGGTCGTGAGCGGCACGCCGGAGGTGTATTCGAAGCGTTCGCCGGGGGCGAGCGTCGGCTGCTCGCCGACGACGCCCTCGCCCTTCACCTCCTGCTGCCGGCCGGTGGCGTCGGTGATGATCCAGTGCCGCGTCTTGAGCTGCACGGTCTCGTCGCCGGAATTGGTGATGACGATGGTGTAGGACCAGAAATAGCGGGAGCGGTCGGCCGACGACTGCTCCGGAACAAAGTTCGGCTCGACGGTCACTTCGATCTGGCGGGTCACGGCGCGGTACATGATTGCCATCATACCGAAATCTGCTCGGGAACCAAACGCCGGAGGCGGTTCTGGCGACATCGTCCCGCCAGAATTCGCAGGGAAGTACACGTCCAAGTGTCTTTGCATGTGATCCGGGCGCTTTGCGAGATGACGGCCGGACCGGTACACTCCTTGCCACGTCGCGATTTGCGGAAGGGTTTTTAGCCCCCGATGACCATTGCCGACCAAGTGACGGGATCGACGATCGCGGGAACCGCCAAACCTGTGGAGGTCAAATCCGCGGGTGCAAAGCCGCGCGCGGCATCGCCGGCCATTTCGCTGCCCGCCATCGGCGAGCGCGAGCTCCGGCTCGACCTGTTCCGCGGCCTGGCACTGTGGCTGATCTTCATCGACCATTTGCCGCCGAGCCTTCTGACCTGGTTCACGATCCGCAATTACGGCTTCAGCGACGCCACCGAGATCTTCATCTTCATCTCCGGCTATACCGCCGCCTTCGTCTACGGTCGGGCGATGCTGGAGTCCGGCATCGTCGTCGCCACCGCGCGCATCCTGCGGCGCGTCTGGCAGATCTATGTCGCCCACGTCTTCCTGTTCACGATCTTCCTTGCCGAAATCTCCTACGTCGCGACCAGGTTCGAGAACCCGCTCTACACCGAAGAGATGGGCATCATGGATTTCCTCAAGCAGCCCGACGTCACGATCGTGCAGGCGCTGCTGCTGCGCTTCCGTCCCGTCAACATGGACGTGCTGCCGCTCTACATCGTGCTGATGCTGGCGCTGCCCTTGATCCTGTGGCTGATGAAATGGCGCCCCGACGTGACGCTCGGCCTCTCCGTCGCGCTCTACGCGGTGACCTGGGAATACGATCTCTATCTGTCGGCCTATCCAAACGGCTTCTGGGCCTTCAATCCCTTCGCCTGGCAATTGCTGTTCGTGTTCGGGGCATGGTGCGCGCTCGGGGGTGCGCGACGGATGTCGCACATTCTCGCTTCGCGGGTGACGATGTGGATCGCGATCGCCTATCTGGTCGCGGCATTCTACGTGACGCTGACCTGGTATGTGCCGCAGCTCTCCCACTTCATGCCGAAGCGGCTCGAGCAGTGGATGTATCCGATCGACAAGGCCGACCTCGACGTGCTGCGCTTCACGCATTTCCTGGCGCTGGCCGCGCTCACCGTGCGCGTCCTGCCCCGGGACTGGCCGGGCCTGAAATCGCCCTGGCTGCGGCCGCTGATCCTGTGCGGCTCGCATTCCCTGGAGATATTCTGTCTTGGCGTCTTCCTAGCCTTTGCCGGCCATTTCATCCTGGCCGAAGTCTCGGGCGGCCCGGTGATGCATGCGCTAATTAGTCTCTCCGGAATCCTGATCATGTGGGCCATGGCCTGGCTGATTTCGTGGTACAAGCGGGTGGCTGACAAGAGCGGTTCGAAAACCAAAAGCGCCGTCGGCAGCGCCGATATGGCGGGAGGGGGCTGATGAAGGCGAAGGTTTTCCTGAGCCTGATCCTGCTGTGCGGTGGTCTCGCCGCGCCTCCGGCGCGTGCGGACGATGCTGCGCCTGCTTCTTCGGCCGCGCCTGCTGCTTCGGCGGCACCTGCTGCTTCAGCCGCGCCCGCAGCCTGCGAATTGCCGTCCTATCTGCTCACCAGCGAAAGCCAGCTTCCCAAGGTCGCCGATGCCATCAAGGCCGGCAAGCCGCTCGAAATCCTGGTCATCGGCAGCCGCTCGACCACGATTCCGGCCTCCGAGGACGCTTCTTATCCGGCGCGGATGCAGGCCATCCTGAAGGAGAAGCTGCCGCCGACCGAGACTGTGCACGTCTCCGTAGAAATACAGAGCAAGAAAACGGCCGAGGAGGCGGCCGCCAGCTTCGTTAAGCTGATGGAAGCAAAAGCGCCTACTTTGGTCATCTGGCAGACCGGGACCGTGGATGCTATTCGAGCCATTGATCCCGACGATTTTCGTGGCGCGGTGACCGAAGGGGTTGTTGCGTTGCAAAAGGCAGGGGCTGACGTCGTCTTGATGAATCTGCAGTACAGTCCGCGTACCGAAACCATGATCTCGGTGCCGCCATACCTCGACAATATGCGGGTGGTGGCGCAGGAGCACGACATTCCGCTGTTCGATCGTTTTGCGATCATGCGGCAGTGGAATGATCAGGGGCAGTTCGACCTGTTCAGCCCGTCGCGCGGGCCCGAGCTGGCGAAACAGGTCCATGATTGCCTTGGCCGGGCGTTGGCACAGTTCGTGATCGACGCTGCCCATCTGGAGCCGGCCCAGCAGCAAAATTGAGGTCTAGCGTTAATGAGTTCTCTCCGCCCTTTTTGCCTGACGGCATGGCTGGCTGTGCCCGCAGCAGCGCTGCTGCTGTTGCTGAGTCCGGCCTCGCAGTCGCACGCGCAGACGCAGGCCGCGCAGGCAACGCCGGCCCCGCAGCAGTCGGCTGATCCGGCTCCCGCTTCGCCGCCCCAGACCGCCGTCGCAGCGACATCCCCCGAGCAGCGCGGCATCACCGCGCGCGCCATCGACAAGGTGAAGCAGGTCGCGAAATCCGCCGGCGACGTCTTCAGCCGCGTGCCCTGCCTGTCGCCGAAGGGCGGCGCGAAGGCAATGGGCTCGCTGCCGCATGTCGCGGGCAAGCTCGTCGCCGGCCAGCCCGTCGTCATCGTCGCATTCGGCTCGTCGTCGACCGCGGGATTCGGCGCGAGCTCGCCGGAGTTCAACTATCCCAATCGCCTTGCCGCGCAGCTGCACCGGCACTATCCGACTGCCGACATCACCGTCGTCAATGCCGGCGTCGGCGGCGAGGACGCACCCGAGATGATGAAGCGCCTCCAGAAAGAGGTGATCGACGTGCATCCGGATCTGGTGATCTGGCAGGTCGGCACCAATGCCGTGCTACGCAATCTCGATCCCGGCGATACCGCCAAACTGGTCGAGGACGGCATCAGCCGCATCCAGGCTGCCGGCGGCACCGACGTCGTGCTGGTCGATCCGCAATATTCGCCCGCCGTCAACCAGCGCGCGGACAGCGCCGGCAAGATGGTGAAGTTGCTCGGCAAGGTCGCCGAGCTTCGTCATGTCGGCATCTTCCCGCGCTTCGAGGTGATGCGCGACTGGCACGAGAAGCAGTCGATTCCGGTCGAGAGCTTCGTGATCGCCGACGGCCTGCACATGAACGATTGGGGCTACGCCTGCTTCGCCCAGCTCCTCGGCGACGACATCATCCGCTCTGTCGGCCAGATCAAGCTCGGCGTCAACGTGCCCGCGGACGTGCGGACCTATCGGCCGATGTAAGCATCGGTGCTTAGGGTGGGCGAAGGCGCGCTCTTCGCGCGCCGTGCCCACCATCCATCGGCGCTGCCATCGTGAATGCTGGGCACGCTTCGCTTTGACCACCCCACGATGTCGATGCGTGGCTACGCCTTCTCCAGCGCCGCGGTCAGATCCTCGATCAGATCGTCCGCATGCTCAAGCCCCGCCGAGAAGCGGATGAAGCCCTCGCTGATGCCGAGCGCGGCGCGGTCCTCCGGCTTGAGGCGCTGATGCGTCGTCGTTGCCGGATGCGTGACGAGGCTCTTGGCGTCGCCGAGGTTGTTCGAGATCTTGGCGAGCTTGAGCTCGTTGAGCACGCGGAATGCCGCCTGCTTGCCGCCCTTGACCTCGAGGCCGACCAGCGTCGAGCCGCCGCGCATCTGCTTCTTCACCAATGCGGCCTGCGGATGATCGGCGCGGCCGGGAAACACCAGCCGTGAAATCTTCGGATGGCTCGCCAGCACGTCTGCGATGCGCGCCGCCGTCTCGGTCTGCGCGCGCACGCGCACGGCGAGCGTCTCCAGGCCCTTGAGCAGGACCCAGGCGTTGAACGGCGAGATCGACGGGCCGGTCTGGCGCATGAAATTGTGGATGTGCTCGGCGATGAACGCTTCCGAGGACAGGATGATGCCGCCGAGACAGCGGCCCTGGCCATCGATGTGCTTGGTCGCGGAATAGACCACCACGTCGGCGCCGAGCGCGAGCGGGCTCTGCCAGATCGGAGTGGCGAACACGTTGTCGACGACGAGCCGCGCGCCGCCGCTGTGCGCGATCTCTGCGATGCCGGGAATGTCGAGTACATCCAGCGTCGGGTTGGTCGGGCTCTCCAGGAAGAACGTCTTGGTGTTCGGCTTCATGGCGCGCTGCCACTGGTCGAGATCGAGGCCGTCGACCAGCGTGGTCTCGATGCCGTAGCGCGGCAGCAAATCCTGCACGACGTAGAGACACGAGCCGAACAGCGCGCGCGAGGCCACGACGTGATCGCCGGCCTTGAGCGGCGCCAGGATCGCGGTCGTCACCGCGGCCATGCCGGTCGCCGCCGAACGTGCCGCTTCGGCGCCTTCGAGCTCGATCATGCGCCGCTCGAACATCGAGATCGTCGGATTGGAGTAGCGTGAATAGATGAAGCCGGGGTCCTCGCCCTTGAACCGCGCCTCGCACTCCTCGGCGCTGTTGTAGACGTAGCCCTGGGTCAGGAACAGCGACTCCGACGTCTCGCCATATTGCGAGCGCAGGGTGCCGGAATGGACCAGGCGGGTTTCGGGACGGTAGGACGCGGTGGACGCCGGGGACTTCGACATAGGACCTCCTGAAGTGACCATCGAAAATGGTCACAAAAAAACCGGCCTGGAATATCTCCACGGGCCGGGATCACAGAGGTCCCCGGCCTGTTTAGCGACTTATTTAACGTGGCTGCAAGCCGGCCGGCTCAAATCACCACGGGATAAGTCATGCTCATATTCCGCAATGCCCTTTCCGTCAAGACGTCCATCGGATAGCCGTAAAACGCTCATATTTCCCGCATGTCGGGATGTGTTTGATCCCTGATGAGGACCCCGGGTTGACGTTCACGGTCGCCGCCGACGCCAATGGTATCCTGCCCGACCGCATGATCGCGGCGATGGCGGAGGGCGGTCTCATCCTGCCCGCTTACGACTTCGTCGAAAGCCAGATCCAGCCGGCGAGCCTCGATTTGCGCCTCGGCGACATCGCCTATCGCGTTCGCGCCAGCTTCCTGCCCGGTCCCGGCGCCACTGTCGCCGAGCGCATCGACGAGTTGAAGCTGCACGAGTTCAGCCTCGCCGACGGCGCCGTGCTGGAGACCAACTGCGTCTACATCGTGCCGCTGCTCGAAAGCCTCGCGCTGCCGCCGGAGATCGTCGCGGCCGCCAACCCGAAAAGCTCGACCGGCCGGCTCGACGTCTTCACCCGCGTGATCGCCGACGGCACCCGCCGCTTCGACATGATTGGTGCCGGCTATCACGGTCCGCTCTATGCCGAGATCAGTCCGAAGACGTTCCCGGTGCTGGTCAGCGAGGGCTCGCGCCTGAGCCAGGTGCGCTTCCGCACCGGCGATGCCATCCTCAACATCGACGACCTTGAGGCGCTGCATGCGACCGAGCGTCTCGTCGATATCGACGATGCCGATCTCACCGGCGGCGTCGCCGTCTCGGTTGATCTTTCCGGCGAAAAGAGCGGTGGCTTCGTCGGCTACCGCGCCAAGCGCCACACCGGCGTTATCGACGTCGATCGCCGCGCTGGCTATTCCGTCGAGGAGTTCTGGGAGCCGATCTCGGCCCGCCCCGACGGCAGCCTGATCCTCGATCCCGGCGAGTTCTATATCCTCGCGTCGAAAGAGGCCGTGCAGGTGCCGCCCGATTACGCCGCGGAGATGGTGCCGTTCGATCCGTTGGTCGGTGAGTTCCGCGTGCATTATGCCGGATTCTTCGATCCCGGCTTCGGTTATGCCGGCGCCGGCGGGTTGGGGTCGCGCGCCGTGCTCGAAGTGCGCTCGCGCGAGGTGCCGTTCATCCTCGAGCACGGCCAGATCGTCGGCCGCCTCGTCTACGAGAAGATGCTGGCCCGTCCCGACGCGATGTACGGCCAGCGCATCGGCTCCAACTACCAGGCGCAGGGCCTGAAGCTGAGCAAGCATTTCCGGGTGTAGCGATCACCCGTCGCCCGGATGGAGCGCAAGCGTCATCCGGGAAAGTCTCACTTGTGGCACGATCCCGGCTTACGCTGTGCTCCATCCGGGCCACCAGGTGCTGACATGACCAATCCATCCCAACTCGACGCATACATCCTCGACGACGTCGCCGATGCGCTGATCTATTCGGATCGCTCCGGCACCATCATGCGCTGGAATCGCGCATCGTCCGCACTGTTCGGCCTCTCCGCGGACGAAGCGCTGGGCCAGAATCTCGACCTGATCATTCCCGAACATCTGCGCGCCGCGCACTGGAAGGGTTTCGAGGCCGCACTAGCCAGCGGCGCGATGAAGCTTGCGGGCAAACCGACACTGACCCGCGCGCTGCACAAGGACGGACGCAAGCTCTACATCGAGATGACCTTTGCGCTTGTGCGGGACGCCGCTGGAGTGGTGCAGGGATCGGTGGCGATGGCACGCGACGTCACCGACCGCGTCGAGCGCGAGCGTGCCGCCAGAGTTGCGCAAAATTAAGCCTGCGCAAAATTCGTGATGCGGAATTGGCGAGCCCGCGTGCAGGGCGCCCTGCATGCGGCTCAGCTTGTCCGTCGCCGGCTGCGGTGACACACTCGATCAAAACAACGATCGGGAGCGAACATGGCCGCTGCATCTGACCCCGCGCAGGAAGCTCAATGGAAACGCTGGCGCGCGGTTGCCGATCTCTATCACGCCTATTTCACCGGCTTGATCCTCACCGTGGTCACACGTCGCGGCACGGCAGATGCCGCGGAGTTCGTCTTTCGCGTGTTCCGCCGCCAGCAGCAGGAGCGCTTCCTGCCGGGGCTGGAGAAGCTCGGGCTGAGCCATCTGCCGCCAGCAGTCGCCGCCGCGCAATATCACTACCTCTCGAACTGGATCGGCGGCGTGCACGTCGAATACATGTATGAGAGCGACCGCAAAGCCTGGGTCCGCTATCCGCCACCGCGCTGGATCTGGAAAGGCACTGCCATCTGCGGCGTGCCGGGCGAAGTCTCGCGCGCGATGCTGCGCGGCTGGCACGCCAACAACGGCGTGGCGCTCGGCGATACCAGATTGGGGTTCGTCTGCACCAAGCAGAGCGTCGACGGCCAGGATGGGCTCGAAGGCTACTATTATCAATATGACCACCCGCTCGAGCTCGACCAGCGCCTCGTGTTCGCGCGGCATCTCGAAGCGCCACTGTTCGATGCAGCCGCGGCTCCGGCCTTGCCGGTCGCAAGCTGGCCAAGACCGCGACTGGAAAAAGCCTACCGCAACTACGCGATGGAATATGTGCGCACCGCCGCGCCCGTGATGGTGCAGCTGTTCGGCCCCGAGGATGCCGGCTATCTCCTGCACCTCACGGGCAAGCTGATCGGGATGCAATATTTTGACGAGATCGCTGCGGCGCTGTCGATGGGCCGCGGCGGTGCGGGCGAGTTCGCGACGTTCCTCAACGCGCTGTTTGTCGCGCAGGACGATGTGGCTGAGACAACGCAATCCGAAGGCACGTTCGAAATCCGTCAGCAGAGCTGGAAGTTGATGGACGGCGTCGCCGATTGCCACCCCGCTTGCGCCAAGGTGCTGGCGGGGCTGTTCGAAGGGCTCGCGGCCGGATGCGGGCGGCACATCGGCGTGCACATGCGCCCGGCCGCGGGGGGCCGGCCGCCGCTGATCTGGACGGTCGGCTGATGTCACCGACCGAAATGCGCTGCCGCAGGGCACGCCTGCATCAGGCGCAGAAGGAATCGGCAATTGCCGTGCTAACAAGCTGAACCCCGCGCCTTTTGCGCGAACAAATTCATTGGCACACCCAGTCATTGCCGCGCCGCAACTGGCGCTCGCGCCCGGGAGAGGACATGTCCGACATCGCCGAGATTCCGGTCGATGAACAAGAGCGACCGCTACCTCCGCCGCCACCCCCGGTGAAGAATGCACTGACCGACGGGCCGATCCTGCGCACGCTGCTCGGGCTGGCCTGGCCCAACGTCGTCGCGCTCTCCGCCGGCACTTGCACGGTGATTGCGGAGACCTCCTATATCGGACGCCTTGGCGTGGAAGCGCTGGCCGCGATGGCGCTGGTGTTTCCGACAGTGATCCTGACCATGACCATGTCGGGCGGTGCGATGGGCGGCGCGGTGGCCTCAGCCATCGCGCGGGCACTCGGCGCCGGCGATCGTGAGCGTGCCGGGACGCTCGCCGCGCACGCGCTGCTGATCGGCATCAGCTTCGGGCTCGTCTTCATGCTGGGCATGCTGATCTTCGGGCCGCGCGTTCTGGAAATGCTCGGCGGCCGCGGCGCCGTGCTGACACATGCGATCGCCTACACCCAGGTGTTTTTCGGCGGCGCCGTGCTGCCCTGGCTGCTCAACACCATGGCCGGGGTCCTGCGCGGCACCGGCAACATGAAGCTGCCGTCGCTGTTGATTCTCAATTCTGCGGCCTGGCAGATCGTGCTCGGCGGCACGCTCGGTCTCGGCCTCGGTCCGGTGCCGCAATTCGGCATGCGCGGCGTCGCCGCCGGCGCGCTGATTGCCTATTGCATGAACATCGGCGTGATGGGCTGGTACCTGTTCTCCGGCCGCGCCCGCGTGACGCCGAAGCTGCGCGGGCTGCGCATCCAATGGGCGATGTTTTTCGACATCCTCAAAGTCGGCGCCATCGCCTGCTTCTCGCCGCTGCAATCCGTGCTGACGATCTCGATCTTCACCCACATGCTTGCGAAATTCGGCACCGCGATCCTCGCAGGCTACGGCATCGGTGCGCGGCTGGAATTCCTGCTGACCTCGATCGCGTTCTCGTTCGGCATCGCCTCGGTGCCGATGATCGGCATGGCGGTCGGCGCCGGCCGCATCGCCCGCGCCCGGCGCATCGCCTGGATCGCGGCCGCGAGCGCCTTCGTCGCCGTCGGTGCACCGGCGTGCCTGGTTGCGATCTTCCCCGATCTCTGGGTCAACATCTTCACCGACAGCGCGATCGTGCGCGCCACCAGCCATCAATATTTGTCCACGGTAGCGCCGTTCTACGCCTTCATTGGCCTTGCCTCGACGATGTATTTCTCGTCGCAGGGCGCAGCCAAGGTGATCGGACCGGTGCTGGCGCAGACCGCGCGGCTGATCTACATCTCGGCGGTCGGCTGGTGGCTGTCGACGCATGATGCCACCGCGCAAAGCTTCTTCTGGCTGGCGGCGAGCTCGATGGTCGTGCTCGGCCTGCTCTCGTGCTCCAGCGTGGTGCTGACGCGCTGGGGACCGCGCCAAACCAAACCTGCGATCAGGCCGGCTCTGTCGGCCGCTACGGACTAGCGATGCCTGTGGCGGCGATGGCCGCCACTGCCGCCGACATTGGCGAGCCGCATCAGTTGCGGAATCATCGCCATCATGTCGCCGCCGCCGGCGCCGCCGAGCATGCCCATGATATCGCCGCCGCCCATGCCGCCCATGCCCGTCGGCATGGTGCCGCCTCCGGCCATCGGCGCGTAGCCGCCGTAATTGGGCGCACCGAAACCGCCGCCGAGATTGCCGCCGCCGAGGCCGCCAATTCCGCCGCCGCCCATCATGCCACCAAGACCACCACCGCCATTCTCCATCATGCGGCTCATCATCGGGCCCATGGTCTGCATCATCATGCCGAAGCGGCGCTTGCCCATCTTGGCCTTCATCATCTCCAGCATCGGCGCCATCTGGGTCATCATGTCCTCGCCGCCGGCACCTCCGCCGCCGAGGAACTGGGCCTTTGCCGGCGCGCTCGAAATCGAAAACATCAGCAGCACGGCGGCCGCCTGGCAGATCACCTTGTCCGCACCTCTCATGGCCTGCTCCTCGCGTGCGGGGCGCCGCCGGGAGAGCGGAGCCAACCGGACGCACGCCGCCATGGTTATTGCGGACGAGGGCTGGGCTCTGTGAGAAAGATCACGCAGCTGCGGCTGGAAACGCTCGGTGTATGGCGGCGACGGCGTCCTTGGTCTGTCCCTGCACATAGGGCGCGAGCTCGTTCGGCAGCATGTCGATGATCCAGACCATGCGGCATCTTCCCTCGCTCTCGGCGATCACCTGCACCGAGGCGCTGTAATGCTTCAGACGCTCGTTGTTGATCGCGTAGACCAGCCGCCGCCCGGCATCGTCGCAATCGACCAGCACCTCGCGCGCCACCGATCCGTTGGCGAAGGTGACGATGCGCGCGTCGCCGTCGAGCGTGCAGGCCGTGACAAAGCCCGGCGCCAGCCGCTGATGCAGCGCGCCGAAATCGCGAACCGCATCCCAGACGTCGTGAGCCGGGGCGGGGAGGGGAATGTCGTTGTGGATGGAGGCCATGAAGGTGTCCTTGGTTGCGTTAGATTTTGGTCGAGGACTCCGTCATTGCGAGCGCAGCGAAGCAATCCAGAGATGTTTCCGCGGTTGAAGTCTGGATTGCTCCGTCGCAAGTGCTCATCGCAATGACGGAGCGAGCTCACGTGCAGACCGCCTCGACATTGTTACCATCGGGATCGATCAAGAACGCCGCGTAGTAAGTCGGGCTGTAATCCTTGCGCGGGCCGGCACCGCCATTGTCGCGACCGCCGCTCTTCAGGCCCTCGCTATGGAATGCCTTGACCGAATCATGATCCCCAGCGCGAAAAGCGATATGCGCGCCATCCGCCTTGCGCCCCTTGTTCAGGTGCAGCCACAGCGCCGGCTCGCCCTTCGGCCCGAAGCCGGCATAACCATCGCCGCTCGAGCACAAGACATAGCCGAGCGGCGCCAGCACCGCGGTGTAGAAGCGCGTAGCGGTGTCGAGGTCGGCAACGCGCAATCCGATATGATCGTACATGGTCGTCTCCATTTCCAAAGCGCGCCGCAATCGGCGCGCGCCGGAGACGAACCTAGTCAGTTGAGCGCAAGCTGCTCTTGGAGAATCTTGCGCTCCCCCTTCGAGGCCTGACGGAACTTGGTTGGCGAGACGCCAGCGGCGCGGTGGAAGGTGCGGACGAAGTTGGAGAGATCGCCGAAGCCGACGTCATAGGCGATGTCGGTGACTGCGATGTCGTCGTCGGTCAGCAGCCGCGCCGCATGCCGCAGCCGCGAGCGCACCAGATATTGATGCGGGGTGACGCCGAGCACGGCGGAGAACAGCCGCAGGAAGTGGAAGGGGCTGAGGCCTGCCTGCCGCGCCGCCTGTTCGAGATCGACCTCGGCATGCGAGTTCGCGTCGATCCACAGCGCGGCTTCCACGGCGCGGCGGCGATCACGCGCCGTCGGTGTCGTCGGCTTGCGCGTCTTGCCCGACACGACATCGACGAAACGACCGGCGAGGATCTGCCCGAGCTCGTCGAGACCGAGGTCGCTGTTGCCATCTGCCGCCGTCTGGGCGAGTTCGCCCAGCACCATCAGCTCGGGCAGCGGCGGCGTCGCGCCGACTTGCCAGACGTCGCGCCGTCCGCCGAGCGCGTCGACCAGATCGTCGCTGAGGAAAAAGGACAGGCAGACGTCGCCGGCGACATGCTCATGCGTGCAGGTGTATTCCTCGCCCGGCGCGCCGACCAGCATCGAGCCGGCCACCAGCTCGAAGAAGCCGGCGCGGCAATGACAGCCAAAGCTGCCCGCGCGGACATAGGCGATGGAATGGCCGGTGCGGCACTCCGCAAACGGGCTGTCGTCCGGTCCCGCGTCGCAGCGAAACTCGGAGACCGTCATCGAGGGGGTGGTCAGCAGCGTCGTTGCATCCATGCCACCTATCTAGGTGGAGGGTCTCGGCGGGGCAACGGGCAGCAGAACGTCGAACAGCGTCTTGCTGGCGATCGGATGGGCGCCCTCGAGCGACAGCAGCCGCCGCTTGGAGATCACGCCGCCATAGGGCGAGAGCCGGTCGGTGTAATTGCCGGCCTCCAGCACCCGGTGGCAGGGCACGATCAGCATGTAGGGATTTCTCGCGATCGCCTGTGCCACCGAATGCGCGGCGCCGGAGGCGCCCAGCGTCTTGGCGATCTCGTGATAAGTGCGCGTCTCCCCGCGCGGGATGGCGCAGGCGGCTTCGTAGACCCGCCGGTTGAAGCCGGGCACCCCGCTCGCGTCCAGGCTAACCTCGGAAAAATCAGCATCGCTGCCTTGCAGCAAACCCACGATGCCCTCGATCGCGAACGCGGCGTTCGCGGAAGGCCGCTGCTCGCGCGCCTCGGGATGGACCTGGAAAATCCGGCGGCGGGTATCGATCTCCCGCGCCTCCGGCAATTGCACGGCAACGATACCGGTGCTGCTCCAGATGATGCCGCAGCGCCCTATGGTCGTGTCGAATATCGCGTAGCCACGCCCCACCATGCACACGCCCCACTCAGTGCACGTCTCCCCAGACAGGCGATCATAACACCGCCACAATCCGGCGCATCCAAAATCTTGACGGAAACTTAAGAAGGGTCAGGCGGGCTGCGCCAAAGCGCTTGGCGAGATGCGCCGTCTCGGCTAATCAGAGCGGGCGCAGGCTGCGCATCCGCGGGCGTAGTTCAATGGTAGAACGGCAGCTTCCCAAGCTGCATACGAGGGTTCGATTCCCTTCGCCCGCTCCATCCTGCTTCGCGTCAAGGCGCTTCGCAGGACTTTGATATCTCGGCAACGCGAAGCAGGATGCCCTTCGAAGCCTTGGCGAAGAAGGGCCGATGTTCTCTCGCGTGCGCCAGACCAAGTTTCCAATATATTAGCTCGTCGTGACCGGCACCCGGCGCGCTCTCGGTTAAGCTCTCTCGCCTGGTGGCTTGCGGTCACCGCGCCGGGCCATGTTCGGATGAAAGTCAGGACCTACAAGCAATGGACCAGCAAAAGCTCGATCGCGCGATCGGTCGTCGCTTGAAGACGCTTCGGACGCAGGCCGGCATGACGCTGAATGAGCTCGCAGGCCGCTCCGGCGTCAGCCGTACGATGATCGGACGGGTAGAGCGGGCGCAGAGCAGTGCGACGGCTGCGCTGCTGGGTAAACTTTGCGCCGCGCTCGACGTGTCGCTCAGCGACGTGGTCGCGCTGGCCGAGAAGCCGCCGGAGCGGCTGGTGCGGCTCGCCGACCAGCCGCACTGGCGCGATCCCGACAGCGGCTATCGCCGCCGCCACGCTTCGCCGACGGACGCGGCGAGCGGCATCGAGATCATCGTCGTCGATTTGCCGGCGGGTGCGCGGGTGCCGTACAGCCCCTGGGGGCGCAATGCCTTCACCCAGCAACTGCTGATGCTGGAGGGTGCGATCGCGGTGCACATCGACGCCAAGGCGGTTCGCCTGCGCGAAGGCGACTGTCTCGATTTCGACGTGATGCGCGCGGTGATCTTCGAGAACGAGACCAGACAGGATGCGCGCTACGTCATCATCACGCGCCGCGGCGCGTCCTACGGCAAGATGTGAGCCTTGACGATGCAGATCCGCACCGGCGACACCTTTGATCCACGCGTCATCGCGCTGCTCGACCATCACGTTGCGGCGGCGCGAGCACAGACCGCGCCGGGCAGTGCGCATGCGCTTGATCTCGCCGGGCTTCGTGCCCCGGAAGTCGCGTTCTGGACCGGCTGGGACGGCGACACGCTGGTCGCCACCGGTGCGCTGAAGTCGCTGTCGGGAGCGCATGGCGAGGTGAAGTCGATGCACACGCTCCAGACCACGCGCCGGCGCGGCTTTGGCGGTGAGATGCTCCGCCACATCATCACGGAAGCCCGCGCGCGCGGCATGGCGCGGCTCAGCCTCGAAACCGGCTCGTGGGACTATTTCAAGCCGGCGCACGCGCTCTACCGGGCGCATGGCTTTGTCCTCTGCGGCCCGTTCCAAGGCTATGTCGACGATCCCAACAGCCTGTTCCTGACCTTGGATCTGTCGGCGAGCCGATAGCTCAGGAACGCGTCTGCTCGATCCTATCGAGCACGCGCTCGGGGGCGATGTCGCGGCTTGCCTCCTCCAGATCCCGCTTCGAGTCGGGCTGGACGTCGAGCCGCTCGGCGATCTGCGTGAGGAGGCGGGCAACCTTGGTCAATTCATGCTCGGCGAGCAGGCTGATCTGGAGATCGAGATCGGCGCGCTTGTCCGCTGCTGCGCTCATGCGGTTCTGCGAGATCAGCACGAATGTCGACAGGAAGATCGCCTCGACCGAAGCAATCATCGCCAGCACCACGAAGCTCTCGTCCCAGGCCGGAATTCCCGGCAGCCAGTGCAGATTGGCGATGATCCAGAAGCCGAACACCGCGACATGGAGGTAGACGAACGCCATGCTGCCGGTGAACGCCGTGATCGCATCGGCGACCTTTTCCTGACCCTTGGCCGCGCGCTGCTCGCGGCGGCGGCGCTCGACCAACGCCTGGATGTTGCGCTCGAGGGTCGGGCTCAATCCCTCGCCGGGATCATGGGTGATATCGTTACGCACGGGGCAGCAACGGCGGACAGGAAAGGCTGTTCCTAGGCCCAGCTGCCGGAAAATGCCTGCCGCCCCTCAAAATGAGTTGCGTACCTCAAAACACCTCTGCTAGCCTTCAGCCATGGCCGAGACGCTCACCACGACCGCGCTGACGCTGAAGGACATCGCCCGCCAGGCCGGCGTCAGCCTCGCGACGGTGGACCGCGTCCTGCACAATCGTCCGGGCGTGCGGCCGGATACGGTCCGGCGCGTCAAAGAGGCGATCGAGCGCAATTCGTTCCAGCCGCACGTGGCCGCCGCCGAGCTCGCCCGCGGCCGCGCCCGCCGTTTTGCCTTCGTGATGCCGTCGGGACCGAACCCGTTCATGCAGCAGATCCAGGATTATCTCGGCGAGATGTCGGGCTGGTTGTCGTCACGCCGCCTCGGTGTCGAGACCGTCGCGACCGACGTGTTCGATCCGTTCGTGCTCGCGGCTTCCCTGGAAGGGCTCTCGGACGATTACGACGGCATCGCCGTGGTGGCGCTGGACCATCCCGGCGTCCGCGCCGCGATCGACGATCTCGTCGATGCCGGCGCCAAGGTCGTGACGCTGGTCTCCGACGTGCCGTCGTCGCGCCGGCACCATTATGTCGGCATCGACAACATTGCCGCGGGACGCACCGCCGGCGCGCTGGTCGGGCGGCTGGTCGGACAAAAGTCCGGCAAGGTCGCGATCGTCGCGGGCTCGCAGGGCCTGCGCGATCATGCCGAGCGCATCTTTGGCTTCAACCAGGTGATGGCGTCGGAATTCCCCGGCCTCAGCGTGCTGCCGGTGCTCGAAGGACGCGACGAGGACGCGCGTTCGGAACAATTGTTGGCGCGGCTGTTGAGCAGGCATGCCGACATCGTGGGTCTTTATAATGTCGGCGCCGGTACGCAAGGCGTCGCCAACGCGTTGAATGAAAAGGCCTTGGGCGATGCCAGCCGCGACAAGCAGGTGGTGTTTGTCGGACACGACGTCACTGCGCTGACGCGCCGGCTGCTGCTGCAGGGCGTGATGCATGCCGCGATCTCGCAGAACCCCGGACATGAAGCGCGCGCCGCCGTGCGTGTGCTGCTCGCGCTCGCCCGTGGCGAGCCGATCTTGCGCGAACAGGAGAAGATCAGGATCGACATCGTGATGCGGGACAATCTGCCTTAGCGGCAGGTGGAATTCAAAATGACCCGTTGCGGATAAGGCGACTTTGAGTTCGCGCACCGCAACAGGCGAAAGGGAGGACGGCGTGTATCTCGGAATCGACATCGGCACATCAGGTGTGAAAGCGGTGCTCGTCAGCGAAGCCGGCGCGGTTGTCGCGACGGCGGCGCGCGAGCTTGCGCTATCGCATCCCGCGCCGCTGTGGTCCGAGCAGGATCCCGATGGCTGGGTCGATGCGGCGGTCGGCGCGGTCGACGATCTTGCCGCCCGCCATCCGCGCGAGGTCGCGCGGGTGCGCGGCATCGGGCTGTCGGGCCAGATGCACGGCGCGACGCTGCTGGACGAGGACGGACGGCCGCTGCGTCCCGCGATCCTATGGAACGACGGCCGCTCGCACGCCGAATGCGTCGCGCTGGAGCGGCGCTGCCCGTCGCTGCACACGATCGCCGGCAATCTGGCCATGCCCGGCTTCACCGCGCCGAAGCTGCTCTGGGTCGCCAGGCACGAGCCAAAAATCTTCGCGCGTGTCGCAAAGGTGCTGCTGCCGAAGGCCTACGTCCGCTATCGCCTGACCGGCGAGATGGTCGAGGATATGTCGGACGCGGCCGGCACCCTGTGGCTCGACGTCGGTCTGCGCCGCTGGTCGCCCCTGCTGCTGCATGCCACCGGGCTCGATCTCCATCACATGCCACGCCTCGTCGAGGGCAGTGAGGTCAGCGCGACGCTCGCGCCGGACTACGCGCAACGCTGGGGCATGGCTAGGAATGTCGTGGTCGCCGGCGGCGCCGGCGATAATGCCGCGAGCGCGATCGGGCTCGGCGCCATCGCGCCGGGCGATGCTTTCCTGTCGCTTGGCACATCCGGTGTAGTGTTCCGCGTCACTGATCGGTTTGCACCGGCGCCGGCCTCGGCCGTCCATGCGTTCTGTCACGCACTGCCCGGCCGCTGGCATCAGATGGGCGTGATGCTGTCGGCGGCGGCGTCGCTGGCCTGGCTCGCGGGCGTGATGGAGGTTCCGGCCGCAGCGCTGCTGGCGCCGCTCGGCGAGCGCGTCGATGGACCGAGCCCGGTCAAATTCCTGCCCTATCTCGACGGCGAGCGCACGCCGCACAACGATGCCGCGGCCAGCGGCGCCTTCGTCGGCCTGCGCGGTGCGACCGGCCGCTCCCAGATCGTTCAGGCCGTGCTCGAAGGCGTCGCCTTCGCCGCGCGCGACAATCTGGCGGTGCTGAGCGCGGCCGGCGGACCGCTTCCCGAGGTCGATCTCGTCGGCGGCGGCTCGCGCTCGCCGCTGTGGGCGCAGATCTGCGCCGATGTGCTCGGCATTCCCGTCCACCGCGTCGAGGAGGGCGAGGTCGGGGCGGCGCTCGGCGCCTCCAAGCTCGGACGGCTCGCCGCCACCGGCGAAGACGCGGCTGCGGTTTGCACTCGTCCGCGCCGGCTCGCGAGTTTTACGCCCCGCGCATCCGTGGCTGCGGCCTATGACGAGGCCTATCGCCGCTGGCGCGAGCTTTATCCTGCGTTGAAGGAGTGTGCCTGAGTGAACGCGTCTGTGAAATTCTTTGATATAACCGCACCTGTCGCCTTCGCCGGCAAGGATGCGGGAAACTCGCCCGCCTTCCGCTGGTACGACAAGGACCGCCTCGTCCATGGCCGCAGGATGGAGGACCATCTGCGTTTTGCGGTCTGCTATTGGCACTCGTTGTGCTGGCCCGGCGGCGATCCTTTTGGCGGCGAGACGTTCCTGCGGCCCTGGCACCACGGCGCCGATGCGATGGCGCAGGCGCGCGCCAAGGCCGACGTTGCCTTCGAGCTGTTTCGCCTGCTCGACGTGCCCTTCTTCACCTTCCACGACGTCGATGCGGCGCCGGAAGGGAACTCACTCGCGGAATCCGTCGCCAACCTCAATGCCATCGCCGATCTGTTCGAAGCGAAGATGGCCTCGAGCAAGGTACGCCTGCTCTGGGGCACCGCCAATCTGTTCACGCATCGGCGCTACATGGCGGGCGCGGCCACCAATCCAGATCCCGAGATATTCACCTATGCCGCCGGCCAGGTCCGCGCCGCGCTGGAAGTGACGCACCGTCTCGGCGGCCAGAACTATGTGCTGTGGGGCGGGCGCGAGGGCTATGAGACGCTGCTCAACACCGATCTCAAGCGCGAGCTCGACCAGCTCGGCCGCTTCGTCTCGCTCGTCGTCGAGCACAAGCACAAGATCGGCTTCAAGGGGCCGATCCTGATCGAGCCGAAGCCGAAGGAGCCGACCAAGCACCAATATGATTTCGACGTCGCTACCTGCTACGGCTTCCTCGCGCGTTACGACCTGCTGAAGGACGTCAAGCTCAACATCGAGCAGAACCACGCCATCCTCGCCGGCCACTCCTTCCATCACGAGGTCGCGCTCGCGGAGGCGCTGGGTGTGTTCGGCTCGCTCGACATCAACCGCGGCGACGATCTGCTCGGCTGGGACACCGACCAATTCGCGATGAACGTGCCCGAGCTTGCCCTGGTGTTCCACGAGCTCCTGAGCCGCGGCGGCTTCAGCTCCGGCGGGCTCAATTTCGACGCCAAGATCCGCCGCCAGTCGATTGATCCCGACGATCTGATCCATGCCCATGTCGGCTCGATGGATGCCTGCGCGCGGGCGTTGCTCGCCGCCGCGGACATGCTCGACGCCGGCGTGCTCACTGCGCCGCTTGCGAAACGTTACGAGGGATGGGCCGGGCCCGAGGGCCGCGCCATTCTCGGCGGGCAGCGCTCGCTTACCGAACTTGCCGACCGCGCGCACGGCCCGGGCTTTGACCCGCAGCCGCGCTCGGGCCGGCAGGAATATCTGGAATCGCTCGTCAACCGCTACGTCTGAGGAAGGCCCCTGATGACAAATGCACAAGCGACACCGGTCCTCGAGTTGACCGGCATCGGCAAGGAGTTCGGCGCGATCCGCGCGCTGCATGACGTCGACATGCAGGTCCTCCCCGGCGAGGTCGTCGGCCTGATGGGCGACAACGGCGCGGGCAAGTCGACGTTGGTCAAGATCATCGCCGGCAATTTCCGCCCCAGCCACGGCGAAATCCGCTTCGCCGGCAGCGCGGTTCATTTCAACCGGCCCGTCGATGCCCGCGGCGTCGGCATCGAGGTGGTCTATCAGGACCTTGCGCTCGCCGACAATCTCACCGCAGCGGCCAACGTCTTTCTCGGCCGCGAGCTGAAGCGCAGGATCGGGCCGTTCGCGTTGCTCGACCACAAGGCGATGGCGGCGCGTGCGCTGGAGCTGTTCGGCGAGCTGCGCTCGGAGACGCGCCCCGACGATCTCGTCAAGCAGATGTCGGGCGGGCAGCGCCAGGCGGTTGCGATCGCGCGGACGCGGCTCTCCAACGCGAAGCTGGTCATGATGGACGAGCCCACGGCCGCGATCTCGGTCCGCCAAGTCGAGCAGGTACTCGGCCTGATCCACCGGCTGAAGGAGCAGGGCGTTGCCGTGATGCTGATCTCGCACCGCATGCCTGACGTGTTCGCGGTGTGCGATCGCGTCATCGTCATGCGCCGCGGCGAAAAGCGGGCCGACAAGCCCATCCACCAGACCTCCCCCGAGGAAGTCACCGCCCTGATCACCGGCGCGAAGGAGGCGGCGTGATGGCCATGCCCATGGAATCCCCGATCACCTTCTCGAATGTCGGCAAAATCAGATGGTGGCAGCGCGGCATCTTCGCGTCCCAGACCGGCTATGTCCTGCTCGCGCTGGCAGTGCTGCTGGTGGTCATGCATTTCGCCAGCCCGTACTTCTTCACCGAAGGCAACATGCAGAACGTGGCGAAGAATTTCTCCTTCATCGCCATTGCGACGCTCGGCGTCACCTTCGTGATCATCACCGGCGGCATCGATCTGTCGGTCGGCTCGATGATGTGCTTCTCCGCCATGGTCACCTCGATGGTGATGACCGAGCTGTCGGCGCCCGGCTCGCCGGCGGGCTCCCTGTTCGTGCACATGGCGGCCGACGGCAAGACCGTGCTTGCCAATGTCCCCGGCCTGATCCTGGTGGTCTCGCTTCTCGCCGGCCTCGGCGTCGCGCTGCTCGCCGGCCTCGTCAACGGCTTCTGTATCGCGGTGCTCGGCCTGTCGCCGTTCGTCACCACGCTCGGCATGCTCTCGATCGTACGCGGGCTCGGCTATGTCGTCTCGAACGGACGCGGCAGCTTCCCAGGTGGGCCGGATGCCGATTATTTCTACGCGCTCACCTCGGGCGACGTGCTCGGCGTGCCCGTGCCGTTCATTTATCTGATCGTCCTCGCGCTGGCAATGGCCGTGGTGCTGCACCACAGCTCGTTCGGCCGTCACGTGTTCGCGCTCGGCGGTAACGAGAAGGCGGCCGAACTCACCGGCATCCCGGTCGTGCGGGTGAAGATCGAGGTCTATGTGATCTGCGCGCTCGCCGCAGGCCTCCAGGGCATCATCATCTCGGGCTGGCTTGGGTCGGCGCCGGCCAACATGGCGACGTCCTACGAGCTCAACGTGATCGCTGCGGCCGTCATCGGCGGAGCCAATCTCGCCGGCGGCATCGGCGGTCCGCTCGGCGCCATCGTCGGCTGCGTGCTGCTCGAAGTGATCCGCAACGGCCTCGTGCTCGCCCAGGTCAGCTCCTACTGGCAGCAGACGCTGGTGGGCGTGATCATCATCCTGGCCGTATTGGTCGACCGCATCCGCTCGCGGATGATCTGAAACGACGTCGTTCCGGGACGGCAACGAAAATGCCGCCTGTCCGCTTCCCGGACGATCTTGAGAGGACAGGCGCCAAAGAAGGGTGGAGGAGACGATGAGGAAATTTCTACTTGCCGGCATCGCGGTCGCGATGATGGCTACGCCGGCGTTTGCCGCAAACTACCGGTTTGTGATCGTGCCCAAGGCGATGAACAATCCGTTCTTCGACTTCGCGCGCGACGGCTGCCTGAAGCGTGCCAAGGAGCTCGGCAATATCGAGTGCATCTACAAGGGGCCGGTCGAGCACGAGCCGGCGACGCAGGCCCAGATCATCCAGGACTTCGTCACCCAGAAGGTCGACGGCCTCGCCATTTCGGTTGCCGACGTCGCGGCGATGACCAAGTCGATCGACGCGGCGACCGCGGCCGGCATCCCCGTCATCACCTTCGACGCCGATGCGCCCGGCGCCAAGCGCATCGCCTATATCGGCACCAACAACAAGGAGTTCGGCGTCGCCCTCGGCAAGCAGCTCCTGAAGCTGCGGCCCGACGGTGGCAAATACGCCATGGTCTCGGGTGGTCCCGGCGCCAAGAACCTCGCCGAACGCGTCGACGGCGTCCGCGAGGCGTTGAAGGGCTCGAAATGGACCGAGGTCGCGGGCTCGCCGACGTTCTGCAACGACGATCCCGCGCTGGCGGTTCAGCAGATGACTGACATGCGTACCGCGACGCCCGACCTCGCCGCGATCGTTCCCATCGGCGGCTGGCCGATGTTCGCCCCCGAAGGCTTCAAGGCCTTCGCCTCCAGGTACAAGAAGGATATCGATTCCGGCAAGTTCACGCTTGTCGTGGCCGATACGCTGAAGATGCAGCTCGAGCTGTTGCGCGATGGCTATGCCAATGCGCTGGTCGGCCAGCGTCCGTTCGAGATGGGCGAGAAGGCGATGGACACGCTGCTCGCCATCAAGAAAGGCGAGAAGGTGCCGGAGATCGTTTATACCGGCCTCGATCTCGTGACCAAGGACAACGTTGCGCAGATGTTGAAGTAGGAGCGTCGCCAGCCCCGCGCTCCTGCGTGCCTCTCCCGCTTGCGCTTGTCGCAAGCGGGAGAGATGATCTTGGTTGTTGGGGAAGACGGTTGAGGCAATGGGAATGAAAAGGTCGCGGCTCGGCTCTCTCGATGTCACCTCACTCGGCCTCGGTTCCGCCCCGCTCGGCGGATTGTTCACCCCCGTCAGCGATGCCGATGCGGAAGCGACGATCGCCCGCGCCTGGTCGCTCGGAATTCGCTTCTTCGACACCGCGCCGCTCTACGGCTTTGGCCTTGCGGAGCGACGCCTGGGCGCATTCCTGCGGCAACAGCCCCGTGACTCCTACGCCATCTCGACCAAGGTTGGCCGCCTGCTGCGCGTGCCCGATGGCGCGGCTGCCGAGGACGAGCATTACAAGGGCACGTCGCGCGAGCGGCCGGTGTTCGATTTTAGTTATGACGGCGCGATGCGATCGGTGGAGGAAAGCCTGGCGCGGCTTGGGCTCGACCGCGTCGACGTCCTGCTCGTGCATGATCCCGACGATCATTACGACGACGCCGTCGCCGGCGCCTTCCGCGCGCTGCAGCGCCTGCGCGCGGACGGCACCGTCAAGGCGATCGGTGCCGGCATGAACCAGTCGGACATGCTGATCCGGTTCGCAGAGGCCGTTCCGGTCGACTGCTTCCTGCTCGCCGGCCGCTACACGCTGCTCGATCAGGGCGCGCTGGATGCGCTGTTCCCGGTCTGCGCCGCGAAGAATATCGGCATCCTGCTCGGCGGCATCTACAACAGCGGCATCCTGGCCAATCCGCACACCGGCGCGAAGTTCAATTATCAGGATGCCGATGCGGCACTCGTCGCCCGTGCGCTGGCGCTCGACGAGCTCTGCCGCAAGCACGGCACCGAGCTGAAAGCCGCCGCGCTGCAGTTCTGCATGGCCCATCCGGCAGTCACGGTCGCCGTGATGGGCGCGCGCAACGCCGCGGAAGTTGCCGACAACATCGCGATGTCGGAGCTGGCGGTACCGATGGCGTTCTGGCAGGAGCTGCGTGCGCGAAAACTCGTCGACGCCCGCGCGCCATTGCCGGACGGAGCGTAAGGCATGATCATCGACGCTCACCAGCATTTCTGGGATCCCGCGCGCGCCGACTATCCCTGGCTGGATGCGCCCGAGCTCAAGCCGATCCGGCGTGCCTTCGGTCCGGCCGATCTCGCGCCCCTTTTGAGCGCGAACGGCATCGACGCGAGCATCCTGGTGCAGTGCCGCTCCGCGCTGGCGGAGACCGAGGAATTCCTGCGGATCGCGCATGCGACGCCCTCGGTGATCGGCGTCGTCGGCTGGGCCGATCTGACTGACGCTGCACTTGGTGAGACGCTGGACCGGCTGCGCGCTTCGCCCGGCGGTGACAAGCTGGTCGGCATCCGCCACCAGGTCCATGACGAGGCCGATCCGGATTGGTTGTTGCGCGAGGACGTCCAGCGCGGCCTCACGGCCGTGTTCGCGCACGATCTCGCCTACGATTTCCTGGTCCGCACCCGCGAGCTGCCGGCCGCGATCGCAACCGCACAAGCGTTCCCGCAGGCGCGCTTCGTGCTCGACCACGCGGCCAAGCCGCCGATTGCCGACGGTGGAAGCACTGAATGGTCCAATGGCATCGCGGCACTCGCGGCCTGCGGCAATGTCTGGTGCAAGGTCTCGGGGCTGGCGACAGAAGCGGTTTGGAGCGACTGGAATGCGGAGCGGCTGTTTCCGTTCGTCGCGCACGCCGCGACATGCTTTGGCGAAGATCGCCTGATCTTCGGCTCGGACTGGCCGGTATGCTTGCTCGCGGGGAGCTATGGTGAGATCAAGGGCGCGCTGGAGGCCTGCCTGATGAAGCTCGGTCCGCAGGTGCGGGAGAAGGCGTTCGGCGTGAACGCGAAGGCTGCGTATCGGTTGGCGGTCGGTTGAAGCCGACAGCGCGCGTGTTGCTCAGCGTTCCCCAAACACCCGATCCAGCGCTGCATCGTACGTCGTCTGCACCAGCGCCGGATGCAGCTTTGCCAGCGCCTCCATCATCACGCCGGAATTGATCTCGAGCACGCGCCAGACGCCGTCGACGCGGACGAGGTCGATCGAGGCGAAGGTGATGCCGATGGCATTGGCGGCGTCGATAGCGAGCTTTGCGCAGGCTGCGCGAAGATCGCCGTCCTCCATCAGCACGGGCTTTGCGCCCGCATCGAGATTGTGCCGCCAATCCGAGCCGCGCTGCTTGCTGTAGACGACGAGTGGCACATCATCGAGCAGCACCACGCGAACTTCATCCTCGATCACGACATAGGGCGAAATAACGAGTCCGGCGCTCATCGAAAAGGCTTCGCCAACCGCATGATCGAGCTCAGTTTCCGTCGTGACCCTGAAGACGGATCGTCCCGACGTCCCCTCGTTCGGCTTCACCACCACGCCTTGCGGATTGTCGTGAAGCAGCGCCAGCATTGCCTCTCGCCAGGCGACGCCGACAACCTTCTCGCCCAACTTCGGATTGAGGAACAGGCGATGGGGAATGCAAGGCACGCCCTCGAGCGCCAGCACCTCGGCGGTGGCCGATTTGTCGTTGGCCAGGCGGTGCGCGATGGCGCTGTTGAGGCCGATGTCGTAGCCGAACGCGAAGCGGCGCTGCTCGCCCCGGCGCATCTCGAGCAGCCAGCCATCGGCGCGGACTTCGAGCGCGATGCCATGGGTCGCGCAATAGCGCCTGATCGCCTGGACGAAGATCCGCTCGCCGTTCACCATGTGTCTTGTCGCCACTCGCAGCCGTCAGTTCCAGTCGAGCTTGGCGCCAAAAGCCGCAAAAAAGCAGGAAACGGCGCCAAACGAGAGTGAAATCAGAGCTATTCTTAATGAAATTCTCGCGAGCGCCACGGAAATTAAGTGCTGTATTCGGGCCCCGGAGGGAAAAGAAATTGCCCTCCGCGCGCGCCGGACAGCACATCCATTAATGATGCGACCATTTCCGCCGCAAATGCCGGTTTGACCGGCATCAATTGCATCCGGAACGAGGTTGATTATTGGTCTCAATGGCGTAGATCACACACGCAAAATGCTCCGCCATGGCAATGGTGTCCGCTCCGCTTTCAGGGGCCGGGCAATGCTTTTGCCCTAAAACCGCAATTATTCGGAATATCGAAAATCATGAGCGCGTTTTACCGAGAGAAGGTTCTTTCCGTCCAGCACTGGACCGACACCCTGTTCAGCTTTCGCGCAACCCGCGATTCCGGCTTCCGCTTCCAGAACGGCCAGTTCGCGATGATCGGCCTCGAGGTTGAGGGCCGCCCGCTGCTCCGCGCCTACAGCATGGCCAGCGCCAACCACGAGGAAGAGCTCGAGTTCTTCTCGATCAAGGTTCAGGACGGCCCGCTGACGTCGCGGCTCCAGAAGATCAAGGAAGGCGACACCATCCTGGTCGGCCGCAAGGCGACCGGCACGTTGATCACCGACAATCTCATTCCCGGCAAGCGGCTGATGCTGCTCTCGACCGGCACGGGCCTGGCGCCCTTCGCCAGCCTGATCAAGGACCCCGAGGTCTACGACCAATTCGACAGCATCGTGCTGGTGCATGGCTGCCGTCAGGTCTCCGAGCTCGCCTATGGCGAGAAGCTCGTCGCCGGTCTTCGCGAGGACGAACTGTTCGGCGAGTTGCTCGCGGACAAGCTCATCTACTACCCGACCGTGACCCGCGAGCCGTTCAAGAACCGCGGTCGCATCACCGATCTCATCAGCTCCGAGCAGATCTTCAACGACATCGGCCAGGGCCCGCTCGACATCGCGACCGACCGCATCATGAT
Organism: Bradyrhizobium sp. 44; assembly: GCF_023073095.1. NCBI lineage: Bacteria > Pseudomonadati > Pseudomonadota > Alphaproteobacteria > Hyphomicrobiales > Nitrobacteraceae > Bradyrhizobium > Bradyrhizobium sp. 44. The sequence continues at coordinate 442,038 of NZ_JADPIY010000008.1, forward strand.
GTGCGGCAGCCCGGCGATGCTCGAAGAGCTGAAATTGATGTTCGAGGGCCGCGACTTCGTCGAGGGCTCCGGCAACAAGCCCGGCCATTTCGTGATCGAAAAGGCGTTCGTCGAGCGGTAGGCCCTCTCGTGTCGTCCTGGCAAAAGCCAGGACGCTTGCCTGGGTAAAGCGCCCTGACGGGTTAATGCCCGTCCCTTCCGAGCCCTGCTGCACCGCAGCAGCCCGCCTATCGGGCTGATTGATTTGTCCCCGCCGAATTCGCTAGCGTGAAACAACCGCCGCGTCATATCCGTATGACAGGCGCGGGCGTATCGTACCGCCTCATGCTGGCGAGAGGATGGGAATCGTGGCCGACGAGAACAAGACGCAGGAATCGCTCAACCCGTCGGCCAAACGGCTGCCGCTGGCGGAAGAGGGGATCATGGAAACCCTGCTGCTGCCATTCTCTCCGCGCTTCATCGTCCTGACGATCTGCGCGGTGGTCACGGCGCTGCTGACCGGCATCGGCTTCGCCGATGGCAAGATCTTCGACATCCTGCTGATCCCGATCCTGATCTTCGGCGCGCTGACGGCGCTTGGCGTCCGCGACCTCATGCAGAAGGGCCACGCCGTTCTGCGCAACTACCCGATCTCGGCCCATATCCGTTTTTTGCTCGAAGAGATACGCCCGGAGATGCGGCAGTACTTCTTCGAGAGCGAGAAGGACGGCATGCCGTTCTCGCGCGACATCCGTGCGGTGGTCTATCAGCGCGCCAAGATGCAGCTCGACAAGCGTCCGTTCGGCACCCAGGAGGACGTCTACCGCCAGGGTTATGAGTGGATGCATCACTCGGTCTCGCCGAAGACGCATGCCGAGGAGAAATTCCGCGTCACCATCGGCGGGCCGGATTGCGCCAAGCCGTATTCGGCTTCGGTGTTCAACATTTCCGCGATGAGTTTTGGCGCGCTCAGCCCGAACGCCGTGCGCGCGCTGAATGCCGGCGCCAGGAAGGGCGGCTTCGCGCACGACACCGGCGAGGGCGGCTTCAGCCCCTATCACGCGGAGATGGGCGGCGACATCATCTGGGAGATCGGTTCGGGCTATTTCGGCTGCCGCCATCTCGACGGCACCTTCGATCCCGAAGCCTTCGCGCGCGTCGCGCGCCAGGACCAGATCAAGATGGTCGAGCTCAAGATCAGCCAGGGTGCCAAGCCCGGTCACGGCGGCGTGCTGCCGGCGGCGAAAGTCTCGGAGGAGATTTCCAAGATCCGCGGCGTCGCGATGGGCGAGGATTGCATCTCGCCGGCCTCGCATCGCGCCTTCTCGACGCCTGTTGGCATGATGCAGTTCATCGGCGAGATGCGAAAGCTCTCCGGCGGCAAGCCGACCGGCTTCAAGCTGTGCATCGGCCACCCCTGGGAATTTTTGGCGATCTGCAAGGCGATGATCGAGACCGGCATCTATCCCGACTTCATCGTGGTCGACGGCAACGAGGGCGGCACCGGCGCCGCGCCGCTGGAGTTCATGGATCATCTGGGCACGCCGATGCGGGAGGGCGTCAGTTTCGTCCACAACGCGCTGATCGGCGTCAACGCGCGCGACCGCATCAAGATCGGCGCCTCCGGCAAGATCGCCACCGCCTTCGACATGGCGCGGGCCATGTCGATCGGCGCGGACTACTGTAATTCGGCGCGCGGCTTCATGTTCTCGCTCGGCTGCATCCAGTCGCTGAGCTGCCACACCGACCGCTGCCCGACCGGCGTCGCGACCCAGGATCCGACGCGGGCGCGCGCACTCTACGTGCCGCTCAAGATTGACCGCGTGCACAATTATCACCTTGCGACGCTTCACTCGCTGACCGAGCTGATCGCCGCGGCCGGTCTCGAACATCCGCAGCAGCTGCGCCCGATCCACTTCTCCCAGCGTACCTCGACGACGGACGTGAAATCCTTCGCGCAGCTCTATCCCTCGCTGCGTCCGGGCGAGCTGCTCGAAGGCACCGAAGACCCGCGCTTCCGAGACGCCTGGCGGATGGCGCGGACGGAGACGTTCCAGCCGGCGCTGTAGGGCGCTGGCCGCGGGTCCTGCGCAAAGGCATCACGACATGGGCTGCGTTTAACGTTTTGTTCAACTTTGGGTATAGATTGTCCCCATGGACGAGCGGCGCGACAAGGCAAGGCATCGCGTGCTGAAGGCCGGAACGATCGAGTTCGGCGGCGGCGGCGCGATCGACTGCACTATCCGCAACCTGTCAGATACCGGCGCCGCGCTCGACGTCAGCAGTCCCGTCGGCATCCCCGACCATTTCAGCCTGTTCGTCCAGGTCGATGGAAAACATCTCGCCTGCACCGTGATCTGGCGCAAGGAGAAGCGGATCGGAGTGAGGTTCGGGTGAGGGCCGGGACGACACGTGGTGAGTTCAGCACCACCTCACGTCGCCGCTCGCTCACCCCGTCTCTACTTCGCTCCGCCGGCTCGCGAGAATCTTGTCGATCCTCCGTCCGTCGAGATCGACCACCTCGATGTGCCAGTCGCCGAAGTCGAAGGCGTCGCCGACATCAGGCAGCACGTTGAACTGTTGCAGCACGAGGCCGGCGACGGTGTTGTAGCGGTGCGGCGGCAGTTCGACGCCGATCAGCTCGCCGAATTCGTCGACTGGCATCCAGCCTGAGACCAGCAGCGAATCATCCGCGCGCTTGACGTAGGCCGGTTCCGGCGGGCCTTCCTCGGAATGGAAGGCGCCGACGATCGATTCCAGAATGTCAGCCGTCGTCACGATCCCTTCGAACGCGCCGTATTCGTCGTAGACGAGGCCGACATGCACCGGCGCCGCCTTGAGGATCGCCAGCACGTCGCGGGCATCGGCCGACGCGGGAATGCCGGGCGCCTCGCGGACCAGCACGCGCAAATCCGGCGTACGCTCGTTCATGAAGGCGACCAGCAGGTCCTTGGCCTGGAGCACGCCGATCGGCTTGTCGCGGTCGCCATCGGACACGGGAAAGCGTGAATGCGGACTCTTGGCGATGGTCGCTTGAATGCTCTCCGGCGTATCGTTGAGGTCGATCTCGTTGACCTCCGTGCGCGGCGTCATGATCGCGCCGACCGGCCGATCGCCGAGCCGCATCACGCCCGCGATCATCTCCTTTTCACCTGACTCGAGCACGCCCGCGCTTTCGGCCTCGCTGACGAGATGATGGATCTCGTCTTCCGACACCTTCTCTTCGGACTTGCCGCCGTGGCCGAGCAGCGTGAGGATCAGCTTGCCGGAGAGATCGAGCAGGAAGACCAGCGGCAGCGAGACCTTCGCAAGCACGTGCATCGCGGGTGCAACCCTGACCGCGATGCTCTCGGGGTCGCGCAGCGCCACCTGCTTCGGCACCAGCTCGCCGACGATCAGGGTGGCGTAGGTGATGAGCGTGACGACCAGGCCCACTCCGACGATGTCGGCAATTCCTGCGGACAGGCCGAGCTCGAGCAGCCATTGCGTCAGCCGCTGTCCGAGCGTCGCGCCCGAGAACGCGCCGGAGAGCACGCCGACCAGCGTGATCCCGATCTGCACCGTCGAGAGGAATTTGCCCGGGTCGGCCGCGAGCGTCAGCGCCCGCTCGGCGCCGCGGACGCCCTTTGCGGCGAGCATCGACAGCCGGGCCGGACGTGACGAGACCACGGCGAGCTCGGACATGGACAGCAAGCCGTTGATGACGATCAGGACGACGACGATGGCGAGTTCGGCGGAGAGCATTGACGTTCCGAGGTAAGGGAGTGTGGCCGAATGGCGGCCCAGGCATTGATATAGGTATTCGGGGAAGAAATGCCGATGATTCTGTCGCATCCGGCATCGCGAAGGAACTTCGGCGACACCGTCCCGGAAGGCACTCGAAGCCCAATACCCCGCGGAACTACGGGCATGCCGTTGCTTAACGGGCTCTTAGCGGCCACCGGCTAGGTTCTCGACATTTGCAGGAATGTATTCGGGGATCAGAATGCGGATCGGGAAACTCTTTGCGCTGTCGATGCTGACGGTGACGGTGTTTGCAGTCATCCTTGGCGCCGAGGTGCTCGTACCCCAGGCGCGCATCTTCACGAACCGCTCCGACGCGATCAAGACGGTCGACGCCTTTGGTGCGACCTTGATGGTCAGTCAGCACGTTGCCGGCCTTCGTGCCCCCTACATTTCGCCGATTTTCCAGGAGAACCCTGCGACGCAGGCCCAGATCGAAGCCGCCGCGAAGGCCGCGAAAGCAGCCGATGCCGCATTTGAGGGGGCAAGGCGCGCCATCCTTGTGCTGGATGATTCCGGACCGATGATCGAAAACCTGGACCGTACCGCCCGGCGGCTCAAGGATATCTACACCGCTGCAGACCGCGCGATGAGCGTTCCCTTGGCGGCGCGCGACAGCGCTGTGGTCAAGGGCTTCCTACCGGGCGTTGCAGAGGTCATCGGCAATATCGAGCCGATCATGAACCGGCTCGAAGCGAAGGTCATCGATGCCGATTCTTCGCTTGCGGCGCTGTTGAGCTTGGCGCGAACGGCGCAGGACCTGCGCGTCTCGGCCGGCAGCCGCGCCGCCACGCTGTCGCCGGCGCTGAGCGCGCGCCGCCCGCTCACGGCTCCCGAATTCTCGCTGATGGATCGTATGCAGGGGCGTGTCGAGGCCGACCGCGAGCGCATCGAGGCCGGCATCGACCAGCTCGGAAGCCCGCCCCGCATCGCCACCGCGCTGAAGGCGGCGACGGATTCCTATTTCGGAAAAGCAGCCGCTGCCGTGGACAAAGAGATGCCCGCGGCTCGTGGCGACGGCAAATACGGCATCAACGCCGAAGAGCTGGCCACCGTCATTGTCCCCGCCATCCAGATGTTCTACGGCGTGCGCGATGCCGCGCTGACGGAAGCTGCCGAGCGCGCCTCGGCCGCGCGCGATGGCGCGCTTGCGATGCTCGCGCTCGCGGGCGTGGCGGTGCTGGTGCTGCTGGGGACACTCGGTGGTGTGACCATGATGCTGCGCCGGCGCGTGGTGACGCCGCTGAGCCGGCTCGCGGACGTGATCGCAACGCTTGCCGCCGGACAGCACGAGGTCGAGATTCCCGTGACGGGCCGCAACGACGAGATCAGCCAGGTGGCGGGCTCGCTCCAGCACTTCAAGGATTCGCTCTCCGCCAAGAAGGCTGCCGACGAGGCCGCCGCGGTGGAAGCCGAGGCGAAACTCCGGCGCAGCCAGCGCATGGACCAGATCGCGCGCGATTTCGAAGCGTTGATCGGCGACGTCATCAACACCGTGTCGTCGGCATCGTCGGAGCTGGAAGTGTCGGCGGGAACGCTGACGAGCACCGCCGATCAATCGGAAAAGGTCACCGCGACGGTGGCGGCCGCCTCCGAGCAGGCCTCCAGCAACGTGCAGACCGTTGCCGCGGCCGCGGAGGAAATGGCGTCTTCGGTCGACGAGATCGGTCGACAGGTCCAGGACTCCGCGCGGGTCGCCAGCGAAGCGGTGCAGCAGGCGGCGCGGACCAACGACTATGTCGGCGAGCTCGCCAAGGCTGCCGGCCGGATCGGCGACGTGGTCGAGCTCATCAGCCAGATCGCGGGCCAGACCAATCTTCTGGCGCTCAATGCAACGATCGAGGCGGCGCGCGCCGGCGAGGCCGGCCGCGGCTTCGCCGTGGTCGCCTCCGAAGTCAAGGCGCTCGCCGAGCAGACCGCCAAGGCCACCGGCGAGATCAGCCAGCAGATCACGGGAATCCAGAGCGCGACGGAGGATTCGGTCGGCGCCATCAAGTCGATCGGCGACACCATCACCCGGATGTCCGAGATCGCATCGGCGATCGCCTCCGCAGTCGAGGAGCAGGGCGCCGCGACGCGGGAGATTTCGCGCAACGTGCAGCAGGCGGCGCGCGGCACCCAACAGGTCTCCGCCAGCATCGTCGACGTGCAGCGCGGCGCGCGCCAGACCGGATCGGCCTCCTCCACCGTGCTTGCGTCAGCGAAGTCGCTGTCCGGCGAGAGCAGCCGCCTCAAGGTCGAGGTCGGGAAGTTCCTGGACGCGATCCGGGCCGCGTAACATCGTCATTGTGGAAGGAAGCGGCTTCACCTAGGCTTGCAGCCTTGGGGGTGTCGCAGCCTCCCCATGAAGTGGGTGATCCCACGCAAGCGCTGCTCGCTGATGTTTGGAGCGAGCAATGGACGGGATCACAATCGAGCTTACCCTTTTCCTGACGGCCACCTTCGCCGGCGCGTTCGTCGCCGGCCTCTCCGGCTTTGCCTTCGGCCTGGTGGCGGCATCGCTGTGGCTTTACGTGCTGACGCCACTTCAAAGCGCCAGCCTGATCGTCGGCTTCGGCCTCCTGGTGCAGGGCTACTCGGTCTGGAAGCTGCGCAGCGCGCTCGACTGGCGCCGGCTATGGCCCTTCATGATTGGTGCCGTCGTCGGCGTGCCGGTCGGCGTGTTACTTCTGACCTCGGCCGATCCCAAGAGCGTCCGCATCGCGGTGGGGGCGATCCTGGTCGTCTACAGCCTCTATGCGTTCTTCAGGCCAAAACTCAAGGTCGCGACCATCGTGCCGCCGGCCGCAGACATGACCATCGGGTTCGTCAACGGCCTGCTGGGTGGATTGACCGGCCTTGCCGGCATCATCGTCACCATCTGGTGCAATCTGCGCGGTCTGCCCAAGGACGTCCAGCGCGCCACGTTCCAGCCCGTCGCAGTCGTGGTGTTCGCCACGGCGGCGCTCTTTCTGGGCGCCAAGGGAGCGCTGACGTTCGAGACCGCAAAGCTGTTCGCGCTCGGCCTGCCGTTTCTCTTTGCGGGAACGTGGCTCGGGCTAAAACTGTTCGGCCGGATCGACGAGGCGATGTTCCGTAAGATCGTGCTCGCGTTGCTGTTCGTCTCCGGCGTCGCGCTGCTGTTCTGAGCCGCGGTCAGAACTCCCCGTGCAGCCGACCCGAGAATACCGACACCGGGCCGCGATCAGCGTTGTAGGCGGGGTTGACGATGAGCTGGTAGTCCGCGGTGAAGGTCAGCGCCTTGTTGAGCGCGTAGGCGTAATAGGTCTCCAGCACGCGTTCCCTGCGGTAGTTGAGCTGGCCGTCACCGATCAGCGGACCGAGACCGCCGGCGGCGATGAAGTCGCGATGGTCCTGCGACAGGCCGTTGATCGCGCCGGCAATGGCGACGACGTCGTCGGATCGGCCCCATTTCGCTCCCTTGACCGAGACACCGCCGGACAGGCTACGGTCGATGTCGGTGAAGGCCATGATCTCGTTGCGGCCATCGTTCCAGCTCCAGCGGCCGAACACGCCGATATCGTCGGTGATCGCCTGTTCGACATTCAAAGCGTAGCCGTATTTGAGCCGGCCGCGGCGGGTCTGGCTGATGTCGAGGTTGAGCAGCGGATTATCCAGCGTCTCGCGATAGCTGCCGGAATAGGCGCTGTTGACGAAGCCGAGAGTACGCAGCTTGCCGGGCTGGCCGAACAGCGAGTAGCGCATCTCGAGCTCCGCGACATATTCGCCGCGGCGGCCGATATTCATGTCGAAATTGTTCGAGTTGGACTGGGCGTCCATCAGGAAGTAGCCGGCGCGCAGCGCCCATTGCTTCTGATTCAATTCGGCCGTTGCACCATAGCCGAGGCCGAGCTTGTCAGCGGCGTAGTCGAAGGCGCCGGATGCCCAGATCGACCAGTTCATGAAATCCTTGCGCGGATCGTGCGCGTAGGAATTGCCGTCGAAGACGTCGACCACGGAGAGCTTTCCGACCTGCAAAGTCAAACGCGACACGTCGGCCTTGCCAGCAAGCTGAAACTGGCCGCTGGCAAGCTCCTCCTGCTCGCCGCCGAAGCCGAAGGTGTGGCGCACGAACAGCCGCGAGGCGTTGAAGTGTGGATAGGGAAAGCCGGACTTCTGCGCTTCGCCGTTGGGGAAGCCCCCCGCGCCGGTCGTGTTGTTGAAGCCAAAGCCCTGCAGCAGCTCGGGATTGAAATAGACCTCGCCGCCGTCCCACAGCCGCGCATTCAGATAGAGCGAATTGCTCCAGGTCTGCTGCAGATCCGGCGAGGGGGTGAAGCTGTTCGGCCCGGTATAGGGCGCTCTGAACGAGGGATGTCCCTGGGCCAGCGCTGTCGACTGGCCGTGGATCTCCCAGCGGCTGGACTCGGTATCGGTGATGTCAGACTTCGGATTGTAGGTCGGCAGGCCCGGCCAGTCGATCTTGCGATTGAGGCCGATCCGCAGGCTCTGGAAATCCATCGAGGACGAATATTGCGCGCCCGAGGGGAAGGTGACGCGGGCGTTCTCGAACTTGCTGTAGAGATATTCGAGCCGCGCGCTCCAGTGCGGCGCGAAGGCATATTCGACGCCGCCGCCGGCGGTCCAGCCGAACCGCGTGTTCAACACCTTCTCCTCATTGCCGCCTGCCGGTGTCGAGAGAAAGCGCTCGCCGGCAAAAGCGGCGCCGCCAGTCGCGTAGAACAGGAATGCGCCCGTGGTGTAGCCGAGCCGCGCGCGCAGGCTCGCGACGTAATCCCAGCGCTCCTCCGCGCTCGATAGCGCGGTGGTCGTCGACGACACCACGTGGTTGGAGGGCAGATAGTTCGGAAAGGAGATGTCGCCTTCGACGCCGAGCAGAAGCCCTGAGTTGAGGCGCCAATTGTAGCCGGCCTGCACGCCGCCGGTCGCGCCGGTGAAGACATGATTATCGGTCGCGACCGCGGGATCGGTCAGCATGGCCGAGGACGTGCCGCGGGTGAAACCGGCGTGTGCACCGATAAAGAGGCCCGTCCAGTCGTAGATGGCCCTGAGCGCAGGTGCCTTCAGCGGCAGATCAGCCGCGCGGCTGCTGGCGGGCAAAGCCAAGACGCCCGAAGCAATTGCCGCGGCCGTCCGCAAATACCTGTAACGGTGACCCCTCAACGTCAAAACGCACGCCCCCAAAAGCGAGTGTGTCCACTCGCCGCACTATCCCTGCCGATTCGCGGCGACCCTGTCATCAGGCTTAGGTGCTCCGCGATCGGACCTGATGATCTCAGTCCGGCGCGACTTCTTCCCAAGCCCCTGAGCTTGTTGCAAACCTTATTGCGATTAATTCGCAATAGCAACTAGTGCAGATTGCCGCAGGGGATGGTTCGCACCGCTGTGTGACGGGGCTGCAACAAAATCCCGAGGCCCCAAAACAGTTGACCCCGCCCGGGGGGACATCCGGGCGGGGTCGGGGGCACGACACGGGGTGGATGAGGCGCCCGTGTCGGACGCAGGATCCACGTGAGATCGGCCTCAGGGACTCAAATCAGAAGCAGGTACGAACGCGGCCAACGTACTGGCCAAAGGCGTTGTACTGGGCGGCCCAGCCGCAGCGGTGATAGCCGTTGTAATAGGGGTCGTTGCTGGCGGCGATCGCGGAGCCGACGACGGCGGCGGTGGCGATGCCCAAGCCGACGCCGACGCCCCAGCCGAGCGGCTTGGCTTGCGCCTGCGAGGTGGTGGCGACGACGCTGCCGGTCAGGGTGAGCGCGGTGAGGGCAACTGCGAAAATCTTGGTCTTGGTCGACATGGGAAACTCCATCCGGGTTGAGGCGGTCCGTTGTGGCCCGCGTACCGAGTTGGACGGAGGCTCCGCGCGTCCGGTTCGAAACCGGTAAAAGCGGAGCTCAAGTTTGACTCTTTCTCGAATGATTCCAGGATGATAAGCGCTAGCCGAGCGGGCCCTTGGCGAGCCTGTTCACGTCGAAGTTATCAACCTCGGCAAGCAGCTCGCAAAAGGCGCGGGCGCCCTGGTCGATCAACTGCTCGCCTTTCGCGGCCACGGCCAGCGTCGCATTGCCGACGGCGCCGCTGGGGTTGAGATCCTGTGCCTGCCAGGCGAACGGTGCGGGTCGCTGCGTCGACAGCCAGCGATATTGCTGCTCCATCGCGATGCTGCTCGCGGGAAAATCCGCGATCGCATCACCGTGCACCTGATGGGGATAGCGCGCCAGCATGATTGAGGTCTCGACTGCACCGCCGTGGATGCCGTGGCGTACTTCGTCGGCCGGGAACAGCTGGTCCGCGCCCGACAGCCGCGACCACGACGTGGTCACCACGAACAGTTTCTGATACGCGCGAAGATCCTGCGCGATCAGCATCATTGCCGCGCTGTTGCCGCCATGGCTGGTGATGATGACGAGCTTCTTCAATCCGCGGTGCGCGATGTCTTCGCCGATCACGGTCCATTTTTTCAACGCGACTTCAGTCGCTAGCGTCTGCGTGCCCGCATAGTCGATATGCTCGGTGGAAATCCCGATCGGTTCAACGGGCAGGAAAGTGGCCGGAACGCTTTCGGGCAGGAGCTCGCGCACCCGCGCGAGATAGGCGTCCGCGATCAGCACGTCGGTCTCGAGCGGCAGATGCGGGCCGTGCTGCTCGGTCGCCGCCAGCGGCAGCACTGCGATCCAGCGCGACACCTCGGCTGGGCCGGCATCGGCCCAGCGGATCTCGGTCCAGTCGCGGGAAGGCGTCATCAAGGTTTCTTTGCCCGAATTTGTCGCGTAATTTGGGGTATCAGGGGACGCGGGCCAGGCCGGCTCGCGTCCCTGAATGTCTTGCGGTTTTATCGCGTTGCTTGGACATCGGCTAGAAGCGATCGACGGAGTCCCATCATGAGCCCCTCTCATCTGCGGCGAGCCTTAACGGCGGGCCTGATGGCCGCTTTCGTCTCGGTCGTTCCGGCGCGCGCCGAAACCCTGGACAAGGTCATGTTCGGCACCAATTGGGTCGCCGAGGCCGAGCATGGTGGCTTCTTCCAGGCGGTCGCCGACGGCACCTACAAGAAATATGGGCTCGACGTCACTATCGTCCCCGGCGGGCCCAACGAGAACAACCGGATGCTGCTGATCGCCGGCAAGATCGATTTCTTCATGGCCGCGAACACGCTGATGTCGTTCGACGCGGTCGCCAACAACGTCCCGGTCGTCACGATCGCCGCGGTGTTCCAGAAGGATCCGCAGGTGATGCTGACGCAGCCCGATGCCAAGGTCGCCAAGATCGAGGACCTCAAGCCGCTGACGCTGTTCGTCTCCAAGGAGGGCATGACCAGCTATTTCCAGTGGCTGAAATCCGAATACGGTTTCAGCGAGAGGAACGTTCGCCCCTACAATTTCAATCCGCAGCCCTTCATCGCCAATCCCAAGAGCGCGATGCAGGGTTACGTCACCTCCGAGCCCTTCGCGGTCGAGAAGGCCGCTGGCTTCAAGCCCAACGTGTTGCTGCTCGCCGATTACGGCTTCAACACCTATTCGACCCTGATCGAGAGCCGCCGCGACGTGGTCGAGAAGAAGCCCGACCTGGTGCAGCGCTTTGTCGATGCCTCCATGGTCGGCTGGTACAATTACATCTACCGCGACAATTCCGCGGGCAACGCCATGATCAAGAAGCTCAATCCGGAGATGACCGACGAGCTGCTCGCCTATTCCGTCGCCAAGATGAAGGAATACGGCATCGTCGATTCCGGCGATTCGCTGAAGAACGGCATCGGCGCGATGAGCGACGAGCGCTACACCTCCTTCTTCAACAAGATGGTGAAGGCAGGCGTCGTGAAGGCAGACCTCGATTTTCGCAAATCCTATACGCTGCGTTTCGTCAACAAGGGCGTCGGCGCCGAGCTGCGCCCGAGCAAGCCGTAGCGCAAGGCCGATGTCATCAGTCCAAACGTTGGCGGGGGTCGAGACCGGCCTGACGGCCCTGGCTGTCAGCCTGCGCGGCGTGACGAAGACCTATGACAACGGCGTGCTGGCGCTCGGCCCGCTCGACCTTGCGGTGCGCAAGGGCGAGTTCATTTCGTTGCTGGGACCGTCAGGTTGCGGCAAATCCACCGCGCTGCGGCTGATTGCCGAGCTCAGCGCGCCATCGTCCGGAATCGTGCGGCTGGCGCGTCGCGAGGGTGGTGCGCAGTCAGGTCATGTTCAGCCAGGTCATATTCAACCAGGTCATGGCATCGGCTTCGTGTTTCAGGAGCCGACCCTGATGCCCTGGACCAGCGCGCGCGAGAACGTGCGGTTGCCGCTGAAGCTCGCAGGCGTTCCGAAGGCGGAAGCGCGCGCGCGTGCCGATCAGGCGTTGGCAAGCGTGGGGCTTGGCGATTTCGCCGACGCCTTTCCCCGCGAGCTCTCCGGCGGCATGAAGATGCGGGTGTCGCTGGCGCGCGCGCTCGTCACCGATCCTGATGTCCTCCTGATGGATGAGCCGTTCGCGGCGCTCGACGAAATCACGCGCTTCCGCCTCAACGACGATTTGCTCGCGCTGTGGCGCAGGCTCGGCAAGACCGTCATCTTCGTCACGCATTCGGTGTTCGAATCCGTCTATCTGTCGCAGCGCGTGGTGGTGATGACGGCGCGGCCGGGCCGCATCCAGGCCGACTTCCGCATCGAGACGGTCGAGCCGCGTGGCGAGGAGTTTCGCACTTCAGTCGCCTATTCCGATTATTGCCGGAAAGTGTCGGCGGCGCTGGCGCCGTCCTATGCAGGGCAGTCGACGCTATGAACGCGCAAGCTTCCGTCACTGCGAAGCCGTCCGGCGCGCAACGCGCGGTGCGCTTCGCGCTGCCCGTCATCGTGTTCGCGGCGGGACTGCTCGCCTGGGAGCTCGTGGTTCGGATCAAGGACATCCCGCCTTACGTACTGCCGGCGCCCTCCGTCATATTCGTGACACTGATCAAGGATTGGTCGGTGCTGTCACAGTCGCTCGCCGCGACGCTGCTGACCACGCTCGAAGGTTTTGTCGCGGCCAGCATCGGCGGCATCGCGCTGGCGCTGCTGTTCAACCAGTCCAAATGGGTGGAAGCATCGCTGTTCCCCTATGCCGTGGTGCTTCAGGTCACGCCTGTCATCGCGATCGCGCCGCTGCTGCTGATCTATCTGGAGCAGCAGACCGCGGTCGTGGTCTGCGCCTTCATCGTCGCCTTTTTCCCGGTGCTGTCGAACACCACGCTCGGGCTCAATTCGGTCGATCGCAACCTCGCCGGCCTGTTCCAGCTCTATGGCGCCTCGCCGCAGCAAACCCTGCGCTTTCTCAAGCTGCCGGCGGCGCTGCCTTACATTCTCGGCGGCCTGCGCATTGCCGGCGGCCTGTCGCTGATCGGCGCGGTCGTGGCCGAGATCGCGGCGGGAACGGCCGGGGCCGGCTCCGGGCTCGCCTACAGGATCGCGGAATCCGGCTACCGCTTGAACATACCCCGCATGTTCGCAGCGCTGCTGCTGTTGTCGCTGGCCGGGATTGTCATCTATGGGGTGCTGGCGCTAGTTTCCCACCTCGTTTTACGGCGCTGGCACGAAAGCGCGCTTGGAAAGGACAACTGATGACCACCGGTTCGATTTCGTCCGAAAAGATCGACCTTCTGATTTATGGGCCGGTCCGGCCGATCCTCGAGAACGGGTTTTCCGATCATTTCGTCGTGCACAAGGCGGAGACGCGGGGCGATCTCGCGCGGCTGACGCCGGCAATCCGCGAAAAGATCCGCGGCGTGGCGGTGACCTATCACACCGTGCGCGCCGACCGGGATTCGCTGTCGCAATTGCCCAAGATCGAGATGGTGGCGAGCTTCGGCGTCGGCTACGACCACGTCGACGCCAAATACGCCGCCGAGCACAACATCATCGTCACCAACACGCCCGATGTGCTGACCGAGGAGGTCGCCGACGTCGCGATGGGCCTTCTGATCTCCACGGTGCGTGAATTCATCAAGGCCGATCGTTATGTGCGCTCCGGTCTCTGGCAGACCCAGAACTATCCGCTCAGCGTCGGCTCGCTGCGCGATCGCAAGGTCGGCATCGTCGGCATGGGCCGGATCGGACAGGCGATCGCGCGCCGGCTGGATGCCTCGCTGGTGCCGGTGGTCTATCACACCCGCAATCCGTCCAAGGACGTCTCCTACAAGCACTACCCCGACCTGATCGAGATGGCGAAGGCGGTGGACACGCTGATGGTGATCGTGCCCGGTGGCGCCAGCACGAACAAGATGATCAACGCTGAAGTGCTGAAGGCGCTCGGCCCGCGCGGTGTGCTGGTCAACGTCGCGCGCGGCTCGGTGATCGACGAACCGGCGCTGGTCCAGGCGCTCAAGTCCGGCACCATCCTTGCGGCCGGTCTAGACGTGTTCGCGGCCGAGCCAAGCGTGCCGGACGAACTCAAGACCATGCAGAACGTGGTGCTGCTGCCGCATATCGGCTCGGCCTCGGTGGTGACGCGCAACGCGATGGATCAGCTCGTGGTCGACAATCTCAAGTCCTGGTTCTCAGGCAAGGCGCCGTTGACGCCGGTTGCGGAAACGCCTTTCAAGGGGCGCTGATGAGAGTTCTTCGGGTCGTTGCATTCACCGTCGCGGCCTACTGGGCCGCGATCGGCCTTGCGTTGGCGCAGGATACGACGACCCTGAAGAAGGAAATGCCCGGGCAGTGGGAGCTCTCGACCACCGAGCGCAGCAAGACCTGCGTCGTCACGCTCAAGGCCGACACTGCGGCTCAAGGCTTCAAGCTCGAGCTGGAGCCGGCCTGCAAGGCCGCGCTGCCCTTCACCAAGGACATCGTCGCCTGGAGCGTCAGGGGTCTCGACATCGTTCGCTTGCAGGATTCGAGCGGTGAAGCCGTGATCGACTTCACCGAGGTCGAGGCCGGCATCTTCGAGGGCCTGCGGCAGGGCGAGGGCGTCTACATCCTGCAAGATCTCGCCGCCGCCCGCTCGATGGCGAAGTCGATGGACCAGATGATCGGCGACTGGTCGATCGTGCGCGGCAACGGCCAGCCGGTCTGCGGGCTGACGCTGACCAACACGGAAGCCGGGCCGGACAATTTCCAGGTCTTCCTCAAGCCGAAATGCGATGCGGCCATTGCGCAGTTCAACCCGACGCAATGGCGGCTCGAGCGCGGCCAGATCATCCTGCTGTCGAAGGCCGGTGAGGCCTGGCAGTTCGAGGCCGACGACAACGCGCAATGGCGGCGCGTCCCCGATACCGCCGATCCCCTGATCATGCTGCGCCAGTAGGCGCCGCGAAACGCGAGCTTATCCTGAGCGCCCGCCATAGGCGGGCGTCTCGAAGGGACGGCCGCAGGCTACGTCGTCGGCTTGGGCGGCGGCGCGGTGCCCTGGGCCCACTTCTCCATCTTGCCGAGCACGCCCCAGGCCGTGAGCGCCAGGGAGATCGGCATCGCGAATTGGCCGAGGCCCGGCACCGCCGACACCAGCGTCCCGAGCAACCCGGCAAGACCGCCAGCGTTGGGGCTCGCCGTCACCGAAGAGAGCAGCGCTGTGATCAGCGAGCCGCCGATGCCGAGCGCAGTCTTCTTGCCGTCGAGCATCTTGCCGATGGTATCGCCGAGCGCGCCATTGACCTGGCCGAGGACAGGCTTGCCATCCCGGTTGAGCAAGGTGCCGAGCAGGTCGACGACCTGCTTCAACTGATCGACGGGGGCGGGGCTGGTCGGGGTGAGGGGTCCTGGCATGGGGGCCGTCTTGTTGACGAGGGAAAATAGCCGTTCGAACAGGCTGATCGGATCATTGGTGGCGGGCAGCGTGTTGCCCGATGCCGTCGTTGCCGGGATCACGGCGCCGACCGGCGGCCGCAGCAATTGCGCGAGGTCCTCCAGCCGCTTCATGATCCTGGACACATCGCCGCTCGATCCGGTGGGGCCCGACTGCGCCGCGCGGGTGAGGGCGGCGACCGTGGCGCCGTCGAGAAGTCCGGTATCCCTCAAGCCGTTCTGCTGCTGAAACTGCGAGACCGCGGCCCTGGTCTTCGGTCCGCTGACGCCGTCCTCGGCGAGCGGCGGATTGGCGCCGAGCTTGTTGAGCGCCTGCTGCATGAGAACTATCGTCGACGCCGCGTCGTCCTCCGGTTCGGCGCGGCTCGCGAATTGCGGGCTGCCGTCGAGGGTGATCGAGGAATCCAGCGACATCATTGCATGCAGGATCACCGCGGTGCCGAGCTGGGAATCGACGTGACCCGAATCGAACACATGATCGCGGACGAATTTGCCGGCTCTTGCCTCGGGCGGGCCATACAGCGTCGAACCGCCATAGAGATAGGGCGAATTGCAGCCCTTGGCGTGATAGCCGAAGCCGTTGAACCCTTCGAGCCGGAACAGAATCCGCGCGATCGCCCAATCGTGAGCGCCGACGAAATTCTCGATCCTGAAGGCGTCCACGGCGCCGTCCACGAACGTGGCAAACGGACCGCGCCCCTTCGGAACGAGCGTCGTCACGCGATGAAGCGTTTCGCCGTTGCCGAGATAAGTGTCGAAATCGAAATTGGACTCGCGGTAGTGGCAGAGGGCAGCGAAATACCAGGGGACGCCGGTCAACCGCTCGATCTGCTGATAGGTCGCCTTGCCGTTGATGGCCTTGCGTGCGACCGCGTTCGCGTCGGAGAGGCGTGCAGGCCGGATCTCGAGATTGGCCCAATTCTGCTCGTATTCGCTTTTCAAACTCTCGAATGAAATCATTTTCCGCTCCCGCAATGAATGGATTTTGCAACCGCGCGTCAGTCGAAATGAACCAGGTGCCGTGATCAGGCGTGAGACCAGCGTGATCTCCCGCAAGTCTGGCAGGCCGCCGGGGCGCCGCGTGTGAAGTGGGTTACAACCTCGCCGAGAAAATGAGCGGCAGGACCGGGATCAGGGCGGCAGCCCGCGAGGGAACCGAAAGGGCCGCTGCTCGGTTAGCGACGCGAGACAGTCCGGCAACGGAGCCCTGCATGACCACGCGCGTCCTCGCGATCGGCATCGAACCCGGCAACGCGGACTACAGTGCATTCCCGCAGCTCACGCCGGCGCTCGTGCGCGACTATATCGATGCGCAACTGCTGCGCTTGCGCGATCTCGGTTACGAAGTCACGAGCTGCCTGATCGATCTCGATGCCGCGGCGGAAGCCGCCGTCACGGCAGCGCTGCGCGAGGAGAATTTCGACTGCATCGTGATCGGCGCGGGCCTGCGCGAGCCGAAGGAGCGCCTGCTGCTGTTCGAGAAGGTGCTCAACCTCGTCCACCGCCTAGCGCCCGACGCCGCGATCTGCTTCAACACCACGCCGGCCGACACCGCCGAGGCCGTGCAGCGCTGGGTCGATGCTTGAGATGAATGGGGAAAGCCCGCGCTGCACACGGGGCGTGGCCTGAGTCGCCTTCGAGCCGAGCCTCCGACGCCATCGCGAGAAAGTGCCGGGTCCCGGCATGGTGATTTGTCTGGTCCGAATCCGGCTGCGGCGCTATGACTCCTCTGACCACAGGGGAGGGCGAGCATGCTTCGAGGTCTTCGCATTGGAAGTTTCGCTATCGCGGCATGTCTGGCGGTTGTGACGGCGATGCCGGCTCATGAGGCGGCAGCGCAGGACGCCATTGGCGGTGCCATCCTCGGCGGCGTCGGTGGAGCGATCGTGGGGGGCGCTATCGGCGGAGGCCGTGGCGCGGCCATCGGCGCTGTCGTCGGTGCCGGCACGGGCGCTGCGATCGCCTCCGAGGGCGAACGCCGCCGCTCCGGCTATTACGCCTATCAGCGCGGCTGCTACATGCAGCGCCGGGACGGCTCCTACGTCCCGGTCGATCCGCGCTATTGCTACTAGATCAGCCGCATCCCGCGCAAACTCGCATGCCCGCTCTTGCCGACGATGATGTGGTCGTGCACCGCAATCCCGAGCGGCTTCGCGATGTCGATGATCGCCTTGGTCATCTGGATGTCGGCCTGTGAAGGGGCGGGATCGCCTGAGGGGTGGTTGTGCACCAGGATCAGCGCCGTCGCGGACAATTCCAGCGCGCGCTTGATCACCTCGCGCGGATAGACCGGGGTGTGATCGACGGTGCCGGTCTGCTGCACCTCGTCGGCGATGAGTTGGTTGCGCTTGTCGAGGAACAGGAGGCGAAACTGCTCCTTCTCGGCGAACGCCATGCTGGTGCGGCAATAGTCGATCACCTCGTTCCAGGACGACAGCGCGTTGCGGCTGTTGACCCCGCCCTTGGCGACGCGATGCGCCGCCGCCGCGAGCAGCTTGAGCTGATGGATCGCGGATTCGCCGATGCCGTCCACCTCGCGCAGGCGCGCCACCGGCGCATGCACGACCTCGGCAAACGAGCCAAAAATCTTGATCAGCGACTTCGCCAGCGGCTTGGTGTCACGCCGCGGCAGCGCCGGAAACAGCGCCATCTCCAGCAGCTCGTAGTCGCTGAGCGAGTCCGCACCGGCGCTGTAGAAGCGCTCGCGCAGCCGTTCGCGATGACCGAGATAGTGCGGCGCTTCTTCGGGCTTGCTCTTGTCGTGGTCGGGCTTGGCGGGCATCGGCCGCCAGCATTGCCGCGGATAACCGTTTTTGCAACCGTCAATTGCGCCGGCAAATCCGGTTCACGTCAGCCGGCGACCCGAAGGTCGGCCGCGCCCTCACCCAATCTGCTTCTCGCCGTGCCGCTCCGACAGCGTGAAGATCTCGACGCCTGTCGCGGTGACGCCGACGGAGTGCTCGAACTGCGCCGATAGCGAGCGGTCGCGGGTCACGGCGGTCCAGCCGTCGGAGAGGATCTTCACATGCGGCTTTCCGAGATTGATCATCGGCTCGATTGTGAAGAACATGCCGGGCTTGAGCTGCACGCCCTCGCCGGGCCGGCCGATATGGATGATGTTCGGCTCGTCGTGGAACATGCGCCCGAGGCCATGGCCACAGAAATCGCGCACCACGCTCATGGCCTGCGGCTCGACGAAACTCTGGATGGCATGGCCGATGTCGCCGGTGGTGGCGCCGGGCTTCACCGCGGCGATGCCGCGCATCATCGCCTCATAGGTCACCTCGATCAGCCGCTCGGCCTTGCGCGCGATCGGGCCGACTGCATACATCCGGCTGGAATCGCCGTACCAGCCGTCGACGATGAAGGTGACGTCGATGTTGACGATGTCGCCCTCTTTCAGCGGACGGTCGCCGGGCATGCCGTGGCAGACCACGTGGTTGAGCGAGGTGCAGGTCGAATAGCGGTAGCCGCGATACATCAGCGTCGCCGGATAGGCATTGTTGCTGAAGGCGAAGTCGCGGACGAACTGGTCGATGCGGTCGGTCGGAACGCCGGGCCCGATGATGTCGGTGAGCTCGTCCAGGCACTTCGCCACCAGCGCTCCCGCCTTGCGCATGCCGGCAAAGGCGCTTGGTCCATGCAGCTTGATCTGCCCGGTCTTGCGGAGCGAGGTATCGGTAGCTTCGACGTAGCTCATGCGGATGCGGTCTTCTCGGCACGGGGCCGGTATCGAGGTGGGCGCAAGGGTCTGATTTAAGCCCCTAATTTAATGATCGCGAGCCTTCATGCAAGCCAAGCTTGGCGGGCATGCGCCCCAAAACCGGTTCAATTCGGGACTTCTACGGTGGTTTCCACCGGCAGCGCACCGCCGCGGATGCGGATTTCGCGGACGGGGTAGGGAACCCGGATGCCCTCGCGCTTGAAGGCGTCCCACAGCGCCAGCATCACGTCGCTCTTGACGTTGTCCATGCCGTCGGGGTCGGCGATCCAGAAGGTCAGCGAGAACTTCATCCCGGCTTCGGCGAACTCGGTCAGGATGGAATTCGGCGGCTTGCCCTTCTGCGCGCGCGGATGCGCGGCCGCGGTCTCGGCGGCGAGCTTGCAGACCAGCCGCGGGTCCGCGTCGTAATTGGTGCCGAAGGCGATTTTCACCAGCGTGTTCTTGTCGGTGTAGGTCCAGTTGACGACCTTTTGCGTCACCAGATCCTCGTTCGGCACAAGGAATTCGCGGCCATCGCCGGCGGCGACGGAAATATAGCGCGTCTTCATCGCGCTGATCCGCCCGGTGTTGTCGCCGATGGTGACGAGATCGCCCGGCTTCACCGATTTGTCGGCGAGCAGGATGATCCCCGAGATGAAATTGGCGACGATCTTCTGCAGGCCGATACCGATGCCGACACCGACCGCGCCTGAGAACACCGCGAGCGCCGAGAGATCGATGCCGACCGTGCCGAGCGCGATCACGATCGCGACCGCAAGCAGGCCGATGCGGATGATCTTGACCAGCAGCACCTGCACCGACGGCGTCAGATCGGTGGTCGAGTTGATCCGGCTCTCGGCGAAATTGCTGGCGATGTTGGTGAGCCAGAGGGCGATGAGCAGCAGCGCGCCGGCCTTGATCACCAGCAGCGGCGTCAGCCGCAGGCCGCCGAGCACGATGGCGAAGGAGTCGAGCAGGTCGACCGTCGCATCGAGTTGGCCGAGGATCGAGAGCGCCGCGACGAACCAGGCCGTGATCGACACCAGCTTGACGATGAAGGCGTTGCGCAGCACCGAGGTCAAGAGCCGGATCGCGAGCCAGGCCAGGCCCAGCTTGGCGGCGACCATCAGGAGATAGCTGCGGCTCGGCCAGGTCGCGTGGTACATCACCACGCGCGAGACGATCACGAGCAGGGTGAACACGGCCGTCGAGGCGCTGGAGACCATCACCCGGACGAAGTGCCGGAGCGGCAGCGGCCAGCGCATCGCCAGCGAGGTCATGTCGACCCGGCTGCGAACGGCGGCTTCCGCGGCATAGGCGATGCCGGCCGCGGCCAGAATGAGCCCGAATTGCAGGTAGAACCAGGGCGAGGAGATTTCGGCCCCGACGCTGCGCGCGGTGGTCTGCACGAACTCCATGAAGTCTTTGAGGTCCATGTCAATCGGTCTCGTCGGGGAGCAGGCGGGAGGCATTGATTCGAGCGCGCCGGAGAATCCCACAAAGGGCGCGGCCGGACCACCGATACACCGCCAAGTAAAGTGCGTTAAGGCCGCAAAATGCGGGCAGATTGCCGCGAGCGGGAGAAAATGGGTTGGCGTGGGAGTCTGCCGACGATAAGGATGCAATTCCAGCGATTTCGTACCCGGAAGGTGGATGGCTTCCCTCGACAGTGTCAGCCTCGCCATATTGCTCGGCGCCGTCCTGGTGTTGGCCGGGATCCTGTCAAGCCTGCTTGCGCTGCGCTTCGGCGCGCCCCTTCTGCTCGTCTTCCTCGCGATCGGCATGCTCGCGGGCGATTCCGGTCCCGGACAGCTGCAGTTCGACGACGTCCGAACCACCTATCTGGTCGGCTCGGTCGCGCTCGCCCTGATCCTGTTCGACGGCGGCTTGCGGACCCGCTTTGCCAGCATCCGCACCGTGCTCGCGCCTTCCATGGTGCTCGCGACCGTCGGCGTGCTGCTGACCGCGCTGATCACGGCGCCGTTCGCGAAATATGCGCTCGACCTCAACTGGACGGAGTCGCTGCTGGTCGGCGCCGTGGTGGCCTCGACTGACGCGGCCGCAGTGTTCCTGCTGGTGCATACACAGGGCCTGCGCCTGCGCCCGCGCGTCGGCGCGACGCTGGAGGTGGAATCCGGCACCAACGATCCCTTCGCGATCTTCCTGACCCTGATGCTGGTCGAGTACATCTCGCTGGGAACAGGCACGGCCGCGCATGTGCTGATGGAGTTCGCCCAGGAGGCCGTGCTGGGCGCCGTCGTGGGGGTGATCGGCGGGCGTCTGGTCGTCATCGCGCTCAACAAGGTCGCGCTGCCGCAGGGCCTCCACGCGCCGTTTGTCACCACCGCCGCGCTCGTCATCTTCGGCGGCTCGCAGATCATGCACGCCTCAGGCTTCCTCGCGGTCTATCTCGCCGGCATCATCATCGGCAACCGCCCGACGCGCGCGCATAATTCGGTGGTGGCCTTCCTGGACGCCGCGACCTGGCTGGCCCAGATCGTGATGTTCGTGCTGCTCGGCCTGCTGGTCTCGCCGAGCCGGCTTGGCGGCAGCGTGCTGCCGGCGGTGGGGGTCGCATTCGTCCTGATGCTGGTGGCGCGGCCGATCGCGGTGTTCGTGTGCCTGGCGCCGTTCCGCTTCAACTGGCGCGAAAAGATCTTTATCGCCTGGACCGGCCTACGCGGCGCGGTCGCGATCTTCCTGGCCTCGATCCCGATGCTGGTCGGGCTGTCGAAGGCCTATCTCTATTTCGACGTCGCCTTCGTCGTCGTCATCATCTCGCTCCTGCTGCAGGGCTGGACCCTGGGGCCGGCCGCGCGCAAGCTCCATGTTGCGCTCCCGCGCGCCGAACGCGGCCCGCGCCGTGTCGAACTGGATCTGCCTGGGCAGCTCGAGCAGCAGCTCGTCGGCTATCCGGTGCGGTCCAAGAGCCTGTATTTCCGCCGCGGCCTGATCCCGTCCTGGTCGAAGCCGACGCTCGTGATCCGCAAGGAGAACATTTTGACGCCGGCGGAAGCCGAGCCGATCGCGCCCGGCGATTACATCTATCTGCTGGCGCCGCCGGAAAAGGCCGAATCGCTCGACCGCTTCTTCGTCGACATGCAGCCGAGCTCGGCGCCGGACCCGCATCTGCTGGGCGACTTCATGGTCTCCGGCGAGCACACGCTCGCCGAGCTCGCGGAGATCTACGGCGTGGAGGCCGGCGAAGACGAGAGCAAGCTGACTTTGGCCGATTATTTCGACGTCCATCTCGACCGCGCACCGAAAGAGGGCGCCGAGCTTGTGTTGGATCCGATCGTGCTCGTGGCGCGCTCGATCTCCGGTGGGCGCGTCAACGTCGTCGGCCTGCGCCTGCCGGAAGACGAGGAAACGCCCGCGCCGTTGACCCGCAGGCAGGCCCTGCGGCGCAAGCTGGCGGAGCTGTGGACGTCGGTGGCGGGGGTTTAGGGCCCGCGAGAGTGAGAGCTGCCACCATACCCTCACTGTCATCGCCCGCGAAGGCGGGCGATCCAGTATTCCAGAGACAGTCGTGATAGAGCCGAGACGCCGCGGCGTACTGGACGCCCCGCCTGCGCGGGGCATGACACCTTCCGTGTGGCGAAGGCCGCCGCAGATCACACCCCCGCCGGCACCACCTGCATCCAATGCCGCGCGATCGCCGCGCGCGGCGCGATCCACGCGGCGCCGCTTCCGGTGATGTGTGCGAGGATCCGCTCCAGCGCACCGATGCGGCCGGGGCGGCCGATCATGCGCAAATGCAATCCGACTGACATCATCTTCGGCGCTGCCTCGCCCTCGCGCCTGAGCCATTCGAAGGCGTCAATGACATAGTCGGCGAAGTCGTCTCCGCTGAAACGCGCGGCGTTGTAATACTGCATGTCGTTGGTGTCGAAAGCGTAGGGCAGCACCAGATGCTGTTGGCCTGCAACCTCCCTGTAATAGGGCAGGTCGTCATTATAGGCGTCGCTGTCGTAGAGGAACCCGCCGTCCTCGACCAGCAGGCGCCGCGTGTTCGGTGAGGTCGCCGAGCGTGTGTGCCATCCGACCGGGCGCTGCCCGGTGGCGCGTTCGATCGTCGCCACCGTCTTCGCGATGACCTCGCGTTCGCTCGCTTCGTCCATGTCGGCGTGGCTCTGCCAGCGCCAGCCATGGGCCGAGACCTCGTGGCCGCGGGCAATGGCATCGCGCGCCAGCTCCGGCGAGCGTTCGACCGCGCGGCCACAGGAGCTTACCGTCGCCTTGACGCCGTAGGCGTCGAACAGGTCCATGATGCGCCACCATGCGGCGCGCGTGCCGTATTCGAAATGACTGTCGATGCAGGAATCCGGGCCGTCGAGCTTGTGGACCACTTCGTAGATCGCCTCGTTGTCCGCATCGCCATCCTTGACGGAAAACTCCGAACCCTCCTCGAAATTCACCACCAGCGACACCGCGACGCGCGCGCCGTTCGGCCAATGCGGATTGGGCGGCTTGCCGCGATAGCCGACGAAGTCGCGTTGTGAGACGGGTTGATTTATTTCGCTCATGGATCAGTCCGAGGTTCCGGCCATGCGATGCAGGCCGACGACGCGGTCGCTGACGAACAGCAGGATCACCGTGCCTAGGAGGATGAGGGTGGAGAGCGCAGCTAACGTCGGATCGGGCGCTTCCTCGATATATTGCAGCATGCGGATCGGCAGCGTCTTGGTGCGGACGTCGGCGAGGAAGATCGACACCGGATAATTGTCGAACGAGGCCAGGAACGAGAAGATCCCGGCGATCAGGAATGAGGGCGCCAAGGCCGGCACCATCACCCGCAGCACGCTGCCGGGATAGGTGCAGCCGAGCGTGCGCGCCGCCTCGATCAGCGTGAAGTCGAATCGCGAAAGACCCGCGATCATCGTGCGCGCGACGTAGGGCAGCGTGATGACGAGATGCGCGACCAGCAGGGTCGCCCAGGGCGCGGTGAACCCGACTGCGCGAAAGCCCTGCAGCAGCGCGATGCCGAGCACGAGGCCCGGCATCATCAGCGGCGACACCAGCGCGGTGGCGAAGATGTTTGCGCCCGGCAGCTTTCCGCGCGCGATCGCGATCGCGGCGAACGTGCCTGAGATCAGCGAGATTACGGTCGACAGCAGCGCGATCTGAAGCGACAGCAGCAGCGACGGCCAGAAGCCGTCGAGCCGGCCGATCTTGCCGTACCAGCGCGTCGATGCACCCGTGAGCGGCAGGTCGAACACCGGCGTCGGCGAGAAGCTTGCCGCCGCGATCACCAGCAGCGGCGCGATCAGGAACAAGGCCAGCGCGACGGCCATCATCCAGCAGACGGCGATTGCGGCGCGCGCCATCACTTCGGCTCCCGCGATAGTCGCGCGCTCAGCGTCACGACGGCAATCGCAATCGCCAGCAGCACGACGCCGGCGGCGGCGCCGAAGCCGGGCTCGCGCGCCAGCAGATAGGCTTTTGCAATGGCGGTCGCGAGCGTCGGATATTTCTCGCCGATCAGCAGCGTCGGCACCACATAGGCGGAAACCGAGAGCGAGAACACCAGCGCCACGCCGGCGATGATGCCGGGCAAGGTCAGCGGCAGGATGACGCGGACAAACGTCACGACCGGCGAGGCGCCGAGCGTGGCGGCGGCTTCGGCGTAGCGGGAATCGAGCTGGGCTACGATCGCGTAGATCGGCAGGATCATGAAGGGCAGGAAGATGTTGACGGCGCCGACGATCAGCGCGGTCTCGGTGAAAATCATGCGGATCGGATCTTCGATGATGCCGAGTGCCATCAGCGTCTCGTTGACGATGCCGTCGCTGCGCAACAGGATGGTCCAGGCGAACGCCTTGACGATGACACTGGCCGCCAGCGGCAGGAACAGCGTCGCCAGCAGCACGGAGCGCAAGGCGCCGCGGGCGCGCGCCAGCGCGAAGGCGGCGGGATAGCTGATCAGGAAGGCGATCAGCGTCGTCAGCAGCCCGAGCCGCAAGGAATTCCAGACCACGCCGAGATAATAGGGAGTGCCGAGCAGGCGCTTATAGTTCGCGAAGGTCAGTCCGTTGGCATCGACGATGCTGACGCCCAGCAGCAGCACCAGCGGCAGCGCGAACACCCCGGCGATGATGACGAAGGACGGCAGCACGAATCCGATCGCGGCGAGCCGCTCGCGATCGACCGAAGGCGCGGCCACTGGCGCCGGAAGGGCCGCCTCGGTCATGCCTGCGCCTCCATCGGAAATGCAAAGGTCTCGGTCACCGGCCAGCTCAGGCGGATCTCGTCATGCACGACAGGGATCGCGCCGTCGCGCCCGGAGAGCTCGGCGAGCAGGCTTTCACCGGCCCCGGCATCGACGTCGACCAGTGTGCGTGAGCCCTGGAACACCACGGAGCGGACCCGGCCGGCGGCCGTATTCGCTTCGCTTTGCTCGCCGATCCGCAACTGCTCGGGGCGTGCTGCGACGATGACAGGCGAACCCGCCTGGAAATTGCCGAGCGCCGACAAGCGGCCGACCCTGGTCTCGACCTCGACCTTGCCGTTGCCGGCCGCCAGCACCGTGCCGGCAATCCGCGTCGAGAGCCCAACAAAGTTGAGTGCGAACAGGCTTGCGGGCCGCAGATACAGCTCGCGCGGCTCGGCGAGCTGCTCGATGCGTCCCTTGTTCATGACCGCGACGCGGTCGGACATGGTCAGCGCCTCGTCCTGGTCGTGCGTCACGAAGATCGCGGTTGCCTTCACGTCCTGGAGCAGGCGGCGCAGCTCGACCTGCATCTCCTCGCGCAATTTCCGATCGAGCGCGGACAGCGCCTCGTCGAACAGCAGCACGTCAGGCTCGACCGCGATGGCGCGTGCCAGGGCCACGCGCTGCTGCTGGCCGCCGGACAGCGCCGAGATGCGCCGGCCGGCGAGGTGGCCGAGCTTGACCAGCGACAGCGCGCGCTCCACCGCGGCGTCGATCTCGCGCCTGGCCGCGCCGCGCACCTTGAGCCCGAATGCGATATTGCCGGCGACGGTGAGATGCGGAAACAGCGCATAGCTCTGGAACACCACGCCGACATTGCGCTTGTGCGGCGGCACGTGGGTAACGTCGCGCCCGGCGAGTTCGACCTTGCCGGTGTCGGGTTGCGCCAGGCCGGCAATGGCACGGAGCAGCGTGGTCTTGCCGCAGCCGGACGGGCCGAGCAGCGTCACCAGCTCGCCGCGGCGGATGGTCAGGTCGATGTGGTCGAGGACCGTCGTGGGTCCGTATGTCTTGGAGACGCCGCGAACGACGAGATGCGGGGCGGCTTCGCTCATGTCATCTCCTTGCTCCAGCGGTCGACCCAGGAGGCGCGGTTCTTGGCGACGAACGCCCAGTCCGGCGCGAACAGCGAGGCTGGGTCCGGGAAGCCCGCCGGCGTGGGCGTGCCCTTGTTGGTCGGGGCGACGAAGGCCTTGTCGGCGAGGATGATCTGCGCTTCCGGGCTGAGGAAGAAGTCGATCACGGCATCGGCGAGATCGCCGGCCGGTGCGCCGTTCACCTTCGCTATTCCCGACGGCATCGCAAAGCCGCCGTCCTGCGGCACGGCGAGATCGACCGGCGACCCTTCCGCCTTGCGGATCAGCGTGTAGGCCGAGAACTGGCCGCCGATCATCCACGCCTCGCCCTGCTCCATCAGATTGATGGCCTGCGGCGCGTTGGTGTAGACGTTCAAGAGGTTCGCCTTCAGCTCCTTCGCCTTCTTGAAGGCGGCGTCGATCTCGTACTGCGCCTCCTTGTAGGGCTTGCCGGTCTCGAGATGGGCGGCGGCGAGCAGCGTCCAGAAACCTTCGGTGTTCGACAGCGACGGCACGATCACCCTGGAGGCATATTTCGTATCCCAGAGGTCGGACCAATTGCCAGGCGCCGTCTTCATGCGTTTGGTCGAATAGGCGATGCCGGCCCAGGGCCGCTGATAGTTCGCCCATAGTCCGTCCTGATGCACCGCGCCGTCGACCAGCTTGCCGAGGTTGGCGATGGACGATGCCGACATTTTGGTGATCAGGCCGTCGCTGGCTGCCGGCAGCATCACCGGATCGTCCATGATGACGACGGAGATCTTCGGCGCGGCCTTGTCGGCCTGCATCTTCTGGAGATTGGTCAGCGAGTTTGTGCCCTCGTAGAGCACCTTGCAGTCGAGCTTCTTCTCCAGCACGGGAAACAAATCGGCATTGAAATATTTCGCGGCGCCCGCGGGGCCGCCGATGACGATCTCCCTGGGCGCGGCGCGCAGCCGCGCCGGAGCGGCGATGATCGCGGCCAAGGCCGCGCCGGAGGTCAAAACGCTGCGTCGGGAGGGGGTGTGCATGGGCATGTCCCGTTTGTTGTGCGTAAAGCTTGCAGCGGAGACGCAGCAAGCGCCATGCCAAATGTGCACATTTTCATAATTGCGATTTGTATCAGTCAGTTAGCTGGATGATGGTTTTGGCGCCTGCGCGGCGCCTGCATGCCGGCGCAGCAAATGTGCACATTTTTTGGAGGTGACGCTGCGCATCCTTTGGGCCTAGCTACCGCCATGACGACGCAGCGCGGGCGAGACGGCAAAGAAAGCGGCAAGAGAAGCGGCAAAGGGCTCGGCAAGGCCAATCCGGCGGAGGACGAGGCGGTCTATCAGGCCATCCTGCACGCGCTGCTGGAGGGCAAGCTGAAGGCCGGGGCGAAGCTGGCCGAGCCGCCGCTCGCCGAGATATTTGGCGTCTCGCGCGAGCGCATCCGCAAGGTGCTGCATCGGCTCGGCGCCGAGCGGCGGCTGGAGATGATCCCCAACCGCGGCGCTCGCGTGCCGCGCCCGACGCTCGACGACGTCCGCAGCGTCTACGAGGCGCATCGCGTGCTCGAGGCCGGCGTGCTGACGCAGCTCGTGCGTCATGTCGACGACGCCCTGATCGAGCGGCTGACGGCGCATCTCGCCGAGGAGCGCGCCGCGGCAACGCGCGGTGACCGCGCCGCGTCGGTGCGGCTGTCGGGCGCGTTCCACGTTCATCTGGTGGAGGCGCTCGGCAATGCAGAGCTCTCGCGCTTCCTCGCCGATCTGCTCAGCCGCTCCTCGGTGATGGTCTCGGTCTAC
The DNA here is from genome assembly GCF_023073095.1 of Bradyrhizobium sp. 44. NCBI lineage: Bacteria > Pseudomonadati > Pseudomonadota > Alphaproteobacteria > Hyphomicrobiales > Nitrobacteraceae > Bradyrhizobium > Bradyrhizobium sp. 44. The sequence continues at coordinate 470,276 of NZ_JADPIY010000008.1, forward strand.
GAACCCGCCACCGATTCGATCTGTGCGGTGGACGAGCACGGTGCCATCGTCGAAGCGCTGCGTGCCCGCGACGTCGCGCGTGCGATTGCGGTGTCGCGCGAGCATTTCCTGCATGTCGAGAGCCGCCTGCATCTGGATGACGATGCGGCGCCGGTGAGTGAGGATTTGAAGAGCGTGTTTGGCGCGGTGAAGCCGAAGCGGCGGAAGGCGCGTTAGCCCCACTGTCTCCCCAACGTCGTCCCGGCGAAGGCCGGGACCCATAACCACAGGAAGTTATTTGGCGAAGACCGCCTGCTATTCTTCGCCGGTACTCCCACTGCCGCCTACCGATAAAGCACGCGGTATGGGTCCCGGCCTTCGCCGGGACGACGGCGGTGGGTGCGACGGCCAGTATGGCTACGTCAGCACCTTCACCCCGCCGAACGACGTCACCCGGCCCTGCTTCAGCATCACGATCTGCGTCGCGAGCTGGCGCAACTCGGCGACGTCGTGGCTGACATAGACCATGGGGACATTAGCCTCGTCGCGCAGCCGCACCAGATAGGGCAGGATCTCCAGCTTGCGGCCCTCGTCGAGCGCGCCGAGGGGCTCGTCGAGCAGCAGCAGGCGCGGCCTTGACAGCAGCGCGCGGCCGAGCGCGACGCGCTGGCGCTCGCCGCCAGAAAGTTTTCCGGGGCGGCGGCCCTGCAGCGCGCCGATGTCGAGCAGCTCGATGACGCGCTTGTGCTGCGCCGGATCGGGCGCGAGGCCGTTCATCCGCCTGCCATAGTCGAGATTTTGAGCGACGTTGAGATGCGGAAACAGCCGCGCATCCTGGAACACATAGCCGATGCGGCGGCGCCAGGTCGGCACATGAATGCCGGCCGCGCTGTCGTCGACCGTCTCGCCGTCGATCACGATGGTGCCGCGGTCGGGCCGCAGCAGCCCCGCGATCATGTTGACCAGCGAGGTCTTGCCGGCTCCCGACGCTCCGAACAGGCCGATGACGCGGCCTTCGCTTTCGAAGGATGCGGACAGCGAGAATTCGCCGAGCTGCTTTTCGATGTCGACGCGCAGCATGGTCAATTCCCGTGCAAGCGCGCGGTGGCGCGGCGGGCGAACCATTCGGCCGCGATCAGCGCGCCGAGCGCCAGCACGATCGAGACGATCACGAGCCGTCCCGCGGCGGCGTCACCGTCCGGGGTCTGGATCAGCGAATAGATCGCGGACGAAATCGTCTGGGTCTCTCCGGGAATGTTGGAGACGAAGGTGATGGTGGCGCCGAATTCGCCGATCGCTTTCGCAAAGCCGAGCACCATGCCGGCGAGCACGCCGGGCAGCGCCAAGGGCAGCGTCACCGTGAAGAACACTTTGAAAGGAGTGGCGCCGAGCGTCTCGGCGGCCTGCTCGAGCCGGCGGTCGATCGCCTCGATCGACAACCGCATCGGGCGCACCAGCAGCGGAAACGCCATCAGGCCGCAGGCAAGCGCAGCACCGGTCCAGCGGAAGGCGAAGACGATGCCGAGAGTATCGGCCAGAAAACCGCCGACGAGGCCGCGGCGGCCGAAGGTCAGCAGCAGCAGATAACCGGTGACGACAGGCGGCAGCACCAGCGGCAGATGCACCAGCGCATCGAGCACCGACTTGCCCCAGAAATCACGCCGCGCGAGCAGCCACGCCAGCGCAATGCCGAACGGCGTTGCCACCAGGGTCGCGATGACGGCGACCCTGAGCGAGAGCAGGATCGCCGTCCATTCGGCGGGAGAGATGTCGAGCATCAAATCGCAAATCAAGTGGAGGGGCTGATCAGGAACTTGAAACCGTATTTTTCCAGAATGGTCTTGGCGGCGGTCGAGCGCAGGAAGGTGAGATAGTCGCTGGTCTCGCCCTTTGCTGTCGTGGTCGCCGCGACGGGATAGATGATCGCGGGATGCGAATCCGCCGGGAAGGTGCCGACGATCTTCACGCCGGGCTCGACCTTGGCATCGGTGGAATAGACGATGCCGAGATTGGCCTCGCCACGCGCGACCAGCGTCAGCGCGGCCCGCACGCTCTCGGCCATGGCGAATTTCGGCTCCGCAGCCTGCCAGGCTCCGAGGCTCGTCAGCGCCGCCTTGGCATACTTCCCAACCGGCACGGATTTGACGTCGCCGGTCGCGATCCTGCCGTCGCCGGCGAGCTTTGCGAGGTCAAAACCCTGCGCGATGGGCACGTTGTCGAGCCTGGAATCCTTCGGCGCGATCAGCACGATGCTGTTGCCGAGCAGATTGACCCGGGTCGGCTCGTTGATGGTCTTCTTGGAGATCGCATAGTCCATCCAGTCGGTGTCGGCGGAGACGAACACATCGGCCGGCGCGCCCTGCTCGATCTGCCTGGCGAGCACCGAGCTTGCGGCATAGCTGACGCTGAACTTGACGCCGGTCCTGGCGGTGTAGGCGGCGTCGACCTCGTCGAGCGCGTTCTTCATCGAGGCTGCCGCGAACACGGTGATGGTCTTGTCTTCGGCTCCAGCAGGCGAAAGGCTCGCGGCCAGAAGGAACATAGCCGAAAGCAGCACGGAAAGGCGGGACATCGGAAGCGCTCCATGCGCGCGTTCAGGGCACGCAAGGCGGCGCGCGCAAGACGGCGTTGGTTGAATTAGGCTTGCGACCGGCGGAAGCGCTGTTCCGGCAAGCCCGACGGACTTACGGTCCGGCAAGCGATCGCTGGGTCATCATAACAGGGTGGCCGAACAGGTCAAAGGCGACGGTTCGCATGGCGCCAACCAGGAATTCGTCATCCCGGCCTAGTGCGCAATTGCGCACTAGGCCGGGATGACCGCGGAGGCTTTACCGTTTCGCGTCGCCCGCGTGCAGCACGGCCTTGCACGCCGCCGGCATCTGCGCCAGCGTCATCGGCGGCTTCGGCTTCGGGGGCTCCGGTGGGGGTTTGGGGTGCAGCACGCCGTCGCTGAACCAATAGGCGAGATCGGAGGGCTTGCAGCCTTCGTCCTCGGATTGCGACGGCTGGCCCTCGCAGTCGCTCGCGCCTGCCGGACAGTGCATGCGGATGTGGAAGTGATAGTCGTGGCCCCACCACGGCCGGATCTTCGACAGCCAGGAACGGTCACCCTTGGCCTCGCGGCACAGCGCCTTCTTGATCGCGGCATTGACGAAGATGCGCTGCACCGCCGGCTCCTGCGCCGCGTCGCGCAGCACCAGCACATGGCCCGGCGTGAACACCTTCGGATCGATGTCGAGCCGGTCCGGGCGGACCATCATCACCGCCGACATGTCCTCGCGCTCCTCGCGCGAGAGCCGATGGTCAGGCATCGGCGTCAGCCAGATGTCGGCATCGAGGCCGATCTGGTGGCTGGCATGGCCGGACAGCGCCGGCCCGCCGCGCGGCTGGGCGATGTCGCCGACCAGGATGCCCGGCCATCCCGCGTCCTTGTGCGCCCTGGCGGCAAGCCGCTTGATCAGCGCGATCATCGCGGGGTGACCATAGCTGCGGTTGCGCGACAACCGCATCACCTGCCAATTGTCGCCGTTGAGCGGCATCTGCTCGGCGCCGCCGATGCAGCCCTTCACATAGGAGCCGATGACGTGCGCCGGTCCCTTCGACGGCAGCAGCTTGCGCGCGAACAGTTCCTTGGCGCCAATACTGGGATCGTTCGGATTGGCGAGCGGCGGCAGCGGCTTTGGGTTGACGCTGCCCTTGTCCTGGGCCAGCGCGTCGCTGGCGGCCAGGAGCGTCATGACGAGCAGGAGAGGGGCGAAGCGGCGGGGACTCATGTTGACATTCTTATAGCCCAACACCGCGTCAGGGTTAAGAAACAGTCCCTCGGCTGAAATATCGTCTCGAAGTCGTAGTTCCCGGTGCGTCGGCCGGCCGATTTTTAACAATGCGATAACCCTCTCATGCATTGACCAAAATTCGTGCGCAGGACGCGTACTCACCCCCTTCTGCATGCAAGCGCGCGCGATCCCGGAAATGATTCAAGGCAGCGCGCAATTTTGCGCCATCTCGTTCTCCGATGACGACAATGCGATGCGCCTGGAGCGCCCATCGGCACTGCCGCGCCTTGCAAACGGGCAATGGGGGCTGTTTTTTCGAGACTGCCAGACCGTGCGTCCCCTCGCCATGCCACCCAAGATTACCTTTCTTTCAGACACTTGCCCCAAGAGTTGCGGTCGCTGGGCGCGACTGGGACGAGTGAAGTTGAGTTTGGGGTTTCGAAAGCCAAAAAAGCGAAAGGGAAGCGTGCTTGGCAGGTCCGGCCTGCACCCGCGCAAGCCGCGCTTTGCGCGCGCCCCTCATCCTCCGTCCGAACGCGACGAAGGTCTGCGCGGCCGCGCCGAGGCCGCGATCGCGGAAGCGCGCAAATCCCATGAGCGCCTGCGCCAGGCCATCGAGATCCTGCCGCAAGGCATCGTGTTTCTCGATGCCGAGGGCCGCTATGTCCTCTGGAACAAGCAATACGCGGAAATCTACAGCAAGACCGCCGATCTGTTCGAGGAAGGCGCGCGCCTCGAGGATACGCTGCGCATCGGTGTCGCCCGCGGCGACTATCCAGAGGCTGCCGGCCACGAGGAAGAATGGATCGCCGAGCGGCTGCAAAGCTCTATCAGCCCGGCGCGCGCCACGAGCAGAAGCTGGCGGACGGCCGCGTCATCCTGATCGACGAGCGGCTGACCGACGACGGCGGCGTCGTCGGCCTGCGCGTCGACATCACCGAGTTGAAGCAGCGCGAGGCCTCGTTCCGCCTGCTGTTCGACGGCAATCCCGTCCCCATGATCGTTTGCGCACTCGACGACGAGCGCATCCTCGGCGTCAACGATGCCGCTGTCGCCCATTACGGCTACAGCCGCGCCGAGTTCGAGCTGCTGACGATCCGTTCCCTTCAGGCTTTCGACAGCGAGCCGCCCTGGACCCCCGATTCGGCCGGCGAGGAGCAGGCCGGACGCACCTGGAAGCACGTCAAGGCCGACGGCGCCCTGATCGACCTAGCGATCTATTCGCGCGAACTGACTTATGCCGAGCGGCCCGCGGTACTGCTCGCGTTGATGGACATCACCGAGCGCAAGCGCGCCGAGGCGAGGCTCGCCTTCATGGCCCAGCATGACGGGCTGACCGGTCTGCCAAACCGCAATCTGCTGCGCCAGCAGATCGACGAGATGCTGCTGCATACGAGGCGCAGCACCGACAAGGTCGCGCTGCTGATGCTGGGGCTCGACAATTTCAAGGCGGTCAACGACACGCTGGGACACGCGATCGGGGACAAGCTGCTGCGCGGTGTCGGCAAGCGGTTGCGTTCGACCTTGCGCGAGGAGGACGCGTTGGCGCGGCTGAACTCGGACGAGTTCGCAATCGTGCAGAGCGGCCTGACGCGTCCCGAGGATGCGGTGCTGCTGGCCAAGCGCCTGCTGGAAGCCATCGCCGATCCCTATCTGCTCGACGGCCATTCCGTGGTGATCGGCGCCTCCATCGGCATCGCGATGGCGCCGGGCGACGGCGACGATTCCGAAAAGCTGCTCAAGAGCGCCGACATGGCGCTGTCGCGCGCCAAGCTGGATGCGCGCGGCTCGTTCGCGTTCTTCGAGGCGGCGCTCGATGCGAAAGCGCAGACCCGCCGCAAGATCGAGGTCGAGCTGCGCGATGCCATCCAGAACGACGTGCTGCGGCCGTACTACCAGCCGCTGATCGACCTCCAGAGCGGCCGCATCACCGGCTTCGAGGCGCTGGTGCGCTGGCCGCATGCCGAGCGCGGCATGGTCTCGCCGGCCGAGTTCATTCCGGTCGCGGAAGAAACCGGGCTGATCAATCCGCTCGGCGGCCTGATGCTGCGCCGGGCCTGTCACGATGCCGCGACCTGGCCGGACGACGTCCGCGTCGCCGTCAACCTGTCGCCGCTCCAGTTCCGCAGCGGCAATCTGCTTTCGGTGGTGACGGATGCGCTGAAGCATTCCGGCCTGCCGCCGCGGCGGCTCGAGCTCGAGATCACGGAGACGCTGCTGCTGGAGAAAAGCGCCCAGGTGCTGGCGACGTTGCACGCGTTGCGCGCGCTCGGCGTGCGCATCTCGATGGACGATTTCGGCACCGGCTACTCCAGCCTGAGCTATCTGCGCAGCTTCCCGTTCGACAAGATCAAGATCGACCAGTCCTTCGTGCGCGATCTCGGCGCCAATCGCGAGGCCCAGGCGATCATTCGCTCCATCGTCAGCCTCGGCAAAGGCCTCGGCGTCACCATCACCGCCGAGGGCGTCGAGACCGAAGCCGAGCTGAGCTGTCTGCGCACTGAGGGCTGCGACGAAGGCCAGGGTTTTCTGTTCAGCAAGGCCCGGCCGAATATCGAGATTATCAGTCTGCTCGCCGCGCAACGGGGCATCGATGGTGCCGAGGAGGACGCCGCAATGGTGGCCTAGGCCGGGGGATGCCAGCTTGCATCTTGAGTTGGGCGCAGTTGAAATTCAGTGGCCGACAAGTGTTACGGCCTCGGCCGGAGCGGTTTCATGGGACCGCACGAATACGAAGCGGGATGCCGCGGGGATCTGAGCATCGGCGCTGCCATCCTGGCCGATGAGAATGAGTCCCGCTCCGCCATTGGCTACATTCAAGATAATGGGGGCGCCCTGCCAGGTCCTGATTGGCTCCATTCCGATGATAAGAAATTCGCCGATCGGCTGGTCGAAATATTGAAGCCTCAGTTGTGGTCCGACTTCTGCAGCCGCGAGGCCGAAACCCAAGCGTTTGGCGCGCGCATAGATGTCCGCCAGCAACGCAGTGTCGGTCCGAAAGCCCAGTTCGGCCGCCGACACCGCAAAAAGCTCCACGCTTGTTGTCGTGGCGCTGACGGTAAACGTCGGTCGCGCGAGAATTTCGCCGGCCGAGTTTCCGATGCCGCAGCCTGCCGCATCCAACGCGTTACTGAGGGCGAAGAAGTTTGCAAACGTCCCGATCCTGATCGTCTTCCACGCCGGGACATCGACGGCGGATCTGATTGGGATTTGCGGCCCGTCAGAGCGCGCTTGCTTGAGCTTCAGGTGGTTCCGCAGGACGTCTCGCGCCGAGCATTGAGCCACGGCCTCGCTCGCGAACAGGACAGTGCATGCGATGCAGAGGATGGCAACAATGAAAATGCTACGTTGGTGCCATCCCGGCGAATGATGCCGTATGGAATGGCAACTGACTTTCTTGCCAGCTGTTCGGCCCATAATGGACCTCTCTTGCGCAAAGGCAGCGCGCTAGAAACAATTCAGAATTATCACTTCCAAATGGTCGGCGCGGTCACAGCGGAAAAGCTGTTGTTTTTGTAGCTATAGAAATTGGTCCGGCAAGATCTGCAAAGGTTCAGCGGCGAAGACGCCGGATGGCGAACTTAATATGGGGCAGCGTGGGTGCACTGTCGCAACGGGTCCACGTCAGCGGTCTCCGGAAAGGATCATCTTACCGACGTCTTCGTAATGCGTATCGCGCGCCTGGATCTGCTGGGCGATGGCGTGCGTGTCGCGGAATCGGCGTTCGAACGGATTGCTGCGGAATACGGCCGTGGCGCCGGCCATGTGATAGGCGCTGTCGACCACCCTGGCCGACTGGTGAATGGTCCAGGTCGCGGCGAGGCGAACCGAGCTCCGATGCGCCGCGCTGAATTCGCCGGTCGCGCAGAGATCGCGCCACATCGCGCTTGCCGTCGCATAGAGATAGGCGCGTGCGGCCCGCAGGTCGCCCTCGGTGCGGCCGATCAGGCCCTGGACCGCCCCGTTGTCGCGCATGGCACTGGCCGCCAGCGACTGATGCTTGCCGCGCGCCAGCGCGATCGCGGCATCGAGCGTGGCGCGCGCCACGCCGAGCGACACCGCGGCAAAGCCGAGGCTGAAGGTCGAGCCGGTGCCGATCCTGTAGAGCGGCCCCTTCTCGCGTCGCGCGGACGGGACGTCACGAAACGCGGTGAAGCGCTCGGGGATGAAGAGGTCGGCGACTTCGTAGGAATCGGTGCCGGTGCCGGCGAGCCCGATCGCCTGCCAGACGTCGTGCAGCACGGCGCTCGCGACCGGAAACAGGATGGTGCGCACCTCCGCCGAGCCGTCGGCATTCTTGCGCGGCGTGCCGTCGGCGCCGACGATGCGGACATGTGCCCCGAGCCAGCTCGCCTGCCGCGAGCCCGAGGCAAAATCCCAGCGCGCCGTGACGCGATAACCGCCCTCGACGATGCGCGCCTCGTGCGCGATCGCGCCCCAGGCGAGGATGCCCGGCGCCGTGTTGAAGATCTCCTGCGCGGTGTCGTGGTCGAGCGAGGCCGCGATCATCGCGCAGACGCTGCATTGGCCGAGGCACCACGCGGTCGAGGCATCCGCCTTCGCGATCTCCTCCAGCATCTGCATGAAGGCTTCCGGCGGCGCTTCGCCGCCGCCAAGACTTTGCGGCAGCAGCGCGTGATAGAGCCCGTTCTCGATCAGCGCGCCGACGACGGCCGGTGTCAGCCGCCGCGTCCGCTCGATCTCGTCGGCTTCGCGCGCGATCAGCGGGGCGATGGCGCGGGCGCGTTCGCCCAGATCGACGCCGGAGGGAGCGTTCATTCGCGTTTCCTCGCCCATTCTGCCGTGAGCGGTCAATCGCGCGATGGTGATCTATTTGGCGAGGAGGATCAAGTGGTGCGGCCCGTCATTCCGGGAATCGCCAGGCGTGGAATGCGGAATCCAGAGCGAATGGTGCAAGATCGAAAGCTTACGCCGGCCACCGAGAAACCAGTGGCGCTTCTCGGACATTATCGTCTTCCAGAAGACCATGGTATGCTTCCAAAGCAGGCAGCGATTTTTGACCTCCAACCGGCAGCGCCAAATGTCCTCGTCTGAGCCCCCGATGATACGCAGTGACGCAGCCCGCCGAGGGCGGAGACAGACGAAGACCCTGCTGCTGATTTTGGCCGTCGGATTTCTCGTTTTCGGAGCCGCTGCGGGTACATTGTATTACGCGCTGCGGCCGATAACTCTCCGGATTGCCGTCGGACCGCCGGGAAGCAACGATCACAAGGTGATCGAGGCGATGACCGAGGCCTTTGCCAGTGAAAGCAGGACTGTAAAGCTGTCTCCGATCGTGACCGCCGGGGCGGCCGAAGCTCTCGCTCTGCTCGGTGCCGGCAAGGCCGACCTTGCGGTCGGTCGCGGCGATCTGGAAATGCCGGCAGACGCGCAAACAGTCGTCATCTTGCGCAAGAATTTCGTCGTGCTGTGGTCTTCTTCGGGAGTTGCGGGCAAGAGCTCCAAGCGGAAGCCGGCGCCGAAAATCAAGGAAGTCGCCGATCTCGCTGGGCGCAGGGTGGGAGTGATCGGCGCGACCCCGGCGAACGCCGCGTTGCTGAGAGTCATCCTGAGCGCCGCCGGTGTGGCGCCGGACAAGGTCACGGTCACTCAATTCGGCACCGGCCAGCTTGAGGAGCTGGCGCGCGACCCGAGCCTCGACGCATTCATGGCGGTCGGTCCGCTCGACAGCAAGATAACCGCCGACGCCGTTGCCGCGACCGCCCGGACGCGTGGCGAGCCGAAATTTCTCGCGATCGACGCATCGGAAGCCATCGCCTTGAAGCATCCGCGTTATGAATCGGAGGAAATTCCTCCAAGCATTTTCAATGCGAATCCCGCCTGGCCCGATGACAAGGTGGAGACTGTCAGTGTCAGTCATTTGATCGTCGCACGGAATGCCTTGTCCGAAACGACAGTGGCGGCGTTTTACCGCCAGCAATTCGCCCTCCGGCAGGCGATTGCGAGGCAGGTGCCTGGCGCTGCGCAAATCACCAAGCCGGACACCGAGAAAGAAGCCGAGCTGCCGGTACACCGGGGAGCGGCGGCCGTGATCGACGGCACTGAGCGCACCTTCCTCGACAGATACGGCGACTACTTCTGGTTGGCGCTCCTGCTTCTCTCCGGCATTGGTTCGGCCGGCGCCTGGCTGCGTCAATATCTCAATCGGGACGAAAGGGACGAGAACACCGGCCATCGCAACAGAATTCTGGCCCTGGTTTCCAGGGTGCGCACCGCGGAGTTCGACCACGAACTGCTTGCTATGCAGCAGGAGGTCGACGCCATCATCGAGGAAACGCTTGGCTGCTACGATGACGGCGCCATCGAGGAGGAGGAGCTGGCAGCCTTTGGCCTAGTGCTCGAACTGTTCGATCATGCCCTCAGCGAGAGGCGCGCAGCGTTGCAAACGGCTCCTTCGAACGTGCTCGCCGCGCGGCGGTAGCGATACGATAAGCCCGCTGGCCGCTGAATCCTGGAGAACAGCCAAACCTAGATCGGGTCCTTTAGCAGGCGCTCCATGATGATCGTGCGTTCGTCACCATGATAGCTGTCGTGCACTGCCTTGAACCCGAGCCGCGCGTAGAAAGTCTCGGCCGTGACGGAAGAAGGGACGGTCAGCGAAGCGACGTTTCGTGCGCGCGCCGTGCGCTCGATCTCGGCCATCAGCAACTTGCCGATGCCCCCGCACTGAACATCGGGAGCCACGAAGACCGTGCGGACCACGTTTCCGTCGAGGCTTGCTGTTCCAACTATGCGGCTGCGGATCGTGGCGACAAACACGGTGCGTTGTCCGATCAGCCGCCGCACGGCATCGGGACTGAAACTATGCGCGATCCTTTCGATGATCTCGTCCGCATAGTCCTTCGCGTTCGTTTCCCGCAGCGCCCGCAAGATGATAGCACTGATCCCATCGGCATCATTCGCGAGTGCGGGCCGGATTGTGCATTCCATGGGGCGCTCCAACCGTCGCTGTAGGTCCGCGGCCGTAAACAGCCAATGCCGTTCGGCCGTCCTGCCATGCCTCGCAACTGCAAGCTATTGCAGTCCCAGACCGCTGCAGTACCACGCCATATCTTCGTGTCTCCAGCCGCGCTTGACGCCTGACTCCTTGCATTCGTTGTAGGTCTTGAAGTTCGCTCCGTTTCGGCAGCCTGACGGGTAGCTCCCAAAGCCGCCACCCGAGGTGGAACATGCGACCGAGCTGGCCGCCGTGGTCGGGGCGGCCATCGCTTTGGGAGCTGCGTTCGCTGATGTGATCGACAGAATCATCAAGCCCCCCAGCGCAAAAAACGAAGCTTTCATTGCCTTCTCCTGATTGGCGGATGCCTGATACGATCTAAGGATGTGTTGTAGCAGCAAATGCAACCTGAATGAAAGAGCCCGCGCGGCAGGCGCTTTCTGGTTTTTTCCGTTCGACAGCAAACCGCGACTGCGTTGTTCCTCGAAAGGAACGGTCGGGAGCTCAAGGCGTTTGAGGTAGCGAAAGGACACTTCCATGACCGAAAAATTCGATCCGGCACCGCCGGACAAGAACGCGGAAGATCTCAAGCGTGGCATCCGACGCGACAAGGCCAAGGACGACGAGTTGGACAAGGGCTTGAAGGACAGTTTCCCGGCGTCGGACCCGGTGAGCAGCACCCAGGCGTCCAAGGCAACACCGGACGCATGAAGGAGGGATAGACTATGGGCCTCGCAGCCTATGATATTGTTGGCAGGGACGGTGCCTGGCACGTCGACCACGATGGCGAAGTCCGGAACACTTACCAGACCAAGGAAGCCGCTTTCGAGGCGGCCGTTGCGGCGGCATCGCTCGCCATGCGGCAGGGGCACTCCGTCCGGCTGACGGTGCCGGAGAGCGAGAACGCCGTCGGCGCAGAAAATTCGGGCGGATGACCTTCGAGGGCATTCTGATTCTACACGGCCGCCAGCAAATGGGCGGGCGCGAACGGCTTGTGCAAAAAGGTCGTGTTGGGCGGGAGGGGCGCCATCACCGTCCCGGACATCAGCACGATGTTGAGCCCGGGATGCGCACTGCGAGCGTACTCCGCGAGCTCGAGCCCGGTCATTCTCCCAGCGAGGTTGTGATCAGTGATGAGCGCCCGTAGCTCATTGCCAGTAGACGCCACGATTAGCTCCGCCGCTTCTGCGGTGGCACATTCGACGACTTCGAACCCTTCGTCCTTAAGAAGGTCGGATAGAACTTCGCGCTGGAGCGAGTCGTCCTCGACCAGCAGCATGACGAAATTCGACATGCGGTCATTCCCAACTTATCGGATGTTAATGCGCTTCTTCGAGGATTGTTCGGTTGTGATGTCTTCGTTCGGCGCTCCCGTTCGCCACGGCATGATCAGTCGAACATGTTGCATTCTCGTTGAGGTTTCGACGGAGGCGCCGAAGCGGGGATCGAACAGGAGTGGCCATGACAATCGTCTTCATCACGGGCAGCACGGACGGTTTGGGGCGCGCAGCTGCCCAGTCTCTCCTCGAACAGGGCCACCAAGTCGTCCTGCACGCGCGATCGGCGGAACGTGCGGCGGCAATCGCCGGGCTTGAATCGCATTCCGCACGGGTCGTGATCGGCGATCTCAAGAGCGTCGCCCAGACGAGGCACGTGGCAGACCAGGTCAACGCAATCGGACGAATGGACGCGGTCATCCACAACGCCGGGGTCTATACCGAGCGCAGCCGCGGCCCAACGCCCGAAGGCCACGCCACCACCCTGGCGGTCAACACGCTCGCGCCCTATTTGCTCACCGCCCTGATGAAACGCCCCGATCGGCTGGTGTATCTCAGCAGCGGACTCCATCGCGGCGGAGAGGGATCGTTGGGCGATCTCGACTGGGCGAGGCGAACCTGGGATCCAGCCAAGGCGTACGCGGAGAGCAAGCTGCACATGGTCGCACTGGCCTTTGCCCTGGCGCGGCGTTGGCCGCAGGTGCTGAGCAACGCCGTCGATCCCGGCTGGGTCCGCACCAAAATGGGCGGTGCCGGAGCGCCGGTCGGCGTGGCCACTGGACAACGGACGCAGACCTGGCTCGCGGTGAGCGATGATCCCGCCGCCCTGGTCAGCGGTCGTTACTGGCATGACCTCCGGCAACAAGAGCCGGCGCACGAAGCGACCGATCCCGATTTTCAGGAGAGACTTCTCGACAGGCTGGGCGAGTTGACGGGGGTGACGCTGCCTCCAGCGTAGAAGCAATTCGTCTGAAGCTCGTAGGATGGGTAGAGCGGAAGCGAAACCCATCAAACTTCTAGACTGCGTTCGTCGGCGATGGGTTTCGCAAGAGCTCAACCCATCCTACGAGCTGATCGGGCGTTGGTCCGAATGACCGGAATGTGCACCGATGCCTTGTCGATCCGGTGTTTCCTCCGAAGACCTCGCGTGAGGTCCGTCAGACGTCCGTCATCGGAAGCACTTCCAGCTTCGCTGCTGATTTTTCCAACAAGGAGGCCTGACCCGTCCGCCGAGGGTCATTCCGATAGTTTTGAAAGTCTGCATCGGATGCGAAGCTGACGATGTGCATCTCGATGGTGCCATCAGGATTTCGAAGCCGCCGCTGCAGACGTCCGTTGAACTCGGGCAAGAGCGGCAGAACCGCATCCTCGTAGGCTCGAAAGTCCGCGACCCCCTCTGCCGGTATTCTGGCCATGAGTACGAGCGTGATTGGGTTGGTTTGATGGGACATCGCCGCCTGTCGATCGCACCGTTGCCATGGTGCCATCATGCGCCTGTTTTGCCCGACGGGTCAAATCCGATTCGTAAAATCGAAAGTTCAAAAAAAGCCCAATGTCAACAACGTGCCGGCTACTGTGCGTGGGGTTGTTTTCGCGTTTTTTAATTGTCCGGCCCCAAAATACTTCGCCGGCCTGCCTAATCCTGCCCGAGATGGCCCGGGCGCTGGCCTCAGCTGTCCACCTTCAGCGCGGCGATGAAGGCTTCCTGCGGGATGTCGACCTTGCCGAACTGCCGCATCTTCTTCTTGCCTTCCTTCTGCTTCTCCAGAAGTTTGCGCTTACGAGTGATGTCGCCGCCGTAGCACTTTGCGGTGACGTCCTTGCGCAGCGCGCGCACCGTCTCGCGCGCGATCACCTTGCCGCCGATCGCTGCCTGGATCGGGATCTGGAACATGTGCGGCGGGATCAAATCCTTCATCTTCTCGACCATGGCGCGGCCGCGGCCTTCGGCGCGGGTGCGATGCACCAGCATCGAGAGTGCGTCGACCGGCTCGTTGTTGACGAGGATCTGCATCTTCACCAGATCGGCCGGCTTGTAGTCGGTGAGATGATAGTCGAACGAGGCATAGCCCTTGGAGACCGACTTCAAGCGGTCGTAGAAGTCGAACACGACCTCGTTGAGCGGCAGATCGTATTTCACCATGGCGCGGGAGCCGACATAGGTCAGCTCCTTCTGCGAGCCGCGGCGGTCCTGGCACAGCTTCAGCACGCTGCCGAGATATTCGTCGGGGGTGAGGATCGTGGCCTCGATCCAGGGCTCCTGGATCTCCGCAATCTTGACCACGTCCGGCATGTCGACAGGATTGTGAATCGAGATTTCCTGCCCGTCGGTCAGGCTCATCTTGTAGATCACGCTCGGCGCGGTCGCGATCAGGTTGAGATCGAATTCCCGCGACAGACGCTCCTGGATGATCTCCAGATGCAACAGCCCGAGGAAGCCGCAGCGGAAGCCGAAGCCGAGTGCGGCCGAGGTCTCCATCTCGTAGGAGAAGCTCGCATCGTTGAGGCGCAGCTTGCCCATCGCCGCGCGCAAGGTCTCGAAGTCATCGGCGTCGGCGGGGAACAGGCCGCAGAACACCACGGGTATGGCCGGCTTGAAGCCCGCCAACATCTCGGTGACAGGCTTCTTGTCGTCGGTGATGGTGTCGCCGACGCGGGTGTCGGCCACTTCCTTGATCGCGGCGGTGATGAAGCCGATCTCGCCCGGGCCGAGCTCGTCGACCTGCGTCATCTTCGGGGTGAAGAAGCCGACGCGCTCGATGTCATAGGCCGCGCCCGTGCCCATCATGCGGACCCGGCTGCCCTTCTTCATGACGCCGTCGACGACGCGGATCAGCACCACCACGCCGAGATAGACGTCGTACCAGCTGTCGACCAGCAACGCCTTCAGCGTCGCCTCGCGGTCGCCCTTCGGCGGCGGCAGGCGGGTGACGATCGCCTCCAGCACATCGGGCACGCCGAGGCCGGTCTTGGCCGAGATCATCACGGACTCGGAGGCGTCGATGCCGATGACGTCCTCGATCTGCTGCTTGACCTTCTCCGGCTCTGCGGCGGGAAGGTCGACCTTGTTCAGGACCGGAACGATCTCATGCCCCGCATCGAGCGCGTGGTAGACGTTGGCGAGCGTCTGTGCCTCCACGCCCTGACTGGCGTCGACCACCAGCAGGGAACCCTCGCAGGCCGCCAGCGACCGCGAGACTTCGTAGGCGAAGTCGACATGGCCGGGCGTGTCCATCAGGTTGAAGATGTAATCCTTGCCGTCCTTGGCGCGGTAGGCGAGGCGCACCGTCTGCGCCTTGATGGTGATGCCGCGCTCGCGCTCGATGTCCATGGAATCGAGCACCTGCTCCTTGCCCGCCATTTCCCGGTCGGTGAGGCCGCCGGTCATCTGGATCAGGCGGTCGGCCAGCGTCGATTTGCCATGGTCGATATGGGCGACGATGGAGAAATTGCGGATGTTGGAAATGGGGACGGTCGTCATGGGCGCGGGATACCACTCACACCCCCGTGCGGCAACCATATTGCTGTAATTTCAGGGCCTTTGTTCACGCCAAGCTGATTCCACGAAGGCCCGAAACGCGCTACGCAACGCCTGATGTCCAGGCCCATGTCCACGACCTCGATCCCGTCTGCCCGAGCCCGCGCGAAGACCCGGGTGAGCTATGCCCGCTTTCGGGCCTGGCTGGTTGCCAGCGCGACCCGCCCAGAGGCACGCCTGTGGCTGGTGATCCAGCTCGCGATCCTGCATGCGGTGCTCTGGACCTTCATCCTGATCAATCTGAAGGCAGCGCAGGACGTTCACATGGACGTCGCGGAAGCCTGGGGCTGGGGCCAGAAATTCCTCTGGGGCTATGGCAAGCACCCGCCGCTGTCGGGCTGGGTCGCCGGCCTCTGGTTCACAGTGTTCCCGCCGACGGACTGGGCGACCTATGCGCTCGCGATGGCGACCGTCAGCACCGGTATGGTGATCTGCTGGCTCATCGCGCTGCGCGTCGTGGATGCGCGGCGCGCGTTCCTGGTCGTGGTGATGGTCGCGCTCTACCCGATCTTCAATTTCAAGGGCTTCAAGTACAATCCCGACCTGCTCCAGCTCGTCACTTTGCCGCTCCTCGTGCTCGCGTATCTCAATGCGTTCGAGAAGCGGAGCTGGCAATCCGGAGTCCTGCTCGGCCTTGCCGGCGCGCTGGCGCTGATGACCAAATATTGGGTGCTGACCATGATCGGCGCCATCGGGCTTGCCGCGCTGATCCATCCGGAGCGAATGAGGTTCTTGTCGTCACCGGCGCCATGGGCTGCGATCGCGACGATGGTGGTGGCGATGATTCCGCACATCGTCTGGCTGGCGGACGCGCAGTTCGTGCCGCTGACCTATGCCGGCGATACCTACAGCCTCGAGGACAGCGGCCAGGTGCATCAGCTCGTGGCCGGCTATGTCCTGCATAATGTCGCGCTGCTGGCATTGCCGGTGGCGCTGGCCGCGCTGGCGATGGCGCTGGTGCCGCCTTGGTTCAGGTTGCTGCTGCGTGCGCCGTTGCGCATCGTCACGCGGGCCTGGGCCCGCGGCGCGAATGCGAGCGTGAACCTTTCGCAGGCGCGCAACGTCTGGCTCATTCAGATCATCGTCGCGGTCGGTCCCGCACTCGGCGCGCTGGCTTTCAGCATCTACATGAAGACCGATTGGGGCATCTCGCTGTTCTTCCTTGTGCCGCTCGCGCTGGTCGCGATCCCGGCGTTGCGGGTGCAGAGTGCTGCGCTGTTCAACATTGTCGCGATCTGGCTCGTGCTCAGCGTCGCTACGCTCGCTGCCTCGCCCTGGATCGCCGCGCGCGAGATGGCGGCCAATGCCGGCAATACGGCGACCTATGGCGCGCGCTCGGATCTCGCGCGCGAGCTGACGCAGGCCTGGCACGCGCGCTTCGCCTCGCGCTGGGCGGTCGTCGCCGGCACCATGGAGTCGATCCAGCCGATGGTGTTCTACAGCCCGGATCATCCGGCCGCGTTCACGCCGCTCGAAGCCTGGGGCTCCGGGTTGATTTCGCCCGATGACGTCAAGAGATACGGCTTCATCGGCGTGTTCGACCCGGCCGATGGCCGCCTGCCGGCGTTCGAGAAATGGGTGTCCGAAGTTGCGCCGAACGCCGAGCGCATCGTGATGACGACGCGCCGTTTCACCCACGGCAAGGCCGGTCCGTCGATGAGCTGGAACATCTACATCGCGCCGCCGGGGAAGTGATCGAGGCGACGCCGCCTAAATCCCTTCCTCGTTGAATTTGCTTTCAACGAGCTCGGTGATCGCCGCCAGCGCGGCTTCGGCATCATCGCCGGAAGCGGCGACCGTGATGGTGGTGCCGGGACCGGCGGCGAGCATCATCAGGCCCATGATCGAGGTGCCGCCGACGGTTTCGCCGCCGCGCGTCACCCAGACCTGCGCGCTGAAGCGCTCCACGGCCTGGACGAATTTGGCGGAGGCCCGCGCGTGCAGGCCGCGCTTGTTGATGATCAGGAGGTCCTTGGAGATCGCGCCCGCGGGCACGCCCGTCCCGGCTTGCGGCGCCTCGTCGCTCATTTGCCGGCGAGGACGCGGCTGGCGATGGTGACGTATTTGCGGCCGGCTTCCTGGGCCATCGCGATCGCGTCCGGGAGCGGACGCTCCTCGCGCACCTTGGCGAGCTTCACCAGCATGGGAAGGTTGATGCCCGCGAGCACTTCGACCTTCGGCCGGCTCATGCAGGATATTGCCAGGTTGGACGGCGTGCCGCCGAACATGTCGGTGAGGATCGCGACGCCGTCGCCGGAATCGACGCGGTTAACCGCCTCGATAATGTCGCTTCGACAGAGATCGGAATCATCTTCGGCGCCGATCGTGATCGCTTCGATTTGCTTTTGTGGGCCCATGACATGTTCAAGCGCTGCCTTGAATTCGTCGGCAAGGCGCCCGTGGGTCACAAGTACTAGACCAATCATCGGAAAACTCCTCGCGGGCGCTTTTGGTGCACCGCACGAACGCGCCACTTTGACCATCCAGAGCCCCTGCGCAAGAGGGGATGTTGCGTATCTCCCTGAATCTAGACGGATGGATAAGGGGAGCTGCGCCGGTCTATTCGGTCGCGAGTGTGCGGTTCATATGGTTACCATTTCCCTTCAAACAATCGGCTGAAGGGTTAACGGAAGATGAACTCTTGGTAGTGGTCAAGGCCGCGACAACCAGAGGAAGGGGCGAATAGTCGCGGCCGATCGGGATTCGCGGTATTTCGACACCTAAAATGGCTGTTTTCAGGGATTCGGCCGGCGGCAGCCGCTCCGCATCCGCGGCGTCCAGATCGACCACGAGGCCGACGGTCGCATGCTCCACAAAGTCGCAGCGCCGGATTCCGAGCCCCCGGATCTCGATCAGGCCGGCCAGGACCGGAGCGGGGCGGACCTCAATTTCGCGGCCGAGTGTCGCCAGATGGACACGGTCATCACCGACCAGAACGGCCCTTTCGAGCACGCCGCTACGTCCCGCCATAATTAAATCGAAGGCAAGGCGCGACTTGCCGGAGCCCGAGGGCCCGCGGATCAGCACCGCCAGATCTCCAACCTTGACCGCCGAGGCGTGAATGCTGGGGCCGCCGTCGCTCATAGCGCCGGCAGCCTCACCACGAAGCGCGCGCCGACAACACTAGGCGCTCCGTCCTCGTCCGCCGGGCCGGGACGGTTCTCCGCCCAGATGCGTCCGCCATGCGCGTCGACGATCTGCTTGGAGATCGACAGGCCGAGGCCGGAGTTCTGGCCAAAGCCCTGGTGAGGGCGGTCGGTGTAGAAGCGCTCGAAGATGCGCTCCAGCGCGTCATCGCGGATTCCGGGGCCGTCGTCGTCGACCACGATCTCGATCTCGCCGCGCACGCGGCGGCAGGTGAGGCGCACCTTGTTGCCGGGCTCGGAGAAGGACTGTGCGTTCGAGAGCAGGTTGGAGACGATCTGTCCGAGCCGCGAATCGTGGCCCGTCACGGCGAAATTGTCGGTCGGGCCGCGGCCCTCGAAACGCATTTCGACCGCGACGTCATGGCCGAGCTTGGTTTCATTGGCGACGGACACGAGCGTGGTCAGCAGGCGGCGCAGATCGACCGGGATCGCATCCTGGCGCTGCAGTTCGGCATCGAGACGGCTGGCGTCGGAGATGTCCGAGATCAGCCGGTCGAGCCGCTTGACGTCATGCTCGATCACCTCGAGCAGGCGCGCGCGGCTGTTCTCGTTGCGCGCCAGCGGCAACGTCTCGACCGCGGAGCGCAACGAAGTCAAGGGGTTCTTCAATTCGTGCGCGACGTCGGCGGCGAACATCTCGATCGCTTCGATGCGGCTGTACAGTGCACTGGTCATGTCGCGCAGCGCACCGGAGAGATGGCCAATCTCGTCGCGACGACGGGTGAAGTCGGGAATCTCGACCCGGGTCCTGATCCGGCGGCGGATCAGTTCGGCGCTGTCGGCGAGCCGGCGGACCGGACCTGCGATCGTGCTGGCGAGCAGCAGCGACAGCATGATCATCACCGCGGCGGCGACGCCGCCCACCTTGAGGATCGCGAGGCGCTCCGCGGTGACCATCTGGTCGATGTCGTCGCCCTGCGTCGACAGCATCAGCGCGCCGTGGATGGCGCGCGAGCGCAACACGGGGACCGCGACCGAGACGATCACCTCGCCGCGCGCATTGACCCGCACCATCGAGCGCTTCTGGCCCTGCAGCGCGTCGCCGACCTCCGCATAGCCATTGCCGTTCTCGGGGCCGAGCTCGCGATAGAGCGGCAGGTCGCCGCGATTGAGCCAGGTGCGGACCGCGACCATGCCGCGTTCGACCATGCCCGGCTTCTCGGCGGCGACCGACGGCAGGGGGAAGCGCACCACGGTATCGAGGCTGCGGCTGTCGACCAGCAGGCTGCCGTTCGGGTCGTAGATACGGGCGCGCGTCTTGGTCGGCGAGATCAGCGTGCGCAGCACCGGCGCCACGCGCTCCGGATTGATCGGGAAATCCAGCGGGGAATACTCGTCCGAGCCGCCATAGGTCTCGCCCGGCTTGAGGTCGAGCAACCGGTCGGGGTCGATGGTGATGGCGTTGGTCTGCACCGTCGCGGAGGCTGCGATCGCGCCGGCGATGATCTCCGCCTGCACCAGCAGGCTCTGCGCGCGCGCGTCGATCAGACCGGCGCGGAATTGCGACAGATAGAGGATGCTCGCCACCAGCGCGACGAGGCCGGCGAGGTTGAGCGAGACGATGCGGCGGGTCAGGCTCGAAAAGGACAGCGCGAAGAAGAACTGCCCGGCGCGCTTCAGCCAGTTCAGCGGACGCCAGCCCTGCACGGCCGGCTTGTCCTCGGCCAATTGATCCGGAGCGCCGTGGGCGGTGACGTCCTCGGCGTTCTGGTTCTCGTCAGGCTGCGTTCGGTCAAGCAATGCTCACGCCCGCGTTAGGACAGCTCGTGCGAAGGTCCCCGCATCCTAGAGCCATCCCGGTCCCGATGGAATCAGAACCGGCGATGCTCTCGGTCTTTCGTGGAGGCGCGCGCGCCTCAGGCTTCCTTGAAGCGGTAGCCGACGCCGTAGAGCGTCTCGATCATCTCGAACTCGTTGTCGACCACCTTGAACTTCTTGCGCAGCCGCTTGATGTGGCTGTCGATGGTGCGGTCGTCGACATAGACCTGGTCGTCATAGGCGGCGTCCATCAGCGCGTTGCGGCTCTTCACCACGCCGGGCCGGGTCGCGAGCGCCTGCAGGATCAGGAATTCGGTGACGGTCAGCGTCACCGGCTCGTTCTTCCAGGTGCAGGTGTGCCGTTCAGGATCCATGCGCAGCAGGCCGCGGTCGAGCGCCTTGGCGTCGTTCTCCTTCGGCGTGACGGTCGGGTCCTTCGGCGCCGAACGGCGCAGCACCGCCTTGACGCGCTCGACCAGCAGGCGCTGCGAGAACGGTTTGCGGATGAAGTCGTCGGCGCCCATCTTGAGGCCGAACAGCTCGTCGATCTCTTCGTCCTTGGAGGTCAGGAAGATCACGGGCAGGTCGGATTTCTGGCGCAGCCGGCGCAACGTCTCCATGCCGTCCATGCGAGGCATCTTGATGTCGAGGATGGCAAGATCGGGTTGGGTGGTGCGGAAACCGTCGAGCGCGGAGGCGCCATCGGTGTAGGTCATGATGCGGTAGCCTTCGGCCTCCAGCGCGATCGAGACGGATGTGAGAATGTTGCGGTCGTCGTCGACCAAAGCGATTGTGGGCATGAGCCTCTGCTTTCTGCTTTCCGTTTGGGTCGTGGCTTGAAACGGCGAGCAATCCACTGATGCGCCGCATACATGGGTGCCGATGTTGGCATTCGAACCTTGTCACCGAGCAATGCAAGCTAGGCTGAAGTGTGACCAAGTTCCACGAAACACGGCAGATTCGCCGCATCTCGACCCATAACCGGGCCCCGGTTTACCCGAAAAAAGGCCCTCCATGCAACCACCTGACCCGAGAAAGCCGATGCAACCGACCCCCGATTTCGACCCCGGAAGGCTCGCCAAATCGCTGCTGCGGCGGTCACGGCAGGGGGCCCTGGCGACATTGATGGCCGGCAGCGGCGATCCCTATTGCTCCCTGGTCAATCTGGCCAGCCATCCGGATGGCTCTCCGATCCTGCTGATCTCGGCATTGGCGGTGCACACCAGGAACATCCTGGCCGACAGCCGGGTGTCCCTGATGCTGGACGAGCGGGCGGCGGGCGATCCGCTGGAAGGCGCCCGGATCATGCTGTCCGGCCATGCCGAGTCGGCCGATACGGACAAGGATCTGCTCCGGCGACGGTATCTCAATGCTCATCCCTCAGCGGAAACCTTTGTTTCCTTTAAGGATTTCTCCTTCTTTCGGATTCGGCCCACGGGAACTCATCTGGTCGCCGGCTTCGGTCGGATCGTCGACTTCAAGCCGGAGCAATTCCTGACCGACCTCACGGGGGCCGAGGACTTGCTGGCGGCGGAGGAGGGCGCGGTGGAGCACATGAATGCCGACCACCGCGACGCCATGGGCCTCTATGCAACAAAACTGCTCGGTGCTGCCGCGGGCGACTGGCGCTGCACCGGCTGCGATCCGGAGGGCCTCGACATGCAGGACGGCCAGACCGTCTTGCGGCTGGACTTCCCGGAGCGCGTCGCTGATGGCACGGCGCTGCGCAAGATGCTGATTCGCCTCGCCGGCGAAGCGCGCACCAGGATGGACCAGAGCGCAACACATTGAACGCTGCTGCCCATCGCCGCGACCCAAGTTCGTTACCGGTCAGAAGGCGGCGGCGAGAGCGTCATGGCAGAATGGAATAAACTGACGCTGGTTGCGGGTTTGACGCTCGCGATCACTGCATCGCTTATCACGCCAAGCCTTGCCCAGAAAGGTCTCGCCGCGGAGAGCGCGCGGATCAACGCACTGATGAGCGCCGGCAGATATTCGGAAGCCCTGCCTGTGGCGCAAGGTATGGTCGCGAACCTGGAGAAGAGCGACACAGGTCGCGAACTCGCCGCCGCGCTGAACAACCTCGGCCAGATTCATGCCGGTCAGGGCCACGACGATCTGGCTGAGCCGCTCTACAAGCGCGCCATCATGCTGATGGAAAAGTCGCTCGGTCTCGAAACCCCGTTGATCGGAGCCGAACTGAGCAACCTCGCCGCGCTCTACCAGCGGCAGAGCCGCTTTGCCGAGGCCGAACCTCTATTCAAGCGCGCGCTCGCCGTTCGCGAGAAGGGATTGTCGCGCGAGCATCCCGATGTCGGCCAGTCGCTCAATAATCTCGCCACGCTCTATGTGAAGCAGCAGCACTATGCCGAAGCCGAGCCGCTGTTTCAGCGCGCGCTCACGATCTACCAGAAGGCCGGCGGACCCGAGCATCCGGCGGTGGCCACCGTCCTGAACAATCTCGGCCAGGTCTATCGCGATCTCAACCGCGATACGGACGCGGAAGCGCCGATCAAGCGCTCGCTCGCGATCCGGGAGAAGGTGCTCGGACCGGATCATCCCGACGTTGCCCGCTCGCTGAACAATCTCGCCGGCCTCTACGAGCACCAGCAACGCTACGGCGACGCCGAGCCGCTCTATCGCCGCGCGCTGCTCATCCGCGAAAATGCGCTTGGGCCCGATCATCCTGACGTCATGACCTCGACCAGCAATCTCGCTTATTTCCTCTACGTGGCCGGGCGCACCGCGGACGCATTGCCGTTCGCGGAAAAGACGCTTCGGAGCGATCGCGCCCAGCTGCGCGTCGTGTTGCCGGTCCTGTTTGCCGCGCGCCAACAGGATCTGCTGCCCGGCGACAAGGCGCTGGACGAGGCCCTCGCCGCGATCCAGCGCGGCACACAATCGTCCGCGGCGTCCGCCGTGAACAAGCTCGCGGTGCGGCTTGCCGCCGGCAGCGACCGCCTCGCCGAGCTGGTGCGCCGGGACCAGGATCTCGCGGCTGAGTCCGAGGCACTCGACAAGGCGATCGTCACGGCGGTGTCGAAGCAATCCGCGCAGCGCGATCTCGCAACCGAGCAGCGCAGCCGCGCGCGGATTGCAACGATTGCCAACGAGCGTACGGGCTTGCAGAAGACGCTCGCGGTCGAGTTTCCCGACTACGCGTCGCTCTCCAATCCTCTGCCGTTGACGGCAAAGGACATCCAGCTGCTGCTGTCGGCCGACGAGGCGATGGTGCTCTACTCCGTCGTCGACAAGCAGAGCTATGTCATCGCGATCACGCGCGAGGGCGTCGACTGGAAGGCTATTCCACTCGGCGCGGATGCGCTGACGCAGAAGGTGACGGCATTCCGCAAGGGACTCGACGTCGGCAAAGCGCGCGATGCCTCCGGCAAATCCGGATTGTTCGATCTCGCGCTCGCCAACGAACTCCATGTCGCGCTGCTCGGTCCGGTCGAGGCGTTGACAAAGGACAGGCGCAGCCTGCTGGTGGTACCGTCGGCTGCGCTGACCGCATTGCCCTTTCATCTGCTCGTCACCGAGAAGCCGCAGGCTGCGATCCCGGACACGCTCGAAGGCTATCGCGGCGCCGCCTGGCTGCTGCGGCGTCAGGCCGTCTCGGTGCTGCCGTCGGTTGTCAGTCTGAAATCGCTGCGCGCCTTCGCGCGTCGGGACCAAAGCGTGAAGCCGATGACCGGCTTCGGCGATCCCGTGTTCAGTCCTGCACTGGAAGCGCCCGCCGAGCGGCGCGCCGCGAACGGCAAGGTCGCCGCGCGCAGCATCGCGACCATTGCCTACAGCGATTTCTGGCGCGGTGCCGGCGTCGATCGCGCGCGGCTTGCGCAGGCGCTGCCGCAACTGCCCGACACCGCCGATGAGTTGAACGCGGTGGCCAGGGATGTCGGGGCTGCCGAGGCCGATATTCATCTCGGCCGCGACGCCAGCGAGACGACGCTCAAGCGTGCAGCGCTTGCTCAATACGGCATCATCTACTTTGCAACCCACGGCCTCGTTGCCGGCGACATCAAGGGACTGGGTGAGCCCTCGCTCGCACTCTCCATTCCCGATCAGCCCACGGAGTTCGACGACGGTCTGCTCACCGCAAGTGAAGTCGCTCAGCTCAAGCTCAATGCGGATTGGGTTGTGCTGTCGGCATGCAACACCATCGCGGGCGACAAGCCCGGCGCCGAGGCCCTGTCGGGACTGGCGCGCTCGTTCTTCTACGCCGGCGCGCGCGCGCTGCTGGTCTCGCACTGGGCCGTGGATTCGGAAGCTGCCACACGTCTGACCACGATGACTTTCGAGCTGCTCAAAAACGAACCAAAAATCGGCCGTGCCGAAGCCTTGCGCCGCGCAATGTTAACCTATGTTGACGACACCTCGTCACCGCGCAACGCCTATCCTGCGATGTGGGGGCCCTTCGCGCTCATCGGCGAAGGCGCGGTACGATAGGGTGGACTGCGGTTGTCCTTCAGTTGTCTTCGACATTGTGCGTCGCAATAACCTCAGGAAACGCCGAAACGCCGATTTGGTTGCGCGATCATTGTCGATTTTTTGATGCGCCTGCTCAGAGCTGACATGCGCGACGTTTGGCGCGGTCCTTGAATAAACCAAATCCTAAGGGATCAGCTTGGCAACGCCAGCGTTCATCAGTATTAGGTCGTTCCAACCGAGGCCGGACGGCCTGTAATCACGGTGACCGCGGCAGCGCCAAGCATGATCGCGCTGAGTGGGTTCTAGGAGGATTTTTCGTGCAAGAGACGGGCGTGCGCAACGGTGCCTTCGGCGCCGACAAATTCGGCTTAAAGAATCTCAAGCAGGTTCACTGGAACCTCGGTGCGCCGCAACTCTATCAATACTCGCTCTCCGCGGGCGAGGCGGTGCTGTCGGCCGATGGCGCGCTCTGCGCCGACACCGGCGAGTTCACCGGCCGCAGCCCCAAGGACAAGTTCACGGTGCGTGACGCCACCACCGACAAGAAGATGTGGTGGGCCGGCAACCAGTCGATCACCGCAGAACAGTTCGAGACGCTCTACCAGGACTTCCTCAAGCACGCCGAAGGCAAGTCGCTGTTCGCGCAGGACCTCTACGGCGGCGCCGATCCGGCTTATCGCATCAAGACCCGCGTCTTCACCGAGCTCGCCTGGCACTCGCTGTTCATCCGCACGCTGCTGATCCGCCCCGAGGCGGTCGAGCTCTCGGCGTTCGTGCCCGAGCTCACCATCATCGACATGCCGAGCTTCCGCGCCGATCCGAAGCGCCATGGCTGCAAGTCGGAGAACGTCGTCGCGATCGATTTCGCCCGCAAGATCGTGCTGATCGCCGGCTCCTACTACGCCGGCGAGATGAAGAAGTCGGTCTTCACCACGCTGAACTACTATCTGCCCGAGCGCGGCGTGATGCCGATGCATTGCTCGGCCAATGTCGGCGCCAAGGGTGATGCCGCGATCTTCTTCGGCCTGTCCGGCACCGGCAAGACCACGCTGTCAGCCGATCCGAACCGCACGCTGATCGGCGATGACGAGCACGGCTGGGGCCCGAACGGCGTCTTTAACTTCGAAGGCGGCTGCTACGCCAAGTGCATCAAGCTGTCGCAGGAAGCCGAGCCCGAGATTCATGCCGCCTCGACCCGCTTCGGCGCGGTGCTCGAGAATTGCGTGCTCGACGAAGACACCCGCGTGGTCGATTTCGACGACGGCTCCAAGACCGAGAACACGCGCTCGGCCTATCCGCTCGAATTCATCCCGAACGCCTCCCGCACCGGCCGCGCCCCGCAGCCGAAGAACGTGGTGATGCTCGCCGCCGACGCCTTTGGCGTGCTGCCGCCGATCGCCAAGCTCTCGCCGGCGCAGGCGATGTATCACTTCCTGTCGGGCTACACCGCCAAGGTCGCGGGCACCGAGCGCGGTCTCGGCAATGAGCCGCAGCCGGAATTCTCGACCTGCTTCGGTTCGCCCTTCCTGCCGCTCGATCCCTCGGTCTACGGCAACATGCTGCGCGACCTGATCGCCCAGCACAATGTCGACTGCTGGTTGGTCAACACCGGCTGGACCGGCGGCAAGTACGGCACCGGCTCGCGCATGCCGATCAAGGTGACGCGCGCGCTGCTGACCGCTGCGCTCGACGGCTCGCTTCGCAACGTCGAATTCCGCACCGACAAATATTTCGGCTTCGCGGTCCCGACCGCGCTGCCGGGCGTGCCTAGCGAGATCCTCAACCCGGTCAACACCTGGAAGGACAAGGACGAGTTCGACAAGACCGCCCGCGCGCTCGTCGGCATGTTCCAGAAGAACTTTGCCAAGTTCGAAGCCCAGGTCGACGCCGAGGTCCGCGCCGCTGCACCGGACGTGAAGCTCGCGGCGGAGTAAGCTTGCGTCGTTTGAAATTCGAAAGGGCGGCCGCGAGGCCGCCCTTTTGCTTTTTGAGATGTCTCTCCACCGTCATTGCGAGCGCAGCGAAGCAATCCAGAATCCCTCCGCGGAAACAGTCTGGATTGCTTCGCTGCGCTCGCAATGACGAACTTGCGGAAGCAGCTACACCTTGAAATAGGCGATCTGCGTGCTCGTCGCGAGCAGTCTTCCGTTCGGCGACCACAGCTCGGCGTTCTGGTCGGCGTAGCTCTTGTGCATGATCTTCGAATCGGCGGTCGCCAGCACGCGGGTGATGTCCTCGGCGGCGAGCTCTTCGCTGTCGGTGTGGAAATACGTCGTCAGCGACACCGTGCCGAACGGCACCAGCTCGCGCCGTGCGTGGAAGATGCGGCCGAAGAAAGCGTCCGACATCGACATCAGCGACGGCATGTCGAGCTTGCGCGGCTCGCGATCGCTGATCCAGAGCTTTGAGTAAGTGCTGGCGAGCTCGGGCTTGGGCGGGCCGATCCGCATCTCGCCCTCGACGAAGCGGAATTCGTACTGGTTGGCCCAGGACGCCGCGATCTTCGGGAACGGCATCGTCTCTTCGAACGGCTTTGCATCGGGACATTGCGCCACCCTGTGCTCCCAGGACGGCCGGCGTTCGGCGAATACGGCGGTGGCGAGCGTTGCGACCTCGCCGCCGCCTTGCGACAGTTCGACGCTCCAGTGCTGGCTGGAGCGATTGGCCTTCACCAGCCGCACGTCCAGATCGAACGGCCCCTTCGCGATCGGCGCGCAGTAATTGACGGTGAGCGCCAGCGGGTCGCCGGCACGTTCCGGATGCTCGATCAGCGCACGCAGGATAGTCGCGGCCGTAACGCCGCCGAACGGGCCGACAAAGGCCCAATAGTCGTCGCTGGTGTGCCCCTGCCAGCTGGAGTCACCGGCGGTGACGCGGGTGGCGTCGTCGAAAGGGTGCGGGAGCTTGGCGTGCATTGTTCGATCCGGCGTTCAATGACGGACGTCATATCACGTCCGCCGCCGGCTTGTGCAATTACCTCGTGAGTAACCGATTTCACGTCGCGGAAATTCAGCCCGCGACGTCGCGCAAGGTCGGCAGCAACGGCGTGGTCGGGTTGACCGGCACGTTCCAGATCTCCTCGGCGTATTCGCGAATGGTGCGGTCGGAGGAGAACCACGCCATGCGCGCGACATTGAGGATCGAGGCGCGGGTCCAGGCCGGCGCCACCTGCCAGCGCGCATCGACGCTGCGCTGCGCCTCGTAATAGGAATCGAAGTCGGCGCTGACCATGTAGTGGTCGAGATAGCGGAGCGCGTGCGCGATCGATTCGAAGCGGCCGGGATCGCCGGGCGAGAATTCGCCGGCGCCGATCGCGTTGATGGCGCGCTGGAGCTTCGGCGAATTGCGGATCACGTCGGAGGCGTCCAGCCCCTGCTTGCGCCGGATCATCACATCGCCGGCTTCCATGCCGAAGATCGCGATGTTCTCCGCGCCGACATGGTCGCGGATCTCGATGTTGGCGCCGTCGAGCGTGCCGATCGTGAGGGCGCCGTTCAGCGACAGTTTCATGTTGCCGGTGCCGGAGGCTTCCATGCCGGCCGTCGAGATCTGCTCGGACAGGTCGGCGGCGGGAATGATCACCTCGGCGAGGCTGACATTGTAGTCGGGCAGGAAGACGACCTTGAGCTTGCCGCCGATCGCGGGATCGTTGTTGACGACTTCCGCGACGTCGTTGATCAGCTTGATGATCAACTTGGCGTAGCGGTAGCTCGCCGCCGCCTTGCCCGCGAAGATCTTCACCCGCGGCACCCAGTTGCCGTTGGGATCGTCCTTGATCGCCTGGTACAGCGCGACGGTTTCGATGACGTTGAGAAGCTGGCGCTTGTATTCGTGGATGCGCTTGATCTGCACGTCGAACAGCGCGGTCGGATCGACCTTGATGCCGAGCCGCTCGCCGATCAGGCGCGCCAGCGCCGTCTTGTTGTGAAGCTTGACTGCGCGGAACCTCTTCTGGAATTCGACGTCGCTGGCGCGGGCCTCGATCAGGCTGAGCTGCGTCGGATCATCGAGCACGGCGTCGCCGCAGGTCTCGCGCAACAGATCGGTCAGCTTCGGGTTCGCCAGCATCAGCCAACGGCGGAAGGTGATGCCGTTGGTCTTGTTGGTGATGCGGCCGGGGTAGAGATGGTTGAGGTCGTGGAACACGGTCTCGCGCATCAGGTCCGAATGCATCGCGGAGACGCCGTTGATGCGGTGGGAGCCGACGAAGGCGAGCTGGCCCATGCGCACGCGCCGGCCACTCCGCTCGTCGATCAGAGAGACCGAGGCGCGGAAGTCGATGTCGCCGGGGGCGCGCGCCTCTGCGAGCGCAAGGTGCTGCACGTTGATGCGGTAGATGATCTCGAGATGCCGGGGCAACAGCCGTTCGAACAGCTCGACCGGCCAGGTCTCCAGCGCCTCGGGCAGCAGCGTGTGGTTGGTGTAGGACAGCGTGGCGACCGTGATCTTCCAGGCCTCGTCCCAGCGGAAATTGTGATCGTCGATCAGGATCCGCATCAGCTCGGTGACGGCCAGGCTCGGATGGGTGTCGTTGAGCTGCACCGCGACCTTGCTCGACAGGCTGCGGAGCTGGCCGTCGGACGCAAGGTGCCGCTTGATCAGGTCCTGCAGCGAAGCCGAGACAAAGAAATATTCCTGGCGCAGGCGCAACTCGCGGCCCGCCGGGCTCTCGTCGTTCGGGTAGAGGAATTTACAAATGGCTTCCGCGCGCGACTGCTCGGCGCTGGCGCTGACATAGTCGCCGGTGTTGAAGGCGTCGAGCTTCAACGGATCGGGCGAGCGCGCCGAC
This sequence comes from Bradyrhizobium sp. 44, assembly GCF_023073095.1. Classification (NCBI taxonomy): domain Bacteria; kingdom Pseudomonadati; phylum Pseudomonadota; class Alphaproteobacteria; order Hyphomicrobiales; family Nitrobacteraceae; genus Bradyrhizobium; species Bradyrhizobium sp. 44. Next base: position 499,928 of record NZ_JADPIY010000008.1, read on the forward strand.
CACAGCCGCAGCGCGTTGACGTGCTGGCCGCGCCAGCCGACGATCGGCGTGTCATAGGCCATCGCCTGCACGGTCTCGGACGGATGCCAGATCGCGCGATCGCGGCCCTTGTCTTCGACATGCTCGACACCGCCGCCGAAGCGAATGTCATAGATCACTTCGGGCCGCTGCAATTCCCAGGGGTTGCCGAAGCCGAGCCATTCGTCCGGATATTCCTGCTGCCAGCCCTGATTGATGATCTGACGGAACAGGCCGTAATCATAACGGATGCCGTAGCCGATCGCGGGGATCGACAGCGTCGCCATGCTTTCCATGAAGCAGGCGGCGAGACGGCCGAGGCCGCCATTGCCGAGCGCCGCGTCCGGCTCGCATTTGCGCAGCTCAGGCAAGGAAACGCCGAGATCGCCGAGCGCGACTTCGAATATCTTCAGCAGCCCCATATTGTTCAGCGCGTCGCTGAAGAGGCGGCCAATCAGGAATTCGAGCGAGAGATAATAGACGCGCTTGCGCCCCGCATCGTAGCTGTGTTTCTCGGCCGTGAGCCAGCGATGCACGATGCGGTCGCGCAGCGCCAGCGCGGCGGCCTGATACCAGTCGTGCTTGGTCGCCATGCCCGCATCCTTGCCGATGGCAAGGCGCAGCTTCGCCAGTATCGCACCCTTGATCTCAGCCAGCGCGAGTTCGTCGATGGGCTGGTTGGGGGCGGGAAAATTGGGCTGGAACGATGAATCTTGCAAAGTCGTCACTTCCTGGTCGCGAGAACACTACTGACCCTACGCATCTTGCCTCTGTACCGGAACCATTGCTGGTGCGACCGTGCACTGCGTTGGCGTAAAATTATGCAAGGAACGGGCCGATTTGGGAACCCGGACGCATACGGGGAAACGTGGATTTGGTGCTAGAATGGCGGCCAATTCAGCCATCAGTGTGGAGGAGGCGCCCCATGAACTCTCCGATGAAAGCTCTGATGAGACGGCTGATCGAAATCGCCGCCGCCACCTTCCTCGTCGTCTGCATCACCGCGTCCAGCGCCGCCTTCGCCGCCGGCAAGACGGGCCGCAGCGCCGACGGCCTAAGCTGCGCCGTCACTCTTCCGCAAAACGCCACGCCCGCCGCCCGCTGCGCCGCCATCAAGCGCCAATGCGGCGGCAAGTTTTATGCAAGCGCGTGCGGGGATAGGTTGATGTCGGCGATGTGAGGCTGGGTTGGCATCGCCGTTCCACGAAATCTGGGAAGTAATCAACGAAAGCGGTCAGGTGCTGCCCTCGCTTGTACTTGCCGGTCCTGACGGCGACGATATTCGGAAGCATCTGTACGATAAAGCGGCGAAGGTCGATCAAGCAGCTCCGCGATGCGTCCTTCGCTTCGAAGCACAAAGCCACGATGAGGCGATGCAGCTCTATTACCGCCACTATGGCTGGGGGCAGTACACTTCTGAATTTGTCGGTGATCGGAAGCCCTATCCTGATGAATGGGCACAACGGCAACGCCTCGGAACAAATTAAGAACACTTTAGCAAGTCTTTGATATATCATTGTGATTCGGCGCGTTGCCGACACAATATCTAGCGTCTGCCAGACTTCGCGAGGACTACATGTCCACCATTGCCTTCGATCAATTTGCCCTCACCAGGATCGCCGATTTCGCGCGCTCGCTGTCGCGGCTGCATCAGGCGGCGCGGCGCTACGCGGTCGACGACGACCAGTTCGACCGCGAGTTCAACGCGGTGTGCCAGTCGATCTGGGGCTACACCATCGACGATGTCAGCGACGATCTGTTCTCGGCCGAGGACCATCTGTTCTTGGACACGCTGGACGAAGCGCATGCGCGCATCTTCGCCGCCGAGCAGGGGTATGACCTCATCGACGATCAGGGCATGCTCACTGATTGGTGGGGTTTTTGCTGGATGATCCTGGCCGAGAAGCGCGGCCTGCTCACGGCAGACAACCGCGCCGCCGCGCGCGCGGCGATCGAGGAGAAATATCTGGCGGCGCCGAATGTGATCGGCGTGATCATCGGACGGTGATCCACCATCCTCCGTCATTGCGAGGAGCTCTTGCGACGAAGCAATCCAGAGTACCTCCTCGGAGGCAGACTGGATTGCTTCGCTTCCGCCTTCGCGCTTCGAGCTTCGGCGGACAAGTCGCTCGCAATGACGGCTTGGCTATAGACGACCGCGCTAATCCAGCCCCGCCCGCTTCGCCGGCTTCTGCGTCTTCGGCACCGTCACGTCGGGCAGCGTCTCGCGCACGATCTCCGCGGCGGGGCCATCCGCCGCCACCGTCTCGGCGCGCACCGGCGCCACCTTCATCTCGCCGAGCCGTGCGCGGACCTGCGCAGTGAGACCGGGATAAGAGGCGACCGGGGTGAAGTCCGCGGCCTGGTCGTTGCCGACGCGGATGCCGGTATAGGCGACGAGGCCGTCGCTGGTGGCGATCACGTCGCCGGGCTTGAGCGACGAGTCCAGCGCCAGATCGACCGGAGCGAGGCCGACCGGCTCGCGACCGTTGCAGGTGCAGTCGGCGCGCAGCGCCTTGCGATAGGCGAACGCATTCTCGCTATCGGCATAGCGCTCGCCGGTCTGCGACGCCGCGCCGTCGATCGAGGAGCCGAAATAGATCTTGGTCGCGCTTGCAGGACAGAAGGCCTGACACATCTGCGCGGGCGAGGTGAGGCCGCGCATCAGCGGAAAATATTTGCCGTCGCAGCTGCGCACGCAGAACGCCGGTCCCGAGCCGCCGGCCGCGGCCGCACGTGTCGGCGGCACGTATGGCGGGCTTGCGGCATTCTGCTGGCCGGTGAAGGGATCGGCGTAGGAGGTCGCCTGTTGCGGCACCTCACGCTGCGGCCGCTGCTGCTGCATTCCGCCGAAGAAGAAGTCGAAGAGGCCTTCGGCCGAAACGGGGGCCGGAGCCGCAAGCAGCGGTGCTGCCAATGTGGCGGCTGCGAGTATCGCGCGACGCCACCGGCGTGCATGGGACATGACTGTACGCAAACGCTTACTCCACCCGACGCTACCCAACCGGCCGGGACCATCAGGTCTCAGCACATGATTCACCATAAGGCGGGATGGTAAATGAGCGGTTGAGGGGAGCGGTGTCGCCGGACGAGGTGGACCTCGTCATGGCCGGGCTTGTCCCGGCCATCCACGATCTCTGGTGCGGCAAAGACGTGGATGCCCGGGTCAAGCCCGGGCACGACGGCGGAGAAAGTCTAGCCGCTCAAGCCTTCAAGAACTCCGACGCCTTGTACAGCGAGCGGAATGGCAGGTTGGCCGCGCCAAAGGTGTCGTCGGCGCCTTCCTCGCGGTCGACCATGGTCAGCACCAGCACCACTTCGGCGCCGGTCTCGCGTACCGCTTCCACCGCCTTCATCGCCGAGCCGCCGGTGGTGGTGACATCCTCGACGATCACGACGCGCTTGCCCTCCAGCGTTTCGCCCCTGGGCAGCCCCTCGATCGCGAGCTTCGCGCCATGCTCCTTCGGCTTCTTGCGCACGAAGAAGGCCGCGATGGGATGGCCCTTGATCCAGGATATCTGCGCCAGCGCGCCGGCCAGCGGCACCGCGCCCATCTCGAGCCCGCCGATGAAATCGAGCTGGTCGTCCTTCAGCGCCTCATAGGTCAGCTCGGCGAGCAGCGTCGCACCTTCCGGGTCAAGCATGGTCGGCTTGAGGTTGAAGTAGAAGTCGCTCTTGCGGCCCGACGCGAGCGTCACCTCGCCGCGGCCGAAAGAGCGCCGGCGGATGATCTCGAACAGGCGGGCGCGGGAGGCTGATTTAGACACGGCGGGCCCTCGGGAGCGTTTTTGGAGGTGGCGGAATTTATCCGCGACGGCCCCGACATTCCAGAGGGGGCTTCCCCCGTCAACAGGGATCGGCCATCCCGGGCCGCCGGTTGTGGGGGTGCAACCTTCTGGAGTAGGTGGATGCCGGATATCTCGGGCAAGGAAACGCGACAAATGACCGTCGAGCTGCACACCTGGAACACGCCGAACGGCCGCAAGATCTCGGTCGCGCTGGAGGAAATGGGGCTGCCCTACAAGGTGATCCCGGTGAATATCAGCAAGGGCGAGCAGATGGCCCCGGATTTCCTGAAGCTCTCACCCAACAACAAGATTCCCGCGATCCTCGACCCCGAGGGGCCGGACGGCAAGCCCGTCAGCATCTTCGAGTCGGGTGCGATCCTGCTGTATCTCGGCGAAAAGACCGGCAAATTCCTGCCGAAATCGCTTTCGGGCCGCATCCCCGTCTACGAATGGCTGATTTGGCAGATGGGCGGCTTCGGGCCGATGCCGGGTCAGGTGCACCATTTCATCGCGCTCGAGAACGAGCAGGAGCGCGCCTACGGCCTCAAGCGCTACATGGCGGAGACGCGACGGCTCTACGGCGTCCTCGACCGCCGGCTGGAGGCCCGCGATTTCGTCGCCGGCGAGCTTTCAGTTGCCGATTTTGCCATCCTGGGCTGGGCCTGGCGTCACCCTCGCCACAAGGTTGACCTGGCCGACTTCCCCCACGTCAAGCGCTGGTACGAGGCCCTGATGGCCCGTCCGGCGGTGAAGCGGGGCATGGAGGCGAAGCTGGATTGAGGGTGGCTCTTCTCCCTCTCCCCGTTCTTACGGGGAGAGGTGAAAATCACACCTTCCGCGCTTCGACCGCCATCCGCACCGCAAGCCCGGCCAGCACCGTGCCCATCAGCCAGCGCTGGACCAGCATCCAGCTTGGCCGGTTTGCGAGAAACAGCGCGATCGATCCTGCCGCGAGCGCGATCATGGCATTCACGCTGACGCTGATCGCGATCTGGATCGCGCCGAGCACCACCGACTGCGCCAGCACGCTGCCGGCGGCGGGGTCGATGAACTGCGGCAGCAGCGCGAGGTAAAGCATCGCGATCTTCGGGTTGAGCAGATTGGTGACAAACCCCATTGCGAACAGTTTGCGCGGGCTGTCGATCGCAAGCTGCTTGACCTGGAATGGCGAGCGACCGCCCGGCTTGACCGCCTGCCAGGCCAGCCACAGCAAATAGCCGGCGCCGGCAAAGCGCAACGCGTCATAGGCAAAGGGAACGGCGAGCAGCAGCGCCGTGATGCCGAATGCGGCGCACAGCATGTAGAACACGAAGCCGAGCGCCACGCCGCCGAGCGAGACGATGCCCGCAGCTGGCCCTTGCGTGATCGAACGTGAGATCAGGTAGATCATGTTCGGCCCGGGCGTGAGCACGAGGCCGAGGCAGACGAGAGCGAAGCCGAGCAGGGCGGAGGTGTGGGGCATGGCTGAACCGGTGCGGGAGACGGCACGATTTTAATGTGCGGGCGATCGCGCCGCCATCGCGCAATTGCTCGGAGGACAATTCAGCTTGTGCGTGTCCCTCCAGCGTCGTCCCGGCCTAGTGCGCAATTGCGCACGGGGGGCCGGGACGACACGAAGCGAAGACGTAGCTTCAATGCGCCTCGTCCCAATTGTTGGCTGCGCGTGCATCGACATGTAGCGGCACTGAGAGCAGCACGGCCGGGAACGGCGCGTCCTGCATCACGTGCTGCACGACGGGGAGCGTGGCCTCGACCTCCGCGTCCGGCACCTCGAAGATCAGTTCGTCATGTACCTGGAGCAGCATCTGCGCCGAGAGCTTCTTCTCGGCCAGTGCAGCCTCCATCCGCGTCATAGCGCGGCGGATGATGTCGGCGGCGGTGCCCTGGAGCCGGGCGTTGATCGCGGCGCGCTCGTTGAAGGCGCGCACCGAGGCGTTCGAAGCCTTGATGTCGGGATAGTACATCTTCCGTCCGAACAGCGTCGTGACATAGCCGTGGTTCCGGCAGAAGTCGCGCGTCTCGTCCATGTAGGCGCGGATGCCGGGGAAGCGCTCGAAGTATTTCTTGATGTAGGCGGAGGCCTCTTCGCGCGCGATGCCGAGCTGGTTGGCGAGGCCGAATGCCGAAATGCCGTAGATGATGCCGAAATTGATCGCCTTGGCGCGGCGCCTGATTTCGCTCGGCATGCCCTTGATCGGCACGCCGAACATTTCCGATGCCGTCATGGCGTGAATGTCGAGACCGTCGCGGAACGCCTGCTGCAGCACGGGAATGTCGGCGATCTCGGCGAGCAGCCGCAGCTCGATCTGCGAATAGTCGGCGGAGACCAATTTGTGCCCCGGCGTTGCGATGAAGGCGCGGCGGATTTTTCGGCCGTCCTCGGTGCGCACCGGAATGTTCTGCAGATTTGGCTCGTTCGACGACAGCCGGCCGGTCGTGGTCGCGGCCAGCGCGTAGGTCGTGTGGACGCGGTGGGTCTGGGCATTCACGTAGGTCGGCAGCGCGTCGGTGTAGGTCGATTTCAGTTTGGAGACCTGGCGCCACTCCAGGATCTTCTTCGGGAGGTCGTGGCCCTGCTCGGCGAGCTCGTCGAGCACCTGAGCGGTGGTCGACCACGCGCCGGTCTTGGTCTTGGTGCCGCCGGACAGTCCCATCTTGCCGAACAGGATGTCGCCGATCTGCTTCGGGCTGCCGACATTGACCGGCTCGCCCGCGATCTGCTGGATCTCGGCTTCGACGCGGGCCGCGGTCTGAGCGAAGTCGCCGGAGAGACGCGACAGCACCTGGCGGTCGATCGAGATGCCGCGCCGCTCCATGCGCGCGAGCACCGATACCAGGGGCCGTTCCAGCGTCTCGTAGACCGTCGTCATGTGCTCGGCGACAAGGCGCGGCTTCAGCACGCGCCAGACGCGCAAGGTGATATCGGCACCTTCCGCCGACAGCGCCGCGGCCTTGTCGATCGGCACCTGGTCGAACGTGATCTTGCCCTTGCCGCTGCCGAGCAGCTCGTTTTCCTTGAGCATGGCGTGGCCGAACCAGCGCTCGGACAGCTGCTCGATCGCGTGCGAGCCGCGACCGGCATCAAGCACGTAGGAGATCAGCTGCGCGTCGTCGGTGTTGCGCAGTGTGATGCCGTGCTGCGCCAGCATCACCGCGGTGAATTTGACGTCGAAGCCGATCTTGAGAATGCCTGGTGATTCCAGTACCGGCCGCAGCGCCTCTATCGCCTCGGCATGCTTGACCTGGTCGGGCGCGAGGCCCGCGTCGAACAGGCCGGCGCCGCCGCCGGACTGCTTGTGCGCCAGCGGCACGTAGCAGGCCTCGTTCGGCGCCAGCGCCAGCGCGATACCGCAGAGATCGGCCTGCATCGGATCGATCGAGTTTGCCCGGATCTCGACCGCGACATGGCCGGCATCATGGATGCGCGCGATGAACGCGTTCAGTTCCGGGGGCGTCTTGACGGCCTGGTACTTGCTGCGGTCGACCGGGAGCTTCCGCAAAGCCTCTTCGCGCGCGGCGGCGAGAGAGATCGGCGCGCCCTTCGGGCTCGCGGCCTTGTCCTCCTTGGTCGCCGATGCATTGCGCTGGCCCACTGGCACTTGCGCCGGCGCGCCGGTTCCCGGGGCCGGCACGACGTCCGAAGGCGGCAGCGGCGAGAAGACGCTGGCGCCGCTGGAATAGCCTGGATCGGCATCGACGTTGGCCGGATCGATCTGCGAGAACTCGGCGACGCGGCGCGTCAGCGTGGAAAATTCCATCGCCTTCAGGAACGCGATCAGCTTGCGCGCATCGGGCTCGTGGACGGCGAGATCGTCCAGCGGGACGTCGAGGTCGACCTTGTCGTCGAGCAATACGAGCTGCCGCGAGATGCGCGCCTTCTCGGCGTTCTCGATCAGCGCCTCGCGCCGCTTCGGCTGTTTGATTTCGGTGGCGCGGAACAGCAATTGCTCGAGATCGCCATATTCGACGATCAGCTGCGCCGCGGTCTTGATGCCGATGCCGGGTACGCCAGGAACGTTGTCGGTGGAATCGCCGGCCAGGGCCTGCACTTCCACCACCTTCTCCGGCGGCACGCCAAACTTCTCGATCACCTCGGGGATGCCGATGCGGCGGTCCTTCATGGTGTCGTACATGGTGACGCAATCGGTGACGAGCTGCATCAGGTCCTTGTCGGAGGACACGATCGTCGCGCTCGCGCCGCGCTCGCAGGCTTGCCGCACATAGGTCGCAATCAGATCGTCGGCCTCGAAGCCGACCTGTTCCAGGCAAGGCAGGTCGAAGGCGCGTACCGCTTCGCGGATCAGCGCGAATTGCGGGATCAAATCGTCCGGGGCCGGCTGCCGGTGTGCCTTGTACTCAGGATAGATCTTGTTGCGGAACGTGATTTCCGACTTGTCGAAGATGATCGCCAGATGCGTCGGCCGGTTGTCCTCCGGCATCTCGCGCAAAAGCTTCCACAGCATGTTGCAGAAGCCGAGCACGGCATTGACCTGCAAGCCGTCGGACTTGCGGTTCATCGGCGGCAGCGCATGGTAGGCGCGGAAGATGTAGCCGGAACCGTCGACCAGGAAGACATGGTCGCCCTTGCCGGCCGCCTTCGCGGCGACGGGCTTGGCAGCAGCTGTCGCGGCAGCGGGCTTGGTTTCGGCGGCCTTGGGCGCGGCAGCCTTGGTGTCAGCTTGGGCGGTGGTCTTCGGGGAGCTCTTGGGCATGGCCGCAATGTATGAATTTTTGCGGGATTTGACAGCCTCGGGAGGTGGATTTTTGGCTTGCTGGAGCCGCTATCCCCACTGTCATTTCCCGCATCCCCCGCTGTCATTCCCCGCGAAGGCGGGGAATCCAGTACGCTGCGACTTATCCGTATACGACTGCTGCGTCTGGAATACTGGATCCCCGCCTTCGCGGGGATGACAGCAGAGTATCACTCCGCCGCCTGCAATCGCGGCCCTGTTTTCTTCGGCGCGATCCAGAACGCATCAGGCCGCTCGAACAGGAAATTGCCGCCTAGGCGCAGTGCGATCTGCCAGACCGCGAGCGAGCCGATCACGCCGGCGATGGTCACGATCAACGACACCGCACCGATGTCGGGAATGATGCCCGTGCGCAAGAGCAGCGTTCGTGTCGCCGCCATCGGCAGGAAGAAGGCGAGATAGATCACGATCGAATGCTCGCCGCAGAAGCGGAAGACGTTCAGCCATTGCACGCGCGCGAGCAGCGTGCCCATCGTGATGATGGCGCAGGCGCCGGCGAAGCCGAGCGCGAGCGATACGATTTTCCATTCGCTGGCGCCGAGCATAACCAGACCGCCATTGACCAGCGTCCACGTCGCGAGCGCTGCCAGCGCCCACGCAGGATGATTGCGCGCGCGGTCCGACAGCGCGAACACGTAGGGCGCGAACAGATAACCCGAATAGAAATAGACGAAACGCGCGCAGAACTCGTCGATCGCGGTCCAGCCCGTTGCGACACGCGCCGTCTCCAGTGCGGCCGCGATGAGCCAGATCGCGGGCGGCGGGACTAGCCGTGTCAGTTTTGTGACGACGAAGAAGATAGGCAGAAGGTAGATGAACCACAGCGTGCCGAACGGCTCGACGAAGGATTCCAGATAGAGCAAGCCGGCGTCGCGCCAGCTCGTTTCCGCCGCGAATGCGGGGGCCTTGAAGCCGAACTGGATTGTCACCCAGACGACATAGAAATAGGCGAAATGCACCACCTTGCGGTCGAGATAGGTTCGCCAATCCCGGTCGATCACCAGTGGCAGGAACAGGCCCGAAATCAGGAAGAAATCCGGCATCCGGAACGGTTTTGCGAAGGCCACCAAAACATGCATGAAGCCGGTCTCACCGGCGGCGAGCTCGACCCCCAGCACCGAATGCATCATCACGACCATGACGATGCAGATGCCCTTGGCGTAATCGATCCAATCGACACGCGCAGCAGCCGGGGCCTTGAGTCCCCCGCTCGCAGCGATTGTGCCTGCTAGTGCCATAGTGTCTCTTTTCGAGGCGTGTTCCGCCAGGATCTGTGTGAACGCGGAGCAGTTTGGCGCCTTGCGGCTTACGATTTCTTAACCGGTACAATTGCCGTGCCGTTTTTTGCACGCGGGCTGTTCCCTAACCTCGGGAAAATGCTAAACCGCCTTGGAATTGGGGTTTTGTTAACCAAGCCAAACAGGGTTTTTCATGCGCATTGCTATGATCGGCACGGGCTATGTGGGACTGGTGTCCGGGGCCTGCTTTGCGGATTTCGGTCACGACGTCATCTGCGTCGACAAGGACGAGAAGAAGATCGCTGCCCTTCATCGCGGCGAGATCCCGATCTACGAGCCCGGGCTCGACGAGCTCGTGGCGACGAACGTCAAGGCCAAGCGGCTGGAGTTCACCACCGATTTGTCCAAGCCGGTCGCGGATGCCGATGCTGTCTTCATCGCGGTCGGCACGCCGTCGCGCCGCGGTGACGGCCACGCCGATCTGTCCTATGTCTATGCCGCCGCGAAAGAGATCGCGCAGTCGCTGTCCGGCTTCACCGTCGTCGTGACCAAGTCGACCGTTCCGGTCGGCACCGGCGACGAGGTCGAGCGCATCATCCGCGAGACCAATCACAAGGCGGACGTCGTCGTCGCCTCGAACCCCGAATTCCTGCGCGAGGGCGCGGCGATCCGCGACTTCAAATTCCCGGACCGCATCGTCGTCGGCACCGCCGACGAGCGCGGCCGCAGGGTGATGAGCGACATCTATCGGCCGCTGTCGCTGAACCAGGCGCCGCTGATGTTCACGGAACGCCGCACCGCCGAGATGATCAAATACGCCGCCAACGCCTTCCTCGCGACCAAGATCACCTTCATCAACGAGATCGCGGACCTCTCCGAAAAGGCCGGCGCCAACGTGCAGGAGGTCGCCCGCGGCATTGGCCTGGACAACCGCATCGGCACCAAATTCCTGCATGCCGGTCCCGGCTTCGGCGGCTCGTGCTTCCCGAAGGACACCAAGGCTCTGATCAAGATCGCGCAGGACTACGATGTGTCCTTGCGCATCGTCGAATCCGTGCTGGCGGTCAACGAGAACCGCAAGCGGGCGATGGCGCGAAAAGTGAGCCAGGCGCTCGGCGGCTCGCTGCGCGGCAAGACCATCGCGGTGCTCGGCCTCACCTTCAAGCCGGATACCGACGACATGCGCGACGCGCCGTCGATCCCGTTGATCACCGGCCTGATCGACATGGGTGCGAAGGTGAAGGCCTTCGATCCCGTCGGCATGGAGCAGGCGAAGAGTGAGCTGCCCAGCATCACTTATTGCGAGGATGCCTATTCCTGCGCGGAAGGCGCCGATGCGATCGTGATCGTCACCGAGTGGGTGCAGTTCCGGGCGCTCGATCTCGATCGGCTGAAGGCGACCATGGCGCAGCCCGTCATCGTCGACCTCCGCAACATCTACCGCCCCGAAGAAATGGCTGCCGCCGGCTTCGTCTATGAGAGCATTGGACGACCGCCGGTGCAGGGCTGATAGCGGCAAATGATTGTCATACCCCGCGAAGGCGGGGTATCCAGTAATCCGCAATCTTCGTAATAACCGGGATTCGAGTTTACTGGATCACCCGCATGCGCGGGTGATGACGGAAGCGAGCTTTTGCCCCGCAGTTTCGACACGCCCCTCCCGATCGATGCCGTGCTCGACGAGCTCTCGCGCACGCTGGAGGCGCATCATGCCGCCGTGCTGGTGGCGCCGCCGGGCGCCGGCAAGACCACGCGCGTGCCACTGGCGCTGCTCGATGCCCCTTGGGTCAAAGGCAAGAAGATCATCGTGCTGGAGCCGCGGCGCATCGCGGCGCGCGCCAGCGCCGACCGCATGGCCAAATCACTGGGCGAACGCGCTGGCGAGACTGTCGGCTATCGCGTCCGCTTCGGCTCGAAGATCTCGCGCGCGACCCGCATCGAGGTGGTGACGGAGGGCATCTTCACCCGCCGGATCCTCGACGATCCCGAGCTGTCGGGCATCGCCGCCGTCCTGTTCGACGAATTCCACGAGCGTTCGCTCGATGCCGACATGGGCCTCGCGCTCGCGCGCGATGCGCAAACCGGCCTGCGCGAAGATTTGCGCATCCTCGTGATGTCGGCCACGCTCGATGGCGCCCGCGTCGCAAAATTGCTCGGCGAAGCGCCCGTCGTCGAAAGCGAGGGCCGCGCCTTTCCGGTCGAGACGCGCTATCTCGGCCGCAAGGCGGACGCGCCGGTGGAGCGGCAGATGGCGGATGCGATCGCCTCGGCCCTGCGTGCCGATGCCGGCTCGGTGCTGGCGTTCCTGCCGGGCGCCGCTGAAATCCGCCGCACCCAGAATCTCCTCGGCGAGCGCGTGCAGGATTCCAGCATCGAAATCGTGCCGCTGTTCGGGGCGCTCGACGCCGCCGTGCAGGACCGTGCCATCTCGCCGGCGCCCAAAGGCATGCGCAAGGTGGTGCTGGCGACCTCGATCGCGGAGACCTCGCTGACCATCGAGGGCGTGCGCATCGTGGTCGATTCCGGTCTTGCCCGCGTGCCGCGCTACGAGCCCGACATCGGCCTGACCCGGCTCGAGACCGTGCGCGTCTCGCGCGCGGCGGCGGACCAGCGCCGCGGCCGCGCCGGCCGCACCGAGCCCGGTGTCTGCTACCGGCTCTGGGACGAACCTCAGACAGCCTCGCTCGCGCCCTACACCCAGCCCGAGATCCTCAGCGCCGATCTGTCCTCGCTGGTGCTCGATCTCGCGCAATGGGGCGTCGCCGACCCTGCCGCGCTGTCGTTTCTCGACCCGCCGCCGCAGCCGGCCTGGAAGGAAGCAAAAAGCCTGCTCTCCGAGCTCAATGCGCTTGATGGCGATGGCCGCATCACTGCGGAGGGCAAGAGCCTGCGCGCGCTGGCGCTGCCGCCGCGGCTCGCGCGCATGATCGTGGATTCGCATCGTGCCGGCGAGGGCGAAGCCGCCGCCGAGATCGCCGCCATCATCACCGAGCGCGGGCTCGGCGGCGACAGTGTCGATCTCGAGCACCGGCGGGATCAGTTCCGCCGCGACCGTTCCGCGCGAGCCGCAAGCGCGCGCGACCTCGCGCGGCGCTGGGCCTCGCAGGTGGCGGCGTCAGAGAAGATGGCGACCGGCGAAGGTGATCTCTCGACCGGCCTGATGCTGGCCTACGCCTTCCCGGATCGCGTCGCGCGCAACCGCGGCAATGGCAGCTTCGTGCTCGCCAACGGTCGAGGCGCTGCGGTGGATCAGACCTCGTCGCTCGCGCGCGCGCCCTATATCGCGATCGGCGAGATGACCGGCACGGCGGCGAGCGGGCGCATTCTGCTCGCAGCGCAAATCTCGCAGGACGAGATCGAGCAGCATTTCGCCGAGCATATCGAATCCGTCGAGGAGATCTCGTTCGATCGCGGCGCGATGGCGCTGCGGGCGCGGCGTAAGCGCGCGCTGCACGCGATCACGCTCTCGGAGGCGACACTTGCCGTGTCGCCCTCGGAGGACACTGCGCGCATCTTCGCAGACGGGCTGATCGCCGCTGGCCTCGACCGGCTGCCCTGGTCGAAGTTAGCCAAACAATGGCGCGACCGCGTGATGTTCTTGCGCAAGGCCGAGGGCGACAGCTGGCCAGATCTGTCGGACGATGGGTTGATCGCGCGGCGCGACGATTGGCTGGTGCTGGCGCTCTACGACAAGATCGCGCTGAAGGATATCTCCGCCGGCGATCTCTCCGACGCGTTGATGGCGTTGTTGCCGTGGGAGATGCGCGCGCGGCTCGACCGCGAGGCGCCGACGCATTTCGAGGCGCCGACAGGCAGCGTGCTCGCGATCGACTATGAAGCCGAGCAGGGGCCGACCATCGCGGTGCGGCTCCAGGAATTGTTCGGCCTCAACACCCATCCCTCGATCGCCGCCGGCAAGGTGCCGCTGGTGCTGGAGCTGCTGTCACCGGCGCAGCGCCCGGTGCAGGTGACGCGCGATCTCCCCGGTTTCTGGCGCGGCAGCTACAGTGCAGTGCGCTCCGATTTGCGCGGCCGCTACCCGCGCCATCCCTGGCCGGAAGATCCGGCGAATGCGCTGCCGACCCGCCGGGTCAAGCCGCGCGGGACGTGAGCGTTACGAACACGCATTAACCGTCTGCTCATCCTTTTCGTCAAAATAGCACAGCTCTGGCCGCAGCGTCGCTCGCGGAGTGGCCTGCCGCGTGGTGAAATCGAGCTTCGGCTTCGAGTGGTGTGATGCGTAACATAATGATCTTCGCGGCGATCATGATCGGCCTCGGCACCTTCATGGCGCAGATGGCGGACAGGATGAGCTCCGCTTCGGCGACGTCGGTGCCGCGTACGGTAGCAGTCGCGTCCACCGCGCCGGCCGGCGGCCGCAGCCTCAACATCCCCCGCGACGGCCGCGGCCACTTCCAGACCGAGGGCCGGATCGAAGGCCAGCGCATCGGCTTCATGGTCGACACCGGCGCCTCCGTGGTTGCGCTGAACGAGACCTCGGCCGCCCGTTTCGGCCTGCGTCCCTCGCGCGGCGATTACAATGCCACCGTCTCCACCGCCAACGGCACCATCAAGGCCGCGCGCACCCGCATCGCCATGCTCGATGTCGGCGGCCTAATCGTGCGCGACGTCGATGCCATGGTGCTGCCCGACGAGGCGCTGTCCGAGAACCTGCTCGGCCTCTCCTTCCTCTCCCGCCTCAAGCGCTTCGAATACGCCAACGGTCAGATGGTGCTGGAGCAGTAAGGGTCTCCCAATGGCTCCAGCGATCACATATTTCAAGTAAATCTCTATTCCGGCCGCTCTCGCGGCCAGATTTCCCCGTTACCAAACTGCCGCAATTATCATCCATAAGCTGCCATTCCCGCCTTCCGCTGCGGCCCGGCATTCGCTAAGGCTGCATTAAATCTGGCTCTTTTTCACGAGACCGTCTCAATGTTCCCCAAGCCGAAATCCGTGTTGCTGCCCAACACCTATGCCTTCGAATCCGAGCCGATGGTGAAGGCCACGGGCTTTCGCGAATACGACGCGCGCTGGCTGTTCCAGAAGGAAATCAACCTGATGGGAATCCAGGCGCTCGGCATGGGGCTGGGCGCGCTGATCGCGGAGCTCGGCGTCAGCCAGGAGATCGTCACCGGTCATGATTTCCGCGGCTATTCGGCCTCGATCAAATATGCGCTGATTTCCGGCCTGATGGCAGCAGGCTGCAAGGTGCACGACATCGGGCTGGCGGTGACGCCGATGGCCTATTTCGCCCAGTTCGACCTCGACGTGCCCTGCTGCGCCATGGTTACGGCCTCGCACAACGACAATGGCTGGACCGGCGTGAAGATGGGCGCCAACCGCCCGCTGACCTTCGGCCCCGACGAGATGACGCGGTTGAAGGAGATCGTGCTGGGCGCCGAGTTCAAGAACAAGGCCGGCGGCTCCTATCAATTCCACGAGAATTATCCGGCGCGCTACATCGCCGATCTCACCAGCCGTCCGAAGCTCAAGCGCAAGCTCAAGGTCGTCGCGGCCTGCGGCAACGGCACCGCCGGCGCATTCGCGCCGCAGGTGCTGGAGGCGATCGGCTGCGAGGTAATCCCGCTCGACACTGAGCTCGACCACACCTTCCCGAAATACAACCCGAACCCCGAAGACATGGAGATGCTGCACGCGATCCGCGACGCGGTGCTGCAGCACAGGGCCGATGTGGGTCTCGGCTTCGACGGTGACGGCGATCGCTGCGGCGTGGTCGACAACACCGGCGAGGAGATCTTTGCCGACAAGGTCGGCGTGATGCTGGCGCGCGACATGTCCGCGATCCACAAGGATGCGCAGTTCATCGTCGACGTGAAGTCGACCGGCCTGTTCATCACCGATCCGGTACTGCAGAAGCAGGGTGCAAAAACCACCTACTGGAAGACTGGCCATTCCTACATGAAGCGCCGCACCCATGAGACGGGCGCCCTCGCCGGCTTCGAGAAGTCCGGCCACTTCTTCTTCAACAAGCCGTATGGACGCGGCTATGACGACGGTCTGGTGTCGGCGCTTGCGATCTGCGACATGCTCGATCGCGCCCCCGGCAAGTCGATGGCCGATCTCAAGAACGCGCTGCCGAAGACCTGGTCGTCGCCGACCATGTCGCCGCATTGCGCCGACGAGGTCAAATACGGCGTGATCGACAAGGTGGTGAAGCACTTCGAGGGCTTGCAGGCCAAGGGCGCCAAGATCGGCGGCCAGTCGATCCGCGATCTCGTCACAGTCAACGGCGTCCGCGTCACGGTCGAGGACGGCAGCTGGGGCCTGGTGCGTGCCTCCTCCAACAAGCCCGAACTCGTCGTCGTGGTCGAGAGCCCGGTCTCCGAGCAGCGCATGCACGACATGTTCGAGATGGTGAACAGCGTGCTGCGCACCCATCCCGAAGTCGGCGAGTACAATCAGAAGATCTGAGGCGCGAGGCTAGCCTCACTTGCTGTCATGCCCGGCTTGACCGGGGCATCCAGTACGCCGTGGCTTATCCGTATCCATCGTCGTCTCTGGAATACTGGATCGCCCGGTCAAGCCGGGCGATGACAGTTTGCGTGTGGTGAGCCCTACGCCGCCACCACCGCCGGGATCGGCAGCGCGGTGACCGACTTGATCTTCTCCATCGCGAAGCGTGAGGTGACGTTCTTCAGCGGCACGGCGCTGATCAGCTTTTTGTAGAACACGTCATACGCCTGCATGTCCGCGACGACGACGCGCAGCATGTAGTCGACGTCGCCGGCCATGCGATAGAACTCCATCACCTCCGGCATGGCGCTGACGGCGTCGGCGAACTTCTTGAGCCAGGCGTCGGAATGGTCGGAGCTCTCGACCGACACGAACACGGAGATGCCGAGCCCGATCTTATTCTGGTCGACCAGCGCCACCCGCTTGGTGATCACGCCGTCGGCCTCCAGGCGCTGGATGCGCTTCCAGCAGGGGGTCGAGGACAGGCCGACGCGGTCGCCGATCTCGGCGACGGAGAGGGAGGCATCATCCTGCAGCACCATCAGAATCTTACGGTCGATGGCGTCGAGGCGGCGGCTGGTCTCGGGGAGCGGGATGGCGAGATCGGTCATTTGAAGAACTTTGTTCCATATCGATGGTCGATTTCCCTGATATAGAGAAAATCTTTCTATAGCAAGTCTATAATCTCGGCATCCGCTCAAGCGTCGCCGCCGGCGACATGTTCAAAAACTCTTCGACTTCAATACGTTGCGGGGCAGCCAGGCCACCGCCGTGGCGGGTGCATTTCAGCGCCGCGGCGGCCGCGGCGAATTGCAGCGCCTGCCGCACGCCGCCGCCTTCGGCGAGGCGAAGCGTGAAGGCGCCATGGAAGACGTCGCCGGCGCCGAGCGTATCGACGGCCTGAACCGGGAAGGCCGGCGTCTGCTCCAGTTCGCCGCTCTCGTTCAGCCAGATCGTGCCGCGCGGGCCGCGGGTCGCGGCGAGGAAGGCGGGCGTGAGCGCGGCCAGGCGCTGCAACGCCTCGCCGTCGTCGGCGATGCCGGCGGTCTCCTGCACCTGTTCGCTGGCGAACAGCAGGTGCGAGGCGGCCGTGAGCGGGCCGTCCTGCAACGACATCGCGCGATCGACGCCGACGATGACGGCAATGCCGCGCCGGCGTGCCTCAGTGCAGAGATCCGTGCAGAACGATGCGCAGCGGCTCTCGACGAGGACCGCCTGACAATCGGCGAGCAGCTTGTCGGCGTCCGGCAGCTGCACGGTGGATAACGCGGGATCGCGATAGATGGTGAGCGTTCGTTCGCCCGAGGGCTCGATCATGATCGCCGACACCGGCGTCTTGAGCCCCGGCATGCGGACGATGTGCGTGGTCTCGATAGCCTCAGCTTCCATCCGCTCGAGAATGAAGCCGCTCGACGTCTCCTGCGCATCGCCCATCGGACCTGCGAACGAGACGCGGCCGCCGAGCCGCGCGATGGCGATCGCGGCATTGAGCGCATTGCCGCCGCAGATCTCCGCGAGATGGCTGGCATTCGCCTTGCTGCCGCGCGCGGGCACGGCCTCGACACGAAAGGTCAGGTCGCGCACGGGAATGCCGATGCAGAGGATGCGCGGCGCGATCACAGAGTGCGCCATCGGCGGTCAGCTCTTGTCGTGCACCCAGCGGCCGAGCAGGTGATGCGCAATCGCAAACGGGTGCGGGCCGGCGAGCCCGTCGGGATGCGTTCGCGTCAGCATCAGAGCGGCCTCCTCACGCGTGAACCAGCGCGCATCCTCCAGCTCGGAGTGATCGACGACGATGTCCTCGCTCACGGCCCGCGCGCTGCAGCCGATCATCAGCGACGACGGATAGGGCCAGGGCTGGGTCATATAATATTGTACGTCGGTGCAGCGAATCCCGGATTCTTCGAGGATCTCGCGGCGCACCGCGTCCTCGATGGTTTCGGCCGCCTCGACGAAGCCGGCGAGACACGAATACATCCCCGGCGGAAACTGCTTCTGGCGGCCGAGCAGGCATTTGTCGCCGGCGGCGACGTGCATGATCACGACAGGGTCGGTGCGCGGGAAATGCTCGGCCTTGCAACTGGGGCACTCCCGCTTCCAGCCGCCTTCCTTCATCCCGGTACGCGTGCCGCAATTGGCGCAATAGCCGTGGCGCTGATGCCAGCTCACCATCGACTTCGCCATCGCGATCGCCGACAGCTCCTGCGGCGGCACCGCGCCCTGCATCGCCATGCCGCGCAGCTCACTGAGGGCGTAGTCTTCACGCCCGATCAGCTTCTCGGACGCGGCCTGCGACAGGCCCATCCCGAATATCGCGGCGCCGTCGCGCAAGCCTAAGAAGATCGTGCCGGGATTGGCGCCGCATTTCAGCGCCTCGTCGATTCCGAGCAGCGCGCGCACTTTTTCGCCCTCGCGCTTCACCAGCAGCGAGTCGCGGTAGACCACATAGGCGCGCGAGGCCGGCTTCTGCTCCAGCGCGAACAGCTTTTCGTCATCGCGGCGCAGATGCGCGGCACGGTCGAGAATGTTGGTGACGAAGGCCGGCTGCCCCAGCGGAAACGAGTCGAATGCTGACATGTCTTGTTCTTTCAACCCAACCAGATTTTGCGGCGAAGCGCGCTGATGAAAGTCTGCACCTCTGTGGCGTCGTGCGCCAAGGGCTGCATCACGCCCCAGACCGGCCGCGGCCAGGCGGCGTCACTGGTGCGGCGCGCGATGATGTGCACGTGAAGCTGCGGCACGAGGTTGCCGAGTGCCGCGATGTTGAGTTTGTCGCATCTGGTGATCTCCTTCAGCGCACGCGAGACGCGGGAGATCTCCGTCATCAATTGCGCCTGCTGCACCTCGTCGAGATCAATGATCTCGACCGCATCCGCGCGTCGCGGCACCAGCAGCAGCCACGGATAATGCGCGTCCTTGATGACCAATACCTTGGACAGCGGCAAATCGCCGATGTCGATGGTGTCCTCTTTCAGACGGGAGTGCAGCGACCAGGCGGGTTCGGACATATGCGTATCCAGATTGCCCGATGGGGTCGGGCGCGTTTGGCCGGACCATACGATACGGAGTTTGATTGGGGAAGGATGAGCCTCCGCAGGGGCCGCATGCACCCTTGTCGTCCCGGTGAAGGCCGGGACCCATACCGCGAGGTCTATCGTTTGCGGTTGGTGCTAATCCCGAACGACCAATCTTCACAAAACATCCCCCTGTGGTTATGGGTCCCGGCCTTCGCCGGGACGACAGCGAATGTGTGGCGACGTCTTACCCCTCCGCAAGCATGCGCGCATTGGCGCGGACCGAGGCTTCGCTGACGCGAATGCCGAGGCCGGGGCCGTCCGGCACCACGACGTGGCCGCCGCGATTGGCGACGCGCTCTTCCAGCACGTCCTCGGTCAGCACGTGGTGCGGCATGTAGAATTCGCAGCCGAGCGAGATTCCCGGCGTCGCCGCGATCAGCTGCGTCCCGGCGGCGAGCCCGATGCCGCCCTCCCACAGCGTGCCGCCATAGCCCGGCAGGCCGGCGATGTCGGCGATCGCCATGATCGCCTGCGCCTCGAATAGGCCGCCGGCCTTCATCAGCTTGATCGAGACGGCATCTGCCGCCTCGCGGCGCACCACCTCCATCATGTCGCGGCGGTCGAAGCAGCTTTCGTCCGCGAGCACCGGCGTTTCCAGCGCCGCGGTGAGCTGCGCCATCACGTCGAGAAATTTGCGCGGCACCGGCTGCTCGATGAAAGTCGGCGCGAACTGCTCGACGTCGCGCAGGATCTTGATGGCGCCGAACGGCGCCAGCGCCTGGTTGTAGTCGACGCGAAGGTCGACCTTGTCGCCGAACTCCTTGCGGATCGCCGCGAGATGATCGAGGTCCTCGCGATGCGGCTTCACGCCGGTCTTGACCTTGTAGATGACATTGCCGTCCGGAATCATCTTCCGCATGCGTTCGAGATCGGCGGCGAAATCGGGATCGGCGATCGAGAACGACAGCGGGATCGTGTCGCGCACGCGGCCGCCGAGCAGGTCGGCGACCGACAATCCCGACGACTTGCCGACGATGTCGAGCAGCGCCATTTCGATCGCGACCTTGGCTTCGGCATGTCCGACCAGCGCGCGATCGAGCTCGGCCATCAGCGCGCGGATGCGGCGCACCGGTTTGCCGAGCACGATTGGCCGCAAATAGATGTCGAGCGCGGAGAAGGCCGCTTCCGGCGTTCCCGTGAACACTTCCCACGGTGCCGCCTCGCCCCAGCCGATCACGCCGTCGCTCGACGTCAGTTCGAGCAGCACGCGCTTCACCGTGCCCTTGACATTGCCGACGCCTTGCAGGCGCGCCATCTTGATCGGGCTTTCGATCAGGAACAGCCTGATGCGTTCGACGGTTGCTTCGGTCATGTCAGGCCTCCATTGACGTGCCAGACTTGGCCGGTGACGTAGGATGCTTTCGGGGAGGCCAGGAAAGCGATGATCTCGGCGACCTCTTCCGGCCGCCCGCGGCGACCCATCGGGATCAGCGCCTCGGTCGCGGCGATCTGTTCGGGTGACAGCCGGCTTTCGCTGGGCCTGTCCTTGACGACAAGGCCCGGCGCGACGGCGTTGACGGTGATGCCCTCCTTGGCGAGTTCGACTGCGGTGAGGCGCACCAGCGCTTCGAGCGCGGAGCGGCTCGCGGCCGTCGCTGCGAAGGGCGCGAACTCCGGCCGGATCGCGTGCGCAACGAACGACGACACTGCCACGATCCGCGAATCCTGCTCCGCACGGAGCAGCGGGAGCGCCGCGTCCACCAACCGTGTGAACGCCAGCGCCGATTCGTCCATCGCCTTGCGGAACTGATCCGCCGGCGTACCGATCGCGCTGCCGCGGCGGGCATGGCCGCCGACCAGGATCAATCCATCGAGTCGGCCGAAGGCGCTTTGTGTAGCGGCGATGGCGTCGGTGACCGCGGCCTCCTCGGCGAGGTCGCCGAGGCATTTCGCGACGATCGCGCCTTGCGCTTCGGCTTCCGCCGCGGTGGCGTCGAGGCCGGCTGCGTTGGAGCGCGTGTGCAGCAGCAGCGCGGTGCCGGGCCCCGCGAGCAGTTTTGCAGTGGCGCGGCCGATGCCGCTGGCGGCGCCGGTGATGAGATAGACGCGATTGATTTCGGACATCACGATGCTGCGTTGGCCGGCGGCAATGCGCCGGTTCGGTGGAAATGGCTGAGGAAGGCGCGCGTCGCGGCTTCCTGCGGATGATCGATGACCTGCCGCGCCGGGCCCTCCTCGACCACGAGGCCGTCGCGCATGAAGATCAGACGGCCGGCGACTTCGCGGGCAAAGGTGATCTCGTGGGTCACGATCACCATGGTCATGCCCTCCGACGCCAGCTGCTGAATCACGGCGAGCACCTCGCCGACAAGCTCGGGATCGAGCGCGGAGGTGGCCTCGTCGAACAGCATCACGTCCGGCTCCATGGCGAGCGCCCGCGCAATCGCGACGCGCTGCTTCTGTCCGCCGGAGAGCGTTGCCGGATATTGGTCGGCCTTCTCTGCAAGGCCCACTTTCGCGAGTTGGGCCCGCGCCAGCTTCTCCGCGTCAGCCCTCACCATGCGCCGCACGGTGACCGGTCCCTCCATCACGTTCTGGAGCGTCGTCATGTGCGGGAACAGATTGAAATGCTGAAACACCATGCCGGTGGTGGCGCGGAATTTTGCCAGCGTCTTCACATCGGGGAGCTTTGTGCCTTCTCCGAAAGCAAAGCGCGTGTCGCCGACGCGAACGCTGCCGCCGTCGGGCGTCACCAGGAGGTTGATACAGCGGAGCAGCGTCGACTTGCCGGAGCCGGACGGGCCGATCAGCGCCACGACACCGCCCTTGGCGACGTCCAGGCTGATGCTCTTCAAAACCTCGTTGCTGCCAAAGCTTTTACGCAAGCCACGGATCTCGATTTTCGACATCTCGCTCATTCGCCGACCGCCAGTCGCTTCTCGCCGCGCCGGACCATGATGGTCAGGGGAATCAGGATGGCCGCATACGCGACCGCGACGGCGGTGTAGGTTTCCAGCGGACGGTAGCTGTCATGGGCGGCGACCTGGCTCTGATAGACCAGGTCAGGCACCGCCAGCACCGAGACCAGCGAGGTGTTCTTGAACTGGATGATCGACTGGTTCATCAGTGCCGGGATCATGCGCTTGATCGCCTGCGGCAGCACGATGCGCCGCATGCTCTGTCCCGGAGTCATGCCGAGCGCGGCGCCGGCTTCGGACTGGCCGCGGTCGATCGAGATGATGCCGCCGCGGATGATCTCCGAATAGAACGAGCCGCCATAGAGCGAGAGCGCGAGCGCCGAGGCGGTGATCGGCGTCATCTCGACACCGGCCAGGATCGGCAGCGCGTAATAGAACCAGATCAGCTGCACCAGGATCGGCGTGCAGCGGAACGCCTCGATGAAGGTGAGCGCGATCAGGCGCACCGCGCGAAAGCGCGACAGGGTGCCGAACGCGCCGAACAGGCCGAAGACGAGCCCGAGCACCACGATGACCACGGTGAAACCGACGGTGACGCCGAGCCCGTTGAGAAAGAGCCAGCGATAGCTCCAGAGGATGCCGAAGTCCCACTGATACATGCGTGCTTAACTCATACCCGAAACTTGTCGTCATGCCCGGGCTTGTCCCGGGCATCCACGTTCTTGGTGGCGCGGGTCAGACGTGGATGGCCGGGACAAGCCCGGCCATGACGTGCGGAGCCTCAGGCGCTCATCACACCTTACAACGATACGCCCGGCGGGATGTCCGCCTCGGTCACGCCCACCAGCTCCATGTTGGTGATGATCGCGTTCCGGATGAAGCCGAGGCCCTTGTTGAAGTCGATCCAGGTGTTGACGTAGTCGCGCCAGGTCTTGTCGGTCTCGCGGCGGAAGCCGGCGTTCGACGTGGTGGCGAAGATCGGCGTCGGCAGCACGAACTGGCCGAGCGAGGGATTCTTCTTCAACACCGTCAGCGACAGCATGGTGATCAGGCACTGTGCGTCGACGCGGCCGGTCTGGAGCGCGGCGGTGGCGTCGTCGGCGGACTTCAGCCGCGAGATCTGCGCCTTCGGCGTCAGGCGGCTGACGACCTGGTCGTGCGAGGAGCCCTGGTCGACCGCGATCTTGACGTCGGGCGAGTTCAGCTCGGCCCAGCTCTTCGGCTTGAAGTCCTTCTTGCAGAGGATGCCGAAGGCGTTGTTGAAGACCGGCACCGAGAAGTCGACCACCAGCGCGCGCTTCGGGGTCGGGTTGAGGCCGAAGAAGATGTCGATCTTGTTGGACTGCAGGTCGAGCACCGAATTGCCCCAAGTGGTCTCGGTGATCTCGAACTCGGCCTCCATGTCCTCGGCAAGCGCCTTGGCGATGTCGACGTAAAATCCCTTCCACTGGCCGGTCGAAAGATCCTTCATGTAATAGGGCGCGCCGCCGCCGACCGCGCCGATCCGCATCTTCTTGGTGCGGCGGATGCGGGCGAAGGTCGATTCGTTGGTATCGGCGGTCTGCGCCACGGCCGGGGAGGCCAGCGTCGCCGCAGCCATCGCGCCAAGTCCGACAATCGAAGCAACATCACGACGTGTAACCATTGGGATCAATCGCTTTTCTGTTGGAAGGAGTTCCGGCAGCGTTCTTACCAAGGCGCCTCCGGCAGTGAAAGCACAGCCTATCGGCTGGGCAGGCCGGGAATTGCCCGGATGCTGGGCAAACCACCATGAAGCCCAGCCTGTTCAAGCGGATACCCGCTTGCTTTCCGGTCCTTTTGGCCCCAAATAGGGACCGGGAGATTGGCGGTGGACGAGCCACTCGCCAACCGGGTCAGGTCCGGAAGGAAGCAGCCCTAACGAGGTCCGGATCGGGTCGCTCGTCAGTCTCCTACCTGTTTTTCCGAGCGAATTGCGCCGGCGGCTCGGGCCGCCAGCGCGCTCCTTTCCGCAAAAGCCGGCCGAAAGACACTTCATTGCGGATCGACCGATGACCGACGCTGGCGCCCCTCCCAACCCTGACAGCGCCGGCCAGGCCAGCACGCCCTACCGGGTGCTGGCGCGGAAATACCGTCCCTCCAGCTTCGACGATCTGATCGGCCAGGAGGCCGTGGTCCGCACCGTCTCCAATGCGTTCGAGACTGGCCGCATTCCGCAGGCCTGGATTCTCACCGGCGTTCGCGGGGTCGGCAAGACCACCACCGCGCGCATCCTTGCCCGTGCGCTCAACTACGAGATGCCGGATGGCTCGGTGAAGGGCCCGACGGTCCAGATGCCGACGCTCGGCGTGCATTGCCAGGCGATCATGGAAAGCCGGCACATGGACGTGCTGGAGATGGACGCGGCCTCGCATACCGGCGTCGACGACGTCCGTCAGATCAATGACAGCGTCCGCTACGCGCCGGCCAGCGCCCGCTACAAGGTCTACATCATCGACGAAGTCCACATGCTGTCGACGGCGGCGTTCAACGCCTTCCTGAAGACGCTGGAGGAACCGCCGGAGCACGCCAAGTTCGTGTTCGCCACGACGGAGATCCGCAAGGTTCCGGTGACCGTGCTGTCGCGCTGCCAGCGTTTTGACCTGCGCCGCGTCGAGGCCGACGTCCTGATGAAGCATCTCGCCAGCATCGCGGCCAAGGAAAACGTCGAGATCGAGCCTGAAGCACTCGGCATCATCGCGCGCGCCGCCGAAGGCTCGGTGCGCGATTCGCTCTCGCTGCTCGATCAGGCCATCGCGCATGCGGCAGGCACCGTGAAGGCCGATGCCGTCAGGCAGATGCTGGGGCTCGCCGACCGCACCCGTGTCATCGATCTTTTCGATTCTCTGGCGCGTGGCGACATCGCGTCCGCGTTCAGGGAGTTCCGCGACCAGTACGACGTCGGCGCCGATCCGATCGTGGTGCTCTCGGATCTTGCCGAGTTCGTCAATTTCGTCACCCGCGTGAAGATCGTGCCGGCGACCGCCGACAACGTCGCCTATGGCGAGACCGAGCGCGTACGCGCACGGGATTTCGCCTCGAAGATCTCGATGCGCGTGCTGTCGCGGATGTGGCAGATGCTGCTCAAGGGCATCACCGAGGTGCAGGCCGCGACGCGGCCCGCGGCAGCCGCCGAGATGGTGCTGGTGCGCATCGCCTATGTTGCCGACCTGCCGACGCCGGACGAAGCGATCAAGATGCTGGAGCAGAACGGCGGCGGTTCGCCGGTCGTGAGCGGCGGCAGTGCCGCGCGCAACGCGCCGGCGGGGCCGGTGGCGTCCGCAGCGCCAGTTCGCATGCCGACATCGTCACCGTCCTCGTTCGGCGGCGGCGGTGCCCGTCCGCAGATGGCAACGCCCGCGCCGGATCCGCAAGCTGCCGCGCCCGTGTTGCGCGTCACGAGCTTCACCCAGCTCGTTGCGCTGGCCGGGCAGAAGCGCGACCTCCTCACCAAGGGCGCGCTCGAAGGCGACATGCGCCTCGTTCGTTTCGAGGAGGGCCGGCTGGAAGTTGCGCTCGAGCCCAACGCCTCCAAGACCATGATTTCCGATCTCGCGCGCAAATTCGAGCTCTGGACCGGGCGCCGTTGGACCGTGATCGTCTCCAACGAGCCGGGCCAGCCGACGCTGCGCTCGGTGAGCCAGGCGGCCAAGCAGGAACATGCGCGCACCGCCGAGGCCGATCCGCGCGTGCGCGAGGTGCTGTCGCGTTTTCCGGGCGCGAAGGTCGTCGAGGTCCGCAGGCTTGCCCCCGAGGCGCCGGAATCCGATATTAACGCCGACTACGGCAGTGACGATCCGCCCGACGGTTCCGACGGCGACGATCTCTAGAGCCAATTTTCCAAGGACAGCACCGATGGTCGATATTTTCGGCATGATGAAGCAGGCGCAGCAGCTGCAATCCAAGATGCAGGAGATGCAGGACCAGCTCGCCAACGTCGAGGTCGAGGGCATCTCCGGCGGCGGTCTCGTCGCTGTGCGCATGACCGCGAAGATGGACGTCAAGGGCGTCAAGATCGATCCTTCGCTGATGAAGGCGGAAGAGCGCGAGGTGCTCGAGGATCTGCTTGTCACCGCGTTCGGCGAGGCCCGCCGCAAGGCGGAAGCCGCCATGCAGGAGAAGATGCAGTCGCTCACCGGCGGGCTCGGCTTGCCGCCGGGGCTGTCGGGGCTGTTCGGCCAGTAATATGGGCGCTGTTGCGGGTCCTGAGATCGAGCGGCTGGTCCAGCTTCTCGCGCGGCTGCCGGGCCTCGGCCCGCGCTCGGCGCGGCGCGCGGCGCTGCATCTGATCAAGAAGCGCGAAGCGCTGATGATGCCGCTGTCCTCGGCCATGCAGGTCGCGCTTGAGAAGGTCCAGGTCTGCAAGACCTGCGGCAACATCGACACGCAAAGTCCCTGCACAGTCTGCACCGATCCGCGGCGCGATCCCTCGATCATCGTCGTCGTCGCCGATGTTGCCGATCTCTGGGCGCTGGAGCGGGCCAATGCCACTCAAGGGCGTTATCACGTGCTGGGCGCGACATTGTCGCCGCTCGACGGCGTCGGCCCGCAGGACCTCACCATCGAGGCGCTGGTCGCGCGCGCGCATGAGGCACAGGTGCATGAGGTCATTCTGGCGCTGAATGCCACCGTCGACGGCCAGACCACGGCACACTACATCACCGACCTGCTTCAGGACGCCAACGTAAAAGTAACCCGGCTCGCCCATGGTGTGCCGGTCGGCGGCGAGCTTGATTATCTCGATGAAGGTACGCTATCGGCCGCGATGCGGCAGCGCACCCTGTTCTAGACATCCAGACTTACGGAACGGACGACATGACGAAACTTTTCGCCACACGATGGGCTTTGGTTGCGACGATGGCGATGCTGGCGACGCCGGCTATCTCCGCGCAGCAGGACGACGGGGCTCCGCCGCCGTCGAAGCCCGGCAAGCCGATCAACGCCGGCGAGGTGCTCTCGGGCGAGCTGAACACGATGAAAGTGCGCGACGTCAAGAACGTCGGCAAGCGGGTTGCGACCTACCAGATCACCTCCGAGCCGCGCCGGCTGCCGCCACCGAACGGGTTGTGCAATCTCGAGACCGGCCCCGAAACCTTCCAGCTCGTTCCCAGCGGCGATGCGCAGGCCGCACAGCTGAAGACGTTCGCCGGCAAGGAGATCTCGGTCAAGGTCGACGAAGTCGCCTGCGCCAGCGACCCCGGCCAGATGAGCGAGGCCGTGATCACGAAGTGGAGCCTGATCAAGAAGCAGTAGAGGCGATTCGCTCTGCTCTCTCCGTCGTCATTGCGAGGAGCACTTGCGACGAAGCAATCCAGACCGTCTCCGCGGCGGCAGTCTGGATTGCTTCGCTTCGCTCGCAATGACGAAGGTGAGAGAGCCGGTCTAAACCCTCACCGGCCCCAGCGCATCAAAATGCCCGCGCTTCTGCAGCCAGGCCAGCAGCACCAGGCTTGGGATCGCCACCAGCATGCAGATCACGAAGAACAGCGGCCAGCCAGTCGTATCAGCCACGAAGCCGGCGCCTGACGAGAGATAGGTCCGCCCTACCGCGGCAAGAGCGGTGAGCAGCGCATATTGCGTCGCCGTGTGCAGCGGGTTCTGGCAGAGCGCCGAAAGATAGGCGACGAAGATCACCGTGCCGATCGCGCTGGTGAAGTTCTCACAAGTGATGGCGAAGGCGAGCGCCCATTGGCTGGTGCCGACGAAGGCCAGCCAGGAGAAGGAGAGATTCGCGAGCGCCTGCACCACGCCGCCGATCCAGAGGCTGGTCGCAAGCGAATAGCGCCGTGCGACGAAGCCGCCGGCAAAGCCGCCGATCAGCGTCGCAGCAAGGCCCACGCCCTTCACGATCGCCGCATAGTCGTTGCGGGAGAAGCCGAGGTCGATCACGAACGGCGCGGTCATCGTGCCGGAGAAGGCGTCGGTGAACTTGAACAGCACGACGAAGGCGAGTGCCGCAAGCGCGTCCTTGCGCGTCAGGAATTCCGAGAAGGCTCCGACCGCCGCGTGCAGCACGCGCGCGAACGCGGTTTGCGTCTGCGTCGCGGCTTCCGCCCGCACCGACTGCTCGGGCTCGGTCGCGACCAGCGCCGTGATCGTCCCGATCAGCACCATCGCCGCCATCACCACATAGCCCCACATCCAGGCGGACGTGCGGGTGATGCCGGTGCTCTCGAAGCCCGAGACGATGAACAGCGCGCCGGCGGTCGAGACCAGCATGCCGATGCGATAGGCCGCGACATAGGACGCCATGCCGGCAGCCTGCTCGCTTTCCGGCAGGCTCTCGACACGGAAGGCGTCGACCACGATGTCCTGCGTCGACGAGGCCGTCGCCACCAGCAATGCGCCGAGCGCGACGTAGAACGGCGAGCGCGCGGGATCGGTCAGCGCCAGCAGCAGGATGGCGACGATCAGCAGCAATTGCGAGAACAGCAGCCAGCCGCGCCGCCGCCCGAACGCGCGCGTGAACAGCGGCACATGCATCGCATCCACCAGCGGCGCCCACAGGAATTTCAGCGTGTAGGGCGTGCCGACCAGCGCAAACAGCCCGATGGTCTTGAGATCGACGCCCGATTCCCGCATCCACACCAGCAGCGTCGAGCCCGACAGCGCCAACGGCAGCCCGGACGAGAAGCCGAGGAACAGCACGATCAGCACCCGCGGCTGCAGGTAAACGGCAAGGCTGTCACGCCAGGAGGTGGGGGCCGTGCCGGGGCCGGCAGGCGAGGTCGCGTCGGGTGCGGTCATGGGGTGGTGTTAGCAGATTCTGGCGGCGCTGCCTCGGCCGCAAAACTCGTCATGCCCGGGCTTGTCCCGGGCATCCACGTTCTCGGTGTCGCTGAAAAAGGTCGTGGATGGCCGGGACAAGCCCGGCCATGACGACACGGGCTCATTCCCCCGCCTGGAGCTTCCGCGGGAACAGTTCGGCAGCGCCGGTCGCTACGAGATGCGGCGCTTCCGGCGCATCGCTCTTGCTGAAATCGAGCTCCTCGATGCGCCCGGCGCGTTTCTCGATCTTGTCGGCGGAGATCAGCACCTGCCGCACGTCCTCGTTCGCGTCGGCAAAATGCTTCTGGAGCTTCAGCACGCGATCGCGCAGGCGGCCGAGGTCGTCGCCGAGCTTGATCACCTCGGTGCGGATCTGGTCGGCGGCGTCGCGCATGCGCGCGTCCTTCATGATCTGCTGCATCACCTGGATCGCCAGCATCAAAAGCGACGGCGACACCAGCACGACACGGGCGCGATACGCCTTCTGGATGACGTCGTCGAAACCGTCGTGGATCTCGGCGTAGACCGATTCCGACGGCACGAACATCAGCGCCATGTCCTGGGTCTCGCCGGCGACGAGATATTTCTCGGCGATGTCGCTGACATGCTTCATGACGTCGCCGCGCAGCCGCTGCGTGGCGATGCGCTTCTCCTCGTCGGTGCGCGCGTCATGCAGCGCGGTCATCGCTTCCAGCGGAAACTTCGCGTCGATGCAGAGTGGCCGCTGGTCGGGCAGGAACACGACGCAGTCCGGACGCTTGCCGGTCGAGAGCGTGAACTGGAACTCGTAGGCGCCCTTCGGCAGACCATCCTGGACGATCGCTTCCATCCGCGCCTGACCGAAGGCGCCGCGCGACTGCTTGTTGGCGAGCACATCGCGCAGGGTCGTCACCTGCGTGGTGAGGTCGGTGAGGTTCTTGTGCGCGCTGTCGATGATGCCGAGCCGCTCGTGCAGCGCGCGCAGGCTCTCCATGGTGTTGCGGGTGGTGTGCTCCATGGACTGGCCGACGCGGTGGGTCACCGAATCCAGCCGCTCGTTGACCGCGCGTGCCATGTCGGCCTGGCGGCCGGCCAGCGTCTGGGTCATGGCGTCGACCCGCCCCGAAGCCTCGCTCTGGGCATGCAGCATCTGGCTGATGCGCTCCTCGAGTTCGTCGGCGCGGATGGCGTTGGCCATCGCGAGTTCCGCCCCGCGCCGCCCGGAGCGCGCGATCACGACGGCGATCACCACCATCAGGATGAGGACCAGGGCACCGAAGCCGATCAGCGCGTCCACGGTGCGCACCGGCCAGTCGCCGAGCATGAAAATGATCTCGTTCATGCCCCTGCTTTTAGCCGATTCGCTCGGCGGCACGAACGAATAGCGAACATTTAGTATAAATGCCCCGTTAATTTTTATGGTTAACGAAACCCGAAGTTTTATGGTTAGCGGAGGGTTAACGGGGTTCCCGGCCGCATTGACCGCATCGAACGCGCGGCTTAAATCGCGGCCATGGCCCTCAGAGAAATCATCATACTGCCCGACAAGCAGCTGCGTCTGGTCTCCAAGCCGATCGAGAAGGTCACGCCGGAGATACGAAAGCTTGCCGACGACATGTTCGAGACCATGTACGACGCGCCCGGCATCGGGCTCGCGGCGATTCAGATCGCGCGGCCGTTGCGGCTGATCACCATGGACCTCGCCAAGCCCGACCAGGACGGCGAGACCAAGCCCGAGCCGCGCGTCTTCATCAATCCGGAAATCATCGCCTCCTCGGAGGACCTGTCGGTCTACGAGGAAGGCTGCCTCTCGATCCCCGAATATTACGAGGAGGTCGAGCGTCCCGCGAAGGTGCGGGTGCGCTACACCGATCTCGACGGCAAGGTGCACGAGGAGGACGCCGAAGGCCTCTACGCCACCTGCATCCAGCACGAGATCGACCATCTCAACGGCGTGCTGTTTGTCGACTATCTGTCAAAACTCAAGCGCGACCGCGTGCTGAAGAAGTTCGAGAAAGCCGCCAAGCGCGCGGAGTGAGCCGGGTTCTCTCTCGTCGTCATGGCCGGGCTTGACCCGGCCATCCACGCCTTGCTTGCTTTGTCGCCAAGACCGTGGATGCCCGGGACAAGCTCGGGCATGACGGAGAAACAAGCCTTACCGAGCGCCGCCACATGCCCCTCCGCCTGATCTTCATGGGCACGCCCGATTTCTCCGTGCCGACGCTGCTCGAGCTCGTCGCGCACGGCCACGAGATCGCGGCCGTGTATACGCGCGCGCCCAAGCCCGGCGGCCGGCGTGGCCTGCAATTGCAGCCGACCCCGGTGGAAGAGGCCGCGCGAAAGCTTGGCGTGCCGGTGCTGACGCCGAAGACGTTGAAAACGCCGGAGGCGCTGGAAGAATTCCGCGCCTTCGACGCCGATGCCGCCGTCGTCGTCGCCTATGGCATGATCCTGCCGCAGGCGATCCTCGATGCGCCAAAGCTCGGCTGCTACAATCTGCACGCCTCGCTGCTGCCACGCTGGCGCGGTGCGGCTCCCATCAACCGCGCGATCATGGCCGGCGATGCCGAGAGCGGCGTGATGGTGATGAAGATGGATGTCGGCCTGGACACCGGTGACGTCGCCATGGCCGAGCGTCTCGCGATCACGGACAATATGACGGCGCTCGATCTGCACGATCGTCTGTCCCGGCTCGGTGCCGATCTGATGGTGCGCGCCATGGCCGCGCTCGACCGCGGCGGGCTCCAGCTCAAAAAGCAGAGCGAGGACGGCGTCACCTATGCCGCCAAGATCGACAAAGCCGAAGCGCGGATCGACTGGACCAGGCCCGCGCGGGAGGTGCTGCGTCATATCCACGGACTGTCGCCGTTTCCCGGCGCCTGGGCCGAGCTTGAGAATGCGCGGGTCAAGATCCTGCGTTGCGAGCTGGCGAAAGGCGCGGGCGCACCCGGTGAGGTGCTCGACGATCACCTCACCATCGCCTGCGGCGAGGGTGCAATCCGTCTGATCGAGCTCCAGCGCGAAGGCAAGGCACGCATGCAGGCCGCGGATTTCCTGCGCGGCGTGCCGTTGAAGACTGGCGCCAAATTCACCTGACGCTGTCATACCCCGCGAAGGCGGGGTATCCAGTACGCCGAGGCTTCTCGGTCGGACGGATAGGCTGCGGAGTACTGGATCGCCCGGTCGAGCCGGGCGATGACAGCGAAACTGGACAAGATGCCCCGCTACAAGCTCATCATTGAATATGACGGCGCACCGTTCTTCGGCTGGCAGGTGCAGGAGACGCTGCCCTCGGTGCAAGGCGCGCTGGAAGCGGCGGTGAAGGCGATGACCGGCGCGGATGCGCGCGTGCACGGCGCCGGGCGCACCGATGCCGGCGTGCACGCGCGCGGCCAGGTCGCGCATGTCGACATCGAGAAACAGTTTCCACCCGGCCGTTTTCGCGACGGGCTCAATGCGCATTTGCGCCCGCATCCGATCGCCGTGCTCGAGGCGGACGTCGTGCCTCATAGTTTCGAAGCGCGCTTCTCGGCCGTGAAGCGCCACTACCGCTACCGCATCGTCAACACCCGCGCCAATCTCGCGCTCGATGCCGGCCACGCCTGGCGCGTGCCGCGTCGGCTCGATGCCGAGGCCATGCATGCGGCGGCACAGCGCCTGCTCGGCAAGCACGATTTCACCACCTTTCGCGACACCGAGTGTCAGGCCAAATCGCCGGACAAGACGCTCGATCAGCTCGACGTGCTGCGCGACGGGCGCGAGATCATTATTCTCACCTCGGCGCGCTCGTTTCTGCACAGTCAGGTGCGCTCCATGGTGGGGTCGCTGATGTGGGTCGGTGAGGGCCGCTGGACCGCCGACGATCTCTCCGCAGCGCTCGCCGCCCGCAACCGCGCCGCCTGCGGCATCGTCGCTCCGCCGGACGGGCTGTATCTGATGCAGGTAGATTATTAGAGCGCGAGGCTGGAAACTCTCGCCACGCCCACCACTGTCATTCCCCGCGAAAGCGGGGAATCCAGTACGCCGCGGCCCCTCGGATCAATCACTGCTGTCTCGAATTACTGGATCGCCCGGTCAAGCCGGGCGATGACAGCGGAGTTTGGGCAGGCAATCGCGCCCTACCCAAAATACCTCGCCAAAATCCCGCGATACACCTTGGTTAGCTGCTCCAGATCCTGAACCGGCACGCGTTCGTCGACCTGGTGCATGGTCTGGCCGACCAGGCCGAATTCGATCACCGGGCAATAGCTCGAGATGAAGCGCGCATCCGAGGTGCCGCCTGAGGTCGACAGCTCCGGCTTGCGGCCCGTCACCTCCTCGATCGCGGACACCGCGAGTTCGGTGAATGGTCCGGGCTTGGTCACGAACACGTTCGAGTTTGAGGGCTCCCAGACGATGCGGGCGCGGATGCGGTTGCCGCAGGCTTTTGTCAGCCGCGTCTCGACCAGTTCGCGCAGGCTCGCCTGGGTGTGGTTGTCGTTGTAGCGGATGTTGAATTTTGCGCGGGCTTGTCCCGGGATGACGTTGTTGGCGGTGTTGCCGACGTCGACCGAGGTGAATTCGAGATTGGAGGCCTGGAACTGCGCGCTGCCATGGTCGAGCGGCTCGTCGGAGATGGCCACGATCAGCCGCGAGATATCAGGCACCGGATTGGCGGCGCGGTGCGGATAGGCGACATGGCCCTGCACCCCGTCGACATACAGCGTGCCGGATTGCGAGCCGCGGCGGCCGACCTTGATGGTGTCGCCGAGCGTCTCGACATTCGAGGGCTCGCCGAGCACGCAATGGTCGAATTTCTCGCCGCGCTCCGCCGCCCACTTCAGCAGCTTGATGGTACCGTTGATGGAGACGTCTTCCTCGTCGCCGGTGATCAGGAACGAGATCGAACCCGAGCCCGATTTTTGGCCGTCGCTGCGCGGCTTGCCGTCGTTCGCGGCGAGATGCTCCAGCACCGCGGCGACCGAGCAGGCGATGCCGCCCTTCATGTCGACCGCGCCGCGGCCATGCAGAAAGCCGTCTTTCACCTCGCCCGAGAACGCGCCGACGCTCCAGGCGCTCTCGTCGCCAGGCGGCACCACGTCGGTGTGGCCGGCAAAGGTGATGTGCGGCCCGTCAGCGCCGATCCGCGCATAGAGGTTGTCGACGTCGGCGGTGCCGGGCTCGCTGAAGGTCACGCGGTGGCATGTGAAGCCTGCCGCATTGAGGGCTTGTTCGAGCACGCCCAGCGCACCGGCATCGGCCGGGGTTACCGAGGGGCAGCGGATGAGATCGCGGGCAATCGAGAGAGCATCGGTCATGCGCCCCGCTTAACATGCATGCCGCCGGGTGGGCTAGCACTGGGCGGGACAAATTCGATCTCGCTCTGCTGGTCCCAGCTTTTCGCCGCAGGCGGGGCGGGCGCCGAGTCATCTTCAACGTCGGCCAGTGGATCGGGGCCGAACCGGTTGTCCCCGGAGGTGCCGGGCACAATGAACATTTCCACGAGGCCCCAAAACCACGGAATGTGCACGGCCCAGGCGAGGGCAAGAGCCCAGTTTGATTGGGTCGGCAGCAGGTCCGAGAACTGGTCGAACAACGCGGGCACGACGAAGAACGGAACCAGCCACCAGCCGCTCCGGTCGCGATCGTGCAGCCGCTTGGTCGCGGTCGCGAGATAGATCCACAGGAATAGCGAGCTGCCGAGCACCTTGAGGATGAGGGTCGCGCGATCGGCCGTTGCCAGCAGACGATAGGCCCTGGGATCGACCACGTTGAAGATGTCGTCGACACCGAAATCGAAGTCGAGCTTGAAGTTGAAGGCGAAAGTTGCGGCCCCATTCAGCACCTTGATGGCCTGGTCGATCATCCCGAGCATGCAGGCCAGCACCATGACGATCAGCAGCGCCTGCCACAGCAAGGCGCGGTTGATGCGGCCGTCGAAGCGGAAGAGATACCAGGTCCAGTCCATGCCAAAGGCTCCGGGCGGGAGAGGTCGCCCGGATGTTGGTCGCGGTGGGGGGAGGGTGGGTTCGACGGAGCTGCCAGACCCGTCATCCTGAGGTGCGAGGCCTGCGGTGCAGAGCACCGCAGGGGGAGCCTCGAAGGATGAGCGGCCACGATTCAGCCGGCAGCCGGGCCGTCGCCCTTCGAGGCTCGCCGAAGAGGCGAGCACCTCAGGGTGACGGTGAGAGAGTTAGACTCTCAATCCCGCAGCAGCTCGTTGATGCTGGTCTTGGAGCGCGTGCGCTCGTCGACGCGCTTGACGATGACGGCGCAGGCGGTGCTGGGGCCGATCTGGCCGTTCTTCATGGGCTTGCCGGGCAGCGCGCCGGGAACGACGACCGAATACTCGGGCACTTCGCCGATAAAGATCTCGCCGGTGTCGCGGTCGACGATCTTGGTCGACGCACCCAGGAACACGCCCATCGACAGCACCGCGCCCTTGCGCACGATCACGCCTTCGGCGACCTCGGAGCGCGCGCCGATGAAGCAATCGTCCTCGATGATGACAGGCTCGGCCTGCAGCGGCTCGAGCACACCGCCGATGCCGACGCCGCCGGAGATGTGCACGCGCTTGCCGATCTGCGCACAGGAGCCGACGGTGGACCAGGTGTCGATCATGGTGGATTCATCGACATAGGCGCCGAGATTGACGAAGGACGGCATCAGCACGACGTTGCGGGCGATGAAGGCCGAGCGGCGCACGATGGAGCCGGGGACGGCGCGGAAACCGGCGTCGCGAAAGCGGTTCTCACCCCAGCCGTCGAACTTCGAGGGCACCTTGTCCCACCAGGCCGCCTTGCCGGGGCCGCCGGGAATGGCGCCCATGTCGTTGAGGCGGAACGAGAGCAGCACCGCCTTCTTCAGCCACTGATTGACCTTCCACTTGCCGTCGGCCCCGCGCTCGGCAACGCGGGCCTCGCCCTTGTCCAGAATCTCCAGCGCGTGATCCACGGCGTCGCGGACCTCGCCCCTGGTCGAGGTCGAGACGCCGTCGCGCGCGTCGAAGGCGCCGTTGATGGTGGATTCGAGGGCGGACAGGGACATCGGGATTTCCTCTCGGGAAGGCTAGGATTTGTAACGGATTGGAGCGCTTTTTCGGGATTTGGCGGGGAGGAGTCAAGGCATACTCAGTGTCGTCCCGGCGAAGGCCGGGACCCATACCCACAGGGTCAAGTTTGGCGAAGACTCGGAGTTACCAGTTGCGCGCTACAACCGCGTGTTGGGGTTATGGGTCCTGGCCTTCGCCGGGACGACGTGGCGAGAGAGAGGACAGCCTGCCCAAAAACCCCGCCAGATCGTCGGTGACGTGGTCGACATGGGCGGCGCCCCGGCCTTCCAGCTCCCAGTCCTCGCGCACGACCTCTTTCGTCCCGTCCGGTATCACCAGCACGGTGGTCATGCCGAGCTCGTGCGGAACGGTGAGGTTGCGGGCGAGGTCCTCGAACATCGCGGCGCGGGTCGGATCGACCGAATGGTCGGCGAGAAACTTGCGGTAGGTCTGCGGCGCCGGCTTCGGCTCGAAGTCGGCGGCGATGATGTCGAACACGCCGTCGAAATGCGTGGCAAAGCCGAGCCGCGCCAGCACCGCATCGACATGATCGACCGAACCGTTGGTCAGGATCAGCTTTCGTCCCGGCAGTTTTGCGATGGCCTCGCCCAGCGCCGGGTTCGGCTCCAGCGGCGAGTGGTCGATCTTGTGGACGTAGGCGAGATAGTCGTCGGCGCGGACGCCATGCAGGGTCATCATGCCGCGCATGGTGGTGCCGAAGCGCTGGTAATAATCCTTCTGGATCTTGCGCGCTTCCACCGGTGTCAGGTTCAGCCAGTTGCAAACGAACTCGGTAATCCGCGCATCGACCTGCTGCCATAGATTGACGTGGTGCGGATAGAGCGTGTTGTCGAGGTCGAACACCCAGGTGTCGACATGGCCGAAGGCGCGGGGTGAGGTCATTGCGGCTCTCTATTCGCTATCGGAGAGGGCCCCGAACGTTCCGCCGTCGTCCCGGCGAAGGCCGGGACCCATACCGCGTGATCTATCAAGGGCGCACGCTGATCGTCGTTCTTCGTAAAGCCCAATCCTGGGGTTATGCGTCCCGGCCTTCGCCGGGACGACGATGGTGTTTGTTGCGTCATCCCAAAAGTAATCACGGCATCGCAAACCGCAGCGTCTTGCCGCCGCTCGACATGTCCACCGCGCCAAATCCCGTGGCCGCGAAACCGCGCGCGCCGCAGTCGGTCTGCTCGTTGGTTTCGAACTTGGTCTCGCGCGTGCAAAGCTGCTTGTCGCCGCCCCAGTTCAGCGGCTTGTCCTTCAGCTTGACGATGCGGTTGTCGGCGTCGATGGCTTCCGCGAAGCTGAAGATCTGCTTCGGCTGGCCGCTCACATCAGGGTGCAGGCAGGTCTTGGGGTCGATGCGATACCAGCCGCGGCTCGTCACCGACTTGCCGTCGTCGGTGGCGACCGCAGCCATCACCTTGTGCGTGGTGTCGTTGCACCAGGTGAGGCCGGTCGCAGACGGCGTCTGCACGGCATCGACCATGGTCTTGAAGAAGTTCGGCGACGACAGGATGTCGGACGACAATCCGCGGCTCTTCAGGAAGGCAGCCAGCGCGCCTTGGGTCTTCGGCCCGTCGACGCCGTCGATCGGCGCGGCGTCGTAGCCTGCGATCACCAAAAGCCGCTGGATGCCGGCGAGGCGGGCCTGCTCGTCGTCATATTCGGAGTCCTCGGCGAGATAGGCGACGAAATTGCCGTCCGCGCCTTGCGTCGGCGTGATCTGGGTGAAGGCGGCCTGGGTCTGGCCGCTGCGGCACTGCCGCGCAGCCGCGATGACGAAATTGTCCTGCGCGACGCACAGCGTGTCGTTGCCGTTCTGCGGGATCGGCGAGGCGCCGTAGACGCCGAGCGCGCGGGCGTTGAGCAGGATGCGGTCGGCGGAGAGCGTGCCCTGCACCACCACGCGGCAGGTGGCGGGGTCGATCCTGAACCAGCCGCGCGTGGCGGTCGCCGCCTTGTCGTCGATGCCGATCGCGGCCTCGACGACATAGGACATGCGATTGCAGATCTTGAGGTCGGCGAAGGCGGGCGCGGAGGAGAAGACGAACGAGACGGCTGCGGCGGGGAGCGTCATCAGGAAGCGGGTGAGAGTGGAGCGTCGATGCCGCCTCGCGCTCCGCTCGTCATGCCCGGGCTTGTCCCGGGCATCCACGTTCTTGGCGCGGGACGAAAGATCGTGGATGGCCGGGACATCTTCGCGAAGACGCGCTTCGCGCTGTTGCCCGGCCATGACGGCTTTCATGCGTGGCGCCTCTCGCATCACTTGTGGATCAGCGTTCCCGTGCCGGTGTTGGTGAAGAGCTCGAGCAGCACCGCGTGCTGCATCTTGCCGTCGATGATGACGACACCCTCGACGCCCTGTTCGAGCGCGTAGATGCAGGTCTCGACCTTCGGGATCATGCCGCCGGAAATGGTGCCGTCGGCGATCAGCTTTCGCGCGTCCTTCACCGAGAGCTGCGGGATCAGCTTCTTGGACTTGTCGAGCACGCCCGGCACGTCGGTGAGCAGCAGCAGCCGCTTTGCCTTCAGCGCGCCCGCCACGGCGCCGGCGAAAGTGTCGGCGTTGACGTTCAGCGTCTGGCCCTCTTTCGAGGTCGCGAGCGGCGCGAGCACGGGGATCAGCTCGTAGCCGATCAGCTGGTTGAGCAGCGTGAGATCGACTTTCTCGGGATCGCCGACGAAGCCGAGATCGACCGCCTTCTCGATGTGCGAGTCCGGATCCATGATGGTGCGCGTCGTCTTGGACGCCTTCACCATATTGGCGTCCTTGCCTGATAGCCCCACCGCCTTGCCGCCGGCCTCGTTGATGTAGCCGACGATCTGCTTGTTGACGGAGCCGGCGAGCACCATCTCGACGATCTCGATGGTGGCGGCGTCGGTGATGCGCAGGCCGGCTGCGAATTCCGAGACGATGCCGAGGCGCTTGAGCATGGTCGCGATCTGCGGGCCGCCGCCATGCACCACCACCGGATTGATCGCGGTCTGCTCGAGCAGCACGATGTCGCGGGCAAAATTCTTCGCGGTCTCCTCGTCGCCCATGGCATGGCCGCCATACTTGATGACGATGGTTTCCTCGTCATACTGCTGCATGTGCGGCAGCGCTTCGGACAGGATGCGGGCCTGGTCGAGCGGGGAAATTTCGGTCATGAGGCGGATCTCGCTGGCGGGATACTCGGGCCGCGTTCTATCCGATTGGCGGGCGGGGCGCAAAGTGGTCTTCGTCCCCGGGCTACGGACTGCGCTTCACTACCACCGCCGCGAGCGTCACCGCCAGCCAGCTCAGAATCATCACCGATCCACCGGTCGGCGCCGCATAGGGAAACAGCGAATGGCCGGCAAATTGCCGCAAGGTCAGATCGCCCGCGAACAGCGCCGCGCCGGCTGCGAAGCCGGACGCGGCGACGATGCCAATTCCGCCGTGCAGAAGGCCGCGGCCGAGCAGGGCGACGGCCGCGAGTATGGCCGTTGCATGAAACAGCAGCATGGCGCTTGCGGCGGCGAGCCGGCTCGCATCGCCGCCATGCGCGGAAGCGGCGGCCAGCGCGACGCCGGCAGCGCCCATCAGACCGGCAAGCCCGATCAGCAGCCGGAATGCCGCCATCACGAGGTCCGCTCTTCCAGCAGCTTTGCGATCGCGGCGCGCAGCTCGGCCATGCCGGTCGCGCTGCGCGACGAGGTCGCGAGCACGTTCGGGAACGCGGCCGGACGCTTGGCGAGCGCGGCCTCGGTCTCGACGATGCGCGATTGGAGCTCGGTGGCCTTGATCTGGTCGGCCTTGGTCAGCACGAGCTGGTAGCTGACCGCGGAGCGATCGAGAGTCTTCAGGACTTCGAGATCGACGTCCTTGAGGCCGTGCCGCGCGTCGACCAGCACGTAGACGCGCGCGAGGCTGGCGCGTCCGAGCAGGAATTTGTGGATCAGCTCGGTCCAGGACGCGACCTGACTCTTCGGGGCCTTGGCATAGCCGTAGCCGGGCATGTCGACGAGGCGCAGCTCGCCTTTCCCGGGGACCTCGAAGAAGATCAGCTCCTGGGTGCGGCCCGGTGTGTGCGAGGTGCGCGCGAGCGCGTTGCGGCCGGTCAGCGCGTTGATCAGGCTGGACTTGCCGACATTGGAGCGGCCGGCAAAGGCGATCTCCAGCCCCGCCATCGGCGGCAGCGTTTCAGTCGAGGGCGAAGCCCAGATGAACTGCCAGTCGCGCGTGAACAGCTTTCGCCCGACCTCGATCAGCTTCGCATCTTTGTCGTCGGTCATGCGAAAGCTTTCTGTCTGTCCGCGTCATTGCGAGCGAAGCGAAGCAATCCAGAAATGCATCCGCGGAGGGACTCTGGATTGCTCGTCGCTTCGCTCCTCGCAATGACGACCGCTACGTCGCCTTCTTCGCGAACGTCGCCTTGAGATTGTCGAACAGCTCCACCTTCACGCCGTTGCGGCGCATGATGAAGCTCTGCTGCAGCACCGAGAGCGTGTTGTTCCAGGCCCAGTAGATCACGAGGCCCGCCGGGAAGCCCGCCAGCATGAAGGTGAAGATCAGCGGCATCCAGTTGAAGATCATCTGCTGCGTCGGATCCGGCGGCGTCGGGTTCAGCTTCATCTGGAACCACATCGTGATGCCCATGATGATCGGCCAGATGCCGAGCGCGAGGTAGTGGCCGAACAGCGGGATC
Organism: Bradyrhizobium sp. 44; assembly: GCF_023073095.1. Lineage (NCBI taxonomy): Bacteria > Pseudomonadati > Pseudomonadota > Alphaproteobacteria > Hyphomicrobiales > Nitrobacteraceae > Bradyrhizobium > Bradyrhizobium sp. 44. The sequence goes on from NZ_JADPIY010000008.1 coordinate 540,606, forward strand.
GTGGTCGGGTCGAACGGGATCAGCCCGAACAGGTTGAACAGATTGGTCGGGTCCGGCGCGGACAGATCCTTGATCCAGCCGAAGAACGGCGCGTGCCGCATCTCGATGGTGACGAACAGCACCTTGTAGAGCGAGAAGAACACCGGGATCTGGATCACCACCGGAAGACAGCCGGCGACCGGATTGATCTTCTCCTTGCGGTAGATTTCCATCATCTCCTGCTGCTGCTTCACCTTGTCGTCGGGGAAGCGCTCCTTCAGAGCCTGAAGCTGCGGCTGGACCGACTTCATCTTCGCCATCGAGGCGTAGGACTTGTTCGCCAAGGGGAAGAACAACAGCTTCACGATCACGGTCACGAGCAGGATCGAGATGCCGAAATTGCCGAAGAAGCGGTAGAAGAAGTCGAGGCCGAGGAACATCGGCTTGGTGATGAAGTAGAACCAGCCCCAGTCGATCAACAGGTCGAAATGGTTGAGGCCGAGCTCCTTGTTGTAGCCGCCATGGCCGGCGAGCGGGAAGTTGATGCCGACCACGCCGGCTTCCTTGGTGCCCGCGAACAGCCGCGCGTTCGTTGTCGTCGTGCCGCCGATCGGGACCGTCTGCTCGCTTTGCAGATAGTCGGTCTGGTATCGGATCTGGGTGCCGGGTTCGGCGACGAAACGGGCCTTGAGCGTTGCCGACGTGTCGGGAAGGAGCGCTGACGCCCAATATTTGTCGGTGATACCGAGCCAGGCATTGGTGACGTTGTTGAATTCGAACCCGTGTCCGCCGTTGCCGATCGCGGGTGCTTCGCCGACAGCCTTATAGGCCTTCTCCTGCAAGCCCTGCTCGCCCAGGTAACCGATCAGGCCTTCATGCAGGATGTAGTAGCCCGAGACCTGCGGCGTGCCGTGGCGCGAGATCAGTGCGAAGGGAAAGAGTTTGACCGGCGCGTTGCCGACATTGGTCACCTCGTCCTTGATGCTGAAGAGGTAGTGGTCGTCGATCGTGACGGTGCGGCGGAAGGTGAGGCCTTCGCCATTGTCGTATTTCAGCATGACCGGCGTGGACGGCGTCAGGCTGTTGGTGCCCTCCTGCTGCCAATCGGTGGTCCGGTCGGGCACCTTTGTGCCAGCCGTTCCGGCTACCCAGCCAAATTCGGCGTAATAGGGCTCCGCGGTGCCCGACGGCGAATAGAGAATGATCGGCGGCGACTTCGGGTCGACCGTTTCGCGATACTGCACCAGCGCAAGATCGTCGATGCGCGCGCCCTTCAAGGCAATGCTGCCGGTCAAGCGGGGCGTATCGATCTTGACACGCGGAGAGGCGGCAATCGCCGCCTCGCGGCTGACGGTCGGCTGGGCCGGTTGATTGGCGATCTGGGGAGCGGAGGGCGCGCCTGCGCTGCCGGGCTGCGGCGTGGCGCTCGGCGTCCCGGAAGCCGTCGGCTGCGGCGTGGTCTTATGCAGCTCGGCCTGCGTCTGTTGCAGGGCGCGTTGCTTCTCCATCGCCGGCATGTTGTAGAAATATTGCCAGGCGATCAGCACGAAGCCCGACAGAATGACGGCGAGGATGGTATTGCGGTTGTCAGTCATCATTCTCTCGTCATCAATCCGGTTTGCGGCTGGTCGCAGGAGCGGGGCCGGGCTTTGAGCCGTCGGTTCTTGAGTTGGTTTTTGGGCCGCGTCCCTTGTGCGTATGCCGCGCGGGCTTCGCGAACGCCATGCGCAGATCGTCGAGCATAGTGGCGAAGCCGCGCGAGAGCGCGTCCCTTCGGCCGACCAGCACATAATCATGATGGGGCTGCATCGACATCGGATCGAGCCGCTTCACCAGTTCGCGAAGCCGGCGCCGGATGCGATTGCGCTCGGGGGCGTTGCCGTTCTTTTTGGTGACGGTGAAGCCGATCCGGATCGGGCCGCGATCGTCGTGGTCAAGGCTTTGGCGGTCAAGGCGTTGCAGGACGAACGCAGGACTATTCACCCGCGCGCCATTGGCAACGGCGAGGAAATCCGCCCGCTGCCTCAGCCGATCCATGATGAAATCCCAAAAAGGGGGTCCGGCTCAGGCGCTCAGACGCTTGCGGCCGCGGGCGCGGCGGGCGGCGAGCACCTTTCGGCCGCCGGCCGTGGCGAGACGGGCACGGAAGCCGTGACGGCGCTTGCGCACCAGTTTGCTGGGTTGATAAGTCCGCTTCACGGGTTTTTCTCCGCTGACCGGGCAATTTGCCTGTAGAATTGATGATAAAGTCCGGAAGATGCTGCCCAAAACGGGCCTTTTTCGGCCCCAAGAGAGCCGCTCCCGGCGGTCACACCGGGTCATCGCGGACAATTGGCCGGCTTATAAGCGAGCGCCTTCTTTTCGTCAACGCCGCACAAGCGCTCAATTCCAGCGAATATCGCTGTTTGTGCGGGGTTTTTAACCCTTGAGGTGGCGACTCGCCAAATCTGCGCTTACATCCGACCTTGGCAGATTGACGATCTGTAATTTGACCGCGCTGGGGGCGGGCCGCATCTTGATACGCGCCAAGACCCTTCACCCGGCGACATCTTTAATCCGGTAAAGGCAGCGAGGGCGATTTCGTGGCAGCGACAGACCTCCAGCCGATCCAGGATGGGGATCAGCGGGACCCGCCGACGGCGCTGCCGCGGGGGACGCGCGGGCTTGGGCTGTCCGGCAAGCTGCTGCTGCTCACCGTCCCCTTGGTGATGATCGCGGCCATTCTGCTCTACGTGCCCGCCATCGCCAATTTCTGGGTCAACCGGCTCAACGACCGCGTCGCGGCGGCCAACACGGCGGCGCTGGTGCTCGATGCCGCGCCGCTCGGCATGGTCCCCGATTCGCTGTCGCGCCAGATCCTGAAGAGCATCAATGCCCGCGCCGTCGCCATCAAGATGGGCCAGCAGCGCCGTCTGCTCGCCAGCGACAATCTGCCCGCGGCGATCGAGCACGACATCGACCTGCGCGACATGACGGCGTGGGAGGCGATCACCGGCTCGTTCCGGATGATGCTGGAGACCGGCAACCAGGCCATCCGGATCGTCGGGCCGGGCGTCGGCAACGCCCAGTTCATGGAGATCGTCACGGACGAGCTGCCGCTGCGGCAGTCGATGTACCGCTTCTCGCGCAACGTCGTGGTGGTCGCGCTCATCATCGCGGTGCTGACCGCGGGCCTCGTCTATCTCGCCATGCATTATCTCTTCGTGCGCCCGATGCGGCGGCTGACCGCGAGCTTGGTCGGCTTCCACGAAAATCCCGAGAGTTCGGCGGGGATCATCGTGCCGAGCCAGCGCAGCGACGAGATCGGGGTCGCCGAGCGCGAATTGTCGGACATGCAACGCGACCTGATGTCGATGCTGCATCAGAAGAGCCGACTCGCCGCCCTCGGCCTCGCAGTGTCCAAGATCAATCACGATCTGCGCAATCTGCTGGCCTCGGCGCAACTCCTGTCGGACCAGCTCGCCAGCGTGCCGGATCCGCGGGTGCAGCGCTTTGCGCCAAAGCTCGTGCGCTCGCTCGAGCGCGCCATCGCCTTCTGCCAGTCGACATTGTCCTATGGCCGCGCCCAGGAAGCCGCGCCCGACCGGCGCATGATCATGATCGAGCCGGTGGTGCTGGAGGTGCGCGAGACCGCCGGCCTTGCCTCCGACGCGTCGATCTCCTGGGTCGCCGCAATCGAGCGCGGGCTCGCGGTCGACGCCGATCCCGACCAGCTGTTTCGCGTGCTGCTCAACCTCGTCCGCAACGCCGCCCAGGCGCTGGAAAGCCATGCCTCGGCCGAGGGCGGCGCGCAGCAGATCCGGATCACGGGAAAACGCGAGGGCGCGGTCGCCATCCTCGAGGTCTCCGATACCGGCCCCGGCGTGCCCCAGAGGACCCGCGATCACCTGTTCGAGGCGTTCCAGACCTCCGGCCGCCCCGGCGGCAGCGGCCTCGGCCTTGCCATCGCCGCCGAGCTGGTCCGCGCCCATGGCGGCGACATCCATCTGGTTGAAGGCACCATCGGCGCCACCTTCCGGATCGTCATCCCCGACCGCCCCGTGGAACTGCTCTCCGTCCGTAACGAGCGGGCGCGGGCATAGTCGGCTCGCGGTTGAGTGCGGAAACTCTCATTTCCCAGCAAAATCTCCCCAATCCGGACCTTGCCAATCGGGGCAAGAGCGGTTAGTCAGAGCGCTCTTTCGCACCCCTCCGACTTGCCGGGGGCTGCCTGCGGGCCACGCCCGCACTGTCAGCGAAAAACGCGCCCGTAGCTCAGCTGGATAGAGCATCAGACTACGAATCTGAGGGTCGGACGTTCGAATCGTTCCGGGCGCGCCATTTCGGTACCGACTGTCGCCTGGTCACGCGGACCGAAGCCATCCTTCCGCGGTCAAGCTTCCAGCTCGGCGAAATAAGCCTCGTTCAGATCCTGCTCGGACCTCGTATCGAGGTCGCCGCCGCCCGACCTGAGTCCGCGCATCCGGTCGTTCAAGTATCCGACCAGCACCGAGCCGATCGCATGGATGGCTTCGTGACGATCGAGCCCTTCAGACATCAGTCGCTGCGCCGTGCCTCGCACCGGTAGTTCGGCATCAGCAAGCTGGTTCTCCATGATGGCGTGAATAACGGCGTGCAATGTCGCTCGCGGGAGGCGGATCCGCGCGCGCCGATGATACTCCGTCACACAATCGATACGTTCTTGTTCGTCCAGCGCGAGCCACTGCTCCGGGTCCGCTCCGTGAATGGATCATAGGCTCGGATCTCTTCATTCCCTTGGTCGCGTACTGATCGGGCGAAGACGAATGCGATTTCCGAAAACCTAGGGCTACATTCCGCAGATCAGTCTCTATCCAATCGGCCGGCGCGCCGACGATGCCCTGCTCGCACCGCTCACCGAAGCCGCTGCAACTCGCTGCACTGCTTCCAGGATTCCGCGTGCCGTAACAAAGCCCGCTTTAGCGCCGCGCAACATCACGCGCCGCAGGATCCGAACCAAGCCCCCTGCTCGCCAGCAAACGGTTGAACTGATCGGCTGAAAAAAGCTGCCCGTCCGGAGCCGTGATCGAAACCACAAAACCATTCACCGCGTGCTTGCGGGCCAGGATCACCGCAACGATCGCGCTGTCACGGAAATCCACGGTGCGGCAGTCGTCTCTAATAGCTTCGATGATAAATGTCATTTGGTCCATGACCACAATTGGCACGCGCCAATTGCGCGCCCGGCAACTCAACCTCGTATCGGTGAAAATGATATTGCCGACAAGCCAGCTATTGACCCGATGGAACCGCGACCATACCCATATTGGGGGAAACAGCAGACCGGTCCTGCCTCACGCGCGGTGCGCCACGGATACATAGAACCGGCTTGTGGGCGTCGAACCGGACATCCGTAGAAGCGGGCACTGGCCATGGTTGGTACGACTGAAGGCGAGGACATCGCGGCGGATTTGATCCGAACCGTCTCCCGCCACTCGTTGGCCTACATGCTGTGCGCAGCCAGCGAAATGTTCCGCCACTACGATTTCGATCCGCTGGACTTGATGATCATTCATGCGGTCTTGAACGCCAACGTTCTCAAGATCATGAAGAACCCCGAACTGGACCGGCAATTTGGCAGTATCCAGGCGGTTGAGCCGGATAAGATCAAGCAGGGCGTTTCCCGTGCCGCCCTGTCCCGCTTTTTCGGTCTGCCGATCGAAACCGTCCGGCGGCGCGCCGATCGCTTGAAGAAGCAAGGCATTTTCCGCGAGACCGACCAGGGACTGATCGTAACCGAAGCCAACCAGTTCAAGTTCGGCAACAATCACGAGCTGCAGAGAACCAACATGCTCCTGGTGCGGAAATTCCTCCGTGACCTGACCGAAGCGGGCGTTGAGCTTCCCGGCGGGATTTGACGGCCGGATCCAGCGTTTGTTTGCCCGGGGTATCGCGGCGCAAAGGCGAGACGATCCGGTGGGATTCTTCTTCGCACGTCGCCGCCGTGTGAGCTTCAGCACGCAACATCACCTGTAATCTGCTTCACACGCAAATGCGCCCAATGACGCTAGACAAAACAGGTCGCGCCTCCGCGCGGCCTGTTCGGAGCTTGCAATGATGGCCGCACTGGCAAAGGCGATATCCCGCGCGACGAGAACCAACGTCGATGTCGAAACTCTGAAAGTTGTCGTGATTTTCTCGGGCGCGGGTTTGCTGCTCTCTCTAGCGGCCGCAATGATCTACGGACAGGCTGCCAGCGCCGCCTTGTTTTGAGATCCGGCGCAGAACAATCCGGTGCGCCCGGTCGCCGAAGCGCAGGAAAGTCTTTCGCAAGCGTCCGCGCCAACCCATAGCGGACTTTATGCATTCGGTGTGGCGGTATCCGGACGCGCGGAACCCCTCTCCGCGCAGGGCTGTGGGTCGTCTCCTTAACGATCCGTTTACAGAGCTTCGCGGCAACCGTAACCGCGGGTTAACCATGGATATTTACGGTGTAGCAAGTCTCTAGGCTGTGCCTGTTAGTTGATTTCGAGTCCAACCCCATGGCGTTCGGTAGAAGCGCATCTCCGCGAAGCATCGCCCCGACGGAGCCCGCGGCTTCGTGGGAAGCGCCGCGGGCTGCGGCGGCGACGCCCGACAACACCGCCCCCGCGCTGATCAAGGGATCGCTGACCCTGCCCGGCGCGTTCGCTTTCCTGCGCGAGAACGGCCGGCGCATCCTGATGCTCGCGCTGGCACTGTTCGCGCTCGGCGTCGCCGTGCTGATGGTGCTGCCGGTCCGGTATGCCGCGACGGCGCTCGTCGTGGTCGATCCCCGCGAGCTGCGCGTGACCACGGACCAGGACGTGTTGCCTGGCATCGGCCAGGACGCCGCTGCGCTTCAGAGCCAGATCGAGATCGCCAAGTCGGACGGCTTTCTCCGGCCCCTCATCGAGAAGCTCAAGATCGCCGACGACGAGGATATCGCAGGGGGTCATACCGACATGACGCGGTTGCTCGAAAAGCTCCGCAACCGTCTCGATATCTCGCGTCGCGGCCTGACTTACGTCATCGCCATCTCGTTCACCTCGAACAGTGCGGAGCGGGCGGCGTATTATGCCAATGCCATCGCAGAGGCGTTCGTCGCGACCCAGAGCCGCGTCCGCAGCGATGCGACGGACGTGGCGGCCGACTGGCTCAAGGACCGGCTGAAGGAGCTGAACGAGCGCCTGCGCGTCTCGGAAGATGCCGTTGCAGCCTTCCGGCTCGAGCACAAGATCCTCAATGCCGGCAAGGATTCCACCACCCAGCAATTGCGGGTGACTGACCTGAACCAGCAGGTCTCCGCGGCTCGCGCGCGCACCGAGGAAGCCAAGGCGCGTTACGACCAGGTGCAGCGCGATCTCAAGGCCAATGTCGAAGGTCCGGTGAAGCAGGATCTCCTGAGCATGCTGCGCGCGCAGCGCTCGACCCTGAACGACCAGATCGCACAGAAGAAGGCGGTGTACGGCGAGCGCCATCCTGATCTTGCGATCTCCTACAGCCAGTTGGCTGACATCAACAGGCAGATCGAGGTCGAGCGGAAGAAGAACATCGACACCGCGAAGTCCGAATACGAGGCCCAGCTCGAGCAGCAGGCCGCGCTGGAAAAGCAGCTCAAGGCGGTCGAGACGCAGATGTTGGTGGACGGCCAGGCGCTCGTGAAGCTGCAGGAACTGCAGCGCGATGCCGACGCCAACAAGAACATCTACGAGCAGTTTTTGTCGCGGTTCAAGACGACCAACGAGCAGCGTCAGCTTCAGAGCTCGCAGACCAAGATCGCCTCGCCCGCGATCCCGCCGCTGCGCTCGACGCGTCCGCCGCTCGCCCTGTTGCTCGCCGCGCTCGCAATCGGCTCGCTGCTGACGTCAACCGCTACGGTTGCGGCCATGACGGGCATGTCCGACAAGTCCGATCCGGCCGAGGCTCCGGCTCGAACGCACGTGCATGCGGAGGCGAGGGAGACGCCCAAGCGGCAAGCCCAGCGTCCGGCTCCGGCCGTGCAGCAATCCGAGGCGATGCCGAACCTTCCGGTCTGGTCCCGCATTCCCGAACTGGCGTCGGGAGCGGCGCCCAACACTGTCTGGCAACGACCGATTGCCGCCACAGCCGAGCTCGATCTCGGCGCTTATTTGCGTCCGCTGCTCGAGCGTATCGATCGTGCCCCGGTGCGTGGTTGCAAGGTCGCCCTCGTGCTGTCGGTCGGCAAGAGCGCCGGCGGCAACACCGTTGCGCGCTCGCTCAACCGCGCGGCCGTCAATCGCGGCATGATGAGCGTGCTGATCCGGCTGCAGCCGGAATTCGCGGGCGCCCAGCCGCCGGTGACTGAATGGCAGGACGGCTCCACCACGGCAGGACTCCAGTCGATCGACGAGCTGCTGAGCGCCGGCAGGAAGGCCGATGCGCGGCCGGAGGACGATATTCGCTCGGAGTTCGACCTGATCATCATCCATGCGAACAATCTTGCCTTGCAGCCAGATGCGATCGCGCTCGCCGCGCACGCGGACCTGATCATCCCGGTGGTGCGCGCCGGCGAGCTCGGTTCGGCGGCGATGCGACGGGTGACCGCCGCGCTGTCGAAGTACGACACCGTGTCGACCGGTTTCGTCGTCAATCACGCACCCGCGGGCTCTGCCGCGCCTCACCCTGACGGCGGCGCGCTTAGCAGGGCGGTTTGACAATGGCGACGCCGTGCCGTCGTCTGCTCCTTGCCGCGATCTTGCTGTCCACGATCTTGCTACCAACGTCGCTCGCCTCCGCGGCATCGGCCGAAACTTGCGTGCCTGTCCCGCAGACCGTCGCGCGCGACAGGCTCGCCGCGCTGTCGCGCGGGTTCAATGCCGACGGCTGGATCAACGGCGAAAAATCCGCGCCTCCAACTCGCGAGTTGCTGCAGCAACTTCGCAAGGCCGGGATGAGTCATGTGCGCTTGCCGGTGTCGGCCGAGCGGGTGATGCTTCGTTTCGCCTCGAAGGCGGAACGCGATGAGACGCTGCGGGCGCTCGACAAGGCATTGAAGCTGCTCATCTCGCTCGGCTATTCAATTTCCGTCGATCTTCATCCCGGCGATCGTTTCAATCGCCTGCACAAGGACGACGCGGACGCGTCGCTGCGCGAGCTGGAGGATGCGTGGGGCACGCTCGCTCAGGTCATTCAATCTTTTCCGGCCGACCGCGTCTTCGCCGAGCTGCTCAATGAGCCCGACATCGAAGCCGACAGATGGCAGAAGCAGGTCGAAACGCTCGCCGCCTTCGTTCGCCAATTGCTTCCCGCGACCACGCTGATCGTCGGCCCGGTCGACTGGCAACGCGCGGACTCGCTGCCGCGGTTTCGCCCGTTGCCGGATCCAAACGTCGTCTACGCCATCCATTTCTACGATCCCATGGTGTTCACACACCAGGGCTATTGGGACGTGCAGGATCCACTGCACGACATCACGGATCTGCCTTATCCGATCAACGCGGGCGATCCCGGGGTTCAGGCGCTCCGCCGGGATTTGCAGGACAGAGGCGCGACGAAGGCGCTCGGCATGCTCGACACGGCGATTGCCGCCGCCAGGGACAAGCCGGATGTCAGCCGCTGGCTCGAGCCCGCGGTCGCGTGGCAGCAGCAATTTTCGCGGCCGATCATCATCAACGAATTCGGCGTGTTGAAAGCCGCGGCACCCCGGGACAGCCGCGTGCGCTGGCTCGCGGCCGTGACCGCATATGCGCGGGCGCATTGCTGGGGCTGGGCGCATTGGGAGCTGGCGCAGGGATTCGGCCTGCTCGAAAACGGCACGGGCAAGCCCGATCCCGACGTCATGCGCGCGCTGCTCGGCGCGACCAAGCCCGGCCGGCGCTAAACCCGTGCGCCATCGTTAACGAATCCTTGCGCTTCCTGCCGCTATCGTTGCCGCCGCGCTGTGCCAAAGGACGAGTCATGAGTGGCGGGACCTCACCGCATCTTCAAGCCGTGCAGGGGGGCTGTCGCGAGCCTTCACGTTCGCCTTGGCGCGAGCTGATCCCGACGCTCTGCATCGCCATCGCAGTCATCGGCTTTGTGCCGGTCCTGCACGTGGCGAGCCCGGTCCTGTCTCTGACGGTCGAAGTTCTCGTCGCCGTCGCCATCGTGGTTGCGGTTCCTACCTACGCGCCGGCCATCGCGATCTTTGTGCTGTTCTTCCAGAACCTGTTCGTCTCGATCCTGTCGCCGCTGATTTCGGCGCCGTCCGACCTGGACTTCATCAAAGGCTATAATTTTCTCGTCTGCTCCGTGATGTGGCTGACGACATTTGGGCTCTACGTCGCCGGCCAAAGGAACCGCTCGACTGAGATCAACCAGATCATGCGCTGGGGCGTCGTGACCCTCGCGGTGGTGTCGTTGTATTTCGCGATCGGCTTCGTGCAGGATGGCCAGGCGGCGACGGTCTATCTGCGCAACATCGTGCTGCCGCTGTTCCTGTTTCAGCTCTCGCTGCTGACGGCGGCGACCTATGAGGTTCGCGCCACGCCGTTCCTGGTGACGCTTGGAGCCATTCTGATCCTGTGCGGATACGTCGAGTTTGCGTTTCGGGATTTCTGGCTGGCCATCACCAACGGCTACACGTTCTGGGGTTTCGACGAGCTCAAGGCGGCCCGCTCCGGCGTTTGGGAAGCCGAGATGCGCGCCACCGGCAATGTGCCGGTCGATCTGAAGGATCGTTTCAGCTTCGACTTTCTCAATACGCCCCTGCTCGAAGGGTTCGGCCTGTCGAAGATCCTCCGTATCCACGGACCGAATATGCATCCGATCAGCTTCGCGTACGGGATCGGTTTTTTCGGGCTTTTCCTGTTTTCGGTAGGGCGTCCGTTTCTGGCCCTCGTGGCGTTGCCGCTGCTGATCGTTTGCAGCGTGAAGGGGGCGCTCATCGTGGTGGTGTTCGTCGCCACGGCCTGGATATCGACCCGTCTGCTCGGCGCCGTGGTGACGCTATGGCTCGGCTTCGTGGCCTTGATCATGTTTGCAATTGTCGCGATCCGCGTTGGCTTGCAGATCGGCGACTATCACGTTCTTGGCCTCATGGGAGGCTTGAACGGATTTCTCGAAAGGCCGTTTGGGCGCGGCTTGGGAGTTGGCGGAAATCTATCGGACGACTATTTCTCGATTGACTGGAGCGCCGCGCAGGCTGCCGGAACGACCAACGGCGCCGTCGAGAGTGCGATCGGCGTCCTGCTGTACCAGATGGGCATCGCAGCCCTCGTTCCGTTGGCGTTTCATTTCGCGGTGGCGCTGAAGGCCTGGCGTCTTTATGCATTCTCCGGATATTTGACGCAGGGGCTCGCGGGCTTCGGCGTCATGGTCGTACTGCTGAATGGATTGTTTCAGGAAGAGGCCTTGTTCGCGCCGCTGGCGCTTGGGCTCATGCTCTCGCTCACGGGCCTCGTGATCGGCAGCCACATCAGGATGCAGACGGTCTCCGTCCCGGAGGCCGAGCCAGAGCGGCTGACGCACTATCAGGCCGCGACGTAGCCTTTAAGAGACGTAACCTTCAAAAATTGTGTGGCGGTCCAGGCGTCACCGCCACCCAAGCGCAGGCGCCACGTGCGTGAGGATCGCCTCGATGGCGTGCGCGCAATAGTCGACACCAAGCTGGTTCGGGATCGTCAACAGCAACGTGTCGGCCTCGGCGATCGCCTCGTCCGCTCGGAGCTGCTCGATCAGCACATCCGGCTCCGCCGCATAGGATCGGCCGAAGATCGCGCGGGTGCTTGGGTCGATGAAGCCGACCTGGTCTTCGCTCCCGCGTTCGCCGCCGAAATAGGCCCGGTCGCGGTCGTCGATCAGCGCGAAGATGCTGCGGCTGACCGACACGCGGGGCTCGCGGGGGTGGCCGGCTTCCTTCCACGCAGCGCGATAGTTACGGATCTGAGCGGCCTGCTGCACATGGAAGGCTTCGCCGGTCTCGTCGTTCTTCAGGGTCGAACTTTGCAAATTCATGCCGTGCTTGGCGGCCCAGACCGCCGTGGCGTTCGAGCCGGCACCCCACCAGATCCGTTCGCGCAGGCTTTCCGCATGCGGTTCGAGCCGCAGGAGGCCCGGTGGATTTGGGAACATCGGCTGGGGGTTGGGCTGTGCAAAACCTTCGCCGCGCAAGATGTCGAGAAAGACCTCGGCATGACGCCGGCCCATGTCGGCGTCGCTCTCGCCCTCGGCCGGCTGGTAGCCGAAATAGCGCCAGCCATCGATCACCTGCTCGGGCGAGCCGCGGCTGATGCCGAGCTGGAGGCGCCCGCCGGCGATGAGGTCGGCGGAGCCAGCGTCCTCCGCCATGTACAGCGGATTCTCGTAGCGCATGTCGATCACGGCCGTACCGATCTCGATCTTGCTGGTCCTGGCGCCGACCGCGGCGAGCAGCGGAAAGGGCGAGGCAAGCTGCCGCGCGAAATGGTGCACCCGGAAATAGGCGCCGTCGGCGCCGAGCTCTTCGGCCGCAACCGCAAGCTCGATCGATTGCAGCAGCGTGTCCGCGGCGGAGCGGGTCTGCGACTGCGGCGAGGGCGTCCAGTGCCCGAAGGAGAGGAATCCGATCTTTTTCATGGAAGCAAGATATGGGTGATGGGCGGAGTTTGCGACATCTCGGCCGTAGGAAAGATGGCAAACATGGGAAAGGCGTGTGCTCGTAGGTGATGCCGCCCGGGGGGAAGCACACCTAAGCGGACAGAGCTGCAAGCGCGCCTTTTGACCCGGAGCTGAAATTGAGCGCATTGCCCGGTGGTTGCTGTCGTGAGCAACCGAAGGTATTTTGGTCGCCTCTCAGCAGAGGCCTCACCTTGTTCAGGCTCGGTAATCTTCCTCCACAGGAGTGGAGGTCCGATCATGAGCTGACATTACGTAGTTTCTGGAGAGCTTCGTAAAAAACGCAAGCCGCCAACTCGCGCCAGCCATTCCGTCTTAGCAGAAAGGGCCAGCCCGTATGGCTGGCCCTTTAAGTATATTACGTAAGGCGTCAGTAACGAGAAGCCGACGCGGCGCCCCAATTAAACCGGTAGTTCAGGCCGGCCTTGATGGTGTGCTCGTCATTGCGGAAGCCGACGGCGGTAACAACACCGCCGGCGCTGGTGAAGAGAGCGTTCCGCGTGCCGAAGTCGTAGTACTGGTATTCGACCTTGCCCGACCAGTTCTGGGCGAACATGTATTCGAGACCACCGCCCACGGTGTAGCCGTCGCGACCACCGCCGTTGTTGGTGAAGGTGCCGCCGCCGAAACCGTTCGTAAGGCGGGAGTCAGCCCAGGCGTAACCGCCTTTGACGTACAGCAGCGCCGGACCCCAGGTGTAGCCGAGGCGACCGGTGACCGAACCGAGCCCACGGTTGACGAAGGGATTGTTGTTGGTGTCGAGGAAGCTGTAGTTCGCTTCAATGCCCAGCACCCAGTTCGGCGAGAACTGATGGTCGTAACCGACCTGCGCGCCGCCCATGAACACACCATCGTTGCTGCTGGTGCCGGTGAAGCCGGGGGCCAGAATGTTGTTGCTGCCGCCGAATGCGCCGCCGACGTGACCGCCGATGTAAAAGCCGGTCCAGTTGTAAATCGGCGAGGCCGCCATCGGTGGGGCTTTGGTGTAAGGACGCGCGGCCATATCAGCTGCCGATGCTGTACCCGCTAGGGCGGCAAAAGCGACAGTAGCGAGAAGGAACTTTTTCATTTCGAGTCTCTCAGGTTTAAAGAATGTGTGCCAAACGCTAACTCAACTCACCGAATTTGCTGTAGCGCGCGAGACACACGTCGCCGATCTACGTGTGGAACGCTCTGGTCATTTGTTAATTAAGGAACCGTGTTGACCCGGAACCGGGCGTCTGAGCTACGAGTTCCGCGGTTCCGCCATCGCGAAGCACTTATTATTGTGCATTCCAAAGCCCCGGCATGATCCAGAACTTTTTTGTGCCGTTCATACTGGAAGCTCATCGACCCGGGATGTCGCAGCTAGTCCGCTAGCTGACCTGCCGCACGCGCCCGGGGGAGGACCGCCGGTGACCATTGAATGCCGGCCGATGATGTCGCATGACAAGCCGTCCATCTGTGCTGATAGTCTTTGGCGGCCTTCCCGGCACGGGCAAGACAACGCTTTCTCGGGAGCTGACCAGACGTCTCGCGGCCACGTACCTTCGTATCGATGCCGTTGAGCAGACGCTACGGACCGCAGGTCATACGGTCGGGCCATGGGCTATGTGGTAGCCACCGCACTCGCGGCTGAAAATCTCGAGCTTGGTCGTGTCGTTGTCGTAGACTGCGTAAATCCAGTCTTGGCAAGCCGCGTCGGATGGCGACAGATCGCCGCCCAGAAGTTGGCATGCGTCGTTGAGATTGAAGTGGTTTGCTGCGACCTGATCTTGCATCGACAACGAGTGGAAACACGCACCTCAGACATCAGCGGTCTCAAGCAGCCAACGTGGGCTGAGGTAGTGAGCCGAGACTATGAACCGTGGGATCGAGGACACCTGGTGCTCGATACGGCCGTTAGCTCGCTCGATCACCTGCTCGAAGAAGCGGAGACGTATGTTCGCGCCCAGACTGGTTAGTCTCCTCTTGGCCCACAGCTGACCTGCCGCGAGCAGCCGGTGCAGCTCCGCTTGTGACCGACTTTTGCAACAAAATCGACCCAAATCGGACCTCGCTCAAAAGCTGTAGGCCATTGACACAGCACGCTGCTTGCCTCAATGTTACGCGCCGTAGCATTCGCGGTGAGGAGCAGTTGGCCCCTCTCCAGCGATTTCAAGGTCGGATGGGCCAAGTTTGCGAAGGCGCGATTTTATCGCTCTTGCAAGCGGCGCAGCGGTAGCTTGGAACAATGAGCAATGAGAAGGCCTTTAAAGTCCGATACCAGCGCCGGGAATGCACTCTCGCGACGCTCTATGCTGACCGGACTTGCGGCAACCTGCGTTGCGGCGCCGGCGAAATGGAGTTGGGCTGCCGAAATCGGTGGTGGTCCGTCCTTTTTCGCCGATGGCCCGGACGCCGAACTTTACGGCGCGGCCGAGAACTACCCGATCAAGGACCGGTGGAGGATCTTCCAGCCCGGCAATCCGGCCTCGCCAAAATACCGCGTCGGCGCATTCAGTCATTACGATGAGATATTCCCGACACGCCATGTCGATCGCGCGGCCACATCCTGGCCATTCAAGCGAACGCCGGCGGATGTCAGCTACCAGTACAAGGGAAACCGCGCTTCGCTTGCGGATTATCTGTCGCGCAATCCGGTGACGGGCCTGTTGATCGCTAAGGACGACCGGATTCTGGTTGAGTGCTATCAGTACGGCCGCACCGATCGAGACCGGCTGATATCGCAGTCGATGGCAAAATCTATCACTGGCATGCTGGTAGGGATCGCGACCGCGGAAGGCGCGATCAAGTCGATCGACGATGCTGCGGAGACCTATGTTCCCGGCTTGAAGGGCACGGAATACGGTGCAACGCCGATCCGCGCGCTGCTGCACATGTCGTCTGGCGTGAAGTTCGGTGAAGAGAACGATGAAGCGAAAGGCAGCGGAGACGACCTCGATCGCCTGTGGGGCGACATGGTGCGCAAACACTGGTTTTCCCAAAAAGGCACCGTTGCCAGCATCGCGCAATTCAACCAACGGATCGCGCCGCCGGGGACGCGATTCCATTACGCCAGTATCGAGACGGACGTGCTTGGTCTCGTGCTGCATTACGCGACCGGTCAATCAATGTGCGGCTATCTCCAGGAAAAAATTTGGCAGCCGATCGGCACGGAAGCGGATGCCAAATGGCTGATTGATGCGGATGGCCGTGAGGTAGCGCACGGGTTCTTCAATGCGGTACTGCGCGATTACGCGCGGCTCGCCCGTCTGCTGGCCCACAACGGAGCGTGGGAAGGCAAACAGATAATACCGGCACAGTGGATGATTGATGCGACCACGGTGCTTGCGTCCGAGACGTATCTGGCAAAAGCCGAGGGAGGGTTCGGGTACGGCTATCAGGTCTACCTGTTTCCCGGCAGCAGACGGCAATTCGCGCTCTTGGGGCACCTCGGGCAGCGCATCCTCGTTGATCCGCCCTCGAAGCTGGTCATGGTGCAGACCGCCGTCGATGAAAAGTCCCCCGAAATCTGGCGTCTGTGGTCGGCCGTGGTCGCGCAGTTCGGGTGACGCCACCTTTTCTCCCAGGGGAAGAGAGGTCCACTCCGCCCTCGACGTCGGAATAGAAAGCCCAATGAGCTGCGAGGTCTGCTTCTGGCCATTGCGACAATCTTGACCCAGCGCCTTGTTGTCGGCATGACGCAACTTTCAAACCGAAAAGGTCTCCAATTGTTTCCTGATTCCACTATCAAATGGCGGCCCACCCTTCGATAATCGATGGCATCGAACGCCCACCTTTTGTTTTCGATCAAGGGCCTTTGGCGCGGCGTTCTCTATCTCATCGTGGTGGCACCGAACCCCGGCCTTCGCGCTTACGGCATCGAAATGTCCTGCGAGATCTATTCGGGCATCGAAGAAATGATCTATTCGGTCGCTGATCACGGGGACAAAACAACTGGCCGCTACGACGGCGGAGTCTACATTAAAGAAGCTGAGAACTCGGCATTGCTGAAAGCCTACGCTGCGACCGATCCGGTCGGTCGGAAGCCGCGGCACTTCTCCTTTGTCGGAGGCGACTACTGCTACGAGGTGCTTGGCTTCTCCGAACCCATCATACGAGCGTTTAGCAGCCCCGAAGAGGCATATGCTTGGGGACCTTCTAGGTCCGACGAGAAAGTAAACTAGGTCAGCAGCAACGCAGAGCCAGCACTTCCGCTGCTGGCCCGAAGCTGACTCACAAAGCCGGACTGGCCATGTCCGGTTTCGCGGACAGAGCGGACACCGGCTACCCCGCGAGCTAACGCGTTTACGACTACGCTCCCCAGCGCATCCGGGCGCGCACCGAGTCTGCTGTGTTGAATGGATTCAAGTCTGAGGACGATTGTTTCGAGCCTGCGCGCGAGGTGGTGTGAAGCTCGAGGATATCGATACGGAGTAGCGGTTGGGGCTCGCCCTGTCACGCGTGCCGCGACAATTGCATCGTGCGCCTGTTTTGCCCGACGAGTCAATATTTCGCCAAAACCTAATTTTCGTTTTTTTGTTATCTCGCCCGCCGGATTCAACGGATTCGCAAAGCACCTAAGTCATTGATCCCGCTCATGCCGGCTACTGTGCATGGGGTTGTTTTCGAGGTTTTTGTTTTGAGAGCACGACAGTGCGAGGATGAACCGGACCTGGCCCGGCTCGCCCGCTACTTCATCACCCGCAGATTCTTGGTCGTGAACCGCTGGGTCTTGCCGTCTGGACGAACCGGTCGCCGCGTGCCGGCGGCCTTGCCGGTGCCGGGTGGCTGGTGCGCAGGGACCAGCTGGTCGGGGCGCGAGCCGATCAGGTCGGCGCGGCCCATCTCTTTCAGGGCTTCACGCAGCACCGGCCAGTTGTCGGGATCGTGGTAGCGCAGGAAGGCCTTGTGCAGGCGGCGCTGCCGCAGGCCCTTGATGGCCTCGACCTTGTCGCTGCCGCCGCGCCGCACGCCGCGCAGCGGGTTGACGCCGGTGTGGTACATCGCCGTTGCGGTCGCCATCGGCGAGGGCAGGAAGGTCTGCACTTGATCCGCGCGGTAGCGGTTCTTCTTCAGCCAGAGCGCGAGGTTCATCATGTCCTCGTCGGTCGTGCCCGGATGCGCCGCGATGAAATACGGGATCAGATAATATTTCTTGCCGGCCTGTTCGGCCGCGGCATCGAACATGCGCTTGAACTGGTTGTAGGCGCCGATGCCGGGCTTCATCATCTTGTCGAGCGGCCCGCGCTCGGTATGTTCGGGCGCGATCTTCAGATAGCCGCCGACGTGATGGGTGACGAGCTCCTTGATGTATTCGGGGCTTTCGACCGCGAGGTCGTAGCGCACGCCGGAAGCCACCATCACCTTCTTGATGCCCTTGGTCTCGCGCACCTTGCGATAGAGCCGGATCAGATCGTCATGCGAGGTGTTGAGGTTCGGGCAGATCTCCGGGAAGACGCAGGAGGGCCGCCGGCACGCCGCCTCGACCTTGGGATCCTTGCATGCCATCCGGTACATGTTGGCGGTGGGACCGCCGATGTCGGAGATCACGCCGGTGAAGCCGGGCGTCTTGTCGCGGATCTTCTCGATCTCGCGCAGGATCGAGCCCTCGGAGCGGTTCTGAATGATGCGGCCCTCGTGCTCGGTGATCGAGCAGAAGGTGCAGCCGCCGAAACAGCCGCGCATGATCGTCACCGAGAATTTGATCATGTCCCAGGCGGGGATTTTGGCTTCGCCATAGGACGGATGCGGGGCGCGCGCGTAGGGAAGATCGTAGACTGCGTCCATCTCCTCGCTGGTCAGCGGGATCGGCGGCGGGTTGAGCCAGAGATCGCGATCGCCGTGGCGCTGCACCAGCGGCCGCGCATTGCCGGGATTGCTCTCCCGGTGCAGCACGCGTGACGCGCGGGCATAGGCCTCCTTGTCCTGCTCGACCTGCTCCAAAGCCGGCAGCCGGATCACGGTCAGGCCTTTCGTCCGCGAAGCGCCCTCGTCGGCGGAGTCGATATCGTCGGCGTGCAGCTCGACGTAGTCCTCAGGGACCCGGCGGAACAGCGCGACGCCCCTGATGTCGTCGAGTTCGCGCGGCGCCTGGCCGGCGGCAAGACGGTTCGCCACTTCGACGACGGCGCGCTCGGCATTGCCGTAGAGCAGCAGGTCCGCCTTGGCGTCGGCCAGCACCGAACGGCGCACCTTGTCGGACCAGTAATCGTAATGCGCGATCCGGCGCAGCGAGGCCTCGATGCCGCCGAGCACGACCGGGACACCCTTGAACGCCTCGCGGCAACGCTGCGCGTAGACCACGGTGCAGCGGTCCGGCCGCTTGCCGCCTTCGCCGCCCGCAGTATAGGCATCGTCATGGCGCAGGCGGCGGTCCGCGGTGTAGCGGTTCACCATCGAATCCATGTTGCCGCCGGTGACGCCGAAGAAGACTTTTGGCTTGCCCAATGCCTTGAACGGCTCGGCCGAATGCCAGTCCGGCTGCGAGATGATGCCGACGCGAAAACCCTGCGCCTCCAGCAGGCGGCCGATGATGGCCATGCCGAAGCTGGGATGGTCGACATAGGCATCGCCCGTCACCAGCACGATGTCGCAGGCGTCCCAGCCGAGCGCATCCATCTCGGCGCGGCTCATCGGGAGGAATGGCGCCGGCTTGTGCGGGCGTGCCTGCGCCATCAGGGGCTTTTCGGCGGCGATGATCTGGATGTCCATGGCGCCTACGCATAGGACTCCGAGACGGCGAATACAACCGACAGGCGCGTGAAAGATGCGGTTCCGTGGCCGGCGGCCCGGGCGTGCGAACCCGTTAACCGTTCGCGAGCGCCGCCATCAGCTGTGTGACGCCGTCCACATACCGCCCAGCCTGCACCGCGTCATGCTCTGCCTCGTTTCAAGGGAGAGATCGATGTTTGTGGTCGACATGCTGCTGATCCTGGCGATGATGTTTTTCCTGTTCCTGCCGATCACCGATCGCAGGACAGTGCGGATGAGACTCTGCATGCTGTGCGCGCTGCTGGCGCTGTTCTCGGTCTCCGTCACCCGTACCCAGATCGCACCGGTGCAACTCGCGGGCGTAGGCTCGACCCATTAAGCGCGCCAGCGGATCCATGTTCTCGGATCACGCGCAGGAACCAACTGCCCTCACGAACATTCTGATGCAGGGTTTGCGCCGGCCCGGCTGGCGCGCGCTCGCGCCCGGGGTTTAATATCGCCCCGATGTTCGCCTTTGGCGGATGGGGGAGCCGTGAGTACAGTCATAGAGAACTTGCTGTTGCGAAAGCAGAAGCTCGTTGAGCAGCTCGAGAAGGCGCCCACGGTCGAGGACCGCGACAAAATCGAACACCAGCTCGAACAGATCAACACCGCGCTGGATTTTCTGGACAGGCCCGGCACGAAAAATGCGCGGTAGCAGCGCTCAATCCACCTGCAGCGCTTTTGCGTAGACCACGCCCGAATTGGTGACGTGCGTGGTCATCAGCGTCGCGAAGGCGGCGAACCCGCCGCGGGCGAACAGATCGAGCAGCTTGCGATGCTCGTCGAAGGACGTGCGTGTGCGCACGTCGATCGGCGAAGTCAAATTGGTGCGCAGTGCTGCGACGCGGCTGGATGCGAGCTGATAGGATTCGGCGAGATAGCGGTTGCCGCAATGGGCGAACAGCGCCTCGTGGAAGGCGGCATCGGCGCGCCCGTAGGCGATATTGTCCCGGGCTTCAATCGCCGGCTCCATCGTCGCGATCGCCTCGCTCATCGTCGCGATCGCACCGGCGCGATCATGGTGGAAGGCGAGCTCGGCGGCCTTGGGCTCCAGCGCGTTTCGGAACGTGCAGAGCGCGGTGATGTCTTCGGCGCTTGGCGTAAAGACAAAACTGCCGACCTGCGGGCGGATCACCACGAGGCCCTGCGCCTGCAACTGACCCATCGCCTCGCGCACCGGGGTGCGGCTGACGCCGAAGGAATTTGCCACCATCTCCTCCGAGATGGCTGCACCCAGTGCGAACTCGCCGTCGATGATGGCCTGGCGCAGCCGCTGCACGACCCGTTGCGACAGCGATTTCGGTGCATCGAGCTTCAGCGATCGCATCGGCTCTCTCAGATCACCTTGCCTGGGTTGAGCAGATGATCGGGATCGAGCGCGGCCTTCAGCGTCCGCATCAGCGCGATCTCGACCTCGCTGCGGGCATGACCCAGCCACTTCTTCTTCAGCGTGCCGATGCCGTGCTCGGCGGAGACGCTGCCGCCCATCTCACGCACGAGACCGTAGATGATCGCGTCCATCGCTTCCTTCGGCTGCTGCTCGACGGCAAGGCCAGTCACCCAGGAGACGAGATGCAGATTGCCGTCGCCGATATGGCCGTAATAGACGCTCTCGCATCCCTCGATGCCCTTTGCGAGCGCCGCCTTGCAGCGCGTGACGAACTCGTCCATCCGCGCCACGGCAAGGCCGATGTCGTAGGAGATGTGCGGCCCCAGCACCTGGCCGAACTCGGCACAGATGTCGCGCACGCGCCAGAAGCTTTGCGTCTGCGCCAGCGATTGCGCCACGGCGGCGTCGGCGAGCAACCCGCGCTCCATCAGCTCTTCGAGCCAGCTTTGGAAGCGCGGCGCATCGAGGCTCTCGTCGGTGCCCTGCGCTTCGACCAGCACGTAGAGGCCGTGGCCTGCCGCGACCGGCGGCTTGACGCCGGCGCGAGTCGTGATCACGTCCCAGTAATCCGGCCACATCACCTCGAACGCCGACAGCAGCGGGCCGAGCCCGCTTCGCGCGGCGCCGAGCAGCGCGATCACCGCGGCATAGTCCTCGAGCGCGCAGAGCGCGGCCATGGTCGAGCGCGGTTTTGGAAACAGCCGCAGCACCACGCGGGTGATGATGCCGAGCGTGCCCTCCGAGCCGATGAACAGATGCTTCAGGTCATAGCCAGCATTGTTCTTCATCAGCTTGTTGAGGCTGGTGATGATGGTGCCGTCGGGCAGCACGACTTCGAGCCCGAGCACCAGCTCGCGCGTCATGCCGTAGCGGATCACGCGGTTGCCGCCGGCATTGGTCGAGAGGTTGCCGCCGATCGCGCAGGAGCCGCGCGAGCCGAGGTCGAGCGGAAAGAAGAAGCCGGCCTCGTCGGCCGCCATCTGGATCGTCTGAAGCGGCGTACCTGCTTTCACCGTCATCGTCATCGAGGCATGATCGATCTCCTCGATGCCGCTCATGCGCTCCAGCGAGATCGCGACCCAGCCTGCTTCAGGCGATGCGCCGCGGCACAGCCCGGTCAATCCGCCCTGCGGCACGAACGGCAGATGCGCCTGCCGGCAGGTCAGAATCGCGTCGGCCACGCCTTGCGCGTCGACCGGGCGGATCACCGCTAGCGGCGTTTGCGGCAGGCTCGCGCTCCAGTCGTTGCAATTGCGCGCGGGCACGTCGGTGCCGACAAGCACAGCAGCCGCGCCGAGCCTGTCGCGCAGGGCGCCGAGCAGTTGGTCGGGCCGCTCGATGGGGGTCACCATGTTCATGCGAGACCTCCTCGGAATCTGGCTGCGTGTTATGTCCGCCATGACGGCGGAAAGGGTTTGCGCGTTTGTTGTATGTAAGGTACAAGGTGGAAAGTAAAGCAAAAACAAGGCTAGTGTGATGACCGAGGCAATTCGCGGGTTCTGGGTGGCGTCGGCGACGCCGCTGGCGACGGACGGCAGCGTGGACTCCGCAAAGCTCGCCGCCCACGCCAAGCAACTCTTCGCCAAGGGCGTCGACGGTGTCGTGCTGTTCGGCACCACCGGCGAGGGCACCTCGTTCAATGTCGCCGAACGGGTCGCGACCATCGAAGCCGTGCTCAAGGCCGGCGTCGCGCCGGACCGCATTGGAATCGGCGGGGGCTTCCCCGCGATCAGCGACAGCATCGCTCTGACGCGCGCCGTGCTCGGTCTCGGCCTGCGTCACGTGCTGTATCTGCCGCCTTACTTCGATCGCAGCGTCACCCCTGAAGGCGTCGAGGATGCCTTTGCGGCAATTCTTGACGGCGTCGCCGACGATCGCCTGCGTGCCTACCTCTATCATATCCCGCAGATCTCGGGTGTCGCGATCCCGACCGGCGTCGCCGCGAATTTGCGCAAGCGCTACGGCAAGGTCGTTGCGGGCCTGAAAGACTCCAGCGGCGACTTCAAGCAGTTCCAGGCGTTCCGTGCCGCCGCTCCCGAGCTCGCCATTACCGTCGGCAACGAAGTTGACATCGCCCGCGCGATCGCCGCAGGCGGTGCCGGCACCATCTGCGGCATGGCCAACATCGCGCCGGAGCTGGTCAAGGCGATGATCGACGGCAAGGATGTCGAAGCACGCATGCAGGCTGCCGTGGACATCGTGGTGAAATCACCATCCTTCCTCACGACGTTGAAAGCCATCCTCGCGGCACAGACGGGCGATGCGAGCTGGCTGCGCGTGCGGCCGCCGCTGCGGGCCTTGTCCGACGGCACCGCGCTCAAGCGGAAGCTCGACGAGCTGATGGCTCCCGCGATCGCGTGAGAACGCGCAAAACCGTGACACGTTGCCGCGAATTCGCGCGCTGCGTGTCGCGCACGGTGTGAAATCAATCGACGATTGCCGAATAGCGGGATCGGAATCTAGAACCATTCAACACTAGAGCGATTCAAGGCCGCCTACGGTTCTCTTCGCGTACCACGACTGTTAGACGCGCCAGCTTCTGCGTCTGACCTGGAAGTGAATCGAAAGTGCGTGTCTATCTGGACGGCCAGCGCGTCAGCGGCCGTCGAACGCCTGCCGGCGACAGCCGCGCGGCTCTTCTCATCGGAGCGGCCGTGCTGCTCGCCGAATTTCTCTCCAGCACGGCGAGCGCGCAGGCCCAATCGGCGCTGCCGCCGGTGACGGTGGAAGCGCCGGCGCCGCGGCCGAAAGCGGCGCGCGCATCGGAGCAGTCCCCACGCCGCGCTCAGACCGCCGCGCGCCAACGCAACGCCGCCGCGACACCCGCAGTGCCGACGCCATCGGAACGCGCCGCGGCTGATGTCGCCGCGCAACAAGCCGCAAAGCTCGGCTACCGCGCGATGCCGAGCGCGACGACGCTGCGCAGCGGGGCCTCTCCGCTCGACACCTCGCAATCCGTTAACGTCGTGCCCGCGCAGGTGTTGAAGGACCAACTGCCACGCAATATCGACGACGCGCTGGTCAACATCAGCGGGATCACCCAGACCAACACGCTCGCCGGCACCCAGGATGCCGTGATCCGCCGTGGCTTCGGCGACAACCGCGACGGCTCGATCATGCGCAACGGCATGCCGCTGGTGCAGGGGCGCAGCCTGAACGCCGCGGTCGAAAGCGTTGAGGTGCTGAAGGGGCCAGCATCGTTACTTTACGGCATCATGGACCCCGGCGGCATCGTCAACACCATCAGCAAGCGTCCCGAGCTCTACCAGCACGGTTCGGTCACGCTGCTCGGCTCGACATTCGCGAACAATCGCAACGGCGCCGACGGCACGCTCGACATCACCGGTCCGATCGGCGACCAAGGCCTTGCCTATCGGTTCGTCGGTTACGGCGTCAGCGAGGACTATTGGCGCAATTTCGGCCGCCACAGGGAAATGCTGGTGAACCCGTCGCTGGCCTGGTACGGCGACACCACGACGGTCCAGCTCACCTATGAGCACCGCGAATTCATCTACCCATTCGACCGCGGCACTGCCTTCGTCAAGGGCGCTCCGCTGGCGATCCCGAAGACGCGCCGGCTCGACGAGCCCTTCAACAACATGTGGGGCATCTCGGACCTGGTGCAGGCCTCGGTCGAGCAGAAGCTCGACGACAATTGGAAGGTCACGGCGGCCTACAGCTACAACACCGAGACGTTCAGTGCCAACCAACTTCGCATCACCGGCGTCAACGCGACGACTGGCGTCGAGACCCGCAGCAACGACGGCACGCGTAACTCGCTGAGCAACGCCAGCTACGGCACCTCCTATCTGCAGGGTGATGTCTGGGTCGGCGGCTTCCGAAACGAGATCTTGTTCGGAGGCGAGGCGCTCTATCGCACGATCGACCGCCACGATTTGATTCGGCAGGCGACGGCGAGCTTCAATTTCTACAACCCGATCTACGGGCTGGTCGTGCCGGGCACGACCGTTTCGCCAGTGGACAGCGAGCAGACGGACAAACTCGGCACCCGCGGCTTCTTCGCCCAGGACACCTTCCATCTGACCAACTGGCTGTCCGTGGTCGGAGGCGTGCGCTGGATGGAATACGAGCAGTTCGCGGGAAAAGGCCGGCCGAACTTCATCACAAACACCAATTTGGCGGGTGACAAGGTGCTGCCGCTAGGCGGCGTCATCTTCAAGCTGAACGATCAGCTCTCCTATTACGTGAGCTATACGCAGTCGCTGAAGCCGACATCGGTCATCGCGGCGTTCACCACCGGCTTTGTCGTCGACTCCACCATCGCGCCTGAAGAAGGAACGCAATGGGAGACCGGTCTGAAGTTCGATGTCAACAAGCGGCTGTCGGGCACCCTGGCCGTCTACGACATCCAGAAGAAGAATGTGCTGGTGCTGGATGACATCGGCGGAGGCAAGTCGGCGGCGCGTGCCTCCGGCGCAGCCAGGTCGCGCGGCGTCGAATTGGACGTGACCGGCAAACTAGCCGATCAATGGAGCCTGATCGGAAGTTATGGGTATACCGATGCCCGGCTGATCAATGATCCCGCTGTCGGTAAGGCCAAGCTCCTGAACGCCGCCATGAACACGGCTTCGCTCTATCTCGTCTACGATTTCGGCGATGCGCTGCCCGGACGTCTGCGGCTTGGCGGTGGCGCGCACTACGTCGGCGACCGGCCGGGCGACGCCGCCAACACGTTCTTCATGCCGGCCTATACCGTCGCGGACATCTTTGCGACCTACGACACCAAGGTCGACAATCTGCCGGTGACCTATCAGTTCAACGTCAAGAACCTGTTCGACAAGGTCTATTATACGTCCACCACCGGGAACGCCTTAAACGTCGCGATCGGCGACGCACGCCGGGTATCTCTGTCGGCGACGGTGAAGTTCTAGCGATGACAGTGTGGCGCGAGGAAGCCGATTTCCCGGTCGTGCAGACCAGAAGGACCCGCGCCGATGCGTGAGTGCTGGCGCGCGATCAAGGCCGCCCTCCACCAGGTCCATTCCATCGCCGGCCTCGTGCTCGCGCTGCTGCTTGCTGTGATCGCGTTGAGCGGCGCGATCATGAGTTTTGAGGATGAGATCGTCGATCATCTCAACGCCGGCATCATGCAGGTCGCGCCGCGCCAGTCACCGGCGCTGATGCCGGACGAACTGGTTGCGCGCCTGACTGCGGCGCAGGATGTCGGCAAAGTCTCCGCCGTGACGCTAGCAAGTGATCCGTCCGCCGCGGTGCATGTGCGCTTCGCCCGCGACGAACGAGGCGCGCGGCCGTCCTCGCTCTATGTCGATCCCTATGACGCGCGCGTGTTGGGCGCACCTCGCGGCGAAGAGTTTTTCGCGACCGTGCGCAAGCTGCATCGCTGGCTGTTGATTCCCGGCGACGCCAAGGGCTGGGGGCGTCAGATCACGGGCGTGGCCGCGCTCGGCTTGATCGTGATGCTCATCTCGGGCCTCGTGCTGCGCTGGCCGCGGCGTGCAGGCAGCGCGAAGATGTGGCTGAAGCCCAATCTCGGCCTCAGCGGACGCGGCCTCCATCGCTCGCTGCACGCGGTGATCGGCACCTGGGTCCTGCCGGTCTATCTGGTGATGACGCTGACCGGGCTGTGGTACTCGTTCGACTGGTACAAGGACGGTGCCGTCTGGTTGCTGTCGCGCCCGCAGGCCGCCTCGGCGAAGATGCAGCCGAAGATGCCTGCAAAGGCGTCGCGTGGCGCCGGCGCCAGCGAGACGGCACAGCCGATCGGCTTTGATCGCGCGTGGGGCGCCTTCCTGCACGAAGAGGGCAGCCGCTTCTCCAAGGCGTTGCTGACGTTGCCCGCCGCTCCGGGCACGGTGATCCGGATCCGCTCCTGGGGGAAAGACTCGACCCTCGACACCACCCGCGACGAATTCCGCGTCGATGCCGTTACCGGCCAATTCGTTTCTGCGGAACGCTACGCCGACAAGGCGTTCGGTGAGAAGATCATTGCGAATGTGCTCGACATCCACCGCGGTGCGATTCTGGGTTGGCCCGGCAAACTTGCGTTCTTGATCGCGGCCGCGCTGATGCCGCTGTTCGTGGTCACCGGCATTTTGCTTTATCTGTCGCGCCGCAAGCTGCGGCGGCCGGACCAGTCACCGCTCGGGCAGCTCGTGCCGGGCGAGTGAACGGGGGACTGCTTCGACAGGGCTTGGTGTTGCCCGGGTGAGCCGCCGTCGTCGTATCACTTCGCCTGCATGCGCCGTTCGTCGAGGACGATGTCGTTGTTGATGGCGTAGACGAAGCAGCCGCCATCCCGGCCGTTCCGCGCGGGATCGCTGTTACATTTCGCAAGCGCGGAGGTCTGGGCGTCTTTAAGGCTGGGGTCCCCTGCCGAGATGAACAGCTTACCCCAGGGATGGATCGCGATCGCCTTGGGCTCCATGGCCTTGTCGTAGTTCTGCACGTCAGGGCGCTGTCGCGTGATCCGCCGGATGATTGGAATCTGCGACAAGTCGTACTTGCCTGCATAATGCAGCCGCGGCATGTCTCTCGACGCGAGCTCGCCTTCAGCGACGATTTCCTCGTTGACCGCCAGCAGGGCGCATGGCTTGCCGTAGCGAAGCTGACAGGATTCCAGTGCACGGTCTCCCGTCGCCGAAGCGTCGTCCTGTTCGCAGATCCGAAGGTAGCTCGCATTGACGAGCTCCACGGCCTGTCCCTTGTTGGGTTTGCAGGCGAGATAGTCCTTGATCAGCGTGTCGCGAAGCGTTGGGTGTACGGCCGGCGTCGCTGCGGCCATGATCGAGGCCATTGCCCGCTCGAATTGCGATTTGCGTTCGGCATTGGTGAGCGCGGCCATCGCGACGCCCGGAAGCGCCAGAAACACCACCAGGAATTTTAGCACTTTCATATTGCGCCCCCCCCAGACGATTCGGAACTTTAGCCCTCAAGCGCGGCATACGAAACGATTTTCAGCCGGGGACCACGGTGGGCGCGCCCGCCGGTCGGAGCCATACCCCCCGGATCGGGCTGGCCAACCGGCCGGCAATCATTCAAGAACCAGTCCCGTTCAAGTCTCCCAAGGTTGCCTGTCTCATGAAGCCTTCGACCGTCACACCCGCCGATATCCGCCGGGCACTGCTGCTCCGCGAGGAGATCGCTCTGCTCGATCTCAGGCACGAGGCTGGTTTCGCGACGGGACATCCGCTGTTTGCTGCCAACATGGCCGCGGACCGGATCGGGATCGAAGCCGAGGTGCGGCTGCCGCGCAAGGACGTGGCGATCGTGCTCTATGATGACGGCGAGGGCCTCGTCACTGCCGGCGCCGAGCGGTTGGCCGCGCTCGGCTATACCAATGTCCGCGCGCTCGATGGCGGGCTGAAGGCCTGGCGCGACGCCGGCTATCAAATCTTCGAGGACGTCAACTCCTACTCAAAAGCCTTTGGCGAGCTGGTCGAATCGCGCCGGCACACCCCGTCGTTCAGTGCCGACGAGGTGGCAAAACTCATCGCGGACAAGGCCAACATCGCGATCCTCGACGTTCGCCGCTTCGACGAGTATGCCACCATGAACATCCCGGGCTCGGTCAGCGTGCCCGGCGCGGAGCTGGTGCTGCGGGCAGGGCAGGCGGCACCCGATGTCGACACCACCATCATCTTGAATTGCGCCGGCCGCACCCGCTCGATCATCGGCACCCAATCGCTGATCAATGCCGGCGTGCCGAACAAGGTTCGGGCGCTGCGCAACGGCACCATCGGCTGGACGCTGGCGCGGCATACGCTCGGCCACGGTGCCGACCGGCGTGGCGCGATCGGGCCGTTCGAGGGCGGCCCGGCCAATGCGCGCGACGTCGCCTATCGCGCCGGTGTGCGCCACATCGGTGCGAGCGAGATGGCTGGGCTTGTCGCGCAGACCGATCGCACGCTCTATCGCTTCGACGTGCGTGACGCCGAGGAATATGCCGCCGGCCATCTCCCGGGGTTTCGTCACTATCCCGGCGGACAGCTGGTCCAGGAAACCGATATGGCCGCACCGGTGCGCGGCGCGCGCATCGCGCTGACCGACGACAAGGGCGTCCGCGCCGACATGACGGCGTCCTGGCTCGCGCAGATGGGCTGGGAGGTCTATGTGCGGGAAGGTGGCTATGACGGCGCGCTCGAAATCGGTCCGCCGCACGTCCTGCCCAAGCCCGACCCCGCCCACCGTTACCGCCGCCCCTATGAAGGCACCGGTGTCGACGAGCGTGCGATGCAGGCCTATCTCGACTGGGAGTATGGCCTGGTCGAACAATTGCGTCTGGACGGCACGCACGGGTTTTACGTGATCTGACGAGCGCCCGCCATCTTCTCCCCGTATCCGAACCCTATTGTGCTGCGCATCCCCCGCGGTCTATGAGCTGCGGCGAAGCTGTGACCCACGGAGATTTCATGTCAGTCCCAGGCCAAAGCCCTGAGCGGAGCGCGAAGGCGCTGCTGCTTGAAGGCGTCAACGACAGCGCCGTGGACCTGTTCAGAACGGCGGGTTTCACCAATGTCGAGCGCCTGACCAAGGCGCTGGACGGCGAGGATTTGCGGCGGGCGCTCAAGGGCGTGTCATTGCTCGGCATCCGCTCGCGCACCCAGATCACCGATCAGGTGCTGGAAGCGGCCGACCAGCTTCTCGCCGTCGGCTGCTTCAGCGTCGGCACCAACCAGGTCGATCTGCTGGCGGCGCGCAAGCGCGGCATTCCGGTGTTCAACGCGCCGTTCTCCAACACGCGCAGCGTCGCCGAGCTCGTGATCGGTGAGATCGTGATGCTGCTGCGGCGCATCTTCCCGCGCTCGGTGTCGGCCCATGAGGGCGGCTGGGACAAGTCGGCGACCGGCAGCCGCGAGGTACGCGGCCGTACCCTCGGCATCATCGGCTACGGCAATATCGGCTCGCAGCTCTCGACCCTGGCGGAGGCGATCGGCATGCGCGTGATCTATTTCGACCGCACCGACAAGCTCCGCCACGGCAACACCGAGCCGGTCGAGAAGCTGGAGGAACTGCTGGCGCAGAGCGACGTCGTCAGCCTGCATGTGCCGGAAACGCCGGAGACCGCCGGGATGATCGGCGAGAAGGAGCTGCGGGCGATGAAGCCCGGGTCCCTCCTGATCAACAACAGCCGCGGCACCGTCGTCGATCTCGATGCGCTGGCGGGAGCTCTGCGCGACGGTCACCTCGCGGGCGCCGCCATCGACGTGTTTCCGGTCGAGCCGTCCTCGAACTCCGATCGCTTCAAGAGCCCGGTGCAGGGCCTCGGCAATGTCATCCTCACCCCGCATATCGGCGGTTCGACTGAGGAGGCGCAGGAGCGCATCGGCGGCGAGGTAGCGCGCAAGCTGGTCGACTTCTTCATCACCGGCTCGACCACGGGGGCGGTGAATTTTCCGGAGGTGCAGCTGCATCTGCGCCCCTCCGGCGCGCGCTTCAGTCACGTCCATCGCAACGTGCCCGGCATGCTGCGCCGGCTCAACGAAGTGTTCCTGCAGCGCGACATCAATATCGCCGCGCAATATCTGGAGACCTCCGGCGACCTCGGTTACGTCGTGCTCGACGCCGACCTCGGCGGCCAGGATTCAGGCGCGCTGCTGCAGCAGATCCGCAGCCTCGAGGGCACCGTCGGCGCGCGGCTGGTGTTTGAGCACTAGCGTCATTGACGGCCGGTCGGAAGGCGCCTTGAATACGGCCTGCTGGCGGAACGAACGAGAACAGAAAGTGCAGGGGGAAACGATGGCGCAAGGGCGTGCGAAGCTGTGTGTATTGCTCGTGGGCGCAGTGACTGCACTGGGCGCGAACTCCGCTGCAGCGGTGACGCTGGCCGAGGATGCGGACGCCGTCTGCAAGGGCCTGGTCGGCGGCACTGACGCCGTGAAGATCGATTCGGCGACGTTGCTGGCGCCGTCGCAACTGGCCGTCGCCGAACGCGGCCCGACGCCGTCGGGGCGCGTCACGCCCGCCAATCCCGGCTTCTGCAAGGTGCTCGGCCATATCGATCCCACCGATCCCAAGGCGCCGCCGATCAGATTTCAGGTTAATTTGCCCGTCGAATGGAACGGCCGCTCGCTGCAATTTGGCGGGGGCGGATTCAACGGCGTGCTGATCACGGGCCTGACGCTGCCGCCGGCCTATCCCTTCGACAAGCCGTCGCCGCTCGCGCGCGGGTTCGTCACCTACGGCACCGATTCCGGTCATGAGTCCAAGCCAGGCGAACCGCCGCAGCTGTTCGCGCTCAACGACGAAGCCTTCGAGAATTTCGCCCATCGCGCCTACAAGAAGGTACGCGATGCCGCCGTCGCGCTGATGCAGCGCGCCTACGGCAAGAGGCCTGAGAAAATGTACTTCATGGGGTCGTCCGAAGGCGGCCGCGAAGGCCTCACCATGGCACAGCGCTATCCCGATGATTTCGACGGCATCTTTGCCCGCGTGCCCGTCATCAACTGGGTCGGCCTGCAGCATGCCGGCACCCGCTCGGGTCTCGTGACCATGGGCGATGGCTGGATCAATCCGGCGCAGGTGAAGCTCGTCGGCGACGCCGTGCGCGCGGCTTGCGACAAGGCCGACGGCTCCGACGACGCGCTGGTGCAAGATCCCGTGTCCTGCAAGGCGGCGTTCAAGGCGGAGACGCTGCGTTGCGCGAGCGGCAAGACGGGCGATCAGTGCCTCACCGACGCGCAGATCAAGGCGATCGACACCCTGCATTCGACCTACAAATTCCCGTTCCCGCTCGCCAACGGTCTCGATGATTATCCGGGCTGGGGCGTGTCGGGCGAGGACACGCCGGCGGTTGGCCCGACCGGCGGCTGGGTCGCATGGTGGCTCGGCACGGCGTCTCCTGCGCAGCCGCCTGCGCCCAATAACGGCATCGCCTGGATCTACGGTGCCGGCGGCATCCAATATGTGTTCGCGCGCGATCCCAAGCTCGACGTGACGACCTATAAGCCCGAAGAGCACAAGGCGCGGCTGCTCGAGGTCTCCAGCCTGATGGATTCCACCGACCCCGACCTCAGCCGCTTCCGCGCTCGCGGCGGCCGGCTGATCATGCTCGAACATATGGCGGACTACGCGCAGAGCCCCTATGCCGGCATCCGCTATTTCGAGAGCGTCGAACGCAAGCTCGGCAAGGCCGAGACGGCCGAATTCGCGCGGCTCTACACCGCGCCCGGGGTCGACCATGTCGGCTCCGGCGCGCCGGCCAATGTCGACATGCTGAGCGCGCTGGTCGACTGGGTCGAAAAGGGCAAGGCGCCCGGCGACCTCGAAGTCGCCGAGCAGAAGGTCGAGGCGCCGTCGTTCGCGACGCTTCGCGCGCTGCCGCTGTGCCGCTGGCCGGCCTGGCCCCACTACAAGAGCGGTCCGGTGACGGCGGCGTCGAGCTTCACCTGCGCGCCGTAGCCGGCGCGCCACTTCGGAGCGTCACCCCGCGGCCATTGCCTGCGCGCCGCCGAGCAGCTGCGCGTTGAGCCGGCCGCCGGAGAACAGCATGTCGTCAAGGGCTTCGTCGATATCGGCGGAGATCACGGTGTTGCCGCCGTCCCGTGCGATGCTTCCTTGCGCCAGCCGCCGCATCAGCTCCTTGATGAAGGCGCAACTGGTGCCCTCGCTGCGTCGGGCAGCCTCCGCAATCACCGCCCCCTCGAGCGGCAATCCCCTGCCGTAGAGCCGGACCAGCTTGCCGCGGCCGGTCTCGTCGGGCAGCGGCACTTCGATGGCTTGATCGATGCGGCCGGGGCGACCCGCGAGAGCTCCCTCGAGGTCCTCCGGCCGGTTGGTGGTCAGGACGAACAGGATGTCGGCGTCTTCCTTCAGCCCGTCCATCTCGTTGAGCAGCTTGTTCAGCATGGATTCCTCACACGGCCCCATGTCATCGCGGTCGCGGGCGATGAGATCGACATCCTCAATCACCACCATCGACGGCTGGAGCAGGCGTGCCAGGCTCATATAGGCGCCGAGCAGACCGATCTGCTCGGCCGTGATGATCAGCGTCGTATGCCCGGGCAAATGCGTTGCGAGATAGCGGATCGTGTGGGTCTTGCCAGTGCCCGGCGGCCCGTACAGCAAGATGCCTTTGCGTGTCGATTGACCCAGCCGGCGCAATTGGTCTCGGGTGTTGACGAAGGTCAGAACGTTGCGATCGAGCAGCCGCAGGGTCTGCTCCGGCAGGATCACCTCGTCGCGCGCGACCTGCGGCAAGCGATGCACCGTGATGCCGCGCGAGCGACCGCGATAGTCGGAGTCGGCATCGAGCGACAGGATCTTGCCGCGATAGGTCCGCGCAGTCTGTACGGCTTCTTCCAATTCATTGAAGCATCGCTGGACGAGAGCCGCGCCTGCGGAACCTGAAGGCACCAGGATCTCGATCCGAATTCCGGGCTCGCGACTGTATTCGCGGTGTGCGCAGAGCAAAACCGCATAGCGGAGATGATCCTGCTCACACAGCCATAGTCCGTTATCCAGACACTTGACCGGGCTCTTCTCGCCTACATCGACGTCGGAATATTGCAGCGGGGCAATCGCGATCGCATAGCGGCCCTCCTTGAGCAGTCGTGGGATCGACAGCGTTTCGTAGCGCTGCTCCTCGTTCAGTCCCACTAGCCGGATGGCCTTGCCGAAGAGCCGGTCGACCGCGGCTTGAAGATCGACCCGCATGTGGCCGGGAAATTGGCGGATCGTGGTCACGAGTTTGCTGCGCGCGGTGCTGGCAAGGTGCCAATCGAGAACGTCGCAAGCAAAGTCGAAATCTTCCTCTTGTTCGTTCGAGGGTTCATCCGCCGCACGCATGCAGTCGCTGCACAGCCAGACCGTTCGGTCGCCGATACGAACGTCGGTCTGTCCCTCAGGCTTGCCACAGAGTTCGCAAGGAGTCTTGACCGCCTCTAGCGTGACCTGCAGTTGGTGGCCGGCCAATTCGATGGATTGTTGCGCAGATTTGAAAAGGGCTTCGGCAACCGATTGCGGGTAAGGCCCGCAAACCGCTTTTTCCTTCTGCTCGATCTGGGTGATGAGCGCGGTCGCTTCACGGTCTGATTTGCCGAAAACCTGCCGAAGCAGATCCATCACGAATTGGTCCGGCGTATCATCGTCATTATGAATTACGAGCTGGGTCGGCTGGTTTTCGCCACGCATACTGTTCATCACGAAAGGTCTCCGGGACAATCTATGATTGAATAGAACGAATAGGGAACACAAAAAGAAGCAACCGTCAAGCTGGGCGGCGGCGAGTAATTGCGATTGGTGGGTGAGGTTCTGGTGCGCCGGTGCGGCCCTGTTGCTCGACGATGCCGCGGCACATCGATCCAGCTGCCGTCCTTTGACATCCCGGGCCGCCTCGACTATATATTTCGCATGCGAAATAAAGCGGCCGGCTCGGGGCATCATCGGCTGATCTACCTGTTGAGCGTGGCCCAACGCCGCGTGCAGCGCTGGATGGCGGGGCAGCCTTCGAGCGAGGTCACGCCGGCGCAGGCAGGACTCCTGTTCATCCTCGGCAAGCAGGACGGCGTCCTGATGGGCGAGGCCGGCGCGGCGCTCGACATGGGGCCGGCCGGCATCTCGGGGCTGGTCGACCGTACGGCGGCGGCTAAACTGGTCGAGCGGCGCGCGGATCACGAGGATGGTCGCGCCTGGCGCGTCTGGCTGACGCCGAAGGGGCGAACGGCGCTGGCGCAGGCGAAGGCCAGCGCAGCAAAGGTCAATGCGGCATTGACGGAAGGATTTACCGGCGCGGAGATCGACGTCGTCGCGCGCTGGCTGACGAGCATTCAGGATAAATTCCCAAGAGGAGCGAACGAATGACTGACCAAGTCCGGATCGAGAACAACGGCGGAATTCTCACGCTCACGCTGGCGCGCCCCGACAAGAAGAACGCGCTGACGGATGCGATGTACGGCATACTTGCCGACGCCGTCGAATCCGCCGAGTCGGATGCGTCGGCCCGCGTGATCCTGATCCGCGGCGAAGGCGACATGTTCACTGCCGGCAACGACGTCGGCGAATTCGCCGCGGTCGCAGCGGGCAAGTCGGAAGGAAGCCGCAACGTCGTGCGCTTCATCCAGTCGCTGGCGCGCTGCGCCCGGCCCTTGGTTGCGGCGGTGCAGGGCCGCGCCGTCGGCGTCGGCACCACGATGCTGCTGCATTGCGACCTCGTCGTGCTTGCCGACAACGCGCAACTGTCGACGCCCTTCGTCAGCCTTGCGCTGGTGCCGGAAGCCGCCTCCAGCCTGCTGATGCCGGCGCGCATCGGCTACGCGCGGGCCTACGAGATGTTCGCGCTGGGCGAGACCGTGCCGGCCAAATCCGCTCTGGAATGGGGGCTCGCCAACCGCGTGGTGCCGCTCGACAAGCTCGATGCCGAAGCGCTCGCGCTGGCGCGGCGTCTTGCCCGTCAGCCGGCCGGAGCGCTCACCGCCACCAAGAAGCTGATGCGCAATGGCGAGGCGCTGGTCGCGCAGATGAATGCCGAAGGCGAGCAGTTCGGACTGCGCCTGCGCACCGCCGAGGCGCGCGAGGCCTTCGCGGCATTTGCGGAGCGCCGCCCGCCGGATTTCACCAAGGTTGCGTGATATCCGGGGCTGTACTGAGGCTCGTCGGGCCGGAACTTCAAGCCCATTCGATTAAAACCTTAACGGAACATTGGCATGTCGCGGGCAAGGTGGCGCTCGAAAGAATAGGCCCCGACACCATGGCGATGTTTAAGAAATCGGTAAGTTCGCTCCTCCTGACCTTGATGGCCCTGCTGGCCGCGGGTGCGCTGGCCTCCACGGCGATCCAGATGGTCGGGGCGTTCGGCCGCTATAGCGACAGCCTCGAGACCGCGCGGCTTGCCGCGGCCGACAAGGCGATCTTCCATGGCGTGCTGGCGCTGCGCAACAATCGCGGCGACGCTCAGAGCGCGATTCTCGGCGAGGATGATCCGCGAGCAAAACTAGAGGCGGCGGAGAAGGCCGAGCAGGGCGGCTATGACGCGATCGGAGCCGCGCTTGCCACCGTCGACTTCGCCCGCCGCGACGAACTCGCCGGCACATTGAAGCAGGGCTGGAGCGCCGCGGCGCCGCAATTCCAGCTGTTCTACGACGAGGCCAAGCGTCCGCGTGCCGAGCGCAAGATCGAGCGCACCAACTCCTGGTATGACGCCGTCACTAAGGTGATCGACACGGCCAACCTCGCCTCCACCGCGGTGTCGAACCGTGCCTGGATGGACGACCCCTTCATCGCACGCATGATCCAGGTCCGGCGCTTCGCCTGGCAGGTGCGCGATCGCTATGGAATCCATTGCTCGTCGCTGCGCTCCAACGTCAACGGCAGCAAGCCGCTCGACGACGTTCAGAAGCGGTCAGTGGCGCAATGGGATGGCACGATCACCTCCGGCTGGGCGGGCATGGCCGAGTTGCTGGCTGCGCCGGGCGTAGCGGCGGAGCTGGTGACGGCAGCGACGGACGCGAAGGCCAAGACCGACGGTGCCCTCAAGCAGATCGGCGACCTCACCAAGAATTTCGACGGCAGCGGCAAGCCCGCGATGCCCGCCGCGGAATGGAATACGCTGTGTCAGTCACCCTTCGCGTCCATCGTCGCGGTGGCGAACAAGGCGCTCGACCAGTCGATCGTCCGGGCGGAGACGGTGCAGGCTAGGGCGCTCACCAATCTCGTCGTGCAGTCGCTCGCGTTCCTGCTCGCGCTCGCCGTGACCCTGGCCGGCGTGTACGTGATCCGCAACCGCCTCATGCGCCCGGTGCGTGCCATCCTGGATGCCATCGCCAAGATCAGCGCCCGCGACTACGCGACACCCGTCCCGCAATCCAGGTATCCCGACGAGTTCGGCACCATGGCCGCCGCGCTCGAAAGCTTGCGCGAGAGCGCGGCGACCGCGGAACGCCTGGGCCGGGAACGCGAATCGCAGCAGGCGCTGCAGCTCGCCCGCTCCGGTACCGTCGATGCGGCTTGCCGCAGTTTCGACGACACCGTGCAAGCCGTCATTCACAGCGTTGCGGCGTCGACGAAGGAGCTCGATGCCACCGCGACCGACGTGCGCTCGCTGGTGTCAGAATCGAGCAGCCAGACCGCGGCGGTCTCGTCCTCCGCCGAACAGGCCACCAACAATCTCGAGACCATCGCGGCCGCAACCGAAGAACTCTCCGCATCCGTCGGCGAGATCTCCGCGCAGGTGCAGGCCAGCGCACGCGAGGCCCGTGAAGCCGTGTCGCAGGCAGCGCAGACCAATGCGACGGTCGAGATCCTCGATCAGACCGCTGGCCGCATCGGCGAGGTCGTGAAGATGATCAACGCCATCGCAGGACAGACCAATCTGCTGGCGTTGAACGCCACCATCGAAGCCGCGCGCGCGGGCGAGGCCGGCCGCGGCTTCGCCGTGGTCGCCGGCGAGGTCAAGAGCCTCGCCTCGCAGACGGCGACGGCGACGGAAGAGATCTCCCGCCAGGTCGCGGAGATCCAGGGCGCGACCGGCCAGGCGGTCACCGCCATCCGCGCGATCGGCGGCGCGATCAGCGGCATCGACGAGAAGATGACGGCGATCGCGGCAGCGGTCGAACAGCAGCGCGCTGCCACCACCGAGATCTCCCGCAACTTCCAGCAGGCCGCGCAGGGAACCCGCGAGGTCACCGACACCATCGGCAGCGTCGCCAGGCTCAACCAGGAAACGGGCAATGCCGGTTCGGTGCTGTCGGTGTCCGTGTCGAAAATGTCCGCCGACGCCGATCGTCTCCGCGTGGCGGTCGAGGGCTTTTTGGGCGCGGTGAGGACCGCATAACTTCGACAATCTTCCCTCCCTACGTCGCGCGATCGGCATTGCCGCAGATGCGCGCGGCGGGTACATCTGTGACGCTCGCGAGCGCCGCGGCAGATGTAAGAGATATCAGGGATGGAGAGTTCGATGCCGGTCACGCCCCAACACAAGGCCCAGCGCCCCTATCGCGGCGTGTTCCCGGTCGCACCCACCATCTTCGACGAGCGCGGCGAGCTCGACCTCGATGGACAGCGCCGCTGCATCGATTTCATGATCGACGCAGGCTCGAATGGTCTATGCATTCTCGCCAATTTTTCCGAGCAGTTCGTGCTCACCGATGCCGAGCGCGAGACCGTGATGCATGCGGTGCTGGAGCACGTCGCGGGCCGCGTTCCCGTGATCGTCACGACCACGCATTTCAGCTCGGCCGTCTGCGCCGCGCGCAGCCAGCAGGCCGAGGCGGCCGGTGCCGCCATGGTCATGGTCATGCCGCCCTATCACGGCGCCACCTTCCGCGTGCCCGAGAAAGGCGTCGTCGAATTCTTCAAGGTGCTGTCGGGCGCGATCAAAATTCCGATCATGATCCAGGATGCGCCTGTCGCCGGCACGCCGCTGTCGGTAGAGCTGCTCGCGCGGCTGGCGCGTGATTTCTCCAACATCCGCTATTTCAAGATCGAGGTTCCAGGCGCTGCGTCAAAGCTGCGCAGCCTGATCGACGCCGGCGGCAGCGATATCGAGGGGCCCTGGGATGGCGAGGAGGCGATCACGCTGCTCGCCGATCTCGACGCCGGCGCAACTGGCGCGATGACCGGCGGCGGCTATCCCGACGGCATCCGCCAGATCGTCGATCCCTATTTCGCCGGCAAGCGTGAAGAGGCCAAAGCCGCCTACGAACGTTGGCTGCCGCTGATCAACTACGAAAACCGCCAATGCGGCCTGATCGCCTGCAAGGCGATGATGCAGGCCGGCGGCGTGATCAAGTCGGACACGGTGCGGCATCCGCTGCAGCCGTTGCACCCGGCGACGCGGGCCGGGCTGCTGGAGCTCGCGAAGGAGCGCGATGCGCTGGCGTTGCGGTGGGGGAAGTAACTCACTCATCGTCGTTGCGAGGAGCGAAGCGACGAAGCAAGCCAGGCTATTTCCGCGGACGCAGTCTGGATTGCTTCGCTGCGCTCGCAATGACGGAGCTTGAGGAAGCTATCTCGCCAACGCCCACTCGCCTACAATGCGAAACCTTGCTCCCGCATCATCCTGCTTGAATAATGCAATGCGATCGATCGCCAGCGCATCAAGCCGGAGCGCCGCGAACCGCGCGCGCAGCGTCTCCAGAATTGGCCTGCGGCGCTCCGCGTCCAGCCGCCCCGTCAACGTCATGTGGAAGCGGAATTCCTCCATCACGTAGGGGTAGCCCCAGCGGTCGAGATAGTCGCGCTGCCGCTCGCTGAGCTTCTCGGGCTTGCGCCGCGCGCGATCTTCCGCCGTCAGGGCGGTGCGAAAGCCATCGAACGCGCGGACGCAATCGGCGGCGAACTCTTGGAGCGCATCGACCGGCTCGGCCGGAATGACCGCGATGAAGCCGCTGATGGCATCGACAATCGGGCGGATCACCGGGATCGACCGCGCCTCGCCAGCGAAGGCCACGCAGGCCGCCAAAAGCTCCGCCTCCGTCCTGCCCGGCGCCAGCGCCATCGGCGCCTTCAGTGTGCCGTGAAAACCGTATTTGCGAGGATCGGCGGTGATGTCGCGCCAGTCCGGCGCGAGATGCGATGCGTCGGCGGGAAAGGGCAGCTCGTTGCCGGTATAGACATCGTAACCGAGCAGCTCCGCGCCGAAGCGGGAGAGGGCGCTGTCGCTGCCTGCGGCAAAATAGATCGCGTAGCGGGGGAAACTTGTCATCGTCCGAGCATAGCGGGTTTATGCCGCGACGACAGCTTCGCGCGGGGTAGCTGCCATGCCAAGCAACCGCGCCGCGTCGGTGAGATGCACGAGCTTGCCGCCCGATATCACGGCGATCAGCCGCGGCCGCAGCGGCACGCTGTCGTCGACCAGCAGAATGTCCGCGCGTCGGCCTTCCGCGAGCACGCCGCGATCGGCAAGGCCGGTCGCGCGCGCCGGCGCGGCGGAGACCAGGTTCCAGGCTTCGGTCAGCGGCAGCACGCCATCGGCGGCGAGGCGGAACGCAGCGAGCAGCTGCGCGGGATAGTAATAGTCCGAGGCCAGCACGGAGCAGAGCCCCTTGGCGATCATGTCGGATGCTTTGGTCCAGCCCGTGTGGCTGCCGCCGCGCACGACGTTCGGTGCGCCGTAGACGATGTCGTCGCCGTGGCTTGCCGCCGCCCGCGCCGTCTCCTCGTTGATCGGAAACTCCGCGATCGCCACGCCCATGGCGCGAAAGCCGTCGCGCATCGCCAGTGTCGCATCGTCATGCGAGAGCATCCGCACCCCGGCGGCGCGGGCAGTCGCAGCAAGCCGCGACATGGAAGCCGGGACCTCGCTGGCGCGCGAAAGCACGTGTCGGACCAGCCGATCGAATTCCTCGCTCGACAGGCCGGTGCGCTCCACCATGCGGTTGCGCTTGCGGGGCTTGGCCATGTCCCCAACCGTGCCGTCCATGTGGTCGTTGAAGGCGAACAGGTCGACGCGGCCATCGCTGAGCCACTGGCTGATCTCGGTTTCGGCGTCGAGATTATAGGTCTCGTGGCGCAGGTGAAAGCGGGTGTCGGCCGCGAATTGCGGGCGCTGCCGTTCGATCGCCTCCATCAGGCCGCGCGCATTGTCGGCGCTGCGCAGGCCCGGCTCCCACGAACAGGTCGTGGCGTGAAACACCGTG
Organism: Bradyrhizobium sp. 44; assembly: GCF_023073095.1. Lineage (NCBI taxonomy): Bacteria > Pseudomonadati > Pseudomonadota > Alphaproteobacteria > Hyphomicrobiales > Nitrobacteraceae > Bradyrhizobium > Bradyrhizobium sp. 44. The sequence continues at coordinate 580,818 of NZ_JADPIY010000008.1, forward strand.
GTGATACCGTTGCCGATCGCTTGGCGGTCGCTATCGGCGAGCGCCACGTCGATCGGAAAATCGACCCCGGCGCGCGGCATCATCTGCCGCTCGAAGGCATCGCCATGCAGATCGACGATGCCAGGCAGGACCAGCAGGTCGCGCGCGTCGATCGCAAGCCGCGCCCGGCCGCGAGAGGCATCGATCTCTGCGATGTCCGTTCCGGACAGGGCAAGAGAAGTTTCGACGAGCTCGGAGCCGATCAGGGTTCGGCCGCCCTCAAGGAAAATGTCTGTCACGCGACTGCGCTTGGTTTGCTGCTAACAGAATTGTTGAGAGAACTTGCTCGTGCTTCGTATGTCGAGAGAAAATCTTCAATCCCGAGCTTGCGGAAGTCGGGCAATGCTGCACGCAATTTGTCGTGATCCCAATCCCACCAGGCGAGGCTGGCGAGCCGTCCGGCAACCTCTTCCGAGAACCGCCGGCGCACGATGCGCGCCGGATTGCCGGCGACGATGGTGTAGGCCGGCACGTCCTTGGTGACGATGGCGCCGGCCGCGATCACCGCGCCGGTGCCGATGTTGCGGCCCGGCAGCACGATCGCGCCATGGCCGATCCAGACGTCATGCCCGATATGGACGTGATGCTGGCGCCGCCAGCCGAAGAATTCCGTGTCGTCGCTCTGGCCTTCGAAATAGGCGCCCGAACGATAGGTGAAGTGCGCCTGCGTGGCGCGGTGCATCGGGTGGTTGCCCGGATTGATCCGGGTCACCGCCGCGATCGAGCAGAATTTTCCGATGGTGGTGTAGGTGATCTGGGCGTCGTTCACGACATAGGAGTAATCGCCCATCGTCACCTCGTGCAGCAGCGTGCGGGCGCCAACCTCGGTGTAGGCCCCGAGCCTGGTTTCGTGCAGCTTCGCCGAGGGATCGATGGTCGGCTGGACCGAAAGAGCTTTGGCGGCCATGTTGCATCCGAACGAGAGGGCGGGCGTTTCTCTTCGAGCGGCTTGATGACAATGTCATGACGACGCGATGACAGGGGATGAACAGGGGATGAGGTGTGTAGGATCGCCGCACCGCAACGTCCGTGTCACACAAGTGTCAAGCGCCGGCGTTAGCGGTGGGTCCCAGCTACTCTGGAGCCCTGCATGCTGGTGGTTGAAGGTCTGACGTGTCGCTTCGGCGTGAAAGCCGCGGTGGACGACGCCTCGTTTCAAGTCTCTCCCGGCGGCTTCGTCGGCGTGATCGGACGGTCCGGCGCCGGCAAGTCGACCCTGCTGCGGACCATCAACCGTCTCGCGGCCCCTTCGCAGGGCCGCATCCTGTTCGACGGCCTCGACGTCACGGCGCTGCGCGGCAAGGAGCTGCGGCAGTGGCGGGCGCGCTCGGCGATGATCTTTCAGCAGTTCAATCTGGTCGGCCGGCTCGATGTTCTCACCAACGTCCTGATGGGACGGCTTGCGACGATGCCGGCCTGGCGCTCGCTGTCGCAGACCTGGCCCGAGCAGGACAAGGCGCTGGCGATGTCCGCGCTTGAGCAGTTCGACATCGCCCCGCTAGCAGCCCAGCGCGCCGACCAACTCTCCGGCGGCCAGCAGCAGCGCGTCGCGATCGCCCGCGCGCTGGTGCAGCAGCCCGACATCATCCTCGCCGACGAGCCGATCGCTTCGCTCGATCCGCGCAACACCAAGATCGTCATGGACGCGCTTTTGCGCATCAACAAGCATTTTGGCATCACCGTGCTCTGCAATCTGCATTCGCTCGACCTGGCTCGCAGCTATTGCGACCGCCTGATCGGCATGGCGCAGGGACGCGTGGTGTTCGACGGCGCACCGGCTGAGTTGACCGAGCACGTTGCGCGCGAGCTCTACGATCTCGAAGCCGCCGATGTCATGGGCGGCACGCCCGCACCGGTGCGACAGGGCATTCCGGTGCTTGGAACGGCGGCCGCCGCCTGAGCGGCGCCGCATCAGGACCCACCAGTTTTGCGTCAACCGACCTCAACCAATGAAGAGGCTATCATGATCACTCGCAGATTGATTCTTGCCGGCGCCGCCGCGCTCGCGTTCACGACCTCGGCTTCCGCCGAGGACTGGAAAGCTAGATATCCCGAACTGACCTTCGCGGTCATTCCGGCGGAAAACGCCTCGGGCGTCACCGAGCGCTGGGCGCCGTTCATGAACTATCTCTCCAAGGAATTGGGCGTGAAAGTCACGCTGCGCATCGCCAACGACTACGCGGCCGTCATCGAAGGTCAGCGTGCCGGCAACATTCACATCGCAAGCTATGGCTCAGCGTCGTTTGCCCGCGCCCGCCTGACCGGCGTCAAGACCGACGCCTTCGCCAACGACATCAACTCCGACGGCTCCACCGGCTATTACTCGGTGTTCTTCGTCAAGGCGAGCAGCCCCTACAAGAGCATCGACCAGCTCAAGGGCAAGAACCTCGGCCTGGTCGACCCGAACTCAACCTCCGGCAACAACGTGCCGCGTTTCGAGCTCGACAAAATGGGCATCGCGGACGCCGACACCTATTTCAGCAAGGTCGTCTTCACCGGCAGCCACGAGAACGCGATCCTGGCACTGGCGCAGGGCACGGTCGACGTCGCGGCCAACCAGTGGACCAGCGACGACGATTCGACGCTGGCGCAGATGCTGACCAAGGGCATGCTGAAGAATGCAGATGGCTCGGCGATGAAGAAAGATGATTTCCGCATCATCCACAAGTCGGCGCCAATCATCAACGGCCCCTATGCCTACAATTCTGACCTGCCGGAAGAGGCCAAGGCCGCCATCGCCAAGGCGTTCTTCGACGCGCCGGCCAAGGACAAGGCTGCCTTCGACCGCCTCCAGGACGGCCAGAAGAAAGGTTTTCATCCCGCGACCACCAAGGATTGGGATGGCACGATCGAGCTGATCAAGTTCGTCGATGCACTGCGTAAGAAGAAGGCGTCCTGAGTTTCGGGACGATGCCACTGGAGCCGGGTCGATGGACCCGGCTCTTTCTCTTTGATCGACCACCTTTCCTGATCAGATGACCGTCGCGGTTTCGATCCTTCCCGAGCAGCAGCTCGCCGTGCGCAACGCCGCCTATCGCCAGGCGGTCGCGCGCAAGCGGCTCCGACTCCTGTTCGGAACCGTGGTGTTTGCCGCCGCACTGCTGCTCGCCGCGATCGGCGCGGAAGTGAATTTGCGGACGCTGTTCACCCATTACGGCAACTTCATCAGCTATTTCGACCGCATCCTCACACTCGACAGCGGACAGCGGGTCTGGACCGATGTCGGCGAGTGGCTCTGGGGCTGGCGCAAATGGCTGAGGATGCTGGGCGAGACCCTGCTGATCTCCTATGTCGGCACGTTGATCGGCGCGACTTTTGCCTTCTGCCTGAACTTCTTCGCGGCTGAAAACACCTCGCCTGCGCCCTGGCTGCGGTTCGCGGTGCGGCGCCTGCTTGAATTCGCCCGCACGGTGCCCGGCATCGTGTTTGCGCTGATCTTCGTGATCGCCTTCGGGCTCGGACCGATGGCGGGCGTACTGGCCATTGCGATTCACTCCACCGGCGCGCTCGGAAAGCTGTTCTCCGAGATCGTCGAGAACGCCGACATGAAGCCGGTCGAAGGTGTCCGCTCGACCGGTGCGAGCTGGCTCTCCTGCATGCGCTTCGCCATCCTGCCGCAGGTCACGGCGGGCTATGCCAGCTACGCGCTGCTGCGTTTCGAGATCAACGTCCGCGAGGCCTCCGTGATGGGCTTCGTTGGCGCCGGCGGCATCGGCCAGGAGCTGGTCGTCGCCATCCGCAAGTTCTACTACTCCGACGTCAGCGCCATCCTGCTCACCATCATCGTCACGGTCTTCATCATCGACATCAGCACCGGCTGGCTGCGCGGCCGTCTGTTCGGCAAGGAGGCGCGAACGTGACGGGGCCGCAGGAGATCGACACCGCCGCGCTTCGCGCGCGCTACCCCGATGTGTTCGACCGGCCGGCCTCGGCGCGGCTCGCCATCCCGACGATGATCGTCGCGGCGCTCGCGATCCTGATTTATGGTCTCGTCGATCTCGACTTCTCGCCCTCGCGCTTCGTCGCCGGCCTCAGCCAGCTCGGCTGGATCAGCCTGATGATGATTCCGCCGGATCCCGGCTCGTCGCTGCCGATCTATCTGAAGGCGCTGGGCGAGACGCTGTCGATCGCGCTGCTCGGCACGACGCTGGCTGCGGTGTTCGCGCTGCCGATCAGTCTTCTTGCCGCGCGTAACGTGGTGCCGTCGAGCATTTTGCGCTTCCCGATTCGACGTTTCCTGGATTCGATCCGCGGCATCGACACGCTGATCTGGGCGCTGGTGTGGATCAACGTGGTCGGGCTCGGCCCGTTTGCCGGCGTGCTCGCCATTGCCGTGTCCGATTTCGGCGCCTTTGGAAAGCTGTTCTCGGAGGCGATCGAGGGCGCGGACCAGAAGCAGGTCGAGGGCATCCGCGCCTCCGGCGGCAGTGCGCTGCACGAGATCCGCTTCGGTCTGCTGCCGCAGGTCCTGCCCGTGATCGCCGGCCAGGTGCTCTATTTCATCGAGTCGAACACGCGTTCGGCTACCATCATCGGCATCGTCGGTGCCGGCGGTATCGGCCTCCAGCTCGCCGAGCAGATCCGCGTGCTGGAATGGCAGAAGGTGTCGTTCCTGATCCTGATGATCCTGGTCGCGGTCGCCGCGATCGATTTCGTCTCGGGAAAACTGCGCTTCGCGATTATTGGGCGAAGGGCGGTGGCCTGATCACCGATTTCGTAGGGTGGGTAAAGCGCAGCGTGCCCACCAGTTCAATCGCAGCACTGGATGGATGGTGGGCACGGCGCAAGTGCGCCTTTGCCCACCCTACGACTCCACCAGAAATTCCACCCGCTCCGCCGCAAAGCGCGAATGCTTGGTGACCAGCGGCTTGCCGTCGAGATCGTGATCGGTGGCGTCGACCACCAGGATCGGCCGTCCCAGCGCCAGATCGAGCCGTGCGGCGTCGGTTGCGTCAACGATGCCGGCGGTGATCCGGGTCGCGCCGCGGCGATAGTCGCGGACGCCGTAATGCTCGAGCAATTTCGTCATCGAGCGGGTCGCGGCAAAGACGTCGCCCGCACCCGGAAACAGCTGCGCCGACAGCCACGTCGTGGAGACGCAGATCGGCGTGCGGTCGGCGAGGCGCATCGCCTCGATCCGCACCAGCGGTGCACCGGTCTTGAGGCCGAGTTCCCGCGCGAGTTCGCGGGTCGCGACATCATCGGACGCCTCGATCAACCGGCCATGCGGTTCGCGGCCGTCCGCGCCGACGATCTCGGAGAAACGGGTCCGCGAGCGCAGCGGATAGGCGAGCTTCTGCGCCTCGACGTAGGTTCCGCTGCCGCGTTCGGCCCGCACGATGCCGCGCTCCGCAAGCGCGGCCAGCGCGCGCCGCACGGTGTGGCGGTTGACGCGATAGGTTTCGGCGATCTCCACCTCGCCCGGCAGCTTGTCGCCGGCCGCAAAGCGGCCGTCGGCGATGCCGCGCTCGATGCCGTCGGCAACGAGGCGCCACAATGCGACGCCGGAGGAAGCTGTGTCCTGCATGCTCATGTGGCCGGGAAGCTACTCCAGAAATCACGCCCTTGTCACCAAACAGTCATGGCGCTCCGCTATCAAGTTGTCTAGTATCATAGACAACTTGGATTCGGCAAGTTCTGCAGAAAAGTCGGTGGATGTGGTGACCCAGCACAACAATCAGCAAGCCCAGCGCAAGGCCGCAATGGCCGTGCTGGCGCACGCGGAGGCGGGCGAGATCGCCGCTCGCCTCCGCGCTCTCGCTTTGCCGGCGCATCAGGATCTGCGCGCGCCGGAAAACGGCCTCGTCATGCTGCGCGGCCGGGTCGGCGGCGACGGCGCGCCGTTCAACCTCGGCGAAGCCACCGTGTCGCGCGCCGCGGTGCGGCTTGCGAGCGGCGAGGTCGGCTTCGGTTACACGCTCGGTCGCGACGGCGAGAAGGCGCGGCTGATCGCGCTGTGCGATGCGCTGGTGCAGTCCAGCGATTTCGGCGGCGCGGTGGAGCGGGACATTATCGCGCCGTTGCGTGAGCAGCTGATGGCCAAGCGCAAACAGGTGGCGGCCGAGACCGCCGCGACGAAGGTTGATTTCTACACCATGGTGCGCGGTGAGGGGTGAGATCATGACCACGATTGCGGAACTGCCGCCGGGGTTCGCCGACAAGGTGCTGTCGGCGCAATCGACCTTTCGCTCGGTCATGGACGCGATGGCGCGGCCGGGATCGGTCCAGCGCATCGTGCCGACATCAGGAGCGCCTCAAACGATGATGCGCGGCACGGCCGCGATCGCGCTGACGCTGTTCGACCACGACACGCCGCTCTGGCTCGATGCGCGCATGTCGGAAAGCACCGACGTGACAAAATGGCTGAAGTTCCACACCGGCGCACCGGTGGTGCAGGATCCCTCGATCGCCAGCTTCGCGCTGATCGGCGACGGCGGAGTGCTGTCTTCGCTCGAGCGCTTCGCGCTCGGCACTAGCGAATATCCGGATCGCTCGACCACATTGATCTTCCAGGTCGATAGCCTTGACACCGGACGCAGCTTCGAGCTGCGCGGTCCCGGCATCGACGGCGTCGCCACGCTCCAGGCGTCGATCAAGCCGTTCGACCTGTTCGAGCGTCTGCGCGTCAACGAAACGCTGTTTCCGCGCGGCATCGATGTGGTGCTGGTCGCCGACGATGCCGTGGTTGCGATCCCGCGCACCACGCGCGTCGTGAATAAGGGAAGCTAAGCATGTATGTCGCAGTCAAAGGCGGCGAACGCGCCATCGAGAACGCCCATCGCCTGCTCGCCAGTGCGCGACGCGGCGATCAAAGCGTGCCGGAAATCACGCTCGACCAGATCTCGGAGCAGCTTGGTCTCGCCGTGGACCGCGTCATGAGCGAAGGCTCGCTCTATGACCGCGAGCTCGCGGCGCTCGCCATCAAGCAGGCGCGCGGCGATCTGATCGAGGCGATCTTCCTGGTCCGTGCCTTCCGCGCCACGCTGCCGCGCTTCGGCGCCAGCGAGCCGGTCGAGACCGGCGCGATGCGGGTGCAGCGGCGGGTGTCCTCGACCTTCAAGGACATTCCCGGCGGCCAGATTCTCGGGCCGACCTTCGACTATACCCACCGTCTGCTCGATCCCTCGCTCGCCGAAGGCTTCGTGCCGGAAGCGCCGGCGACGGCCGAAGCATCGACAGTGCCCACCCCGCGGGTGACGGATATCCTCGGCCGCGACGGGCTGATCGAATCCTCGCCGCAGGCGGAAGAGGGCGCCAGCGTCGGCGACCTCACCCGCGAGCCGCTGAACTTTCCGGCGGATCGTGACCTGCGCCTGCAAAATCTCGCGCGTGGCGACGAAGGGTTCTTGCTGGCGATGGGCTATTCCACCCAGCGCGGCTACGGCCGCAACCATCCCTTCGCCGGCGAGATTCGCTTCGGCGAGGTCGATGTCGAATTTTCGGCGGAAGACGCCGGCTTCGCCGTTCCGCTCGGCTCGATCGAGCTCACCGAGTGTCAGATGGTCAACCAGTTCAAGGGCTCCGCGACCGAAGCGCCGTGCTTCACCCGCGGTTATGGCCTCGCCTTCGGCCAGAGCGAACGCAAGACCATGTCGATGGCGCTGGTCGACCGCGCGTTGCGTGCGCGCGAGCTTGGCGAAGAGGCACTCGCCCCTGCGCAAGACGAAGAATTCGTGATGTCGCATTCGGACAACGTCCAGGCGACCGGCTTCGTCGAGCATCTGAAGCTGCCGCATTATGTCGACTTCCAGTCCGAGCTCGGCCTGTTGCGCAAGCTGCGCAAGGAATTCACTGAAGCCAATGCGCCCGACGCCATGAAGGAGGCCGCGGAATGAACGCGCCCGCCTACAATTTCGCCTATCTCGACGAACAGACCAAACGGATGATCCGCCGCGCAATCCTCAAGGCGATCGCGATCCCCGGCTATCAGGTGCCGTTCGCCAGCCGTGAAATGCCGATGCCCTACGGCTGGGGCACCGGCGGCGTCCAGGTCACCGCGGCGATCCTCGGGCCCGAGGACGTGCTGAAGGTGATCGACCAGGGCTCCGACGACACCACCAACGCGATCTCGATCCGCAAATTCTTCGCCAAGACCGCCGGCGTCGCCACGACGACCGCGACTGAAGATGCGACCGTGATCCAGACCCGTCACCGCATCCCGGAGACGGCGCTGCACGCAAATCAGGTGCTGGTCTATCAGGTGCCGATCCCGGAGCCGCTGCGTTTCCTCGAGCCGCGGGAGACCGAGACGCGGCGCATGCATGCGCTCGCCGAATACGGCCTGATGCATGTCAAGCTCTATGAGGACATCGCCCGCTTCGGCCATATCGCGACGGCTTACGCCTATCCGGTGAAGGTCAATGCGCGCTATGTGATGGACCCGTCGCCGACGCCGAAATTCGACAATCCCAAGATGGACAATTGCCCGGCGCTGCAACTGTTCGGCGCCGGCCGCGAGAAACGCATCTATGCGATCCCGCCCTATACGCAAGTCGTGTCGCTCGACTTCGAGGACCATCCCTTCGAGCCGTATCGCTTCAACGCGCCTTGCGCGCTATGCGCCGCGGAAAATTCCTATCTCGACGAGATCGTCACCGACGACAAGGGCGGTCGCATGTTCGTCTGCTCCGACACCGATTATTGCGAGGGCCGCCAGGCCGCCGGCCATCACGGCAGCCTCAGCGCCGCGCCGTACAAGGACAAGGCGCAGGAGGCATCGAATGGCTGATCAAGACATGCTCGAGAACGACGAGCCGCTGCTGGTCGCAAAATCCCTCAGCAAGTCCTATGGCCGCATCGCGGCATGCCGCGACGTGTCCTTTGCGCTCTATCCCGGCGAAGTGCTGGCCATCGTCGGCGAATCCGGCTCGGGCAAATCGACGCTGCTGCAGCTCCTGTCCGGTCAGCTCGCGGCCAGCGGTGGGCACGTCTCCTATCGGATGCGCGACGGCGTCATTCGCGATCTCGCCACGCTGGGCGAGGCCGAGCGGCGCTTCCTGTTCCGCACCGATTGGGGTTTCGTTCATCAGGATCCCGCGCAGGGGCTGCGCATGGCGGTCTCGGCCGGCGCCAATGTCGGCGAACGGCTGATGGCGGTGGGCTGGAATCATTACGGCCGCATTCGCGATACCGCGTCGGACTGGCTGACCCGCGTCGAGATCGACATCGCACGCATCGACGATGCGCCGCGGACCTATTCCGGCGGCATGCGCCAGCGTCTCCAGATCGCCCGCAACCTCGTCACCGAGCCGCGGCTGGTGTTCATGGACGAGCCGACCGGCGGACTTGATGTTTCGGTGCAGGCGCGCCTGCTCGATCTCGTGCGCAGCCTCGTCGCCGAGCTGCACCTCGCGGTCATCATCGTCACCCATGATCTCGCGGTCGCGCGCCTGCTGTCGCACCGCGTGATGGTGATGAAGGGCGGCCGCGTGATCGAGACCGGCCTCACCGACCAGGTGCTCGACGATCCCCGCGAGCCCTATACCCAGCTGCTCGTCTCCTCGATTCTGCCGCCATGAGGCTTCAACGCCATGAGCCTTGCAACAAGAGTTTTCCAATGACCGCCATGATCGACATCGCCGACGCCAACAAGACCTTCACGATGCACCTGCAAGGCGGCATCGAATTGCCCGTGGTCAGCGGCGTGACGTTCCACGTCGATCCCGGCGAATGCGTCGTGCTGTCGGGGCCATCAGGCGCCGGAAAATCGTCGATCCTGAAGATGATATTCGGCAACTATCGCTGCGACTCCGGCCGCATCGGCATCCGCCATCGTGGCGAGGTGATCGATCTCGCCACCGCCGAGCCGCGGCAGGTCCTCAACATCCGCCGCGCGACCATCGGCTATGTCAGCCAGTTCCTTCGCGCGGTGCCGCGGGTTGCGACCGTCGACGTCGTCGCGGAGCCGCTGATCGTCAACGGCCTGGCGCGCGCGGAGGCGCAGGCCCGTGCCGGCGAATTGTTGCATCGTCTCAACATCCCCGAGCGACTCTGGCAGCTGCCGCCCGCGACCTTCTCCGGCGGCGAGCAGCAGCGCGTCAACATCGCGCGCGGCTTCATCTCGGACCTGCCGATCCTGCTGCTCGACGAGCCCACTGCCTCGCTCGACGCAGCCAACCGCGCCGTCGTGGTCGGGCTGGTCGCCGAAAAGAAGCGCCAGGGCGTCGCCATGGTCGCCATTGTCCATGACGACGAAATCCGTCATCAGATTGCCGACCGCATCGTCGACGTCACCAGCTTCGCCGCCGCGGCCTGAAGGAAATGGACATGAACGCCAAGAAGGACATCGTGATCGCCAACGCCAGGATCGTGCTGGCGGAACGGGTGATCGAGCAGGGCTGGCTTGCTCTCGCCGATGGACGTATTGCCGAGATCGGTGAGGGCAGGGTGCCTGCGGGGGCAGAGGATGCCGGCGGCGATCTGATCATGCCCGGCCTGATCGAGCTCCACACCGACCATCTCGAAGCGCATTACGTGCCGCGGCCGAAAGTGTTCTGGAATCCGGTCGCCGCCGTCGTCTCCTATGACGGCCAGCTCGCGACGTCGGGCATCACCACGGTGTTCGATTCGCTCCGGGTCTGGCGCGAGGACGGCGCCGAAGAAGTCGACGGACGCGCCGGCACGCTCGCCGCCGCGATCACGACCGCGCGCGATGCCGACCTGCTGCGCGCCGATCACTTCCTGCATCTGCGCTGCGAAATCCCGATGCCGAGCGTGGTCGAGGAGGCCAGGGAGCTGATCGACCGTCCCGACGTGCGGCTGATGTCGCTGATGGACCACACCCCCGGCCAGCGCCAGTTCCGCGACGAAGGCAAGCTGCGCGACTATTATCGCGGCAAGGGCGGCGGCAAGACCGATGCCGAGCTCGACCAGCTGTTCGCGAAGCGTTTCGAGTATCAGAAGGCCTATGCCGCGACCAACATGCGCGAGATCGTGGCGCTGGCACACAAGTACAAGATCCCGCTGGCGAGCCATGACGATACCACCGAGGAGAACGTCGTGGACGCCGTGCGTGATGGGGTTTCGGTCGCGGAATTCCCGACCACGCTGGAGGCCGCGCGCGGCCTGCACGAGGCCGGCATCGACATCCTGATGGGCGCGCCGAACGTCGTGCGCGGCGGCTCGCATTCCGGCAACATCGCCGCGGTCGATCTCGCCCGCGAGGGCCTGCTCGACATCCTGTCGTCGGACTACATTCCCTCGAGCCTTTTGATGGCCGCGCTGCATTTGCCCGAGCATGTGCCCGCCATCAGTCTTGCGGCGGCGATCCGCACGGTGACGAAGGCGCCCGCGGAGGCCGTCGGCCTGTCCGACCGCGGTGAGATTGCCGTCGGCAAGCGTGCCGATCTGATCCGCGTGCATGTTGCCGGCAGCGTCCCCGCGGTCCGCAGCGTCTGGCGCGAAGGGAGCCGCGTGGCATGAGCGAGACCGTCACCATGGCGGCAGTGCAGACGGGCGCGATCGGGCCCGGGCGGCTCGTGCTCGTGGTCGGTCCCAGCGGTGCCGGAAAGGACACGCTGCTGCGGCTGGCGCGGGCGGCGTGCATCGAGGATCACGACATCGTCTTTCCGCGCCGCGTCGTGACCCGCGAGTCCTCGGCCGACGAAGACAATGTCGCGGTGAGCCCTGACGAGTTCCGCCGCGCGCTCGAGCGTGGGGATTTCGCCGTGCATTGGGAAGCGCATGGGCATTGCTACGCGCTGCCGCGCAACCTCAACGACGATATTCGTTCCGGACGCGCCGTCGTGGCCAATGTGTCGCGCACGGTGATCGGCGCGTTACGCAAAGCTTACGCCAACGTCGTGGTGGTCGCGATCACGGCGCCGCCGGATGTGTTGGCGCAGCGGCTTGCCGCACGCGCCCGGCACAGCGACGGCAATATCACGGAACGGCTGACGCGCAGCGTCGAGGACGCATCGGCGCAGGCCGACGTCACCATCCTCAACGCGGGCAGCGCAGAGTATCACGGCCACCAGCTTCTGCGCGTGATCAAGAACCAGAGCTGGCACGAATAGCCCGCGCAACAAGGAGACTGGAATGTCGGTGATTGAAACGGTCGAGCAGCTCGAGGCCATCTACGGCGTCACCAACGACGCCTCGACCGTGAAAGTCGCCGACCACGTCACCCCGCTCTATCGCGTCTTCATCGAAAGGGCGCCGTTCGCCGCGCTCGCCACCATCGGACCCGAGGGGATCGACTGCTCGCCGCGCGGCGATCTCTCCGGCTTCGTCCGCATTCATGACCCGAAGACGCTGATGCTGCCGGATCGCCGCGGCAATAACCGGGTCGATTCCTTGCGCAACATCGTGCGCGATCCCAGGGTGTCCCTGATGTTCCTGATCCCCGGCTCCGGCAATGCGGTCCGGGCCAATGGCCGGGCGCATCTTTCGATCGATCCCGAGCTGCTGGCCTCGTTCAAGGTCGAAAGCAAGGCGCCGCGCAGTGTCATGGTGATGACGGTCGACGAGATCTACTTCCAGTGCGCCCGCGCCATCGTCCGCTCCGATCTCTGGAATCCCGACAAGCGCATCGACCCCAAGACGCTGCCGACACCCGGCCAGATCCTCGCCGAGATGAGCGAGAACAAGGTCGGCGGCGCGGAATATGATCGCGCCTGGCCCGAGCGGGCGGCCGCGACGATGTGGTGATGCGTCTTCCCTTCTCCCGCAAGGGAAGAACTCATCGCGAGATGAATTCGTTTGCCTGCGCTCGCGCCCGGAGAAGTGCCGATGCGCGCCGGTGGCAATTATGGATGGCCATTTCATTGACCGATCGCGCTAAACGCTCGATATTCCAGGTATCGACACTGCTCCTCGAGCCGAAGCCGCGATATGAGAACCGATCACCAGCGCAGTAACAATGACATGCATGCGTGCATGACGCCGCGCTGTTTCTCAGCGGCCACCGGCGTCTGTTGTTGTTGCTGACCGCCGTCTTCTAGCAGCACCTCACCCAGCAAATCCCGAGACAGGAAACGCCGAGACCCCGGTGGACGAGCAGTCATGTCCAAAATTCAATCGAATGCCTACATCATCGAAATCCACGACCGCGCCGCCGGCATCGTCACGAGGGATACGCGCGGCTTCCGCTTCTTCTCCTCCGAGCGTCTGTTCGACAGCCTCGAAGGCCGGCAGTTCCGCTCGGCGCGCGAGGCCGAGCGTGCTGCACGCGCGGTGTTCTCCGAGCGGAGTCGGCGCGCGAACTGATCAGCTCCGGCGGCGCGCCCTGGTGCGTGCCGCCTTCTTTGCGGCGGTGGAGCGGGCCTTGGCACCCTTGGTGCGGCTTGCCTTGCGCGCGGTGGCTGAACGTGACGCGGCGGATCGCTGGCTCGCGGCACGCTTGCCCTGTTTCGACAGTGCGCTGCGTGATGCGGTCGAACGCGGCTCCTTCTTCAAAACCTTTTCGACGGCCCGCGCCACGCGCGGCTGGCGTTTCGGCGTGCGCTTGCCCTGCCCGACTTCATAGGCGTATTCGGCGCTGCGTCGCGTCGCCTTCTTGACGCGTCCTTTTCGCGGCGGCGGGAGATCGACGCCGGCGCGGCGCGCTTCGGACAGACCGATGGCGATGGCCTGTTTCGTCGAGCGCGCGCCATGCTTGCCCTTGCGGATCTTGTTGATCTGGTCCTTGACGAATTCGCCGGCCTGCGTGGTTGCCGATTTCCCGGCACGCTTGTCTTGCCTGGCTTTGCGAATGACTTCCTGTCTTGGCATGGTCCAGTTCCCTCTGCAATTCACAGGGATGTCTGACCGCAACGCGCAAGACGGACGATTGATCCTGTCAGTTCCTGAGCGCAGCCAGCAGGTCGTCCGGACGTTCGGCCATGATCATGTGACCGGCCCCCGGCACCACGACGGTCTTCGCATGCGGGATCGCTGCGGCAAGTGCCTTGCCGGCCTTCACCGGAGTCATCATGTCCCGCTCGCCGAGGATGAGCGTCGTGGGCACCGTCACGCTCGCGGCTGCTTGAAGCGCATTCGCGTAAGCATTGCAGGCTGATAAATCCCTGAACAGCACGCCCGGCTCGCAATGCTTCAACACGGCCTGCGCGCCGCCATGCATCCACAGGCCCGGCGCGAGGCTGCCGCCGAGCTCGGCGTTGAAGCCGAGGCCCCAGATCGAGACCATGTCGTTTGCATCCTGCGAATTGGCTTCGGCCGCCTTGAGCAGATCCGGGCCGACCGTCATGGTCGCGGCCGTGCCGATCAGGCTGAGCGCGGAGACCTTGTCGGGGTGACGTGCGGCCGTCTCCAGCGAGATCAGCGATCCCATGGAATGGCCGATCAGATGCGCTTTCTTAACTCCGGCCGCATCGAGCAGGGCCGCCGTCCAGTCGGCCATCTCGGCGATGCTGCCGAGCGAAGGTCCGGGGGAGCGGCCGTGACCGGGCAGATCAGGGGCCAGCACACCAAAGCCGTGATGGGCGAACCAGCGCGTGTGCAGCGCCCAGGTCGAATGATCGAAGCCGGCGCCATGGAGGAAGACGACCGCGGGCAGGGCCTTGTCGAAGTCGCGGCCGCCGGTTGCGACCAGCACCTCGGCGCCGTTGACGGAGAGTCTCATGTTGTCAGACCTTTTGCGAGATGCGCAGCGCCTGCGCGAGATCGTCGATGATGTCGCTTGCGGTCTCGATGCCGACCGAGAGCCGCACCAGCTCCTCGCCGATGCCGGAGGCCTTGAGCTGCTCGGCGTTCATTTGCTGGTGCGTGGTCGAGGCCGGGTGGATCACCAGCGTCTTGGCGTCGCCGACATTGGCGAGATGACTGATCATGCGCAGCGATTCGATGAACTTGCGCCCCGCGGGCCGCCCGCCCTTGATGCCGAAGGAGACGATCGAGCCGGCGCCGCGCGGCAGCAATTGCTTTGCGAGCTGGTAGTCCGTGTGGTCCTCGAGCGAGGGATGCAGCACCCAATCCACGGCCTTGTTGGCTTTCAGCGCTTCCAGCACGAGATGCGTGTTCTGGATGTGGCGGTCCATGCGCACGCCGAGCGTCTCGACGCCCTGCAAGAGCTGGAACGCGTTGGTCGGCGACAGGCAGGCGCCGAAATCGCGCAGGCCTTCGGTTCGCGCGCGCATGATGAAGGCGGCGGTGCCGAACTGCTCGTCGAAGACGATGCCGTGATAGCCGCCATAGGGCTCGGTCAGTACGCCGAACTTCCCCGACGCGCGCCAGTCGAAACGGCCGCCGTCGACGATGGCGCCGCCGATCGCGATGCCGTGGCCGCCGATCCATTTGGTCGCCGAATGCATGACGATGTCGGCGCCGAGCTCGATCGGGCGGCTGAGATAGGGCGTGGCAAAGGTGTTGTCGATCAGCAGCGGGATCTTCGCGTCATGCGCGATCGCCGCGACCTTCGGAATGTCCAGCACCTCCAGCCCGGGATTGCCGATGGTCTCGCCGATCACCAGCTTCGTGTTCGGCTTGATCGCCGCGCGGAAGGCGTCGAGATCGCGCGGTTTCACGAACGTTGTGGTGATGCCGAAGCGCGGCAGCGTGTGCGCCAGAAGGTTGATGGTGCCGCCATAGAGCGAGCTCGACGCGACGATATGGTCGCCGGCGTTCAGAAGCGTCGCGATGGCGAGATGCAGCGCGGCCATGCCGCTCGCGGTGCAGATCGCGCCGACGCCGCCCTCCAGCGCCGCGAGCCGCTCCTCGAGCACGCCCGTAGTCGGATTGGAGATGCGCGTATAGATGTGGCCGGCGCGCTCGAGGTTGAACAGCGCGGCGGCGTGATCGGAATCCTGGAACACGTAGGACGTGGTCTGGTAGATCGGCACGGCGCGGGCGCCGGTCGTGGGATCCGGATGCTGGCCCGCATGCAGGCTCAGGGTCTCGAAGGCGGGCGGGTTTGGCGCGGGCATGCGTGGCCTCGTTGCTCGGTCGGCGGAGGCGGCTCTTGTGCCACAAAAAGGCGCGCTGCGTCAGCCCATTGACAGCGGCGCCTAGCCCCGAATGGCCTGCTCGATGATGCGCGCTTCCCGCAGCAAGATCTCCGCGACCTCCTGTTCGCGGCGCGGGCCGAGCCTCGTCCGAACGGCGGAGACGGTCATCGCGGCAGCGGGGCGGCCGTCGGGCGTCTTGATCCAGGTCGAGATCGATTTCGTGCCTTGCACCAGACCAATTTCCCTCATGCCATACCCCAGCCGTCTTGCGGCGGTGACCTGGCCCAGCACTGCTGCGGCGTCGGTCCGGTAGGCCTCCAGTCTCTTCTCGTTGGCCGCGACGATTTTCCGGGCGTCCTGCGCCGGCATCGCGGCGAGGATGGCAACGCCTGCGCTGGAGACGCCGAGCGGTCGACGCGCGCCGACCTCGATCGACAGCACCTGGATCGGATAAACGCCGATCCTGCGATCGACGCACAGCGTGTCGTTGCCGGTCCGCACCGTCAGGAACAGCGTGTCGCCGATCTCGGTCGACGCACGTTGCAGCGACGGATTGGCGGCGATCAGCAGCCGCGACGGCCGGGCCCGTGCGAGCGCGAGCTCCGGCACCTGGTTGCCGATCGCGTAGCGGCCGGTCCTGTCATGCCGTTCGACGATGCCTTCCTCGATCAGCACGTGGACGATGCGGTGCACGGTCGGGCGGGTGAGGCCGGTCGCCCGCACCACCTCGGCCAGTGGCACGCCCTCTTCGCGGCCCGCGGCCAGAATTCGCAGCACCGCGAGCGCGCGCCGGATCGCCTGCGCGCCCTGTCGCGGCTCGGTCATGCGGCGGGTGGATTTTGCGGAAGCGGCCTTGTCCATAATATGGACAAGAACGCCACAATTTCCTCGACAGGTAAAGCGCGCATCTGGAGATTGCGCTCCGAATCGAGATGCCGTGTACGACGTCAGGCAAATCGACGTAAAATTGGAAGCGCCGCCGGGAGGTTAACATGAGATTAATCTGGATTGCCATAGCTGCCGCAGCGGCGATGTTGACGGGACCGGCGTCGGGCCAGCAATGGCCGTTGCGCAACGTCAAGCTGATCGTGCCCTATCCGGCCGGCGGCAATGTCGACAGCGCCGCGCGCATCATCGCCGACAAGCTTCAGGAAAAGCTCGGCCAGCCCTTCATCATCGAGAACAAGGCGGGTGCCGGCGGCATGATCGCGGGCGAGGCCTTCGCGAAATCCGTGCCCGATGGCTACACGCTGTTCGTCGGCGCCAACGGCCCGGTGCTGTTCGCGACCGAAATCAACAAGCGCGACGCCTACAATTGGAAGAAGGACTTCCTGCCGATCACGACGATCTCGATGACGCCTCTGGTGCTCGAGGTGCATCCGTCGGTGCAGGCGACGAATTTCAAGGAATTCATCGATCTCGCCAAGCGCGAGCCCGGCAAGCTGACGATGGCCTCGCCCGGTCCCGGCACCACCAACCATCTGCTCAGCGAGCTGATGCAGTCCAGCCTCGACCTGCAATGGGTGACCGCGCACTATCGCGGCAATGCGCCCGCGGTCAACGATCTCCTGGGCGGGCAGGTGCAGTTCGCGTTCGACCAGCTCACGGTAAGCCTGCAGCACATCAAGGCCGGCCTGTTCCGGGCGCTGGCCGTCACCAGCCCGCACCGCCTGAAGTCGCTGCCCGACGTGCCGACCTTCGCTGAGCTCGGCTACAAGGATTTCGACGGCCAGACCTTCACCGGCCTGTTCGCGCCGGCAGGCACGCCGGCGCCCGTGATCGACAAGCTGCACGAGGCGCTGACCGCGATCCTGAAGGATCCCGCCGTGGTCGACAAGTTCGAGAAGCTCGGCGGCGAAGCCGTCGCGATGACGCCCGACGAATTCAAGGCCTATCTCGAGCGTGAGGACGCCAAATGGATTCCGATCGTGCGCAAGGCCAACATCAAGGCGGATTGATCGATGCGGATCGACCCCACCGAGCTCGGCGCCGAGCGCATCTACCGGCTGATGACCGGCATCGTGGTGCCGCGTCCGATCGCCTGGGTGACGAGCCTGTCGCGCGCGGGCGTGCTCAACCTCGCGCCGTTCAGCGCCTTCACCTTCGTCTCGCAGAAGCCGCCGATGCTCGCCATCAGCGTCGGCCGCAAGGGCGCGGACTACAAGGACACTGCGCATAACATCCTCGACACCGAGGAATACGTCATCCACATCGCCGATACCCCGCTGATGCAGGCCGTGCACGACTCATCGGTCGAGCATCCGCCTGAGATCAGCGAGGTCGCGGAGCTTGGCCTTGAGACGATCCCGAGCGAGCGCATCAAGGTGCCGCGTCTTGGCATTGCACCCGTTGCGATGGAATGCCGCTTCCGGCAGTGCCTCGAATTCGGCGATGCCCGCAGCCGCCTCATCGTCGGCGAAGTCGTGATGTTCCACCTCCGCGACGGACTCGTGAACGACGGCAAGGTCGAGACCGCGGCGCTCGATCCGATCGCGCGCATCGGCGGGCCACGCTACGCCCGGCTCGGCGAGATCGTGACGCTGCGTGGCGTGTTCCAGACCCCCAAATCGAAAAACTGAACGCGCTGCCCGGCCGCACCTCAAGACCATTGGAGAACGACCATGCGACTCATAAGCTATCTCCTGGACGGAGAGCCGCGCTATGGTGCCGCCATCGAAGGCGGTGTCGTCGATCTGACCCGGCGGATCGGCCGCGACTTCTCCGATGTGAGGGCGCTGATCGCGGCCAATGCGCTGGCCGACGCGCAGGAGGCCGTCGCCGGACAAAAGCCGGACTACGCGCTGGACAATCTCGTGCTGCTTCCGCCGGTGCTCGCGCCGGAAAAGCTCTGGTGCATCGGCGTCAACTACGCCGAGCGCAATGCGGAGTATAAAGACAGCTCCGACCTGCCCAAATATCCCAGCCTGTTCGTGCGCAGCATGTCCTCGATGACGGGCTCCGGCCAGCCGCTGGAAAAGCCTCATGTGTCCGACCAGCTCGATTACGAAGGCGAGCTGGTCATCGTGATCGGCCGGGGAGGCCGCCACATCCCGCGCGAAAAGGCCTGGGCGCACATCTTCGGCATGACCTTGTGCAACGAGGGCACGATCCGCGACTGGCTGCGTCACGGCAAGTTCAACGTCACGCAGGGCAAGAATTTCGACCGCTCCGGCAGCATCGGTCCCTGGATCGTCACATCGGACGAGCTCGATCCGCGCGGGCCTCATGACATCATCACGCGCGTCAACGGCGAGGTGCGACAGCAGGACACCACCGAGCGGCTGATGTTCCCGTTCGACTTTCTGATCTCCTATCTCTCGACCTTTGCGACGCTGAAGCCCGGCGACATGATCGTGACGGGCACGCCGACCGGGGCGGGCGCCCGCTTCGACCCGCCGCGCTGGCTGAAGGTCGGTGATGTCGTCGAGGTCGAATCCAGTCGCATCGGCGTGCTGCGCAATACCGTGGCCGCGGAGAGTTAAGCCATGCTGGATACTGCCACGATCGAACGCCTTGCCGCGCGCCTCGACGAGGCCGAGCGCACCAAGACGCTGATCACGATGTTCACCAAAGACTATCCCGATTTCAGCATCGAGGATGCCTATGCTGTTCAGCGCGCCTGGACAAAACTCCAGCTCGGACGCGGCCGGGTCATCAAGGGCCACAAGATCGGCCTGACCTCGAAGGCAATGCAGAACGCGGTCGGCATTTCGGAGCCGGACTACGGCGTGCTGTTCGCCGACATGTTCTATGCCGATGCCACGCCCATTCCGTTCGACCGCTTCCACGCGCCGCGCATCGAGGTCGAGCTCGCCTTCGTGCTGAAGGCGCCGCTGCGTGGGCCCGATTGCACCATCTTCGATGTGCTCAACGCCACCGACTACGTCACGCCCGCACTGGAGATTCTGGAGACGCGCATGCACCGCGTCGATCCCGAAACGGGCAAGGCGCGAAAGGTCATGGACACGATCTCGGACAATGCGGCGAACGCCGCGCTGGTGCTCGGCGGCCGGCCGTTCCGTCCGATGGACGCGGACATGCGCTGGATCGGCGCGCTGCTGTTCCGCAACGGCGAGGTCGAGGAAACCGGGCTGGCCGCCGGCGTGCTC
Organism: Bradyrhizobium sp. 44; assembly: GCF_023073095.1. Taxonomy (NCBI): domain Bacteria; kingdom Pseudomonadati; phylum Pseudomonadota; class Alphaproteobacteria; order Hyphomicrobiales; family Nitrobacteraceae; genus Bradyrhizobium; species Bradyrhizobium sp. 44. Next base: position 600,847 of record NZ_JADPIY010000008.1, read on the forward strand.
AACCATCCCGCCAACGGCATCGCCTGGCTCGCCAACCGCCTCGCGCCGCATGACGAGCATCTCGCCGCCGGCGAGGTGGTGCTGGCGGGATCGTTCACGCGGCCGGTCGACATCCGCCGCGGCGACACGTTTCATGCCGACTATGGCGCGTTCGGCTCGGTGTCGTGCCAGTTCGTCTGAACCAAAGCAAGAGGGAGCGCATCATGACCGGTCACACGCGGCGCAAGAGCATCCATATCGGCGGCTTCAAGCACGCCAACCCGATTCCGAACGCCTGCCGCATCGGCAATCTCGTGATGTCGGGCGTCATCCTCGGCCGCGATGCGGCTGGCGCAATGCCCGAGAGCCTGGAGGCACAATGCGCCAATATGTTCGCGCATATGAAGGCGACGGTTGAGGCCGCCGGCGGCACCACCGACGACATCATCAAGATGACGGTGTGGCTGAAAGACCGTACGCAGCGCGGGCCCGTGAATGTCGAATGGTTGAAGATGTTTCCGGACGAGCATTCACGCCCGGCGCGCCACGCGCTGCCGATGGACAACATGGATGGCGGCGCGCTGGTGCAGTGTGACTTCACCGCAATGATCGACTGAGGGAGTTTCGCGTATGCCGACCTATCTGCCGTTCGACCCGAACCCGCGCCGCCCGGTCAAGGCGCCGCCGCCCAAAACCGTCGACAGCCAGTTTCACGTGCTCGGCCCCATCGACAAATATCCGGAACGACCCGGTGCGGCCTATCGGATGCCGACCGCGACCTGGGAAGCGGCGCTGCGCGTGCACAAGACGCTCGGCATCGAGCGCGGCGTCATCGTGCAGACCACCACCTATGGCGCCGACCATGCCGTCGTGCTCGACGGTCTCGCCGCGATGGGCCCGAACTATCGCGGCTGCGCCAACGCGCTGGTGTTCGCGGAGGCGAACGACGCATATCTCGCCAAGCTGCATGATGCTGGGGTCCGCGGCGCGCGCTTCAGCTTCCGCCAGGAGCTCGGCGCGGTGCTGTCGGATGCCGATTTCGCCCGCGCCATTGCGCGCATCCGCGAGCTCGGCTGGTACGTCAAGATCCAGCCGGAGAAGGACGGCATCATGTCGAGCGTCGCTAAATACGAGAATCTCGACGTGCCCGTGCTGATCGACCACATGGCACGGCCCGATCCGGAAGCCGGCAGAAACGATCCGAACCTGCGCAAGATGCTGGAGCTGCTCGCCAAGGGCAATTTCTGGGTGATGCTGTCGCTCGGCGAGAAGACCTCGAAGCTTGGGCCGCCCTACGACGACGTCATCCCGATCGCGCGCGCCTATATCGAGGCAGCCGTCGACCGCTGCGTCTGGGCCAGCGACTGGCCGCATCCGGTCTCGGTGAAGCAGCCGCCCAACGACGCCGATCTGCTCGAGCTGATGTACCGCTACGCAGCCGATCAGACCGAGCTGGAGAATATCCTGGTGCACAATCCGGCAAGGCTGTTCGGCTTTCCGGATTAGGACGACCCGTCATTGCGAGGAGCGGAGCGACGAAGCAATCCAGACTTGCTTCCGCAGAAGCACTCTGGATTGCTTCGCTGCGCTCGCAATGACGGACGCGCCATTGCCAAGTCGACCGCGCCAGACTCTGCCCTCACCCCGCCAGCCGATCCCTTACCGCAGCTGCGATCTCGAACGAGCGCAGCCGCGCGGCGTGATCGTAGATCTGCCCCGTGGTCATCAATTCGTCAGCGCTTGTCTCAGCGATCAGCGCCTTCAGCTTCTGTTCGATCACTTCAGGCGAGCCGACCGCCGAGCAGGACAGCGACTGGCCAACCATCGCCTTTTCGGCCGGCGACCACAGCGCGTCCATGTCGTCGACCGGCGGCGGCAGCGGGCCGGGCGTGCCGCGGCGCAGATTGATGAACTGCTGCTGCAGCGAGGAGAACATGCGCTGCGCGTCCGCGTCGCTGTCGGCGGCGAACACGTTGACGCCGACCATCGCGTAGGGCTTGTCGAGCTGTGCCGAGGGCTCGAACCGCGCGCGATACTCCCGCAGCGCCGGCATCATCATCTGCGGCGCGAAGTGTGAAGCGAACGCGAACGGCAGGCCGAGCATGCCTGCGAGCTGCGCGCCAAAAGTGCTGGAGCCCAGGATCCACAGCGGCACCTTCGTCCCCATGCCCGGCACGGCGCGTATGGTCTGGTTCGGCTGCACGTCGCCGAGCAGCGCCTGCAGCTCCAGCACGTCCTGCGGAAAATTCTCGGAGCTGGTGGCGAGATCGCGCCGCAGCGCCCGCGCGGTGAACTGGTCGGTGCCCGGCGCCCGGCCGAGCCCGAGATCGATCCGCCCGGGATAAAGCGAGGCCAGCGTGCCGAACTGCTCGGCGATGACGAGCGGCGAATGGTTCGGCAGCATGATCCCCCCGGAGCCGACCCGGATCGTCTTGGTGCCGCCCGCGACATGCCCGATCACCACCGACGTCGCCGCACTCGCGATGCCCGTCATGTTGTGATGCTCGGCCAGCCAGAAGCGCTTGTAGCCCCAGGCTTCCGAATGCTGCGCGAGATCGAGCGAGTTACGGAACGCTTGTGATGCGTCGCCGCCCTGTCGGATGGGAGCGAGGTCGAGCACGGAGAAGGGGATCATGGGCGGGTCCGGATGGAGCATGCGATCGAAACGTGGACTCGACATGTAGGAGCCGGCCCCGGGAATACCAGCCGAAACGATCATGGTGCTGCGCCGGCGGCTCCATTGCGTGGAGGCGAAGCCATCGCTGCGCTGAGGCATGCGGCAAATTCGCCTGCATGGAAACCGCGGGCCGCATTGCGGCGTTGCCGGCCGGTTTGATCAATGGCTACGATTTTCATTTCGGGGGCTTTCTTTGGACAGATTCAACATCGGCGTTCATGTCGTCGCGCTGGCTGCGGCCTTCGCGCTCGCCGTTCCCATTGGCTGGGACCGTGAGAAGCGGGCGCGAAGCGCGGGCTTGCGCACCTTTCCGCTGGTCGCAATGGCAAGCTGCGGCTTCGTGCAGGCCAGCGAAAGCCTGCTCGTGCATTCGCCTGACGGGATGGCAAAAGTGATCGAAGGCCTCATCACCGGCATCGGCTTCATCGGCGGTGGCGCAATTCTCAAGCAGGGGAATTCGGTGCAGGGGACCGCGACGGCCGCGAGTCTCTGGGCGACCGGTGCCATCGGCGTTTCCGTCGGGCTCGGCGCTTTTGATGTCGCGGTGACGGTCGCCGTGTTCACGTTCCTGACCCTTCGCTTGTTGGCGTTGGTCAAGGAAGACGACGATCACTGATGCAGGTGCGAGCGGTCTGCACCCCCGTTCACAACACCGTCATTGTGACCCGTTGCGGCCCCCGGCCCAACTGGGCGTCGGGCGCCTGTTGTTGTACACTCACTGAGCATTGGACGCTCGCCAGGAGGAACCAACATGACCACGGTCGTACTCAATCGCCGGAGCCTCCTCGCCGCGGGCGGCTCGATCCTCGCAACCGGGCTTTTGGCAACCGGCGTTCCCGGCCTGCTGTTGCCTGTCCGCGCGGCCGGCCTCGCGCCGACCGAGACAATGTCGGGCGGCGCGAACAACTACCGTAAGGGCGCGGCGATCGTGGAGCGGATCGGCAAGGGCGGCTTCTGGATGAGCGGCACCGTGCGCCGCGCCGGCGACGGGGCGCCGCTCGCAGGCCAGCGCATCCAGATCTGGGCACACACCACGGAAGGGCAGGAGCACGAGCCGCAGAGCCATGGCGCCACGCTGACTGACAAGGACGGCAAGTTCCGGCTCGAGATGCCGCAGATCATTCCCATCTTCGGCCAGCCGCATGGCCACCTCGCCTATGACAGCGGTGAGTTCAAGACGGTCTTTCTGCGGCCGATCATGCGGAGCGCAAAGGAAACCAGCCTCGAGGCGCACTTCGTCCTGCAGTCGGCCTGATCGCATTGGAGATGACGGGGCGAAGATCGGCCCGGGCGCCCCTGATCTGGCTCGCCCTTGCCTTGGCCATTTGCGTGCCGATCGCGCTCGCTGCGGGAAGCGAACAGCTCGCATGGCGCGGTCCGGTCTACATCCTCGCGGGCTTCGCTGGCATCGTCGCGCTCGGTCTCGTGCTCGTTCAGCCCCTGCTGATCGGCGGATACCTGCCGGGACTGTCGGCCTATCGTGGCCGGCGCGCCCATCACTGGATCGGTGGCACGCTGGTTCTGGCCGTCATGGTCCACGTCGCCGGCCTCTGGATCACCAGCCCGCCCGACATGATCGACGCCCTGACCTATACGTCACCGACGCCGTTCTCCCCCTTCGGCGTGACCGCCATGTGGGCCATCTTCACCGTCGCGCTTCTGGCGCTGCTCCGGCGGCGCTTGGGATTGCGGCTGCGCACCTGGCGCATCGTCCATCTTCCCCTCGCGGTCATCATCGTCGCAGGCAGCGTGGCCCATTGCCTGCTGATCGAGGGAACGATGGAGACGATCTCGAAGGCGGCGCTGTGCGCAGCTGTGCTTGCGGCGACCGTCAAGGTGCTGGTTGACCTCTGGAGAAGGCGAACGTTGCGCGGCGAGAGTGCGTAGGATGGGTAGAGCGAAGCGAAACCCATCGCACTTGGTCTAGGCGGAAGCATGATGGGTTTCGCAAGTGCTCTACCCATCCTACGAAATTTCGCCGACCGCCTTGTTCCAATACGTTCGGCGTCGTCAGCGCCGATCTGCTCTGCTTGCCGCAGATGGCCATGAAGATTATCCTCACGAGATGGCCGTCAGTGTCCCCGACGTGAAGGCATTCCTGCTCGCCACACCGTTCTTTGGCGGTATTCCGGATCAAAGTCTCGACCTCCTGATGTCGATGCTGGTCGAGTGCCGATTTGATACCGGAGTAACCGTCGTGACGGAGGGCGAGCCTGGACGCTCGCTGTTCATCGTCAAATCCGGTCGGCTGGCGGTGAGCAAACGGGCGAATGCGGGCAACGTCATCCCGATTTCCGTTCTGGAGCCCGGCGACTTCTTCGGCGAAATGACGCTGATCGAAATGCAGAATCGTTCTGCCACGGTCGTCGCGGAGAGTCCGACCGTGCTCTACGAGCTCACCGCCCAGAAGCTCTACGCCTGCTACAAGGCCGACATCCACGCCTATGTGATCATCCTGCAGAACATCAATCGCGAGCTTTGCCGACGGCTACGCCGCTCCGACGATCGCTTCGCCGGACAGAAATTGGGTGAGGACAGTGCGTAGGATGGGTAGAGCACTTGCGAAACCCATCATGTTTCGCCACCGCACGATACTTCGATGGGTTTCGCTTCGCTCTACCCATCCTACGAGTTCGCGATCAAGCATGCTTGGCCACCGAACAATTCCTTAGCTGCGCCAGGACTTGACGAGGCGGGTGGCGCTTTTGGCCCCTGCAACTCCACCCAACGAGGATTCCAAGGAGCACAACGAGCGTCCATCGCTGTGAAATGCCTCCCTGTACGCCACCTAGAAACGAGGTCCCGATCAGCATAGCCGCGAATCCGAGAACGGCTCCGCCAAGCGTGAAGCCCACCAATCGCGCGAGCAGGGCGATCAATGACGTCCGTTTCACGTCACTCATTTTTTGCGATGCCCCATTTTGTGCCCGGCTCCGGGATGATTCGCATTTGGCCAAGCATCCCTTTCCATCCACAGTTCGGACATAGAACCGCGGCTCTTTCGCCGTCGTGAGGATTTGCGCCTCCTTGATAGTCAAAGCCAGGGCTTTGACATTCTGGGCAACAACCCACCCCAATTCGCTTGACGATCTTTTCCCACGCCATTTCAACTATTCCAGATTGTCGAATTTTTGTTGCTCGCAGTGCGCTGAGAAATTCCTGTCCCAGGATTGCGTCTTGAATCCACCGATAATGGCGAAAGGAGTACGCGCAGCCAAGGGCGACCCGTCGGGCAACACACCCGCTTCCCATAAAACCCCGTCAACCCTCCTCCATAAAAATATTCCGCTTTACCGAAATTCGGAATCGCAGTATCAAATCCGCCATCCCGGTCCAGGGAGAGGGGCGGTCGTCCGTCGTAACGAACGTGGATCGGGGGGTGGTGGACGCGGCAGCGTCGGGCACGAAGACGGGACCAGGGCGAGATGAACCTCGTGAGGTCTTGTCTAGCGTGCGGACGACCGGGCGCCAACGCCCTGCGAAGCCCTTTTGGGCGAAGCAGGACGTGTCCGGCGAAGCCTCTTGGCAAAGCCGGATCGCTGCTTACGGCAAAATCGTGTGGTCCTGGCCGTCGTTGCTACGGTCAAGCCTTGCGGAGATGGATCGAGACTCAACCGGGTCTTTGTCCATCGTCAATTCGCAAGGCGACGGTGACAAAAAGGAACTCGTCGCCGGGGAGAGCGCGGCATAAGCCGTCAACCCACTGCGCAGGGAAGGCCGAGTGTTCGGCGTCACCTGTATGCTGCTGTGCGGTCTTTTTGCGCTACATTTTCGCGCAGCGGACCGCGGGTGCCAGCCGGCACCCGGTCTTCCCTGCGCCCTCTCCACGGAGGAGGGGTAAGGAGAAGCAAAACTCGGGCGCTTTGAGCCGCGAGAATGCTGATCTGTGCGTGATTTGACCCAGGGAATGGTGCTGCCAGACAGGATTGAACTGTCGACCTCTCCATTACCAATGGAGTGCTCTACCACTGAGCTACGGCAGCATGTGCTGGGGTAAGAATCGGCCGCCACGAGGGGCCTACCAAGCGGGCCGATATCTGCCACAAGCCCCCCTCCTGTGCAAGCTTGCTAGCTCCGCCAAAGCGATAAAATCGGGTCGATATCGGGGCCAAAGTGCCTGTTTTGGCTCGAAACGGCCGACTTTCCGCGGGTTCGGTTCCGATATCCCCACCCAACTGGCCAGTTGCCCGACGCGCCGGGTTCGATCCATTTCGTTTTTCGCACGATCGGATCGCGCGGGCCTCTTGAGCTGCCTTATTCCTCGGGCATGTTATCGCCGATCGCTGTAATGGACCCCGATGGCTGACGAGAACGACAAGAGCGAGCGACAGGATTCGAGACAGGACTCGCAGCAGGCGAGGGCGTCCCGCGACGACCGGCTGAAATCGGCGCTGCGCGAAAATTTGAAGCGGCGGAAGGTGCAGGCGCGCGAACGCGCCACAAGTGCCGACCCCTCGCAGAATGAAGATGGTTCCCTAGATGAGGGGACCGCCGACAAGACCGGCGGCTAGAATCCGACGGCTGGAATTTCTTTGGAGAGCATGGACGTGGCAATGGGGCAGGACGAATCGCAACGACCCGAGAGTGACGCGCAGATGTCGCGGTTCACCCGCCCTGAACAGACCTTTCCGACGCTGACATCGGCCGAGATCGAGCGGATGAGGCATTTCGGCGAGGTCCGCAACTATGCCGATGGGGAATTCCTGTTCGAGACCGGCAAGCCGGGGCCCGGCATGTTCGTCGTGCTGAAGGGCCACGTCGCCATCACCCAGCGCGACGGCCTTGGCCATGTGACCCCGTTGATCGACCAGGGGCCGGGGCAATTTTTGGCCGAGCTGAGCCAGCTCTCCGGACGGCCGGCGCTGGTCGACGGTCGCGCCGAAGGCGATGTCGAGACGCTGCTGTTGCCGCCGGAGCGGCTGCGCGCGCTGCTGGTCGCCGAGGCCGAGCTCGGCGAGCGCATCATGCGCGCGCTGATCCTGCGCCGGGTCAATCTGCTCCAGGGCGGCGTCGGCGGCGTCGTGCTGATCGGTCCGTCGCATTCGGCAGGCGTGGTGCGGTTGCAGGGCTTCCTCACCCGCAACGGCCAGCCGCATCATCTGCTCGATCCCGCGCGCGATCGCGACGCCGCCGACGTCATCGCGCGTTATTCGCCCAAGCCGGACGACTGGCCGCTGGTCGTCACTCCCGACGGTGCGGTGCTGCGCAATCCCGGCGAAACCGAGCTTGCGCGCGCGATCGGCATGATCGGCGGCCCGCGCAACGACCGCATCTACGACGTCGCGATCGTCGGCTCCGGGCCGGCTGGACTCGCCACCGCCGTCTATGCCGCGTCCGAAGGTCTCTCGGTGGCCGTGCTCGACACCCGCGCCTTCGGCGGCCAGGCCGGCGCCAGCGCGCGCATCGAAAACTATCTCGGCTTTCCGACCGGAATTTCCGGGCAGGCCCTGACCGCGCGCGCCTTCAACCAGGCACAAAAATTCGGCGCGGAGATCATGATCCCGGTGACGGTGAAGTCGCTCGACTGCACGCGCAAGGATGGCGCGTTTTCGGTGGCGCTTGACGGCTGCGACCCCCTGCATTCGCGCGCGGTGGTGGTCGCCAGCGGCGCGCGCTATCGCCGGCCCGAGATCGAGAACCTCGATAAATTCGAAGGCCGCGGCGTCTGGTATTGGGCCTCGCCGGTCGAGGCGAAGCTGTGCGCCGGCGAGGAGGTGGCGCTGGTCGGTGCCGGCAACTCGGCGGGGCAGGCCGCCGTGTTCCTCTCGGGGCACGCCAAGAAAGTGCTGATGATCATCCGCGGCGGCGGTCTCGGCGCCAGCATGTCGCGCTATCTCATCGAGCGCATCGAAGCCACGCCGAACATCGAACTGATGTTCAACACCGAGATCACGGCGCTCGAAGGCGACGAGGCCTCGCTGCTGCGGCGTATCCGCTGGAAAAGCCGGCTGTCGGCCGACGAGGACTTCGCCGACATCCGCAATCTCTTCCTGTTCGTCGGCGCCGATCCCGCCACCAATTGGCTCGACGGCTGCGGCGTGACGCTCGATCGCGGCGGCTTCGTCGTCACCGGCGCGCAGTCCGAGCAGAACCAGGGCCGGCTGGTTGCACCGCTGGAGACGTCGGTGCCCGGCGTCTACGCGGTCGGCGACGTCCGCTCCGGCTCGGTCAAGCGCGTCGGCGGTGCCATCGGCGAGGGCGCGCAGGTCGTGGCCTCCCTGCACGGCTATCTCGGCGACGCCGCAAAGCCGGCGCTTTAGTCAAGTAGAAGACACGCAGATGGCAAGGCGAATGTGACTTGCCATCCCGACGTGTCCCACGGACTATCCCCTCGTCGCGAGGCCAAACGCCCGTGGAAGAACAAAGACTCAAATGGGAGGAACTAAATGGCTGAAATCGTCGTGCTGTATAAAACGCCCACGGATGCTGCGGCCTTCGACAAGTATTATGCCGAGACCCACATTCCGCTTGCCAAGAAACTTCCCGGCCTGAAGAAGTACGCCATCAGCAAGGGGCCGGTCGGCTCCCCCGCCGGACCGTCCGGAATCCATCTGGTCGCCATTCTCACCTTCGACAGCGCGGCCGACATCCAGGCGGCATTCGGCAGCCCGGAAGGCAAGGCGACCGGCGCTGACGTGCCGAAATTCGCCAGCGGCGGCGCCGACCTGCTGATCTTCGACACCAAGGAAGTGTGAGACGTGTGCAGGGGCGCTCGCACCTCGCGAGCGCCCCCGCCTATTCGATTCAACTTTCGTTGAAAGCCAGCCGTCGTTTATGACAGCGATGCAAATAATTCAGCCATGCGTTTTCGATTCGCACGATGACGCATGGCTGCGCACGCATGTGTGACGGCAGCGCGTGTGGCAATCTGATGAGGGCCGTAATATCAATCTCCCGAACTCGATGCAGAGAATAGGAGAGATGTCATGGTTCTTGGGTTGAGCTTGCCCGCCTTCACGCTGGTCCATGTCGTCATCAGCCTGATCGGCATCGCCGCCGGCCTCGTCGTGATGTTCGGCCTGCTCGGCTCGAAGCCGATGCCGGGCCTCACCGCGATTTTCTTAGCGTTCACGATCCTCACCAGCGCCACCGGCTTCCTGTTTCCGTTCAAGGAGCTGCTGCCGTCGCATATCATCGGCATCATCTCGCTGGTCCTGCTCGCGATCGCCTGCATCGCGCTCTACGGCATGAAGCTCGCTGGCGTCTGGCGTCCGGTCTACATCGTGACCGCGATGATCTCGCTGTATTTCAACGTCTTCGTGCTGGTGATCCAGTCGTTCCTGAAGGTGCCGGCGCTTGCCGCGCTCGCGCCCGCCGTGGCCCCGGCGCCGCCCGGAGGCCCCGTGTTCGCCGTGGTGCAGGGCCTCGTGCTGGTGTTCTTCGTGGTGCTCACCGTCGGCGCCTGGCGCCGCTTCAAGCCGATGGCGTTCGCCTGATCATTCAAGGAGCCTGACAATGCCCACCATCACCACCAAGGACGGCGTCGAGATCTTCTACAAGGACTGGGGCTCGGGCCAGCCGATCGTGTTCAGCCACGGATGGCCGCTGTCGGCCGACGACTGGGACGCGCAGATGATGTTCTTCGTGACGCGCGGCTATCGCGTCATCGCCCATGACCGTCGCGGCCATGGTCGTTCGTCGCAGGTCGCCGACGGCCATGACATGGATCATTATGCCGATGATCTCGCGGCCGTGACCGCCCATCTCGACCTGAAGAATGCGATCCATGTCGGCCACTCCACCGGCGGCGGCGAAGTGGTGCATTACATCGCGCGCCATGGCGAGAGCCGGGTGGCGAAGGCCGCGATCCTGTCCGCGGTGCCGCCGCTGATGCTGAAGACGGACGCGAATCCCGGCGGCCTGCCGAAGAGCGTGTTCGACGATTTCCAGGTACAGCTCGCTGCCGGCCGCGCCAGCTTCTACCGCGACATCGCGGCCGGCCCCTTCTATGGCTACAACCGTCCCGGCGCAAAGCCCTCGGAAGCGGTGATCCAGAACTGGTGGCGCCAGGGCATGATGGGCGGCGCGAAAGCCCATTACGACGGCATCGTCGCGTTTTCGCAAACCGACTTCACCGAGGATCTGCAGAAGATCAATGTGCCTGTGCTGGTGATGCACGGCGACGACGACCAGATCGTGCCTTACGCCGACTCCGCACCGCTGTCGGCCAAGCTTTTGAAGAACGGCACGCTGAGGACCTACAAGGGTTTCCCGCACGGCATGCCGACAACGCACGCCGAGACCATCAACGCGGATCTGCTGGCGTTCTTCAAGGGGTGAGCGGCCTCACTCCAGTATCGCCCTGATCGCGTCGAAGGTGCGCTTGACGAAAGCTTCCGGTTTCTCCCGCGCTCCTCCGCCGATCCAGTTCTCGCCGCCGACGCGCATCGCGCCGGTGGCGATCATGGCGACGAGGCGTGCCTTCAACTGGTCCGATTTGTTTCTGGCGCGCTGGGCAAGTCCCTCGGCCAGCGCGCGCTCGAGCTTCTCGTATTTGAGCTGGTCGCGCGCGCGAAGCGCGGGATTATCGCGCTTGAGCCGCGACATTGCCGCGGCCTCCGCCGGATCGATCCGATTGAGCGCCGCCGCGATCGCGTTCTCCGCCGCGGTCAGCATGGTTTCGCCCGCCGGCCGCGCAACGACCTCCGCGACCAGCGCGGCGGCAGCGCCTTCCTGCCAGGCCGCGACGACGTCCTCCTTCGAGGCGAAATAATGGAAGAAGCTGCGTCGCGACACGTCGGCAGCGGCCGCGATATCGTCGATGGTCGTGGCCTCGAAGCCGCGCTCCAGGAAGAGTGCCATCGCCCCGCGGGTCAACCGCTCGCGGGTCGCCTGCAATTTACGCTGGCGCAGGCCGGGGCCATCGGCGGATTTTGCTCCTGCCGGCAATGGCTTGGTGCGCTTGTTGACCGATTTCCCGGCGAGCTTCGAAAGCTTCAAATCATTTCACCACTTGCAAAGTTGCACCCAGTGCACATTTAGACCCGTCGCGGGCCTTTTCCCAGCCCGACGGAGCTATGGCATGACCGACTGGACCACGGCAGACATCCCCTCCCTCAGCGGCAAGACTGCCGTCGTGACCGGAGCGACGGGCGGCCTCGGCTACGAGACGGCGATGGCGCTGGCGGGCGCCGGTGCCATTGTCATACTCACGGGGCGCAACGACGCAAAGGGCCTGCGCGCGATCGATGGCATTTGCGAGCGCTTTCCCAATGCGCTGATCGCCTACGAGCATCTCGACCTCGCCAGTCTCGCCTCCGTCGCCGATTTTACCAGGCGCTTCGCCGCCAGCAACGAGCAGCTCGACCTGCTCGTCAACAATGCCGGCGTGATGGCGCTGCCGAAGCGGCAGCAGACGGCGGATGGTTTCGAGGTGCAGCTCGGCACCAATTATCTCGGTCATTACGCGCTGACGGCGCAGTTGTTGCCGCAGCTTCGCCGTGCGAAGGCGGCTCGGGTCGTCAACCTCTCGAGCCTTGCGCACCGCTCCGGTTCGATCAATTTCGACGATCTGCAGGCTAAGCATTCCTATCGTCCGTGGCGGGCTTATTGCCAGTCCAAGCTCGCGATGCTGATGTTTTCGCTGGAGTTGCAGCGTCGCAGCCTCGCCGCAGGCTGGGGTCTGACGAGCCTTGCCGCACATCCCGGCTACGCGCGGACCGATCTGATTTCGAACGGGCCGGGTGCGAACACGTTCCAGTCGCGCGTGAGCCGCTGGCTGCAGCCCTTCATTAGCCAATCTGCAGCGGAAGGCGCGCTGCCCACCTTGTTGGCGGCGACCTCGCCGGCCGCGGAGCCTGGCGGCTATTACGGCCCGAACGGGTTCTACGAATTGAAAGGGCCACCGCGCCCGGCGAAGATCATGCCGAAGGCAAAGGATTTCGCCTCGGCAGCCATGCTGTGGGATGTCTCGGCGACTTTGACCGGTGTATCCTTCGACGAGATCGCGGCCGCCGCATGAGCCGCGGGCCTGTCGGGGAGGTCCCGATGCAGATCATCATCTTCGGCGCGACCGGCATGGTCGGGCAGGGCGTCTTGCGCGAATGCCTGGTCGATGTCGGCATCGATCGCGTGCTCGTGGTCGGCCGCAGCCCGAGCGGCGTGCGCAACGCCAAGCTCACCGAGATCACGCACGGCGATTTCATGGACTACTCGGCGATCGAAACGCAGCTCACCGGCTTCGACGCCTGCTTCTTCTGCCTCGGCGTCTCCTCGATCGGCATGAGCGAAGAGCGCTACCGTCATCTCACCTATGACCTCACGCTCACAGCGGCGACCGTGCTGGCCCGGCTCAATCCGCAGATGACATTCGTCTATGTCACGGGTGCCGGCACTGATTCCACCGAGCAGGGTTCGCGGATGTGGGCGCGGATCAAGGGCAAGACCGAGAACGATCTGCTCAAGCTTCCGTTCAAGGCGGCCTACATGTTCCGGCCCGGTGCGATCCAACCGCTCCACGGTGCCCGCTCCAAGACCGCGTGGGTGCAGGCCGTGTATGCGGCAACCTGGCCACTGTGGTCGGTGCTGCGCCGGCTCTCGCCGCGGCTCGTCACCTCGACCGAGCAGATCGGCCGCGCCATGATCCGGGTTGCGCGGGAGGGGTATCCGCGAAAGGTGCTGGAGATGGAGGATATCAATAGCCTCTAGTCCGGTGGGGCGTTAGTTTTAGGGAAATTTCGCCGGCCGCCCGCGTTGAGCCCCGTCCGCCCGAAGCAGAAAGCGCCGTCGATGTCTCCCCAGCTCAAACTGATCGCACTCGACGCCGACGACCTCTCCGTGATCTCGGCCCACGTCCAGGACGCCCGCGTGCAGCCCTCGGACATCATCTGGCGCCAAAGCGAAAAGCGGCTGGTCGTCGGCATGAGCCGGTTGGACTGGGAGCAGACGCTGGACGGCGAGGCCGAGCCGCGCAGGCTGGTGGCGGCCCTCCGTTTCGACCGCGTGCTCGCCTGCAAGGCGCGCAACATCGACCTCGACGCGCCGGACACTGTCCTGGACCTCGTCGGCATCGAATTCCACGGCCAGGACGCCCCCGGCGGGAGCGCGCTGCTCCTGTTTGCCCAAGGCGGCGCCATCCGCCTCGACGTCGAATGCCTTGAATGCGAGCTGACTGATCTGGGGGCGGATCAGCTGGGGACGGGGTTGGAGGCTGAAGGGGAGGGGTGAGGTGGCATGCCAAGGCCACGCATTCCGCTTTTGCCAGGACGACGCCGGAGGGGAACGGCCCGGCCCAAGGGTTGACGCAGCTTCCCCGCCGCGCCATTGAGCAGGGGCCTGGTGAGCCAAGCCGGGCCCCCAAAAACCAGTTAGAAGCCAAGATGCCCGTTCGTCTCGACCGCAGCAGCGCCGATTTTGACCAGCGATTCGGGGCCTTCCTCGCCGCCAAGCGCGAGGCCTCGGCCGACGTCGAGGCGGCCGCGCGTGCCATCGTCGACGACGTGGCGAAGCGGGGCGATGCCGCCCTGCTCGAGGCCACGGCAAAGTTCGACCGGTTGACGCTCGATGCATCCGGCCTGCGCGTCACCGCCGCCGAGATCGAGGCCGCGGTGAAAGCCTGCGATGCAGCGACACTGGATGCGCTCAAGCTCGCGCGCGATCGCATCGAGACCTATCACAGCCGCCAACTGCCGAAGGACGAGCGCTTCACCGATCAGCTCGGCGTCGAGCTCGGCTGGCGTTACACCGCGATCGAATCGGCCGGCCTCTACGTGCCCGGCGGCACCGCGGCCTATCCGTCCTCGGTGCTGATGAATGCGGTGCCGGCAAAGGTCGCGGGCGTGGCGCGTCTCGTCATGGTGGTGCCCTCGCCCGACGGCAAGCTCAATCCGCTGGTGCTGGCGGCAGCAAAGCTTGGCGGCGTCACCGAGATCTATCGCGTCGGCGGCGCGCAGGCGATTGCCGCGCTCGCGCATGGCACCGCGACGATCGCGCCTGTCGTCAAGATCGTCGGACCCGGCAACGCCTATGTCGCCGCGGCAAAGCGGCTGGTGTTCGGCAAGGTCGGCATCGACATGATCGCCGGTCCCTCGGAGGTGCTTGTCATCGCCGACGACACTGGCAATGCCGACTGGATTGCCGCCGATCTGCTGGCCCAGGCCGAGCACGACACCAGCGCGCAGTCGATCCTGATCACCGATTCGGCGCGCCTTGCCGCCGATGTCGAAAAGGCCGTCGAGGCGCAGTTGAAGACGCTGCCGCGCGCCGCGATTGCCAGCGCCTCGTGGGCCGATTTCGGCGCCATCATCATGGTGAAGAACCTCAACGACGCCATTCCGCTCGCGGATGCGATTGCCGCCGAGCATCTCGAGATCATGACGCAAGATCCCGACGCGCTCGCCGCAAGGATCCGCAACGCCGGCGCCGTGTTCCTCGGGCCGCATACACCGGAGGCGATCGGCGACTATGTCGGCGGCTCCAACCATGTGCTGCCGACGGCGCGCTCGGCACGATTCTCATCGGGTCTTTCGGTGCACGATTTCCTCAAGCGCACTTCGATCCTGAAATGCGGCCCGGATCAGCTGCGTGTGTTGGGTCCGGCCGCGATGGTTCTCGGTAAGGCGGAGGGGCTAGATGCCCATTCGCGCTCGATTGGATTGCGCCTCAATTTGTCATGACCCAGCCGCCCGAACAGGACGACTCGACCAATCGCATCGTCGGCGTCACGCTCGACGAGGACTCGATCGGCCGTTCCGGGCCCGACATCGAGCATGAGCGCGCGATCGCGATCTACGATTTGATCGAGCAGAATTTGTTCGCGCCGGAGGGCGCCGACCGGAAGGGGCCGTTCACGCTGCATATCGGCATCACCGGCAGCCGGCTGATGTTCGACATCCGCCGCGAGGACGGCACGCCCGTGGTCGCGCATCTGTTGTCGCTGACGCCGTTCCGACGGATCGTGAAGGACTATTTCATGATCTGCGACAGCTACTACCAGGCGATCCGCACGGCGACGCCGGACAAGATCGAGGCCATCGACATGGGCCGCCGCGGCATTCATGACGAGGGATCGCGTACGCTGCAGGAGCGCTTGAAGGGCAAGGTGCGGGTCGATTTCGAGACCTCGCGCCGGCTGTTCACGCTCATTACTGTTCTGCACTGGAAAGGTTAAGCGCGATGGCGGGTCCGCCACGCGCACGCGATCCGCAATCGGTGCTGTTCGCCTGTGCCATGAACAGCGTGCGCTCGCCGATGGCGGAGAGCCTGCTGCGGCACATGTTTCCGCAGGGCCTCTACGTGAAGTCGGCCGGTGCCAGGCGCGGCGAGCTCGATCCGTTCGCGGTGTCCGTGATGGCCGAGCTCGGCCAGGACATCTCCACCCACAAGCCGCAGACCTTCGAGGAGCTGGAGGACTGGGAGGGGCTGAATTTCGACCTGATCATCACGCTCTCGCCGGAGGCGCACCACAAGGCGCTGGAGCTGACCCGCACGCTCGCCGCCGACGTCGAATACTGGCCGACGCAGGATCCCACCACCATGGAAGGCAGCCGCGACCAGAAGTTGGCTGCCTATCGTGACGTCTGCGATCAGCTCCTGCTGCGCATCCGCCGGCGATTTTCGAAGGTGGGCGCGGCAAACGGCTAGCATTCGGCGCCCGTAACACCCGCGTCACAGACTGCGGGCACACGCATCCCGTGCCCGTCGAATCAGTAAAGTCCGGGTTCCCGGGTTGTGAAATCAGCCCCCGTCCGATAGGTTCCGCGCGCAATTCACCCCCTGCTTCATTCCCCAAATCACCTGATGCTCGGCCGCCCCAAATTCGTTCTCGCCTCCGGTTCGCCGCGGCGCCTGTCGCTGCTCAACCAGGCCGGCATCGAGCCGGACGCGCTCCGGCCCGCCGACGTCGACGAGACGCCGAAGCGGGGCGAGCTGCCGCGCGCCTGCGCCAATCGGCTGGCGCGGGCCAAGGCGGATGCGGCGCTCAAATCGGTTCAGCTCGACGACGAGCTGCGCGGCGCCTTCATCCTCTCCGCCGACACGGTGGTGGCGGTCGGCCGCCGCATCCTGCCCAAGGCCAACCTGGTCGACGAGGCCGCGCAATGCCTGCGGCTGCTGTCGGGCCGCAACCACCGCGTCTACACCGCCATCACCCTGGTGACGCCGCGCGAGGCCTTCCGCCAGCGCCTGGTCGAGACCCGCGTCCGCTTCAAGCGCCTCTCGGAAGACGACATCCAGGCCTATATCGGCTCCGGCGAATGGCGCGGCAAAGCCGGCGGCTACGCCGTGCAGGGCATCGCCGGGTCGTTCGTGGTCAAGATGGTGGGGTCCTACACCAACGTGGTCGGCCTGCCGCTCTACGAGACCACCACGCTGCTTGGCGGCGAAGGTTTCCCGATCCGCTTCGGCTGGCTCAACGCCACCGCCATCTGAGCCGACAAGCCGCTCCTGCAAAAAACCTCGAAAACAACCCCATGCACAGTAGAATTGCCCCGCGGGACCTGGCCGGGCCGCCTGCGCCTTCGCCGGAGGAATCCCTTTGGCGACAGGCTCTTGAACTGGCTCGCATGTGTAAGCTGAGCACCTCATGGACTACCCGGTGAAAAAGCCCGCAAGCTCCCTCAAAACCTGCCCGATCTGCGGCAAGCCGCAGTCCGAGGCCACCCGCCCGTTCTGCTCCTCGCGCTGCCGCGACGTCGATCTGAACCGCTGGCTGAAAGGCTCCTATGTCATTCCCGGCCGGGATGACGAGGCAGATGGGGAAGAATAGGCCTGTTCTATCAAGTATTTAAATTGTCGATGCACCGCCACGCGGCGTTGCCTCCGAGCCACGTCCCGCCTTGTGCACAGCCGGGCCGCGCCCCGCGAAGCCATCGGCGAAGCGTGGGTGGACAGGCAGCCTTCAGCCCACTATAAACCGCCCGCTCGATGGGCTTTGGCCCCTCTTTGGAGCACGCCCAGGTAGCTCAGTTGGTAGAGCATGCGACTGAAAATCGCAGTGTCGGTGGTTCGATTCCGCCCCTGGGCACCATTCCGCTCTCCACGGGCAACACTTCCCTAGCGCCAGCCTGGACCAGCCGGCTCGCGCGGCAATCCATTCCGGAACTAGATCGCGCCCGCCCCATTGCTGGCACTCTGCTTGCTCAGCCAGGACCAAAGTCTGGCCTTGGAAGAGAGGCCGTTTCAGGTTGAGGCAAGTGATGCAGGAAATGTCCCGTTCTGGTGCTGCCGGCGAACTCCGGCTCGATGCGTTGGTCGCCGATTTGTGGTGGCGCGTTCGGCTCATCAACACCGACATTCTCGAGGAAGAGGCGAGAGCAGGGGTGTTTGACCCGTTTCAGCCGACATACCCGCTTCTTGCGCTCAATCTTCGCGCGCGACGCGACAATTTGGTCTCGACGATCGGCGTGCTCGAGCAGCGTGCGCGATCAGCGTCGGAAGCGGCTTGAGGGTTCGTTCACATCGGAAACGTCAGCGACGTCAGCTTCGGCGCGCGAATACCAGCTGACGGACGTCGATCTTTTCGGCCCTGAAACCTGCCTCGCAGTAGCACAAATAATATTCCCACAGCCGTCGGAACGGCTCGTCGAACCCGAGTGAGGTCAGGTCCGTCCAGGCATGGCCGAAGCTCGTTCGCCAGACCGCGAGCGTCTTGGCGTAGTCCTGTCCAAAGACCCGCTCGCGGATCAGAGGCATCTGCGCGCGTTCGCCGAGCGAGCGCAGGACATTCGGCGAAGGCAGCATCCCGCCCGGAAAAATGTATCTCTGGATGAAGTCCACGCGCCGCCGGTAGCTGTCAAAGAGCTCGTCGCGGACGGTGATCGCCTGGATGCCGGCAAGACCGCCCGGCTTGAGCCGTTGATGCAGTTGATTGAAGTATGTCGGCCAGAACGGCTCGCCGACGGCTTCGATCATCTCGATCGAGGCGATACGGTCGAACTGCCCGTCCTGATCGCGATAGTCCTGCAACCGGACCTCGACTTTTTCGCCGAGCCCGGCTTCGTGGATTCGCCGGCTGGCGAATGCGTGCTGCTCCTTGCTGATGGTGAGCGCCAAGACCTTGGCGCCGCAAGTTTTGGCGGCATATTCGGCGAAGCCGCCCCAGCCGCACCCGATCTCGAGCAGGGTATGGCCGGGCCGTAGCTCGATCGCCTTCGCCAGTTGTTCGTATTTGTGCCGTTGAGCGGCGAGCAGGTCGGTCGCATCGGGCGAGAACAATGCCGACGAGTAGGTCATGCTCGGATCGAGCCAGGCCGCAAAGAATTCGTTGCCGAGATCATAATGGGCGTGGATATTCAGCCGCGATCCCAGTCGCGTGTTTCGGCGCAACCGATGCAGCGCGCGCCGGCAAAGCCGGACCAGTGCATTGCCGGCGAAGGCGCTGTCGACCAGATCGTCGTTCAGACAGAACACGTAAAGCAGCTGGGAGAGATCCGGTGTGCTCCAATCGCCTCGAATGTAAGCCTCGGCCATGCCGATATCGCCGCCCAACACCAGGCTTCGCGCGAAGGCGTAGCTGTTGAGCTCGATGGTCGCCGACGGCCCCGGATGCGTTCCCCGCAACACCACCGTTCTGCCGTCGGGAAGGCGAACATCTACGGTGCCGAGCTTGAGCCGCGAGGCGAGCCGCAGCGCGAGCCGCGCGAGCAAGGGAACGTCATCGAAACGAGCAGTCTGGTGAGTGGCTGCGAGGTCCATGGCTTCACATTCAGCGTTGGTTCGGACGGGGAACGTAGGGAACATTTTTCAGCCAAAGCCGGATCGCTTCCCAATGGATGGCCGCGACGACCTTGAAGGTGAGAAGTGGCAGGGTGACGAGCGTCGCCAACAGCGAGCGACTGGTCAGCGGGCGACGTTGCCCGGAGAATGCAGCCGTAAATATCACGCCATGCTCATCGGTCTGCACGATTCTGACCTTCACTTGCTGGTCGGGCGGAGCAATGCTGAAGCGATACCGCGTTTGCATTTCCATGAAGGGCGAGACGTAGAACTCCTTCGCCTGACATTGTCGTATGGCACCGCCGGCAGCAGCGTCCCCCACCGGAAGGATGTAGGAATGGATTTCGCCAAAAGTGTTGCGGACTTCGTAGATCAGCAGCGCAAGATTGCCGCAGCTGCCATAGCAGAAGTAGATCGAAAGCGGATTGAATACGTAGCCGAAGAGCCGCGGATAGCACAAAAGGAGGATGCGCCCTCCCGACAGATCGATATCGCGTTGTTCGGCCAGGCGTCGCACATGGTTGCTCAAGGATGCGCCGTCACGCTTGCCGTGATCGGATTCGTGGAAGCTGAAGACCGACGCGCGATTGATGCCGAACAGGCGAGACTGGCGATCCGCTTCATCAAGCCGGTCGAGGTCGATGAGCAGGTTCATGACCCGGTAAGCGAACCTGTGGCGCACGGGTCGCATGCGGGCGTGCATCACCCTGCCCAGGTAGAGCGCGGCCGCAGATGACGTCGCCGTTCGTTCTGGGGCACCCGGTTGCAACATGTTCTACTCAGCAGCCTGCGCCAGCAACGCGCCGGACTGCCGCCACGGCACCGCACTGCCAAGTGCCTCGGCAACGGCGATGCCGGAGCGCAGGCCATCCTCATGGAATCCGTAGCCGGTCCACGCGCCGCAAAACCAGGTGCGGCGGCGTCCCTGGATTTCGGGGAGATTCCTCTGCGCGGCGAACGCGCTTGCGTCATATTGCGGATGCGCGAATGTGAACTTGCCGAAGGTGAGATGAGGCGCCGGCTCAAAAGGAGGATTGAGGCTGACGAACAGCGGCTTGCGGTCGTCGATGCCCTGCAGCCGGTTCATCCAGTAGGTCACGGCGACGTCGTTCTGGGCAGGCGTTTCGCGTTGCCAGCGCAAGAAGTTCCAGGATGCCCATGCATTGCGGCGTTTCGGCATAAGATTGATGTCGCGGTGCAGATAGGCCGTGTTTGGAGCGTAACGGATCGCGCCGAGAATGGATCTCTCGCGTGGGTCGGCATCCGACAGCATCGCCAGGGCCTGATCGCTGTGACAGGCCATCACGACAGCGTCGTAGGAGTCCTGATGGCCGTGACTGTCGCCGATCGTCACGCCGTGCTCGGTGCGATGGATTGATGTGACCGCGCAGCCGAACCGGATGCTGGCCTTGAACCTGGCGGTGAGTTTCTCGACATAGCGCCGGCTGCCGCCCTGGACGGTCCGCCAGAACGGCCGATCCAGATGCAACAGCCGGTGATTGTCGAAAAAGGCGATGAAGTTTTCCGCGGGAAAGGCGAGGATCTCGGCCGAGGGCGACGACCAGATGGCGGCCCCCATCGGTCCCAGATAATCGCTGAACAGGCGCGGGCTGAACGCTTGCTTGCGCAGATATTCGCCGAGTGTGAGGTTCTGGAGCCGGCCAGCCCGCAAGTCGGAGACGCTTTCCTTGTTGAAGCGCCGGACCTCGGCCAGCATGCGAAAATACGACGGGGAGAAGAGGTTACGCGGCTGGGCAAACAGGCCGGAGGCGACCTGCAGGAAGGTCTCGCCGCCGCCCCGCCACTCGAATCGGCCATGGTCGGCCGACATCGCGAAGCTCATGCATGTCTCCTCGGTCTTTACACCCAGGTGCGCGAACAGAGACGTCAATTCCGGGTAGTTCGGCTCGTTGAACACGATGAAGCCGATGTCGACGTCGATCTCTTCGCCATCGTAGTCAACGCGCACTGTATGACTGTGTCCGCCCGGTCGCAATTCGCGCTCGTAGACGGTCACGGCATGACGTTCGGACAGGAGCCACGCGGCGCCATTGCCGGCAATTCCCGTCCCGATCACCGCCAAACGCATGCTTTATCGCCCCCAATACCACCAGCGACGGCCGGAACATCCGGTTTCGGGCCAATGTCGTCCGCCGCCCGGCTCAGGACAGCTCCAATAGCTGACCTGTCCACCCGCGCTTGAGGAAACGTTCCAGCGGACAGCGTGGATCACCCGCGAAACCGGGGCACGGGAGGGACGTAAGGATCCGAGTTTGGGTATGGTGAGGCATGGATTTCCTGCAAATACTGATCGTCGCCGGCATCGCGCTTGCGCTTTCGCTGTTGATGGGGCTGGCCTGGATCGTTCAGCAGCGAACCGGCAATTCCGGGTGGGTCGATACGATCTGGACCTACTCCGTCGGCCTGGTTGGGGCGGTGGCGGCCCTTTTGCCATTCGGCGAGGCTCTGCAAGTGCGTCAGATGCTCGTAGGCGGGCTCGTGCTGCTTTGGTCGGTGAGGCTCGGGACGCATATCGCCCGGCGCGCCGCAGCGGGTATCGACGATCCGCGATATGCAAGCTACGCGCAGGAATGGGGCTCACAGGCGCCGCTTCGCATGTTTGCTTTCCTGCAGTCGCAGGCCTTCGCCTCGGTGCCGCTGCCATTCGCGGTCTTCCTGGCTGCACACTCTCCACGGGCCGCCCTGGGCATTCAGGACTATGCGGGCGCCGCCATCATGCTTGCGGCCGTCGCAGGCGAGGCGATCGCCGACGAGCAATTGCGAAGCTTCAAGCGCAACAAGGCAAACGCGGGCCTGGTCTGCAACATCGGGCTTTGGCGCTGGTCGCGTCATCCGAATTATTTCTTCGAATGGCTCGGATGGCTCGCCTATCCGATGATCGCGCTGTCGCCGGACTACGCATGGGGCTGGGCGAGCCTGATCGCGC
Source organism: Bradyrhizobium sp. 44 (assembly GCF_023073095.1). Taxonomy (NCBI): domain Bacteria; kingdom Pseudomonadati; phylum Pseudomonadota; class Alphaproteobacteria; order Hyphomicrobiales; family Nitrobacteraceae; genus Bradyrhizobium; species Bradyrhizobium sp. 44. Next base: position 623,103 of record NZ_JADPIY010000008.1, read on the forward strand.
CGGCGATCATGTACTGGATACTCGTGCACGTGACCGGAATACCCCCGCTCGAAGTCCAGATGCTGCGATCCCGCGGCCGCCGGTATCGGGACTATCAGGCACGCACCAGCGCTTTCTTTCCACGGCCGCCCAAGAAGGCGCCGGAATGATCGGAGTTCCGGCCGCCGATCTGGCTCAAGGGCGAGACAGGGTTGCGGGGCAAGGCGGAACGAGCGCGCCGCGTGATCCAGCGAGGGCTTCACGTCGTTTACAGCCGATGCCTTTGTTAAACCGGTTGCGACACCGGAGGGGAGACCGGACATGAGCCTGCTTTTTACATATCTGTCGGTGGCTGCGACCTTTGTTGCGCTCGACATGATCTGGCTCAAGACCATGGTCGAGAGACTTTACCGGCCGGTGCTGGGCGACATGTTACGGTCGCAGCCCGACCTCGCCGCCGCTGCAGTGTTTTATCTTGCCTATCCCGTCGGCCTGATCTGGTTCGCGGTGCTGCCGGCTCAGCAGGATGGCGGCGCACTGCGTGCCTTCATGTCCGGCGTGATGCTGGGCTGCTTCACCTATGCGACCTACGATCTGACCAACCAGGCCACGCTGAGGAATTGGTCGACGGCGCTCACTCTCGCGGACGTGGGCTGGGGATCGGTCCTCGCCGGTGTCAGCGCCTGGACCGGATTTCTCGTCGCTCAACGGATGGCGCATTGATTATGGACGGGACGCACGACGGGGCGCTGCGGCACGATGGCGACCGTAAGCGCGGCAGATGGTACCGGTGCGCCGCTTTCCTGTTTCTGGTCCCTGCTGCGGGGATTCTGATCGGGGTCCTGAACCGTCCGGGAGCCTGGTACGCCGCGCTCAACAAGCCATCTTTCAATCCGCCGGATGCGGTGTTCGCACCGGTCTGGACGGCCCTGTTCCTGATGATCGCCGTGGCGGGATTCCGCACCTTCGAGGCGGAGCCGCGCGGAACGACGATGAGAATATGGGGCCTGCAGATGATCTTGAATTTTGCATGGTCTCCCATTTTCTTTTCGCTTCATCGCATGGACGTGGCGCTCGGCGTCATTGTTGCGCTGTTTGCTGTGATCCTTGCCTTTGTCTGGCGTCAATGGGCGAACGATCGGCTGGCAGCGGCGCTTTTCATTCCCTACGCCGGCTGGGTGGGTTTTGCGACCTTGCTGAACATCTCGCTGCTCCGCCTCAATTAGAATCGGCGCGCAGAACTGACTTCACGCGTCGAACGGACGAGCGTGGCGCCGAATCAGGGATCCGTCGCTCCATCGCACTCGTCAAAGGCCTCTCTGGTCGCCGCGATCTTGTCGGAGAGCGATGTGAATGCGATCTGGACACTCCGCTTGGCATCGTCGTCAAGCATGAGGTGCGCAAGATCGACCAGTCGATCGCCGAAGCGCTCCATGACAGCGAGCAAATGATCGAGACCTTCCGCGGGCTGGTTGGCCGCCAGACCGTCGACCTCTCTCACCATCTGCTCGAGTCTCGCAACGGAGGACACAAGCGGATCCTGGTGTCCACGGATGGGGAATTCGATGATCTCTGCGGCCACGCGCGAGTTCCTTGCCTGCTTCAGGCTGCAGCCGATGCGGCAAGGCAGTCCTTGCGTACCGCCAGAAGGGTTCGGTGCAACCAGGTCTTGATGGTGCCGACCGGCACACCGAAGCGCCGCGACAAGCTCGCACGGCTCTCACCCTCGAGATAGGCCAGCGCCACCAGCCTGCGGCGGTCTTCCGGCAAACGAGCCAGCACGCTGCGTGCGATCGGTTCGGCGCGGGCGTAGTCGAAATCGTCGATCGCCGGCTGATCAGCACTTGTCGGAACCAGCAGCGCCTCGTCCAGCTCGTGAGTCGGCAGTCTTCTGACCCGCAGATGGTCGATGGCGGTATTCCGCGCGATGGCGGACATCCAGGTCATCGCCGAAGCACGGTCGCCGTCGAACCGACCCGCGTTGCGCCAGATCTTCAGATAGGCTTCCTGAAGAATGTCCTCGATGTCGTGGGGCGGAGTTCCGACGGCGAGCGCAGTCCTGCGCAGCCTGCTCCGCGTCAGCATGTGCAGCGCTGCGAAGGCTTGTGCGTCGCCCGCCGAAACGCATGCCAACAATTCGGGCAATGTTTCGCTCTGCGCCTGCGTCGGGCTTAAGCCGGCCATGACCTGTCTCCCTTGCGTTTCCTTCGAAACGCTCCGGGCGCGCGTTCGGATCACCCGGCGGAAGAAGGAGGCGAGCGGATCAAAGCCGCACGAATGGCCCGATCAGCCTGCCAAGCAAGCCGTTCATGCGCAGGTCGCCCGTCATTGCGACAAGGCAAACACATGGGCCCTCGTCGCCCACCAAAGGTCGATGGTCGATCTCGTCGTCGCCATAGTCGAAATCACCCGGACCAAACCGGCCGCCCTGGTGGCTGAAGCTGCCCTCGAGCACGAGGGTCAATTCGGTTCCGGTGTGCGTGTGTTCGAGCATGCGCGTCCCCGGCGCGGAGCGAAGCAGAAATGCCCGCGCCGTGCCCGATCCGGACAACTCGATCGGTCGCATGCTCAGACCCGGAGCGATGCGCCTGCGCTTGCCGATGCGGTAGTTTCGCAGCGCCGCCGGAATATCCTGCTCGCTGCCGCGAGCGGCCTCGGAAGTCCGCGCCGCTCGCTCTTCAGGAGCGTCGTGAATGCGCGACATCACCTGCTCGAACGCATCCGATGCGACCGGCACCGGCTCGACATCTTCAAGAGCCAAGCCGCCAAGTTGCTCGATGGCCTGCGCGAAACGGCCGCACCGAGCGCAACCCGCAACGTGCACCCCCACCACCAATTGATGGGCTTCTTCCAATCTGCCGGCCGCAAAGTCGGCCAGAAGATCTTCCGGTGGATGATGGCTGATCGTCATGCTTCTTCGTCCAATATGTCTCTCAGGCGGTTCATCGCCAGCCTGATCCGCGACTTCACCGTTCCGAGCGGAATGCCGAGCAGGCTCGCGATTTCCGGGTGCGGCCTCTCCTCGATGAACGACAATCTCACCACCATGGATTGCTCCATCGAGAGCTGCCTGACGGCCGAATTGATCCGCGCCGCGTCCTGCACGCGGGACATGACGGCGTCCGCGGGTTCCGCAGGATCCGGCGTCTCGGGAAGCTCAGAGGTGCCCCGCAGGCGGTCTGCCCGCGCTCTGCTGCGGAACAAATCGATGCGCAAATTGCGCGCGATGGTGAATATCCATGCCGCTGCCCCGGCCGTCGTAGGATCGAACTGGCCTGCCTTCCGCCAGACGGCGATCAGGGTATTTTGAGCAATCTCCTCCGCCTCGTCCGAACTGCACCCGGCCTTCAGCATCAGTCCCTTGATGCGCGGCGCGAAATGCTCGAACAGGCGCTTGAAGGCCTCCCGGTCTCCGGCCAAGGCGACGCGTCCGATCAGATCAGCCCAATCCACCTTTGTCTTCGGCCCTTTGTTCGCGCCAGTCGACAGCCGCGCTTCGATCCTCCGGGGAAAACCAGCCTTCGCCCGGAATGGCGCATCTAAAGCTCGGATAGCAGCGATCATAGCGCCTCGACAAGCGACCTGTGGGTCTGGGAACGAACGAGGACTGGCCCTGGATCACCGCGGAATGGTCATTCCGACAGGTTCCGGCGCCGTCCGCGCAGAGGTCCGGCCGACCGCGCGCCGTCTCTCCCGGGCCTCACACCGGAAACGTCAGCGATTTCGCGAGCCTGACCAGATCGACCTGGCGCCGGCAGCCCGTCTTTCCGAAGACGTGAATAAGATGGCTCTTCACAGTGCTGACGGAAACGCCGAGCAAGGCCGAGATCGCGTCTCGCGTGTGTCCCTCGCAGATGAGCTCGAAGATGCGAATCTCGGCCGGCGTCAGGTCATAGAGCTGGTTGAGCGCATCGTGAGGCAATCGCGGCGGGCCGGAGGCGGACGTCACGAACACGGCGGCAGCGGCGCTCTGGATCAGACCGGATCGCGTGTGGCTGCGTCGCAACGGCAGAACGTGGATGACGAGGGGCTTATCGCCTTGGCGCGGGATCGGGATGCCGATGCCTTTTTGCCCGAGCGTCGCCTCGTCCTTTGCCGCCTGCGCGACGGCTGATTGCAAAGCGGCCGTGGTCGCTGCGGATTGAACCGCGATCCTGCCATGCCTTGCCACGATCGGATCGCCGGCCGCAAGCATCGCCGCGGCTGCGGCGTTGGTGTGAACGATGTTCGAATCCTCGTCGGCCAGGACGACGCCGACCGTCAGGGCCTCCACCGTCGCGGCGAATGTGTTGGCTTCCACCGTCTTCATGTCGAACAGATTGCTGATCGTCACGGCGCGGCGGATGTGAGGCGCCAGACGGCGCAATCCGTCGACCTGCGCATCGTCAATGCGGCCTGCCGACTCATGCTGGCTGAATATCGCATTTCCAACCATCGTCCTGTCGCGTACGAGGCCGACGGCAACGGCGTCGAACAAGCCCTTGGGCAGGGCCCATTCGCGATAATAGCGGTTGCTGGAAATGACGTCCGGCCGGACCGCCTGGGATTGAACGATCGGCTCGCCGAGCGGGTATTGCTGAATGCGCTCGGCGCCGCCCCAGAGCTCGATGATATCGGGGCCGTAGCCGACCCCGTTCTGGGCCATCTGGGCCAGGTCGGACCCGGACACCGCGTTGACGACGGCCTTCATGTTGGTGAGGCTGGCGACCGAGAGCGCGCCGGTGGCAAAGCCGAACTCGGCGCAAATCTCATCCAGAACGGCGGTCCAGCGTTCAGGCGCGATCACACAATCGTAGACCGCGCCGATGAGGTCAGAGAACTTCTCGACCGAAGCCTGCTGCATTCCAAACCACTCACTTCAAAATCACTGGACGACAAAGCGTACCGTCACCCCGAGCTTCCCTACACCGGAAACGTCAGCGACCTTGCCAGCCTGACCAGGTCGACTTGGCGCCGGCAACCTGTCTTTTCGAAGACGTGCAAGAGGTGACTTTTCACGGTGCTGACCGACACTCCGAGTTGCGACGAGATCGCGTCGCGTGTCTGTCCATCGCAGATGAGCTCGAAGATGCGAATTTCGGCTGGCGTCAGATCGTAGAGCTGGATGAGAGCATCGTGAGGCAGTTGCGGCGGACCGGAGGCCGATGCCACGAACAGAGCGGCGGCGGCGCGCTGGACCAGGCCGGCCCGCATGTGGCCGCGCCGCAGCGGCAGAACGTGAATGACGAGAGGATCTCCGCTCGAGCGGGGGATTGGGATGCTGATGCCTTTTTGGCCGAGTGCCGCCTCGTCCTTTGCTGCTTGCGCGATGGCCGATTGCAACGTGCTGGTGGTGGTCGCCGATTGAACGGCGATCCGGCCATGTCGAGCCAGAAGTGGATCGTTTGCCGCGAGCATGGCTGTGGCTGCGGCATTGGTGTGAACGATCTTCGAATCGTCGTCCGTCAGAACGACTCCGACCGTCAGGGCCTCCACTGTCGCGGTGAATGTCGCGGCTTCCACGGTCTTCATGTCGAACAGATTGCTGATGATCACGGCGCGGCGGATGTGAGGTGCGAGAACGCGCAATCCGCTAACCTGCGCATCGTCAATGGCCCCGTCCGACTGATGCTGACTGAATGTCGCATTGCCGATCATTGTTTTTTCGCGAACGAGGGCGACGCCGACGGCGTCGAACAAGCCCTTGGGGAGAGCCCATTCCAGGTGATAGCGATTGCCGAGGACTATTTCCTCCGGGACCGCTTGGGATCGAATGATCGGTTCTCCAAGCGGATATTGCCGGATGCGCTCAACGCCGCCCCAGAGTTCGACGATATCAGGCGCATACTCGATGCTGGTCTGGGCCATCGTCTGGACAGGGTCGGTCCCGGAGGCGGCATTGACTCCGATCCTCATGTTCGTGAGGCTATATGCCGATAGCACGGCGGTCGCGAAGCCGAGCTCCGTGCGAATCTCGTTTAGAACGCCCGTCCAGCGTTCCGGTGCGATCACGCAGTCGTAGATCGCGCCGATGAGGTCCGAGAACTTCTCGACCGAAGCCTGCTGCATTCCAAACCACTCACTTGAAAATAACGGACGTCACGTGAACGCTAGTTTAGGAGTGGCTTCATCGCCTATGGTGTATTTCACAATCCTGAGGCCGTGATCCTATCACCGTGATTCCGTGGCGCAAACGGGAACACCGAACACAAATGCTTATGGCCTGATTAAAACTGCGGCAGACGCGACGTTGATTGCAAACCGGCAGGGCGTATCAAGTATGCAGGGATTCGACGATGCAATGATATTGGGCGCGAGATGTCCTCGTCTCGGGGCCGCGGGGGCCCGTCCGCCGGGCGTCGACGAATCATAATAGATCGTGAGGGTCGCCGTCCGCCTCTCCTGCGATTGGACGATGGCACGGCTGACAGCGCATCGATCATCGCCGGGTGATCGACGACACATATCATTCGAGCTGATCAATCTAGCTTGGTGTCAGGTGGCTCGCAGTGATCCACCAAGCAAAGGCAAAACTCATGCGCAACTACATTCTCGTGGCTCTTGCAGCGATCGCACTGGCGAACGTGGTGACGCCTTCGAACGCGACGACCATCGTCCGCGACCATCGCGACCCGCCCGTCGTGCGCGACCATCGCGATCAAACCATCGTCCGGGATCACCGGACTCACCCCGAGGTCCGCGACCACCGCCACTAAGCATCCTGGCGGCGGAGCCGAACTGAGGAGGTTCGGCTCCGTTTCGCATCATGGATCGTCTGCGCGTGGCGCCTACGTCCATTCGCGATTGTGAGGCTTGAGACCGAGCCACGCCGGCGCTCTCATGCTATTGCTGCCTCGCAACGACGCGAGGACACCCATGCTCCCCCTTCCCGCCGATATCTTCACCGAGCCCGAGGACGTCTCGCCCGACGGCCTTGCCAATCTCGGCCCGCTCCGCCGTCTCGCCGGTGTCTGGCAGGCCGACAAGGGTATCGACATCAATCCGAAGGCGGAAGGGCCGGAGCGGCGGACCTTCATCGAGCGCATCCGGATGGACCCGATCGATCCCCAGGCCAACGGCCCGCAGCTGCTCTATGGGCTGCGCTATCACATCCATATCAACACGCCTGAGGAAGACATCACCTTCCATGACCAGGTCGGCTATTGGTTGTGGGAGCCCGCGACCGGGTTGATCATGCAGACGCTGGCGATCCCGCGCGGGCAGGTGCTGCTGGCGTCGGGCAAGGCCGGGCCGGACGACAAGGAGATCTCTGTCACGGCCAAGCGCGGCGACACCGCTTACGGGATCTGCTCGACTGATTTTCTGGAACAAGCGTTCCGCACCGACGCTTACCGCTGCGACATCACCTTCAACGACGACGGCAGTTGGACCTATCTGATCCAGACCGAGTTGTTCGTGCGCGGCGCGCCGTTCAACCATCGCGACACCAACACGCTCAAACTCGTCGCGCCGCCAAAGCTCAATCCCCTCGCGGTGATCGTGAACGATCGCGCCACGGGGAGTGAGAAGGGCAATGAGCCGGCCGCCTGAGCGCGGCCCGGAGATGCGCATGAAGCCTTACGTCATCTGTCTGATGCATTCGAGTCTGGACGGCCGCACCCATCCGAGCCGCTGGCGCCCGAAGGGACCAGGATCGGACTGGTTCGAGAAGATCCACGACGAGCTCGGCGGCGATGCCTGGGTGATCGGCCGCGTCACCGGCTCGGAGTTCGCCAAGCGCGAGCCTTATCCGGCGACGACGGACGCGAAATTTCCGCGCGAAAACTGGTTCGCGCGACGTGACGCGAAAACCTATGGCGTCGTGCTCGATGCGAAGGGCAAGATCGGCTGGGGCCGTTCCGATATCGGCGGCGATCCGATCGTCGTCGTGCTGACCGAGAGCGTCTCCGATTCGCATCTCGCCGGGCTCCGCGGCGAGGGCGTGTCCTATATCTTTGCCGGCAAGTCCGAGATCGACCTCGCACTGACGGTGGACATTCTCAACCGCGAGCTCGGCGTGAAGCGCCTGCTGGTGGAGGGCGGGGGCGTCGCCAACGGCGCGTTCCTGCGTGCCGGCCTGATCGACGAGTTCAACCTGATCCTCAGTCCCGCGATCGACGGCGCCAGGGGCGCGCCCTTCGTTTTCGATTCCACGGACTCCGAGGGCGACCGGCGTGCACCGTTGAACGCGATGACGCTGGAGAGCACGCGGGATCTCGGCGGCGGTGTCCTGCTGTTGCGCTATCTGATCCAGAACGATCCGCAGGCCGTGGGCGAGTAACAGCACCGCCATGTCCGTAACATCAGAGCATATCGTCATCGTCGGTGCCGGCGCGGCCGGTCTGATGGCGGCGCGCGAGCTGGCGCGCGCGGGCAAGACAGTGACGATCCTGGAGGCGCGCGAGCGCTGCGGCGGCCGCATCCATCCGCTGCCTGCTTCGGAGTTCGGCTACCCCGCCGATGGCGGCGCCGAATTCGTCCACGGCGAGGCGCCGGTCACGCGCGCGTTGCTGCGTGAGGCCGGGTTGTCCCTTCAGGAGATCGAAGGCGAGCGGTGGGGCTTTGACGGCGCAGACATCGTGCGCGAGGATCGCCACGATCCGCATGAGGCTGAGCTGCACGCCGTGGTTCGGGAATTGAACGACGACCTCACCGTCGCCGATTTCCTGCGCCGGCATTTTGCCGGCGATGAGCACGCGCGGCTGCGCCATGCGATCGAGCGAATGGTCGAGGGCTACGATGCGGCCGATCCCGAGCGCGCTTCGACGCTGGCGCTGCGCGAGGAATGGATGGCTGGCGGGCACTCTCCGCAGGCGCGGGTCAAGGGCGGCTATGGTGCGATGATCGAGTTCCTGACGGCCGAGTGCCGCAAGCTTGGCGTGATTCTTCGCTTCGGCTGCGTGGTGTCGGCGATCGAGGAGGAGGGCGGCGCGCTCGCCGCTCGCTGTGTCGGCGGCGGGGTACATGGCTTCGATCGCGTGATCCTCACTGTTCCGTTGCCGTTGCTGCGCGAGATCGCGCTCCCGGAGAGCGCGCGCGTGAAAGCGGCGTCTGCCGACGACATCGGCTTCGGTAACGTAATAAAAATCCTGCTGCACTTCAGGCGGCCATGGTGGCGCGAGCGCAAGGAAGAGCTTGCGGACATGAGCTTCCTTTTGACCGACCAGGCCATCCCGGTGTGGTGGACGCAATATCCGAACCGGCATCCCGTGCTGACCGGATGGTTCGGCGGCCCGCGCACGGCAGCGCTGACGCAGCTCGACCCGCAAGCGCTGATCGATGCCGGGCTCGTTTCGCTTGCGACCGTCTTCGGCCTCTCGCGCGAGGATCTCGCGCGCGAGCTCATCGCGGCCGTTGCGACAAACTGGGCGCACGATCCCTACGCCAGCGGCGCCTATTCCTGGGCGACGCCGCGAACGCGCGAGGCGCAAACGATCCTCGCGCGCGCCGACGGGCCGGTGCTGTTCTCCGGCGAGGCGCTCTATCGCGGAGCCGACATGGGCACGGTCGAAGCGGCGCTGGCGAGCGGCCAACAGACGGCGGGGATGATCTTGCGGGGATAGGCTGACGCGCAAAAAAAGGCCCGCATTTCGCGGGCCTTTCGTGTTGCTGCCTCTCGTCTTACCAGCGACTGCCGCCGAAGCCGAACGTCACGCTGGGACCGCCGCCGCCATAATATCCGTACGGTCCGCCGCCGTAATATCCGTGGTGCCGCGGATAATAGCCGTAGCTCCGGTAGTGCGGACGATGAAATCCGTGACGGTGGTGAGGACGCCAGTGATGGCGATAGCCGTGATGGTGGTGCCTGTGCTGCGCGCTGATATCGGTTGACTGGGCCGCTGGCGCGTTCTGTTTTGCGCTTGAATGATTGGCCGCGTTCGCCGCGGATCCGCCTGCAAGCGCCGCAGCACCGACGGCCATCGCGACAAAGAGATACTTCATGTCATCACTCCAGTTGAATGTCGTGTGACAACACATGGTCAGCTGGCGCGTTCCGGCCAGTGCGGGCGTCGAAACGACGCAGTTTCATCGGCGCCCGATTCGCGCGGCTGCGTGCGTCTCGTGAGATTTATTGTCGCATCACCAGCGTCGATCGCAACCCTGCCATCACTCTGCCGCGAATGACGCAATCACGTCATCGGTGGTGGCAGGGACCCAATGCCGCACAAGATCCCCTAGAGACATGGGCTCCGGCTCTGCAGCGCACCGTTGAAGAGACGCTGCGCTACGCCCGGGCACGAGAGTCGCGCGAGCGCTCTCCCCTCACGGATGCGGATCGGGAAAGCTGTGACGTTCGGAGAGTGCGCCCAGGATGGCGTCCTTGTCGGCAATGAACGCGCGGCCCTGATGGCTGCCGGTCTGGTGCGGCGAGGTCGCTCCAACCGCCAGCACGAGCAGCGGCAACGACTGGTTCTCCTCGCCAGCCAGCGCGATCACGGCGTGCCGCGGGCGTGGCCACGCGATGCGCTCGACGTCGAGCCTGTCGGCGAGCTGCGGAAACGAGACCAGCAAGCCCTCGATCAGCGCGCAATGCCAGCAATAGAAACGGCGTCCAGGAAAGGCCGGGTCCTCGAAACCAGGTCGCAGCAGAAACAGGCGATCGCGCGTCATGGGTCGCTCCGAGGTACGGCCGCAATGTCAAGACGTGATTCGATGATGTCGCGAAAGGACGCCATGCCGGTGCTGATCAGTCAATCGCTCAACTCAACGTGATCCTCACGCGCGTTGCGCTTGATCCAGCGCAACTCCGGCCAGTGTCTCGCCATGCAATGTCGCCGCGACAATTCGAATTGCGGATCGAGGCAAGACATGAAGGCGTATTTCATCGGTGGCGGCGTTGGATCGCTCGCGGGCGCGGCGTTCCTGGTTCGTGACGCGCAGCTGCCGGGGCGGGACATCGTGATCTACGAGGCGCAGCCGTTGGTTGGCGGCAGCCTCGACGGCGCGCTGCTCGCGAACGGCGCTTATTCGCTGCGCGGCGGACGGATGCTCACGACCGATCACTACGAATGCACCTGGGACCTGCTGTCGAGCATTCCCTCGCTCGAACGTCCCGGCCTCAGCGTGCGCGAGGAAACCGTCGCGTTCAACACCGAGAACCCCGCGCATTCGCAGGCGCGGCTGGTCGATCGCAACCGCTTCAAGCTCGACGTCTCGCATATGGGGTTTTCCGGGCGTGACCGGCTCGAGTTGCTGCGGCTCACGGAGGCCTCGGAGGAGACGCTCGGCAACAGCCGCATCACCGACTGGCTGTCGCCCAAATTTTTCGAGTCCAATTTCTGGTACATGTGGCAGACCACTTTCGCCTTCCAACCCTGGCACAGCGCGGTCGAGCTGAAACGCTATCTGCATCGCTTCATGAACGAATTCCCGCGCATCGAGACTCTCGCCGGCGTCAAGCGCACCGTCTACAACCAGTATGACGCGATCGTGCGGCCGCTTGCCGGCTGGCTTAAAGGGCAGGGCGTGCAATTCGTGCGCGGCACCGCCGTCACCGACATGGCGATCGAGAGCGAGGACGGACGCTTGCGGGTGCGCCAGCTCGTACTCGACCGCGACGGCCGCACCGCCAATGTCCAGCTCGAGGACGGCGATCTCGTGTTCTTTCAGAACGGCTCGATGACGGACGCCTCGAGCCTGGGCTCGATGACCGAGCCGGCTCCGCGCCTGACCAAGTCCGACAGCCGGGGTTGGGTGCTGTGGGAGAAAATCGCGAAGGGCCGTCCAGAATTCGGCAAGCCGTCCGCGTTCAACGCGTCGATCCCTGAATCCTATTGGCAGTCATTCACTGTCACCTGCCGCGATCCGCGCTTCTTCGACAAGATGGAGGCGTTCTCCGGCAACAAGGCCGGCACCGGCGGTCTCGTCACGTTCAGGGACTCCAATTGGCTGATGTCGGTGGTGCTGTATCATCAGCCGCATTTCGCCGGACAGCCGAACAACGTGCAGGTGTTCTGGGGCTATGCACTGCATCCCGATCGCGTCGGCAATTTCGTGGCCAAGCCGATGTCCGATTGCGGCGGCGCCGACATCCTGAAGGAGCTTTGCGGTCACCTGAATTTCGACCCTGCCGTGTTCGAGGATGCGATCTGCGTTCCCTGTCGCATGCCCTACATCACCAGCATGTTCATGCCGCGCACCGCTGACGACCGGCCGCTGCCGGTGCCCAGGAATTCCGTCAATCTCGCCTTCGTCAGCCAGTTCGTCGAAATCCCCGATGACGTCGTGTTCACCGTCGAATATTCGGTGCGCGCGGCGCAGATGGCGGTCTATCAGTTGATGAAGATCGATCGCCCGGTGCCGCCGGTGACGCGGCACGACAAATCGCTTGCGGTGATCTTCGCGACGCTGGAAAAGGCGTTCACGTGACGGGCGGAGCGGCTTGAACGGCAGAGGGCCTCGACTTACGACCGTGCCACAGCCAGCGGCAGGCTGATATGAAAGACGGCGCCTCCCGTCGGCGCGTTCTCGGCCCAGATGCGCCCGCCATGTGCCTCGATGATCGTGCGCGTGATCGAGAGGCCGATGCCCATTCCCTGCGTCTTGGTTGTGAAAAACGGCTTGAAGATTTCGGTTACCTTTTCTGTGCAGATGCCGTCGCCGGCATCTGCGATCGAGATCATGGCCTGATTGTTCGCAAGGCTGGTTCGACCGACGATGCGTCGCCGATCCTCCGGCAGATCGGCCACCGCTTCGATGGCATTCATGACCAGGTTCAGAATAGCCTGCTGGAGCTGCACTTTGTCGGCAGTTACGCGAATATCCAAGGACGATCGATCCGTCGCGAGCGCAACGTCGTAGGTCAGGGCCTGAATGGAAAGGAACCTAAACACATCGCTGACCGTCGCGTTGAGGTCGAGCTCGATCCGCTCTGTGCGGGCCCTCTTCAAAAATGAGCGCACCTGAACGACGATCTCGTTAGCGCGCTTATCGTCTCGGCGAATGTCACTCAGTATCTCGCTGATCACGCCGAGGTCAGGTGCCGGTGTCTGCAACACCTGCTCGGCGGTCTCGGCATTGATCAGAATGGCGGCGAGCGGCTGGCTCAGCTCATGCGCGATCGTCGCGGACATCTCGCCCGCGGTCGCAAGGCGATTCATGTGGGCTAGCTCCGACATGCGTTGGCGTGCCTCGACCTCCGCCTGGAATCGCAGTCTGCGCTCGCGCAGGAGGATGCCGATCATCATCGCCTGCACCAGCACCACGCCGGCGCTGATCATGACACGCCAGTAGTACTGCTCCCAGAAGCTCGGTTCTCGGAAACGCACCTCGCTTCCGGGAGGCAGATGGGCTTCGTCCACATTCCAGAGCTTGAGCTGTCGCCAGTCGAAGATCGGCTTCACGTTATCCCCGGCAACGGGCGGGATGTTCGACGGCGATTCGCCGCCGAGAATCCGCATTGCCAACTGGCCGGCTTCCTGTCCGATGGTTTCGGGCAGCAGCAGGAAGCCGCCAACCCCGGTTCGCCCGAGAAATGTGTCGGAGGTGATAATGATCGGGCGGTTCGCGCGCTCGGCGACGCGCGCAAGCGCCGCGGCCGGCAAATAGTGGGTGCCTTCGCCGTCGGAATACATCGCCGAGGTCAGAATCGCAGAACGAGGGGGCAAGGAGCCGACCCGTTCGCGCACCTCCCGCAGCACCATGCCGGACAGATCGATGATTTCGAGACCCGGCATCGTGGTCGCGAATTCCTGTTTCCAGTGGCCATATATCAGCGGATTTTTCCATGCATCGCCAACGAGGACGACGCCAGTCAAGTCGGGAACGACCGCGCGTGCCGCAGTCAGTATCTGCGCCGGAGACACCTTGGCAAAGATGGCGGTCGTGCCGGGCAGGAACAGCGCGCGCGTCTCGGGCAGATCAGGCACGAAGCCGTAAACCACGGGAGCGGCGGGCCAGATGTCGTGCTTGCGCGCCTGAAGGAATTTCGCCGACGCGACGCCGATCGAGACGATGATGTCGATCGGCCGATGCGCGTATTTGGTCTTGAGATGACCGACCAGGCTCTCCTCGTAGTCCGGTCCCGGGAAACGGGCGAGATCGAGGCTTTCGCCGTAGATCACGGTGTGGATCTGCCCATTTTCCTTCGCAGCCGTGCGGATACCGGCGAAAATCTCAGAATAGAATGGCGAACGAAAGTCTGCGTCTTCCAGCACCAGGATAGAGCGCTGCCCCGGACTGTCGGCTGCAGGGCATTCATGTGCCAGGATTGCGAACAGGCAGGCGATCAGGAGCCGTTTGATCGCGATGACCATCCTCATTGCTGACTCTGTGCCTGGCCTGTGTTTGCAACGGGCGCCTCCTCGGTGAGGACGCATCCGAGCATACCTGCCGGTTCCGAAGTTTCAACGAAAGGATTTGATCCGGCTGTGCCGCGCAGGCGGCGGTTCACCTGGCCCCGCATGCAGAGCGAAGAAGGACCGCTATTTGAACGGATCCTGGATCGACGGCGCCGACTGCCTGATACGACGCACGCTCACGGGCGTGCCGTCGGAGACGAACAGCAGTTCGTAGCGACGGCCTTCGCTGTCGGTGGCAGAGCAGGTGACGTCAGTCACCTTCTTGGCGGCGAAATTGCCGGTCTGGCGGCAGAGGCCGGTGGAGGTCTGCTCGGCCGGCACCGGCAGGCCGTCGACCTTGGGACGGTCCTTGGAGTTGAGCAGCATGCGGTCGATCGGCAGCTCATAGGAGTTGTCGTCGGCGCGCTTGCCGTTCTCGCCGGAGAACGACACGACGTGATTCTCGTCGGCGGGATCGTCGACCGCGACCGTGAAATTGACCCGGCCCCCGTCGCCGTGGGCGTAGGCCACCGTCTTGCAGGCGAAGGTGCGGCCGGCGACCTTCAACGTCTTGCAGTGGCCGGACATCAGCGCCAGCAAATCGATAAAGGCGGTCTGCTGCCCGGGTGGATTGTTGACGGGAATCGGCGCGGAAGACTCGGCAAAACAAGGGCTTGCCAAGAGGACGAAGGTGGGGACGAGGGCGACAGCGAGGATGGGTCGGCAGAGGCGCATCGGAAGGCTCACATGCCAGGGAACCACGGAAAAGTTCCGTCCGACAATCAGCGAACCGCAAATTGGTTGCGATCCCGTTTGCTCAGCCAAGTCCGTCTGAAATACCACCGCGCCACCCCAACGGCGATTCGCCCAGATCGCCCAACCCATTCCCGGCCGGCACTTGCCGCTCGGCCGGTGTTTTTTTCGTGGCGGGGCTATCCCATCGCCGCCTGCCAGCGCGTATCGCGCAGGGACGGGCGGCGGTGCAGGCGGGCGTCGAGCAGCGCGCGGGCGCGGGGCAGGTCGCCGCTGCGCATCAGGGCAACGACAAAAGTGTCCTCGATCAACTCGCGCTGGGCGTGGCTGCCGCCGAGACGCACGACCTCACCGAGAATCGGCGTGAGCGTTTGCACGCATGCCGCGTAGTCCTCGTTGGCAAAGGCCGCCAGTGCGCGGCAGACCGCGGGCACCACGGGACCGGCCGGAAGCTTGCCATCGGCGAGCCTTTGCTCGATCGCGGCAAGACGTGTGGCGAGCGCCTCGCGATTTTGCGTCGCAGCCGCGAACAGCGCCATGTGGATATCGGCGAAGGGCAGGCTCGATTTCGGAAACAGTTTTTGCGCGGCGGCGTCGGCTTCGAGCCAGAGCGCTCTCGGCACGGCGTGGCCGTAAGCCGACAGGCGCCAGAGCAGTGACGCACCGTCAGTGACGAGATTGAGCGGTGGCGCCTGCGTGGCGTTTGGCTGCAGCACGTCGGCATAGATCGCGAGCGCCCGCGCGGCATCGCCATGCTCCAGCGCGCCGAGCGCCTGATGCCAGCGGATGTGGCCGTGCAAGATTCCGGCGCGATGGTAAGAGGGGATCCAGTCGTCGACGAGCCGGTCGGCCGCTTCGATCGAACCGTCCTCGAACATCGCATGCAGCACGGCGTGCGCGGCATGGGCATTCTGCCGGCGCAGGTCGAAGCCGCGTTCGGTGACGCCGCGGCCGCGACCGACATTGCCGTTCTCGGTCATCGCCCAGCCGTACATAGTGAGGAACCACCAATCCTCGCCATAGTGATACGCAACGCGCTCGCACAGCTCCTGCCGCGCGCGGTCGTGATCGGCCATGCCGGAGAACGCGTACAGGCCGAACGCGCCGAGCGGCAGCGACAGCACCAATGCGTCGCGCGGCCACGCCTCGACGTGCGTCATCGTCGCCGCGATCGCCTCGGGCAGCCGGCCCTCGATTGCGAGCGCCAGCGTTTCGACATGCGAGCGCTCGCGTTCCGTGCCGCGTTTCGCCACGAGCTCGCGCGCGAGCGCCGCCTTCTGCCGAGCCAGATCGCCTTGCTGATAGAAGCCATGCACGCGGGCGCGGGCAATATGGGGGAGCGCAAAATCCGGATCGAGCGCAATCGCGCGCTCCAGCGTTTCCGCCGTGCCGGTCCAGCCCGCGAGCATGAGGTCGACGCCCTCGCGATAAGCGGATGCCGCCTCTGGCGAAGAGGTGGAGAGCGGCAGGCCGTAGCGATCTTCGAGGACCATTCCTGTCTCCGGCTCAGGCCGTCCGCGCGCGGCGTCCTTCGATCGGATAGGCCGGGTCGTTGTAGCCCGGCGTCGAGGGATGACCCGGCACGACCAGTCTGTCGATCAGCGCCTCGTCCTCGGCAGTGAAGCGATAGTCGAGCGCGCCGGTGTAGCCTTCCCATTGCTCCTCGGTGCGCGGACCGGCAACGATCGAGGAGACAAAAGCGGAGTTCAGCACCCAGGCGACCGCAAACTGGCCTGCGGTGATGCCCTTTTTCTCGGCATGGGCCTTGATCTCCTGCGCCAGCTGGAGCGATTCCGGCCGCCATTCGGTCTGCATCATGCGCGTATCGTTGCGGCCTGCGCGGGTCTCCTTGTCGGGAGCCGCGTCGGGCTTGTATTTGCCGGTCAGCACGCCGCGCGCCAGCGGGCTGTAGGGCACGATGCCGAGGCCGTAATAGGAGCAGGCCGGGAAGTGCTCGACTTCGGGCATGCGATTCATGGCGTTGTAATAGGGTTGGCTCACAGCGGGACGGTCGATGCCGAGCCGGTCGCAGATGTTGCAGATTTCGGCGACGCGCCAGGCGCGGTAGTTCGACACGCCGAAATAGCGCACCTTGCCGGCGCGGATCAGGTCGCCCATCGCGCGCACCGTCTCCTCCAGGGGCGTAGAATGGTCTTCCTTGTGCAGATAATAGATGTCGATGTGGTCGGTGCCGAGCCGCTTCAGGCTCTCAT
The DNA here is from genome assembly GCF_023073095.1 of Bradyrhizobium sp. 44. Taxonomy (NCBI): domain Bacteria; kingdom Pseudomonadati; phylum Pseudomonadota; class Alphaproteobacteria; order Hyphomicrobiales; family Nitrobacteraceae; genus Bradyrhizobium; species Bradyrhizobium sp. 44. Next base: position 640,306 of record NZ_JADPIY010000008.1, read on the forward strand.
CCGCCGCTTGCAACACCCAGCGGCGGGACAGGCCGACACGGTTGGGATCCTCGCCCATGGGGTTCGCAAGTTTCGTCGCGAGCACCCAGGCGTGACGGTTGTTGCCGATGGCGCGTCCCACGACCTCTTCGGATGCGCCCTTCGAATAGGCGTCCGCGGTGTCGATGAAGTTGATGCCGGCCTCGTGCGCCTTCGCGATGATCCGCTTTGAGGTGGCTTCATCGGTCGGCCCGCCGAACATCATCGTGCCCAAGCAGATCGGCGACACTTTGAGGCCGCTGCGGCCGAGTTGGCGGTATTGCATGGGGCGCGTCCTTGCTGCTTTTTCGGGCGACAGCATAACCGTCTCACTCCGTCATTGCGAGCGCAGCGAAGCAGTCCAGAGATGCGTCTGCGGCGGCAGTCTGGATTGCTTCGCTGCGCTCGCAATGACGACGTTGGGGAGATGCTTGCTACGCTCTCAGCTGTCATCGCCCGGCTTGACCGGGCGATCCAGTATTCCGAGAGGGCTGTAGTTTAATCGAGAAGCCGCGGCGTACTGGATTCCCCGCCTGCGCGAGGAATGACAGCGGTGGGTATCGCTCCTACCCCGGCCCCTTCAAAATCTTGAACACACCATTTGCCATCACCACGCAACGATCGTCCACCGTCACCTCGGTGCTCATGAAGATCAGGCTGCGCGTCGCGCGCACCACGTGCGGGCGGGAGATCAGGATGTCGCCGATCTGGCCAGCTTCGACGAAATGGGTGTCGAGCTGCACCGTCGCCATGAACTCCTTGCCGGAGACGTAGCGGGCGGTCATGCCGCAGGTACGGTCCGCGAACGTCATCATCACGCCGCCCTGGACCATGCCGCGGCGATTGTGGTGCTTGTCCTCGGTCGCGAGTGCGAATTCGTATTGGCCGTCGATCTTGCGCTCCCACAGCGGGCCGATCAGATGCATGAAGCCCGTGGTCTCCAGAATGGTCCAGCCTTCTGCCTTCAGCCGTGCGGCTGTCTTATTGGTCATGTCGTCCATTCCTGAGCGGGTCGTGCGATTTCATTTCATCGGGGCCGGACGTGGTGTAGTCAAGCATCATGAGACCGTTCGACGATGCCACACGGCGGAATATCGCGGCCGCCTGCGCAGCCTTCACGCGGCTGCCGGAGGACGAAGCGCCGGCGGCGTTGAAGCGTGCCGCGGTGGCAGTTGCGCTGACTGCGGCCAGCGAGAGCGATGAGACGGCGTTGCTGCTCACGCTGCGCGCATCGCATCTGCGCGCCCATCGCGGTCAATGGGCCTTGCCCGGTGGACGCTGCGATGCCGGCGAGACGCCGGTCGAGGCGGCGCTGCGCGAACTCGACGAGGAGCTAGGCCTCCACCTCACCAGCGCGGAGGTGCTCGGCACGCTCGATGATTATCCGACCCGCTCGGGCTATCTGATTACGCCAGTCGTGGTCTGGGCGGCCGATAGTGCCGCGATCAAACCAAACCCGGACGAGGTCGCCTCCGTCCATCGCATCGCGCTTGCGACGGTCGAGCGCTCCGACGCTTTCGATTTCGTCGTGATCCCCGAGAGCACGCGGCGTGTGATCCGCTTTCATCATCAGTCGAGCCTGATCCACGCGCCGACGGCGGCCCTGATCTACCAGTTCCGCGAGGTGCTGGCGGGGCGGCACACCCGCGTCACCGAGCTGGAACAGCCGGTATTCGCCTGGAAGTGACGCGAGGCGCGAAAACGAGGTAAACGACGTGTTAACGTGACGGTTACCGGATGCCTGCTAAGAGGGCAGCATGCATCAATCGATTCGAAATGCCGTGAGACTGGTTCCACTCGCGCTCGTCCTGCTCGCGCCCGCTGCGCGCTGTGGCGAATCCGACGCGCTGCCGCCGGCCGTCCGGAATGCCAAAGCCCAGCTGTTGTCGCAATTTTTCGCGCAAGGCGGTGCGTCGCCCGCCGTGCTGGAATATCGCCGCAAGCTGCAGGAGTATCAGGCGGCGCGTGCGGCCTTCGACGAGGAAGCCGGCGCCTATTGGAGCCAGATCTCCGAGAAGCGGAAAGGTCGCAACGCCAAGCGGCGCAGCGGGCAGCAGATCACGCTCGACGATTACGTGTTGGAGCATCCGCCGCTTTATAACGGGCCGAAACGGCCAGTGAATCCGGAGCCGGAGGAAACCCCGGACCGCCCGACCAAAAAGCCGATCCCCGTGGTCGCCGATCTGCTGCGCGCGGCGCAGGAACTCTACCAATTCACGCCGCAGCGGCCGTCCAACGAAGTCGAATTCAAGCGCGTCTATGCACGCTACGCGCTGGCCTCGGGGCTGACGCGCGAGCAGGCGGTGCGGGTCTATGCGTTCGAGACCGGCGGCACCGGCAGTTATGACGTGCAGGCGGGAATCGAGCATGGCGGCAAGCGCGCCATTTCGACCGCGATGGGCTACAACCAGCTGCTGACGACCAACAGCGTCGAGCTGCTGGCCGAGCAAGGCCATGAGTTCATCCGCGCGCTCTCCGATAAGGTCGCGCGGACCTCGGGCCCGGCGCGCCAGTCGCTCGAGCACAAGCTCACCGTTCTCAAGAAAATGGTGGCGCACGCCAAATCGGTGCCCGACACTTGGTCGGAGCACGAGAAGATCGGCAACACCGCGCAGGGCTGGGCCATGCATGCCATGGTGCTCGACATCGATATCGGGCCGATGCTGCAGACCCATAAGCTGCTGACGTCGGTGCTGTTCGCGCGCGCCAAGGGCTATAGCCGCCCGCTCAGCGCGGCCGAGCTCGAGATGATGAACCTCACCGGCGACGGCACCGGCCTCGACATGGTGACGATGCCGCAGGCGATGCGCGAGCAGGTGCCGACGTCGAACTTCTTCCAGCGCGGCGGCTACGAGCGCAATCCGGTCGCGATCCGCCACAACACGGTGGCGAAGCTGCTGGCGGTGACGGATACGAGGATGGACAGCAACAGCAACAATGCCGGCGCGCGGGAGCTGGCGGGGGCGTTTTAGGCGGCGGTAGCTGTCATGCCACGCGCAGGCGGGGCATCCAGTACGCCGCGGCGTTTCGGTTTAAGCACAACCGCCTCTGGAATAATGGATCGTCCGCCTTCGCGGACGATGACACCGAGTGTGGCGGCGCTGTCGCCCGCCGTCCCGTCCCTACTGATCCGACCCGAACTTGAACTTGCCGTCGCCTTCCAGATACGGGCCGCTGCGCATGTAGAGCTGGCCGTTGTGGCCGATGAAGAACAGCGTGCCTTTCGGTACCTTCTTGGCGCCCTTCAGAAGTTCACCGGCATTGCTGGTGCCCATCTTGTAGGAAAAGGTCTTGCCGTCCTTGTCATAGGCGTAGCCGGTGTCGGGCTTGAGCTCCCAAGGTGTCGCAGCGGTCTGCGCCAATGCGGGCGCAGCAAACGCGCCGAGCACGGCCGTCACCAAAAAGATCTTTGTTGAAATTGCCATCACCCTATCCTCCCCATCGAGGCGCCCGGCTTGAACAAATCACGAACGATGCATCCGGGTCAATTTGCGAAAGCGCCGCAGCGCATCACGTCTTGCCCAGCAGTTTGTGATTTTCCCTTCGTCCCCGCGCGACTATGTTCCGCTTTCCGTCTAGAACGCAATTCGACAAAAACATTGGGTAGGGGATGATTCGAATGAACCTCGTCATTAAAGCTTGCTGGGCCGCCGGCCTGTTGCTGACGGCGCTCACGCCGGCCGCCCGGGCCGATGATTACCAGCTCAGCCACAACCAGCGGATTTCGTGCAGCCGTGGCCTGGCCCCGGGCAAGCTGAACACCGCGACCTGCAAGTCCTACACTTATCTCTTCAACACCAAGACCTCGGAATATTTCCGTTGCCAGGTCTCGCTGGCGCTGACCCGCGACAACAAGGAAGTCATCAACGTCCAGACCGACGGCGCCTGCACCAAGAAGCCGCGCATCTTCGAGACCGATGGCCATTACGATTTCGACGCCACCGAGACCGAGCCTCCGAACACCAATTCGTTCTTCGGCCCCGGCGGCTACTCGGTCTGGGCTGCCGACGTCAGCGCGCAGAAGGTGCGCGGCTGCATCATCATCTCCTCGGGCCTCGGCTCCGACATCTCCAAATGCCTGGACATGACCTTCCAGTGAGGGGCTGCCCCGACCCGGCTGCGCCACCTCGCCGCACCCGCTGAGTTCCCCAAAAATCGAGGCAGGACAGCCATTTACCGCAGTCCTGTTTTGACTTTTGGATGGGTTGACCCGCACCCCTCATCCGGCCAACTTCCCGGCCGGTTTGGGGAGTGGAAAGATCATGAAACGGACGATTTTCGGCGTGGCCGCGGCTCTTGCGCTGGCGGCCTCCGCGCCTTGCGCGCAGGCGCAATCCTTCATCAACGTGCTGACCGGCGGCACCTCCGGCGTCTACTATCCGCTCGGGGTCGCGATCGGGAAGATCTACGGCGACAAGATTCCGAACGTGAAGACGCAGGTGCAGGCCACCAAGGCATCAGTCGAGAATCTGATCCTGCTCCAGCAGGGTCGCGGCGAGATCGCGTTCACGCTGGGCGACTCGCTGAAAGCGGCCTGGGACGGTGACGAGGAGGCGGGCTTCAAGTCCAAGCTCGACAAGCTCAGGACCATCGGCGCGATCTATCCGAACTACATCCAGATCGTCGCGACCGCCGAGAGCGGCATCAAGACGCTGGCGGACCTCAAGGGCAAGAGTCTGTCGGTCGGCGCGCCGAAATCGGGCACGGAGCTCAATTCGCGCGCGATCCTGGCAGCGGCCGGCATGAGCTACAAGGATCTCGGCAAGGTGGAGTATCTGCCGTTTGCCGAATCCGTCGATCTCATGAAGAACCGCCAGCTCGGCGCGACGCTGCAATCGGCCGGCCTCGGCGTGGCCTCGCTGAAGGATCTGTCGACCTCGAGCCCGATCACGGTGGTGTCGGTGCCGAAGGAGACCGTCGACAAGATCGGCCTGCCCTTCATCGCGGCGACCATTCCCGCCAACACCTACACCGGGCAGGACAAGGACGTGCCGACCGCCGCCGTGGTCAACTACCTCGTCACCAGCTCGGCGGTGTCGGACGATCTCGCCTACCAGATGACAAAACTGGTCTACGAGTCGCTGCCCGAGCTCGCCAACGCGCATGCGGCCGGCAAGGAGATCAAGCTCGAGACGGCCGCCAGCGGCAGCCCGGTTCCGCTGCACCCCGGCGCGATCCGCTATTACAAGGAAAAGGGGCTGATCAAGTAATCAGCTTTCGTTATCGGGCGTCATGGCCGGGCTTGTCCCGGCCATCCACGTTCCAGGAGCAGGCGAGAAAGTCCGTGAATGCCCGGGACAAGCCCGGGCATGACGGTCTGGAGGCGTCGTGCAATGTTATAAGCGCTGGACGGTTGGGGTCATATCGATGTTGCAGGCAGAGGGCAGCGAAGCGCCCATCAAGGTCGAGTTCGACAATTTCGAGCACGGTTTTCCAGAAGGCTTTGGCCCGGGCTGGTGGGGCACGCTCGCCTATTGGATCGGCATCGCCTTCGCGACCTTCCAGCTTTATGTCGCGGCCTTCAACTATCTGCCGAGCCAGGTGGTGCGCGGCGTCCATGTCGGCTTCCTAATTCTTCTCACCTTTGGCCTGATCGGCAACTTCACCGCCAAAAGCGATTTCGGCCGTGCGATCGGCTGGCTGATCGGCGGCGCCGGCTTTCTGTGCGGGCTCTATCAATGGATCTTCTATGCGGATCTGATCGCACGTGACGGCGATCCGACGCGCCTCGATCTCGTGGTCGGCACACTGCTCGCCGTCCTGATCTTCGAGGGCACACGGCGGCTGATGGGCGCGGCGCTCCCGCTGATGTGCGGCGCCTGCCTCGTCTACTGGTTCTTCGGCCAGTATCTGCCGTCGCCGCTCAACCATCGCGGCTATGATTTCGACCAGATCGTCACGCATCTGTCGTTCGGCACCGAGGGCTTCTACGGCGTGCCGATCTACGTCTCGGCGACCTACATCTTCCTGTTCATCTTGTTCGGCTCGTTCCTGGAGCGCGCCGGCATGATCCAACTCTTCACCGACGTTTCTCTTGGGTTATTCGGCAGGACCCGCGGCGGCCCGGCCAAGGTCGCGGTGTTCGCCTCGGGCATGATGGGCACGATCTCCGGCTCCGGCGTCGCCAACGTCGTCACCGTCGGCCAGTTCACGATTCCGCTGATGATCAGGTTCGGCTATCGCCGCGCGTTCGCGGCTGGCGTCGAGGCGACGGCCTCGATGGGCGGACAGATCATGCCGCCGGTGATGGGCGCGGTTGCCTTCATCATGGCGGAGACGCTCGGCGTCCAATATTCGGAGATCGTGAAAGCCGCGGCGATTCCCGCGATGCTCTATTTCGCCTCCGCCTTCTGGATGGTGCATCTGGAAGCCGGCAAGCACGGGCTCACCGGCATGAAGCGCTCGGAGATTCCAAGCGCCTGGAAGGCGCTGGTGACGCGCTGGTACCTCGTGTTGCCGCTCGCGGCGCTGGTCTACATGCTGTTCGAAGGCTTTACGCCGCTCTATGCCGGCAGCATGGGCCTTGCGCTGACGGTGGCGCTGATCCTTGGCACCGCCATCACGACGGGCGCGCCTTCGATGGCGATCCGCTATATCTTCTGGATCGGGCTCGCGCTCGTCGTCGCCGCGCTCTCGCGCGATGGCCTTCAGATCGTGCCGGTCGCCTGCGTCGTCGTCGCGCTGATCGTAGTCACTGCGTTCGTGCGCGGTGGATTTTCCGCCCTGCGCGCCTGCCGCGATGCGCTGGCTGAAAGCGCGAAATCCGCCATCACCGTCGGCATGGCTTGCGCCATTGTCGGCGTCATCATCGGAATGATGTCGCAGACCGGCGTCGGCACCATCTTCGGCGGCTGGGTGATCGGCCTCGGCGAGAAGAGCCTGTTCCTGGCGCTGATCATGACCATGCTGCTGTCGATCCTGCTCGGCACCGGCATCCCGACCATTCCGACCTACATCATCACGGCAGCGCTCGCGGCGCCCGCGCTGGCCAAGCTTGGCGTGCCCCTGATCGCGAGCCACATGTTCGCGTTCTATTACGGCATCATGGCAGACCTCTCGCCGCCGGTGGCGCTGGCGGCGTTAGCCGCAGCACCGATCGCGAAGGAGAATCCGGACAAGATCGGTTGGGAGGCGATGCGCATCGCGCTCGCCGGCTACGTCATCCCCTTCATATTCGTCTATTCGCCGGCGCTGATGCTGCAGGGCGGCGATCCCATGGCGGCCAAGCTCGGCTTCTACGGCGCGGTGGCATTGGCGACTCTCAAGGCGATGGTGGCGATCGCGCTGTTCGGCATGGTCGCGATCGGCTTTTTGTTCACGCGCCTGACGTTCCTCGAACGTCTGGTCGCGCTCGGTGCTGCGCTCTGCCTGCTCGGGGACTTCCCGTTCAGCGACACCGCGGGCTTCCTGCTCGCAGCGGCCATCGTGCTGTGGCAGTGGCGTCGGCGTCCGCCGGCGCTGGTCGAGGCGGTGTGAGCCTCTGCTTCGTCACAGCCTCAGGCGTGAAGGCGCTGGCGCTGTCCGCGTTCACGCTGGTGTGGACGCATTCGATTGCGAAGGTCGACTGGCAGGAAGACTGGCGCGTCACCCCCGCCGGGCTTGAACTGACGCAGGCACGCGTGAAGGGCACCGGCCCCGGCATGGAGCCGCCGCCCGAGGCGCGCCTCGTCGACGGCTGGTTTCAATGGAAGCCTGCGCGCGCGCCGATGCCGGAGGTGGTGCTGGGCAATTCGGGCGCAGCTGGCGAATGGCGGCTATGCCACGACGGCAAGTGCCGGACGTTGTCCGAGATTGTCGGTCATCCCATTGGTGCTAACGTCACAAAGATGAGCGTCTGCAAAGATCCGTAGCCGGATGGAGCGAAGCGTAATCCGGGGCCGCCGTTCCCGGATTACGCTGCGCTCCAACCGGGCTACAAGAAAATAAAGGAGAAATGCGATGGGTCGGCTCAAGGGCAAGGTTGCGATGGTGGTGGGCGCCGGCTCGATCGGGCCGGGTTGGGGCAACGGCAAGGCCACCGCGGTCACCTTTGCGCGTGAGGGCGCGCAGGTGTTTTGCGTCGATCGCAACGGCGCAGCCGCCGAGGAGACCGTGAAGATCATCACGGACGAAGGCGGCAAGGCGAGCGCGTTCACGGCCGACGTCTCGCGTGCGCGCGAGGTCGAGGCGATGGTCGCGGCGTGCCTGAAGGCCTACGGCCGCATCGACGTCCTCGACAACAATGTCGGCATCGCCGAGATGGGCAGCGTGGTCGAAGTGACCGAGGAGAGCTGGGACCGCGTCTTCAGCGTCAACCTCAAGAGTGCCTATTTCGCCATGAAGCACGCCATCCCCGTGATGGTGAAACAGGGTGGCGGCTCCATCATCAACATCTCCTCGATCGCCTCGATCCGCCACATGGGTATCTCCTACGTCACGTACGGCACTTCGAAAGCGGCGATGAACCAGATGACCCGCACCACCGCGATCGAGTTTGCGCACCACCATGTCCGCGTCAACGCGATCCTGCCCGGCCTGATGAAGACGCCGATGGTGGAACATTCCGCAGGTCTTGCGAACAGCTATGCCAAGGGCGACGTCGAGGCGATGTGGCGCGCGCGCGATGCGCAAGTGCCGATGGGCCACATGGGCGACGCCTTCGACGTCGCCAACGCCGCGCTGTTCCTGGCCTCGGACGAAGCGAAATATGTAACGGGGATCGAGCTCGTGGTGGACGGCGGGATCACGTGCAAGGCGGGGGCGTAGCTCCTTGCTCGCCGCCCTGGCCTTCGCCAGGACGACGGCTGAACCTTATTGCGCCAGCGCCAGGATCCCGCCGGCAAACGAATGCCACGCCGCGGTCTCGCTGACCGGCCAATTCAGGACCTTCACCGCCAGCATCGCGAGCGTGCCGGTGATGTAGACCGGATGCACCCGGCCTTCGGTGCGCCAGTCGCGTACCATGGCGACGACGAGCAGCAGCGAGGCGACCACGGCCGGCGCGATGGTGACGGGCACCGGCGGCGGCCCGGGCGGTCCCGGAGGCGCGAGGAAGGTGAGAAACCAGCGCGCGATCGCCGCATCGAGGATGGAGACCGCGGCGAGCAGCATCAGGCGTTTGTGAATCTCCGGCTTTCGCGTGTTCATGATCGCGAGCACGAATACACCAGCGAAGAACGCGATCCCGCTCATCGGCACGATCGCGAAGGCGATGCCGGCCTCTTTCTGTCCGAGCGCCGCGGAATGCTGCATCACATGAACGGAGGCGAGGAAGCCGAAGATCGTCATCGCGGTCGCGAGCGAAACGCCGGCGATGCCGAGCGCACGGTGATTGACCACGCGGCCTGAGGCGGCGAGCCAGGTCTGGATCACGAAATAGAGAGACCAGGTGAAGAACAACAGACCGTGGAAATGAATGACGGGGCTTGCGGACAAGGTCCGTTGCGCGAGCGGCACAAAATAGGTCGGTGCGAAGCCGAGAAAAGCGGTGGCCGCGCAGGCCAGTGCCATTTGGAGATAGAAATATCGTGCGGGCGACGCATCTCGCGCGCGCACACGACGGTCGTCGATCACGGTCGTCATGAGGGATGAGTCTGGTGAGGCGGCGTTTGGTTCAAGCCCCTAGCCACCTGTGCAGGGCACTTGTCGGGATGGGATTTAACCCCCTGCGCTCAATTCCGCGCGATCGAGCTCTTCCTCGATCCGATGAAACGCATCGTCGCCGATCACTTCCCTGGCGCGGAGGTCGAAGATCGACTTTCGCGCGGCCGCGATGCCACGGCGGCGCAGCGGGTCGGCGGGCAGTTCGCCGTTGGTGATGCCGCCATGGGGATCGTCGTCGGCCTGCATCAGGATGGCGCGATATTCGAGCCGCAGGATTTCCGCTTCCTCCGACGGATCGTCCTCGATAGCGTCGAGCGCCGCGCGATAGGCGACGGCGCGGGCACGCGCGACCTCGATGCCGACGGGATCGTCGTCCTTGAGGCCGAACGCCAGGATCAGCGGCCGCAACGTCAGGCCCTGCACGACCAGCGTGCCGAGCACGACGGCAAACGCCGAGAAGACGATGAAGTCACGATGCGGAAAGCTCTCCGGCAGGGCAAAGGCGGTGGCAAGCGTGACGAGGCCGCGCATACCGCACCAGGAGATGATGAGGCCGCCCTTGGGCGAGGCGACCTGCTTCGGATCCTTGGGGTGATAGATCCCGTGCGCGATCAGCGCGCGCAGCGTCGTGCGGTAGAATGTGATCCAGGCCAGGCGCACCAGGACCACGGTGAGCAGGATCCAGGCCGCGGCCACGCAATATTCCCAGCGCACGTCTGCATCGAGGCGCGTCCAGATCGGCCGCATCTGCATGCCGATCAGCATGAAGGCGAGCACGTTGAGCACGAACACCATAGTCTCCCACACCGCATAGGAAGGCACCCGCAGCCGCGCCGGCATGCGTGCCCCCGCCGTGCGCGCGATGGTGATGCCGTAGACCACGATGGTGAGGATGCCGGAGAGACCGAGATGCTCGGCGGCAATCCAGACCATGAAGGTGGTGGCGAACTGCACGATGATCGCGCTCGGCGCTTCCTTCACGCGTTCCATGAACAGCGGGATGATGCGGCCTGCGACCAGGCCCGCGACGACGCTGCCGACCAGCGCCAGCGCCATGGTCGGCGCGATCTGGCTCCATGCCAGATGCTCGGTGGCAACCGTGCCGACGGCGATGCGATAGATCAGGAGCGCGGTCGCGTCGTTGAGCAGGCTCTCGCCTTCCAGGACCTTCACCATGCGATGAGGCAGCTTGACCTGGCTCAGGATCGCAACCGCGGCGGCCGCATCCGGCGGGGCCACGATGGCGCCGAGCGCAACCGCGGCGGCCCAGGGCATATCAGGCATCAGCCGGTGCGCGACGTAGGCCACAGCGGCCGTGGTCAGGCCGACGGCGGCGACGACCAGGGTGGAGACCGGAACCCAATTGTTGCGGAGATCGCGCAGCGAGGTGTCGAAGGCGGCATCGAGCAGGACCGGTGCGACAAAAAGAGCCAGTGCCAGGTCGGGCTCCAGCGTCCAGGACGGGCTCGACGGCACAAAGGCGATCAGTGCACCCCCGATCGCGAGAAAGGCCGGGTAGGGGACCTTGATCCGCCGCGCCAGCGCCGATAATCCAACGGCGCCGAGCAGAAGCACGATGATCCATTCGAATGTCGACACGTTGATCCCCGAACCGATTTGAGCGGCGCCACAAGCTAGCACCAATCCGGCCGTATGATGGATAGTGCAGCCCCAAGGCAAGACCTCAACCCGGACCTTAACTCAAGACTTTCCGACTGTGACGAGCATGCGTTTTCTCATTCAATGGTCCGGCGCCGCGGTGCTCTTCGCGCTCTCGTTCGTCGTGGCTCATGCCGCGACCGGCGGCGAACCGGCCGCGGTCCCGCAGGTCGATATCGCGCCGTGCCTCGCGGCCGCCGCAGCCGACGATATCGACAAGGCCGTCACGGCCTGCGCCGCCGTGATCGACAATGAGAAGACGGCGAAGGCGGACCTGATCAAGGCGCTGATCGCGCGCGGCGCGCTGTATGCCCGGCATGATCAGGTCGACCGCGCGATCGCCGACGACAGCCGCGCCCTGGAGCTCGATTCCGGCCTCGCCGATATCTTCAACGCGCGGGGCGAGCTCTGGCTGAGGAAGGGTGACAAGCCCAAGGCGGTGCAGGATTTCGGCGCGGCATTGAAGATCGATCCGAACCACGAGAAGGCCAAGGTCAACCACAAGGCGATGGCGCGCGAGATCGAGCGGATAGGCGCGCAGATGGCGGTCGCGGGCAAGCCCAGCTTCATTTGCAAGGGTGCGCGCCGTCCCGTCGAGAAGGCGATCTGCGCCAACCGCGAGCTCGCTGATCTCGACCGTGAGGTCTTTGCCGCCAACGCGCGCGTGTTGCGCGAAGCCCGCAATGCAGGCGAAGCGAAGGCGCTTCAGCGCGAGCAGGACGATTTCATCGCCCGCCGCAACGCCGGGTTCGGCCGGCCGGGGTACGATTTGAAGAAGGCAATGCAGAAGCGGCTGCAGCGGCTCAACGGGGTGGACGGGTATTGAAGCTTTAGGGCCTCCGCAACCTCAAGCCCGGGCATGACGACTTCTCGTGAGAAGGGCGCTGGTGCGCCCCTGACTGGCTCAATTTTGAACCCATCGCGTCCCCGCCGCGACAATGGTGAAAGCCTGATGTCCCGGAGCCCTATGCCATGTGCGGCACGCATCCTTCCGCGCAAATGCTCTCGTTTGCAAAAATCTCGTTTCGCTCGCTCCTGCTCACCGCGGCAATGAGCGTCGTCCTCGTCGCCCCTGCCTCGGCCGGCGTCGATTGCGTGATGGGGAGCAAGGCCGCTCCGGCTGAGCTGATCCCGGCCTGCAGCGCCACCATTGACCAGACCTCAATTCCATCCTCCGATCGCGCCGCGGCGTTGCTGGTGCGCGCCGACGCCAATGCGCGGACCTCGGGCGGCCTCACGCAGGCGCTGCGAGATATCGATCGCGCCATTGCGCTCGATGGCAAGAACGCAAAAGCCTGGCGCCTGCGCGGCGATCTCCTCCGCGAGGCCGGCGGCGATCTCAACCGCGCCGCGGCGGACCTCAGCAAGGCCATCGAGCTCGATCCGCAGGATTCCGAGTCTTACGAGCTGCGCGGCGTGGTCTACACCAACCAGCGCCGGCTCGACCGCGCGCTTGCCGATTACGACCAGGCGATCAAGCTGAAGCCTGACAATGCACAGGCCTGGTCCGACCGCGGCGTGGCCTATTATCTCGGCGGCGACAACGAGAAGGCGATCCGCGATCTCAGCGAGGCGTTGCGCCTCGATCCGAACCGGCCGCGCAGCTACACCAATCGTGGCGCCGCCTACAAGAAGCTCGGCCAGTTCGACAAGGCGGTTGCCGACGACGGCGAGGCGATCAGGCTCGATCCGAAGGTGCCCGAATATTACGACAATCGCGGGCTGTCGCTGGCCGCGATGGGCGAGTACGACAAGGCGATTGCCGATTACGATCAGGCGCTGCGGCTGGCACCGCGGCCGAATTTCTTCACAAACCGCGGCGATTCCTACCACCTCAAGGGCGAGCTTGGCGCGGCGCTGAGCGATTACGAGGCCGCGCTGAAACTCGATCCGAATTTCGCGCAGACCTACAATAACCGCGCCGTGCTCTACAAGAAGATGGGCGAACGCAGGAAGGCGCTGGCCGACTACGAGACCGCGCTGCGGCTCGATCCCGGCAATGACAACGCCGCCGCCGGACGCCGCGCCATGATCGCGGAGATCGCGAAATTCGGCGGCGAGCCGCTGCGGCCGCTCGCTGCGAATTCCGGCAATGGCCCGTCGTTCGATTGTGCCACTGCGAAGCGCGAGGTCGAGAAGGTGATCTGTGCCGATCCGCAACTGGGTGTGCTCGACCGCCAGATCGCCGAGACCTACGAGCGCGTGCTGAAATCGGCCGGGTCCCGCTCGGCCGGCGAGCTCCGTCGCACCCAACGCGACTTCCTCGCCACCCGCAATACGAGCTTCGGCCGCCCGGGCTATGATCTCAGGAAGGTCATGCAGGACCGGCTGCAGCGGCTCAATGCGATGGATAGCTGAGCACTGTTCTTTTCAGCTTGAACCGCGGCCCGTTCCCGGGAAAATACCCCTCAAACATGGCTGGTACTTGATCCCTGTCATGGCGGGACGTTTGTCCTGCCACAAGGTCAAGCCTAGGCGAATAAAGGGAACGGGAGCGCGGGAATGAACGTCCGAGGGAACGTCGACGGAAAGAGCCTCTATCACGAGGTTTATGCGCGCTCGCTGGCCGAACCTGAGGGCTTTTGGGCCGAGGCGGCTAAGGAAATCGACTGGATCGAGCCGCCGAAAAAGCTCTTCGATCCCTCGCAGGGCGTCTACGGCCGCTGGTTCAGCGGTGGTGTCGTCAACACCTGCTACAACGCGCTCGACCGCCACGTCGAACGCGGCCGCGCCGACCAGATCGCGCTGATCCACGATTCGCCGCTGGCAAATAGCGTCACCAAATTCACCTACGCCGAACTGCTGGCCGAAGTGCAGGCCCTCGCCGCCATCATGCAGGATTTTGGCGTCGCCAAGGGCGATCGCGTCATCCTTTATATGCCGATGGTACCGGAGGCCGTCGTCGCGATGCTCGCCTGCGCGCGCATTGGCGCGGTGCACTCCGTGGTGTTCGGCGGCTTTGCCGCGAAAGAGCTCGCCACCCGCATCGACGATGCCCAACCAAAGTTGATCCTGTCGGCGAGCTGCGGCATCGAGCCCGGCCGGATCGTGCAGTACAAGCCGCTGCTCGACGAGGCGATCAGGCTTGCGGGCGCAAAGCCGAAGGCCTGCATCGTGCTGCAACGTCCGCAGCTCGTCTGCGCCCTGACGCCCGGTCGCGACTATGATTGGGCGGGCCTGCGCCGCAAGGCGATGAACGACGGCAAGCAGGCGCCTTGCGTGCCCGTCGCCGCTACCGATCCGCTCTACATTCTCTATACGTCGGGCACGACCGGCATTCCCAAGGGCGTCGTGCGCGACAATGGCGGCCATCTCGTCGCGTTGAAATGGTCCATGTTCAACCTTTATGGCGTCAAGCCGGGTGAGGTCTGGTGGTGCGGCTCCGACATCGGCTGGGTGGTCGGCCACAGCTACATCGTCTACGGCCCGCTGCTGCACGGCGCGACCTCGATCATGTATGAGGGCAAGCCGGTCGGCACGCCCGATGCCGGCGCATTCTGGCGCGTGATCAGCGAGCACAAAGCTGTCGCCTTCTTCACTGCGCCGACCGCATTCCGCGCGATCCGGAAAGAAGATCCGGAAGGAAAATTCATCCGGCAATACGACCTCTCGACCTTCCGTACGCTGTTCCTGGCTGGCGAGCGCGCCGATCCGCCAACGGTGGAATGGGCGGAGCAGCAGTTGAAAGTGCCTGTGATCGACCATTGGTGGCAGACCGAAACCGGCTGGTGCATCGCCGGCAATCCGGTCGGCTTAGGCCAGCTGCCGGTGAAGCACGGCTCGCCGACGGTGCCGATGCCGGGCTATCAGGTCGACGTGGTCGACGAAGCGGCAAAGCCGGTCGGCCCGAACACCATGGGCTCGATCGTCATCAAGCTGCCGATGCCGCCGGGCTGCCTGCCGACGCTTTGGAATCAGGACGAACGTTTCAAGGAAGCCTATCTCACCGAATTCCCCGGCTACTACAAAACGTCGGATGCCGGCTATAAGGACGAAGATGGCTATATCTTCGTCATGGGCCGCACCGACGACATCATCAACGTCGCCGGCCATCGGCTCTCCACCGGCGGCATGGAAGAGATCCTGGCTTCGCATCCCGATGTCGCCGAATGCGCCGTGCTCGGCGTCAAGGACGCGATCAAGGGCGAGGTACCCTGCGGCTTCCTGGTGCTCAAGGCGGGCGTGAAGCGGGCCCCCGCCGAGATCGAGAAGGAGATCGTCGCGCTGGTGCGCGACAAGCTCGGTCCCGTTGCCGCGTTCAAGCTCGCCATCACCGTCGGCCGCCTGCCCAAGACGCGATCCGGAAAGATCTTGCGCGGCACCATCAAGAAGATCGCAGATGGTGAAGCCTGGACCATGCCGGCGACGATCGAGGACCCCAAGGTGCTGGACGAGATCGGCGATGCGCTGAAGGGGCGGGTGTGAGGTTTGCAATGGGGCTTGAATAGGCCGCATTTTTCCGCTCAATCCTCATCCTGAGGAGCGCGCTTGCGCGCGTCTCGAAGGATGAAAGGCCCCGCTGCTGCAGCTTGGCCTGCATGGTTCGAGACGCCCGCTGCGCGGGCTCCTCACCCTGAGGATGAAGGGCCTGCCATGAATTCGAAGCCGTTTCTAGCGATTGCATTTGCGGGCCTCATTCTCTCCGCCTGCTCCGCGCGCTACCAGACGCCGGTGGCCATGGGCGGCGACGATGACGACGCGGTCTGCCAGAGCCGCGGCTATGCGGCCGGCTCGCCCGAATACGTAGCCTGCCGCAAGGACCGCGACGTCCAGCGCAGTTCCGCGACCACCCGCGCCGACCGCCGCCAGCGCGATCTCGGCGAATACATGCTGAACCATCCGGACCGGCCGTAGAGGCTGCTTTCCACTTATCCGTCATTGCGAGCGCAGCGAAGCAATCCAGGATCTCCCCGTCGAGACAATCTGGATTGCTTTTCGCTGCGCTCGCAATGACGCGGTTGCTGAAGCTTCTTGCGTCACACAAAAAAAGCGGCGGGTTTCCCCGCCGCGCTTGCATTCGATGACGACTGAAGACGAAGGATTACTCCTCCTCCTGGTCCTGCTTCTTGCCGCCGAGTGTCTTCAGCTTGGC
The DNA here is from genome assembly GCF_023073095.1 of Bradyrhizobium sp. 44. Taxonomy (NCBI): domain Bacteria; kingdom Pseudomonadati; phylum Pseudomonadota; class Alphaproteobacteria; order Hyphomicrobiales; family Nitrobacteraceae; genus Bradyrhizobium; species Bradyrhizobium sp. 44. Next base: position 656,657 of record NZ_JADPIY010000008.1, read on the forward strand.
GAACACGGCATCGACGTTGAGATCGTCGCTGGACCTCTCCGCGGGTTCGTACTCGTCCTTCTTGGTGGTTTCGGAGGCCGGCAGCAGGGTGGCGCCGCCATAGGCCGCGTCGATCGGCTTTTCCTTGGCCGCGCGCGCGACCTCGAAATCGAGTTCGATCTGCGAGCAGAGGCCGAGGGTGACGGGATCAATCGGCGTCAGCTGGGAGGTGTTCCAGTGGGTGCGATCACGGACGCTGGCGATCGTGCTCTTGGTCGTGCCGACCAGGCGCATGATCTGGGCGTCCTTGAGCTCGGCATGGTTGCGCAGCAGCCAGAGGATGGCGCTCGGGCGTTCGTGGCGGCGCGAGACCGGGGTGTAGCGCGGGCCCTTGCGCTTGGGCTGCGGCGGCAGCACCACCTTGCTCTCCTGGAGGCGGAGCCGGTAGTCCGGGTTGTTCTCGCCCTTCTCGATCTCCTCGCGGGTCAGCTGGCCGTTGGAGAGGGGATCCATGCCCTTGATGCCCTGGGCGGCGTCGCCATCGGCGATCGCGCGCACCTCGAGGGGGTGCATTTTGGTGAAATCGGCGACCTGATCGAAGGTCAGCGCGGTGTTGTCGAGCAGCCAGACGGCGGTCGCCTTGGGCATCAGAGGTGCGTTGCTCATGGCAAATCTCCTTTGTGCTTCGCCCACCCCTTTGGAGGCGAAACCGGTGGTCATCAGCGATGACTGGGAATTCGCGCTATATAAGCCCGGAGGGGGTAGCCACGCAATGGTTCTGCTATAGATAGTGCCTTGACAGCGCCCGAAAGGGGGCCCAATTCCCTCTGAAGTCGCTGTAAGACCGCACCCAAGCCCTATTCATTCATCGACCGCTTCCCGCCCCTCTGGCGAGGTGATTCGGTCCCGAGATCGCTCAATGTCAGCCAAACCAGACCTCAAGATCGTGCTTTGTTCTCCCCGTGGCTTCTGCGCCGGGGTGGTCCGGGCGATCGACACCGTGGAACGGGCGCTCGATAAATACGGTGCCCCCGTCTATGTTCGCCATGAGATTGTGCACAATAAATACGTCGTCGATGGGTTGAAGAAGAAGGGCGCGATCTTCGTCGAGGAACTCGCCGAGATCCCGGAAAACACCACCGCGCCGGTGGTGTTCTCGGCCCATGGCGTGCCGAAATCGGTTCCGGCCGACGCCACGTCCCGCAATTTGTTCTCGCTGGATGCGACCTGTCCCCTGGTCACCAAGGTGCACCGCGAGGCCGCGATCCATTTCAAGCGCGGCCGCGAGATCTTCCTGATCGGCCATTCCCATCATCCGGAGGTGGTGGGCACGCTCGGCCAGCTCCCGACCGGCGCCGTGACCCTGATCGAGACCGCCGAGGACGCGAAGACCATCGCCCCGAAGGACCCGAACAACCTCGCCTTCGTGACCCAGACCACGCTGTCGATCGACGACACCGCGGAGATCGTGGCGCTGCTGAAGGAGCGCTTCCCGAACATCAACGGGCCGCACAAGGAAGACATCTGCTACGCCACCACCAACCGCCAGCTCGCGGTGAAGAAGGTGGCGCCGGTGGTCGATGCCCTGATCGTGGTCGGCGCGCCGAACTCGTCGAACTCGCAGCGCCTGCGTGAGGTCGCCGAGCGTGAGGGCTGCCCGATCGCCGTGCTGGCGCAGCGCGCGACCGAAATCGACTGGAAGCGGTTCGAGAACATCACCAGCCTCGGCATCACCGCGGGCGCCTCGGCACCGGAAGTGATCGTCGAGGAGATCATGGACGCGTTCGCCGAGCGCTTCACGCTGCATGTGGAGACGGTCTCGGCCGCGGAAGAGAACGAGTTCTTCCCGCTGCCGCGCCAGGTGCGCCCCGAAGCCGCCGCCGAGTAGACCTTCATGGCGGTCTACACCGACGTTGCCGCCGACGAGCTTGCGGACTTCCTCAACCAATACGATCTCGGCGAGCTGCTCTCCTACAAGGGCATCGCCGAGGGCGTCGAAAATTCCAACTTCCTGCTGCATACGACCAAGGGGTCGTTCATCCTCACGCTCTATGAGAAGCGCGTGGCGAAGAACGATCTGCCGTTCTTCCTCGCGCTGATGACGCATCTGGCCGAGCACGGCGTCAACTGCCCGCTGCCGGTGAAGGGAACGGACGGCGAGGCGTTGCGCGAGCTGTCGGGCCGGCCCGCCGCCATCATCACCTTTCTCGAAGGCGTCTGGCCGCGCAAGCCGAGCGCGGCCCATTGCGCCGGCGTCGGCGAGGGGCTCGCCAGGATGCATCTGGCAGGTGCGAATTTCGCGATCAGGCGTGCGAACGCGCTGTCGGTCCCGGGCTGGCGGCCGCTGTTCGATGCCGCGTCACAGCGGGCCGACGAGGTGCAGCCCGGCCTGCGCGCGTTCCTGGGCCACGAGCTCGACTACTTCGAGAGTGGCGTCTGGCCGACGCAGCTGCCCGAAGGCGTGATCCACGCCGACCTCTTCAACGACAACGTCTTCTTTCTCGGTGACAAGCTCTCGGGGATCATCGACTTCACCTTCGCCTGCAATGACTGGCTCGCCTATGACGTCGCGATCTGCCTCAACGCCTGGTGCTTCGAGCCGGATCATTCCTTCAACGTCACCAAGGCGCGGGCCTTCCTCAATGCCTATGGCCGCGTGCGAAAGCTGGCCGAGGCGGAAGAGGCAGCGCTGCCGCTGCTCGCGCGCGGAGCTGCGATCCGCTTCCTGCTGACGCGGCTGGTCGACTGGCTCAACGTTCCGCCCGGCGCGCTGGTCAAGCCGAAGGATCCGTTGGAATATGTCCGCAAGCTGCGCTTCCACCAGAGCGTTTCCAGCGTGCGCGACTACGGGCTGATGCCGTCGGGGCTGATGGCGTGAGCGAGCTTCCGATTGTCACGATCTACACCGACGGCGCCTGCTCGGGAAATCCGGGGCCCGGCGGCTGGGGCGCGATCCTGAAGTTCGGCGACAAGGAAAAAGAACTGAACGGTGGTGAGCGCCACACCACCAACAACCAGATGGAATTGATGGCGGCGATCTCCGCGTTGGAAGCGCTGAAGAAGCCGTGCACCGTCGATCTCTATACCGACAGCCAATATGTCCGTCAGGGCATCACCGGCTGGATCCACGGCTGGAAGCGCAACGGCTGGCGCACCGCCGACAAGAAGCCGGTGAAGAATGTCGAGCTATGGCAGCGCCTCGATGCCGCGCTGAAGGCTCATGACGTGCGCTGGCACTGGGTCAAGGGCCATGCAGGGCATCCCGAGAACGAACGCGCCGATCAGCTCGCGCGCGACGGGATTGTGAAGGCGCGGTTGCAGGCACGGGTGGCGGAGTAGCGCGCGGTCGGCGCTCCAGTCTCAACTGTCATCGCCCGCGAAGGCGGGCGATCCAGTACGCCGCGGCCTCTCGATTTAACAACAACTGTCTCTGGAATACTGGATGCCCCGCTTTCGCGGGGCATGACAGTGTCGTTTGTGGCTGAAAGCGGTGGCCGCTTACAGCTGCCCGAGCAGAGTATCGCCGCCGGACACTTCGACCTTGCCCGGCATCGCCTCGAGGTTCAGCTTCTTGACCACGCCGTCCTCGACCAGCATCGAATAGCGCTTGGAGCGGATGCCGAGACCGTTGCCGGAGGCGTCGAGCTCCATGCCAATCGCCTTGGCGAAGTCGGCATTGCCGTCGGCCAGGAAGATGGCCTCGTCGCGCTGGTCGGTGTCGCGCTTCCACGCGTTCATGACGAAGGCGTCGTTGACGGAGACGATGGCGATGGTGTCGACGCCCTTGTCCTTCAGGGCGTAGGCGTTGAGGAAGATGCTCGGCAGATGCATCTTGTGGCAGGTGCCGGTATAGGCGCCGGGCACCGCGAACAGCGCCACTTTCTTGCCCTTGAAGATATCGTCGGTGGTCTTCACCTGCGGGCCTTCCGCCGTCATCACGCGGAATTTCGCCTCGGGCAGCTTGTCGCCAGTCTGGATCGCCATCGTCAGTCTCCCTGAAAATCGGTCCCGCTTTTTAGACCGTGCGGCGGGCCTGCACAATATTGCCGGCACGGATAGTGACCCGGAGGCGGTGAGGGCGGGACCTTCACCTTTATGTCATCAGCCGGCGAACCCGCCGCCGTCGAGGAAGGCCTGCTCGTCCGGCGTGGTGTCGCGGCCGAGCAGACGGTTGCGGTGGGGGAAGCGGCCAAACCGCCGGATGATGTCGGCGTGCTCCCGCGCGTATTTCAGGTTTTCAGCATTGTCGGTGTTTTGAAACAGCGCGACGCAGTGCAATTGATCGGGCAGGTGCTCGGAATGCATGAAGGGCAAATAGAGGAATTCGAGCAGGACCGGGTCGATCCTTTGATCTGCACCCCGCGCAATGGCGCGGCGGGCGACGTCGCGCGCCAAAGCGTCGCTGGCAAAGGCCTGCGACGTGCCGCGAAACATGTTGCGCGGAAACTGGTCGAGCACGATGACGAGCGCGAGTGCGCCCTCGTCGGTCGCCTCCCATGACAAGAGCTCGCCGGCGACCGCCTTCTGCCACAGCGCGAGAAAGCGGCGCCTGACCTCAACGTCGAAGGCGTCATTGCGCTCGTACCAGGCATCGCAGCCGGCCTCGCGCCAGAAGGCGAGGATGCCGGCCGGACTGATGTTGCTGTCGTCGGTCATGAACGAAAGAGGCGCTTACGCCGCCTCCGCCTTCTTCTCGTCGCGCAGCTGCCGGCGCAGGATCTTGCCGACGTTAGTCTTCGGCAGATCGGTACGGAATTCGATGTGCTTGGGCACCTTGTAGCCGGTCAGCTGCTCCTGGCAGAACTTGACCAGGGCCTCCGCCGTGAGGTTCGGGTCCTTCTTGACCACGAACGCCTTCACCGCCTCTCCCGACTTGGAATCGGGAATGCCGATGACGGCGCATTCGAGCACCCCGGGGTTGCTCGCGATCACTTCCTCGATCTCGTTCGGATAGACGTTGAAGCCGGAGACCAGGATCATGTCCTTCTTGCGGTCGACGATCTTGGTGTAGCCCCTCTCGTCCATGATGCCGATGTCGCCGGTGCGGAAATAGCCGTCCGCAGTCATCACCTTGGCGGTCTCCTCCGGCCTGTTCCAGTAGCCCGACATCACCTGCGGGCCCTTGGCGCAGATCTCGCCGGGCTGGCCGAGCGGCATCTCGTTGCCGTCGTCGTCGCGGATCGAGATCCAGGTCGAGGGCACGGGGATGCCGATGGTGCCGTTGAACTCGGGATCGGTCGTGGTGTTGCAGGTCAGCGTCGGAGATGTCTCCGACAGGCCGTAGCCTTCGGCGATGGAGCAGCCCGTGATCGCCTTCCACTGCTCGGCGACCGGACGCTGCACCGCCATGCCGCCACCGTTCGAGATCTTCAGCTTGGAGAAGTCGAGCTTCTTGAAGTCGGGATGGTGCATCAGGCCGTTGTAGAGCGTGTTCACAGCCGGGAAGTTGTTGACCTGGTACTTCGCCAATTCCTTGATGAAGCCCGGGATGTCGCGCGGATTGGGGATCAGGAGATTGCAGCCGCCGGCGCGCACCGCGAGCAGGTAGCAGGCCGTCAGCGCGAAGATGTGATAGAGCGGCAGCGCGCAGACGACCATGAGTTGATCGACATGTGGCGGCGCGGCCATCGCTGGCTGCAGCCAGGCGTCGTTCTGCAGGACGTTGGCGACGATGTTGCGATGAAGCAGGGTGGCACCCTTGGACACGCCGGTGGTGCCGCCGGTATATTGCAGGAAGGCGACGTCGCCGGGCGACAGCTTCGGCTTGTTGAAGGCCAGAGAGCGACCGGCGGAGATCGCGTCGTTGAAGGACACCGCGCCCGGCAGCGACCAGGCCGGCACCATCTTCTTGACGCGGCGGACGACCAGATTGACGATCACGCCCTTGAAGCCGAGCAGGTCGCCCATGCTGCCGACGATGACGTGCTTGACTTGTGTCTTCGCGATCACCTGCTCGACGGTGTGGGCGAAATTCTCCAGCACGATGATGGCTTCGGCGCCGGAATCCTTGAGCTGGTGCTCGAGCTCGCGTGGCGTGTAGAGCGGATTGACATTGACCACGGCGAAACCGGCGCGCAGCACGGCCGCGGTCGCGACCGGATATTGCAGCACGTTCGGCATCATGATCGCGACGCGGGCGCCGCGTTGCAGGCCTCGTCCTTGCAGGTAGGACGCCATCGCCAGCGACATCTGGTCGAGGTCGCGATAGCTGATCGACTTGTCCATGCAGATGAACGCCTTGCGGTCGGCGAACTTGGCGAAGCTCTCCTCCAGAAGGTCGACCAGCGATGAATATTGCGTCGGCTCGATATCGGCGGGGACGCCGGGCGGATATTGCTTAAGCCAGATGCGCTCCATGGAAACTCCCCTCATTGACCAGAGCCCGTTGTGTCTCGGGCTTGCCTCATTGCCGTCAGTATCGAGCCTGCCGGAACGGGTGGCAAGCGGTCGAGCCTTAGGACAAACGTCAGGGAGTGGCTACCGGAATCCTCGCAATGGCGCTGCCGCAACTGCGAAGCGGTCTCGGCTCGCGTCGGCCGTTAACTGTTGTTGGCCGGCTTGGCGGGCTTGGTCGCGGCCTTGGGTTTGGCGGGCTTGGCCGCCTGCTCGCCGCTGGCCGCAGGCTTTGCCGCCGCATCGGGCTTGGCTGCGGCATGCTTGGTACCGGCCGGCTTGGTTGCGGATTTGCCGTCGGCCGGCTTGGCGGCCGCCACCGGCTTGCTGTCGGGCTTTGCCGCCGCCGTCTTGGCATCCTTCGGCTTGTCTGCCGCGTCGGGCTTTTTGGCGACGCGCGACTTCTTGCCACGCGGCTTTGGCGTGGCCTGCTGGTCGGCATCGGCCGCGACCGCCGCGATCAGGGCGGTCCCGGTGCGGGTCGGGCCGGTATACACCAGCACGGGCTCGGCCGCCGCCGGGGCCGAGGCCATCAGCTCGGAGGCCTTCATCAGCGGCGGCTGAAGCCCGGCCGTGAAGAAGGTGACCTGAGCTTCGCCGCCCGTGGCCGAGGCGGACCCGGACGTGCCGCCATTGGTCGCGATCAGTGCGTCGTCATCGTCGCTGGCCGGCCGCTTGCGATGGCCGCCGCACATGTCGTCACGCAGGTTCGGCGGCGAGGCGTCGACCGGCACCAGCTTGTCCACGGTGCCGAGCGAGGGCCGGAGCCAGGTGAGATTGTCTTGCGAGAAGCCGCGCTCCAGCAGCTGCGCCGCCTTCACCGCGCGCGCGGTCCCGGAGTTGGCGCCCAGCACGACGGCGATCAGCCGGCGGCCGTTGCGGGTGGCCGATGCGACGAGGTTGTAACCGGAGGCGCAGATGAAGCCGGTCTTGAAACCGTCGGCGCCGGGATAGCGGCCGATCAGCTTGTTGAAATTGCCAGTGACGCGCTTGCCGAAGCGGATTGCCGGAATATGCACGAAATACTCGTACTCGGGCAGGTCGCGCAGGAACGAGCGCGCGAGAATGCCGAGATCCCGCGCGGAGGTGATCTGTCCGTCGGCGGGCAGGCCGTTCGGATTGACGTAGCTCGTCTGCGTCATGCCGAGCTTCTGCGCAGTGTCGTTCATCAGCGCCGAGAAGCCGTCGATCGAACCGCCGACGCCTTCGGCGAGCACGACGGCCATGTCGTTCGCCGATTTCACCATCATCATCTTGAGTGCGTTGTCGACGGTAAGCTGCGTTCCTGGGCGGAACCCCATCTTCGAGGGCGACTGCGAGGCTGCGGTCGGCGACACCGTGAGGATTGTGTCGAGCGTGAGCTTGCCGTCCTTGACCGCCTTCAGCGTCACATAGGCGGTCATGATCTTGGTGACGGAAGCCGGATACCAGGGAATGGTCGCGTTTTCCGCCTGCAACACCTTGCCGCTATCGGCCTCGATCAGAAGCAGCGCTTCGGCGCCCGCCGCGCGCGGCGCGAGCAATGCGCCGCAGGCGAGTGTCGCGGCGAACAGGTTGAACAGGGATTGACGAAGCAGCGGGCGAAGAGCGTGCACTATCCGATTCCGGTCCTTGGAGACCCGCCGGTTCCGGTCGGCTCTCGTGATCTGATGTTCGGTTCTGAAATCCAGCGCCGCCGCTTGCGGCGCCGCAAACCTATACCGGCTGGTGCGTCGGGAATAGGGGCATCAGCGGGGTATTCCGCAATGAAATGGGCCGAATTTCGACGATATGATGGGGACTTGCCAAGGCGACTTGCCAAGGCGACTTGCTAAGATGACTTGGCGGCCGTCGCGGCAGCCTCAGCCGCTGTCACGCTGGCCCGTGCGTTCTCCTGAACCATGAACTGAGCCCTGGCGAGGTCGGCGAAATGGCCGCCTTTGGCCACGAGTTCATCGAAAGTTCCACTTTCGATCACACGCCCGTTCTCGAACACCAGGATGCGCGTGGCATTGCGGATGGTGGAGAGACGATGGGCGATCACGAAGGTGGTGCGGCCCTTCATCACTTCGTCGAGAGCGGTATTCACCTTCGCCTCGGTGACGGCGTCGAGTGCGCTGGTCGCCTCGTCCAGGATCAGAATCGGCGGATCCTTCAGCAGTGCGCGGGCGATCGACAGCCGCTGGCGCTCGCCGCCGGACAGCATGCGGCCGCGCTCGCCGGCATTGGTCTCGAAGCCGCCGCTGCGCTCGATGAATTCGAGCGCCTGCGCGCGCTCCGCCGCCTTGCGCATCTCGGCCTCGGTGGCGTCCGGCTTGCCGACGCGCAAATTCTCCGCGATCGAGCGGTTGAAGAGCAGCGCCTCCTGAAAGACCACGCCGATGTTCCGCCGCAGCGATGTCAGCGTCACCCCGCGCACGTCCATGCCGTCGATCCTGATGAAGCCGGACTGTGGATCGAAGGCGCGATGCAGCAGCGCAATCGCCGTCGACTTGCCGGCGCCGGTTGCGCCGACCAGCGCGATGGTCTGGCCGGGAAGCGCGGTGAAGGAGAGGTCCTCGACCGCCGGCCGCTTGCCATCATAGGAGAAGGTGACGTCGTTGAATTCGACGAGGCCGGAGAGCCGACCCGCATCGATCGCGTCGTGCCGGTCGTGCACCGCAGGCACCGCATCGAGCACGTTGAAGAACTCGCGCAGGCGCGGGGCTTCCATGAACACGTTGTTGATGAAGCTCACGACCTGCTCCAGTTTCTGGATCAGAAGCGTCGCGAAGCTCACGAACATCACGATCTCGCCGACCGAGGTCAGCCCCTGGTCGTGCAGCGCGATGCCGAAAGTGAAGATCGCGAGCACAGTGATCGTAGTGGAGGCGCGCGTGATGACGGTGACGAGGGCCCACCACGACAGCACCGGCATTTGCGCCGCTAGCAACTCGTCGGCGACGGAACGCAGGCCCTTCACCTCGGAATCGATGCGCACGAAACTCTGCACCAGCGCGACATTGCCAAGGGCGTCGGAAGCGCGCGCGGAGAGCTCGCTGTAGTGCTCCTCCACCTCCATCTGCATGCCGAAAGTTCTGCGCACCACGAAGGTGGTCAGCGCGGTGAAGACGATGCAGAGCACGAACAGCAGGATTGCAAGCCGCCAGTTCAGGTAGAGCGACAGCGGCAGCAGCACCACGACCGAGAGGATCGCGGCAAAATGCTCTCGAAAGAAGCCGACCCATAATCGCCACAGCGCATCTGTGCCGTTCAGCATCACCTTCATCAACCGGCCCGAATGGGTGCCCGAATGGAAGGTCAGCGGCAGCTGCATGATGTGCTCGAAATAGTCCGTCAGGACCGCCTGCCGCTGGCGGTGGGAGAGCCGGTCGGCCTGCAACGCTACGACCGCGCTGCAGGCGATGGTGAACAGCCCGAACGCGACCCATGCAACCAGGAACGGCCAGGCCGAGTTGGAGCCTGCGACCGTCTTGCCCGAGAGCACATCGACGATCCGGCCGAACAGCACCGGTTCGGCGAATTGCGAGCCCGCAAGCAGGAGATTGACGACCGCGAGCAGCCAGCCCAGTCGTGCCTCCTTGCCGAGCAGCTCGAGAACGCGGGTGTAAAGGCGGAGAATGGGCATGGGCGGGGAGCTCGGGCGGATCGAACGGAGTGAGCCCATACTCTAATCAGGGATCGGCTGCGAGATATAGCGGAAGCTGTCGGTTTTGCTCAGTTGATCAACCGCCCTGCAACGGGCGGCAAGAACCCGCCGTCGAAGATGTCGCCCGCCGCCGGCCGTTTGCGGAATTTGAAATCCTGCCCGATCTGGTCGATCGCGCGATCCATGCGCGCCGGGTCGATGTCGCCGAGGCCGTTGCGACGGACCTCGTCGGTCAGGATGTTGTCGACGAGGACGGTGCGCAGGCGCTCCAGCTCAAGATCGCGGTCGCCGTCCTCAATGCGGCTCGCGGCCTCGTCCGCCGCACGCGCCGGCTCCTTGATGGTCGCGTTGATGCCGGCGATCAATGCGCGGACGAAGCCCTTCACGGTGTCCGGCTTGGCCGCGGCGAAAACCGGGTTGACCACGACGGCAAAGCCATAGGCCTCGCAACCATAGTCGGCATAGCGAAGCGCGACGAGATCGCCGCCTGGTACGCCGCGGTCGCGCAGGTTCACTGCCGAGAGATAGCTGAAGCCGGCGACGGCATCGACCTGTCCCGCGGAGAGGATCGGCTCGCGCACCGCGGCGCTGATCTTGTGGAATTTCACGTGAGCCGTGTTGATGCCGTTCTGCTGCGCCAGTGCCGGCCACAGCCGCATCGACAGATCGCTATCGGCAACGCCGACGGTCTTGCCGTCCAGGTCGGGCAGGAGGTGGATGCCACGGCTCCTGCGGGCGACGATCGCGTAGGGCGCGCGGTTGAACAGCACGAACACCGCCTTGACCGGTGTCGCATCCTTGTCGCGGAAGCGGATCAGCTCGTTGATGTCGACGAGCGCGAGCTCGCTGTCGCCCTTGGCGACGCGCGCAAGCGCCTCCGGCGATCCGGCGGCGCTGCTAAAGGAGACGTTGAGACGCTCGGCTCCGAAGCTGCCGTCCTTTGCGGCAAGAAAGAACGGCGCCATGCTCGCATCGATCGGGCGGTCGAAGGTGAAGTGGATTGCAATGGAGGGCGCGGCGGTTTCGGCCGCGGTAGCATCGCGCGCAGTCAGCGCCGCAAGAGAAATTGCAGCGGCCAGCAGGCCGCGAAGAGCGATTGTCGCGAATTCGAACATCAGTGGCGCCGGTCCGGTGTTATGATTTGGTGACGCTCGGAGCGCCGGCTGGCGACAAGCTTGTCCGCGTCAATATGAACGGCGGATGAGCGGCGGTTGCGTCACGATCACGCAACCCCGTTCAGCTTGTGTTGGGGTTGGGGAACCCAACATGGGATGCGGGTGTTTGAGAGACACGAGCCTGTCATCAGGCACCATTCGAGGTCCCAAGGAGGGTCCAGGACATGTTTGACAGATTTTCAGGATTTGCCGGCCGTAAGGCCGTTCTCGCTACCGCCGCGGTGCTGGCGCTGACCGCAATGACCCCGACCGCTTCGTACGCGGGCGGCCGTCATTGGCATGGTGGCGGCGGCGGTGCCGCCTTTGCCGGCGCGGCCATTGCCGGTGCTATCGGCACCGGCCTCGCAATCGCCGCGACCCGTGACGCCTACGCCTATGATGCTCCTGCCTATTACGGCGGCGGCCCGGTCTACTACGACGACGGTCCGGTCTATTACGGCGGCGACTCGTATATCGGTCCGCGCCCGTATCACCGTTGCGGCGGCCCGTACCAGTCCGCGCAGGGCGGCCAAGGCAACCTTTCGACCTGCTACTAGCTTTGGCTAGCAAATGTTGGCCGGCCGTCGCGCTCGCTGCGACGGCCGGCTTTTTTACTTTTGCTGCCGTGCGTTAACGTCCCCGCCACGGGTTTAGAGTAGCTTCGCGTACATGAGTGATTCGCTTGAGCGGCTATATCTGGCTGTGCTCGCGGCCAGGGACCTTGATCCGGCAACATCGCGCACCGCGCGGCTGTTTCAGCGCGGCCCGTCAAAAATGGCGAAGAAGCTGGCTGAAGAGGCTATCGAGGTCGTCATCGACGCGGTCAACGGCGATAGCGAAGCCGTGATCCGGGAAAGCGCCGACCTGCTCTACAATCTGACCGTGCTCTGGGCCTCGGCCGGCGTGCGCCCTGAGGACGTCTGGCGCGAGATGACGCGGCGTGAAGACATGCTCGGCATCGCCGAGAAGCTGCCGAAATCGGCGATGAAACTGCCCAAAGGTGCATCACCGCGTGTCGCCGCCAGGCGGCCAATCGTCGTGCTCGAAGGCCGTACCGCGCGCAAGCGCCACTAGTATTGGCACGAATCGGTCCCATCTCGGCATGGACAAATCCGTCCCATGGTGCTTCATCGCGGCGCCATGCTGAAACGTATCTACGACTGGTGCATCGACGCCGCTCACAAGCCTTACGCGCTCTGGATCATGGGCGCCGTGGCTTTCGCTGAAAGCTCCTTCTTTCCCGTCCCGCCGGACGTGATGCTGATCCCCATGTCACTGGCGCGCCCGCAACGCGCCTGGGTCTATGCGGCGATCTGCACTGCGACGTCGGTGCTGGGTGGCCTGTTGGGCTACGCCATCGGTGCGCTGCTCTTCGACTCGGTCGGCCATTGGCTGATCGAGGTCTATGGCCTCGGCGGCAAGGTCGACGCTTTCCGCGCCTCCTATGCCGAATGGGGCGCCGTGATCATCCTGCTCAAGGGCCTGACACCGATCCCCTATAAGCTCGTGACCATCACGTCCGGCTTTGCCGGCTACAATATCGGGCTCTTCATCCTGTGCTCGATCGTGGCGCGTGGCGGGCGCTTCTTTATCGTGGCGATTCTGCTCAACCGCTACGGCGATTGGATCCGGGTCAAGATCGAGAAGCATCTCGGATTGGTGGTGGCAATCGGCGCCGCGGTGCTCGTGCTCGGCTTTGTCGTCGCAGTCAAATTGATCTAACCCCGAAGGCGCTTTGCCGCTGCGTCTCGTTCGGCTACGGTTGCCGTCATGATGCTTCGATCCGGCAATCCGGTCCTGCGACTGGGCAGGCTGATATTTTCGGCGCTTTCGGTCCTGCTCCTTGCCGGCGGTACCGGATGGCCGCAATCCGCACCGCCGGCGCTCGGCTTGCAGGAGCAAGGACCGCAGGCCGCACCGGCGCCCTCGACAGCCCCTCCGTCGCCGCCGGTGCATGAGGAAAATCCCGGGCTGATCAACGAAATGGGCAAGCTGTTCGACAAGCTGCCCTCGATCCTGCCGCCGATCAAAAGCCCGAGCGAGACCATGAACGATTTGTCGCGCCTGGCGAAGCCGTCGACCATGGTGTCGGGGCGCGTGGCCTGTCCGGCCTCGTCGAACGGCGCGCCCGACTGCAAGCTCGCCGCCGACAAACTCTGCCAGAGCAAGGGCTACACGGAAGGCAAGAGCCTGAATGCCGACTCCGCGGAAAAGTGCTCGGCCAAGGTTCTGATTCCGGGCAGGCAACGCAAACCGGATGACTGCCGCACCGATACCTTCGTCACCAGCGCGCTGTGCCAGAACTGAGGACGTCGCGCGAGCAAGCAAGGAGCGCCCATGAGTCGCACGGAGCAGGACTTCCTCGGACAGCGTGAGATCGCCGACGACATCTATTACGGCGTCCAGACCATCCGCGGGAAGGAGAACTTCCACATCACCGGCATTCCGATGAACCAGGAGCCTTACTTCGTAAAGGCGCTTGGTTACGTCAAGAAGGCCGCCGCCATGGCCAACCGCGATCTCGGGGCGGTGGACACCAAAGTCGCGGAAGCCATTATCGTGGGCTGCGACCGCGTCATTGCCGGCGATATGATGGACCAGTTCGTCACCGACTTCATCCAGGGCGGGGCCGGCACCTCCACCAACATGAACGCCAACGAGGTGATCGCCAATCTCGCGCTGGAATCGCTCGGCTTTGCCAAGGGCGATTACCAGCACGTCAGCCCCAACGATCACGTCAATTACGGCCAGTCGACCAACGACACCTATCCGACGGCCTTTCGGCTGGCGCTGATCCTGCGGCTCGAGAGCTACATGACGGCGCTGCGTCAACTCCAGGAGGCGTTCTTCGCCAAGGGCAGGGAGTTCGATCGCGTGCTGAAGATGGGCCGCACCCATCTACAGGACGCGGTGCCGATGTCACTCGGCGCCGAATTCCGCGGTTGGGGCACCACCATGGGCGAGGAGGTCGATCGAATCTCCGAGGCCCGCGCGCTGCTGCGCGAGATCAATCTCGGCGCGACCGCGATCGGCACCTCCGTCACCGCTGCGCAGGGCTATCCCAAGCTCGCGGTCCGGCATCTGAGCGCGCTCACCGGCGTCGACTTCATCCTTGCAGGCGACCTCGTCGAGGCGACGTCGGATACCGGCGCCTATGTGCAGCTCTCCGGCGTCCTCAAGCGCACCGCGAGCAAGCTGACCAAGATCTGCAACGACATCCGCCTGCTCGCCTCGGGCCCGCGTGCCGGCTTCAACGAGATCAACCTGCCGCAGCTTCAGCCGGGCTCCTCGATCATGCCGGGCAAGGTCAATCCTGTCATCCCCGAGGTCGTCAACCAGACCAGCTTCCTCGTGATCGGGCTCGACACCACCGTGACGCTCGCGGCGTCCGCGGGTCAGCTCCAGCTCAATGTGATGGAGCCGGTGATCTCGTTCGCGCTGTTCTTCTCCATCCGCACCATGGAGCGCGCGGTCAACAGCCTGCGCGAGAATTGCGTCGTGGGCATCACTGCCAACGAGGAGCATACCCGCAACATAGTGCTGAACTCGTTGGGTATCGTTACGGTGCTGAAGCCGCTGCTCGGCTACAAGCAATGCGCCGAGATCGCGCGCGAGGGCTACAAGAGCGGCAAGTCACTGCACCAGATCGTCGTGGTCGAGCGTAAGCTGCTGACGCAGGAGAAATGGGACGAGATGTTCTCGTTCGAGCGGCTGATCAATCCGGACCTGATTGCGTGATGGCGTCGTCCCGCGCTGAATTCCGCGGCTTGGAATTGCGGTAACGCCGTCCTCCACGGCACCAAAACGCACTACTTGACAGTGGAAAGATTGCCTTGTTGGTATGGCTCCCAGCTTCGATTTGACGCCAACAGAGGATCGTCTCGCAATGTCCATGCCTGCCTTGTTCAAGGGACGCCTGTCGATCCCGGTGATCGGTTCGCCGCTCTTCATCATCTCGGTGCCCGATCTCGTGATCGCGCAGTGCAAGGCGGGCGTGGTCGGCTCGTTTCCGTCGCTGAACGCACGGCCGCCGGAGCTGCTTGACGAGTGGCTGGCGCGCATCACCGAAGAGCTCGCGGCGTATGACCGCGCGCATCCCGACAAGCCGTCGGCGCCGTTTGCGGTCAACCAGATCGTGCACAAGTCGAACAACCGGCTCGACCATGACATGCAGCTCTGCGCCAAGTACAAGGTGCCGATGATCATCTCGTCGCTGGGCGCGCGCGAGGAGCTCAATCAGGCCGTGCACGGCTGGGGCGGCATCGTTTTCCACGACGTGATCAACCAGAAATTTGCGCACAAAGCGATCGAGAAGGGTGCCGACGGCCTGATCCTGGTCGCGGCGGGCGCGGGCGGCCACGCCGGCACGATCTCGCCGTTGGCGTTCGTCGCCGAAACTCGAAAATGGTTCGACGGCCCGATCGCGCTGTCGGGCGCGATCGGCAACGGCAAGGCGATCCGCGCCGCGCGCATTCTCGGCGCCGACTTTGCCTATATCGGCTCGGCCTTCATCGCCACCAAAGAAGCCAATGCGGTCGAGAAGTACAAGGAGATGATCGCGGGCGCGACGGCCGATGACATCGTCTATTCCAACCTCTTCACCGGCGTGCACGGTAACTATCTGAAGCCGTCGATTCTTGCCGCCGGTATGGATCCGGAAAACCTGCCGACGTCCGATCCTTCCAAGATGAACTTCGGCACCGACGCCTCCGGCGAACGTGCCAAGCCAAAAGCCTGGAAGGAAATCTGGGGTTCGGGCCAAGGCGTCGGCAGCATCGACGGCATCGTGCCTGCCGCCGAAATGATCGCGCGCTTCAAGAGGGAATACGACGAGGCGGTCGATCCGCCGTTGTGATCTTAGTCGTCCCGGCTAGTGCGCAATTGCGCACTAGGGGCCGGGACGACACTTTTTGCTGAACTCCGCACATGCATCACGGAGAACCGATGACCCCCATCTACCGCGTCGACGGCGACAGCGTCGTCACCAGCCCGGATGCTGCGGGCCCGTGGGACCGGCGTATGCAGCACGGTTCAGCGCCGGCCGCGCTGGTGACGTGGGCGGCGGAGCGCATTCCAACGCCTGTCGCGATGGACATCGCGCGGGTCACCATCGACCTAATGCGCCCGGTGCCGGTGGCGCCGCTCACGATCGCGACCGAGATCTTGCGCGAGGGCCGCAAGATTCAGCTCTGCGGGGTCAAGCTGTTCGCCGACGGCGTACAGGTGGTCGCCGCCACCGTGCTCAAGATCAAGCGCCAGCCGCTGACGCTGCCCGAGGACGTCAAGGCGCTGCCGGTTACGCTGCCGTCCCCGGAGGACTCGCTGCTCGAGGACGGTCATGCCGCCACCAGTCCGTTCGTGCGATCGGTGTCGATGCGTGCCGCGCGCGGCCGCTTCGGCCAGGCCGGCGCCGGTGCGATCTGGTTTCGCGTCGACCATCCCCTGATCGCAGGCGAACCGCTCTCGCAGGCGATGCGCGCCGTGGTCGCGGCCGATTTTTCCAACGGCACCGCCTCGTCGCTCGATTTCCGCGCCTGGACCTATATCAACGCCGACCTCACCGTGAGCTTTTCGCGCCAGCCGATCGGCGAATGGATCCTGCTCGACGGCGATTCCTGGATCGGTCCCGATGGTGCTGGGCTTGCGATGTCGCGGCTCGCCGACCGGCAGGGCTATTTCGGCCGCGCCGTGCAAAGCCTTGTGATCGAGAAGCGGTAAGGGGCGGCGTGGCGTCCCGGGCAGGAGCTACCCCACCATCCGGTCCCGCCCGCTCCAGAATTCCGCGCGCAGCATCTTCTTGTCAACCTTGCCGACGCCGGTCATCGGCAATTGCCTGACGAACTGGATCTGCTTCGGCGCATGGGCCGAGCCTTTTCGCGTCTTCACCAGATTGATCAGTTCATCGGCGTCAGGTTTTGCGCCTTCGCGCAGGACGACGACAGCCGTGACGGCTTCGCCCCATTTCTCGTCGGGGATGCCCACGACCGCCACCATGGCCACGTCCGCATGCTGCGACAGCACGTCCTCGACCTCGCGCGGAAAGATGTTGAAGCCGCCGGAGACGATCATGTCCTTCTTGCGGTCGAGGATGAACATGTAGCCGCGATCGTCCTTGCGAGCGATGTCGCCGGTGTGCACCCAGCCGTTCTTCAGCGTCTCGGCGGTGATGTCCGGCCGCTTCCAGTACTCCGCCATGACGTGTGGAGCGCGCACGCAGATTTCGCCGGCTTCGCCCGTCTTCACTTCCTGGTCGTTGTCGTCGAGGATCTTGACCTCGCACGCCGCGATCGGGAAACCGCATGACAGGAACAGCTCCGGCCTGTTGGGATCGTGATCCGCCTTGCGCAGCACCGAGATTGGATAGCATTCGGTCTGGCCGTAGAGCTGCGAGAACACCGGCCCGATCCGCTCGATGCCCTCGATCAGCCGGCTCGGTGACATCGCGGAGGCGCCATAGAGCA
Source organism: Bradyrhizobium sp. 44 (assembly GCF_023073095.1). Taxonomy (NCBI): domain Bacteria; kingdom Pseudomonadati; phylum Pseudomonadota; class Alphaproteobacteria; order Hyphomicrobiales; family Nitrobacteraceae; genus Bradyrhizobium; species Bradyrhizobium sp. 44. The sequence continues at coordinate 674,272 of NZ_JADPIY010000008.1, forward strand.
CGAGCTCAAGCGAGGAGAAGTCGGTTTTGTCGAGCGCGGGATGATCGAGCAGCACGTAGATCATGGTCGGCACGAACAGCGTGAAGTTGATGCGCTCGCGTGCGATCGTCGCCAGTACCGCCTCGGGATCAAAACCCTTCAGCATGTGCACGGTGCCGCCCCGCATCAAGGTCGGCAGCACTTTCGTGCCGGCGACATGGCTGATCGGTGCCACCGCGAGGTAGCGCGCGCCATCGGGGATCTCGAAGTCGGCAAGGATCGCGGCCGCGGCTCCGGCATTTTCGCGGTGGTAGCGCAACGCGCCCTTGGATTTGCCGGTCGTGCCACCGGTGTAATTCAGGGTGGAGAGATCGTCGGGGCCGGCGAGGCAATGCGCGCTGGCATGGCCTTCGATCTCGATCGCCTGCAAGAGGTCGACGCCGTAGTCAGCCGGTCCCGTGGTGAACACCGCCTTGAGCCAGGCCGCCTGTGCGGCGAGCTCGCCGCCGCGCTCGCGGAAGGAGCCCGCATCGACCACCAGCATTTCGGCCCCGGAATCCTCGAGCTGAAACAGCTGGTCTCCCCGCGATCCCAAAGGATGCAGCCAGGTGACGCAGAGCCGCGACAGTTGCGCGGCGACGCCGGCGCACCAGGTGTCGGCGCGATTGGCGGTGAGGAATGCGACCCGCGCGCCGGGCCGCAATCCAAGCCGCACGAACAGGCCCTGGATGCGCCCGATCAGGTCGGTGGTGCCCTGATAGCTCAGCGATCCGCCGGGCCACGCGAACGCGGTTCGGCCCGGGTAGCGCGACAGCGCCCGCAGCGTCTGCGCACAAGTCGGCGACGATGCATGGAGCGGATCGGACATATGTTTCCTCGCTGCTTTGTCATCGGCTTCCGGCGTGCCAATGTTTGCCGCGACGCTAGCACAGGGAATGCGGGAGGGAACGACTAAGCCCGCGCGAGGGAGGCATGCGTGACGTCAGATCGGCTGCAACGTTTCCACGGTCGTCTCGCCCTGCCGCTGATCGCCGCGCCGATGTTTTTGGTGTCGGGCGTCGAGCTCATGGTCGCCGCCTGCCGCAACGGTGTGATCGGTAGCTTCCCCAGCGCGAATTGCCGTAGCACCGAGCAACTCGATGAATGGCTCACCGACATCGAAGCGCGGCTGCTGCGGCATGAAGATCAAACCGGCCGCAAGGCCGCGCCGCTGTGCCCAAACCTGATCGTGCACCGCTCCAATGCACGGCTGGAGCAGGATCTCGCCGTGTTGCTGCACCACAGGCCGGAGATCGTCATTACCTCCGTTGGATCGCCCGCGCCGGTGTTGAAGCCGCTGCATGACGCCGGCGCGCTGGTGCTGGCGGACGTGGCCTCGATCCGCCACGCCCGGCATGCGGCGGAGGCGGGCGCCGACGGGCTCGTGCTGCTCACTGCGGGCGCGGGCGGCCAAACCGGCTGGCTCAACCCGTTCGCCTTCGTCCGCGCGGTGCGCGCGTTCTACGATGGCATCATCGTGCTCGCGGGGGGTATCAGCGACGGCCAGGCATTGCGCGCGGCCGAAGTGCTCGGCTGCGATCTCGGCTACATGGGCACGAAGTTCATCGCGACCCACGAGAGCATGGCGGATGATCGTTACAAGCGGCTTCTGGTCGAGAGCAGCGCCGACGATATCCTGCTGACCACCGCGTTCACGGGACTTCAAACCAGCATGCTAAAGCCGTCGATCGTCGCCGCGGGTCTCGATCCCGACGACCTGCCGGCGCGCGGGGCCATCGACATCGCCAAGGACATCGACGTTGCCGCACGGGAGAACCGGCCAAAGCGCTGGCGCGATATCTGGAGCGGTGGGCACTCGACATCCGGCGTGACCGACGTGCTCGCGGTTGACGATCTCGTCGCAGGGACGGTCGCCGAGTATCGAGGGGCGGGTGGCCGCGTCTCCCCGTGAAAATGCGCAGGCCGACAGGGCCCGTCGTCCCATCACAGTTAATCGAGCGTTCCTTCGAAGCCCCCACTTAACGGCAGATTAACCAACGCCCGGCAAGAATCCTTCTCACGGCGCCAATCAGGACCGAGAGGGACAGGCGATGGACTTCGACTTTCTCAACGCCAAGACGGCGGCTTCGCTGGACGAAATTCGCATTCGCGTAGCCCATGCGCTGGCCCGCCACCCGCTGTGCCGCAATGTGCGCTTCGACATCGTCAGCGTCCCCCGCACCCGCCGGGGCGGCAATTGGACGGTGGCGCTGCAATCGGTCGAGCCGCGCGGAGTCTGGGAGGCCTCGGAGATCGTGGCCGACATCCAGGACGCCTACGATCTGGCGATAGCTGCCTGATTTTGTTGAGCTTTCTAGGCAATGTCGCCGTAGTCCGCGCGATTGCCGTCGCAATGGCCCGGTTAAGCCTTAATTTTCGCCCAGTTTCCGGGCAGTGATCACGTGGACTTGAAGCCGGTTGCGGAGAGACGTTTGTCGAAAGCCATCACCATCGTCGTGCTGACCTGCTTCCTCGTCCTCGGCGCCGCCACCACCGCCATTCTCGGCCGCGACAGCGTGCCCAGCGTCAGCGCCGAAATGATTACGCAGGCGCCGGCACCCAAGCCGCTTGCAACCAATCGGGCCGCCAAGGCCGATCGTCTGGTTCCGACGCTGGCACTGGCCTCGGCCGCGTTCGACCCGGTCCAGGTTCCTGCCGACAAGCTATCGCAAATGCCCGTGCTGACCGAGCCGCTGCGCCAGGCGTTTGCCGCCGCCACGCCATCCGATTTCCCGATGCCCAAGGCGAGCGTGAACGAGGCTCCGGCCGCTGCAGAGATTCCTGCCGTCGAAGTCCCGGCCAAGCCTAAGGTCGTCGCCAAGCCGCAGCCGCAAAAATCCTATTCGCTGCTCTCCGACGTGCAGATCGCGGGCATCAGGGACCGTCTGAAGTTGTCGTCGTCGCAAGAATATTACTGGCCCTCGGTCGAAACCGCGCTGCGCAATGTTGTCCGCAAGATCTCGGCAAACAAGCTGTCCAATCCGAACGTGCAGGGCGTGCCGATCGATCCCAATTGCGACGAGGTCCAGCAGTTGAAGTCGGCGGCGATGCCGCTGCTGTTCCAGCTGCGTGACGACCAGAAAGAGGAAGTGCGCAAGCTCGCCCGCATCATCGGGCTCGAGAAGGTGGCGCAGCAGATCTAACGGGCAAGTTTCTTCCGGAATCAAGTTCCTCCCGGAACTGCGCCTGTATCGGGAACATCCGGCAATCGACAAGCGTTGCCCGCTCCAAAGAGGGAGTGGACCAATGCGCGCCTCGACAGCCTATTTCGTCGGTGCAGGAACCATCGTCGCAGCCATAGCCATTGGTCTCGGCGGCGGCATTGTCGCCGGCAATATCATGAATCCGGTCTCGCCCAAGCAGGGGCCTGATACCAGCAAGATGGCGCAACGCGCTGACGCCAAGCCCGCTACGACGGACGCGGCATCCGAGCGCCTGCAATATCTCACCGGCTCGCAAGCCTTCGGCGCCATGGTCGCCGCGCCAGCGCAGGCCGAAGCCAAATCCGACGCTAAACCCGAATCGACGCCTGAAGCAAAATCCGAAGCTGCGAACCCCAGCACGCAGACCACTCAGGCCAACGCTGAACAGCCAGCGCAACAGCCCTCGCAAGCGGCTGCGGTAGAGCTGCCCAAGCCAGCACCGGCATCGCCTCCGCAACTCGCGAAGCCTGCTGCACAACAGGCGTCGACAGAGTCGTCATCTCCACCCGACAACGCCTTTGCCAAGGCCAGGGATTCTGACGTCAAGCGGGCCACGTCTGAACGGCGCCGGACGGAGCGCCGTGAGCGCTGGGCCGAGCGCCGTCATTACGATTCCCGCGAGCCGCGTGGGATGCGCGACCGGACCGATTGGGACGACGTCGCGCGCAACATCCGCGAAGATGCCGACGCGCGCGAGGTCCCGAGCCGGCCGCGCGGCGGCTTTCCACAGATCAGGCTATTCGGCGACGACGATTAGGTCCGTCCTCGCCGTCGCGCGCGATCTATGACGGGCGCATCGACGGCTATGGTCTGACGCAACACCGGCGAGATTTGTGTTGTGGACGGCGGCCACTCACCCGCCGTGCGACTCCACGACCTTGCGGCAGCCGTCCGAAAGCTTCGACTTGTTCTCGCGCAGGCAGGCATTCATCTCCGGCGGCTTGCCGATGTGTTCGGCGCAGAATTTGCTCGCGTCGCTTCGGCAGGTCATCTGCTCCTGCGGGGTCGGACCGGATTGCGCAGCGGCGGTCTGGGCGGTCGCGGCGAGCAGCAGCACGGCAAGAACCGAAATCTTCATAAAACACCTCCTTGGGAATGTCGTTGGTCCCGCCTGGGATCAAGCGGGCCGGACCATCTCGCGACCGCCGGGCGCAGGTCCATGCCATGTTCATGGCATCGGCTAGCCCGTCCCGCCGCCGTACCCCCATTTTCATGGCATGTATCAGCGCGCCGTCTTTTGTCATTCAGGCTGCACGTCGGCTGCGAGACCCGGTGATTGCATCGGGACGCCGAACGGCAAGCAGGAGAGCAAGATGTCGAAAAGAGCGGGAGCGCTGAGCGCCGGGTTGACGATTTTGGCGCTGGCAGGTTCGGCGATGGTGTCGCTGGGCACGAGCCCGGCGCAAGCGGTGGTCTATTGCAAGACGGTCGGCATACCCAAAGGCTGCGTGGTGCGACCGGCGGCAGCGGTGAGGGTAGCGCCGGCCGCCGCGGTCGCCGTGGCGACACCCGGGGTCGGTGCGCCCGGTGTCGGCGTGCGCGCGGGCACGCCGATGAATCGCGGTGGTCCGGTCAATCGCGTGGGCGTGCGCTGAGAACAACGAGTTCGGGCGAAGGAGCCGTGCGGACGAACCCCCGTCCTCCGCAGGCAAATCATCCGGCCCGTCCCTCTCTCCGCGCGTCCCACACGTTCGGAGAGGGGGCTTTTCAGCCGACGGCGGCATCGCTGTCGGGGAAAATCTGCGGCAATTGCAGCCGCACGCGCGTGCCTGAGGAATCCGAACCGAGATCGAGCATCGCCCCGCAGCGCGCGGCACGGCTCCTCATGTTGCGAAGGCCCCGCGCGGTCTGGCTCGCGTCGGTGGCCCCGCCGCTGCCGACCGGCGCACAACCGTTCGCAAAGCCCTTGCCGTCATCCGCGACCCTGATCACACCGTACGGTCCCTGACCTCCGTCGACCGTCTCGATGGTGACCGCGATGCGGCGGGCCTCTGCGTGCTTGACCGCATTGGTCACGGCCTCGTCGAGGATGCGCACGATCTGGATGACATGCCATGGCCTGAGCTCGGGATGCAGCGGCAGCCCTTGCGGCGTCGCCACGTGCCAGTCGAGTGCGATGTCGTGTGGTCGCAATTGTGCGGTCGCGCGCTCGCGCCAGGAGCCGAGTGCGAGCATCAGGTCGCCGCCGATGTCGTCCATGGAGTCGATGACGAGGCGGAGGTCTTTCAGCGCCGCACGGGCGGCGTCAGTGATGGTCGCGCCCTCGTGCCCGCGCTCGGACAGTGCCACGATGCTGATGAGCTGGCCGCCGAGGCCGTCATGCAGGTCGCGCATCAGTCGCGTGCGCTCATTGGCAAGCGCGGCGGCCCGCGCACGCTCCTCCTCGCGGGCAAAGCTCGCCTTCAGCCGCTCCTCGGCCTCGCGTACGCGCGTTACGAGCTGGCCGGCAAAGCTGTCGACCTGGTTCAGCGCGCGCGCGAACCGCCAGGTCAAGCCGGCGCCGATCGCGACCAGCATCGCCGAATAGGACAGGCGCGAGAGGAAGATGCGCTCGTCGGTCACGATCTCGAACACCGACAGCATGTCGTGGACCCAGCAGATCAGCACGATGGTCACCGCGCAGCCGAGCGTGAAGCTTGCCGCGTCCTGCCGCCGCACCACTGCGGCAGCTGTGACGCAGGCCATCAGCAACAGGCAGAGCCCGACGGTCGGAATCCCCAACAGGAGAAACAGAATGCGCGGCAGCGGCGGGCCGGCGATCAGTCCGACACCGAACACGACGAGCCCCGGCGCGAACAGCAGCATGCCGTAACGCGGCCAGCGCCAGCCGAAGAACAGCACGCCGAAGACGACGACCAGGGCGCTTTCGATCGGTGCGGACGCGAGCAACACCGCGGCGAGCCGGGACGTGTTGACGGGGGGCACCGGTGGCGGCGCGAAGGCCTGCACTACGCCGAGTACCATCGCTACGGCCAGCACGCCGTAAACCGGCTCGCGGCGGCGCATCAGCCACATGATCGCCAGGATGACGGCGAGGATCGATTGCCAGGCAGAGAACACCACGGGCAACGTGACGAACATCAGCGTGCGTGTCTCGTAGGCCGGCCGCAAGGCCGCATCCGGCCCGACATAGACGGTGTCGAGAAAGCCCTTGAGCGGTCCCCAAACCAACAGCCGCACCGTGATCTCGTTCGCGCCCTCGCGCAGCAGCGAGGACGGGATCGACCCGATCTGCGGAGTGTTGCGGTCGGGCCGGTTGGCGTTGGCATCGCGTCGGGAATCCAGGATGATGACGCCGTTGATTGAGACCTCCACCGCGTTGCTGAAGCGCGGCAGGAATACCGACCATCCCGACGCCACATCGCCGCGGCGGAACGTGAAGGCGCCGGTGTAGAGCGGCGGGTCGGCCAGGGAATAGCGTGATGACGTGAAATGCGGCAACGTCACGGGACGCGCCACGCCGTCCTCGCGCAGCGAGAATTCGCTCAGGGCAAAGTCGTCGGGGTCGCTGGGCTGGAGCAGCCGCAGCCCGAGGACGGTCGCGACCAATATCAGCGCCTGGAGCAGCAGATAGGGCACGAGTCGCGAGACCAGCAGCCGGCGTCGCGCGGATTTGACCGGTGCCTTCGCCGCGATCTCGCTCACAGCTTGATCAGGCCCTGCTGCACCGCTTCGAACACCGCTTCGCTGCGGGTGTGCACTTCGAGCTTGCGATAGATGTTCTTGATGTGGCCGGGCACGGTCTGCCTGGACAGGCCGAGATGGCTCGCGATCTCGGCGTAGCTGAAGCCCTTGGCGATGCCCCAGAGGATGTCGATCTCGCGTGGGGTGAGCCTTGCGGTGTTGAGCGCGGGACCGGGCGGAGGCTCGGCCGCATTCTGCGCGGTACCCTGCGTTCTGCGCACGATGAAACGGGCGATCGAGGCCGAGATTGGCGAATGGCCGGCGACCAGATCGCGCACGGTGGTGGCGATGTCGGTGGGGAACGCATCCTTCAGGAGATAGCCGGTGGCGCCGACCGTGATCGCGGAGATCACACTTTCTTCGTCGCCGAGCGCCGAGATCACCATGATCTCGGTGTCGGGAAAGCGTTGCCTTGTCTCGCGGATCAGCTCGACGCCGAGGCCGTCGGGCAGCCGCAGATCGGTGAGCAGCACGCGCGGCGCCCGGTCGCCGAGCCCGGCGCGGGCCTCTGCGAGCGTGCCGGCGCTGCGCACCTCGTAACCGGCCTTGACCAGCGCGTCGTGGAGCCGCCAGCAGGTCGGCGCGTCGTCCTCGACGAGGAGGATGGTGATGGCTTCACCCGTCTCGCCCTGTTCGGTCATGATCATCGTCCTGCACCGCGTGTCCCCCGCGGCGCAGGGCCAAGTTTAGCTGCGGTGCGGGCGCCGCGACACCCATAATCATGGGGGCGCATTGTCACTCTTCCGCCGTCGCGGACGCCGCCTATCGCTTTGCTGCGGCCGATGGCGTCGGCGGCACTGGCAGACGCGGCACCGTGATTAGCGCCGTGCGGCGTTGCTCGCCCTGGGTTGAGGGGCTGGCGAGATCCTTGCCTCCGTCCAGGATGGCTCCTCTACGAAGCCTCTCCCCGTGGCGGTGGGTATCGCCGGGCCAGCGCCGACAACGGCAAGTGTCGCTCGCCCTCCGGCAGCTCCAGATAGGCGAGCACGAGCGGCCGCTTCCAGTCACCGACGCCGAAATCCATCGCCATCCATTTCTGCGGTTCGGGGCCCTCGAGACCGCGCACCCAGACGAAGAAGCGGGGGACGTCGTCGGCGTCCGTTTCGGTCGCGCGTCTCCTGGCCATCGAAGCTGCTCGCTGCATCAACATAGGTTGCCCCACGATATAGGGACTGGCTCTGCGAAGTCGAACCCGTCGAGGGAGGCTCGTGCAGGGAAGCACGCGGCCCTCTCCTGGCGAAGTGTCCCAAGGATGGGGATGTGAGCCGGACGGCGGCCCGCTCTCGTCACTGCCAGAGTTCGCAGGTCGCAACCCGGTTGATCTCCGCGAGCCGCCGACTAGTGTCGCCCTCGAGATCGAGGCTTGCGACCAGCGCCAGCAGGCGATGATAGGCGTCGTCAGCGACCTCGACGGGCAGCGGAGCCTCTTCGAACGTCTCGACATAGCTGCCGACGAGACCGCTCAACAGACGGCACAGGCCGCGCTGTTCGGGGTCGTCGCGGCCGAGCGTCTCGAGCTTTTGCTGAAAGATCCGGAAGGTGCGCAGGCCGTGGTGCTGTTGCGAAAGCCACGTGTGCAGGTCGTTCATATGAGCTCCTTCGAATTGCGGAAGAAGCTACCGGTTTATACAGGTGGCATGTGACGATTGCTAGGGAGGGGGAGGCCGAGACAGTCCGCCTTCGCCAAGAGGCTTCGCCGGACACGCTTCACCCTTTCGGGCTTGGCGCGGGCTGCGCCACGCGAAGCCCGAAAGGGCGAAGCGTGGTGCCCCTGGCCGGAATCGAACCAGCACTCCTTGCGGAACTCGATTTTGAGTCGAGCGCGTCTACCAGTTCCGCCACAGGGGCCCTCGGTCAGCCCCTAACAGGGCGTCGCGAAGCCGGCGGACTATAGCCATGGACCAAGCGGGGTCAACCCGCGCCAAAGTGATCCCGGCCGTTCTCGACAGCCGCATGAGCCGGGGTTACAGCCTTGGAAAGCGACCCATCGAAAAGAGGCTGCCGTGACGACCCAGAGTGCCGCAATACCTGCATTCAAACCGGCGGCCACGAGCCCCGCGCTGGTCGCTTCGCTCGCGGTCACGCTGATTGCAGCCGCGACCATCGCGGGCGCCTGGTTCTTCCAGTTGGTGCTCGGGATCGTGCCCTGTCCGCTCTGCCTGGAGCAGCGCTACGCCTATTACCTCGCGATGCCGCTCGGCCTGCTCATCGCACTCGCGGCGCGGGGCGGTGCGCCGAGGCCGCTGCTGTTCGCGGGCCTCGCGATCCTTGTGCTGGCGAGCCTCGCAAATGCCGGGCTCGGCACCTATCACGCCGGCGTCGAATGGGGCTTTTGGAAGGGACCGACCGACTGCTCCGGTCCCGTCGTCAATCTCGGCAGCGCCACCGACCTGCTGTCGCGACTCGACACCGTGAAGGTGGTCCGCTGCGACGAGGTGCAGTGGCGCTTCCTCGGCCTCTCGCTTGCCGGCTACAATTTGCTGATCTCGCTGTTGATAGCTGCGATCGCCGCGTGGGGATTCGTTGCGACGGCGAAGCGCTAAGGCTCAATCATCCACATCGTCCTGCGTCCGGCCGAACAGGTGCACGATGCCCGGCGTCGCGATCGTCACGAAGACGAAACGCGAGAGGTGATGGGCGCCGACGAAGATCGGGTCGATGTGCAGCGTCAGGGCCAGCGCCAGCATGGCGTCCATCGCGCCCGGTGCGTAGGCGACCACGACGTCGGAGAATTTCACCTGCGTGGTGAGCGCCACGATGCCGACGAAAATCGCGGAGACGGCGATGGCGACGGCAAACGAGCCCAGCGCCGCGTTGATGTGGCCGGCGAGCGTCTTGATCTGCATCCGCGCGAAGCGGCTGCCGATCAGGGCGCCGATGCCGATCAGCGCCACGCCGCGTACCCAGTCCGGCAGGCCGCCCTCGACCCAGCCTGCGCCATGCAACACGCTCGAGCCGATCATCGCGCCGAACATCCAGCTCGCCGGAAACCTGATCAGCCGCAGGACGAGCGCCGCGGCCAGCGAGGCCGCGACCAGTTCGACGAGGTCAAGCGGCGAGGCAATCGTCGTCGTCAGCGACGGCGCGACGGAGGGTGCGACGCCGGCGAACGCTAGCACCATCGGCAGCGCCGCGGTGAGGATGATTACGCGCATGGTCTGCACCACCGCGATGCCCGGCAGGTCGGCGCCGCGCTCGACCGCCAAAATCGTGATCTGCGACAGCGCGCCGGGGCTGCCGGCGAGGAAGGCCGAGGTGCGGTCCCAGCCGTGGATGCGCTGGAGATAATAGCTCGAGCCGAAGGTCGAGCAGAAGGTCGCGAGCGCGAGCAGCCCGATGGTGAGCGGATAGGCACTGACCTGTTGAAGCAGGTGGCGCGAGACGACTGATCCTAACGAAATGCCGAGCAGCACCAGCACGGTCTGGGTCAGGATCGGCGGCAGCGTCAGCTGGCGACCCGCGATCGCGGCGATCCCGACCGCGATCATGGAGCCCGAGATCAATCCCCCCGGAAGGCCCGCGAGCAGAAACACGAGGCCCCCGGCGGTGCCGATGACAAGCGTTTCCACCGTGCTCAAGATCTTGGCACGGCTCGGCCATTCGAACGGCAGGGAGGCGGTGATTTGCTTCACACCGCCTTATCGCAAATCAGCGAGAGGCGCACAATTGCGGTCACGTCATGCCGCAATGCGCGCGCCTCTCCCGAAGCCGCAGGCAGAGGGAAGGACTTACTTCTTGTCCGCAGCCGGCGCGGCCATGCCGGCCTTGGCAGTCTTGATGCATTCGGAGCGGAATTTCTTGCGCTCCTTGCCGTGCAGGCCCTTGGCGTCGGCCTGCTTGGAGCATTCGAGCGACTCGGCCGAGTGCTCCTTCGGTGCCTTCTTGTCCATGGGGGCGGCGGTTGTGGTCTTGGTGTCGGTCTTTGCTGCCGGCGCGGCGGTCTGCGCGAAGGCAGTGCCGGTGGCGAGCAGGGAGGCGAGAGCGACGACGGCGAGGCGAGATGTGAAGGTCATGATGCTGCACTCTTCTTGCGGGAATTGCGAAGGGCGCGAAAGTCGGCTGGCCTTGCTGAACGCGACATGAATAATTCGAACGTGGAGGATCACTATATTTTGGCGGCAGCAGCCATCGCTTCCTTGTCGCGAGCCGGCGGCACGCTAGGATAGCAATCCTCGGTTCACTTCCCTCGGGGGAAGATCAAGGAGGAGACCAAGGATGACCATGCAATCAAAGTTGCTGTGTGCAGTTGCGCTGTCGGGCTTTGCCGCGCTGGTGGTGAGTGCGCCGGCGCAGGCGCTGACCTCGCAGGAGTGCAGCGCGAAATACCAGGCCGCCAAGAAGGACGGCTCGCTCGGCACCACGAAGTGGAATGACTTCCGCAAGGCCCAGTGCGGCGCGGACGCGACGCCAGCGGCTGCGCCGACCGCGGCCGCTCCTGCTGCGCCCGCCGCTCCCGCCGAGCCGAAGCAGGCGAAGAAGGAGGCCGCCCCGGCTGCCGCGCCGACCCTGCCGGCCGGCCCCGCGATCTATCCGAACGCCGTTGATCCGAAATACGCCAAGGAAACCCCCGGCAAGGGGCGCCTGCACACCTGCGTCGACCAGTACAACGCCAACAAGACCACCAACGGCAATGGCGGCATGAAGTGGATCGAGAAGGGCGGCGGCTATTACAGCGAATGCAACAAGAAGCTGAAGGGCGCCGCCTGAGGCTTCAAGACGACGCAGAGGCCGGAGCCAAGCTCCGGCCTCTTGCTTTAATCCAGTAGCTTCTCGGCCGATTTCGCCACGAGCTGCGATCGCTTGCGCGGGCCGCGCTCGACGAACAGCAGGCTCTGGCCGAAGATGAAGCAGTAGAACAGGAAAGCCTGCGCTTCAGCTGCCTCGGTCTCGAGGCCGGTCGCGCGATAGAGTTCGGCGACGTGCTTCAGCCGCGCCGCGTCCACTTTCGCCACCGCTGCCGCGGCGCCCTCGTCCGAGCGGGCCCATTGCCGGATCGCAAGCTCGATCGCCATCCCGTCCGGATTGAGCCGCTCCGAATAGAGCTGGATCACTGCCCTCAGCCGTTCACGGGGCTCTTGGCCATCAAGGCTCGTCTGCTGCGCGATCGCCGTTGAGCGCCCCTCGCGCCAGCGCTCCAGCATGGCACCGAGCAGCGCGGCACGGTCGGCGAAGCGGCGGTAGAAGCCGCCCTTGGTGACGCCCAGATTCTTGGCGAGCACCTCGACCCGCACCCCCTCGACCCCCGATCGGGCGAGTTCGGTGAACCCTGCCTCGACCCAGACATCGCCTTTGCCGTCACTCATGCAGGCAGCCTCGCCGATTCTTGATACGGTACCGTATTGCTAACGCGGGAGGAGGTTGATACGCTACCGTATCAACAATCAAAGCCAGAAAAGGTCAGGGAGAATTGCGATGGAGCAGGAGGCGACCTATCGCGGCACGGTCTATCCGTGGCAGTGCGATCACGTTGGCCACATGAACATTATGTGGTATGTCGGCAAATTCGACGAGGCCAACTGGAATCTGTTCGCCCGGCTCGGGCTGACGCCGAGCTATCTGCGCGGCTCCGGCCGCGGCATGGCCGCCGTGCAGCAGAACATCACCTACAAGCGCGAGCTGCTCGCCGGTGACATCGTCGAGATCCGCAGTCACCTGCTCGAGATCCGCGACAAATCGATCCGCTTCCGGCACGACATGACCAATGCCGAGACCGGCGAGATCGCCGCGTTCTGCGAGATCACGGGCGTGCACATGGACCGCAGCCAGCGCAAATCGGTGCCGTTCACGGACGACATTCGCGAGATCGCCTTGAGACATTTCGCCGAGCCGGCGGAGGCCTGAGCCATGGCCGCATACGAGCCGAAGAACCCGGGCTACCGCGCGGCTGCCATCGCCATGTTCGATCGCCAGCCGGCAATGCACACGCTCGGCATCGCGATCGTCCGCCTTGCGCCGGGCGAGGCTGAACTCGCCATGCTGCATTCGCCGGCCCTCACACAGCAGAACGGCTTTGTCCACGCCGGCATCATTACCGCAGGACTAGACAATGCCTGTGGTGTCGCTGCCTTCACCCTGATGCCGTGCGAGGCCGATATCCTCACCGTCGAGTTCAAGACCACGTTGCTCGCGCCGGCGCGGGGCGAGCGTTTCGTCTTCAAGGCCGAGGTGGTCAAGCCCGGCCGCACGCTGACCTTTTGCGAGGCAAAGGCATTTGCCGAGCACGAGGGCAAGGTCACGTTGATCGCCATGATGACCGGGACGCTGATGGCAATGCTGCCGCGCGTTGCGGCTGCGCAAGCGCCGCGCACGACCGCTGCACAGCGGCGATTGACAAGACCGCCGGCGCATCCCTTGATACTCCGGTCATGCTTGCAAGCCTTGGTCTAATTCTTCTCTGCCAGTTGATCGGCGAAGCCGTCGTGCGCGGCCTCGGCCTGCCGATGCCGGGCCCGGTGCTTGGCCTCTTGCTGCTCCTCATCCTGCTGCTCGCGCGCGACCGCTTTGCGCTTCTCGCGCGCGGGCCGCTGCGTGATGATGGCGTCGAGACGGCGAGCAAGGGTCTGCTCGCGCATCTGTCGCTGCTGTTCGTGCCGGCCGGGGTCGGCGTCGTGCAGAAGCTCGATCTGCTCGCGTCCCACGGCATCGCCATCATCCTCGTGCTCGCGCTGTCGGTGGTCGTCACCCTGCTCGCAACCGTACTCACTTTCCGCCTGGTCAGCCGCCTGTTGAGGCAACAGGACGCGCGATGAAGGACAATCCGTTCTCGCTCTGGGTCTATCTCTCGCAGTCGCCGCTGCTTTGGTTGACAGTGACGCTGCTGGTCTATGCCGGTACGGACGCGGTGTCGCTGGCGACGCGGCGCCATCCGCTCGCCAATCCCGTGCTGCATGCGATGTGGATCGTCGGCGCGTTCCTGCTGCTAACCGGCACCTCCTACACGACCTATTTCGCCGGCGCGCAGTTCGTGCATTTCCTTTTGGGGCCCGCGACGGTCGCGCTGGCTGTTCCCCTCTACGAGAACCGCAAGCGCGTCGTCGCCTCGATCGTGCCAATGCTGGTGGCGCTGGTCGCGGGATCGGTCACGGCCGTGGTGTCCGTGGTGTTACTGGCCCAACTTGCCGGTCTGCCGCACGAAGTGGTTTTGTCGCTCGCGCCGAAATCCGTCACGGCCGGCGTTGCCATGGGCATCGCCGAATCCCTGCACGCCGATCCCTCGCTGGCTGCGGTTGCGGTCATCCTTACGGGCATTATGGGCGCGATCATCGTGACGCCGCTGATGAACCGCACCGGCATCAGCGATTTCCGCGCCCGCGGCTTTGCCGCCGGCCTTGCCGCGCACGGGATCGGTACCGCGCGAGCGTTCCAGGTCGACGAGATCGCCGGCGTCTTTTCCGGGATCGCCATGAGCCTGAACGCCTTGGTGACCTCCTTCCTGGTACCCTTGGCGGTCACGCTGCTGGTGCGATGACATCGGCGCCGCGACACTCTATATGAGCTGTAACAATTCCCCGTCTCGAACCGTATCGACGGAGATGGGACCGAAATGGAACGAGATATGGCTGGATTCAGGAATAAAGCCGTTGTGCCGACGCGGCGCGCGGCGCTGACGCTGATTGGGGCGGGCGCCCTTGTCGCGGGTGGAATCACCTCGGCGGGCGCGGCGACCGACGAAGACGAGGTGCTGACCGAAGCCAAGGTGCTGCGCGACCCGGATGTTCCCGTCGCCGGTAATCCCGACGGGAATATCAGTATTATCGAATGGTCCGACTATAACTGCCCCTATTGCCGCAAGCTCGAGCCCGAGTTGCGTCAGGTCGTCCAGGACGACGGCAAGGTCAGGCTGGTGATGAAGGACTGGCCGATCCTCGGGCCGGTCTCGGTCACCGCCGCGCGGGCGGCGCTCGCGGCGAAATTCCAGGACAAGTACCACCAGGCCCATGACGCCATGATGGGCGTCAGCTCGCGCCTGACCGAGCCACGCATCAACGAGTTGCTCGCGGCCGCCGGCGTCGACATGGATCGGTTGAAGCGCGATCTCGCCGACCACGCCAAGGACATCGACGCTCTGCTCAAGCGCAACAACGAGCAGGCCGAAGCCTTCGGTTTCCGCGGCACCCCATCCTTCATCGTCGGCAAGTACCGCGTGCCGGGCGTGCTCAGCATGAACGAGTTCGAGCAGGTCATCGCCGACGCCCGCAAGGCCAAGATGAACTGAGCCGAGCGATATTCACCGCGCAAGACGAAGGCGCCGCCGCGGACCCGCGACGGCGCCTCATTTCATTCATGATACCACGTCGTTACTTCGAGGAGATGCGGACCCAGTCCTTGTGCGCGCGATCGCGCAGCGCGTCCCAGTCGGCTTTTGCGACATCCCAGTTCACGATGGTGCGATTGGTCGTCGCGACCTCGCCATTAGCAACCGACGACGTCTGCATGGAGTCATAGACATACACGCCGCAGCCGAGCAGCAGCGCGCCCAAAATCATTCCAAGAAACATCCGCATCGCGAAACCTCCAATGACGGGCGATAACGTCGACCCGGATCGATTGTTCCGCGACAGTGCGGCGCAGGTAAGGAGAGGTCGTTCATTCTCCATTCAGCCACTGCACCAGCTCCGCGTTGATCTCGCGCGGATAGGTATGGCTGAGGTCGTCGATCTCGCGATAGGTGACATTCGCGCCGGCGGCGGCGAGGGCTGCCTGCGTCTGCCGCGCGGTCTGCACCGGAAACATCCAGTCGAGCTTGCCGTGCGTGATGAAGATCGGTAGGCGCTGCAGGCGTGTGGCGTCGGCCATCTCCGCCATCAGCGGGTGGAAGGTCGCCGAGACTGGCGCGAGATGCGTGAAGGGCGAGGCGCCGTCGAGCCCGGTGACGTAGCAGAAGGTGCCGCCGTCGCTCATGCCGGTCAGCAGCATGCGCGAGGCGTCGATGGTCCAGCGGCTGCGCACCGTTTCGAGAATGCGCGTGAGGTTGGGCGTGTCGGAATCGTCACCCATCAGGGCCCAGGTCGGGCCGGTCGCGGTCGGCGCCACCAGGATTGCACCGAGACTGCGGGCGTCGCGCAGCCAGCTCCACAGAAACCCGCGGCCGTTGCCGCTGCCGCCATGCAGCGCCACCACCAGCGGCATGGCGCGATCGGGCGTATAATATTCGGGCACGTAGACCCAAAAGCCGCCGCGGCTGCCGGGCTCGTTGTGATCGTGGATGATGCCGGTGTGCGCGTCCGCGCCGGCTTCGAGCCGCGACAACAGGTCGGCATTCTCGCGCATGGCGGCGTTGAGGAAGAAGCTGCTGACCGGCGGAAACTGCACGGCCAGCGGATAGAGTGCCTCCTGCGCGCGCGGCACATGGCGCAGCGCGCGGAACACCGCGACGAGGTCGCCATTGCCACGCTCAACCTCGCGCAGGCTGGCAAAGGCGGCGAGCGTTTCGTCGCAGGCACGATCGAGCCGCTCGCGCAGTCCGGTGAACTGCCCCGGCCATTCCCCGATTGCCGCGCGTGCCGTTTGCAGCGCCTCGTCGGGAACACCGATCGCGTTCATCACGGAGCCGAAGGCCGGCGGGTGCAGGTTTCGCTGAAAGAATGCGAGCGCTTCCAGCGCATTGAGCAGCGGCGGCAGCACGGCCACGATGTCGTCAACGACGGCCTCGCTCATCGTCGTTTCCCTGCGTCAGTTCGCCTTGTCAGTGCAGCTTCGGCGCCTTCAAGAGCTTGAAGCGATCGGTCGAGGTCACCGTGACGTCGAAGGTGACGCCTTCATGATGTACCGTCAGCGGCACGTCGACCCCGGCGGCACCGAGGCCCCACAGCTTCTTGTAGAAGCCGGTCTGGCTTGTGACCTTCTCGCCGTCGACCGCGAGGATGACGTCGCCGGTCTTGAGCTCGGCGCGGGCGGCGGGACCATTGGCGGAGATTCCGATCACCACCACGCGGTTGTCGATCTCGGTCGAAAAGAGTCCGAGCCATGGCCGTGCCGGCTTGTTGACGCGACCGAACTTGCGCAGATCGTCGAGGATCGGTTTCAACAGGTCGATCGGCACGATCATGTTGACGTGCTCGGCCTTGCCGTCGCGCTCGCGTTCGAGCTGCAGCGAGCCGATGCCGATCAGCTCGCCGCGCTCGTTGAGGAGCGCCGTGCCGCCCCAGTTCGGGTGCGCGGGATGGGTGAAGATGGCCTCGTCCAGCAGATATTCCCAGTAGCCGGCGAATTCCTGCTTGGCCACGATCTGGCTCGCGACCGAACGCGTGCGTCCCCCGGCGCCGCCGACCACGACGCGGTCGCCGAGCCGGGTCTCGGCCGAGACACCGAGCGGCAAGGGGGCGACGTCGAGCTGGCCGAGCGCCTGCACCAGGCCAAAGCCGGTGACGGCGTCGAAGCCGAGCACATGTCCTTCCACCACGCGCCCGTCTCCGACATGCAGCCACACGGACTCTGCTTCGGTGATGAGATAACCGATGGTGAGCACCAGCCCATCGTCGATCACGACGCCGTTGCCGGCGCGTTCGGTCCCCAGTGTCTCGGCGCTGAAGGCGTCCGGCGGGATGATGGCATGCAGGCCGACGACGGAGGCGAGCGCGCGGTCGAGATCGAAATCGTAATCGCTCGCACGCGGTTGATTGGCCGGCGGCACTCTCCATTCGGTCAGGGCGGGCATCGAGTTCTCCTGGCTGAGAGCATCGCTCCGCCGTGGCTAGCGGAACGACGCACGAAGCACGCATAATTTAGGCCGGAGGAGGCCGTCTTGAAAGCCTCGTTCCTAACTATTCCAGAGAACGCCGTGTGAAATCTTTGAAAGGCACAGGACCGGTTATGCACGGTCGGTCGGTCGGGCGGCTCTCCGGCATTGACCGCATGGCTGCTGTCCGGCGAGGTGCTAGGCGCCGTACAATGAAGCTGCTAACCATTGCCGCTTCGTTTGACCTAGAGATCACGGACCGAAGCATGGACAACCGCAGCGACATCTGGCGTGGCATCGACACGATCAAGGCACGTTTCATCGACCTCAGCGACAAGGTCTGGGGCATGCCCGAAGTCTGCTACACCGAGGCGCGGTCCGCCGCCGAGCATCTTGCCGAGCTGCGTCATCAGGGCTTTCGCATCACCGAGCAGGTCGCGGGCATTCCGACCGCGGTGATGGGCGAATGGGGCGAGGGCGGACCGGTCATTGCCTTCATGGGGGAATATGACGCGCTGCCGGGCCTCAGCCAGGAGGCGGGCGTCGCGGAGCATCGTCCGGTCGAGACCGGTGGCCACGGCCATGGCTGCGGTCACAATCTGCTCGGTTCCGCAGCTCTCCTCGCCGCGACGGCGGTGAAGGACTGGCTTGCCGAGAACAAGGTGCCGGGTCGCGTGCGCTATTACGGCTGCCCCGCGGAGGAGGGCGGCGCGGCAAAAGCCTTCATGGTGCGCTCCGGCGCATTTGAAGACGCCGACATCGCCATCACCTGGCATCCGCACAGCTTCTGGGAAGTCGCGGTGACGCCGTCACTCGCCAACACCCGCGCCGACTTCATTTTCACCGGCCGTACCTCGCATGCGGCGGCCTCGCCGCATCTCGGCCGCTCCGCGCTCGACGCCGTGGAGCTGATGAATGTCGGCGTGAACTATATGCGCGAGCACATGCCGAGCGACGCGCGCGTGCACTACGCGCTGCTCGACACCGGTGGCATCGCCCCGAACGTGGTGCAGGCGCATGCGCGCGTGCGTTATTCGATCCGCGCCCGTGATCTGCCCGGCATGAACGAGCTGGTCGGACGCGTGAGCAAGATCGCGGACGGCGCGGCGCTGATGACCGAGACCAAGGTCGAGATGAAGATCATCTCCGCGGTCTCCAACATCCTGCCGAACACGCCGCTGGAGCACGCGCTGCACCGGGTCATGGAAGAGCTCGGACCGCCGCATTTCGACGACGCAGACAAGGGCTTTGCCACGGAGATCCGCGCGACGCTGAGCGACAAGGACATCGAGTCGGTCTATTACGCGATCGGCATGGAGCCGACCGACCGGCCGCTGGCTGACTTCCTGGTGCCACTCGATGCCAAGCGCAATCCGCTGGTCGGTTCGACCGACGTCGGCGACGTGAGCTGGGTGGTGCCGACCGTGCAGGTTCACGCACCCACGGTTGCAATCGGTACGCCCTTCCACACCTGGCAGGTGGTCGCGCAGGGCAAGAGCGCGCATGCCCACAAGGCCATGGTGCAGGCCGCCAAGGCGATGGCCGGCATCGGCATCAAGGCGCTGACGGACCCGGAGCTGATCAAGGCTGCCAAGGCTGACCTTAAGAAGCGGACGGCCAAGACGCCTTACGTCTGTCCGCTGCCAGACCATGTCGCGCCGCCGCTCGACATGTCCGTGGCGTAGAATTCGCCTCGATACTTCGTCTGATCCGGCGATCAAATTTTCTGCAGTGCAGCGCGGAATTCAGCGCGTTTTGATGCTGGATTGCCGAACGGATGGGCTGCGGAATATGATTTTGCCCAACAGACAGTCAGAAGACCGTTTGCATACACACGGTCCCGGTTGACGCGCGGCCCATTCGGTGTGCCATCTACCGCCAGCCAACTTGGTGGTCGCCCCGCGCGACCGCCTGCATCCATACGGGAACCAGACGGGGACAACCATGCTGGATAAAGAACTGCGTTCGATGATCGGTGACGTGAAGGACGGGCGGATGGATCGCCGCGGCTTCATTCAGCGCCTGGCTGCCGTGGGTCTCACCGCGCCTTTGGCCAACCAGATCCTCGCGCTTGGCGGCGTCGCGATGGCTGAGGGCGCCTCGACCTACAAGCCGACCAAGCGCGGCGGCGGTGGTGCGCTCAAGCTGCTGTGGTGGCAGGGGCCCACCCTGCTCAATCCGCATTTTGCCACCGGCACCAAGGACCAGGACGGCGCGCGCCTGTTCTACGAGCCGCTCGCCTGTTGGGATCCCGACGGCAACATGAAGCTGGTTCTGGCCGCCGAAACTCCCTCGATCCAGAACGGTGGCCTCGCCGCCGACGGCAAGTCGGTGACCTGGAAGCTCAAGCCCGGCGTCAAATGGCACGACGGCACGCCGTTCACGGCCGACGACGTCGTCTTCAACTGGGAATATGCCAAGGATCCGGCGACCTCCGCGCTGACGATCGCGACGCTCCGCGACATCACCGTCGAGAAGGTGGACGACCTCACGGTCCGCATCCTCTTCAACAAGCCCACGCCGTTCTGGGCCGACGCTTTTGTCGGGGCTCCCAATACCATCATCCCGAAACATCTGTTCAAGGACTATATGGGGTCCAAGTCGCGGGAGGCGCCGACCAACCTCTCGCCGGTCGGCACCGGCCCCTACAAGTTCGTCGAGTTCAAGCCGGGCGATCTTGTCCGCGGCGTGATCAATCCCGATTATCACATGGCGAACCGGCCCTATTTCGATTCGATCGAGATGAAGGGCGGCGGCGACGCCGTCTCTGCCGCGCGCGCGGTGATCCAGACCGGCGAATATGATTTCGGCTGGAACATTCAGGTCGAGGACGACGTGCTGCTGCGCCTGGAGAAGGGCGGCAAGGGAAAGACCGTCTACGCCGTGGGTGGCGACACCGAATTCATCGCACTGAACTTCACCGACCCCAACACGGAGGTCGATGGCGAACGCTCCTCGACGAAGACCAAGCACCCGCTGTTTTCTGATCCAGCGGTGCGCAAGGCGCTCTCGCTGCTGATCGATCGCGAGTCAGTCAAGAAGGCGATCTACGGCCGCGCTGGCCGTACCACCGCCAACTTCCTCAACGGGCCCGAAAAATTCGTGTCCAAGAACACCTCGTGGGAGTTCAGCGTCGAGAAGGCCTCGAAGATCCTCGACGACGCCGGCTGGAAGCCGGGCGCCGACGGCATCCGCGAGAAGGACGGCAAGAAGCTGAAGCTCCTCTACCAGACCGCGATCAACGGGCCGCGCCAGAAGACGCAGGCGATCGTCAAGCAGGCGTGCCAGAAGGCGGGCATCGACGTCGAGCTGAAATCGGTGGTCGCCTCCGTGTTCTTCTCCTCCGACGTCGGCAATCCCGATACCTATTCCAAGTTCTACGCCGACATGGAGATGTTCCAGATCCCGCTGAGCCAGCCCGATCCGTCGCAGCATATGCGTCGCTACCTTTCGAACCTCGTCGCCACCAAGGAGAACAAGTGGCAGGGCACCAACTTCCCGCGCTGGGTCAACAAGGAGTACGACGCGACCATCCTGGCCGCGGACGGCGAGATGGATCCGGTCAAGCGCGCGGCGCTCTACATCAAGGCCAATGATCTCATGTACCAGGACATCGTTTTCATCCCGGTACAGCACCGCCTGAAGGTCGAGGCGGCCGCCAACAATCTGCGCCCGGTCGTTTCCGGCTGGGCCAACGAGACCGACAATTTGTTCGATTGGTACCGCGAAGAATGATCACGCACGCCTAGAGCGGTCCTTCTTCATGAGCCAGTATGTCCTGCGTCGCCTCCTGATCGCGATTCCGAGCCTGCTCGGAATCTCTCTGGTGCTGTTTGTCGTGCTCGCACTCGCCCCGGGCGATCCTTTCTCGGAGCTGGCGACCAATCCGAACGTGCCGCCCGAAGTCGCTCTCGCGCTTCGGGCGAAGTTCGGCCTCGACGATCCGATCTACCTTCGTTACCTGCACTGGCTCAACGCCATGCTGCACGGCGACTGGGGTTTCTCCTTCGTCAGCCGGATGAACGTCGACACGCTCATTCTCCAGCGACTGCCCACGACGCTCTACGTGATCGGCTCGGCGCAGATTCTGGCGCTCCTGATCGCGATCCCGGTCGGGGTCTATGCCGCGACGAAACCTTATTCGCTGTTCGACCAGGTCGCCAACACGCTCGCCTTTGTCGGCTTCTCGCTGCCGACCTTCTTCACCGGCATCCTGTTCATCCTGATCTTCTCGGTCACGCTGGACTGGCTGCCTTTCGTCTACACGACCGACATCAAGGGCACTGGTATTCACTGGGTGCTCGAGATGATCCGTCAGGCGATCATGCCGGTGGCGGTGCTCGGCCTGTTCCAGGCTGCGTCGATGACACGTTTCGTGCGCTCGGCGATGCTCGACGTCATCCGGCTCGACTATGTCACCACCGCGCGCGCCAAGGGCATCGGTCAGCGGCGGGTGATCATCAAGCATGTGATGCGTAACGCGATGATCCCGGTCGTCACGCTGATTGCGTTGCAAATCCCGGCGGTGTTCGGCGGCGCGATCGTCACCGAGCAGATTTTCCGCATCCCCGGCATCGGCTCGCTGCTGATCTCCTCCATCCTTTCCAACGACACGCCGGTGGTGATGGCCGTCACCTTCGTCTTTGCGTGCCTGGTCGTGCTGTTCAATCTCATCGCGGACGTTCTTTATGGCTGGCTTGACCCTCGCATCTCCCTCCGCTGAGCGGCGCGTCTACTCGCCCTGGCGCGAGACGTGGCGGCGCTATAGCCGGCACAAGCTTGCCGTGGTCAGCGCGTTCCTGCTCCTCGTTCTGATCCTGGCGGTGGTGGTCGGCCCCTTCGTCTGGCGGGTCAAGATCGACGACATCGACATCGTGGCGGGCATGCAGGGGCCGTCGCTGGCCCATCCCTTTGGCACCGACGATCTCGGGCAGGATATCCTCGCCCGCATGATCTATGGCGGGCGCATCTCGCTCGCGGTCGGTCTCGCCGCGATGCTGGTCTCGGTCTTTGTCGGCGTGTTGATCGGCGCGCTCGCTGGCATGTCGCGCGGCGCGCTCGGTCATGGGCTGATGTGGCTCACCGATCTCTTTCTGTCGCTGCCGCAATTGCCCCTGCTGCTGCTGCTGATCTATCTCTTCCGCGACGGGCTGAAGGCCGCTTTCGGCCCCGAGGGCGGCATTTTCATCCTGATCGTGCTCGTGATCGGTGGCTTGCGCTGGATGCCCGTCGCCCGGCTCGTTCGGGCGCAGTTCCTGTCGATCCGTGAGAAGGAATTCGTCGAAGCCGCGCGCGCGCTCGGGGCAAGCCCGGTGCGGCAGGTAGTGCGCCATATCCTGCCTAATGCGCTGGGTCCGGTGATCATCGCCGGCACCATCGACGTGGCCGCCGCCATCATCGCGGAATCGACGCTGTCCTTCCTCGGCCTCGGCTTCCCTCCGGATACCCCGACCTGGGGCCGGCTGCTCTATGATGCCAAGGACTTTCTCGACATCGGCCCGCACTGGGCGCTGTTTCCGGGCGGCGCGATCTTCATCGCGGTGGTCGCCATCAACTTCATCGGCGACGGCCTGCGTGACGCGCTCGATGCGCGGCGGGTGATCTGATGGCGCCGCTGCTCGAGATCAAGGGACTGAAAACCCACTTCTCCACCGACGACGGCATCCTCCAGGCCGTCGACGGTGTCGACATCTCCATCAATCGCGGCGAGACGCTCTGCGTCGTCGGCGAATCCGGCTGCGGCAAGACCGTCACCGCGATGTCGATCCTCAAGCTGATCGCGATGCCGCCGGGCCGCATCGCGGCGGGCGAGATCATCTTCGAAGGCCGCGATCTCGTGCCGCTGACGAGCAGTCAGCTCGACGAGATCCGCGCCAAGGAGATCGGCTTCATCTTCCAGGAGCCGATGACCTCGCTCAATCCGGTGCTGACCATCGGCGAGCAGATCGCCGAAAGCCTGCGCCGCCATGAGAACGTCACCAGGAAACAGGCGCTCGAGCGCACCATCGAGATGCTCAAGCTGGTGCAGATTCCCAATGCCGAAGGCCGGGTGCACAACTATCCGCATCAGTTCTCCGGCGGCATGCGCCAGCGCGTGATGATCGCGATGGCGCTCGCCTGCAAGCCGAAGCTGATCATCGCCGACGAGCCCACCACGGCCCTCGACGTCACCATTCAGGCGCAGATCCTCGACCTGCTCCAGGACATGAAGGAACGTTTCGGCATGGCGGTGATGCTGATCACCCATGCCATGGGCGTCGTCGCCGAGACCGCGCAGCGCGTCGTCGTGATGTATGCCGGCAAGGTGGTGGAGGAGGCGTCTGTCGACGAGCTCTTCGGCAATCCCGGCCATCCCTATACCCAGGGACTGATCCGCTCGATCCCGCGCATCGATCTCGCCAGCGAGCACAAGGTGCGGCTGGAGGCGATCGGCGGCTCGGTGCCGATCCTGATCAATCCGCCGGTCGGCTGCCGCTTCGCGCCGCGCTGCCGCCACGCCATGAGCGTCTGCACCGAGAGGGAGCCGCTGCTGCGCGAGATCGCGCCCGGCCACCGCATGGCCTGTCATCTGGGAGATACGCAGTTGGGAGGCGCAGCATGACCGAGCCCTTGCTCCGCGTCAGCGGCCTGAAGAAATATTTTCCCGTGCATGGCGGCCTGTTGTCTCGTCAGGTCGGCAGCGTTTATGCGGTCGACGGGGTCTCGTTCTCGGTCAATCGCGGCGAGACGCTCGGCCTCGTCGGCGAATCCGGCTGCGGGAAGTCGACGACGGGACGCTGCGTGCTGCGCCTGATCGAGCCGACCGACGGCGAGGTCGTGTTCGACGGCCAGGATGTCGGCCAGCTCGGCGGCACCGATTTGCGCGCGATGCGGCGGAACATGCAGCTCGTGTTCCAGGATCCGTTCGCCTCCCTCAATCCGCGCATGACGGTCGGCGCCATCCTCGGCGAGGCGCTCGTCATCCACAAGCTCGGCTCATCGGCCAAGGAGCGCGAGGATCGCGTTGCGAGCCTGCTGGTGAAGGTCGGTCTCAAGGCCGAGCACATGCGCCGCTATCCGCATGAGTTTTCCGGCGGCCAGCGCCAGCGCATCGTGATCGCGCGCGCGCTCGCGGTCGAGCCGAAACTGATCGTCTGCGACGAACCGGTGTCCGCGCTCGATGTCTCGATCCAGGCGCAAGTCATCAACTTGCTGGAAGATCTCCAGGCTGAATTGAACCTCACCTATCTCTTCGTCGCGCACGATTTGTCGGTGGTCGAGCACATCTCCGACCGCGTCGCGGTGATGTATCTTGGCCGTATCGTCGAGCTCGCCAAGGCCAGCGACCTCTACCGCAATCCGCAGCATCCCTACACGAGGGCGCTGTTGTCAGCGGTGCCGGTGCCCGATCCCAAGCTCAAGCGCGAGCGCATCCGCCTCAAGGGCGACGTTCCGAGCCCGATGAAGCCGCCGTCGGGGTGCCACTTCCACACCCGCTGTCCTATCGCACAGCCGCGTTGCGCGGAAAGCGCACCGGAGCTGAAGGAGGGAGCGGGCGGGCACTTTGTGGCGTGCCATCTCGCCTGACGCCGGGAAAAGCGGAGCGCGCATTCAAGCGTGAAGCAGGCCGTGCTCCGACAGGGCCTGCTTGAAAGCCTCAAACGCAAGCTGCCGGCAATCTCCAGCATCGCAAGATCGGCCTGCATTGAACGGCGTCGCGCCTCGATCCACTCGTCCAGTGACAGCGGATAGCCGATGCGCTCGCCGAAACCCCGCAAATAGTCCGCGGCGTCGAGAGTGCCGGAATCGCCGAGCAGCTCGAAGCCGCTGTCCCAGATCGCCTTGTGGACGGATTCGTTCGTGGTCCCCGCAAGCTTCGCCAGCCATGCGACACGCTTTGCCCTGTCGTAGTCGCAGAGGACATTGTCCATGTCGAAGAGGACGAGTTTGATTCTACCAGTCACAGCGGCACTCTCGGATTGGCCGAACATCCGGCCGTGCTCCAAGTCATAACGCGCTGGGGCGCAGGCGACAAATCCGGCGCAACGGTCGATCCGTCACGCGCTCCTGGCGGGCCAGGGAACGACCTGTCCCGACATCACCAGCCGGTCACGGCCGTTGTCCTTGGCGGCGTAGAGCGCGCGGTCGGCGGCGGCGACCAGCGTGCTGCAGTCCGCCGTGGTTTGGGATGGCAGACTCGTCGCGCCGCCAACGCTTGCGGTCACCAGGCGCGAGGGGGGACTTTGCGCATGCAGCATGGCGAGATCGTGCAGCGCCTTGCGAATCCCATCGCCGACCTCGGCGCAGCCCTCGGGACCGGTGTTCGGCAACAGCACGGCGAATTCTTCGCCACCGTAGCGCGCCGCGAGGTCGGCCGGGCGCTTGGTGTGGGCTGACAGGATCCGGCCCAGCGCGCGCAGGCATCCGTCGCCCGCCAGATGGCCGTAATGATCGTTGAACTTCTTGAAATGATCGACATCGATCAGCAGGAGCGAGAGCTGCGTGCCGTCGCGCCTGGCGCGCGCCCATTCGTCCGCGAGACGCTCGTCGAATGTGCGCCGGTTGGCGAGGCCGGTAAGGCCGTCGGTCGTTGCGAGCGAGGCGAGCTTGTCCTGAAGATCCTTCTGCTCCGTCATGTCGCGCACCACCGCGACGACGCCGTCGATCTCGCCGCTGTCCGACGCCAGGGTCACGTGCAACGCCGCCTCCGCCCAGATCTCGCCCTTGTCGCGGTGACGCTGGCGATAGACGAACCGCGCCTCCTCGGCCTCGCCATTCCTCAGCGCGGCGATAGCCTGCTCGACCCGCTCCATGTCGTCGGCGTGAATGCCGGCCAGGGCCGAGGTGGACAGCAGTTCGTCGGACGACCAGCCGGTGATGCGTACGCACGAGGGGGAAACGTAGAGCAGCCGGTTGTCCAGCCCGATCCGGGTCACCATGTCGCTGGATTGCTCGGCTAACAGACGGAAGTTTGCTTCGTTGACGACGAGGGCCTGGGCCATGCGCTGCCGCTGTACGAGCTGACGGACCAGGTAGAAGCCGATCACCGCGATCAGCAGCACGAGGCCGAGGACGAAGGTGGTGCGCGCTGCCGCGGCTTGCCGCCAGGGCGCCAGCACGTCGTCCCGCGACTTGCTCGCCAGCACCATCAGGGGATAGCGGCTGCTGCGTTGGTAGTAGCTAAGCCGCTGGACCCCATCGAGCGGCGACTTGAAATAGTAGACTGCTGCGGCGGGACGACTTTCCCATCCCTTGAACAAGGGCGCGTTGGACAGGTCGCGTCCGACAAAGGCGCCGCTGTCGTCGCGGCTGCGCGCCAGCATGATACCGCTATCGCTGAGCAGCGACGTCGAGCCGTTCGGACCGATGTCAAACCGCTCGTAGAACTTGACGAAATAGCTGACGTCGATCGTGAGCAGGGCAACGCCGGCGAAGCCGCCGTCGGCATCGTTGATCCGGCGGGACGCGGTGACGACCCATTGGCCGCCGGCTCGACTCTTCACGGGCGCTCCGATCAACGTGCCCATCTCGGGCGAGTCGCGATGACGCTGGAAGTATCCGCGGTCGCTGTTGTTGAGCTTGGAGAAGTCGAGCCGCTCGGTCGTGGCAAGCCACTGCCCGGTCGCGTCATAAACGAAGATGCCGCGGATGCGGTCTGACGATTTCCGTGTCGGCAGATAGGCCTGAAGCTTGGTAATCGTGTCCGGACCCGTGCCGTCGATTTCGAGCCGATGGACCAGCCCGACGAGGATCGTATCAACGAGTTCGAAGGTGTCGTCCGCGTGCTGGATCAGCGAATGCGCCAGATTGGCGACGTCGATCTCGGCGTTCTTGAGATCTGCATCGCGTGTTTCCCATTCACGCCAGGCGCTCAAGCCGAGGATGGCGAAGCAGGTCAAGATGACGAAACCCGCTGCCCAGAGCGGAAGGCGAGTCTTTCCGAGTTCGCGACCCGTGGTCATCAGGCTTGCTCCATTTCGGCGCAAACCTCTCACTTTGGCCTTAACGGCCTGTTGCAACATCCGCGCGGATTGTGCGCTTCCGGTTGGAACAATCCTCGGCAATGGACGGAGCTATTGTCGAGCTAACCAGGCTGGCGTCGGGCGTCGGCTTCGCCCGGCGTTTTCTGCCTTACTCATCCAGCGTGAAGCCGACCCGCAGCGTCACCTGGTAGTGGCGCACGGCACCATTCTCGATATGGCCGCGCGTTTGCACAACCTCGAACCATTTCATCTCGCGAACGGTCTTTGCGGCCCGGCTGACCGCGTTCTTGATCGCATCCTCGATCGAAGTCTCGGACGATCCGACCAGTTCCAGGATCTTGTAGACGTGATCCGTCTCGCTTGTGGCCATCACTATTCTCCCCTTGTGCTGTGGCGGGGCCGGATATGTCTGTCGCGGACAACTGGCGTCCGCGCGACATCCGGCCTCGACTCTGAACGGATGCCGGCGCTTCGAGTTCCGTCCCCGAGGGAGACCCGCCGGTCGCCTGCCGCGCGCGGTGCTCCATTTTTTATAAGTGCACGAAAATCCGGATGGCGTGGGCGGGTGGCGCTCCCGAATTGGCGCGCGGTCGCGGGCCCGCTCTTGCCCGTCCCGATATGGGCGAGCTAACTTCCGCCCTTCCTCTGGCATCTTCGAAGAGCGGTGATGATCGCGCGTTGGACGAGGGGCGCTCTTGCTGCGATCGGTCTCTGCGTAGTGCCTGCGCCGGCCATCGCGCAGGACGATCTCGACGGTGCCCCGGTGAGCATGTCGCTGCAGGTCACGACCGATCCCTCCACCATCGAGTGCCGTCGGCTGGAGGAGGTCAATCCGGCCTCGCTGGTCTTCTTGCCGCTACGCCGGACCTTCAATGAGGATTTTGACGAGCATCCGCTGGCGAACGGACGCTGGGTGCCGCATTACGCTGGCGGTGCGGCCTGGCCGGAGGCGCGCTATTGGGGCGGCGACGGCTCCGAGTTCAAGCGCAAGACCAGCGCCAATGGCGAGCAACAGATCTATGTCGATCCGCGCTACGCCGGGCGCGCGGCGGCGCCGCTCGGGCTCGATCCCTTCAAGGTCAAGGACGGCGTGCTGTCGATCGTCGCCAGCCGCACGCCGCCGGGCTTGAAGCCGGTGCTGTTCGACAACGAGTACATCTCCGGGATACTGACGACCCAGGGCACGTTCGCGCAGAAGCACGGCTATTTCGAGATCCGCGCCAAGGTGCCGGTCGGACATGCGGTATGGCCGGCGTTCTGGATGCTGGCGGATGACGGCGGCTGGCCGCCGGAGGTCGACGTGCTGGAAGGCCGCGGCGAAAAGCCGGGTGATCTCGTGATGACGACGCATTGGCGGATTCCCTCGACCCAGAAGATCCAGTCCTGCGGCTTCGACTTCGCGGTCGGCGACGCGTCGAGCGCATTCCACACTTACGGCGTGCTGTGGGAGGAGGATCGCCTGGTCTATTTCATCGATCGCAGGCCGGTGTCCGACATCAAGGTGCCGATCGGTTTCGACGATCCCATGTACATGATCGTCAATCTCGCGATCGGATCGAAATTCTTTCTCGGCGTCGGTCCGGTCGACGCGGAGTCGCCGCCTACCGTCGCATTCGAGATCGACCGGATTTCTGTCTATCAGGTCGATCTGGAGCAGGCGCGCAGATAGCGAAGCTCGCTGATCTCTCCCGGCGTTGAGCGGCGCGAGTCAACGATGGACTGCCGAGGGCCTGCACGCCGACGCTACGGATCCAGCTCCGTATCCCAGTAGAGATAATCCAGCCAGCTGTCGTGCAGATAGTTCGGTGGGAACAGCCGGCCGTTACGGTGGAGCTGGTGCACGGTCGGCGCGAACGCGTGCTGGCGTGGAAACATCCTGGCCTGCACCGGCGTCAGATTGCCCTTGCGCAGATTGCAGGGCGAGCACGCCGCAACCACATTCTCCCAGGTGGTCTGGCCGCCTTTGCTGCGCGGGATGATGTGGTCGAAGGTGAGGTCTTCGGGCGAGCCGCAATATTGGCAGGCGAAACGATCGCGCAGGAAGACGTTGAATCGGGTGAAGGCAGGGTGGGTGGTCGGCTTGACGAAGGATTTGAGCGAGACCACGCTCGGTAGCTGCATTTGCAGCGTGGGGCTATGGACCGCCTGATCGTAATGCGCGACGATGTTGACGCGGTCGAGGAATACCGCCTTGATCGCGTCCTGCCACGACCACAAAGACAGTGGGTAGTAACTCAGCGGCCGGAAGTCCGCATTCAGCACCAACACCGGCCAATGGCCTTGCGAGACATGTGCGTTCAAGTAACGCTCCTGGCCTCCAATGTACGCTGCGAAGCAGCACGTAACTGACATACTACATGCAGCGTGACGGGATTGTGAAGCCCGTTGAGCGACTTATTCCGGCGCAAGCAACGCGGCCGGGGGGTGGCAAAGCGCGAAAAACGCCGTGATTCCAGGTCCGAGGCCGCGGAGGCAGCGTCGTCCTGACAGCGCGATGTGGATGTGCCGAGGCAGCTACTCCCGCACCCGCTCCAGCTTCTGCAAACATCGCGTCGCGCGCACCGCGGCCGGCATCTCCTCATCCGGAAAGCTGGTCTTCCAGTCGGTGACGCCGACCTCGCCGACATAGATGTCGCCCCTGGAATCCAGTGCAACGCCGTGCGGTGCCAGGAATTTTCCGCTCGCAACGCCCGGGCCTGCCTCGCCGCCGAGCCGCGCGATGCGGTTGCCCTTGGCGTCCACGATCGACAACCGCGGGCCGAGATTGGGTACCTTGCGGTTGACCGCCAGGCCAGGGCCGAGTTCCCCGATAACGAAGGTCGGGCTCTTAGCCCCACCGCAAAGGCATAGCGCACAAGGGCGGTGCAGATTGTTCCACTGCGTCTCGTACTTGCCGTTGCCGTCGAACACCTGAACGCGATGGTTCTCGCGGTCGGCGACATAGACAAAGCCGTCCGCATCGGTGGCGATGTTGTGCACGATGTTGAACTGGCCGGGGTCGGTGCCGGGCTCGCCCCAGCTTGTCATCAGCTTGCCGCCGGGCGTGAACTTGTGCACGCGCGCATTGCCATAGCCGTCGGAGACGTAGATTTCGCCCTTCGGCGACAGCGCGGTGTGGGTACAGCGGTGAAAGGGATCGCCGCTCATGAACGGCGACGGTTTCTCGGGAATGCCGATCGTCAGCAGCACCTTGCCGTCTGTGCTGCACTTGCGCACGGTGTGGTCGCCGTCATCGGTGCAATAGAGATTGTCGTCGGCATCGATGTGCAGGCCATGGGCGCGCGAGAACAGGCCTTCGCCCCAACTGCGCAAGAAATTGCCCTCGCGGTCCAGCACCACCATCGGATGGGCCCCGCGGTTGAAGACGTAGACGCGGTCCTTGCTGTCGACGGCGACCGAAGCGACGTCGGTGAGCTGCCATCCGTCCGGCAGCTTTGCGAAATTTTCAACGACGCGGTAGCGGTGCTCGCCGGTGCCGAGAATGGCTGGCATGGGTGTTCTCCTCTTATTGGTGTCGGCGATGCGCGATCGTTTCCACACTGTCATTGCGAGCGCAGCGAAGCAATCCAGACTGTGTCCGCGGAAAGACACTGGATTGCTTCGCTGCGCTCGCAATGACGAGGAGGCTCAAATTGCGCCCGCCTCACGCCCCAAAATCCCTTCCTCGATCGCCTTGATCTGGAGCGCGAGATATTTCGAGTTGATCCGGCATTGCGCGAGGCTGCCGGCGATGAACCAGAGGCCGGGCTGCCTGGTGCGTGCATACATGTTGCGCAGCTCGAGGCCGTCGCCAAAGCCCCAGATAGGGCCGACCCGGTCGACGACGCCGTCGCCGAACAGTTTCCGCACCAGATATTCCTGCGTCTTGTAGCCGGTCGAGAGCACGATCAGATCGGCGGCAATAGTCGCGCCGTCCTTCATCCGGGCGCCCTCGGCGACGAAGCTCTCGATCTCGGAAAACTGCCTGAGCTTGATCGCGCCTTCGACGATGAGGTTGGAGCAGCCGACGTTGAAATAATAGCCGCCCCCACGGGTGAGATATTTGAACTGCCAGCCGGTGCCGGCCTCGCCGAAATCGAGCTTGAAGCCGACGCGCCGCAAGCCGTCGAGCAGCTCCTTGTCGAGCTGCTTCGACTGCTCCGTCAGCATCACATGGGTCTTCTTCGCAATCGGTGTCGGCATCGAGGTCGCGATCAGATCGTTGTCCTCGAGCGTGCCCTCATTGTAGGTCGCATAAGCGAGTTGGGCCGACGGCTCGATATTGGTGACGAGCGTAGGTGAACGCTGCACCAGCGTCACTTCGGCGCCGCTGGAGTGAAGATCCTGCGCGATGTCGTGACCGCTGTTGCCGGTGCCGATGACGATGGCGCGCTTGCCGGTCCAGTGTTCGCCGTCCTCGTAGCGGCTCGAATGCAGCAGCGTGCCCTTGAAGTTGTCGAGTGTCGGGATGAAAGGCACATTGGCGATGCCGCTGACACCGGTTGCCATCACCACATGGCGCGGGTGCATGGTCCGTTTGCCACCGTCAGCACGTCGCAACGTGACGGTCCAATTGCCCTTGGCATCGTCATAGGCGCCCCCTTCGAATTCGGTGTCGGTCCAGAAGTTGAGCTCCATCGCCTCGACATAAGCTTCGAACCAGTTGGCGAGCTTGTCCTTGGGAATATAGGTCGGCCAGCTCGGAGGAAACGGCATGTAGGGCAAATGATTGACCTGCACCTGGTTGTGCAGGGTCAGCGCGTGGTAGCGCTTGCGCCAATTGTCCCCGATCCGTGCCTCGCGATCGACGATCAGGCTGTCGATCTTCAACTGCTTCAGCCGCGCCGCAATCGCGAGTCCGGCCTGGCCGCCGCCGACCACCAGCACGGTAGGATCGCGAGCGGCGTAGTCGCGCGAGGCGTTGCGCAGGTCGAGCCAGTTCGGTCCACGGAAGTCGCGCGAATAGGCCTGGCCGCGCGGCCGCGAGGTGCCGAGCTGCTCCTCGAAGCCCTTGAGCTCGTCGAGCGCGGTAAGGAGCGTCCACGCTTTCAGGCGGTCGCCGTCGGCGGCGTCGGGCACAAGCCTGACGATGCCGCTGCCGCGTCCCAATGCGGTTTCGAAATTGAAGATCGCCTCGATCGTGTTGGTCCCGGCACGCGTGACCCAGCGCGGCGGCGCCCGGTTCGGCGCGATCTTGAAGCTGCCCGGCGCGACCCGTGCGGCGAGCGTTGTCAGCTCCCGCTTGATCGAATCGCCGCCGGCGATCGTTTGCAGGTTCCAGCTGAGTGCCAGCGCGTCGCGCCAATAGCTGTCGGCGAGGAAAAGACGATCCAGCCCAGCGCCATCGGGTGCGCCAAGCGTGCGCTCAAATTCGTCGAGCCAGGCCTGCGCGGATGCGGCAATATCCTTGGTCCTGTCCAGCATGCGCGACCTCGTGCCGTCTTCGCGGCGTTTCCTCTAGGGTCGAAAGCTATACTGGAAGGAGGGGTATCGAAAGCGCTTTACCCGAGCAGCGAAAGCATGTGGCCCTGCTCAGGCGGAATACGCCGGTGAGCGCTGCGAGATGCCCGCCGCACGCTCGCGGAACGAGAGAGGTGTATGACGAAAAAGGCTCCACCTGAGTGGAGCCTCCTCGTGCTGTCGTTTTGGTTCGCGGATCCTTATCTGCCCCGCATCCCATTGCCGTACAACTCGCGCTCACGGCCGACATCGTCAGGCGACAGCGGCGGGCTTGCGGCATCGAAGCCGTTCCAGCCGGATTTTTGCCAGGCGGTGCTCCGTTCCTGCAGGTTCACGGCCTTTTCGTGCAGAAGAGCATCGAGCCGTGAGCGGTCCTGGTCGGGGACCCGCGCCGATACCAGCGTTCCGCCACGACGGACGCCCTCCGCGTAGCGCGACGCATCGTCCTTGGAGACGCCGGCTTCGGTCAGCGCGCCGACGATGCCGCCCGTCGCGGCGCCGGCCGCGGCACCAACTGCGGTCGAAGCCAGCCATCCGGCGGCAACCACCGGTCCGAGTCCCGGAATGGCCAGCAAGCCGAGTCCTGCAAGCAGGCCCGCCGCGCTTCCGAGGCCCGCGCCGATGCCGGCACCCGTGCCGGCGCCTTCGGCGCGATCGTCGACGCCGTCGCGATCGCGGTCGACCTTGCCGGTGGATGAGCCGTACCAATTATCGGAATTGTTCGCGACGATGCTGATGTCGGAGTGCTGCACGCCCGCGGCCTCCAGGCGGCTGACCGCACGTTCCGCATCCGAATAGGTGTCATAGAGTCGAGAAATGGTGGTGGTCATGTTTTATCCTCCTTACTTGGCGGGGTTCACGTTGCCTTGGAAATCGACGCTCACGTCCGCCTTGGTCCCGGCCTTGTCGGCCTTGCCGCGCCAGACGCCGTTGTCGTCCTTTTGCAGGCCGGAAACATTGGAATAGCCCGCGCCCTCGATCTTCGACTTCGCCTGGCCCTCGGTGAAGCTGTTGCGGCCTGCGACCGGTGCGTTGGAGTTGTTGTGATCAGAGCTGTTGACCGCATTGTTGCCCGGGCCGCTTTGTGCCTTTTGCGACTGCGCGCTTACGGGTACCGATCCGAGCAGCAGGAGAGCCGCAGCGAGCGAAATTAGACGTGACATAGTTTATCCTCCGGCAGTGATTGTGCCGGTCGATAACAGACGAGATTCGAATTGGTTGCTCTTCCATTTTGCGACGGAAGCGCGCGTCTTCAAATTGCTCGATATTGAAGAGGCCCAGGAACGATTGCCACTCGTTCCCGTTAATACGGTCTCGCACTCTCGGACGCGTCGCCTGTTTTCACGTCGCCCAATAGGGCTCCCGCAGCTTGCGCTTGAAAATCTTTCCCGTTGCCTCGCGCGGCAGCGCGTCGCGGAATTCGACGTCCTTCGGCACCTTGAAATTGGCAAGCCGCTCGCGCAGGAACGATCGGACAGCGTCGGCCGAGAGCCCGGCATCCGATTCAGGCTCGACAAAGGCGCACAGCTGTTCGCCGAATTCCGCGTCGGGTATGCCGAACACGGCACAGTCGCGCACGCCGGGCATTCCGATCAGCGCGTTCTCGATCTCGGCGGGATAGATGTTGACGCCGCCGGAGATCACCATGTCGCGCTTGCGGTCGCACAGGAACAGATAGCCGTCCTCGTCGAGGTAACCGACGTCGCCGACGCTGACGAGACCGTCGCGGCCGGCCTCGGCCCTTGCCTGCGTCCTGCCGTGATAGTCGAAATCGGGCACTGCCGTCTGGCGCATGTAGATTTCGCCGACTTCGTTGGCACCGCACGGGCTGCCGTCATCGCGGAAGATCCTGACGATGCCGCCTTCGATGGCGCGGCCGACCGTGCCGGGCTTTTTCAAGGCTTCCTCGGCCGAGTGCCAGACCGGGATCCCGGTCTCCGTGGAACCGAAATATTCGTTGATGACGGGTCCCCACCAGTTGATCATGGCGCGCTTGACGTCTGGCGGGCAGGGCGCGGCGCCGTGCACGACGAAACGCAGCGACGACAGGTCGTAACGCTGCCTGACCGCTTCGGGCGACCGCAGCAGCCGGACGAACATGGTCGGTACCATGTGAATGTGCGTGACGCGGTGGCGCTCGATCAGCGCCAGCAGCTCCTCGGCATCGAACCGCGCCTGGAGGATGATGGTGCAAGCGCTGCGGAACGCCAGCATGCCGTAGGAATGCGGCGCCGAGTGATACATCGGCCCGTTGATCAGCACGATTTGGTCTTCCCGCGGCTTGATGCCATAGGCGATCCCGCCCACGCGTTCCGAGGCGGCCGCCTGTTCGGGCTGCATCGGCATGCGCCGCACACCCTTCGGCATGCCCGTAGTCCCCGACGTGTAGATCATCGCTGCCGCCCGGCGCGGTGGCTCCTGCGCTTGCGGATGGTCGTCGCGCCAGCGGTCCCAATCGGTCAGTCCCACAGGGATCTCGGTCAGCTCCCGAGGGATCGAGAAGGTCGCCGCGAGTTCGGGCGGCGTCGCGACGACCAGGAGAAGGACATCCGCCGGTATGCCGTCGCGGATCTGCGGCAGCAAATCGGCATGACAGACGAGGATCTTCGCCCCGCTGTCGGCCAGGATGTAACGGACCTCCTCGGCTTTCAGATGCCAGTTGATCGGCACCACCGGACTGCCCAGCGCGGCGGAAGCGGCAACCACCTCGAACAGGGCGAAATCGTTGCGCAGCATCATCGCGACCGGCGCTGCCTCCGCAAGCCCCAGGGCACGGAAGCCGCTCATCACCCGCTTGATCCGGGCCCGGATGTCGTCATAGCTGATCTGGCGTTCGCCGCTGATGATCATGGCGTCTCCTCATTCCGCTCGTCTAGCGATCATCCAGCACGTCGCCGAAGCCGACCCAGCTCTTGCCGTTGAAACGCCGGAGCTGAAGCTGCTGGAACGGCAGATAGTCGTCGGGGCCGGTCGCAACAGCCATTCCCGGCAGCAGCAGCGGCAGCTTCACATCCTTCAGCGAGGCCGCCTGGCGCATGATGTTGTCGCGGCTGACATCGTCCTTGCACGCCTTCAGCACGGTCATCAGCAGCGTGGCATAGTGATAGCCCGCGGCGTAGTTGGAGTTGGAGAGGTCCGCGGTCGGCATGTAGCGCTTCATGAAGGCGAAGTATTCCTTTACGCCGGGATCGTCGGCCCATTGCGGGTCCATCGTGTCCTTCTGGTTGCTCGACGAGATCAGACCGACCGCGTTGTCGAGCCCTGCCGGTTCCAGGAAAGAGATCGACGACGCCGAGGTCGGCACGAAGAACAGCTCCGGCTTCCAGCCGATCTCGGCCACGCCCTTGACCATCTGCGAGGTGAACTTGCCGAGCACGACGCCGAACAGCACGTTGGCGCCGGAGGCCTTCAAGGTCGAGAGCTGCGAGCTGATCGTCGGCGCGCTGGTCTCGTAGCTCGCTTCCGCGATGATCATGCTTGCGGCCTTGGGCCCGAGCGCGCGCTTGAACCCCGCGACATAGTCGCGGCCGAAATCGTCGTTCTGCGACAGGATCGCGATCCTGGCGTCGGGCTTGGCCTGCAAAATGTATTTGGCATAGACCACGCCCTCGGATTCGTAGGCCGCCATGCCCGGCATGGTCCACGGGTTCTTCTGCGGATCGGCCCATTTGGTGGCGCCGGAGAGCACGAACAGCTGCGGCACTTTCTTGGCGTTGAGATAGCGCTGCACGGCGCTGTTGGTGGCGGTGCCGAGCGAGCCGAACATCATCAGCACCTCCTCTTGCTCCACCAGCTTGCGGGTCTGCTCAACGGTCTTTGGCGGCGAATAGGCGTCGTCCAGCGTGATGAACTTGATCTTGCGGCCGTTGATGCCGCCTT
The DNA here is from genome assembly GCF_023073095.1 of Bradyrhizobium sp. 44. Taxonomy (NCBI): domain Bacteria; kingdom Pseudomonadati; phylum Pseudomonadota; class Alphaproteobacteria; order Hyphomicrobiales; family Nitrobacteraceae; genus Bradyrhizobium; species Bradyrhizobium sp. 44. The sequence continues at coordinate 711,135 of NZ_JADPIY010000008.1, forward strand.
CGGCATTGACCTTCTCGAAGAACGCTTCCTGCGTCCGTCCGATCGCGCCGAAGCCAGAGGCCGGACCGCTGTAGGGCAGGGTCTGCCCGATGCGAATCTCGTCGCTGCCTTCGGCATGGGCACTGCCGCCGGCGAGCGTCAGCAACGACATGCCGATCAGTGCGGCTGCCAGCTTCATGGTGTCCTCCCGTTTTATTGTCGTTCCGAGTCGTCAGGCGCTGGCGCGCATCAGGAAATCCTGTCGGGCCTGGTCGAATTCCCGTTTCATCCGGTCGACGAGTTCGGCGACTGGCGGCGCGTCTGCGATCTGGCCGATACCCTGGCCCGAGCCCCAGATGTCGCGCCACGCCTTGGATTTCATGTTGCCGCCGGAGCCGAAGTTCATCTTCGTCTTGTCCGCGGCCGGCAGGTTGTCCGGATCGAGCCCGGCCGCGGCGATCGAAGGGCCGAGATAGTTGCCGTGCACGCCGGTGAAGAGGTTGGTGTAGACGATGTCGTGGGCGGCGTGCTGCGTCAGGGCGGATTTGTAGGCTTCGTCAGCATTGGCTTCCTTCGTCGCGATGAAGCGCGTGCCCATATAAGCGAGGTCGGCGCCCAGCGTCAGCGCGGAGGCGATTGCGAAGCCATCGCTGATTGCGCCCGACAGCAGGATCGCGCCGTCGAACCATTGCTTGACCTCACGTACCAGCGCGAAAGGCGAGAGCGTTCCTGCATGTCCTCCAGCGCCGGCGCAGACCAGGATCAGCCCGTCGACGCCTTGCTCGGCCGCCTTGCGCGCGTGCTTGACGTTGATGACGTCGTGGAACACGAGGCCGCCGTAGGAATGCGCGGCCTCGACGAGCTCGGCGGGCGGTCGCAGCGAGGTGATGATGATGGGCGCCCTGTGCTTCACACAGGTCTCCATGTCCTTCATCAGCCGGTCGTTGGAGGCGTGGCAGATCTGGTTGACGGCGTAGGGTGCGACCTTCTTGCCGGGATTGAGCGATTTGTATTCGCCGAGTTCGTCCTCGATGCGGCTCAACCACTCGTCGAGCTTTTCCACCGGACGGGCATTGAGCGCCGGAAACGAGCCGACGATGCCGGCCTTGCATTGGGCGATCACCAGCTCAGGGCCCGAGACGAGGAAGAGCGGCGAGCCGACCACGGGCAGCTCGAGCGAATCCTTCAAGAGAGCGGGCAGCGCCATGATGTCCTCCCGGAAAACGCAGCCCGCCGGCGGGCGGATGACGTGGCGTTTCCCTTTGATCGTCGCGGGCGAGTTGCCGCCCATGTTTCACTTCACGCCATTATAGGGGTTGGAGTGCGGCCTCCCATCGTTCAATATTGAACGGATGACTATTCAGATTTGAACAGAGGCCGCTCATGGACTGGGACCTTTGCAAGACCTTCGTCGCGGTCGCCGATACCGGCAGCTTCACCGGCGCGGCACGCCGGCTGCACAGCAGCCATCCCACCGTCAGCCGCAAGATCGCGGCGCTGGAAGCCCAGCTCGGTACCAGGCTGGTGGCGCGCGCCGCCGACGGCCTGGCGCTGACCGCGGAGGGACGGACGCTGCGCGAGCACGCCGAGGTGATGGCGGCGGCCGCGCTGCGGGCGGAGACGGCAGTCTCGGCCGGAGGGCACAAGGCGCGCGGGACCGTCAAGCTGTCGATCGGCGCGACGCTGGCATCGCATTGGCTGATGCCGCGCCTGCCTGCGTTCCTGCGCGCGCATGATCACGTCCAGCTCGAGGTCATCACCCATCCGTTTCCGGCCAGCGTACGCCGGCGCGAGGCGGACGTGGTGCTGCGGCCTTTCGACAGCGGCGAGGAAAATCTGGTCGGCCGCAAGGTCGGCCGTCTCGGCACCGGATTCTACGCCTCGCGCGAGTACGCCGGCGGGCGGTCCCTGCCGGAACGGCGCGGCGAGTGGAAGGGGCACAGCGTCATCGGTTTCGCCGATCAGGCCTCCAATGCCCAGCTTGCGCGCTGGAGCGACGTCGTCACGCGTCAGGCCAGGGTGGTGATGCGCTGCTCGTCGCAGGGCGACATGCTGGCGGCGGTCCGCGCCGGACTCGGAATCTCCGCCCTGTCGTGCTTCGTCGCCGAAAGCTATCCCGATCTCGTGCGTGTCGCGCCCCAGAAGCTCGCCAGCATCGCGGACCTGTGGCTGCTCGCCCATCCCGACCTCGTCGAACTGCCGGCGGTGCGGGCCGTCATCGACTTCGTCGCCGATTGCGCCCGGACCGATCGCGTTAGGCTGCGGGGCTAAGCTGATCCCGCGATGACGCCTTCGCGTTTTTTTACCGCGCGATAATAGCTCCACCACAGATGCGCCGCCGCGCCGCGCAGGGGGCGCCAGGGTTCGGCGAGCGGCGCCATCTGCTTCTCCGTCGGCCGCGCCTGCAAGCCGAGCCCGATGCGGATGCCTTCCTGCACCGCGAGGTCGCCGGCCGGCCAAGCGTCGCCATGGCCCAGGCAGAACAGCAGATAGACGTCTGCGGTCCACGGCCCGATGCCGGGCAGTGCGATCAGCGTGTGGTGCGCGGCATCGGCGTCTTCTTCTGCGAGCACGTCGAGGTTCAGCCGCTGTGCGGTGATCTCGCGCGCGAGATGTTTCAGCGTCCTGATCTTGGCGGCGGACAGGCCGAGCCGCCCCAGCCGGTCAGTGCGGGCGCGGCGGACCGCCTCGTGATCGAACGGATCGAACGCTGCGGACAGCCGTCCCCAGATCGCCGCGGCGCTCGCGGTCGAGAGCTGCTGTCCGCAGACGATGTGGGCAAGCCCCGTAAAGCCCGGCTCGCGCCGGCGCAATGCCGGCATGCCGGCAGTCGCCAGCACGGGCTTCAGGCGCGGGTCGTGCTTGACCAGCGCATAGACGGCCTCTTCGAGATCGGATTGGGTTTCGAGGTGGATGGTCATCGCTTGCTGAACTCGTTGTGCGCGGACTTGACCCGCGCATCCATCTCCTATCGTAACAGAGTGTTGGAAGATGGATGATCGGGTAAGCCCGGCCATGACGAGATTTGTGCATATGTCGCCACCCGTTTTCCGATTTGCCCCGAGTCCGAACGGTTTTCTGCACCTCGGCCACGCCTATTCAGCGCTGTTGAATTCCGACCGCGCGCGCGAGACCGGTGGGCGGCTCTTGCTGCGGATCGAGGACATCGACGCGACGCGTTGCCGGCCGGAATATGAGACAGCGATCTACGAAGACCTCGCCTGGCTCGGCATCGCCTGGGAGACGCCGGTGCGGCGGCAGTCGGAGCATCTCGACGCTTATCGCGCGGCGCTGGACAGGCTCTCGGCGCTGGGCCTGGTCTATCCCGCCTTCGAAAGCCGCGCCGAGATCACAAGGCTGGTTGCGGCGCGTGAAGCGGATGGGCCGTGGCCGCGCGATCCCGACGGCGCGCCGTTCTATCCCGGCGACGCCAGATCGCTGTCCGCCGACGAGCGAGACCGCCTCATCGACACCGGTGCGCCTTACGCGCTTCGGCTCGACATGGCGGCTGCCTGCCGCCGCGCCGCCGGCCTGAGCTGGAACGAACTGGGCGAGGGGCCCGATGGTGAGCGTGGTGTCGTTCCGGCGCGGCCAGAAGCCTGGGGCGATGTCATTGTGGCCCGCAAGGAGACGCCGACCAGTTACCATCTGTCCGTCGTTGTCGACGATGCGCTCCAGGACATCAGCGAGATCGTGCGGGGCCAAGACCTGTTCCACGCCACTTCGGTCCACCGTTTGCTCCAGGTTCTGCTCCGCCTGCCGGAACCCGTCTACCGCCACCATGGGCTAGTTCGCGACCAGGGTGGCCGGAAACTGTCGAAATCAACCAGCTCGATCGGCCTTCGTGAACTGCGCGCTGCCGGCGCCATGCCGGCCAGTATCCGCCAGTTGGTGGGATTAGATTAAGTTTCTCTGGGGGTTAGCCAAACGCCGCCGTGACTCCGGGTGTTCCGCCGTGCCATGCTCACCTGACGGCCCGGGGGTTCGAAGGGGATACTTCGAAGGGGAGTTATGGCGGCGAAAACGCGCGCAGCGCGCACTACGGGGACGTCCAAGCGAGTGGCTCGGAAGCGCTCCGGGCCGACTGCCCGGTTGCGCAAGCGCAGCACCAAGCGGGTCGAGCCGGACGTCGTCCAGGCCGCGCTTGCCGCCTTTGCCCATGAGGTCCGCACCCCCCTGACCGGCATTCTCGCGATCAGCGACCTGCTCGCGACGTCGGATCTCGGGGAACGGGAAAGACGCTGGGCCGACACGATCAAGGCCGGGGCCGAGCATCTGGCGAACCTTGCCACCCTGTTCGTCGATGCCGCCCGAAGTGGCAAGGGGACGGGGAAGGCGGTCGGGGGTGGAAGCTCGCTGCGGCAGGATTTGTTCGACCTGCGGACGCTCGCACGCAACGCCGGCGATTCGCTGGCCGGTCGCGCCGCGGCCAAGGGTCTCCAGGCCGAGGTCGATATCTCGGAGAAGCTGCCGGGGCTGGTGGTCGGTGATCCCGTTCGCCTCCGCGCCGCGCTCGAGAACCTGATCGACAATGCCGTGAAGTTCACCGAGCACGGCGGCGTGGCGCTCACGGTCGCGCCTTGGCGTTCCGCCAAGAGCAAGAGCAAGAGCAACAGCAAGGGCAGCACCAAGAGCAAAGGCAAAGCAAAGAACAAAGGCAGCGTCGGTGTCGCCTTTGCCGTGTCCGACAGCGGCATCGGCCTCACCATGGCCGAGATCAAGCGGCTGTTCCGGCCGTTTACCCAGGCCAATGTGACCATTGCCTCGCGCTTCGGCGGCGCCGGCCTGGGTCTGTCCTCGGTAAAGCAACTGGCGCGCGCGATGGGCGGCGACATCACGGTCGCCCCTCGGCCCGGCGGCGGCGCCACCTTCACGTTGACGGTGTCGGTGGATGCCACGGGATCGGGCAAGTCCCGCAAGTCGAAGGGTGAAGCCGAGATGGATGCGGTCCCGGCGCTGCGCTTGCTCAGCGTCGAGGACAATCCGTTCGGCCGCGTCGTGCTCAACACCATCCTGACCGAGCTTGGTCATCATGCCGAGTTCATCGGGCGCGGCGAGGACGCGGTGAACCGGCTCGCGCAGGGCGCCTTCGACGCGGTGCTGATGGATATGGTGCTGCCGGGCATCAATGGCGTCGAGGCGATCAGGCGGATCCGCACCATGGCGACGCCGCTGGCTCAGATCCCCATCATCGGGGTGTCCGGCCGCGGCGAGGACGAAGTCGCCTCACGCGAGGCCGGCGCCGACGCCTTTTTGGTCAAGCCTGTGTCTCCGCGGGCGCTAGCGACTGCGCTGCTTGCAGCGACACGCCGTGAGGAAGCCGCGACTTGATGATCGCGGCGTTGAGCTCGCCGCCGAAAACGAAGATCGCCGCGATGAAGTACAGGAACACCAGCGCGATGATCACCGAGGCGAGCCCCGCATACATCGTCACGTAATTGTTGGCGAAGCGCGCCAGATACTGCCCGAACACGATGCCCGAGATCAGCGACGCCACGATGGTGAAGACGATGCCGGGCAGGATCTGGAGGAACCGGCGCCGTCCCGCCGGCAACCAAGTATGCAGGATGATCAGCGCCACGACCAGCGCGCCGACGGTGATGCCGTAGCGCAGCCAGGTGAGGATCCTCTCGTTGGACTCGACGAACAGCGGAATGTGGGCGCGCGCGGCCTCGATGAGGAGCGGCCCGAGCACGATCAGGAATGCCATGGCGAGCGCGGTGATGGCCGCAATCAGCGTGTAGGCAATCGATTCCAGCCGTAGCCAGTACCAGGGCCGCATCTCCACGACCGCATAGGCGCGGTTCAGTGCGACCCGCAGCGCCTCGACGCCGTTGGAGGCGAAGTAGACCGACAGCACCGCGCCGATGGTGAATAGGCCGGTGCGGGTCGTGGTCAGCACGTCGTGGACTTCCCCCGAGATCGAATCCGCGACCTGCTTGGGCCAGACCTGGAGCATCAGGCTTGCGGCCTGGTCCGCGAGTTCCTTGGAGCCGAAGAAGCCGGCGAGCGAGGTCAGCACGATCAGGAACGGGAACAGCGCCATCAGTGTCGACAGTGCAATGTGGCTCGCGATCGCCCAGCCATCGTCGGCCAGGAACGTGTAGAACGCGTCCATCGCAACGACGTAGATGGCACGGATTGCCTTCACGCACCACCTGCACTGCTGTTGTCGTTTCCTCTTCCCGCGCGGGGGAAACGCATTCCGACCTCTCGCCGCAGGCGGGGAGAGGCGAAGAGGACGGGTAATTCGCGCAAATCCAGATTCATCCAGCTAGCTTCTGATATTATTGGCTTAAAAGCCAGATCGGGAACGCCATGGCGGACCGGCGCGGAGGGTGTTATTTACCCTCGAATGGCATCTCTTCTGAGTACTTTCATCCTGCCGATCGCGGTCGGCGCCGTGGCGTTGGTGCTGCTGCTCGGTCTCATCAACATGATGCGCGGCGGCTCGCCGAGCACCTCGCAGAAGCTGATGCGCTGGCGCGTGCTGCTTCAGTTCGTAGCGATCGTCATCGCGATGGTCGCCGTGTGGGCGATGGGGCGTTAACATGGTCGTGCTCAACCGCATCTACACGAAAACTGGTGACGACGGCACGACAGCGCTCGGCTCGGGCGAACGCCGGCCGAAATATGATCTGCGCATCGAGGCCTATGGCACGGTCGACGAGACCAATGCCGCGATCGGCGTGGTCCGGCTTCACACCAGGGATGCGCCCGAGCTCGACGCGATGCTTGGCCGCATCCAGAACGATCTATTCGACCTCGGCGCGGACCTCGCGGTGCCCGAACGTGAGGGCAAGGCGGAGCGGCTACGGGTGGTGGCGAGCCAGGTCGAGCGGCTCGAGCGCGACATCGACGCGCTCAACGACAAGCTGGCACCCCTGACCTCCTTCGTGCTGCCGGGCGGCACGCCGGCCGCCGCCTACCTCCATGTCGCCCGTACGATTTGCCGCAGGGCGGAACGCGTGATGGTGGAACTGGCGGCCCGGCCGGAAGAGCCCGTTGGTGCCGCTGGCATCCAGTATATGAATCGCCTGTCGGACTTCCTGTTCGTCGCGAGCCGCGCCAGTAACGACGACGGCGCCGGCGACGTGCTCTGGGTTCCGGGCCAGAATCGCTGACCCATTAGGCGGCGCATTTCTGGGCGCCAAAATTAGACCCCTTCGGCGCGTTGACCGGGCCGGATCAGGCCTTTAGGTTCCGCGCCAGTTGATAACCCCCTCCCAGATTGAGTGAAAGAGGATCGATGAAGGTCTTGGTGCCGGTAAAGCGGGTGGTCGATTACAACGTCAAGGTCCGCGTCAAGAGCGATGGATCGGGTGTTGAACTCGCCAACGTCAAAATGTCGATGAACCCGTTCGACGAAATTGCGGTCGAAGAAGCGCTGCGCTTGAAGGAAGCCGGCAAGGCGACCGAAGTCGTGGTGGTCTCCATCGGACCGGCGCAGGCCTCGGAAACGATCCGCACCGGTCTCGCCATGGGCGCCGATCGCGGCATCCTGGTGAAGGCTGAGGGCGCGGTCGAGCCGCTCGCCGTCGCCAAGATCCTGAAGAAGATTGCCGACGAAGAGCAGCCGGGCCTGATCATTCTCGGCAAGCAGGCAATCGACGACGACAGCAATCAGACCGGCCAGATGCTGGCCGCGCTGCTCGGGTGGTCGCAGGCGACCTTCGCCTCGAAGCTCGAGGTCGAAGGCAGCGACTTCAAGGTCACCCGCGAAGTCGACGGCGGCTTGCAGACCGTGAAGCTGAAGGGACCGGCGATCGTCACCACCGATCTCCGTCTCAACGAGCCGCGCTATGCCTCGCTGCCCAACATCATGAAGGCCAAAAAGAAGCCGATCGCGGACAAGACCGCTGCCGATTACGGCGTCGATCTCACCGCGCGCCTCGAGGTTCTCAAGACGACCGAGCCGGCGGGCCGCAAGGCGGGCGTCAAGGTCAAGGACGTCGCCGAGCTGGTGTCGAAACTCAAGAACGAAGCCGGGGTGCTCTGATGACGACGCTTCTGATTGCCGAACACGACAATGCGTCGCTCAAGGATGCGACCAACAAGGCCCTGACCGCGGCGGCCGCGCTCGGCGCGGACGTCGAGGTTCTGGTGGCCGGCGAGAACGCCAAGGCTGCAGCGGACGCGGCCGCAAAGCTTGCCGGTGTGAAGAAGGTGCTGCTCGCCGACGGCGCGCTCTACGCGCACGATCTGGCCGAGCCGCTGGCCGCGCTGATCGTCTCGCTGGCGCCGTCCTATGACGCCATCGTCGCGCCCGCGACCTCGCGCTTCAAGAACGTGATGCCGCGCGTCGCGGCCCTGCTCGACGTCATGCAGGTCTCGGAAATCACCAAGGTGGTCGCCCCCGACACCTATGAGCGTCCGATCTACGCCGGCAACGCCATCCAGACGGTGAAGTCGAAGGACGCCAAGAAGGTCATCACGGTGCGCACCTCCACCTTCGCCGCAGCAGGTGAAGGCGGCAGCGCGTCGGTCGAGAGCGTCGCGGCGGCGGCCGATCCGGGCCTGTCGTCCTTTGTCGGCGAGGAAGTCGCAAAGAGCGACCGTCCCGAACTGACCTCGGCCAAGATCATCGTGTCTGGTGGCCGCGCCATGCAGAGCCGCGAGAATTTCGCAAAGTACATCGAGCCGCTCGCCGACAAGCTTGGCGCCGGCGTCGGCGCTTCGCGCGCGGCGGTGGATGCGGGCTATGCGCCGAACGACTGGCAGGTCGGCCAGACCGGCAAGGTCGTGGCCCCCGAGCTCTATGTCGCAGTCGGCATTTCCGGCGCGATCCAGCATCTGGCCGGCATGAAGGACTCCAAGGTGATCGTCGCGATCAACAAGGACGAGGACGCGCCGATCTTCCAGGTCGCCGATTACGGCCTGGTCGCTGACCTCTACCAGGCGGTTCCGGAGCTGACGGCCGAACTCGGCAAGCTCGGCAAGTAAAAAACGCGCTAAAACACCGGCCGGAGCTATAAACTCCGGCCGGTGTTGCTTTTTGAGGCGTTTTCTTTGGCGCGGGACACGCCTTCGAAGCGATCCAATCTAGGTTTCGAGGCCGGGTTCTGATTAAATCAGACCTCCCGGCTCAGGGGGATAGGCAGGCGCGGTTGATAGCGCCGTTCCGGTGGATGACATTATGGCGGCAGTAATCAAGAAGGTCGGCGTGATCGGCGCGGGGCAGATGGGCAATGGCATCGCGCATGTCGCTGCGTTGGCCGGCTTCGACGTGGTGCTCAACGACATTTCGACCGACCGCCTCAAGTCAGGCATGGCTACGATCAACGGCAACCTGACGCGCCAGGTCTCCAAGAAGGCCGTTAGCGAGGACGACAAAGCCAAGGCGATGGCGCGTATCGTGGCCGGCGAGAAGCTGGACGACCTCGCGGACTGCGATCTCGTGATCGAGACCGCGGTCGAGAAGGAAGAGGTCAAGCGCAAGATTTTCCACGATCTCTGCGCGGTGTTGAAGCCGGAGGCGATCGTTGCCTCCGATACCTCCTCGATCTCGATCACGCGGCTCGCCGCCGCCACCGACCGGCCCGAACGCTTCATCGGCATTCACTTCATGAATCCGGTGCCGTTGATGGAGCTGGTGGAGCTGATCCGCGGCATCGCCACCGACGACCAGACCTTCGAGGCGTCAAAGGAATTCGTCGGCAAGCTCGGCAAACAGGTCGCGGTCTCCGAGGATTTCCCGGCCTTCATCGTCAACCGCATCCTGCTGCCGATGATCAACGAGGCGATTTACACGCTGTACGAAGGCGTGGGGAACGTCGAGGCGATCGACGCGGCGATGAAGCTCGGGGCGCACCATCCGATGGGCCCGCTGGAGCTCGCCGATTTTATCGGCCTCGATACCTGCCTGTCGATCATGCAAGTGCTGCATGAGGGCCTCGCCGACTCCAAGTACCGCCCGTGCCCGCTGCTGGTGAAATACGTCGAGGCGGGCTGGCTCGGTCGCAAGACCCAGCGCGGTTTTTACGACTACCGCGGCGCCAAGCCGGTTCCGACGAGATAAGCCGGTCTCGCGCCCCGGCTCTGCGTTGCGTCATTGCATGGCGCGCCGCGTCCGGAACACGGACAAAGCCCACCTAGGGCGTTTCGTGGCAATTCATGTTCCGTTAACCGCTCGCGTCTAGGTTACGGCCGGTACGAGGGTTTGCGTAATGGACATGATGGCGATGGTCAGCAGCATGCTGGCCTCTCAGCAAGGCGCGCTGCAGTCGAATATCTCGGCGACGCTGATGAAGCAGAACGCGGACGCGGAGAAATCCACCGTCCTGACGCTGCTCGGCGCCGGACAGCCCTCGCTCGCCAATGTCGGCGCCGGCGTCGGCAGCAACCTCAACGTCACCGCCTAAAACATCGTCGCCTAGAACGACGCGGCGGCTTTGCCCGTCGCAGCCCGGATCAGCTTGAGCGCATCTTCGCTCGCCCATTCCGCCGGCCCCGCGATCGTCGCGATCTCGCAGCCTTGGGGATCGACCAGCACCGAGGTGGGCATGCCCAAGGCTCGGCCTATCGCCTTAAGATCCTGAAAAACCTTGGCTTTCTGATCGTTGAAATAGCCGAGCCTGATAAGATTGGCCTCTTTCAGAAACGTCTTGGGCTTCTCGGGGTCCCGGGTGTCGATATTGATGGCCACCACCTCGAAGTTCGGCCCCGAAAGTTTGCCCTGGAGCTCGTCCAGCGCCGGCATTTCCTTGCGGCAGGGCACGCACCAAGTGGCCCAGAGATTCACCAGCAGCGTCTTGCCGCGGAAATCCGACAGCTTCTTCGGCCTGCCGTCGGCGTCCTCGAAGGCCAGGTCCGGCAGCTTCAGCGGTGCGGTCGCCATGGTCAGCGCCGCCACCTCGCCATGGGCGAGCGGGGCGATCTTCTGTGCCGTGTTCACCGCCGCCCGGCAGGCGGGATCGCCGGATGGGGACCGGCCCAGGCCGAGCCCGTACAGCGCGGCAAAGCCAGCCAGGCCCCCGACCACCACGGTGGCGATGACGACGGGGATGCGGCGCGTGGCCGACCGCACTTTCCTTTGGTCGAGCCGATCGTTGGGGTCGAGCATATCGTTTGTCATCCGGTCGCAGATATGGCTATCAGAGGCCTCTTAATACGGCTGGCAGCCGTCAGCAAACGTGCGGCGGCAACAGGCAAGGCGTGAGCAGGGGATCATGAGCAACAAGATGTGGGGCGGCCGGTTCTCGGAACGCCCCGACGAGATCATGGAAGAGATCAACGTCTCCATCGACGTCGATCGGCACCTCTTTGCCCAGGACATTGCCGCATCCAAGGCCCACGCCGCGATGCTGGCCGCGCAGGGCATCATCACGGCCTCTGATGCGAAAAATATCGGCAAGGGTCTAGACACGATTTTGTCAGAGATCGGCAAGGGCGGCTTCGAATTCAAGCGCGCGCTCGAGGACATTCACATGAATGTCGAGAGCCGCCTGTCCGAGCTGATCGGCCCCGCCGCCGGCCGCCTGCATACGGCGCGCTCGCGCAACGACCAGGTCGCGACCGATTTCCGTCTCTATGTCCGCGATGTCCTCGATGAGACCGACGCCTCGCTCGCCGCGTTCCAGCAGGCGCTGGTGGAGCGCGCGCTGGAGCATGCCGGAACGGTCATGCCCGGCTTCACGCACCTGCAGACCGCGCAGCCGGTGACCTTCGGCCACCATCTGCTCGCCTATGTCGAGATGGCCGCGCGCGATCGCGGCCGTTTCCAGGACGCGCGCAAGCGGCTGAACGAATCCCCGCTCGGAGCTGCAGCGCTCGCCGGTACCTCGTTCCCGATCGATCGTCACGCCACGGCGAAGGCGCTCGGTTTTGATCGTCCGATGGCCAACTCGCTCGATGCGGTCTCCGATCGCGACTTCGTGCTGGAGACGCTGTCGGCGGCCTCGATCTGCGCCGTGCACATGTCGCGCTTCGCCGAGGAGATCGTGATCTGGACCTCCCCGCTGGTCGGCATGATCCGCCTCAGCGACAAGTTCACCACGGGATCCTCGATCATGCCGCAGAAGCGCAATCCTGACGCCGCCGAGCTGGTGCGCGCCAAGACCGGCCGCGTGATCGGCGCGCTCAATGGGTTGCTGATCGTGATGAAGGGCCTGCCGCTCGCCTATCAAAAGGACATGCAGGAAGACAAGCAGGGCGCGATGGAAGGCTTCGCCGCGCTGTCGCTCGCGATCCGCGCCATGACCGGCATGGTCCGGGATCTCGTGCCTGATGAAGCGAAGATGAAGCTTGCTGCAGGCGAGGGCTACGCCACCGCGACCGATCTTGCCGACTGGCTGGTGCGGACGTTAAAGATGCCGTTCCGCGAGGCCCATCACGTCACCGGCCGCATCGTCGCGAAGGCCGCCGAGGGCGGCGTGGCGCTGCACGAGCTCCCGCTCAAGGAGATGCAGGCGATCGAGCCGAAGGTTACGAAAGACGTGCTTGGCGTGCTCTCGGTCGAATCGTCGGTCAAGAGCCGGACCAGCTTCGGTGGCACCGCGCCGAAGAACGTGGCGGCGCAGGCCAAGGCCTGGCTGAGGCGGCTGGAAAAAGAGCGAAAATTGGGCTGAGGGCAAAATTTCGCTTATGTTTCATGATCATCCGGGTCTCGCCAGAGCGCGCCAATCTCTGTATGGTGCGCCGCGCGTAGTGGGGATTTCGTCGTGACGTCAAAGTTTCGCCCGGCCGGCTCGGGGTGGGCCATCATTGTCTTGAGCCTGACGGCGCTCGCGCTTGCCGGCTGTGGCCGCAAGGGCCCGCTGGATCTGCCGCCGACCGCTTCGAGCGCGTCCACAGCCAACGTCGCACCGCCGACCGACACCGAGGCCGAAGCCCAGAGGACGCCGAGCGTGTTCAATCCCACCTATGGCGCGGACGCCGCACCGGCGGCGACCAAGGGCAGGAAGAAACCGTTTATCCTCGACCCGCTGCTGGACGAAAGACCCAGCCGATAGGCTGGGGCAACTGAGCCAACGCCATGAACCATTTTGACTATCGCAACGGCGTGCTGCACGCCGAGGCAGTGAACCTGTCCGAGCTGGCTGCAACCGTCGGCACGCCGTTCTATTGCTATTCGACCGCAACGCTCGAGCGGCACTATCGCGTTTTCACCGACGCTTTCGCCGGCGAGAAGGTGCTGGTCTGCTACGCCATGAAGGCGAATTCCAACCAGTCGGTGCTGCGCACGCTGGCCAGGCTCGGGGCCGGCGCGGACGTGGTCTCCGGCGGCGAATTGAAGCGCGCGCTGGCCGCCGGCATTCCGGCAAACAAGATCCTGTTCTCCGGCGTCGGCAAGACGGAAGACGAGCTGCGAGCGGCGCTGGCCGCCGACATTCTCTGCCTCAACGTCGAATCCGAGCCCGAGCTCGAGTTGCTGTCGCGCCTTGCGACCGAGACGGGCAAGACCGCGCGGATCTCGATCCGTGTCAATCCCGACGTCGATGCCGGCACCCACGCAAAGATCTCGACCGGCAAGTCCGAGAACAAGTTCGGCATCCCGATCGCGCATGCCCGCGAGGTCTATGCCCGCGCCGCGAAGCTGCCGGGCATCGAGGTCACAGGCACCGACGTGCATATCGGCAGCCAGATCACCGACCTGTCCAAGATGGAGATCGCGTTCCGCATCCTCTCCGAATTCGTGCAGACGCTGCGTGCCGACGGCCACAACATCTCGCATGTCGATTTCGGCGGCGGCCTCGGCATTCCCTATTACATGGACCGCGAGGCGCCGCCTGCGCCCGACGCCTATGCCGCGATGGTCAAGCGCGTCAGCCACAATCTCGGCTGCACGCTGATGTTCGAGCCGGGGCGCATGATCGTCGGCAATGCCGGCATCCTGGTCGCCAAGGTGATCTATGTGAAGCACGGTGACGGCAAGAATTTCGTCATCATCGACGCCGCCATGAACGATCTGATCCGTCCGACGCTGTACGAGGCCCATCACGACATTCTGCCGGTGACACAGCCTGCGAAGGGGGCCGCGACCATGATGGCCGACGTCGTCGGCCCGGTCTGCGAGACCGGCGACTACCTCGCGCTGGATCGCACGCTGCCGACGCCAAAGCCCGGCGACCTCATCGCCATCATGACCGCCGGCGCCTATGGCGCAGTGCAGGCCGGCACCTACAATACGAGGCCGCTGGTGCCCGAAGTGCTGGTGAAGGGCGACCAGTACGCCGTCGTGCGTCCGCGCATCGAGGTCGAGCAATTGATCGCGATGGATACGCCGGCGCCGTGGCTGTGAGGCTGTGATTGTTCACGATGAGCGCAGCTACCGCTGCGCCCATCGCTGCATTGACCCCTACTTCTTGAACCGGTCCTTGATTGCGGCGAGGCCGGAATCATAGACGCCGCCGAGGGCATCGACCGCTTCCTTCTCTCGCCCCGGGTCGGGCGTGTAGATGCCGGTCCATGTCACCACCGACGCGCCTTCACCCTTTGCCGTGACCTTGATGGTCGACTTATACTGGCTCACCGGCAGTGGGCTCGACAGGAACGCGTAGGAATAGCTGTAGTCTTTGTCGTTCCGCGCAGTCTGCGTCTCCACGAACGAAGCCTTGCCGTCCCTGGTGACGAGCGTGCGGGTTGGCGGCGACTTGCCGTCCACAATGCACTGCCCCACCGGCGGCAGCCAATCCTTAATCGCGCAGAACGGCCCGATCACGGACCACACCTCGGCCGCAGCACTGCTGACCTCGATGCTCCTCGTCAGATTGGCTGCGGACGCCGGCATGACGCCGACGCCCAGGCCGAGGGTGCAAATCGCGGCGCTGCGAACCGAAACGAGCAATCTGGAAGCCGCTGAATCGTATTTCTTCATGGTAATCTCCTGTGTCCGGCGGGCCGTGATGGCGGCGGCCGGCTTGCCAATGCCGGTCGAATAGACGCTCACCACCGTCCGCGGCCAGTTCAGAGAATGAATCGCTGCTGATACAGAAACTGAACTAGGAAGCCGTGCGCGGCGGCCCTAAGGTTGCGCCTTCGCTTGTCACGGAGACCCGCATGACCATTGGCAGCTACAGGCAGTTCTGTCCGGTCGCGATGGCGGCCGAGATATTATGCACGCGCTGGACCGTCGTGCTCCTTCGCGAACTCATTGCCGGATCGACGCGCTTCAACGAGCTGCGCCGCGGCGTTCCGCGGATGTCGCCTGCCTTGCTCTCGCAACGTCTCAAGGAGCTCGAAGCCGCCGGCATCGTTACGCGGCGGGCATCGGCTTCCGAGCGCGGTATCACCGAATATCTGCTGACCACAGCCGGACGCGAACTCGGCCCAATCGTGGAGGCGTTCGGCATCTGGGGCCAGCGCCGTATCGAGTCGGATCTGTCGCTTCAGCATCTCGATGTCCAGCTGTTGATGTGGGACATGCGGCGGAATTTGAACACGACGCCGATGCCGACCCGCCGCAGTGTGCTGCAGTTCGCGTATCCGGAATTGCCTTCGACGCAGCGATTGTGGTGGCTGATCGTCGATCCCGACGACAGTGTCGACCTCTGCTCGATTGATCCCGGTTTCGATGTTGACCTTTACGTGTCGGTTGATCTGCGCACCATGACGGCGATCTGGATGGGACTCGATACTGTGCGCGCGGCCGTCGCAAGCCGGCGGATGCTGCTCACCGGCGACCGGCAGCTTGCCGCGGCCATGCAAAGCTGGCTGGGCCTCAGCCCGTTCGCCAAGGAACGCAAGCTGGCGAGCTGATCCAGGGCGGCGCAATTCAGTATTTGTATCGCCCCGCTACAGTTCCCGTACTGGCGAGCCCCGGCCGTGTTCTGGCACCCAAGTGATGCCCGCCCCTATCAAAGCGGAGCTGAACTCGAGCCAGGAGACGCGGCATGACAGCCTATCTGATCGCAGACATCAAAGTGACCGACGGAAAATGGGTGCCGGACTATGCGGCCTCCGTTCACGACCTCGTGCACAAGCACGGCGGCAAGTACCTCTCGCGCAGCGGCAATGTGAAGACGCTGGAAGGTGCCCCTCTCGACACCTCGCTGATCGCGATCATGTCGTTTCCGACGGTGAAGGCAGCAGAGTCCTTCGTCACTGATCCCGCCTACAGCCGCTTCGCGGCAGCGCGCAGGGGCGGCAGCGAGAGCCGCTTCCAGTTGATCGACGATACCGACTTGGCCGGCACGATCCCCTATCTCGCCAAGGCTTGAACTGCGTTCGTCAAAAACTCGGCGCGCAGGCGCAGACCTGCCCGGCCAACACAGGAGATTGGAATGAACGATTCACTCGCGGGCGCCGGCCTGCTTCGCATGCTTTTCGTAGCTTGCAGCGTGGCCTTGCTGCTCGCACTTTCCGGCGTCGCGTCGGCCCGGGTCACACGGTGCGACATTACGTGGGTCAGCTGCAACAACACCTCTGCGAAATGCTCGAGCGAGAGACGGTGCATGCGCAGGTGCGACGAGAAGTATATCAAATGCAGCGGGGCCTCGGCCTCCCTGCAACCGGAGCGGCCGATCGACCTTCTGGAACTTGGGCAGGCGCCGCTCGTAGCAGATCGATCCAAGGAGGACTGCGCAGCGCCGGTCGCCGGCGCTGCGTTTTCGTGTTGGCGCTAGCTGGGTGGCCTGCCGCCAACCACAACGCCCGCCTTCTTCTCGATCGGCTTGATCGCCGCGGTGAAATCGGACTCGGCGCCTTCCGCGCTGATGACCGTCTCCCACAACCGCCCGACCGCATCCGCGACTTCCATCGACAGGCCGAGCTGCTTCATCTCCTCCAGCGCCAGCCGCACGTCCTTCACCATCAGTCCCGTGGCGAAGCCGAAGTCGAAGCTGCGCGGCAGCACCGAGCGCGGAAACTTGTCGCGGCTCGCGGTGTTCATGCCGGAGCCCGCATTGATGACGTCGATCATCACGGCGGGATCGAGCCCCGCCTTGACGCCCATCACCACCGCTTCCGAGGTCGCCACGATCGCGGTGGCCGACAAGAAGTTGTTTGCGAGCTTCATGGTCTGCGCCGCGCCGGGCTTCTCGCCGATGAAGAACACTTTCCCGATGATGTCGAGCGCGGGCTTGAGCAGCTCGAACTCGGTCTTCGGCCCCGAGACCATCACCGCCAGCGTACCCTTCTCCGCGCCGCCGACGCCGCCGGAGACGGGGCAGTCGATCTGCACGATGTCATGCTTGGCGAGCAGGCTGTGAATCTTAACCGCCATCGCGGAGCCGACCGTGGAGAGGTCGATGAAGCGCTTGACGCGGCTCCCCTCGATCACGCCGTTCGGCCCCGTCGCAACCGCGAGCGAAGCCTGCAGCGAGGGCAGGCTCGCCATGACCGTCTCGACCTGGTCGGCGACGTCCTTCGGCGACGTCGCTGCAGTGGCGCCGCGCGCCACCAGCTTGTCGACGACCTCCCGGCGCGTGTCGAACACGACGAGCCGGTTGCCGGCCTCGATCAGCCGCCGCGCCATCGGGAAACCCATGTTTCCGAGGCCGATGAATCCGATGTCCATGGTGTTTCCTTCCCGTTGTCATTGCGAGGAGCGAAGCGACGAAGCAATCCAGACTGTCGCCGCGGAGGGGTTCTGGATTGCTTCGCTCCGCTCGCAATGACGAAGCGATAGAGTTAAGAGCGTTAGTCTAGCTCACGCCTTGCCGTCGATCTCGGCGAACACCTCGCGCGCGATCCGAAAACTGTCGACCGCGGCCGGCATGCCACCATAGATTGCGACCTGCATCAGGATCTCGCGGATCTCGTCGCGGCTGACGCCGTTGGTGAGTGCGCCCTTCAGATGCGCGCGGAATTCGTGCTGACGATTGAGGATCGCGATCATCGCGATGTTGAGCATGCTGCGGGTCTTGCGCGGCAGCTCCTCGCGGCCCCACACCGTGCCCCAGCAATATTCGTTGAGCATCTCCTGAAACGGACGGTTGAAATCGTCGACGCTCTTCAGAGCGTTGTTGACATAGGCCTCGCCGAGCACCGCTTTGCGGACTTCCAGGCCCTTGTCGTGCATCTTCTTGTCCATGGCGTTTCCTTCTTTTTCCTTGGATGGCGGCGCGGAAATTACGGGGTTGCGGCGGGCCAGTCACGTCCTCGTGTTATGCGGGAAAAGGGGTGTCTCCCGTACAGGAACGGATGCCTCAGTGCTGCCGTTGTGGTACGCTTCTCTACCGGGCAACCTGGAGAGTTGATTGAACGGCGTCACCCCCGACCCGTCAGACCCGATCCGCGATGGCGACGCTCTGTCGCGGCTGAAGCTGGCGCAAGCCCTGCAACGGGCCACTTATGCCATCGCGTGGGAGCGTGCCTGGCCAAATTTGGCGCGGCTTCTTACCGTCGTCGGTCTGTTCCTGGTGGTGTCCTGGGCCGGCCTCTGGCTGGCGCTGCCGTCCATTGCCCGCGCCATCGGTCTTGTCGTTTTCGCCGGCGTTGCGATTGCCGTCCTGTTCCCATTGAGTCGCTTCCGCTGGCCGAGCCGCGCGGAGGCTCTGGCCCGGCTCGACCGCGGCTCTGGCATCCGTCATCGGCCGGCCACCACGCTGACGGACACGCTGAGCTCACAGGACCCGGTTGCGCAGGCCTTGTGGCGGGCGCAGCGCGAGCGCACGCTGGCTTCGATCAAGCGCATCCGCGCCGGTCTGCCGCAGCCCCGGCTCGCTCTGCATGACCCCTGGGCGCTGCGCGCGCTGGTCATGGTGGTGCTGGTTGCGACCTTCTTCGCCGCCGGCGACGAGCGTGCGATGCGGCTCGGGGCCGCCTTCCACTGGAACGGCGTACTGGCGCCGACGAATGTTCGCGTTGATGCCTGGGTCACGCCACCGCTCTACACCGGCAAGCCGCCAATCATCCTGTCGGCGGCGAACAAGGAGGCCGCGGCGCTGCCGGCCAGCGGGCCGCTTGCCGTTCCCGCAGGCTCGACCCTGATCGTTCGCTCCTCCGGCGGCAGCCTTGATGTTGTCGTCTCCGGCGGCCTCAAGGAAGTCGCGCCCACAGAAGCCGCGCCCAAGGGTACCAATGAGAAGCATTTTGCCATCAGCGGCGACGGCACTGCGCATGTCCGCGCTCCCTCCGGCCAGCCGCAATGGGTGTTTGCGGCAACGCCGGACCGCGCGCCGACGATCGCGCTGGCCAAGGATCCCGAGCGCCAGGCCCGTGGCGGACTCCAGCTCACTTACAAGGTCGAGGACGATTACGGCGTCACTGGAGCTGACGCGCAAATCGGCCTGCGTACCGTCGATGCCAAGGATGGCGTTAAGGATGGCGTCAAGGAGGCCGCCGCGCGGCCGCTATTCCAGCCTCCGCAATTCCCGCTCGTGCTGCCGAATGCGCGCACCCGAAACGGCGTCGGCCAGACGGTGAAGGACCTCAGCGAGGATCCCTATGCCGGCGCCGACGTCACGCTGACCCTCACCGCCAAGGACGAGGCGGGCAACGAGGCCAGGAGCGAGCCCTTCAACATGCGCCTGCCCGAGCGACTGTTCACCAACTCGCTCGCGCGCGCGCTGGTCGAGCAGCGCCGCATCCTCGCGCTCGACGCCAACAAGAACTCGGATGTCTACGCCGCGCTCGACGCGCTGATGATCGCACCCGAATTGTTCACGCCGGATGCGGGCTGCTATCTCGGCCTGCGCAGCCTGGCGCTGCAGCTGGAAGCCGCCCGCACCGACGACGCGATGCGCGATGTGGTGAAAAGCATGTGGGCGTTCGCGGTCACCATCGAGGACGACGGTGTCGCCGGCAGCGTCAACGCCGCGCTGCGTTCGGCCCAGGACGCGCTCAAGCGGGCGCTGGAACGCGGCGCCAGCGAGGACGAGATCAAGGCGCTGACGCAAAAGCTTCGCGAGGCGATGGCCGGCAAGGTGCGCGATCTCGCCCGGCGCGCCGAGCAGAATCCGCTTGGACCCCGGCAGCCTTTCCCGGCAGAGGTTCAGCTCATCCTCGACAAGTCCATCGAGCTGAAACAAAAGACCCAGAACGCCACGCCCGAGCAGCTCCAAGAGCTGGCGAAGCAGCAGGACGCGCTACGCGAGCAGCTTCAGGCCTATCGCAAGTCGGCGAACAACCGGGCGAAGACGGGCAACGACGGGGCCAACCAGTCGACGCGAGACCGTAAATGCGGAAGTTAGCACGCGTGCCAGTCTTGAAGGCGATCTCGATCGCTTGTCTCGCCTTCCTGTTGGGAGGCGTCTCGCCCGTGGCTGCCCAGCAGGATCAGGATGTTGATGCTCTGCTCGATGGCGCTGAAAAGGCGATGCAGGATTCCGGCGACAGTCTCAGGCAGAAGGAATCCGGCAAGAGCCTGAACAATCAATCCGATGCGATTCAGAAGCTCGAGGACTACAAGCGCGCGACGGAAAAGAGCCAATCCTCCAATCGCGATCGTTCCGTCATCACGCAGCGCGACCTGGACGAATTGCTGAAGCAAATCGAGAAGGCCGCGCGCGAAGGCAACAAAGAAGCGGCCCAGCGCATGCTCGAGCAGCTCGCGCAGATCATGGAAAATCTCCAGATGGCGCAGCCCGGGCAATCCGGCGACAGCGACATGGAGCAGGCGCTCAACGAGCTCAGCGACATGATCCGCAAGCAGCAGCAATTGCGCGACAAGACTTTCAAGCAGGGGCAGGATTCCCGGCGTGAGCGCTCGCGCGGCAAGCAGCAGGGCGACCAGTCGATGTCGGACCTCCAGCAGGATCAGCAGTCGCTGCGCGACCGGCTGAAGAAGCTGCAGGACGAGCTTGCCAAGCGCGGCCTCGCGCAGAAGGGGCAAAAGGGCCAGAAGAGCCAGGGCCAGAAAGGGCAAAAGGGTCAGCAGGGCGAGCAGGGACAACCGGGCCAGGACGGCGATCAGGACGGTGACCAGGGCGATGACGACGGCAGTCTTGACGCCGCCGACGGGGCCATGGGCGATGCCGGCTCGCAGCTCGGCGAAGGCAATTCGGACGGTGCCGTGGACGCGCAAGGTAAAGCGCTCGAGGCCTTGCGCAAGGGCGCGCAGAAGATGGCCGAGGCGATGCAGCAGGGCGATGGCGACGGGCAGGGCGATGGTCCCGGCAACCGGCCCGGCCGTCAGCAGAGCGGCGGCAATCAGACCGATCCGCTCGGTCGCCCCCTTCACGGCCGCGATCTGAGCGACGACTACACGGTCAAGATCCCTGGCGAGATCGACGCCCAGCGCGTCCGCCGCATCCTCGAGGAGCTCCGCCGCCGCTTGGGGGACAGCTCGCGCCCGCAGATCGAGCTCGACTACATCGAGCGGCTGCTGAAGGATTTTTGAGTTCTCTGTCATCGCCCGGCTTGACCGGGCGATCCAGTTCTCCGAGACGGTTGTGATTCAATCGAGAGGTCGCGGCGTACTGGATGCCCCGGTCAAGCCGGGGCATGACAGCGGAATACGTGGCGCCCCGACGCAGCTACCCCTTCTTCGCCGCCAGCGCATCCGCCACTGCCGTGCGGATGTCGGCGACCGAGAACGGCTTGGTCACGACGTCATGCACCAGCGCATTGAGGTTCGAGGCGCGCTCGCGCTGGTCGGCAAAGCCGGTCATCAGCAGAATGGTCAGTTCGGGGAAATCGCGTGCGACTGAAAGCGCCAGCGCGATGCCGTCCATCACCGGCATCTGGATGTCGGTGAGCAGCAGGTCGAATGCGCCGTTCGCGCGAGTCAGAATCTCCAGCGCCTCGGCGCCGTCTTGCGCGGTGACGGTCTCGTGGCCGTCCATGGCGATGGCGCGCGCCACCAGCTGGCGCATCGAATCCTCGTCGTCGGCGATCAGGATCTTGGACATCAGACCAACCTTGGGATCAATCTCGCGACCAACTTTGCCTGCGAGACTTGCGAAATCGATTATACGCTGCCGCCGGCGATGTCGCGCCGGTTGAAGAAGCGAACGTCGATATTTCGGCCCTCCGGCGGCGGCGAGGCCAGGCGCGAGCGGAAAAAGGCGCGCTCGCCGGGCTGTAGCACGGTCTGTTCCAGAACCGCGTTCCAGGCATAGATTTCCGCGCCCTGCGCGTCGCGCACCGCGAAGCGCAACCGGGGAATGTCGAGCGGCTTCTTGCCCTGGCCCACGATCACGCCCTCGATCACCAGCACCTGCTTACCGTCCACGGTCTCGCTGGAGAGCTTGACGTCCTTGAAGGCCAGTGCGCGCAGATTAACTTCAAGGCCGACCATCCTGTAGAAGGCGGACGTCTGCGGCAGCAGCCGCACCATATCGCCGCGCCAGATCACCAACGCCAGCACCAGCGCGCCCATGGCGGCGCAGGCGGTCGGCAGGCCGAAATGGGATTTTCGCGGGGCCGCCTTGGCCACCGGGCGGCGCACTCCCGCGCCGCGGCGACTGCCGAACAGGCCACGGAACCAGGACTGGTGCTGCTCGCCGACGACTTCCTCCTCGACGGACCGGGCGGCCGCGGACCATTCGTCCTCGGCGTCGCTGGTTTCCTGGTCCGGCCAGTCGCTGGCGATCGAGGGGCTGTCAACGACAGGCGCCTCAGCGGCGCCGTCGTCCTGGGCATAGGAGTTCCACTGCTCGGCGAGATCGGACTGGTCGTCGCCCCGGCTGGCCGCGGCCATGGCCGGTACAGATGCCTCCTCGATGGCATCCTCGGCATGGGCGACCCAGGTTTCCTTGCAACGGGAACAGCGCACGGCCCGGCCGTTCGCCCCAAGGCTCGCGGGCTTGATGGCGTAGGATGTCGTACAATGAGGGCAGACGATATGCATGGACGAGCCTTGATGCATGGCCAAGTCGTGACGGTGACACGGTCGCGGAGAACCGAGCGGGAAAGATGCTACCAATTATGCTACAGGACGACCGTTAACGAACCGGAAACCATAACGGCCGCAAAACCCGCTGATCGCGTGTAGCGGAGCACAGCCGTGCGGCCCGCGGCCTCTCTCGAACGGAGCTGAGCTTGGTTCGGTTCGAAAATGTCGGATTGCGTTACGGCCTGGGGCCCGAGGTCCTGCGCGACCTCAACTTCCAGATTCCGGCGCATTCCTTCCAATTTCTCACCGGCCCGTCCGGCGCCGGTAAGACCTCATTGCTGCGCCTGTTGTTCCTGTCGCATCGCCCGACGCGCGGCCTCGTCAATTTGTTCGGTCACGACATCTCGCAACTGGGCAAGGACGAGATCGCAGACTTGCGCAAGCGCATCGGCATCGTGCTCCAGGATTTCCGCCTGCTTGACCACATGACCACCTATGAGAACGTCGCGCTGCCGTTCCGCGTCATGGGCCGCAGCGAATCGAGCTACCGCAAGGAGGTCATCGATCTGCTGAAATGGGTCGGGCTCGGCGAACGCATGGACGCGCTGCCGCCGATCCTGTCCGGCGGCGAGAAGCAGCGCGCGGCAATCGCGCGCGCCGTGATCTCGCGGCCGCAGCTGCTACTGGCCGACGAGCCGACCGGCAGCGTCGATCCGACGCTTGGCCGCCGCCTGCTGCGGCTGTTCATCGAGCTCAACAAGTCAGGCACCGCCGTCATCATCGCCACCCACGATATCGCCCTGATGGACCAGTACGAGGCGCGACGCTTCGTGCTGCACCAGGGACGGCTGCACGTCTATGAGTAGGCCCGACGAGCGCGGCGTGCTGGTCGATCTCGGGCAGGAGGGGCCGCCGCTTCCGGCCCGGGCGCGCAACATGTCGCCGATCGTGCCGCGCGCCTCGATCCACGGCCGCGCGCTCGTCGCCGTCGTCGCCATCATGACCTTCCTGGCGTCGATGACGACCGGCACGGTGCTGCTGGTGAGCGCCTCCGCCGCCGAATGGCAGTCGGATGTCGCGAGCGAGATCACCATCCAGGTCCGCCCGCAGACGGGCCGCGATCTCGAACGCGACACCGCGGCAGTGACCGAGGCCATGCGCGCGCAAGCCGGCATCGTCGAGGTCAAGCCGTTCACCAAGGACGAGAGCGGCAAGCTGCTCGAGCCCTGGCTCGGCACCGGGCTGTCGATGGACGATCTGCCGGTGCCGCGCATGATCATCGCGCGCGTGCAGCCCGGCACGGCGCTCGATCTCGGCGCTCTGCGCGCCCGCGTGACCCAGGTGGCGCCAAGCGCCAGCGTCGACGATCACCGCGCATGGATCGAGCGCATGCGCTCGATGACCAACGCCACCGTGCTCGCCGGTCTCGGCATCCTCGCGCTCGTCATCGTCGCCACCATCATCTCGGTGTCGTTCGCGACCCGGGGCGCCATGGCGGCGAACCGTCCGATCGTCGAGGTGCTGCATTTCGTGGGCGCCGGCGACCGCTATATCGCCAACCGCTTCCTGCGTCATTTCCTCAGGCTGGGGCTGGAGGGCGGCGTGATCGGCGGCGGCGCCGCCATGCTGGTGTTCGGCTTCTCCGAGTCGATTGCAGGCTGGTTCTCCGGCACCCCCGTCGGTGACCAGTTCGCCGCGTTGCTCGGCACCTTCTCGCTGCGGCCGTCCGGCTACATCGTGCTCGCGGTGCAGGCCGTGCTGATCGGCGCCATCACCGCGGTCGCCTCGCGCCAGACGCTGTTCGCGACGCTGAATGATGTCGATTGAGGCCGACAAACCGGACTCCACTTCGCCTCAAAACGTCCTAAAATCATCTCTGGGAAGGGATCACCGACATCACATGACCGCGCCGACCGACGATCGATCGCCGAAACTGCCGCGCGGCTGGCTGCGCGCGGCCGTGATGTCGGCGATTGCGCTCGCCTTCGTCGCCGCGGCGGCGGGCTTCATCGCGTTTCTGTCGCAATTGCGCGGCGCCGAGATCGCGCCGGACCGCAAGGCGGACGGCATCGTGGTGCTGACCGGCGGCTCCTCGCGGGTGTCGGATGCGATGGAGCTGCTCGCTGCCGGCTACGGCAGGAGGCTCCTGATCTCCGGCGTGCACCCGACCTCGACGGCGAGCGACATCTCCCGGACGTTGCCGGAGAACCAGTCCTTCATGCGTTGCTGCGTCGATCTCGACCGCACCGCGGTCTCGACCCGCGGCAATGCCGCGGAGGCGCGGCGCTGGGCCGCGGGACGCGGCTTCAAATCGCTGATCGTGGTCACCTCGAACTATCACATGCCGCGCGCGCTGGTGGAATTCTCGCATGCGATGCCGGAGACGACACTGATCCCGTTCGTGGTGGTCGGCGACAAATGGCGCGAGGAGCCGTGGTGGACCTCGTCGTCCACCTTGCGGCTGCTGCTGTCGGAATATGTCAAGTACATCGCGGCCGAGCTCAGGGTGCGGCTGGAGGATTTCGGGATTGACCTTTCGCCCGAGATGTCGGAGCAGCCTTCCGGGCTGCAGCCGAAGCGGCCCGCCACCGCACAGGCCAATTGATCGGCAACTGATCGGCATTGATCGGATCCTCGATGTTCTTGATTTTCCTGCGATCGCTCGTCTTCAACGTGCTGTTCTACACCGTGCTGGTGTGCCTCGCGATCGTGGCGCTGCCGACCTTCGCGTTGCCGCCGCGCGCCATGCTCACGGTCGCGCAATGGTGGGCGAAGGCGACGCTGTTCCTGATGCGGGCGGTCTGCAACATCAAGGTGGAATTCCGCGGCCTCGACAAGATTCCGACGGGACCATTGGTCGTCGTGGCGAAGCACCAGTCATTCTGGGAGACGTTCGTCTTGCCGGGCTTCTTCGACCGTCCGATTTTCATCCTCAAGCGTCAGCTCATGCAGATCCCGGTGTTCGGTCAGTTCTTGGTCAAGACCGGGATGATCGCGATCGACCGCAATGCCGGCGTCAAGGCGCTGCTGGACATGACGCGGCGGGCGCGCGAGGCGGTGCGCAGCGGCGGGCAGCTCGTGATCTTTCCCGAAGGCACGCGCCGCGCTCCCGGCGCGCCACCGGACTACAAAAGCGGCTTCGCGCAGATCTATTCGTCCTGCGGCGCGCCGTGCCTGCCGATCGCGCTCAATTCCGGCCTTTTCTGGCCGCGCCGCACCTTCATGCGCTATCCCGGCACGCTGGTGGTGGAGTTCCTCGATCCGCTGCCGCCGGGCTTGCCCAAGGACGAGTTTCTCTCTCGCGTGCAAACGGCGATCGAAGACGCGACCGGCCGCCTCGTCGAAGCGGGTCGCAAGGAGCAGGAGCAGCTGATCGGCTCGGCGCCGAGCTATGCGCCGTTGGAGAACTAGCGGTTTTCCCGATCGTCCACCGGAGCCGGGGCGTGCGGAGAATGCGCATCCCCATGCAGCATCATGGCAAGCTGATGCAGCTGCGCGTCGCGAAAGCCTTCGGCCTCGATCGCCTTCACCGTCGCGGTCACGTAGTCGCGGTTGGCGCCGGACTGGCCGTGGCCCTGCAGCACGTGGCGATGCTGGTCGGTGAGAGACAGCCGGCCGGCATATTGCACATGGCCGCGATCGACGACATAGGCGAGCGCGGAGACGCGCTGCCGCGCATCGTTCTCCAGCCACACCGAGCGCATGACTTCGCGATAGACCGACGTCACCTGCTCGCGCGCGCGCAAATAGGCCACGACGTCGGCGCGGTTCTTTTCGGCGACGCGGAAGGCGATGCCGCGGCAGGCGCCGCCGCGGTCGAGGCCGAGCACCAGACCCGGCTTCTCCGGCGTGCCACGGTGGACGAAGGAATAGACGCAGAGCGCGCGGTGCTCGCCGACCAGCCGCGCGGGGACGCGCTCCTCGAATTCGAAGCCCGGCCGCCACATCAGCGAGCCGTAGCCGAACACCCAGAGGTCGCCTTTGGCAGTGGTGACGGAGGGGAGGGTGATTTCCGACATTTCGGGCACGGCTACCAGAACCGCGCCCCCAAGCGAAGAGAATTCTCCGCCTTTCGGAGCAAGCCAACCTCGCTTACATTTGACAAAATCAGGGGTCAAAGGGTCGCCGCATGTCCGATATGACCATTGCCGCACGCCGGCGCTCCCGCTGGGGCCTTTTCATCGCCCCTGTCATCCTCCTGATCCTCGCGGTGGCGTGGAGCGGCTTCTGGTTCTATGCGGCGTCGCAGGCCGAAATCGCCGCCGATGCCTGGCGCGCGCAGGAGGCCAAATCCGGCCGCGTCTATGATTGCGCCAAGCGCTCGATCGCGGGCTTCCCCTTCCGCTTCGAGGTCCAGTGTTCGGGCGCCAGCGTCGCCCTGGTGTCGCAGAGCGCCAGCAAGACGCCGTTCACGGCGAAGCTCGACAACATCCTGGTCGTCGCGCAGGTCTACGACCCCAAGCGCGTCATCGCGGAATTCACCGCACCCGCGACGCTCACTGACGGCGTCACGCAGAGCACCTTCGTGGTGAACTGGAGCAAGGGTCGCAGCAGCGTGGTCGGCCTGCCCGCCGTGCCGGAGCGCGCCTCCATCGTGTTCGAGGAGCCGACCGTCAATCGTGTCGACGGCAGCGTGCAGGTGCCGCTCGCGCGCGCGAAACAGGTCGAGCTGCATGGACGCCTCGCGGATGGATCGCCGTCCGATCATCCCGTGATCGAGACCGTGCTCCAGATCGCGCAGGGCAGTATCCAGGGCGTTCATCCGCTGCTCGCCGAGCCGTTCGAGGCCGACACGCGGGCGAAGATCACCGGACTGTCCGACCTCACGCCAAAGCCGTGGCCGCAGCGCTTCCGCGAGATCCAGGCCGCCGGCGGCCATATCAAGATCGTACAGTCCCGGATCCAGCAGGGCGAGATGATCGCGGTTGCGGCCGGCACGCTCGGGCTCTCGGCCAACGGCCGTCTCGACGGCGAATTGCAGATGACGGTGACGGGCCTCGAGCGCGTGATCCCCGCGCTCGGCATCGAGAAGATGCTGGAGGAGGGGGTGCCGCAGGCGACCCTCGATCGCGTCGCGCCCGGCGTGAAGTCGCAGGACCTCAACAATCTGTTCGGTGCGCTCGACCGCGCCGTTCCCGGCCTCGGCAAGGTCATCAAGCAGAACGCCAATGCCGGCGTGGCCGCCGGCATCAATTCGATCGGCACCGAGAGCACGCTGGAAGGTAGGAAGGCCCGCAGCTTCCCGCTGAAGTTCGTCGACGGCGCCGTGCTGCTCGGCCCGGTCAAGGTCGGCCAGATCCCGCCGCTGTATTAGGTCGTGAATTCATAAATCTGCCGGGCGGACAGCTTGGTCCGCCTGACGCGTTTGAAGCTGTGAACAGATGGCTTCCGAGGAGCTTCTTGTTAGCGCTGGTGATGCAACCCGCGAGGTCCTCTCCGGCGTCGGGCGAGGAGTGTGTCAGTTGCGGCTGGACAGGTAGCGTTCTGCCGCCCTATTGAAGGCCAACTGACGGCTCTAAAGTCGCGCCCAAATTATCTGGGGTTCGGGGGAAACAATGCACGCGTTGAATTGTCTCGTCGCAGCATCGCTGCTCGTCGCCTCGCTTCAGACCGCAACCGCCAGGGATAACGAACATTGGGTGGTGTCCTGGACGGGCGCGGTTCAGGGCCCATACCCCGTCGGCAATCCGTCTGCCCAGCCGGAACAGAAATTCGCGTTTCCCGAGCCTGCGGCCGGTGCGCGGGACCAGACCTTTCGCCTGATCGTTCGGCCGGATATCTGGGGCCGTCAGGCCCGCATTCGGCTCAGCAACGCCTTTGGCACCAAACCCGTCACGTTTGACGGCGTTTACGTCGGCCTGCAATCGGGTAGTGCCGCGTTGATCCGCGGCTCCAACACTCCCATTACGTTCGCCGGCACGCCTTCCGTTACGGTGTCGCCGGGAAATTCGGTCTGGAGCGATGCGATCGCGCTGCCGTTTGCAAAGCGGCCCGATGACCTCGCCGGCCGCGGGCTTGCGGTCAGTTTTCATGTCGCCGGCCAGAGCGGTCCGATGACCTGGCACGCCAAAGCGCTGACCACCTCCTATGTCAGTGCGCCGGGCGGCGGCGCGAAGGGCGCCCTCGAAGACGAGGCTTCCTTCCCCTATGCGACCGCGTCGTGGTTCTTCCTCGATGCGATCGAGATGACTGCGCCTGCGGACGCCTTCGCCATCATGGCGTTTGGGGATTCGATTACCGACGGGACCGCCTCGACCATGAATGGCGACGATCGCTGGCCCAACGTGCTGTCGCGTCGCCTGAAGGCGGTCTACGGCAACAAGGTCGCCGTCGTGAATGGCGGCATCGGTGGCAACCAAATCGCAGGCCCCGCCGAATACGGTCCCGACAAACCGTACGCGGGCGGCCCCGCTTCGGGTCAGCGGCTCGATCGCGACGTGCTGTCGCTGTCCGGCATATCGAGCCTGATCTGGCTGGAAGGCATCAACGATTTCAGCAAGAACGGCAATTTTGCCGCCGACCAGGTCATCGCCGCGATGAAGGACGGCGTCGCGAAACTACGCGCGAAATGGCCGCAAGCCCGGATCATCGGCGCCACCGTCGTTTCGGCACTGGGCAGCACCAGCGCGGCCCATGGTTTTCCCGAGCAGGATGACAAGCGTAAGGCGCTCAACGCATTCATCCGTAGCTCAGGGACATTCGACGCTGTGATAGATTTTGATCGCGCGACGCTCGACCCGGCCTCGGGTGGCCTCAAGCCGGAGTTCGTTCCCGAAAGCACGACAGGCGGCGCCGGCGACAAGCTTCATCCCAACCGCACCGGATATCTGGCGATGGGACAGGCCATCGACCTCGATCTGTTCAAGCCGGGAAAGTTTGTTCGCAGCGCGAAGCAGTAGGAAGAATTCATAGTCGCCTCTCTCCATTCATCGCCCTCAGCTGTCGTAACGCCCTCCATGCGGGTTACGAGCTGAACTCACGGCCGCTTCGCCGGATCGTGATGACCCGCCGGGAATGCGGAGCCGCAAACTCCGCTCTCTCTCCATGTCGGCCGCACGATGATGCGGTCGCCCCAGGCAGGAGAGATAATCATGATCAAGTCCAAACCGTTCGTTGCCGTCGTCGCCATCTCGGCCGCGATCGCGACGCCCGCCTTCGCGCAGTGGCAATGGCAGTCGCAGGAGCCGGCCGCATACGCCTCGATGTATCCGAATGGTGATCGCAACATCTCGAATCCCACGACGCGGGAGACGATGGCATTCGTCCCCACGCCGAAATCACCGCGCCCCACGGTGATGCGCGCGACCAAGGGCAAATAGCCGCCGTCCCACCACTTGCCCCTCGCGAACTGGGCCCGGTCATGTCCCGGCCGGGCCCAATGCGCGTTGCCTTGAACGTGGCTTTGGACGATCGCGCGTGCGGATCCGCAGCCAACGAAAAATATTCCGAACAGGATCGTCAGGAAAACGTGATGCAGAAGATGCACGGCGCCGCGAATAATCGCAGCCGCATTCAAATCACTCCACACCAGGGAAGCATGCATGCGCCGGAGACGGCGCGCGGAATCCAATCCACTTCCCAAATGGAGGAAGCTTCAAGTGCGGATCATCAATTGCGGACTGATGCTGGGTATTCTCGCTGCCTGTTCCGGGCAGGCGCGTGCCGACGACAATGTCACAACCGAAATCCAGTCGCTGAAGGCCAAGCTGAAGGAGCTGCAGCAGCGCGTGGACTCGGAGGCGCGCAAGACGCGGCAGGTTGAAGCGCAGGCGAAGGCCGTTCAGTTGCCGGCAAGTTACAAGGCGCTCGCCGCCGATCCATGTGCGGCCGGCAAGGTCTGCTACAAGGGCGTGACTTTGACCTTCGGTGGCTGGGTCGATCTCACCGGCATCTACCGCTCGCGTAATCTCGCCTCCGATACCGGCTCGGTCTACAACTTCATCCCCTATCAGCAGAGCCGCAACTTCAACATTCCGGAAACGCGCTTCTCCGCGCGCCAGAGCAGGTTCTCGGTGCTGGCCGAGGGCAATGCCGATGCCGACACGCACCTCGCGGGCTATGGCGAGATCGATTTCGAAGGTGCGGCTCAGACGGCGAGCTCGGTTGCGACCAACTCGTTCAATCCGCGCATGCGGCAGCTCAGTCTGGAACTGGACAGCAGTGATCTCGGTCTTCACTTCCTCGCCGGGCAATCCTGGTCGCTCAACGCGCCGACCAAGTCCGGCATCGATCCTCGTGGCGTCGATGCGCCCGGCGTGATCGACTTCGAATCCGTTCCGGGATTTCTTGCGGCACGCCAGCCCGGGCTGCGCGTCTGGCAGGACATCGGACCGGAGTTCAAGCTGGCTGCCTCGGTCGAGAATGCCCAGACAGCGTTCTTCGGCGGCAACGTCCCGGCCGTCGGCACAACCGCCATCGGACCACAGGGCGTGCTGAACCCGAACCTTCAGGTCAATCTGACCGGTCCCGGCGGCAGCTTCTTCAACAACCTCAACAATGTCAGTCTGAATCAGGTGCCCGACATCACCGTCAAGGCAGCGTGGGACCCACGGCTCGGGCCCACCAAGCTGCATGTCGAGGCGTGGGCGCTCTACCGCCAGCTGTTCGATCGCTTCAACAACGCCAACCACACCTACGACACCGGAAGCTTCGGTGGACACATCTTCGCCGAGCTGATTCCGAAAACTCTCGATCTTCAGCTCTATGGCTCGCACGGCGTGTTGGGCCGCTTCACGGCAACGCCGTTCCCTGACGCGGCGGTGGCGCAGGACGGCACCATCCTCCCGCTGACGATCACGGCGGCCGCCGTCGGCCTGATCTGGCACGCGACGCCGAGCCTCGATGTCTACTCCTATGCAGGCCTCGAAAAGGCCAAGGCGAATTTCGCCAATGTTGGAACGGTGCCGTTCGGCTACGGCAATCCGCTCTACAACAACACCGGCTGCTTGACCGAGAACTCGCCGGCCGCGACCTGCAACGGCAACACCAGGGAGGTCCGGCAGATCACGACCGGGATCTACGACACCATCTACCAGGGGAGTTTCGGTACGCTGAAAGCCGGCCTGCAGTATTCCCACACGCAACGGTTCGCGTTCGCGGGCGTCGGCGGCGCGCCGAAGACGGACGACAACGTCGTCATGACGCAGATCCGCTACTATCCGTTCTAGTCACGGAGCCACGCAGGCTCGTAGCCTGGATGGTCTCAAGCGATGGAGGTCCCGGATTACGCTTGCGCTCCATCCGGGCTACTTCAGTGCTACGGCTTGTTGCCGAGCTGCGCGTGCGGCCGGCCGAAGTCGGGCGCAGCCGAGTCCTGGCCGATTTCGACGATGCCGCGGCGGATGGCGCGGGTGCGGGTGAAGTGGTCGAACAGTGCCTCGCCGTCGCCGCGGCGGATCGCGCGGGTGAGCTTTGCCAGATCCTCGGTGAAGGTGCCGAGCATCTCCAGCACGGCTTCCTTGTTGGCGAGGAAGACGTCGCGCCACATCGTCGGATCGGATGCCGCGATGCGCGTGAAGTCGCGAAAGCCGCCGGCGGAGAACTTGATGACCTCAGACTCCGTCACCTGCGCCAGCTCGTCGGCGGTGCCGACGATGGTGTAGGCGATCAGATGCGGCAGATGGCTGGTGATCGCGAGCACGAGATCATGATGATCCGGCGTCATGATTTCGACCTTGGCGCCCATCGCCGCCCAGAACGCACGCAGGCGATCGGTGGCAGCCGCATTAACGCCCTCCGGCGGGGTGAGGATGCACCAGCGGTTGATGAAGAGCTCGGCGAAGCCGGAATCGGGGCCCGAATGCTCGGTGCCTGCGACGGGATGCGCCGGCACGAAATGGATACCTTTCGGCAGATGCGGCGCCATATCCCTGACGATGGCGCCCTTGACCGAGCCGACGTCGGAGATGATCGCGCCGGGCTTGAGATGCGGGGCGATCTCCTGCGCCACCGGGCCGCAGGCGCCGACGGGAATGCAGAGGATAACGAGATCGGCGTCCTTCACGGCTTCTGCATTGGTCGCCACGACCTGATCGACGATGCCGAGCTCCATCACGCGTGCGCGCGTCTTCTCCGAGCGCGCGGTGGTGACGATCTCGGAAGCCAGGCCCTGGAGCTTCGCGGCGCGCGCGATCGAGCCGCCGATCAGGCCGAAGCCGATCAGCGCGACGCGCTGGAAGTGCGGGGTCGCGCTCATCGTCCGGCCATGAAGTCGCGCAGGCCCTCGACGACGAGGCGGTTGGCCTCCTCGGTGCCGATGGTCATGCGCAGCGAATGCGGCAGGCCGTAGTTCTTCAAGCCGCGCAGCACCAGCCCGCGCCTGGTGAGGAAGGCGTCGGCTGCGTCCGAGGTCTTGCCCTCGGTGGGGAAGTGGATCAGCACGAAATTGGCGACGCTCGGCGTCACCTTCAGCCCGAGCTTGCCGATCTCCTCGATCAGCCAGTTGCGCCAGGTCTCGGTGAACTGCTTCGACATGGCCTGGTGCGCGGTGTCCTCGATCGCGGCAACGGCGGCGTACATGGCCGGCGTCGATACGTTGAAGGGACCGCGGATGCGGTTGACCGCATCGATGATGTGCTCGGGGCCGAACATCCAGCCGATGCGCAGTGCCGCAAGACCATGGATCTTGGAGAAGGTGTGTGTCACCACCGTGTTTTCGGTGGTCGCGACCAGCTCGATCCCCATCTCGTAATCGTTGCGCGAGACGTAGTCGCAATAGGCTGCGTCCAGCACCAGCAGCACGTGCGAGGGCAGGCCAGCGCGCAGGCGCTTGACCTCGTCGAACGGCACATAGGTGCCGGTCGGGTTGTTGGGGTTGGCGAGCCAGACCAGCTTTGTCTTCGGCGTCACCGCCTTGAGGATGGCGTCGACATCGCAGGTGAGGTTCTTCTCGGCCGCGATGACATTCTTCGCGCCGACCGCCATGGTCGCGATCGGGTAGACCAGGAAGCCATGCGTAGTCGAGATCGCCTCGTCACCGTGGCTGAGATAGGTGTGGGCGAGCAGGTTGAGGATCTCGTCCGAGCCGGCGCCGCAGATGATGCGGTTGGGATCGAGCCCGAAGGTGCGCCCGATCGCTTCGCGCAGCACGCGCGAGGTCCCTTCCGGATAGTCTTCCAGATGATCCGCCACGTTCTTGAACGCCTCGATCGCCTTCGGCGAGGGCCCGAACGGCGTCTCGTTGGCCGAAAGCTTGAACACCTTGCGGCCGGGCTCTGCCACTGGAGTCTTGCCGGGCGTGTAGGGCGCAATATCGAGAATGCCGGGATTCGGCACGGGGCGGGACATCTTCAACTCCGGACTGGCTTAAGCGGTTCGCGACTTACGATTTCGACCCGGTCGGGGGCACCGTATAGCGCGTTGCGTGGCTGCCGACGAGGGCCGTGGAGCGCACCGAGGCCCCCGCTTCGATCAGGGCAGCCTTGATCTTGTCGATGTTGCTTGTCGCGGTGACCGAGACCAGCAGCGCGGCACCGTCGAAGGCGGTGTCGGGCACCGCCACGATCTCGGCGAGCGGCGACAGGGCGCGCGCGACCTCCGCATTCCACCCAGAGACGCGGACGCTGAAGGTCTCGACCTCCGTCACCAGGGCGCTGTCGGCGACGCGCGAGACCGCGAACACGGGCAACGCCGCCGGATGGTCGGCGCGCTCGACAAAGGGCAGCCGCGCGATGATCTTTGGCGCGCCGGCTTCTTCCAGCGACAGCCACCACGGCGTGCGGCTCGAAGTCGCCGAGACCAGCGCCAGATCGCCCTTGGACTTCGCGACGGCCTCGACCGCCGCCTGCGCGCTGAAATGCGCGACGTAAGGCACCGTGAAGCCGAAATGGAATCGCGCGGAATCGCGCATGGCCGGCTCGCTCGCCGAGATGTCGGCGTGCACCGAGAACGGGGCCTGGACATAGGTGAAGGTCGCGATGATGACGCGCCAGATGCTCTCGACGGTGTCGAGCGGCAGGATGCCGCGATGACGCTGCACGAGGTCGCGCATCATGGAGGCCTCGCGTGCCGGGCGGAACGCCGAGCCGACCTCCTGGGTCTGCTTCACCTGGATCAGGCGGTCGATGATGTCGCCGCGTTGCATCAGCAGGCGATGCATGCCTTCGTCGATCGCGTCGATCTCCTTGCGCAATTCCTGGAGTGATGGTGGCGCGGGCGGACGATGGGACATGTCTGACAGGTGCTGTTGAGAGGCGTTCCAATGCGGATCAGTCGAGCCGTCACCGCTGTGATGGATATCCTGATTAGGCAGTCGGGGCTGCGAAAGCAAAGAGAAATGCAAAGGGAAATCGGGCCCTTTCCGCCCGTGGCGCGACAGGCGAATTTGGCTGATCCGGGCCGTGACTTGACGAAAACCATCCAAGACGGTAGTTTTTACCCGTTCCGTGGTCATTTGAGCCGGCCGGCTTGCAGCCACGTTAAAAAACTCGCTAAACAGGCCGGGGACGCTTTCGATCCCGGCCGAACCTATCGTTCAGGCCGGGTTTTTCATGGCCTGATGTCAATGCGGTCACCACGACGACCGCAAACGAGGTCGATGGTCAGATGGTTGGCGTCCAGTCAATTCCGAGTCCCGCGATCACCGCCGACGAGCGGTCGCACGAGGTGGATCATCCGAGTTCGCACGTCGCGCAGTTTGGCTTGGAACAGCCGCTGCGGCTCGATTGCGGTGTCGATCTCAGCCCGTTCCAGATCGCCTACCAGACCTATGGCGAGCTGAATGCCGATCGCTCCAACGCGATCCTGATCTGCCATGCGCTGACCGGCGACCAGCACGTCGCCAATGTGCACCCTGTCACCGGCAAGCCCGGCTGGTGGGAGACTTTGGTCGGCTCGGGCCGACCGCTCGATCCCAGCGAGTATTTTATCATCTGCTCCAACGTGATCGGCGGCTGCATGGGCTCGACCGGTCCGGCTTCGATCAATCCGGCGACCGGCAAGGTTTGGGGCCTCGATTTCCCCGTCATCACCATCCCCGACATGGTGCGCGCGCAGGCGATGCTGATCGACCGGCTCGGCATCGACACGCTGTTCGCAGTCGTCGGCGGCTCGATGGGCGGCATGCAAGTGCTGCAATGGACGGCGGCGTATCCGAGCCGGGTGTTCTCCGCGCTGGCGATCGCCTGCTCGACACGACATTCGGCGCAGAACATCGCGTTCCACGAGCTTGGCCGCCAGGCGGTGATGGCCGATCCCGACTGGCACCATGGCGGCTATGCCGATCAAGGTATCCATCCGCATCGTGGGCTCGCTGTCGCCCGGATGGCGGCGCACATCACCTATCTCTCCGACGCCGCGCTGCATCGCAAATTCGGACGGCGGATGCAGGACCGCGAGCTGCCGACCTTCTCGTTCGACGCCGACTTCCAGGTCGAGTCCTACCTGCGCTACCAGGGCTCGTCCTTTGTCGAACGCTTCGATGCCAACTCCTATCTCTATCTGACCCGCGCGATGGATTATTTCGACATCGCGGGCGACCATGGCGGCGTGCTGGCGAAGGCGTTCGCGGGAATCCAGACCCGGTTCTGCGTGGTCTCCTTCACCAGCGACTGGCTGTTCCCGACATCGGAATCGCGCGCACTGGTGCACGCGTTGAATGCGTCGAGCGCGCGGGTGTCGTTCGCCGAGATCGAGACCGATCGCGGTCACGACGCGTTCCTCCTCGACGTGCCCGAGTTCTTCGACATCGGCCGTGCGTTCCTGCAGTCGGCAGGCAAGGCGCGCGGGCTCACCGCCAAGAAAGCTTAAAGGACGGCTAGTCATGTCTGTACAGGAAGCGCTGCCGCTGGGCGGCCTTGCGGCCGGGCAGCCCGGTGATTTTCGCGCCGACCATGTGCTGGTGGCCGAGATGGTCAAGCCGGGCTCGAAAGTGCTCGATGTCGGGTGTGGCGAGGGCGACCTGCTCCAGCTGCTGGAAACTCGCGGCATCGACGGCCGCGGCATCGAGCTGTCGCGCGAGGGCGTCAACCGCTGCGTCGCCAAGGGTCTCGCGGTGGTGCAGGGCGATGCCGACACCGACCTCGTGAATTATCCGGATGACGCCTTTGACTACGTGATCCTGTCGCAAACCTTGCAGGCGACGCGGCAGCCCAAGGTCGTGCTCGAGAATCTCTTGCGCATCGGCCGCCGCGCCATCGTGTCGTTCCCGAATTTCGGCTTCTGGAAGATGCGGCTCCAGCTCCTGATCGGCGGCCACATGCCGCGCACGGAGAACCTGCCGGCAAGCTGGTATGACACCGCCAACATCCATTTCTGCACCATCAAGGATTTCGTCGAGCTCTGCGATGCGATCGACGTCAAGATGGAACGTGCCGAGGCGCTCGACCTCTACGGCCGTCCGCTGCGGCTGCGGATGCCCTGGTGGGTGTGGAATCTGTTCGGCGAGCAGGGCGTGTTTCTGCTGACGCGGGGCGGCAGGAAGTAGGCCGGCCCGTTACCCCATCTACGCGACGCAGTACCTGGTGACGCCTTCGCGCTAATGCGCCGCCAGTGACCTCGGGTCGCGCACCGGCCATCTTCCCGCTTCCACCAGCGTGACGAACCGTTCCACAGTTTCGTTGAACAGCGCTGGCTCTTCGAGATTGAGGACGTGGCCGGACTTCGGAAACATGGCGAGCCCTGCCGCAGGCAGATGCTTCTTCAGGAACAGGCTTGCGCCCACGCACGGATCGTCCTCGTCGCCGCAGATGATGAGTGCCGGCGTCGTGGCCGCTCTGATCGCGTCCGTCATCGTAAAGATCGAGGGACGGCCGGCCTGGAAGCCGCGCATCGTCCGCGCCGATCCCTTGGCGTCGTGCCGCGCCAGGGCGGCATAGAAATCGGCGTGGCCGCGCGGGTCCTTCACCAGGAAGGGAATCCGGCTCGGCGCCTCGCGCGTGACTTTTGCGACTTCGGCTGAGCCGAGCATCTCGAATTGCTCCGCGTTGGCGCGGCACTGCTTGCGCCAGGCGTCGAGGTTCTCGATCTCCGAGCCTGAGCCGACGCCGGCGAGCGTCATCGACAGCGCACGTTGGGGCGCGTTGAGCCCGATCTGGAGCGACGAATAGGCGCCCATCGAGAGACCGACGAAGTGCGCGCGATCGATCTTCAGATGATCGAGCACCGCGAGCGCATCGGTATAGAAATGCGTGTAGCCGTAGACCTCGCCATCAGGCACGTCCGATGGCGTGTAGCCGCGCGCCGAATAGGTGATGCAGCGATGGCCGCGCGAAAAGTAGCGCATCTGCGGCTCCCAATTGGTGTAGTCGGCCGCGAATTCGTGCAGAAAAATAATCGGCGTGCCGGTGCCTGCTTCTTCGAAATAGAGGCGACAATTGTCCTTCGTGAGGGCGTGAGGCATCCGGTTTTCTCCCTGAGGTGGCTGCGGCATTGGAATGCCGTCCTGCGGTGAGCGCATACGACCCTAACACTTATTAATCATCGTCGAAAATCTCCGCGGCCGCGTCTTGTTCTCGCCACATCAGGATACTGATACAGCCCGCGGATGTCGGCCACCGCACGGGCCGATTGGGAAGTGGGGGTGTCAACGAAGGATGAAGAATGTTCGAGTTGTTTGCGTCTCGCCTGTCGCGCTGTGTCGTCGCGCTGGCTGTTTTCTTCGCGGCGGTCGCCGCCTTCACTTCTCCGGCGTCAGCACGACCTCATCGTCATAGCGCAGAGCGCCACGCTTACGCGCATCACGCCAGCAGACATCATCATTACCGGCATGCACGCAGCTCGCGTTTCGATCACGGCGCGGCGCAATTGCAGGCGAGCGGCTTCGGCAACACCTTCGCCAGCTATGACCCGAACGCCAATACCGGCGGCATCGCCATGAGCGGCAGCGGTGGAATGGCCATGAGCGGCAGCGGTGGAATGGCTATGAGCGGCAGCGGTGGAATGGCCATGCGGGGCAACGCAGGAATGGTGACCAGCGATAGCAGTGGGAAGATCACGCGCGCCAGCCGTCGAATCGCCACGAGGCGTGGCGGTGGGATGGCCACTAACGCGAATGACGGCGGCGTGGCCACGGGCAGCGGCGGCTTCGGCGGCGGATCGGGCCTCGTGTCCGAGGCGCGCCGCTATGTCGGCGGCAATCCGACCGGCCGCGGCAGCCTGTGGTGCGCGCGGTTCATGAACATGGTGCTTGAGAAGACCGGTCACCGTGGCACCGGCTCCGATATGGCGAATTCGTTCGCCCATTACGGGACGCGCGTCACCGGTCCGCAGGTCGGCGCCATCGCAGTGATGTCGCGCGGCGGCCGGGGCGGTCATGTCGGCATCATTACCGGCGTCGACGCGCAGGGCAATCCGATCATGATCTCCGGCAACAACGGCAACCGCGTTCGCGAAGCACCGGTCTCGCGCGGCCGGATCTATGCGTATGTGATGCCGAACTGACGGCCGTCATTGCGAGGAGCGGAGCGACAAAGCAATCCAGACCGTCTCCGCGGGCGCATTCCTGGATTGTGTCGCTTCGCTCGCAATGACGGGCGGCGCCGGCGCCACGTCACACCAGCTTCGGCTCTTCCAACGCAACCGCGTCGCCCACGCCGATGTCGCCGTCGGCGATCACCTCGGCATAGATGCCGCAGTCCATGTGGCCGAGATTGCTCGAGAGCGTGGTCGGGATTTCGAGATCGCGCCTGGCGGTCTCGGGGTCGACATTGATGGCCGGGCAGCGCTTGATGCGCTTGACCGCTTGCAGCCGGGCCTGTCCGATCGCGAGCGTCTGGCCGACGAGGTCGAGCTCGGACCAGGCCGGCCAGCCCTTCACGTAGAGATTGGCGCGGAAGCGCAGCGGGTGGACGGCGGCGCCGCCGAGCATGGTCTCGAGCGCGCGGACGCTGTCGAGATTGATGATGGACACGACCTTGCGGGCGACGTCGGAAAAGCTGTGGTTGCGGCCGGACAGGATCTTGGGCGGACCTTTCAGCTCTGGCTGAAAGTTCTGGCTGAAGTAGTCCTCGATGGCGGCGCGCCCGGCGGCGGTCTCGAGATCGCCGCTGGCGACGATCTGGCCGTCCTTGCGGATGGTCAGGCGGTTGGTCGCGTCCTCGAACCGGCTGTCGAGCGAAGCCAGCCGCTCATTGCGCGCCAGCATCAGGAACTGGATCTTCGGCTTCCACTGCGGCTGTTCCGGATCGAAGCCGCTGGGGCCGTTCTCAATGGCGTAGCGGCGGTCGGCGGGCAGGGTCTGGCCGGCTCGCAGGGAGACGCGGGGCAGGGGCTCCGGCGTCAGGCCCTTGATCGGATAACGGTAGAGGCCGGTGATCTCGGCGGTCTGGCTGGCTGTCATTGCGCTAGGGGTCATGCCGCTACTTAGGGGATTCGGCCCATCGGCGCCAAGCGGGCGGATCCGCGCACGAAATTGTGAACTCGCCTCTTCCGGTCCGAGGCCTCGCTTCCCACATCTGGGTCAGGCCGGCGCCAGCGCCGGCTGATAAGGACCGTTGCCGGTTGAGAAACGTCAATGCGGTCATCGGAAACCCAATGAAGATGCCGTTTGGAGTGCCTCTGAGGGCTCCAGGGGCAGGCCGAGGGAAAGACCACGATATGAACATCGAAAAATATACCGAACGCTCCAGGGGCTTCGTCCAGTCCGCACAGTCGCTTGCGGTGCGCGAAGGGCACCAGCAGTTTTCGACCCTGCACGTCCTGAAAGTGCTGCTGGACGACAATGAAGGCCTCGCTGCCGGCCTGATCGACCGTGCCGGCGGCAATTCCCGCGCAATCCTGAAGGCGACCGAGGACGTCCTGAACAAGGTGCCGAAGGTCTCTGGCGGCGGAGCCGGCCAGATCTATCTGGCGCCCGAGCTCGCCCGCACCTTCGACGTTGCCGAAAAGGCCGGCGAGAAGGCCGGCGACAGCTTTGTTACCGTCGAGCGGCTGCTGCTCGGCCTCGCGCTGGAGAAGACCAGCGAGGCGGGCGCGATCCTGGCCAAGGGCGGCGTCACCCCGCAAAACCTCAACGCGGCGATCGAGGCGCTGCGCAAGGGCCGGACCGCGGACTCCGCCACGGCCGAGAACGCGTATGACGCGCTGAAGAAATATGCCCGCGACCTCACCCAGGCGGCGCGCGACGGCAAGCTCGATCCGGTCATCGGCCGTGACGAGGAGATCCGTCGCACGATCCAGGTGCTGTCGCGCCGGACCAAGAACAATCCCGTCCTGATCGGCGAGCCCGGTGTCGGCAAGACCGCCATCGCCGAGGGCCTGGCGCTGCGCATCGTCAACGGCGACGTGCCCGAGAGCCTGAAGGACAAGAAGCTGCTGTCGCTCGACCTTGGCTCGCTGATTGCAGGTGCAAAATATCGCGGGGAGTTCGAGGAGCGGCTGAAGGCCGTGCTGCAGGAGGTGACCGGGAGCGAGGGCAATTTCGTCTTGTTCATCGACGAGATGCACACGCTGATCGGCGCCGGCAAGGGCGATGGCGCAATGGACGCGTCCAACCTGCTCAAGCCTGCGCTCGCCCGCGGCGAGTTGCACTGCATCGGCGCCACCACGCTCGACGAGTACCAGAAGCACGTCGAAAAGGACGCGGCGCTGGCGCGGCGTTTCCAGCCGATCTTCGTCAGCGAGCCCTCGGTCGAGGACACGATCTCGATCCTGCGCGGGCTGAAGGACAAGTACGAGCAGCACCATGGCGTGCGGATCACCGATTCCGCGCTGGTCGCCGCCACGACGCTGTCCAACCGCTACATCACCGACCGCTTCCTGCCGGACAAGGCCATCGACCTCATGGACGAGGCGGCCGCGCGGCTCAAGATGCAGGTCGACTCCAAGCCGGAAGAGCTGGATTCGATGGATCGGGAAATCATCCGGCTGAAGATCGAACAGGAAGCATTGAAGAAAGAGAGCGATGCCGGTTCGAAGGGCCGCCTGCAGACCCTGGAGAAGGAGCTGGCCGATCTCGAGGAGAAGTCCGCGGCGCTCACCGCACGCTGGAGCGCGGAGAAGAACAAGCTCTCCGACGCCCAGAAGCTGAAGGCCGAGCTCGACGGCTTACGGGTCGAACTCGCCAACGCGCAGCGGCGTGGTGAATTCCAGAAGGCCGGCGAGCTGGCCTATGGCCGGATCCCCGAGCTCGAAAAGCAGCTTGCAGACATCGAGGCCAAGGAGAACTCCGGCGAGATGATGGAGGAGGCGGTCACCGCCAACCACATCGCGCAGGTGGTCTCGCGCTGGACCGGCGTGCCCGTCGACAAGATGCTGGAAGGCGAGAAAGACAAGCTCCTGCGGATGGAGGACTCGCTCGGCAAGCGCGTCGTCGGGCAGGCCGAGGCCGTGCGTGCGGTCGCGACCGCCGTGCGCCGTTCGCGCGCGGGGCTGCAAGATCCGAACCGGCCGACCGGCTCGTTCATGTTCCTGGGGCCCACCGGCGTCGGCAAGACCGAGCTGACGAAAGCGCTCGCCGAGTATCTGTTCAACGACGAGACCGCGATGGTCCGGCTCGACATGTCCGAGTACATGGAGAAGCACTCGGTTTCGCGGCTGATCGGCGCGCCTCCGGGCTACGTCGGTTATGACGAGGGCGGTGCGCTGACCGAAGCAGTGCGGCGCCGGCCCTACCAGGTCGTGCTGTTCGACGAGATCGAGAAGGCGCACCCCGACGTGTTCAACGTCCTGTTGCAGGTGCTCGACGACGGCCGCCTCACCGACGGCCAGGGCCGCACCGTCGACTTCCGCAACACGCTGATCATCATGACCTCGAACCTCGGTTCGGAGTTTCTGGTGAACCAGCCGGAGGGCGAGGACACCTCGGCCGTGCGCGAGCAGGTGATGGGAATGGTGCGGTCGCACTTCAGGCCAGAGTTCTTGAACCGCGTCGACGAGATCATCCTGTTCCATCGCTTGCAGAGGAGCGAGATGGGCCGGATCGTCGAGATCCAGTTCGCGCGGCTGCAGAAGCTCTTGACCGATCGCAAGATCGTGCTGACGCTCGACGCTGCGGGCCGCGACTGGCTCGCCGCCAAGGGCTGGGATCCCGCCTACGGCGCACGGCCGCTCAAGCGCGTGATCCAGCGTCACGTCCAGGATCCGCTCGCAGAGATGATCCTGGCCGGCGACGTCAAGGACGGCGATACCGTTGCGATCTCGTCCGAAGGCAACGTGCTGACCTTCAACGGCAAGGCGCCGCAGACCGCGGAGATCGCCCAGTTCGAGGCGCCGGTGTCGAAGCGGAAGCTGAACTGAGCGCCGGCAATCCAAGCCTGAAGCAAAAAGCCGCCCCGGAGAGGTCAATCTCTCCGGGGCGGTTTGTTTTGCGGGTTGTTGACGATGTTGCTGCCGGAGTGTGGTCTGGCTAGGACGTGCAATCTTTGCGGTGCGGCCCTGCCGGCATATGCGATCCATCTACAATTTCGACGCGCGGGGACTTATTTCTTCGTGACCTTGTAGATCGCGTTCTCGATGTCAGAAGAGAAATAGATCGTGCCGGATTCCCCGATGCCAACGCCCGTCGGGATATGCGTCGGCAGCCCTCCGGGCGCACCGCTCAGGCCGATCGGGAGATTGGCCGCGATCTCGGTGATCGTGCCGCTCTCCGGTGCGATCTCGATCAACCGCTTCGCGCCGACCTCCGCCACGATCAGCTTGCCGTCGCTGGCGCGTGCGATGCCTTCGGGCATTTTCAGGTCCTTGGCGATGACCGTCTTCTCGCCGTTGCTCTCGATCATCGAGACGACGCCGGAAAAGGCTTCGGTGACATAGACCGCGCCGCGCGATCCCGCGACCAGCCCGACCGGACCCTCGAGTCCGCCGATCAGCGTGGTGCGGTCCTTGCCGTGCTCGCCGCTGACGCGGACCAGCGATTTTGTGCCGAGCTCGGCCACCAGGATGCTGCCGTCCGCGAGCACGAGCGCGTCATGCGGCGCCTTGAAGCCGTGCAGCATGTCGCGCGTGGCGCCGGTCTTGCCGTCGATCACCTGCACCGTGCCGGTGAACCAGCTCGACAGGACCACATCGTTGCCCTTCGCCGTCGCGCTCATCGGATATTCGAGCGTGACGCCGGCGGCGTGCATGCGGGCCTTCTCGGTGACCTCGCCGGTCGCGCCGTCCACCGTGCGATAGGCGAACACGTCGGCGACGTGGATCGTATCCTTGCCGTTCTCCGACGTGACGCCGATGCCGCCGGGCAAAGCGAGCTTGCCGATGATGACCTGCCGCGCCTGGCCGGTCGCGGGATCGACCTCCTGGATGCCGTTGTCGGCCATGTTGGAGACGTAGATCCGGTCCTTGTCGTCGATTGCGAGATTGTCCAGCGACGGCTTCAATTGCGCCATCATGGTCTTGGCGCCCGAGTTCGGATCGAGGCGGACGAGCTGGCCGAGGGCGGTGTCGACCACCCAGAGATTGCCCTTGGAATCGAAGTTCACCGCGGCCGGGACCTTGAAGCCGTCGGCGACGACGGTCAGCTCGGCCTTGTCGACGTCGACCCTTGCGACCTGCCCCTTGAACCAGAGCGGACCGTAGAGCTTGTCGTCGGGACCGAACTCGAAGCCGTTGAGGCCGCCCATCTTCTCCATGATCTGGCGCGGTGGTTTGACGCCCTCGACGTCGATCTCATAGAGCGTGTCGCCGAGGAAGACGGTGGTGGCGTACAGCCTGCCATCCTTGCGGAAGGCGAGCGAATTGATGCCGGGAAGGCCGGAAGCGAGCTTCTTGATCGGGCCGTCGCCCTTGCGCGAGTAG
Source organism: Bradyrhizobium sp. 44 (assembly GCF_023073095.1). Taxonomy (NCBI): domain Bacteria; kingdom Pseudomonadati; phylum Pseudomonadota; class Alphaproteobacteria; order Hyphomicrobiales; family Nitrobacteraceae; genus Bradyrhizobium; species Bradyrhizobium sp. 44. Next base: position 755,440 of record NZ_JADPIY010000008.1, read on the forward strand.
AGATCGCCGGCCAGGAAGCCGGTCCAGGCCATGGTGCCGTCGGGCGCGAATGCGATGTCGTCGGCCATTCCGACCGGAGCGGGGATTGCAACCTTGGCGGTACCGCCGGCGATGTCGACCTCGTAGAGCGCCGCGCCCGCGACGCTGCCGGCAAACAGATGGCCGGCCTTGTCGATCGCAAGCCCGTGCACGCCGTGGAACGCCGAGCCGGGGACGAGCTTGGTGACCTCCCAGTTTTCGGCCGAAACACTGGTGGCGGAGACAATCGCAGCGACGAAGGCTGCGCAGGCGAGCCTGTTCTTCATGGCGAGACCTCCCGTTTTTTGGAAAGTATTCGCTCCTCATGCCGCTTTGGCAAACGAAACTTGACGTTGTGATGCGGCCAAGCGGGCCTCGCGCGACGACGTCAAATCCGGATCATGTTTGAAGATGACCGGCCGATCTCGGCCGGTCATCGGCTTTACCGGTTCGTGACCTGCAACGGACCGCCGGTGGCGTCCGACATCCGGGCGATGGCGCCGGCGCGGCCGCTCATCATGCCGTCGAGCCGGTCGCGCTCCTTCTCAAAGCCGGCCAGCATCGGGCCTTCCAGCGAGCGGCCGCGCGGCAGTTTCACACGCAGCGGATCGACGAAGCGGCCGTTGACCAGGATTTCGTAGTGGACGTGCGGGCCGGTCGACGCGCCGGTCGAACCGACGAAGCCGATCACCTGGCCCTGCCGCACCTTCTTGCCGGGCTCCATGCCCTTGGCGAAGGCCGACATATGGCCATAAGCGGTCTCGTAGCCGTTGTTGTGCTTGATGCGGATGTATTTGCCGTAGCCGCCCTCGGGGCCCGCCTTCTCGATCACGCCGTTGCCGGAGGCGAAGATCGGCGTGCCGTAGGAGGTCGCCCAGTCGACGCCGGTATGCATCTTCACATAGCCGAGGATGGGGTGTCGGCGGCCGCCGAAGCCGGAGCGCATGATGGCGTTGTTGACAGGCTTGCGCACCAGGAACTTCTTCGCGCTCTTGCCGGTCTCGTCATAGTAGTCGACGACGCCGTCGTCCGGGCTCTGGTAGCGGTAGTATTTCTTGGTCTCGCCGCCGAGCGTCAGCGAAGCGAACAGCACGTCGTTCTTTTCGCTCGCGGTCACGCCTTCGTCTTCGCCGGCGTAGAACACGTCGAATGAATCGCCCGGCGCCACCTTGCGCTGGAAATCGACGTCGTAGGAGTAGATCTTGATCATGTCGTCGATGACGGGCATCGGCACTTTGTTGCGCATCGCGGTCTCATAGATGCTCTGGTAGAGCCGCACGCCCGTGCCGTCATCGTCGTCATCGTCGTCGCTGTTGGCGTTCGCCGCCGCGTCGGCAACGGTATTCATGCTGGAGACGTCGACCGCGACGTATTTGCCGAGATCGGACAGCGCCGCGATCGCCTCGACCATGGTCTCGTTGGCGATGACGACGCGGTAGGGCTGCAGACGGGCGCCGGGGCTTGCGGGCGCCATCAGGATGCGCAGCTTCTCGCCTTCCTTCAGACCGCCGTCGCGGCCGCGCGGCCCGAGCGTCGCGGTGATCGCCTTGATCTCCTCGGCCGTGGCGCCGAGATCGCGCAGCACGCCGGCGACGCTGTCGCCCTTCTTGACCACGTGGACGCGTTCGCCGTTGGGATTGCCGCCGGTGATCTGTTCCTTGGTCTTCGGCAGCAGCGTGACGTTTTCCGGCACCACGCGCGTCTCGAAGCCGGCATAGGGATCGGACGGCGACACTTCGGTGGCGTAGGCGCTTCTGATGTCGGACGGGCCGGTCGCGCCGGAGACGTCGGCCGCAGCATTGGAGAGTGCGGCGTAGCGCACCCCGCCATTGCCGCGCCAGTTCGCGGCATCACGGACCCGCATCAGGATGTCGTCGAGCGCCACCACTGCGGAAATCTTGGCTTTCGGCAGCACCTGGGAGAGGTCCTTGGTGACGAAGGAGACCTCGGCGTCGGGTTCGACGGCTTCCGGATTGTTGGGATCCTCGGATGCCGCCTTCGGATCGGAGCCGACATCGGTGAGAAGGCGCTGGGCGTTGAACGGCGGGATCTTCGCCGACAGGTCGCTCGTCGTCATCGACAGATTGCCGGCGATCCGGATGAAGGGACGTACCCGCATCACGTCGCGGTTGCCGACGCGGGCAACCGTCGAGACGCGCACGATGTTGCGCGAGGCCGTGGATTCGTTCGGCGGCGGCAGGCGGTCGCTCTTGTGCAGCGTGGCGGCGCGGTCGGCTGCGCCGAATGCGCCGCGTAGCGCGCCTTCGACGCGCTCCGGCACCTTGGCGAAGGTCATTTCGCCGTCGAGCGATGCGAAAACGGCGCCGCCGATCAGGGCTGCGCCGCAGAGTCCGGTCAAGATTGTCCCGCTGAACCATTGCACCGAGACACGGCGGCGATCGATGACGGCGGCTTCGGAACCATCGACGGACAGCGGCGGCTCGTGGCCGAGATCGATGATCCCGGTCTCACGCCCGTAAGCGCCGCGTGACGTCCTGTGGTTCAACCCAAGTCCCCCAATCAACGACCCGAGAGCCGGTATCGAGCCCCTCCTTACGCCGCCCTCTTCATGGGCGTCGCTCGAAAAAGGCAAGCCGCATAGGCGTCCGCGGTCAGAAGGCCCAGATGACGGACCGGCCGAAATTACGAACAGCTAAGCGGAAAAAGATCTCTCGATGTTTCTCGAACGTCTGAAGAAGGCTGCTTCATCGGATGATCGCCCTCCTCTGACCCCACACAAACCGCCGGCAGCCCCCACTGGCATCCCTGCGATTCAAGCTTTGTCTGTACCAGAACGCCGGGGGATTGTGGCTCAAGTACGGCGCCTAATATGGAAAAGTTTCCCGAACGGCCGGGGGCCGATGGCCTTCCAGGGGCGGGGGCTCCCAGCAGCGTTCAAGGCGCCTCCATGCCGCCTCCGGACCCCCCTCGGGCCCAAACTTTTTCTGAGTTTTTTCTCCGCGCCGGCGCGATCCAGCCGCTCGGCGTCCTTCTAACCCGCTGTAATCGCGCAGATTTTTTCAACAATCCACCGTGCGACGATTTTCTGACAATGGTCGTTGACAACCCCGATGGGTGGGGCCTATAACCCGACCACTGAGCGCGGCGCCGCCGGGTCACTGACCAAGGCGAGCGAACGCGCCACTGATGCTCCTCACCTTGTTGAGTGACACAACAGTCGACGTAAGTCGATTGGAGTTCATTCATCGTCGGTAAGGGTGTCGGAACCCTTCCTCTCTGGAAGGTTGGGGCCTCCTGGTCCCGGGCTGTTTGACAAGTGAAGATGAAGAAAGAGAAACGTGGACGGCGGAGTCCTTGCGCCTCTCGGATACTGAAGAGCTTCGGCTTTTGAGTTCTGAGAGGGGACGAAAGACTTCGGCGGTACACGTTTTAAGGTTACACCATCGTTGCCAGCGATGTGAATCGCGGGCAGCTCATCGACTTCGGTCGATGAAAAATGGTGGGACCTCGTCAAAACGTTGTGATCAGCCGGTTCAAAGTTCAAGTCCAACTTGAGAGTTTGATCCTGGCTCAGAGCGAACGCTGGCGGCAGGCTTAACACATGCAAGTCGAGCGGGCGTAGCAATACGTCAGCGGCAGACGGGTGAGTAACGCGTGGGAACATACCTTTTGGTTCGGAACAACACAGGGAAACTTGTGCTAATACCGGATAAGCCCTTACGGGGAAAGATTTATCGCCGAAAGATTGGCCCGCGTCTGATTAGCTAGTTGGTGAGGTAATGGCTCACCAAGGCGACGATCAGTAGCTGGTCTGAGAGGATGATCAGCCACATTGGGACTGAGACACGGCCCAAACTCCTACGGGAGGCAGCAGTGGGGAATATTGGACAATGGGCGCAAGCCTGATCCAGCCATGCCGCGTGAGTGATGAAGGCCCTAGGGTTGTAAAGCTCTTTTGTGCGGGAAGATAATGACGGTACCGCAAGAATAAGCCCCGGCTAACTTCGTGCCAGCAGCCGCGGTAATACGAAGGGGGCTAGCGTTGCTCGGAATCACTGGGCGTAAAGGGTGCGTAGGCGGGTCTTTAAGTCAGGGGTGAAATCCTGGAGCTCAACTCCAGAACTGCCTTTGATACTGAGGATCTTGAGTTCGGGAGAGGTGAGTGGAACTGCGAGTGTAGAGGTGAAATTCGTAGATATTCGCAAGAACACCAGTGGCGAAGGCGGCTCACTGGCCCGATACTGACGCTGAGGCACGAAAGCGTGGGGAGCAAACAGGATTAGATACCCTGGTAGTCCACGCCGTAAACGATGAATGCCAGCCGTTAGTGGGTTTACTCACTAGTGGCGCAGCTAACGCTTTAAGCATTCCGCCTGGGGAGTACGGTCGCAAGATTAAAACTCAAAGGAATTGACGGGGGCCCGCACAAGCGGTGGAGCATGTGGTTTAATTCGACGCAACGCGCAGAACCTTACCAGCCCTTGACATGTCCAGGACCGGTCGCAGAGATGTGACCTTCTCTTCGGAGCCTGGAACACAGGTGCTGCATGGCTGTCGTCAGCTCGTGTCGTGAGATGTTGGGTTAAGTCCCGCAACGAGCGCAACCCCCGTCCTTAGTTGCTACCATTTAGTTGAGCACTCTAAGGAGACTGCCGGTGATAAGCCGCGAGGAAGGTGGGGATGACGTCAAGTCCTCATGGCCCTTACGGGCTGGGCTACACACGTGCTACAATGGCGGTGACAATGGGACGCTAAGGGGCAACCCTTCGCAAATCTCAAAAAGCCGTCTCAGTTCGGATTGGGCTCTGCAACTCGAGCCCATGAAGTTGGAATCGCTAGTAATCGTGGATCAGCACGCCACGGTGAATACGTTCCCGGGCCTTGTACACACCGCCCGTCACACCATGGGAGTTGGTTTTACCTGAAGACGGTGCGCTAACCAGCAATGGAGGCAGCCGGCCACGGTAGGGTCAGCGACTGGGGTGAAGTCGTAACAAGGTAGCCGTAGGGGAACCTGCGGCTGGATCACCTCCTTTCTAAGGATGGTTCTTCAGAAGCTTGCTTCTATCGAACCGTTTTAGAAACATCAGTGGCCAACGGTCGTCAGGATCGTTGAGCTGCATTGGCGGGATTTCGCCGTCTTCGTTTCTCTTTCTTCGCGGACGAACACGCGCTGGGGCTGCAACCTTGCAGAATCCCTGGTCCTTGACTGGATATGCGTTAGGGGCTTGTAGCTCAGTTGGTTAGAGCGCGCGCTTGATAAGCGTGAGGTCGGAAGTTCAAGTCTTCCCAGGCCCACCACACTCATCGAGTGAGCATTCGTCTTCTGGTTACGGGGCCATAGCTCAGCTGGGAGAGCGCGTGCTTTGCAAGCATGAGGTCGTCGGTTCGATCCCGTCTGGCTCCACCAGATGGTTTGATCACCGACTACTCATACCGTCGTCCGCGAAACATCACTTCGCACTTACTAGTCCGGATGGACAGTAAGCTGCGTGATTTCTGACATCGTAAAGAGGAGATCGATCCGAGTTGGATCGGGCAACAAGTAATTGTTGCGCGATACTCCATTATCTCCGGATCATTTCGGCGCTCGTGCGTCTTTTAGCGTAGCTCACAAGGCTGCATTGAAAGACAAGCGAGTTGTAAATGATCCTTTTAGCGAAGCTTGACCGCCTCGCTATCGGAACGATCTTACGAAGCAAGCTGGTCTTTCTAATCATTGTCCGGCTGCAGATAGCGTTCATCGAGGGCGCGTGCCGCAAGGCAGTTCTGCAGACAACATTCTGCCGAGTGTGTGGACATTGATAATGAGAGCAATCAAGTGCCTTAAGGGTGTTCGGTGGATGCCTTGGCGCTGAGAGGCGATGAAGGACGTGCTACGCTGCGATAAGCCGTGGGGAGCTGCGAAGAAGCTTTGATCCATGGATTTCCGAATGGGGAAACCCACCTTCGATAGCCGGAACTCCAAGACCTCAGTCGAAAGACTGTGGTGTGGGGTTCGAACAGAAATGTGAGATGCCTAAGCCTTTAGATTTCGATCGAAGAGGTTTTGGATTTCCGGTTATCAAAAGAAGGTATGAGACTTCTGAATACATAGGAGGTTTCAAGCAAACCCAGGGAACTGAAACATCTAAGTACCTGGAGGAAAGGACATCAACAGAGACTCCGTTAGTAGTGGCGAGCGAACGCGGACCAGGCCAGTGATACATCAAAGACAATCGGAACCAGTCAGGAAAGCTGGGCCTTAGAGGGTGATAGCCCCGTACGAGTAATGCGATGATGTATCCACGAGTAAGGCGGGACACGTGAAATCCTGTCTGAACGCGGGGGGACCACCCTCCAAGCCTAAGTACTCCTCAGCGACCGATAGTGAACCAGTACCGTGAGGGAAAGGTGAAAAGCACCCCGACGAGGGGAGTGAAATAGACCTGAAACCGGACACCTACAAACAGATGGAGCCCAAGATACGTTCTGGGTGACATCGTACCTTTTGTATTATGGGCCAGCGACTTAATTTAACGAGCAAGCTTAAGCCGATAGGCGAAGGCGTAGCGAAAGCGAGTCTGAATAGGGCGTCAAGTTCGTTGTATTAGACCCGAAACCTAGTGATCTAGCCATGAGCAGGTTGAAGGTGAGGTAACACTCACTGGAGGACCGAACGGGTGTCTGTTGAAAAAGACTCCGATGACTTGTGGTTAGGGGTGAAAGGCCAATCAAACTGGGAAATAGCTGGTTCTCCGCGAAAGATATTTAGGTATCGCCTCGGATGAATACCTCAGGGGGTAGAGCACTGGATGGGCTAGGGGGACTTACCGTCTTACCAAACCCAACCAAACTCCGAATACCTGAGAGTACTATCCGGGAGTCACACAGCGGGTGCTAACGTCCGTTGTGGAGAGGGAAACAACCCGGACCTACAGCTAAGGCCCCTAATTCGTGGCTAAGTGGGAAAGGATGTGGAAATCCCAAAACAACCAGGAGGTTGGCTTAGAAGCAGCCATCCTTTAAAGAAAGCGTAACAGCTCACTGGTCTAAATAAGGGTTTCTGCGCCGAAGATGTAACGGGGCTCAAGCCACGAGCC
>NZ_JADPIY010000008.1:765000-1244548 GCF_023073095.1 Bradyrhizobium sp. 44
TGCTCGGCGGCTTCGATCCCGCGACCAAGAAATATGTCGGCACCGAAGCCGTGATCAAGGCGCAGATCGCGCAGGTCCAGGCCGACAAGAAGATGCCAACCAAGGACAAGAAGGAAGCGCTCGACGAGCTCAATGAAGCGCTGAAGACGCCTGCGCCGCAGGTCGAGAACAAGGCCAACATCGAGCTCGTCGCGAAGTACTACGACAAGCTGGTCGCGGCGCTCGGTGACGATCAGAATTGAGGACGCAACTCTCACTGCTGTCGTGCCCCGGCTTGACCGGGGCATCCAGTACGCCGCGGCGGATGCGGTGAGAGCGAGCTCTGTAACGCGGGTCTCTGGATACCGGATCGCCCGGTCAAGCCGGGCGATGACACCTTTGGTGACGCGATCTTTCGCTTAACCCGCCATCAGCGCCCAATAAAAAGCCCCGGAGACATCTCCGGGGCTTTCGTCGTTTCTGCCTTACGCGCCGCTCAGCGCCTCACGTCCGCGTCCGCATCCGCATCATGAAGCTGTCGAAGCTCAGCTCGGCGACCTGCATCCAGGCCAGCGATTCACTGCGGAAAGCCGTGAGGCTCGCATACATCTTGCCGAAATGCGGGTTGGTCTTGGCGAGATCGGCGTAGATCTCGTTGGCCGCGCCGTAGCAGCTTTCGAGAACTTCCTGCGGGAACGGTTTCAGGATCGCGCCGGCCACCAGCAGACGCTTCAGCGCCGGCGGATTGACGTAGTCGTATTTGCCAGTCACCCAGGTGAAGGTATCGCGCGACGCGGCATCGACCGCGGCCTGGTAGTGCTTCGGCAGCGTGTTCCACTTGTCGAGATTGATGATGTTGTGACCCTGGCCGGTGCCTTCCCACCAACCCGGATAGTAATAGTACTTCGCAACCTTCACGAAGCCGAGCTTCTCGTCGTCGTAGGGTCCGACCCATTCGGCGGCATCGAGCGTGCCCTTCTCCAGCGCGGGATAGATGTCGCCCGCCGCGATCTGCTGCGGCACGCCGCCGACCTTGGCGATGATCGTGCCGGCAAAACCGCCGACCCGGAATTTCAGTCCCTTGAGATCGTCGATCGATTTGATCTCCTTCCGGAACCAGCCGCCCATCTGCGCGCCGGTCGACCCGGTCGGAATGCCGATGGAGTTGTATTCCTTCAGCAGATTGTTGATCAGGTCCTGGCCGCCGCCCCACTGCAGCCACGAAATGTGCTGGCGCGTGTTCAAGCCGAACGGCAGCGACGTGCCGAACGTGAAGGCGGGGTTCTTGCCCCAATAATAGTACAGCGCGGTGTTGCCCATCTCGACCGTGCCGTTGGCGACGGCGTCGAGCACCTGCAGGCCCGGCACGATCTCACCGGCGGCGAATGCCTGGATCTGGAATCGATTGTCCGTGATCTCGGCGACGCGCTTGGCGAAATACTCGCAGCCGCCGTAGAGCGTATCGAGCGCCTTCGGCCAGCTCGCGGCATATCGCCATTTGATCTCGGGCATCGACTGCGCGATCGCCGGCGCAGCGACGGCACTCGCGGCCAGGCCCAATCCGCCTGCCGTCAGGAATTTACGACGTTCCATGCGCTTCCCTCCGTTAAGTCGATGCTTCGACCTGGGGAACGATCTTGGTGTCGTCTTGTCTTCGTCGACGCTCGACGTTTTCTGTTGAGACGTTGTGGCGTTTCCGAACGGCCCTTGCGGGCACCGGGAGATGGAATTCCGATCGTTGCGGTTCCGCGCGCGAGGATGACCGGGCGCTTCGCCGGAATCAAGCCTCATCGGCGCCTCGCAGCTGCGAACACCGGCCTGACGCAAGTCGGGCCTGCACGCGATCTGCTATTCAGTCGCGCCAAAACCAGGGAGGCTCGCGCATGACGGGCAAGAAAGTCGTGGTCGCCGGAGCGAGCGGTCTCGTCGGCAATGCCGCGTTGCGACACTTCGGCCTGGCGGGAGGGTGCGATGTGATTGCCCTGTCCCGGCGGAAGCCGCGCGACCTCTACGGTGCCCGTCATGTCCCGATCGACCTGACCAGTGCAGCGGATTGCGAGCGCGCCGCCTCGGAACTGAGCGGCGCAACGCATCTGATCTACGCCGCGCTCTACGAGGCGCCGCAGCTCGTCGACGGCTGGCGCGACCCGCAGCAGATCAAGACCAACGATTTGATGCTGCGCAATCTGATGGATGCACTTGAGCCTGTGGCGCCCGGCCTCAGGCATGTCGCCCTGTTGCAGGGCACAAAGGCTTACGGCGTCCACGTTCGCCCCTTGACCGTGCCGGCCCGCGAAGGCCGCTCCGAAATGTACGAGCAGCCCAACTTCTACTGGGCGCAGGAAAACTTCTTGCGCGACCTCCAGACCGGCAAGAGCTGGCATTGGAGCATTCTGCGGCCGGTGCTGATCGTCGGCCTCGCCATGGGCGGCGCCATGGATTTGATCCCGCCGCTCGGCGTCTATGCCGCGATGCTGCGCGAGCAGGGCAGACCGCTCGATTACCCCGGCGGCGCCCCGCGGGTGGGGCAGGCCGTCGATGTCGATCTCCTCGCCCGCGCCATTGCCTGGTCGGGCGAGGCCGAGGCCGCGCGGAACGAGGCCTTCAACGTGACCAATGGCGACGTCTTCACCTGGGAGAACATCTGGCCTGCGGTCGCCGACGCGCTGGAGATGAAGCCGGGCAGGCCGGTCCCGCTGTCGCTCGCGAGGGAATTCCCGAGCTGGGTCGCTCCCTGGGACGCGTTGCGCCGCAAGCACGACCTTGCATCGCCTGCGTTGGCCGAATTCGTCGGCCTCTCGTTCCAATACGCCGACTACAGCCTGCGCTACGGCCAGACCGAATCCGGTCCGCCCTCGATCGTCTCGACCGTGAAGATCAACCGCGCCGGCTTCACCGAGATGATGGATACCGAGGATATGTTCCGGAAGTGGTTCAGGCAGGCGAAGCAAGAGCGGCTGCTGCCTTGAGGCAGAACCAAAGCCGATATGTCGGGGATGGTTGCCCAAGTCAGTTTGTGACCCGAAGGCGACATAATCGGCTGGTTCAACTAGCCATTGTGAAGGTCCTCTGCCCGCGCGGAGCCAAGAATGCGTCGCGTTATTTTATTGTCTGCTCTCTATTTCTTCCTTGAACTGGCGGTGGCGAACGCGGCGGGGGTCAAAAATTTTGACATTCCTGCTGACGGGGCGGGACCGGGGATCAGGCTGCTTGTTTGGACACCTTGTGCGGAGACCCCGCGAGAACTGGATGCCCGTGGCGCCATTTTCCTCGCAGTCCCCGGATGCGCAGTGACAGGCGAAAAGCTTCCCCTCATCGTGATATCGCACGGCAGGCGAGGATGGTTCGGCGGCCACCATGACACTGCGGCGGCCTTGGCCGACGCGGGCTTTGTCGTCGCTGCGCTCAATCATCCCGGTGACACTTGGCGCGACACTAGCCGTACCGATAGCCTTTCTGTGCTGGTGGAGCGGCCTGCGGACATTAAGCGGCTGATTGACTACATGCTCGATAGTTGGCCCGACGCGGCGCGCATCGACGCTCGGCGTATTGGTCTCTACGGATTTTCGTTTGGCGGCTATACGGGTCTTGCTGTCGTCGGTGGTAATCCCGATTTGCGAAAGGGCCTGCCCAATTGCGCGACGTCCAGCCTGTTGGCCTGTAAGCAGCTTGAAAGCGGTGAGGCACCTAGTCAGCCAGTCACGTCCGATCCGCGCGTGAGGGCCGCTGTCATCGTTGATCCATATCCGGCATTTGTGTTCCCAGAGAAGGACCTGAAGGAAGTAGCGGTCCCGGTGCAGTTGTGGAGTTCCGACGTCGCCCAAAACGCTGACGGCCTGTCTGGATGCTGTGCGGCAGCGGTCAAACAACGGCTTCCGATGCTGGATTATCACTTCGTAACAAACGCCAAACACTTCTCTTTCCTTGCCACCTGCAGCCCGAAGGAAGTGCAGGGTAATCCGACGGCTTGCACCGATGCGCCGGGTTTCAACCGCAACGATTTTCATCAACAGCTTCACGCTGAGATGATTGGTTTTTTCCGTAAGCACCTTGGTGAAAACCAGTAGACGTCGCAGTAGGTGGGCCGCGCGGGCCTGCCAATGTCGCTGATTGGCCCATCGCTTCCGTTGACGTGGGGCAGCTACATGTCAGTTCACAGGGGCTGACCGGAAGTTTGCGGCTGAGCTCGAAACCAACGCGATTGACCCATTGTGGACTTTTTTTGAACAGGCTTACCCTGCGTCCGTTCGGATACTGAGTCCTTGAAAACAATGCGCGGATCGGTGCACTGTTACGGTGCGTGGCGAGAAGATCATGTGGACGTTCTTAACCGGCCTTTGCCTTTTCATCGGGCTTGCGGCGGCTGCGCTATGGTTTGGGCAAAGGGCCAGACGGCGTTTCCAAAAAGCCTGGGGCAGTTGACAAAATCGTTTCCAGCATCGAACTGCTTTTCATCGTGGCAGTGTTTTTTGTAGTGTTTTATACATGACACGTTGACGGGCTGCCCCCATAAGCTTTGATCCACCAATTTCGATTTATGAACGCGCGGCCTGATCTGCGCTTGCGAACGCCGCTTCCATTGCCTTCCGCGTCTTCACCGTCTCGTTGTCTGCGTCGAACTCGACATCGCTCCAGCGCACGATCTCGCCATGGCCGACGTCGTGCTTCAGCTTCAGCCGATGCGCCAGCCCGATCGGCAACGCGCCGGCCTTGAGGCTCGCGGCCGCCGGCACCAGCTTGCCCCACACCGTGTAGCCGCCTTCGCCGTCCAGCATCTCGCCGGCGCGCAGATTGCGTTTTGCCACGGCGGCGACGTCGCCGCGGAAACCATGGGGCTGCCCGGTCGGCTCGCCCCGCAGGGCTGCCGACAAGACCGAGATGTTCAGCTCGAGGCCGATCAGATGGTACGGCTTGTACATCGCCGCGTACCGTCCGCTGCCGTCGGTCTTCAGGCCGTACTGCCTGAAGCAGTCGGCCGCGTAGTCGTTCGGCGCCTCGAGCACGACGTAAACGCCCCAGCGCAGATCGCGAAACACCGGCCTTCCGTCGCGCTCAAGCGAGGAGACCACTTCCACGACGCCCGATCGCTCCAGCACGCCGCCCTTGCTGCGCGGCCGCATGATATGCGGGAGGTCGTCGACGCCGCAGGGTGGAAACAGCAGGCCCTCCGCAGGCACGTCTAGTCCGCAGGCGTTCGCAATCGCGGCCATCTCGATCGCCGATTTGGTGCCGTCGAGGAAGGAGTTGAACATCTGGGGATTCATCCCGGCCGATTGCGCCTCGCCCGCGGTCAACCCGTAATGCTGCCAGACGCCGTCAGGCGTCACGTCGTGATAGGCCGGCAGGTATTTTGTGCCCTTTCCGGCGGCAACCACGTGAAAACCGGTGGCGCGAGCCCAATCCACCATCTCCGCGGTCAGCGCGGGCTGGTCGCCATAGGCGAGCGAATAGACCACGCCCGCCTTGCGGGCTTCCTCGGCGAGCAGCGGACCCGCGAGCACGTCGGCCTCGACATTGACCATCACGATATGCTTGCCGGCCGCGATCGCCGCACGGGCGTGCTTGATGCCGGCGGCCGGATTGCCGGTCGCCTCCACCACCACGTCCATCGCGCCGCCGGCAATCGCGCGCGCGCCGTCATCGGTGAAGACAGTGGCGGCGATCCGCGCCGCGTCCCATCCCACTGTGCGGCAGGCCTCGCGCGCGCGGTCGCGATCGATGTCGACGATGATGGGCACCTCCAGTCCCGGCGTGTGCGGCACCTGCGCCAGGAACATCGAGCCGAATTTACCGGCGCCGATCAGCGCCACACGGACGGGCTTGCCGGCGGAAGCGCGGGCCTGGAGGAGGCGGAAGAGGTTCATGGGGATGGTCCTGCGAGGCAGAAATTGGTGAGGGGCGTGTTTCTATCAGATCGTCATGGCCGGGCCTGACCCGGCCATCCACGTCTTGCCGGCAGCGGTCGTCTCAAGGCGTGGATCCCCGGGCCTTTGCGTCGCCGAAGCGGCTTCGGCCGCGCAGGCGGGACAAGCCCGGCCACGACGACCGAGGATGTTTTGCGAGTAAGTCTACTCCGCCGCCTGCCGCGGCGCACGGGCGAGCCGGACCAGCGCGTCGTCCTTCACCGTCTTGATCGGCGCAAAATCGCGATGCGCGATGTACTCCGGCCGCGTCGGGGTGCGGATGTAATTCGAAACCGCGTTCAGCGTCAGGTACACGATCTTGCGCGGGTAGGGCGTGATGTTGCCCGCCGAGCCATGCACGAGATTGCCGTGGAACATCAGCATGCCGCCCGGCTTGCCGGTCGGCGCCACGATGCCGCCCTGCTTGACGAGGCGCGTCACGGTCTCCTCGTCCAGCGTCCACAGCGGATAGGAGGTCGTCGCGAGGTCGTGCGAGGCCTTGAGGTCGCCGGCGTTCTGGCTCTGCGGCACCAGCATCAGCGGGCCGTTGATCGGCATCACCTCGTCGAGGAAGATCGCGATGTTCATCGCGCGCGGCTCTGGCATGCCGTCGTCGCGCTTCCACGTGCCGTAATCCTGGTGCCATTGCCAGACGTCGCCGGTGAAGGCGGATTTTGCGTTGATCTTGAACTGGTGCATGTAGACCTGCTCGCCGAACAGCTGCTCGACCGGGTCGATCATGCGCGGATGCGCACCCAGAATGCCGAACGCCTCGTTGTAGAGATGCGCGGCAAAGGCGGTGCGCGGCGCACCGCTCTTCTCGCGCCAGACCTCGGGGCGGTTCGCGTCATAGATTGCGACCGCCTCGCGCGCGAGGAGATCGACCTCCTCCGGACTGAACAATTCGGGCAGGAACAGCCAGCCCTCGCGGTGGAAGAACTCCAATTGCTCCTGGGACAGTTTCACGGCGCATCCTCCTGTTTTAATTTTTGTTATCGCTCGTCATGGCCGGGCTTGACCCGGCCATCCAAGTCTTTGGCGGTGGTGGCTGCTACGCCGCCGCCTCTTCCGTCGCCCTCAATCTCTCCTCGGTCATCCGTCCAGCCGTCTGCGCGTGCGCAAGCGCCGCACGTTCGGCCGCCTTCGCATCGCCTCCGAAAATGTGTCCGGCAATGTCGGCATGCTCGGCCCAGGCACTGCCGCGATAATCGAGCTCGGACAGCACCGTCGCCATCGAGCGGCGCATATGCGGCCATTGCGGTGTAATCGTCTCTTCGATCACGGGATTGCCGGCGAGCCGATAGATCGCGCGATGAAACTCGACGTCGAGCGCGATCAGCTCGGCGAGCGTGGTCTTGCCATCGATCCCGCGCCCGGCGGCGAGCGCCGCCTCCAGCCGCGCGCGTCCCGCCGCATCGCTTGCAGCGCGCTCCCCTGCAAGCCGTGCCGCCAGCGCATCGATCGCGCCGCGCACCTCGTAGAGCTGGCGGATGCGTGCGGGATCGAGCTGGGTGACTTCAAAGCCGCGCCGGCCGCTTTCGGCGACGAGTCCCTGCCGGTGCAATAGGTGCAGCGCATGCGACACCGGCTGGCGCGACACCCCGAGCCTGTCGGCGAGCTCGTTCTGCCGGATGCGCTGGCCGGGCTGCAGCGTGCGGTCGGAGATCGCCTCCAGGATCCGCGCATAGACCTGGTCGATCAGGTTCGGAAGCGGGTCGAGAGGGATCACGCCGGCAGCTCCGAGGATGATGACAGGGATACGGAATTCCGTATTCGAAGATACGGCGAGAGGATAAGGGCGTCAAGCGCGGCCAATGCGGCGTCCGACCTCGTTTTTGCGATTCGCCAAGCCATTGATATTGCTGGGCTCGGCTACTGTGCATGGGGTTGTTTTCAAGGAAAAGAGATGTGAGGCCGCCTACTCCGCCAGGAACGCGTTCACCGCCTCGCCGAACTCCAGCGGCGCCTGCTCGAACATCCAGTGCCCGGCATTGGGGATCACGGCCGTCTTAGCCCCCGCGATGTGCTCGGCCAGCACGCGCCACATCACCGACAGGCTCCCCGTCGTCGCGCCGCCGCCGATCAGCAGCGTCGGGGTCCTGATCGCCTGCGCGTCCGCGAGCGTGTAGGGCCTGCGCTGCTCGTTGATCTGGCCGAGGAAGGTGATCGCGTTGTCGCGCAATTGCTGCTTCGCCGCCGCCGGCACGCGCCGCCATGTGCCGTCGCCTTCGATGCCTTCGTAGAAGTTCTGCAGCGCGCTCTCGATGTCGCCGGCGCGGATCATCTCGACCGAGCGCGCCGTGCGCGCCGCCAGCGGCGGATGCGCGGGCGTGCCTGCGGGCACCGGCAGGCTGGCATCGAGATCGCCGCCGGGCTCGGCCAGCACCAGTTTGCGCAACAGATCCGGCCGCGACTGCGCCACGCGAAACGCGATGTGGCCGCCGCGCGAATGGCCCATCAGATCGACCGGCGCGGGTTCGACCTGCTCGATGAAGGCGATCACGTCAGCGACGTGCTGGGCCATCTTGTAATCGTCGCCGACGGCATCCCAGTGCTCGGGAAAGAAATGCCGCAGGCTGACCGAGATCACGCGATGGGATTTCGACAGCGGGCCGAGCACGGAATACCAGGTGCGGAAATCGCCGAGCGTGCCGTGCACGCAGACCAGCGGCGGGCCTCGTCCCACTTCGAGATAGGCCATGTCGTAATCGTTGACGCGAAATGTCTGCATGATCAGCCCGCCAGAAAATCCAGCACCACTTCGGAGTATTTCTGCGGCGCCTGCTCGAACATCGGATGCGTTGCGTTCGGGATGACCGCCGTCTTGGAATACGGCACATGCGCGGCGAGCGCATGCAGCACTTTCGGCAGCAGGCCCTTGGTCCGTGCGCCCAGGATGAACAGCGTCGGCATCGTAATGGACTGCGCGTCCGCCTTCGAGAATGGCGGGCGGTTGTCGCGGACCTGGCCGATCAGCGTGAAAGCGTTGTCGCGCAGATTCTGCTTCACCAGCGCCGGCAGCCGCGGCCAAGTGCCGGCGCCTTCAAGCGTGTCGACGAAGACGGCAAGGCCGCCGTCAATGTCGCCGGCCGCGATCTTCTCGGCCGAGGCCGTGAACCGCGCCAGCAGCGGCGAGGGACCGCCGGCATAATCAGGATCGAGGCTCGCATCGAGTTCGCCGCCGGGCTCGGCCAACACCAGCCGCCGGAGCAGCTCCGGCCGCCGCTGCGCCACGCGGAAGCAGATGTGCCCGCCGCGGGAATGGCCCATCAAATCGACCGGACCGAGGTCGAGTTCCTCGATGAAGGCGATGACGTCCTCGACATGCTGGGCGATCGAATAGGTGTCGCCGACGCCATCCCATTGCGCCGGGAAGAAGTGCCGCAGGCTGACGCAGATCAGCCGGTGCCGCTGCGACAGCGGCCCGAGCACGCAGCCCCAGACACGGAAATCGTTGAGCGAACCATGCACGCAGACCAGCGGCGGCCGGTCCCGGTCTTCGCCCACGTCGAGATAGGGCATGTCGTATCCGTTGACGTGGAGGCTTTGCATTCTGGGCTCGCGAACAGGGGCGGAACTCCTGTGCAAGATTCCCGGAAACCGGGTGGATCGCAACTATTTCCAAGCCTAGATTTGAGCTCAGTTCACATTGGGGGCATGCGAGGGAACGCAAGCCAGGGACCAAACCATGACCGACCAGCATTTTGCCCTGTTCGATAGCAAGATCGGCCTGTGCGCCATTGCCTGGGGTCCGCGCGGCATCAATGGCACGCAACTGCCGATGGGCGGCGAGCAGAAGATCCGCACCCGCATCAGCCAGCGCCATGCCGACGCCAGCGAAGCCGAACCGACCGTCGAAGTGCAGCAGGCGATCGACCGCATCACAAAACTGCTCGCGGGCGAGCCGGATGACCTTACCGACATCCCGCTCGATCTCGACGGCGTGCCCGACTTCAACCGCGGCGTCTACGCGATCGCCCGCGCCATTCCGCCGGGCAAGACCGTCACCTATGGCGACATCGCCAAGCGACTCGGCGGTGTCGAGCTGTCGCGCGACGTCGGCCAGGCGCTCGGCCGCAACCCGTGCCCGATCGTCGTGCCCTGCCATCGCGTGCTGGCGGCCGGCAACAAGCCCGGCGGCTTCTCCGCCAATGGCGGCGTGGTGACCAAGCTGAAGATGCTGGAGATCGAAGGCGCGCTGGTGAACCACACGCCGAGCTTGTTTGATTGAGGCGATGACGCCGCGGGCTAGATCTTCACCGCCGCCTTCGGCCAATATTTGTCGCGCAAATGCCGCTTCACCAGCTTGCCGGTCGGCGTGCGCGGCAGCTCGGCTTCGAAATCGATCGAGCGTGGGCATTTGATCGACGAGAGCCGGCTCTTGCAGTAGGCGATCAGGTCGGCCTCGAGCTCCTTGCCCGCGCGCTTCGGATCGTGCGGCTGCACCACCGCCTTCACCTCCTCGCCCATCTCCTCGTTCGGCACGCCGAACACCGCGACGTCGGCGACCTCGGGATGGGTGATGAGCACGTCCTCGGTCTCCTGCGGGTAGATGTTCACGCCGCCCGAGATGATCATGTAGGACTTGCGGTCGGTGAGAAAGAGAAAGCCGTCACTGTCGAGATAGCCGACGTCGCCGAGCGTCGACCAGCCTTTTGCGTTGTAGGCCTTCTTCGTCTTCTCGGGATCGTTGTGATAGGTGAAAACCGGCGCATCGGCGAAATAGACCGTGCCGATCTCGCCCGTCGGCTGCTCCTCGTCGTTCTCGTCCAGAATCTTGATCTTGCCGACCACGGCGCGGCCGACGCTGCCGCGGTGCTCCAGCCATTCTTTCGAGTTGCAGACGGTGACGCCGTTGCCTTCGGAGCCCGCGTAATACTCGATCAGGATCGGCCCCCACCATTCGATCATCTTGGCCTTGACCTCGACCGGGCAGGGCGCGGCGGCGTGGATCGCGCCCTTCAGCGTCGAGACGTCGTAGCGGTTGCGGGCCTCGTCCGGCAGCTTCAGCATGCGCACGAACATGGTCGGCACGAGCTGCGCGTGGGTCACCTTGTATTTTTCGACCAGCTTCAGGAAATCTTCGGCGTCAAAGTGCTCCATGATGATGGAAGTGCCGCCGAGCAGGATCGCCATCATGTTGAAGCGCAAGGGAGCCGCGTGATAGAGCGGCGCCGGTGAGAGATAGGTGGTCTCGTCGTTCATGCCGCACATGCTGGCGCAGAGGACGCGCAGAAACGCGTTCGGCTCGTCGATCGGCTTGCCCTCGAACGCCTTCTTGATGCCCTTGGGCCGGCCGGTGGTGCCCGATGAATACAGCATGTCATAGCCGGCGACCTCGTCGTCGATCGGCGTTGTCGGCTGCGTGGCGGCTTCCTTGTCGTAGGAGCGGAAGCCGGCTTGCGGCTCGTCCATCATGTAGAAGACCGGCTCGCCGGCCGCACCCTTGATCAGGGCCTTGATCTGGTCGGCGCATTTCGGCGTGGTGATCACGACCTTGGCGCCGCAATCGGCGATGATGTAGTCGATCTCGTCCTGCTTCAAATAGCGGCTGATCGCGGTGTAATAGAGCCCGCTGCGTTGCGCCGCCCAGCAGATCTCCATGAAGGCGAGGCGGTTCTCCATCAGCAGCGCGATGTGGTCGCCGGCCTTCAGCCCGAGCGAGCGGAACAGGTGCGCGCCCTGGTTCGAAAGCTCGTCGAGCTCGCGATAGGTGATCGCCTTGCCGGTCCCGGCCATCTGATAGGCGATCTTGTCGGGCGTGGCGCGGGCGTGGATGGAGGGGTGAGTCATGTCTCTGTTTACACGGCTAGGAGTAACGTTCCCCGGACGCAACGCAGCGCGTAGCGGTGCGCTGCAGATCTGAGGTCCATTGTGAGGCATGGGTCCCGGCTCTGCGCCGCAGCGTTTCACGCTGCAGCGCGTCCGGGACACGAGAGAGCTTACAGCCGCTCCACGATCGTCACATTCGCCATGCCGCCGCCTTCGCACATGGTCTGGAGCCCGTAACGCTTGCCGCGCTGATGCAGGGCATGCACCAGTGTCGTCATCAGCTTGGTGCCGGAGCCGCCGAGCGGATGGCCGAGCGCGATGGCGCCGCCATTGACGTTGAGACGTTCCGGATCGGCGCCAGTGGTCTTGAGCCACCCCGTCGGCACCGAGGCAAAGGCCTCGTTGACCTCGAACAGGTCGATGTCGTCGATCGTCATGCCGGCCTTCTCCAGCGCGCGCTTGGTGGCGTGCAGCGGAGCATCGAGCATGATCACGGGATCGCCGCCCATCATGGTCATGTGATGGACGCGCGCGAGCGGCTTCACGCCAAGCTGCTTCAGGCCACGCTCGTTCACCACCATCACGCCGGAGGCGCCGTCGCAGATCTGGCTGGCGCTGGCCGCGGAGAGCTTGCCGTTCTCGGCGATCAGCTTGACGCCCTTGATGCCGTCGAGCGTGGCGTCGAAGCGGATGCCCTCGTCGACGTGGTGGGTGTCCTTGGAGCCGTCGGCGCGGGTGATCTCGAGCGGCACGATCTCCTTTTTGAAGTGGCCGGCCTGGGTTGCCGCGATCGCGCGCTGATGGCTGTTGTAGGAATACTCGTCGAGCTCATCCTTCGACAGGCCGTACTTCTCGGCCATCATTTCGGCGCCGGTGAACTGGCTGAACACGATGTTTGGATAACGGTGCTCGATACCCGGGCTCTTGTAATTGCCAAAGCCGTTCTTAGCGGGAAGCTGCGACGACAGGCCCATCGGCACGCGTGTCATCGATTCCACGCCGGCGGCGATCACCACGTCCATCGCGCCGGACATCACGGCCTGGGCTGCGAAGTGCAGCGCCTGCTGCGAGGAGCCGCATTGGCGGTCGATCGAGGTACCCGGCACGCTCTCCGGCAGTTTCGAGGCCATGATGGCGTTGCGCGCGACGTTGTTGGATTGCTCGCCGACCTGCATGACGCAGCCCATGATCACATCCTCGACCAGCGCAGGATCGACCTTGGTGCGGTCGACCAGCTCGTCCAGCACCTTCGCGGCGAGATCGGCCGGATGCCATCCGGCGAGGCGGCCCCCCTTGCGCCCGCCGGCGGTACGCGCGGCGGCGACGATATAAGCCTCGGCCATGTCGGTTTCTCCCTGGATTATTTGAACGGTTGGTTGTCGGGCGGATTTAAGGGGCGACTGGTTGTTTAGTCAATCGATCAATTAACTCTTGTGGGGAGGCGCTGCTTGGGCTTATCTGCGGCCGCTCTCGCGCCAAAATCGGGGATATCCGTGACCACCAGCGTACCGAACCGGCTCCCCAGCGGAAAGAATTCCACGGCAGAGAAATTGCTCGTGGCCGCGAGCGAGTTGATGATCGAACGCTCCTCGATCGAGATTTCGCTGAGCGACATCGCCCAGAAGTCCGGTGCCAACGCCGCGCTGGTCAAATATCACTTCGGCAACAAGGACGGCCTGCTGCTGGCGCTGCTCGAGCGCGACGCGGGGACGGAACTGTCCAATCTCGAGTATCTGCTGGCGCAGCCGATCACGCCGACCGCCAAGTTGAAGCTGCATATCGGCGGCATCATCCGCGCCTATCACCGGTTTCCCTACATGAACCGGCTGATCCACTATCTGCTGCACGAGAGCGTCGCGGGCTCCGCGGACGAAGTCTCGAAATTCTTCGTCGCACCGCTGCTGGATTTCCATCGCCGCCTGCTCGCCGAAGGCGTCAGTCAGGGCGAATTCCGCGCCACCGATCCGGTGCTGTTCTACACCAGCCTGATCGGCGCTTGCGATCATTTGTTCTTCGGCCGGCACGCGATGTCGCGCGCGACCGGCGTCGGCCCGGTCACCGACGACGTTTGCCGGCAATACATCAAGCATATGGAAACGCTGATCTGCGGCGGCATTCTCACGAATATCGAGGAAGCTGCCGCGGCCGGATGACCGGCCAGAACGCAGAAGTCTAGAGAAGAAACGCCCAAGGAAAAGGTTCGAGGAAAGGTACAAGCGATGCAGTTGAAAGACGTAGCCGTTCTCATCACGGGCGGCGGGTCCGGCCTCGGTGCCGCGACCGCCCGCGCCATGGCCGCCAAGGGCGCCAAGATCGGCGTGATCGACCAGAGCAAAGAAAACGCCGAGAAGGTTGCCGCCGAAGTGAAGGGCATCGCGCTTCACGCCGATGTCACCAGCGAGGAGCAGATCAAGGCGGCGATCGCCAAGGCGGAAGCCGCGCACGGCGTCGCGCGCGTGCTGATGAACTGCGCCGGTATCGGCGGCTCGCAGCGCATCGTCGGCCGCGATGGCGTCTACCCGCTGGAAAAGTTCGCGCGCATCATCAATGTCAATTTGATCGGCACCTTCAACTGCCTGCGTCTGTTCGCCGAGCGCCTCGTCACAATCGAGCCGGTCGGTGAAGAGCGCGGCGTCATCGTCAACACGGCGTCGGTCGCGGCTTACGAAGGGCAGATCGGTCAGATCGCTTATGCGGCGTCGAAGGGCGGCGTCGTCGGTCTCACGCTGCCGGCCGCGCGCGACCTCGCGAGCCAGAAGATCCGCGTCAACACCATCGCGCCCGGCCTGTTCCTGACGCCGCTGCTGATGGGCTTGAACGAAGAGGCCCGCAAGAGCCTCGGTGCCCAGGTGCCGCATCCCGCGCGTCTCGGCGACGCCAATGAATACGGCTCGCTCGCCGTGCACATCGTCGAGAACCCGATGCTCAATGGCGAGACCATTCGCCTCGACGGCGCGATCCGCATGGCGCCGCGGTAGCTCTTCCTCCCTTCTCCCCTTGTGGGAGAAGGTGGCGCGCGTAGCGCGCCGGATGAGGGGTCTCTA
Organism: Bradyrhizobium sp. 44; assembly: GCF_023073095.1. Lineage (NCBI taxonomy): Bacteria > Pseudomonadati > Pseudomonadota > Alphaproteobacteria > Hyphomicrobiales > Nitrobacteraceae > Bradyrhizobium > Bradyrhizobium sp. 44. The sequence goes on from NZ_JADPIY010000008.1 coordinate 779,699, forward strand.
TCCACGGAAACAGACCCCTCACCCAAGCGAATTCCGGGTTCGCAGCATACATGCCCTCTCCCACAAGGGGAGAGGGCGCAGCAATCGGCACCGCGAATGGCGGCAAGCACGAGGCGCCTCATGTCCCAATCGCTGCTGATCGAGCACAATGACGGCGTCGACACAGTGACGCTCAATCGTCCCGAACACCTCAACGCGCTCGATCCTGCGTTGATCGACGCGCTGAATGCTTATTTCCAAGGCCTCCAGCGCAATCGCGATACCCGCGTCGTAGTGCTGAAGGGCGCCGGCAACAATTTCTGTGCGGGCCTCGATCTCAAGGCCGCGATGGCGCGCCGTGCCGGCCAGCAGGAGCCGCCTGGTGTCGCCGAGTCGCTGGATTCGCAGCGGCGCATCGCCGACATCGTGATGCTGATGCGGCGCTGTCCGCAGCCGATCCTCGCGCTGGTACAGGGCGCGGCGGCCGGCGGCGGCTTTGCACTTGCGCTCGCCTCCGATATCCGCATCGCGACGAGATCGGCGCGGATGAACTGCGCCTTCATCAAGCTCGGCCTTGGCGGCTGCGACATCGGCACCAGCTATTTCCTGCCGCGCCTTGTCGGTGTCTCCGTTGCCTCGGAGCTGATCCTCACGGGACGCTTCATCGGCGCCGAGCGGGCGCTCGCGGTCGGGCTGGTCTCCGAGGTCGTCGACGAGGACAAGCTCGATGAGGCCGCCGAACCCTATGTCGACGCGATGATCACGGCCTCGCCCGTGGGTCTACGCCTGTCCAAAGAATGTCTCAACATGAGCGTCGATGCCGGATCGCTGGAAGCCGTGATCGCGATGGAGGATCGCAACCAGGTTCTGTGCAGCCGCTCCGAGGAATTTTCGGAAGGCATCAGGGCCTTCCTTGAGAAGCGAAAGCCTGTCTATATCAGGCGCTGACAATGAAAATCCGTAAAGGACGAGAAATTCCGGGAGACGCAAAATGAGTGGAAGCGCGGCGGCGGTGATGACGAAGCCCGCCTTTCGCAAGGTCGAGTGGCTGGCGCGCGACATCGATGTCGAGCGCCGCGACGACGGCACGGTGGTGCTGAAGTCGCGCATCCCGCTGCAGACCTACGAGAAGCATATCCCGGCATCGCTGGCAAAATGGGCGAAGGAAGCGCCCGAGCGGATCTGGCTTGCCCAGCGCGGCGGCCCTAACCGCGAATGGCGTAAGGTGTCCTATGGGGAGGCCAAGCGCACCGTGGATGCGCTGACGCAAGGCCTGCTCAATCGCGCGCTCGACGGCCGCCCGGTCGCAATCCTCTCCGGCAATTCGATCGAGCACGCGCTGATGACGCAGGCCGCGATGCAGGCGCGCGTCCCGGCCGCGCCGGTCTCGCCGGCCTACTCCTTGATGAGCCATGATCACGTCAAGCTGAAATATTTGTTCGACCTGATCAAGCCTGGCGTGGTCATGGTGCAGGACGGGCCGACCTTCGAGAAGGCACTGAAAGCGCTTGATCTCACCGGCGTCACCGTCGTTCACGTCTCACGGCCTTGCGACGGCATCGCGAGCGTCAGCTTCGCCGAGTTCGCGGCGACAACCGCGACCGCTGATGTCGAAGCGTCGATCGCAAAGATCGCGCCTGAGAGCGTCGGCAAGCTACTGTTCACGTCAGGCTCGACCGGCATGCCCAAGGCCGTCATCAACACGCAAGCGATGATGTGCGCCAATGCGGCGATGATGATGCAGGTGCGGCCGCGCGATCCCAGCGGTCCGATCTCGACCATGCTGGATTGGATGCCCTGGAACCACACCATGGGCGGCAATGCGGCGTTCCATCCGATCCTGGTCGACGGCGGCACGCTCTATATCGATGACGGCCGGCCGATGCCGGGCCAGTTCGATGAGACGCTGCGCAATCTGCGCGAGATCTCGCCGACCTATTACGCCAACGTCCCCGCGGGCTATGCCGCGCTCGCCGCCGCCATGGAGAAGGACGACGGGCTGTGCCGATCCTTCTTCAAGAACCTCTCGATCATGGCCTATGGCGGCGCGCGACTGCCGGATGATCTCTACGATCGCATGCAGGCTCTCGCCGTGAAGACCACCGGCGAGCGCATCGTGTTCTACACCGGCTGGGGTTCGACCGAGACCGCGCCGACCTCGACCGGCACCTATTGGGACACCGAGCGCGTCGGCCTGATCGGCCTGCCGTTCCCCGGCGTCGAGTTGAAGATGGTGCCCTGCGGCTCGAAATACGAGCTGCGTCTGCGGGGCGTCAACGTCACGCCGGGCTATTTCGGCCAGCCTGACCTGACGAAGAAGATGTTCGACGAGGAAGGTTTTTACTGCATCGGTGACGCCGGCGTCTTCGTCGACGATTCCGATCCGGTGAAGGGCATCATCTTTGCCGGGCGCGTGGTGGAAGATTTCAAGCTGACCACCGGCACCTTCGTCCATGTCGGCTCGCTGCGCACGGATGCGATCGCCGCGGCAACGCCTGTCGTCCATGACGCGCTGGTCGCGGGGCAGGATCGCGCCTTCATCGGCCTGCTGGCCTGGCCGAACCTGCACGCCTGCCGCCAACTCGCCGGCAATCCCGATCTCAGCTTCGATGATGCAGTGAAGCATCCCGAGGTGATCGCTTGCTTCAGGCGCGGGCTGGAGGCTCACAACAAGGAGTGCGAAGGCGCCAGCAGCCGTATCATCGCGCGCGCCATGCTGATGGCGGAACCGCCCTCGATCGACGGTAACGAGCTCACCGACAAGGGCTACATCAACCAGCGCGCCGGCCTGGAGCGCCGTGCCGCGCTGGTCGAGCGGCTTTATGCGGACAAGCCCGACCAGCATGTGATCGTGCTGAAATGAACACCGTAGGATGGGTAGGGCGCAGCGAAACCCATCGCTCGTAGTCAGACACTCGATGGGTATCGCTTTGCTCCACCCACCTACAGAACAACAGTAACGGGATACGCGCCATGAACTTCGATTTCTCTGACGACCAGAAGCAGCTCCGCGATCAGGCGCGCAAATTCCTCACTGAGAAATGCTCGCCAAAGGCGGTGCGCGCAGTTCTCGACGGCAAGGCGCCGTATGACAAGGAGCTGTGGAAGGGGCTCGCCGAGATGGGTTTTCTCGGTGTTGCAATCCCAGAGGACTTTGGTGGCGCCGGCGCCGGTCATCTCGAACTTTGCGTGATCGCTGAAGAGATGGGCCGGGCGAACGCGCCGGTGCCGTTTTCCTCCACCGTCTATCTCGCAGCCGAAGCGCTGCTGATCGCGGGCAGCGACGCGCAGAAGAAGAAATGGTTGCCGGCGATTGCCTCGGGCGAGGCGATCGGAACGCTGGCGCTGTTCGAGGGCAAGGGCAATCCGTCACCGAAGAACGTCAAGCTCACGGCTGCCAATGGTATGCTCAACGGTGTCAAGAAGCCGGTCGCCGATGGCGCGATCGCCGACTTCGCGGTGGTCGCGGCACGCACGGGATCGAGCGGACGCGACGGCGACATCTCCTTGTTCATCGTCGATCTCAGGAATGGCGGCGTCGAAGTGAAAAGCCTGACCAATCTCGATCCGACCCGCGGGCAGGCCGAGATTACTTTTAGGGATTGCAAGGCCGAGCCGCTGGGTGCGGCCGGCGAAGGCTGGAGCATCTTGACTCAAGTGCTCGATCGCGCCGCGGTGCTCTGCGCGTTCGAGCAGGTCGGCGGCTCCGACCGCGCGCTGGAGATGGGCCGCGACTATGCGCTCGACCGCATCGCCTTCGGCCGACAGATCGGTTCGTTCCAGGCGGTCAAGCACATGCTGGCGGACATGTACGTGTCGGCAACGCTGGCGCGTTCCAACAGCTATTACGGCGCCTGGGCGCTCTCGACCAATGCAGGCGAATTGCCGGAAGCGGCTGCAGCCGCGCGCATCAGTGCAACGCAGGCGTTTCAACACTGCGCCAAGAACAACATCCAGGTTCACGGCGGCATGGGTTTCACCTGGGAGTTCGACTGCCACATGTACTACCGCCGCGCCAACGCCATGGCGCTCGGGCTCGGCAGTCTGTCCTATTGGGAAGACCAGTTGATCGACCGCATGCGCAAGAAGAACGCGGCGTAGGCGAAGGGCAACGTCATGAACTTCGACGATACCCCGCAGGAAGCCGAATTCCGCGCAACCGCGCGCGCCTGGATCGGTGCGAATGCACCGAAGCAATACGAGGACGAGCTCCGCAAATCCTCCCTCGGCCGCACGCAATTGAAGAACGCCAACATCCTCGACGTTGCAAAGGCCTGGCAGAAGAAGAAGGCCGATGCCGGCTGGGCCTGTCTGCATTGGCCGAAGGAGTATGGTGGCCGCGGCTCGTCGCCGATCGAACGTGTGATCTGGCAGCAGGAAGAGGGGCCGTTCGGCCAGCTATCCCGCATGTTCATCATCGGCCACGGCATGTGCGGGCCGACCATGATGGCGTTCGCGCGCGAGGAGCATAAGCGCGCCTATCTGCCGCCGCTCGCCTCCGGCGAAAAGGTCTGGTGCCAGCTGTTCTCCGAGCCCGCCGGCGGCTCCGACGTCGCTGGGTTGCGAACCCGCGCGGAAAAGGACGGCGACGACTGGGTGATCAACGGCCAGAAGATCTGGACGTCGGGCGCGCACTATTCCGACTACGGAATTTTGCTCACCCGCACCGATCCGACCGTGCCCAAGCACAAGGGCCTGACCATGTTCTTCCTGGACATGAAGAGCCCGGGCGTCGAGGTGCGGCCGATCAAGCAGGCGAGCGGCGCTTCCGACTTCAACGAGGTCTATTTCACGAACGTCCGCATTCCCGATCACCAGCGCCTCGGCGAGGTCGGCGACGGCTGGAACGTCTCGCTGACCACGCTGATGAACGAGCGCAGCGCGATCGGCGCGGCCGTCTCGACCGGCTTCCCCGAGCTGTTCGATTATTGCTCGGACCTGATGCTGGACGACGGCCCTGCCATCGAGGATCGTGCGGTGCGCGCGAAGCTGGCGAACTGGGCAGTGAAGGCGAGCGGGCTGAAATACACCAGCATGCGCGCGATCTCCGCGCTGTCGAAGGGCGAGCGCCCGGGACCGGAAAATTCCATCGGAAAGCTGGTGGCGGGCTCGATGATCCAGGATGTCGCGACTTATGCCCTGGACTTGCAGGGCGCGGGCGGAGTGGTCAGCGGCGAGGATGCCGAACTCGCCGGCCGCTTCCAGGCGATGCTGCTGCGCGCGCCGGGCACCCGTGTCGAAGGCGGCACCGACGAGATCATGCGCAACATCATCGCCGAGCGGGTGTTGGGCCTGCCCGGCGACATCAGGGTCGACAAGGACGTGCCGTTCAACAAGATCCCGACGAAGGGAAGAGGCTGATGATCCTCATCCTGAGGAGCCGCGGAACGCGGCGTCTCGAAGGATGCAGGCCCGACTGACGCCACATGATTCGAGACCGCGCTGCGCGCCTCCTCACCATGAGGGACTAAGACAGAGCAAGAACGAAGAGGTCCGCCATGAATTTCGACGACACCCCGCAGGAAGCCGCATTCCGCGAGACCGCGCGCAAATGGGTCGAGGCCAACGCGCCGAAGGAGTTTTTGGCCGAGCTGTCAAAATCCTCGCTCGGCCGCATCCGGCTCGCCAACCACGACATCGTCGATGTCGGCAAGGCCTGGCAGAAGAAGAAGTCCGAAGGCAACTGGGCCTGCCTGCATTGGCCCAAGGAATATGGCGGCCGGGGTGCGACGCCGATCGAGCGGGTGATCTGGCAGCAGGAGGAAGGCGTCTATGGCAAGCTGACGCAGCCGTTCCAGATCGGCGAGGGCATGTGCGGCCCAACCGTGATGGCTTTTGGCAGCGAGGACGCCAAGCGGCGCCATTTGCCGAAGCTGGCCGCGGGCGAGGAGATTTGGTGCCAGCTCTTCTCCGAGCCGTCGGCGGGCTCTGACGTCGCGGGCTTGCGCACGCGCGCGGAGAAGAAGGGCGACAATTGGGTCGTCAACGGCCAGAAGATCTGGACCTCTGGCGCGCACTATTCCGACTACGGTCTTTTGATCGCGCGCACCGATCCCAATGTGCCCAAGCACAAGGGGCTCACCATGTTCTTCCTGGACATGAAGAGCCCCGGCGTCGAGGTGCGTCCGATCAAGCAGGCCAACGGCATGCAGGAGTTCAACGAGGTCTATTTCACCGACGTCGTCATTCCCGACAGCCAGCGCCTCGGTGCCGTGGGCGAGGGCTGGAGCGTGTCGCTGACCACGTTGATGAACGAGCGGATGTCGATCGGCTCGCGGCTTGCGACCGGCGTCCCCGAGATGTTCGAGTTCTGCTCCAATCTGATGCTGGAGGATGGCCTCGCCATCGACGATCCCGCCGTGCGCTCAAAACTCGCGAGCTGGGCGGTGAAGTCGAGCGGGCTGAAATACACCAGCTACCGGGCGATCTCGGCACTGTCCAAGGGTGAACGGCCGGGGCCGGAGAATTCGATCGGCAAGCTCGTGTCCGGCATGATGCTGCAGGACATCGCAACCTACGCCATGGACCTCCAGGGCGCGGCCGGCGTTCTCACAGGCAGCGACGAGGAAACCGTTCAGGGCCAGTTTCAGCAGATGCTGCTGTCCTCGCCCTCGATGCGCATCGCGGGCGGCACAGACGAGATTTTGCGCAACATCATCGCCGAGCGCGTGCTGGGACTGCCGGGCGACATCCGCGTCGACAAGGACGTGCCGTACAACAAGATCCCGACCAAGGGACGGTGATCTAGTCTCTCGCTGTATCTTGTAGGGTGGGCAAAGCCAAGCGTGCCCACCATGCGCAGATGCGCCGAGGTAAGTCTGTCGGTGGGCACGGCGCTATGCGCCTTTGCCCACCTTACGAAGAGAAGGCGCGAGTTGATCCATGGACGCACAAGTAAAGCAAAACGACCGCATCGGCGTACTCGAAGAGCTACTCAATGAGCGCTACTCGGTGCGGGCCTTCCTGGCCAAGGAGGTCGATCGCGCGACGATCGAACATTTGCTGACGACCGCGCAGCGCACGGCGTCCTGGTGCAACAGCCAGCCCTGGCAGGTCGTCATCGCCAGCGGCGAGGCCAAGGAGCGTTTCCGCAAGCTGATCTACAAGGAGGCTTCGGGCGGTCTCGGGGACGACTATGATTTCCCGCCGCCGCGCGAATATCTCGGCGCCTATCTCGATCGCCGTCGCGAGAGCGGTTTTCAGCTCTACAACACGCTCGGCATCGCGCGCGGAGACAAGATGGCCTATGCCAAGCAGGCGCTGGAGAACTACAATTTCTTCGGCGCGCCGCATGTGGCCATCATCCACACCGACGAGCCGCTCGGCATCTACGGTGCGATCGATTGCGGCGCCTATGTCTCGAACTTCATGCTGGCCGCGCAGGCGCTCGGGCTCGGCACGATTCCACAGGCGGCGCTCGCGCGTCACTCCGGCCTGATCCGCCGCCATTTCAATCTGCCTGATGATCGCCGCATCGTTTGCGGTATCTCGTTCGGCTATGCCGACAGCGCCCACAAGGTCAACAGCTACCGCACGTCGCGTGCGAGCGTGGCCGAGACCGTGACCTTCGTGGACGAGTGATCGAGCGACGCAGGCGCGCATCAAGTTTCACGCTTCAGACATGATCACTTCAGACATGCGAAGACGGCCGCGGAAGCGGCCGCCTTCATCGCGGTCTCGGTCCGATTGACGCCGGCGGTCAGCCGCCGCTGCCGCCGATGACGGCGCGAATGGTCTCGTCGGGCCCGAAATCCTCGGCGCCGTCGACATAGAGCAGCGCCGCGAGCTTGGAGCGCGCACGGTTGACGCGGCTCTTGATCGTGCCGACTGCGCAGCCGCAGATCGAAGCCGCATCCTCGTAGGAGAAGCCGGAGGCGCCGACGAGGATCAGCGCTTCACGCTGGTCCTGCGGAAGCTTGTCGAGCGCCGTGCGGAATTCCTCGAACTCGAGATGGGCGTTCTGCGAGGGCTGCGTCTTCAGCGTCTTGGCATAGTTGCCTTCGGCATCCTCGACTTCCCGCCGCCGCTTGCGATAGTCGGAGCGGAACAGGTTGCGCAGGATCGTGAACAGCCACGCCGGCAGATTGGAGCCGGGCTGGAACGAATCGATGTTGGCGAGCGCGCGCAACAGCGTCTCCTGGACCAGATCGTCGGCGCGATCGGCATTGCCGCTGAGCGAGATGGCGAACGCGCGCAGACTGGGCACGGCCGCCAGGATGTCGTTACGCAGGGAGTCCGTGAGAGGCATCAATCCCTCCCATTGTTGTCGTTAGAGCCGCCACCATTTTCCACTTGGGGTGCCGCTCCCGGCGCATCAAGTTTCTTGATCAGTTCCGCGAACCGGTCCGGAACCCCCTGCCGCACCACGTCGTCGTACATGGCGCGCAGCTGGTGCCCGATCCGGGACTGTATCTCCGGAGTGAGCCCTCCCTTGCCGGGGGTCGTGCTTTTGCTGGCTTGAGACTTGAGATCTTTCATGACCTGTTCCACGTTTCCCCGAGTTAAGTAACTGTAAAATCGAGAAGTTCTCTCAACCGGGAGCCGTTCCCTGGATAGGCTCAATGCGAGCTGCGAGAAAAAGTTCCGCCCCCATGCGGAACTTTTCTCAGGCTGAGGCGTAATCAGCCCAGCAGGGGAACCCGGGCCCCCCGCCTAACGCCTGCACATCAAGGTCGGCCCGATGATGATATGGAGTGGGGATGTCCCGTTCACAGCTTGTTGCTGAACACTTGCCGTTGTTGCGCCGGTACGCACGCGCCCTGACGGGCAGCCAGTCCTCCGGTGACGCCTATGTCGCAGCCATGTTGGAAGCCATGCTGGGAGATCCGTCGGTGCTCGACGAGAGCCACGGGCCGCGCGCCGGCCTGTTCCGGCTGTTCACCCAGATCTGGAATTCCGTTTCCGTCAACGACGATTCCGAGGTGACGAACCTGCCGATGCCGCCGGAGCGGCGGCTCTCGAACATCACGCCGTTGCCGCGGCAAGCCTTCCTGCTGCTCTCGCTCGAGGGATTTTCGGAGGAAGAGGTCGGCTACGTTCTTGGCACCGACGTCGGCGAGACGCGCCGGCTCGCGGATGCCGCAGGCCGTGAGATGGCCGCCGAGATCGCCACCGACGTGCTGATCATCGAGGATGAGACCTTCATCGCCATGGATCTCGAAAGCCTGGTGAAGAATCTCGGCCACAATGTCGTCGGCGTCGCCCGTACCCACGCCGATGCGGTCGCCTTGGCAAAGAACAGGCGGCCCGGCTTGATCCTGGCCGACATCCAGCTCGCCGACGGCTCGTCGGGCCTCGACGCCGTCAACGAGCTGCTCCGCACCTTCGAGGTGCCGGTGGTGTTCATCACCGCGTATCCGGAACGCTTCCTTACCGGAGAGCGCCCCGAGCCGGCGTTCCTGATCTCAAAACCGTTCCAGCCGGCGATGGTGTCGGCAGTGGCGAGCCAGGCTCTGTTCTTCCAGCGCAACTCCCGCAACCGCGCCCCGAAGGTGCCGGCGGCGTAAGGAAGGCGCCAGCGCCCGGCATTTGACGAAATCTGATCCGGCGTGCCGCAAGGTGCGCCGGATTTTTATTGACGAGGTTGCCACGCTTGACGGCCATCGAATTCGCCGCTCATACCTCCTGCAGCGGCCGCGTTGCAGCCGCGGTGCCATCGGAGACGTGTTCATGGACCAGCAACTTGTCGACCGCCTCGCCGTCCGCGACCTCGTCGAGAACTGGGCGGTGTGGCGCGACGCTGGCGATTGGGAGCGCTTTGCCACGGTCTGGCACGAAGAAGGCTGGATGTCCGCCACCTGGTTTCAGGGGCCGGCGCGGGATTTCATGCGGGTCAGCCAGGAGGGGTTCGCCAAGGGTGTGCGCATCCTGCATTTCCTCGGCGGCTGCAGTATCGATCTCGAGGGGGCGCGCGCCATCGCGCAGACCAAGATGACCATCTCGCAGCGCGCGCCGGTGCACGACGTGCCCTGCGACGTCGTCTGCACCGGGCGCTTCTACGATTTCCTGGAGAAGCGGCAGGGAAAATGGGGCATCGTCCGCCGCCAGCCGATCTACGAGAAGGACCGGATCGACCCGGTCGATCCCGCCGCGACACTTCAGCTCGACCAGAAAGCCCTTGCCGCGCTCCCGGAAGGCTACCGCCACCTCGCCTACATGCAGGAGCTGATCGGCTACAAGGTCAAGCGCGACATGCCGGGCTTGACCGGGCCCGAGGTCGAGAAGCTCTATGGAGAGGGGCGGGAGTGGCTCGCGGGAAAGGCGCACTGAACGCCAGACAAAAGTAAGGCGCGACTGGCATCACCACGGCCGCGGATTTCTATTATCTATATGATTATACTTATAATTTTTTTTTATAAGCGCTCTTGTGCCCTACGTTATGCCCCAAGTCGGGCCGAAACCGGCCTAGCCCTCATTAGATACCTACCGCAAAACCGTCCGGGGACGCTCGTGGAGCGGCCTTCCGCGCGGCCAGCTAACCAGCGCTCGGGAGCAATGAACGCACGGGCTGGGCTGGCTGGGCGGCGTCGGATACGTTGAGAGACTTTTATCGGACAACCGATATCATACCCTCGCTCGAAGCTACCTTAACCCCTAGATTCCATTTATGGCCGTCGCCGCTAAGAAACAAAAACCTGCGCTCAACCCGCAAATGCTCAGATGGGCACGCGAGTGGCGGGGACGCACGCTCGAAGAGGCGGCGCACCGCGTTGGCAAGACGCCCGAAGATATCGCCGAGTGGGAGGCCACGCCGGGCGGACCTACCGTGCGGCAAGCCCGCACGCTTGCAGACTTCTACAACCGGCAATTTCTCGAATTCTTTCGAAGCACTCCCCCACCGATTCGAGAACCGCGACTGGTCACCGACTTTCGCCTGCATCGCGACGCGCCAAATCCTAAAGAGACGCGCGAGCTAAAAATCATCCAAGCTTGGGCTGAAGCACAGAGGGCGAATGCGCTCGACTTGTTTGAAGAGATTGGCGAAGCCCCACCTTCGCTACCTGCTGAACTTTTTTCGACACCCGATAGTCCGTCCGAAGAGGCAGCCGAACGCGCCCGGCGTGTTCTGAAGTTTCCGTTCATCGAACAAACGAAGCTTCCGGCGAGCAAACGCGACGAACTGCCAGCCATCATCCGGAAAAAACTTGAAGGGCTCGGTATTCTCACTCTAAAGCACTCCGGTCTAGCCGATTTTCACGCGCGAGGGATTTGCATCTTTGCCACTCCGCTTCCCGTGATCATATTCGGGAATGAATCTCCCGCGGCGCAGGCGTTCACTCTGGCGCACGAACTCGCGCACGTCTCACTCAAAGAAAGTGGCATCAGCGGCAAACGTAGCAAGGACGCGGCGGCCATCGAGCGGTGGTGCGACCAATTCGCGGCTGCATTCCTTATGCCCCGAAGTGAAGTCGCTGCTCTTCTTGGGCCTCCGCGACGACCGCAGCTTGAGGAAATGACAGACGAGTGGCTGAACGGAATCGCGTCGCACTTTCGGGTCAGTGCGCACGCGATGCTAATCCGCCTAGTCAATCTAGACTACATCAAAGCTAGTTTTTATTGGGGTGTGAAGAAGCCGCTCTTCGACGCACACGAAGCCAATTACAAATCGTTTGGACGACCGAAGTACTACGGCAGTCGATATCGCTCTTCCCTAGGAAATCTTTATACCGGCCTCGTGCTTGAAGCTTGGAATTCCGGGCGCATCACGAACCACAGCGCTGCCGAATACATGGGTATAAAAAACTTCGAGCACCTTTTTGACATCCGAAGCCATTTCGCGGGTTCATGAAAAAGCATTGCTTCGATACATCCGGCATATCGAACCCGCTAGAGACGATGCCGGAGGACATACACGAGTCCGCTTGGACAAAAATCAAAGAAAAGATTTCCAGCGGGGAGATTGCCGTCACTAGAGAAGTCTACGATGAGATGACCCACGTCGTTGGCACTGTGGGTCAATGCATCAAGGACGCCGAAACAGAACTGCTGCTCGAAGTCGGCGAAGGTGATTGGGATTACAACACCTACACCGCGGAAGCGGTACGCATGCAAGAGGCTTACGCCGCATTTATTGCGGAGAACACGGGCAAGGCAGGGACTGTCGGCTTAAACGACATCTCGATTATTGCGCTCGCGAAGACCCTCAAGCTGCCGGTGGTCAGTATGGAAGTTGCTGTCAACAACGACACATCGGCGAAGCGCCGAATTCCGGACATTTGCAAACTTGAGGGCGTGCAGCACATGACCTTCAGCGAATATTGTCGGGCGGAGAACCTGCGATTTTAGGCGCCTCGATGGGAGGGGATATCAACCGCTACTTAGCGGTTGTGCTCATGACTCAAGGCAAGTAAAGCGCTAATGCATCGTTCCGATATAACTTTTGTGAAGGCTTTTCCTTATGAAGGCTGCGAAGAAGAAAGTCTTTGTCCCTGTAGTGGCCGTATTGAACATGAAGGGCGGGGTCGGGAAGACGACACTGAGCGCCAACATATTCCGCGTTCTGTTCGAGCGGCGCCAAGTGCGAACGTTGCTGTTGGACCTCGATCCACAATTCAACTTGACGCAGGCTCTGTTCACTCGATCAAGTTACGACGAACTAAAGAAGCACAACAGAACAATCCTACCAGTGATGGAACCGGCATCTACGGTCGGCCTGTTTGACGTCGCGACCTCCACCATCCCCGCGCCTTCAGCAGCGTCGCTAACTGTATCGCTGCGTCACTTCGTCAAGTATCCCAATATCAAATTGGACGTCATTCCCGGCGACTTCGGTCTAGTGAAGTATAGCCTGATGAACGACAGCAAAAAGCTCGACAAGGTAAGGGACAGGTTCCTTCGCTTTATAGAAGCGGAAAAGGAGAACTACGGCATTATTTGCATTGATTGCAATCCAAGCAGTTCATTTTTGACGCTTTGCGCTCTGCATGCTTGCACGCATATACTTGCGCCGGTTCGCCCGGATAGATTTTCGATGCTAGGGTTGGAAATCTTGTCCCAATTTGTGGAGAGCTTGCCATCGATCGCCACTAAGCCTCAGCTTTTCGCCGTATTGAATGGAGTAAGACGCGGCGGGAAGGATAGTGTCGCAACTGCTGTGGAAGCTGAGCTTCGGGCTCACCCTACGTTCGCGTCGCGGACTCTCATCAACGTGGTTCCGGAAACCGGCGTTCTCAAGGCCAAGACCGACTATACGGGCTTTGCGACTGACAAAAAAGGCGGATGGAGCAAAACAGTGCGCGCTGAGGTTTCACTGGTGGCCGACGAGCTTGCTAAAAAGTTAGGACTTTAACATGAAAGACTCCGTAGCTCGCATCCTCCTAGCGTTAGCGAGCGCTGATACCTCTCGCTCCGACCTCAACGAGTTTTTGAGATGGCTCGAACAAGCTGGTTTGGAGCGTGCCATTGAAGCTGTGCATTCACTCCGAGAGATTGCGCGCGTTTCCGAAAATGATTTGGGGCGGGGACTTTTCGTGCCGGACGTTTCGGTTGAAACTCAAAAGGGGTCTGAAAAGCAGCTTGTGAGTCGGGTTGAGAAGCTGTTTCTGGAGTCGAAGCTTACGAAAGCTGACATCGTGAAGGCAACAGTCGAGCTACTAAAGCAACGCGGTTATGCGCCAAAAACGATTCCAGACGCGCAGAAGATCGCATTTCGCATATGGATTCAAAAATTACTTCGACGCGTACAGCCAGACGAATTGCTCAACATTGCAAGCCTCATTCGCAATCATGCTGTGCACGTGCAAGGCATTGACTGGCCGCTTCGCCGAGAAAGACTATGAGTAAAGCAGCCTATCAGCCTCAAGTAGATAAGTTGTTAGCTGCTATTGGCGCTCACGTTAATTCCGCCGGAGTCAAACTTGGCGTCGCACATCACGACGCGATCTCGCCCATCCTGCATTGGATTGATTATCTGAAGGGATCGGAGCTGACGGGATGCTGCGACGACATGCTGGACGGAATCCGGGCTACCGCCGTCGAAGCTTCTGGCTGTATAGCGCTCGGTTTGATTCGTCCTGCATTGTTCGCATTGCGTGCTCAAATTGACGCGACCATCGCGTGGTTGTTCTTCAAAGACCACCCCATTGAATGGGAGTTTTTACTGAGGACCGGTGATGGGTTCAAATCTCGGAATGAGACCATTGAATTCTTTGGCCGATATGTTGAGCGATTTACCGCTCGATTTCAGATTCTGACCGCACACAGAACGCGCTCTGTTGAGCAGCCCTATCGCCTTCTCTCGGCCCATATCCACGGACAAAGCGCTCTGGTCGTTCCCACCTTTCAGAATTTGGCAGCCATGGTCTACCCAAAAGGCCAGTGTGAGGAGGCCATAAAGATTCAAGCGGATGTGGTTGAGTATATTGGCGACATATTTCTCTCGTACTACGCGAGCAAATGGCCCGCATTGCCAGATTCAATTTTGTCGGCCGCTAAGGCTCGTGTGCCAAATGAAAAGCATTCGTCACTGTTTTCATAGAGCCTCTGTCCATCGTCTCAGCGTCCGGCGCGCGGCGGACTAAGCCACGTTGGGCGCAATGAGCCTTTGTAGTACACCATGCCGCCTTCGAATCGGTCGATGAAGCGCGCGAGTTTCAGGCGGCGGCGGCATCCGCCCAAGTCCCGAACTAAGATCTCTCCTTCGGCGTCGAGCGGCTTTTCGTCGGTGTGTCGTCGATTGAAGTCGATGCGTCTGCATTTACTGCCGCCGAATTTGCGCGGCTCTGTCCCGCGTCCCACGGCAAGGGCGTGTCGCACACAACGCAGCGCACTCAATCCCCGCTCCGCCCGCATTCGTGCAACATATAGCATTTCTGCGCAACGACTCGACTGGTGCGGTGAGATTCTAGCGGTTCGCTCGGAAGGACACGCCGCATTGTGCGCAGAGTCGCGTCAACATTGACGCGTCGCCGTCAGACCTGTGTCGAGCAATCGACGGATAACTTCCGGCTGTGTGCCCGGCGCAGGTCCGGCAAGGCGTCGAATTGCTCGCACCTGTTCGGCCCGAAAGCGAACGCTAAACATGATTGAGCCTTTGTCCAAGCGATTGGGGCGGCCCACAACAACCCTATGCGGCTTGTTCTTCGGCACGATCGACTCCTTCGGTGCTGATCGCGCGAAGCGCGTCGTTGATACAATCCGCGATGACCACTTGAACGATGGATGCTCGCGCGCGCTCTTCAGGCTTCAGGGCGCTGATCGCCTTCACGACAGCGTCCGGTACCATGCGCAGATGCTTTCGGATGATGTCCGCTTCTTCGCGATATACAGTCACGGCTTCGCCGATGGTCACTAGCTTGCGGCGCATCTTTGCGTTCTTAAGCTCCAATTTCTCGGTCTGCGAAATGATAAGCTTGATTTGATTCTGGCGCAGCGGCGATAGGTCAGGGTCGGCGGCAGTCTTCGCCTTGTCCTCAATCATCCATCGCAGCATATCGCCAGCGGGAATCTCCCACGGGTCGAATTGATTACCACGACGGAGCACCGGGCCGCCGTTCTCGATTGCGCGATCAAGGTCATATCGTGTGATGCCAAAGGTCCGGCAGAATTCTTGCTTCGTCATCGTTGCGCCGGGGCCGACTCGTTCGGGATGGTGCACCGGTTCATAGGGTAGCGTTTCCATGGATTCGAACTCCGGGTAATTGGACTTTACCATGGGAGACTCCTCTCAAAGCTTGAGGGTGATAGCGTCGCGAGCGAATCCACAGTTCGTCGGAACTGTGCGCCGCTGTATGCGATCGTCGGCGGGGGTTTGTATGCAGCCAGGCGATCACGACCGGCGGCGACGTCAGCGAAGGCGCGCGCAAGCGCTGCATAGTTGCTCGGATGGGCGCTGTTGAGACTCGTGCTTCCGGTCATAGCGCGCCAGCGGACGACTCGGCGAGCTATGTCGTGACCGCAACGCTCGGCGAAGTCGCTATAGATCGATTGAAGCTCTGCGCGGGTCATCGGCTGCACTCTCTGTTTCGTCTTCAAAATAGGAGCGGCACCCCGCAAGAGTCAAAGTAACACTTGGCGCGCGTCGGCGATGCCGACGCTACACGCGCGAGAAGGATATTTTGAATCTCAGTTAGCGACACAGCATTGTTGGTGTCGAGTTGAAAAATATGAGTCGCAGGGCCAGCTAGTGCGGCTCCGCCTTTCCCTCATAGCACCTGCGTAAAATCCGGGACCCGAAGAAATATTTCTTAACTTTGTGCATGGAACGTCATGCTCTTCTTCGGTGGGCCAAATTATTTCTCTTCAATCAATGTCGGGGGAGCATGTCGCGTTGTCGTCGAGCAGGTGGCATGCACCGATCGCCTCGTGTCGAACGGCACATCGGCTCGCGACATAATCCGTAGCAAGTATTTGACTTGAGGAATAAAAGGGCGGAATGGCACAACACCATTTGATCTATTTGCGCTCTAGAGCCATGGGGTGGGGTGACGCGGTCATTGTGCTAATGCGCGATGCATTGCGCACCTATTAGCGCCCGGCGTCGAGACCACAGATAGCGCGCACCGGTATGTGGCTTGAGGCTGTGACCGTGCGATGCCATGGCGGGGGTGGGGTGTCACTCATTCATGTCACCGCTGTCACGCGAGTGTCACTGTCTCTGTGACACCAAAAACCCCCGATATTTCGAGGCTCAAACTGTCATCTGTCACCTTTTTTAGATTATTCATTAAAAAGGTATAGAGAGGGACAGTAGGGCGCACCCTGTTGTGTGGTGCGCCCGTAAGCGCTGACCTGAAAAAAGTAGGGTGACAGTGTGACAGATTGTAGAAGTGCCGGCGACACAGTCACTTCTTGCATTTTTGGCGTGACACTCGGCGGGACAGCTACAGTGACAGAAGCTCGGGATGGAATTTCCGCTTCAACTTCAAACCCACGAAACGCGCTCTGACGCGCTCGCCATTGCCGGGTTTCGACAGGTGCGGGTCGTGCCACCTGATTTGATTTGTAGCGTGCTTCACGCCTCGCGCACGGAGCGCCGCGATCATGTCTTCCTTGAAATCGCTGCGATTGCGTCGTTCGCGCATGCTGAGCGACTCTCGGTCGGTCCATTCCCTGTAAGCGTCGAATGCGAGCGACAACGGCAAGACGTCGTCTTTGTCTCCCGTCACTACAAGGCACTCTTTGGTGAACCGCAGCGCAGGAGACTGAGAGTCGGTCAATTGCTCTTGGGCGATCAGGCCGCGTTCGCCGATTGTGAACCGTCGATTGCGCCGGAGGCGCTTCAGACCTTCAATAGCCCAATTCGCGATACCCGGCAGTTCGTCGTTCAGCCGGGCCTTCAACGTCATGTCTTCCTTCCCGGCGAACGATCGGTCGAATACGAATAGCAGTTCGCGAATCGCCAGTGCGCCGGACTCGTCAATGAACTTCGGATGCTTGTTAGCAAGCAGCGTGATCTTGGCGGGGATGTGCACCTGATTCAGCATCGTCTTATTTTTGCGATTCACCGATACGGCGTCGTTGCCGCTGATGCTTTTGATGCGCTCAAGGGCCATGCTGCGCTTAGACAACTCGGTGTCGGACGCGACTGGAATGACCATCAGCCGCTTATCGATCATCGTTTGCAGCCCGAAGTCGCCCGCGAGATCATTAAGCATGATCGACGCGCGATGATGCGCGCCTGTCAGCTGCTCAAGGACTCCTTTAATCGTGCCCTTACCACCGCGGCTTGCGCCGATCATGGCGGCGATCTTCTCGAAGCTGGTATCGGGCGTAAGTGTATAGCCGAACCACTCTTGCAAAGTCGGGTGATAGGACTTGTCCAGCCATTCGCCGAGTTTCGCCAGCCACAGCGGACAGTCGGCACTAGAGTCGAACGCCCAACCGGGAACGCCGGTCGCGAAGTAGTCGGGCGTTAAGTCCATCAGTTCGCCGGTCGCAATGTTGAAGATCCCATTGTTCGCCAAGATCAAGTCGTTTGGCGATGGGGCATCTTCGCGCGCGTTGATCCATTCGAAGGGGCGAGCATTGACGCTGCGAGCAATCTTGACCTCGCGAACCATCAATCCAAGTTTGGTGATGTCTAGCCGAATCTCGGTGTCGGTCTTGCGAATTTCGGCGACCACTTCCGGATCGGTGACGAGGCGCCAGACGTTATTAGGCCCTAGCGTGTAAAGGTCCCCATCCGAACAGATAAGCTGCGCGTGCTCCTCGCGGGCTAGGAGGAAGCGGTGGGCGTTGTTGCTTGCATGCTTCGACGGGTCATAAGCGACTTCGCGCGGCCACATGGGTTTGTTAAAATCAAAATCCGAGTGCGGCTCCTCGCCGAACATTTCCCGCCAGCTAGACATTTTCGAAGTCCCTCGAAGCATCATTGAAGATTCTGAAGATCACGTCGCCGGGGACTCCGTTGTCACGGCAAAGCTTGCGCAACGTGCCAGCGGTCAGGCCGTCTGCCCGGCCCGCCGTGAACGACTCCCATCTGTTCTGATTGCAGGCATCGTCATAATCATTGCAGTAGACCGCGTCAGATACGCAGAAGTCGAAGAAGAGCCGCGCAACCTCGCCGTTCCCGTCGCAGGCCGCGTGCAGAGCCATCGCAAACGTGAGCCATGCTCCATTGCTATTGAGCGCTTCAACAGGAAAGTGTTTGAATAGAAGCGCCGCCGCCTTTTCGTCGAGGACGCCGACTCCGCCATCGGATGACCGGCGCGACTGTTCCGGCAGTGGCGGCAGGAATCCGAATTGGGACAGCTTGACGGGAGGCTCAAACCCGATGTGCAGGATACGCGAGACGAATGGCTCGCGGCCCGGCTTCTGATGTACGAAGCCCGCGAGGCGGAAGACGTGCGAGGCATCCCAAACCTTCAAGTCGCCATAGTAGCGCAGGGCAAGGCGGCGCGAGATATCTTCGGCGGCGGCAACGTCGGTGGTTGGCTCAATGCCCCACGTACATTGATATTTGCCGCGCGACGTCTCAACGATGATGTGAGGCGGAATCCGGAAGCCACGCGGCGGCAGCGGCTCGCCATCCAGGTCTAAGACCACGTTGCGCGCACGCCGGATGTTCGCCTTCTTAACGCCATTGCCGTCCGTATCGTTGGGCGTGATGAAGATCGCCCATCCATACGTGTTGCGAGAGCGGAGAGCCGACGACAGTTGGTCGAACCTCCCCTTGAACTTAAACCGGTGCTGTTGCTTGTCGGACTGCGACTTCGAGTGACCGAAAACGCGCGCGACGCAGACTTCCGACTCCGGCGTGGTCCGGATGTTGACCGTCGCGTCGGGGCTACCGAAGAGCGTCTCGATGTGGAGTCGGGCCGCGTTGAAGTTCAGCGCGACTTGTGGCCGTGAGCGGTCCATATCGCATTCCTCAGAGCAGTTCGCCGCGCCGCGCAAGCATTGTGTTGAAAATGGCCGCGAGGCTGAGCCGTTCTTTTGCCGAGACGTCGAACGGCCATGCCGTCACTCGCTCCGCTAGGTACATCCCCGGTGTCAACACGCGCCACGTCGTGCGCCGCGTTGGCGTCGCCTGCTTATAAAGAACGTCCATTCGGTCAAGACGGGCGCCGATGAATTGCGGGGTCATCGTCGTTACTCCTGTTCAGCCAAGATGCCTTGCAGGATGTCTTGTGCCGCGTCCTCGACTTGGCGTTCGATACCTTCAATGATCTCTTCGGCCTTCCGCTCTACAGCTTCAGCGGCTTCTTCGGCCTCCATTTCGTCGATCGTAATTCGCAAAAGCGCGAGTTCGAATTCGCAGCGTGATTTGAATCGTGCGAGCCACAGCCGAGCGTAGCGGTTTGCGGCAGCACGGCGCGCCTGCGGGATTCCACGCCAACTACCATCCGAAGAACCGTAGTGCTTCGCGATGTTCTCACGATTTTCCTCAAGCGACTGTGTGTGATATTCCATCTGCTCATCAAAGGCGGCTCGGTAATCGTCCGGTACAGTCGCCGCGGTCCCGTCGGGCGAGTGCCATCTCACGGCCAAGTATTCCTTGCGCGCGTCGTTCAGCGCAAACTTGGGGATACCCTTGAACGCCGCGTCGCTCGCGTATCCCCACTCGGTGTAGGCATCGAGCGGCATCGAGTCGTTAAACGGCTCGCAGAACTCATGCCCGTCACCGAGCAAAAGAATGGGCCGCTTCAAAAGCTCGGCGTTGCCCAATTGCAAATTTGCGAAGCTCAAGTGGGCAATTTGCTTCTGCTCTTCCAAATCTTCGAAGCTGTTGCAGCCGCGTGTCGCGTCGTTCTGCCAAATGCGGCAATAATCGCGTTCGAACTCAATGCGCGCTTCACAGCGGCGGCGATTGAACGGGTTCGCTATGCCGCGAAGTGTGCCGTCTACCGAGCCGAATGTATAACAGAGATAGCGGATACGTTGCTTGCCGATCAGCGGCGGCCATTTCGATTCTTCGGACATGATGCACCTATCAACTTGTTGGGGAGCGTGGGGAGCGCTGCCCTTGCTTACTCGGTACGATTTGCGGACGGCGGGCGATTCCAGCGCTCGAAGATCGCAATGGAGTCCAGCTCGCGCGGCGCTTTGGGCCGTTCACCGCGCCCGTATGCCGCGTTCGCCATCCGCTGCAACTGCGACTCGACCTTTGCGGTGCCGCCGTCACCCTTGAATGTAACTTCTTCAAGCGCACCTACGGCTTTCTGAACGTCAGCCTCTTTGCACTTGCGCCATGCATGAGGCCCCCGTGCGCTGCCCGTGTACGGCTGAAGGGCCTTGTCCGCGGTTTCTCGCCCACGTGCGGCAAGTGCCGCGAGATAGGCGATTTTGAGTGGGTGCATTCCTTCACGGCAGTCGGTCATGATGTATTTCCGTTTTCCAGATGGTTGATAGAGAGCACCAAGTCCGCCGCCGCTGCATTCACACCATCTTTGACGGTCGGCGGACTCTCTGCCTTCGCTGCGGATAGGGAGCGCAGCTATCCCGACGCACGACGACACAACGAAAGGAAATTCAACCACATCACCGTGCGTCGGGGATTCGATTACGCGAAGTCGATATCCAGAATTGCAAAGGGATGGCAGTTGAGCCGCGGGCCGGTGTTGATGCCGCGCGCACGGCCTGTGCGATAAATGAACTCGGCCCTGCGCTCGATTTCCAGAATCTCGGTCTCGATCTTCTTCAACATCGCAGGTCGATCGGCGATCGGAATCGCGTTCGCGGCGTCGTGGCCGCTGAGGGCCATGGCCTTCAATCGATCGCGAGCCTCCGCACCGAACACGGCGAAGAGCAATGTAGCGGTGTCGTTCAACCGGGAGAGACCTCCCGCACCATTCGGGATAGTCAGCATCGGAAGCTCAAGGGACCGCGCGGAAAGGCGGCCGGACGAAGTCTTATTAGGCGTACGAAGCTGCCGGGTCGCATGCGCAACGCTGGTTGATGCATCGGGAAGAAAACGATCGATGGCCGTTTCAATTTGCTGCGCAGGCACGTGGGCACGCTCAATAGCTTTGGCTTCTTCGAGCCTCTCCGCGCGAGTGGTTCGGCAGGCGTCATGTTCCGCGACGAGATCAGGACCAAGCTCGCATTTGTAGTTGTACGATTTGAGCGACCTCAGCACATTTGCATTCGCAAAGTCCCGCACAACCTGATCGAAGCCGCCTGGCTGAAGTCGTGTTTCGTTCGAGTAGGACGTTTCGAGCGCCGCAAGCTCCGCTTCGCTCTCTGCGATTTGTCTAGCGCAGTCCTTCGCAAGCTCTTCAGACGGCTTCGGCTCTCGATCATTGTGGATGGCTTCGAGCTTTGCGTCCGCGATACTGCGGCGAATCTCGGCCGCTCGATTCTGCTTCGCTTCGTATCTTGCGTGCGCCTGTTGACTTAGAGCTTCTTCATGCTTGAAGAGCTTGCGCGCTGGAATAGGCAGGTTGTCGTACGGCGTCCGCGGTCTGGCGCCGGGCGTGCTCGGAAAAAAAGTCGGGTTCTCGGTGGGCATTGGGGTTCTCCGGTTTTCAAATTCGATTATTGAGAACTACGTCATTGGGGCGGAGCTAGTCCCGCAGAGTCTGTGTCCCGCTTTTCGGATTCTGTGTCCCGTTTTTCGGACAGTCGAATCTCTCGCACAAACTCGCGACGCAAATCAGCGCAGTGAGCAGCGGAGCGCGTCGGCGACCGAAGCCAAGATAGAAGCGCATCACCGTGTTGGCGTTCGGCCTTGGACATTCGACCGTCGAGGGCTTTCATGGCGCCTCCATATGAATCGCTTGTGTCGTCCGGAAAGAAAAAGTGCGCAACGGCGGATAGCGTGGCAGCTTCATCGGCGCCAAGCTCTTCCCGCAACATCGTCCCGCACGCGTAGGCTTGCGCCATCCGCCGTGAGCGCGATGGCTTTTGTTCGAAGAGCAAGGGCAATGCATCGGTCGCCAAGGCGAGCCCGGCTGCGTCATTGAATGCGACCCATCGGCGCAAGCCATTATCGGTCGTCATGACCTGCACCCTTGGAGCTCGCGCGGCGACGGTCCGCTTCCATCTGGCGGCGCAGCGCGGATTGCTCCGCCTCGCGCCGCAGGAGTTCTTCAACGAAGGCGGCGCGAGCGTCTTCTAGTGTTCGGGGCGGCCTCATGACACGCCTCTGTCTTGATAGGCGTGGAAGGCTTCGAGGGTGACGCGGCGGCTGCCGCCTGCCTTGAAGCTCTTGAGCTTTCCGGACTTTAGGATCAGCCACAGCGTTGACATGGCAACGCCCAGCATCTCCGCGCACTGTTCGGGCGTATAGCAACGACGTCCAACCGGAATCTCGGCGGGCACGAACTTTCGTTTGAGAGGCTTGCGCATTGGAAACCGTCCATCGCGCCCCGCGGGGCGTCACATGGTTCGCGGTTCGGGTTCTGTGCCACCAATGAGAGGGTGGCCCGTCCGCACGGTCTCGCTATGGTCTTATCGACTCGGCGAAGCGGTCCGTTAGCCGCGCTTCGCGTTGGACGTCGATCAGCGGCAGGACGATAGCGGATTAATCCGGAGAGTCAAAAGGAACACTTAGGAAGCGCTGTCGAGATAGTCCGCCCAATCCTGCATTAGCGGCCGACGCTGCTCCACATAGGGGCTTCTGTCATAGGCCGCTTCGGACTCGGTTTTGAAGACGTGCGCCAATGCCGCTTCCGATAAGCGCCATTCGTATTTGGTTTGCTCAGCGCGCCAAGTGCTGAACGATGACCGCATCCCGTGAGCCGTGCCGTCCGCAATACGCTGTAGCGTGTGAGTCATTGCGTTGTGACCAATCATCTGGCCGGCTTTCTCGCCCTCGAATATCAAATCGTCGGGCTCAGCGTCAGTCGGGATGATCTTCTTTAGGAGCGTGATTGCTTGGCGCGATAGCGGAACGACATGGTCGGGCGCCTTCAGCGTCTTGCCGTTCTTGTCGATAATTTCCTTCACCTTGAGGCGGGCAACCGGGATGGTCCACGTTTTCTTCGCGAAGTCGATCTCGCATACGCGGGCTGCCCTGCATTCGGTCGGCCGGACAGCGCAGAGGGTTGCGAGGTCGAGCGCGCGTGCCGCTACGCGATTCTTGGTCCGAAGGGTGCGCATAACGCCGGGCAACTCGGCATAGGGCACCGAGTCGTGATGTTTGACGGCGGGCGTTACGTCCGGCAACAGATGCTGAAGAACGTTCCAGTCCGCAGGGTTCGGCGCGTCCGCGGCGATGTAGTCTTTTGCGCGAGCGTAGTTGAAGATGGTTTCGATCCTGAAGCGCAGGTCGTTGGCTGTGCGGTTGATGTCGTGCCAAATCGGTTCCAGCACGGCGACGACGTTGGTCTTAGTGATTGCCCGGACGTCCATCTTCAAAAGCTTGGCAGCGTGACGTTCGATGCTGCTCTTCGCATCGCTGGCGGTCTTGGCAATGACTTCCTTCTGATAGACGTTCTTGAACCACTCGGTCATGGCCTGCTCGAAGGTGCGGCCTTCGATCGCGACGACGACCGGCGGTGCCCCCAACTGCCCGGCGGTGCGGAGCCGCCGTTTCCGTTCGGCCGCGTTGCGCGCCTCGACTAGTGACATGCCGGCCTTGCCCGGACCGACAGCCGGGCCGATGCTGATTTCGTGGCGTTTACCTTTGTCGTGCAAGATGACGACCCAAGAGCGAGCGGTGGCGCTACGGACGTGCAGGAACAGCCCGCCCCCGTCGCTGTATCGGCCGGGCGGCTTGTCGCGTTCCATCACGTCGGTGAGGCTGAGGGTGTGCAGGGCCACGGCGGCCGATCTCCGGTTTCAACAGTCGCGCCCCCATATATGCCCCAAGGCGACCGCCAGATATAGCCGGACGAAGCCGGACTTGCTCGGAGGGTAAATTTGGCGGAAAGACCTGTTATCGCAGCGAATTGGCGCCTAAGGGTCTGAAAAAACTGCGAGAAAAGAATAGGGCGCGACTGGCATCACCACAGTCGCGCCCTACGTCGCCGGCTTATGGGGCAGGGGGGAATAGCCGGCTGTTGAGACGACTCCCGTCCGCGAAAGTCGTTCCAGGCGGTTGCGAAATTTCGTGGGAATTTTTCGCGAGGGCGCGCCTTTTTCGCACACGGTTAAGTGATCTTAACCACTGAGAACTCCCGGTCCTCTCCTCGCGTTGTTCCCGCGATCGCCATGGGGCGAGGGACCGACAGCCATGTCACAGATCCAAAAGGTATTTTTAGGCGCCGTCGCGCTCGCCGCGACGCTCGGCGCCGTTCAGGTGGGCGCCGTGCAGCTGGCCTCCGGCCATGATCTGGCCGACCGCTGGCAGGCGGTCGCTGACAAGCCGGGCCACAACGTGAATCGCTCCAGCAAAGCCGACCGGTTGGCCGATATCAAGCAGGCGGAGGTTCCAACCCGTACCGTGTCGATGCGGCTGAACGATCTCGCCGACACGTCGGTGCTGCTGCGGGTCCCCGCGGTGATCGAGACCGGTAACGACGGGCCGCCGGTGTTGCTCCCGGACCAGAAGCAGAGCCGCAAAAAGCCGACCATCGCCTGCGAGCCGATGGTCAGCTCCCTGACCGAGGTCGCAAAGCTGCTCCAGCCCGGTCGCTGTGTGACCTGATCGGCATTTGCCACGGACACGTCGGCCTCCGCCCCGGGGGGCGGTTGCTGACGTCACTTGATCCCCTGCCCCCTCGCGTTATATCCCGGGTTTCTTTCCCTTTCGATTGACCGGGTAAACGCATGACGACGTCAGACACGGCTGTGCATACGCAGCCCTTCCAGGCCGAGGTTTCCGAGCTTCTGCACCTGATGGTGCACTCCGTCTATTCCGAGACCGATATCTTCCTGCGCGAGCTCGTCTCCAACGCATCGGACGCCTGCGACAAGCTGCGCTATGAGGCGATCGCGAGTCCGGCACTGCTGGGCGAGGGCGACGCGCCCAAGATCCGGATCATTCCGAACAAGACGGCCGGAACGCTTGCGATCGCTGACAATGGCATCGGCATGGAGCGGCAGGAGCTGATCGACCACCTCGGCACAATCGCCCGCTCGGGCACCAAGGCCTTCGTGTCGAAGCTCAAGGAGGCCAAGGATGGTCTCGGCCTGATTGGCCAGTTCGGGGTCGGCTTCTATTCCGCCTTCATGGTCGCCGACAAGATCGTCGTGGTCAGCCGCCGCGCCGGCGAGAGCGACGTCTGGACCTGGACCTCCACAGGCGGGTCGGGCTTCGAGATCGCGCGTGCCAGCGAGGAGGATGCGGCCCGCGTGCAGCGCGGCACCGAGATCGTCCTGCACCTCAAGGACGATGCGAAGAAATATCTCGAAGCTTACGAGATCGAACGTATCGTCGGCGCTTATTCCGACAACATCCTCTTCCCCATCGAGCTCGTGCCTGAAGAGGGCGAACCGCGTCAGATCAATTCTGCAAGCGCGCTGTGGCAGCGCTCGAAATCCGAGCTCACGCCGGAAGACTACAAGAAGGCCTATCAGCAGATCGCCTCCGCCTTCGACGATCCCGCGATGACGCTGCATTATCGCGCGGAGGGGCGTTACTCCTACGCCGTGCTGCTGTTCGCGCCCTCGACCAAGCCGTTCGACCTGTTCGAGCCGAACCGCAAGGGGCGCGTCAAGCTCTATGTCCGCCGCGTCTTCATCACCGACGATGCCGATCTTCTGCCGGGCTACCTCCGCTTCATCCGCGGCGTCGTCGACAGCGAGGATCTCCCGCTCAACATCTCGCGCGAGATGCTTCAGAACAATCCGCAGCTCGCACAGATCCGTAAGGCCGTGGCGACCCGCGTATTGTCCGAGCTCGAAAGCCTTGCGGAGAAGGATCCGGAGAACTTTGCGAAGATCTGGGAGGCCTTCGGTGCGGTGCTGAAGGAAGGCATCTACGAAGATTTCGAACGCCGCGAAAAGCTGCTCGCGCTGTCGCGTTTCACCACGACCTCGGGCGAGAAGCGTTCGCTGAAGGACGTCATCGCCGCTTTCAAGCCGAACCAGACCGAGATCTATTATCTGGTCGGCGACAGCATCGAGCGGCTGAAATCGAACCCCCGGCTCGAGGCGGCGACTGCGCGCGGCATCGAAGTGCTTCTGCTGTCCGATCCCGTCGACGCCTTCTGGACCTCGATGCCATCGGAGTTCGACGGCAAGCCGCTGAAGTCGCTGAGCCAGGGCGATCTCAACCTCGACCTGATCCCGCGCGTCGACGACGCGGACGAGGCGAAGAAGGACGAGCCCGCCGCCGACGAGGCCGCCACCATCGCGGTGATCAAGGCCGCGCTCGGCGAGCGCGTTAGCGATGTCAAGGCCTCGACGCGTCTCACCAGTTCCGCCTCCTGCCTCGTCGCCGACAGCCAGGGCCCGAGCCGCGAGCTCGAGCGCATCCTGGCCCAGCAGAACCGCGGCCTGCGCACCAAGCCGATCCTCGAGATCAACCTGCGCCATCCGCTGGTCACCGCGATCACGAAGGCTCAGGCCGGCTCGAAGGCGGTCGACGATCTCAGCCTGCTCCTGCTCGAACAGGCGCAGATCCTGGACGGCGAGCTGCCGGAAGACCCTGCCGCGTTTGCGGCAAGGCTGAACCGGCTGGTGTTGCAGGGGCTCGGCGGGTAGCGGGCGCAGTGCACCGCACTCACCTTGCCGTCATCTGCACGCAGGAACGGTCGCCTCTGTCGTGGTGTTGTGCCATATGAGGCGGTCGGCATCCCGGTCGCCGACATGAACGATTCGAGGATTTCTCCATGCGTTTGCCGATCCTGACCCTCACCGCAATTGTCATGCAGTTCGTGGCGGCAGATGCCAGCGCCCAGACCTACGATCCGCGTTACCCGGTGTGCATGCACGTCTACACGCCCGGCGGCTTCGGCGGTGGCGGCGGCGACTATTTCGACTGCTCCTTTACCTCGCTGCCGCAGTGCCGCGCCACGGCCTCGGGCCGCTCGGCAAGCTGCGACGTCAACCCGTATTATGCTTTCGACCCACCGCCGCCGCAGCCGCGCCGGCGCCACAAGAACGTGCACTAGCGATCCGCAATGCGACTTTCGGGGGCAATTTTCATGCGTCGCTTATTCGGCCTGATCATGACCGTCGGTGCACTGCTCACGGCCGCGCCGTCGCATGCGCAGACCTTCGATCCGCGCTATCCCGTCTGCATGCACGTCTATTCCGGTGCGAACGGCGGTGGCGGGGAGTGGTACGATTGCTCCTTCACCTCAGTGCCGCAGTGCCAAGCTACCGCTTCAGGCCGCTCCGCCAGCTGCGATCTCAATCCGTATTATCCGTTCAACGCACCGCCGCAGCGCTCGCGCCATCAGCGGGGCGGCTAGCGCTCACCGCCCGTTCGGCCATCAATCCGACGGAGCATGCAGGACTAGCTGCCGTGAGGCGCCTTGTTGGCCGCGGTGACGATCGCGTCGGTCAACTGCCAGGTCATCTTGTCCGTGGTCCAGTCGCTTGCGTGCAGCCTGCTATCGTCGTCCGGGTCGACCATGCGGTCGAACGAAATTCCTGCAACATCGTGCCAGCTCTTCATCAGTGCGAAGCGACGAAAGACGTTGATCCCCTTCGCATGCGCGATCTCGCTGATCGCCGCGACCATCGCGTTCGCCTTGTCGGCCTTGGCCGGTGTCAGCAGCGCCGGCACATATTGCAGGTCCATCAGGATCACGTCGATCCGCTTGGCGCCGAGCAGCCGGTCAATGCCCTCACGGATGGCGTGCGTGGTGTCCTTGAACGAGGGCGGATCGGTGGATTGCCACACTGAATTGGTTCCGACCTGCCAGATGACGAGATCGGGGTTGAGATCGAAGACGTCATGGTCGAACCGCTTCAGCTCCAAAGGGGCCTCTTCGCCGCCAACGCCCCGGTTGACCACTTCTATCATGGCATTTGGAAATCGTATCCGAAGGTCGGCCAGCAGCCGCTGCGGATAGGGAGCGATGCCTCCTTCGCCCGCCGTGCTCGACGAGCCGATCGCGACCACCTTGACCTGCCTGTCCTTCAGACGACTGGCAAAATGGGTCAGCGGCTGCTCGAACGGCGCGACCTGGACAGGAAACTCAGACGAGTCGAGAGCCAAAGGTCGTCTCCCTTTCGCAATCCGGACAATGCAGGGTCAAAAAGCCTAACCCGTTTGCCCGGAGCCGCATAGCCTCCCGCGCAGCGCGCCCCGGCTCCGCTGTCGCAAAAATTGCCAGGCCGCGCGCACGTCGATCGCATCCGGTTTGGTAAAGGATGACTAGAGTTAATCGCGCACTAACCCGGTTTTACCCTGTCTCTTAACACCTGGGCAGGGCGTGCGAGCTAAGCTGCCGGGCACCAGCAGACACGTTCCGAAAGAATGAACGGCATGACAACCGGCATCATCGAGCAACCGAAAGCCGCGCGCGCACCTTCGGCTTCGAAAATCTGGCTGAAGGCGATCGAGCTCACCGCACGGATCGAGACGTTGCCGGGCAGGCTGTTCGCCGACGTCGTCGATGATTGGGCGCAGCGCCAGCCCGATCGCATTGCGCTGGCCACCGATGACGCGAGCCTCGACTATGAGGGGCTTTCGAAACGCATCAGTCGCTATGCGCGGTGGGCACGCTCGGCCGGTGTGGCCAAGGGCGACACTGTCGCGCTGATCATGCCGAACGGCATCGACTATGTCGCGGCCTGGCTCGGCATCAGCCGGGTCGGCGGCGTGGTCGCGCTGATCAACACCAAGCTCGTTGGCCAGTCGCTCGCGCATTGCATCGGAGTCGCAAGGCCCGCTCACGTCATTGTCGCGCACGAGCTTGCGGAGGCGCTGGACGGGGCGTCGCCGCACCTGAGGACGGAAGCAAAGGTCTGGACTCATGGCGATGCCCGCAGCGAACGTGCGATCGATGTCGCGCTTGCCGCGCTCGATGACGGGCCGCTTTCGCCGGACGAGCGTGGCGACGTCACCATCCACGACCGCGCCCTGCTGATCTACACGTCCGGGACGACCGGCCTGCCGAAAGCCGCCAGCATCAGCCATCGCCGCATCCTCAACTGGGGCTTTTGGTTCGCCGGCCTCACCGGCGCGACGCCGCAGGATCGGCTCTACGATTGCCTGCCGCTGTTCCACTCGGTCGGCGGCATCGTTGCGCCATGCAGCATGCTCGCCGCCGGCGGCTCGGTGGTGATCGCGCAAAAATTCTCAGCGTCGAATTTCTGGCCCGACATCGTGCGCCACGACTGCACGTTGTTTCAGTATATCGGCGAGCTCTGCCGCTATCTGCTCAAGGCGCCGCCGTCGGAATACGAGAACCGGCATCGCCTGCGGCTCGTCTGCGGCAACGGCCTGCGCGGTGACATCTGGGACGATTTTCAGGCGCGTTTCGCCATTCCGCGTATCCTCGAATTCTACGCGGCGACGGAAGCCAATTTCTCGCTGTTCAACGTCGAGGGCCAGCCCGGCGCGATCGGCCGCGTCCCGCCGCTGCTCGCGCATCGTTTCCCTGCCGGTCTCGTCAAGCTCGACCCCGATAATGGTGCGCCGCTGCGCGATGCAGAGGGATTTTGCATCGCCTGCGCGCGCGGCGAGCCCGGCGAAGCCATAGGCCGCATCGGCACGGCGGATGAGGGCGGCGGCCGCTTCGAGGGCTACACCGAGGCGAGCGAGACCGAGAAGAAGATCCTGCGCGATGTCTTTACCAAGGGCGACTCCTGGTTCCGCACCGGCGATCTGATGCGCCTCGACGAGAAGGGCTTCTTCCACTTCGTCGATCGCATCGGCGACACCTTTCGCTGGAAGGGCGAGAACGTCGCGACCTCGGAGGTCAACGACGCCGTACGCGATTTCACCGGCGTGATCGATGCCACCACCTACGGCGTCAACATCCCCGGCACCGATGGCCGCGCCGGCATGAGCGCGGTCGTGGTGAACGAGGGCTTTGACGTCGAGGCGTTGCCCGCCCATCTCGCTCAGCGCCTGCCGGCCTATGCTCACCCCGTCTTCATACGCATCTCGCGCGAGCTCGATGCGACCGAGACGTTCAAGCAGAAAAAGGGCGAGCTCGCGCGCGAGGGATTTGATCCGGGCGCGGTCTCCGATCCGCTGTTCATGCTGGACCCGAAGACCTGCGCCTATGTTGCGCTCGATTCGGAGCTCTATACACAAATCAACAAGGGGGCGATCCGGATTTAGCCGCCCGAAAATTCGGAGATAGGTCCAATTTTATCCGAATTGTCCAAGAAGCCATTTACTTCTGTCGGGTAAACAAACGGCCAAGGGAGGCGGTCATCAAGAGCCGCCGCAACACGAACGACAACAGAAGCGAGCCAGCCATGTCGGTACGGTCTAAGGTCATTGAAGCGATCCAGCAGATCGCCAAGGAGCAGCACGTCGCACTTCCCGCGCTCTCGGACGATCTGTCGCTGCACGAGACGGGCTTCGACTCGCTCGCCTTCGCCATCCTTGTGGCGCGCCTCGAGGACGAGACCGGCGTCGATCCCTTCACCATTTCTGAGGACGCAGCGTTTCCCGCCACCGTGGGCGATTTCGTGCGGGCCTACGAAAATGTCCCCGCGTGAGATCTTTGCGCTTCGCGACCATCTCGGCGCGGAGCTGACCGGCCGCACGCTGTCGGACGCGCACGATGTCGTGTCGCTGACGGATATCCGGTCGCAGACGGTCTTGGGTGGCCGCCTGGGCGAGCTGTCCGGCCGCGCGGTGCTGCTGAAATTGTCCGACCAGCTCCGATCGGGCCTTGCCATGATCGAGCTCGACGGTATTGCGCGCCGCATGCTGCTGTGCCCGCCCGATCTTAATCCCGCGCATCTCGATGCGCTGATGGCGGATGCCGGGATCGATGCCGTCGTCACCGATGAGCCCGATCGCTCGGCCGAGACCGGCGTGCCGCTCGTCGTCACCGCACAACTGCCGCCTCAGGCTACCACGCCGGCCAGGACCGAACGCGCCACGGAATGGCTGATGCTCACTTCGGGCACGTCGGGCGTGCCGAAAATCGTCGGCCATACGCTGGAAGCACTCACCGGCGCCATCGTCGCCGAAGGCCCGGCGCGCGGACCCGCGCCGGTATGGGCGACGTTCTACGACATCCGCCGCTATGGCGGCCTGCAGATATTCCTCCGCGCCGTCCTCTCCGGCGGCTCGATGGTGCTGTCCGATCCCCATGAGGCGCTCGGCGATCACGTCACGCGGTTGAACGCGCGCGGCGTCTCCCACATCTCCGGCACGCCCTCGCACTGGCGCAAGCTGTTGATGAGCGGCTCGGCCGCGCAGTTCGCGCCGCGCTATGTCCGCCTCTCCGGCGAGATCGCCGACCAGGCGGTGCTGGACGGCCTGAAAGCGGCGTTCCCGAATTCCTCCGTCGGCCATGCCTATGCATCGACCGAGGCGGGCGTCGGCTTTGCCGTCAATGACGGGCTGGAAGGCTTTCCGGCGGACTATCTCGGCAGTCGCAACGGCGTCGAAATGAAGGTCATCGACGGCTCGCTACGCATCCGCTCGACGCGCACGGCGCACGCCTACATCGGCCGCGACGCGGCTGCGCTCACCGATGTAGACGGATTTGTCGACAGCGGCGATATCGTCGAATTGCGTGGCGACCGCTACTATTTCGTCGGCCGCCGCGGCGGCATCATCAATATCGGTGGGCTGAAGGTTCACCCCGAAGAGATCGAGGCGGTGATCAACCGTCATCCCGACGTGCGGATGTCGCGGGCGAAGTCACGTAAGAGCCCGATCACCGGCGGCATCGTCGTCGCCGACGTGATCCTCGCCGACGGCACAGATCCGTCGCGCGCGAAAGACATTCGCGACCAGATCCTGGATCAGTGCCGCGCGCAGCTCGCGTCCCACAAGGTGCCGGCGGTGATCCGCTTCGTCGAGGCGCTCGACGTCACCCCGGCCGGCAAACTGGCGCGCACCGATGCATAATGTTCTCGTCACCGGCGGTAGCCGCGGTATCGGCCTTGCTATCGGCAAGCGGCTTGTCGATGCCGGCTACAACGTGATCGCGGCGGCGCGGCGCGAGAGCGACGAGCTCAAGGCCGCGATTGCCGGGTCGGAGGGCCGCCTGCATTTCCGTGCCTGCGACCTCGCCGTAGTCGACGCAATCCCGGCCTATGCAAAGCTTGTGCGCGACGAATTCGGCCCGATCTACGGCCTCGTCAACAATGCCGGCCTCGGCACCGAAGGCCTGCTCGCGACCATGCACAATTCCGAGATCGAGGCGCTGGTGCAGCTCAACGTGCTGTCTCCGATCATTCTCACCAAATATGTCGCGCGCCAGATGATGGCCGACGGTGCCGGCCGTATCATCAACATCTCCTCAATCATCGCGACCACCGGCTATAACGGCCTCTCGGTTTACGGTGCGACCAAGGCCGCCGCCACCGGCTTCACCCGTTCGCTCGCGCGCGAGGTCGGCAAGCTCGGCATCACCGTGAACGCGATCGCGCCCGGTTTCATCGACACCGAGCTGACGCACAATCTCTCCGACGATAGCCGCAAGCGCATCGCCGGCCGCAGCGCGCTGCGGCGCCTGCCGGAGACCGACGACGTCGCGCGCATGGTGGAATATCTGCTGGGCGAGGGCGGTCGCAATGTGACGGGTAGCGTGTTCACGGTCGACGCGGGCAACACGGCGTAGGCGGAACTCCATCGCCACAATTGCATTGATCCGGCGCAATGACATCATCCGCATTTGGTCGTAAGATGCCGCGCAATCGATTGGGTTACGTCAATCGATCTGCCCTAATCGATAGGGAGCAGTCCATGACCGCTTCGAACCCGGGCAAGGCGTCGGCAAAGCTATCTTCCGCACAGCAAAGCGACGTTCACGGCCAGCCCGTTCACTGCGAGCCGATGTCTCATCAGAATTCCGGTGATCACGGTTACGAAATGTATCCGCAGAAATTCGTGCGCCTTGTCGGCTGCCACGACGTTCCCGCCTCTGTGCTGCGCAAGCGTCAGGACGAGAAGCTGCACTAGGCATTCAGGTCCGGTGCTTCGGCAGGTCAATCCGTTCGTGCGAGAACTCCGGCGGGCCATCGGTCAGACGGCGGATCCGGCGCTCGCGTTCGTCCTCAGAGAGGGCAGGATCGAGCAACCCCTCGAGTTCATGCACTGCGAGTTCTTCGATCCTGGTGGCATCCGAGGCGAGCGGGTGCCCTGGCGGGAGTGCCGGGGGCGCGACCTTCAGGCCCAGTTCGACCAGCGTGCGGATAGCATCCGAGCGCGACAGGTGATGGGCTTCGGCCCAATTATCGACGGCCGCGGTCAGGCTTTCCAGCATCTTCACCGCGCTGATGGGATCACGCCCGGTGCGCCGGCGTACCGGAGCGATGGAGTCCTTCTCGTTGAAGTCGGACACGTCGATGTTCCCGTGCAACCATGTCAGATCATCGAGACTAGACGCCATTTGCGGCCCGCTGTTTGATGCCGATCAACGACCTTCTGTGGCATTGCAGCGCGCCCTCATCTTGTTGTCCGGGTCCATTTCGGCCAATGGTTGCAAGGGCGCGCCCCCCGGCGAACCCGGATCGATCCTGCTACGTATGTCTTTTGGACGCGCGTCCCAACCATCCGGCATCATCCGATGACATCCTTTTATAGCGGCATTCCGGTCTTTCGCGGCTTCACCAGCCTGATGGACCCCGCTTTGTATTCGCCGCTGCCCGACGACTGGAGCGTCGGCGTTGCCGACATCGTGGATTCGACCAAGGCCATCGCGGCGCAGCGTTACAAGGCGGTGAACATGGCCGGTGCCGCCGTGATCGCGGCGGTGACGAACGCATTGGAGGGACGCGAATTTCCCTTCGTGTTCGGCGGCGACGGCGCGAGTTTTGCGGTCGCTCCCCGCGATCTCGAGCCGGCCCGCGAGGCTTTGGCTGCGACCGCGACCTGGGTGCGGGAAGATCTCGATTTGGGGATGCGCGTTGCGCTGGTGCCGGTGAGCGCCATCCGCGCGCAGGGCCTCGACGTGCGCGTCGCGCGCTTCGGTCCCTCGGCCAATTTGTCCTATGCGATGTTCTCGGGCGGCGGGCTCGCCTGGGCCGACGCCGCGATGAAGCGCGGCGAGTTTGCGATCACCGAAGCGCCCGCGGGCACGCAGCCCGATCTCTCCGGCCTGTCCTGCCGCTTCGAGGTCATTCCGGCGGCGCGCGGCCTGATCCTGTCCGTGTTGGTGATGCCGACCCAGGGCGCCGATCCCTCGGCATTCCGCAAGGTGATCGAGGACATCATCCATCTCGTCGAGCGCAGTCCGGATGCCGGTCGGCCCGTGCCGCCGCAAGGTCCGCCGCTGACATGGCCGCCGCAGGGGCTGGACTATGAGGCGCGCACCAAGCGCGGAGGTCCGTTGCTCGCACGCCGCGCCAGCGTGCTGGCCTATACGCTTTTCGTCTATCTGATCATGCGCTTCAATCTCAAGGTCGGCGGCTTCGTGCCGAAGCTTTATAAGCGGCAGCTCGTGGAGAACTCCGACTTCCGCAAATATGACGACGGCCTGCGCATGATCCTCGACTGTACGCCGGAGCTCGAGCGCGCCCTCAGTGATCGCCTCGCGACTGCCGCGCGCGACGGCATCGTGCGTTACGGCCTCCACCAGCAGGATGCAGCGATGATGACCTGCTTCACCCCGTCCGCGCTGCGCAGTGACCACGTCCATTTTATCGACGGTGCGCGGGGCGGCTACGCTTCGGCGGCGACGGCGCTGAAGGCGATGATGGCGTGAAGCGCTAGCGCCCCGCCCGGGTCCACGTTTCTCCGCCGCAGAGCGCGCCAACGCACCCCTCAACCCGCAGCGAATCCGCTGATGTCACCGTAACGCTGCTCGCATAGGTGCTGCCGTCGTCGGCATTGTAGATCTGACCCGACCATTTGCTCGGCCCTGACGGCTGCATGCCGCTGAACAATGGCAAGCCGATCATCGGGCGCCTGGCGAGGGCGGGATTGGGATTCTTGCTGTCGGTGGCGGGCTGGCCGGTCGCGGTGTCGTGGGGTTCACGCAGCCAGACGACATTGCCGCAGATGCCGCCGCCGCATTTGCTGATCTTGACGCGGGCGTCGCCGGCCTGGGTCAGCCAGGTCCCGTCGGCGCTCTGCGCATGGGCGGCAGTCGCGCCAAGGAGCGCAGCCAGAAGGACGATGAGAGCAGCGAATCTGGAAGTCATGGAGAGAGCCCCAAAGTGGAGCGCCTCCATAGCAGCCTAGCAGGATAGTGCAACGCTGGATGGAATCACATTCGCGCGTTTATTTGCCTGCGTGCATTGACCTGTGCTCATTTGCCCCAGCGTACCAAGGCGACCGAGGCCGCGGTCGATAGCCCGAACACCGCCATTGCGCCGCCGACCAGCGCGAACAGGGTCCAGGCCGGAGCCTGCGCCATCATGAGGGCGCCGCCGCCGATCGCGACGATCAGCAGCCGCGCGGTGGAGGCGAGCACGGGACCGCCGACCCGCGCCGCGCCCTGCGAGGAGAAATACAGCGACACGCCCATGCCGAAGAACACGAAGGTCGGACCCGCCCAATGGAAATAGCTGTGCGCGGCGGCGGCAACGCCGGGATCCCTGGTGAAGAGCGAAACCCACAGTGACGGATCGAGCGCGATGACGACACCGATCAGGCCGACCGTGATTCCCGAGGCCGCGGCCGCGGTCCAGGCCACGCGCCGCGCGCGCTTCACCTGTCCGGCGCCCATCGCCATGCCGACCATCGGCACCGAGGCGATGCCGAAGGCGAAGGTGATCGGGATCAGCAAGAATTCCAGTCGCGAGCCGATGCCATAACCGGCCAGCATCTCGGTGCCGAAGGTCGCCAGGATCTTGGTGAAGATCAAAATGGTGAGTACCGTCTGGAGCGGCGACAGGCAGGCCACCGCGCCGACCTTGAGGATGTCGAAGAACAACGCGCGATCGAAATGGAAGGCACGGAAATCCAGCGGCAGCCGGCTGCGGCCGGACCAGAGATACCAGAGGAGAAAGATCGCAGCACAGGTGAATGCGATCAACTGACCGGCGGCGACACCGGGCATGCCGAATTGCGGCACACCGAACAGGCCGAGCCCCAGCGTGCCGCCGAGCGCGATCTGGAGCACGCTCGTCCCGATCAGCGCCATCGAGGGCAGACGCATGTCGCCAGTGCCGCGGATCACCGAGGCCAGCGTGTTGACGAGCCAGATCGCGACCGCGCCGGAGAACAGCATTTGCGAATAGCCGCTGGCTTCCTCGAGCACGCGCTCGCGCCCGCCCAGTAGCGTGAAGAACGAGCGGCCGAAGACGAGCATCGTCACCGTGAAGAAAAGCCCGCCGCAGAGGCCGATGATGGCGGCATGCAGCGCCAGCGTCGCCGCACGGGTCCGATCGCCTGCGCCGAGCGCGCGGCTGATCGCAGACGAGACGCCGCCGCCCATCGCGCCCGCGCTCATCATCTGCGTCAGCATGGCGAACGGAAACACCAGCGCGATCGCTGCAAGCGGGATGGTGCCGAGCCGGCCGATATAGGAGGTCTCAGCGATCGCAACCAACGTGCTGCCGACCATCGCGATCATGTTGGGGATCGCAAGCCGCAGCAGCGTCGGCAGGATCGGTGCCGTCAAAAGACTGGCGATGGGGGAGGCGGCCGGGGCAGGCGGCGGCACGGCGTCCAGGGAGGCGTCGATCGTCATGTGTCACCGCGCGGAATATTAGATGATGATCGACATATTATATGGCGCGCAGCCCCGGCACCAGCCGCGCCTCACGCAGGGCTCACCAGGGCAGGCCGCAGAGGTCGATGGTGCCCAGCGTCGGCGCGCTGACGATGTTGCAAACATAGGGCGCCATGTGAGTGAAGCGGATCCGCCCCTCCGGCTGCTCGCAATAGACCTCGCCCTTGAAGGGGAGCCAGCTGCGGGCCTCGTAGAAGGCGACATTGTGCGGCTCGCAGAACAGCAGCGCGAAGCGGACCGCCTCGTTGGCGCGCATGGTGTGCAGCGCGGCGTCGATCGCCATGGTCGCATAGCCGCGGCCGCGCCGGTCCTCCCGCGTGCAGACGCCGCCGATGCCGCCGATGTGAACCTTCTGCCCATTCCAGGTGACGGTGCGGAAGTAGATGCCGACGTGGCAGACGAGACCATCCTCGGGCGTCTCGATGAGCACGCGCAGGTCGGCATTGGCCCATTTGACGTGAGCCCAGGGCTGCTTCCCGACGATATCAGGCCCGAAGACCGCCCGATGCAGCGGCTCCGCCATCCGCCACGAGGCGTCGCCGTTCAAAATGTCGATCTCGATGCTCATCGCTCTCTCTTTCGCATCTCCGCGCCGCCGGTGCGTTTCGTTCTGCCATAAGCACCTCAAAGGCAATGATATTTTACGGCCTGGTTGAAACGCCGACATCCTTGCGACGATTTTATGCAATCCGGCCAAGCCGCTGCACCACGCTTTTGGAAAAATTCGCGGTATTTAACGGCCACGGAACCTTCTATAAGGGGTGACCGTTAAGTCTCGTTCCCCCATCAGTCGCGGACAACACCCATGACCTTTACGCTGCCCCCACTCCCCTACGCCTATGACGCCCTCGGACAATTCATGTCGAAGGAAACGCTCGAATTCCACCACGACAAGCATCATCAGGCCTATGTCACCAACGGCAACAACGCGCTCAAGGGCACCGAATGGGAAGGCAAGTCCCTTGAGGAGATCGTCAAGGGCTCGTTCGGCAAGAATCCCGCGGTCTTCAACAATGCCGGCCAGCACTACAACCACATCCATTTCTGGAGCTGGATGAAGCCCAATGGCGGCGGCACCAAGCTGCCGGGCAAGATCGAGAAGAAGATCAACGAGGACCTCGGCGGCTTCGAGAAGTTCAAGACGGACTTCCAGGCGGCCGGCGTCGGCCAGTTCGGCTCCGGCTGGTGCTGGCTCCAGGTCAAGAACGGCAAGCTCGAGATTGCCAAGACCCCGAACGGCGAGAATCCGCTGGTGCACGGCGCCACCCCGATCCTCGGCTGCGACGTCTGGGAGCACTCCTACTACATCGACTATCGCAACCGCCGTCCCGATTATCTGAAGGCGTTTGTCGAGAACCTCGTGAACTGGGAATACGTCGAGTCCCTGTTCGACAAGGCCTGAGTTCGACAAGGCCTGAGCTCGACAAGGCCTGAGCTCGACAAGGCCTGGGGCTTCACGCATTCCGGGGTCGGCTTTGCCGCTCCGGAATGACGGAATTGAAAAGGCGGTCGCAGGCGCGGCCGCCTTTTTGCTGTGCGGAATTCGCACTTCACCTCGCATGGCTCTGCGCGAGGTGTGCATCGCTCCCGTCATCGTACTGTTTGCATCGCATCCGCGGCGCCCTTAATCAGGACGGGCATCACCCTCGAGCCGAACGCGCCCGTTGTCAGAACCCTCCCCGAAAGACCCGGCGCCCGCCGAGGACGCGGAATCCGAGCCGCGGCCGGGCCGCGTGCGCAAGCCGATCGGCTGGTCGACCATCATCATCGCAGCGCTGGTGGCGGTGAGCGCGGGTCTGGTCTGGCGGCGTGACGGCACCGACGGTGTTCTCGACATACTGACCCACGATCTCTCGCTGTTCAGCGGCATCCTGCCGCGCGTGCTGGCCGGCTGCCTGCTCGGTGCGTTCATCTCCGAGATCCTGCCGCACGAAAAAGTGTCGCGCGCGCTCGGGCCGAAATCGGGCCTCAAAGGCCTTCTGATCGGCACCGCCTTCGGCGCGATCCTGCCCGGCGGTCCCTTCACCGCCTATCCCGTGGCGAGTGCGCTGCTCGCGGTCGGCGCCGATTTCGGTGCCACCATCGCCATGGTCGTGAGCTGGACCTTGATCGGCTATGGCCGGGCCGTGGCCTGGGAAATCCCGATCATGGGCACCGACTTCACGCTATGGCGCATTGTCATCTCGCTGCCGTTGCCGGTGCTCGCAGGCGCGCTCGGCCGCTTCGTCTATGTCCGGCTCTATCCGAAGCCGGCCACCAAGGA
Source organism: Bradyrhizobium sp. 44 (assembly GCF_023073095.1). Lineage (NCBI taxonomy): Bacteria > Pseudomonadati > Pseudomonadota > Alphaproteobacteria > Hyphomicrobiales > Nitrobacteraceae > Bradyrhizobium > Bradyrhizobium sp. 44. Next base: position 818,981 of record NZ_JADPIY010000008.1, read on the forward strand.
CGACGAGAATTGAGCGCCGCGCTTCTGATCGACATCCTGTTGTGGGGCTCGGTGTTCGGCGTTGGCCTGATCGCCTTTCGCCGCGGCCCACCGGTGTTCAAGGCCTCGCTGCGCGAAGGCTCGATGGACTTCATCAACATCGTGCCGCGGATCGCGCTGGGGGTGATCGGCTCCGGCTACATCGCCGCCATCATCCCGCAGGAAGTGATCAGCGGCTGGCTCGGCCCGGACAGCGGCTGGCTCGGGGTCGCGACTGCCGTGGTCGCCGGGGCCGCGACGCCCGGCGGCCCGGTGATCGGGTTCTCTATCGGTACGGTGGCGCTGAAATCGGGCGGTGGGGTGCCGCAGGTGGTGGCCTATGTCGTCGCCTGGGCGCTGTTTGCCTTCCAGCGGGTGATTTTGTGGGAAATTCCGTTCATGCCGGCCCGTTTCGTCTGGTTCCGCTGTGCGGTCTCGCTGCCGTTCCCGTTCGTCGCCGCCGCCATCGCCATGGTGATCGGCAAGCCCTGAGCCCGGCGTGGACAGGGGTAATGTTATAATATAACGTCCCGGCATGGTTCCCGCCGCGTCCCAAGCCTCTCGTCACGACCATGCCCATGGTCATTCCCATGACCATTCCCATGGCGATGGGCATTCGCACGGACACGATCACACCCGCCACTCCCACGCCCATGTCCACGATGCGGCCTCTCCGCATCCGGCTCAGGCGGCGCACTGGTCGATCCTGCGCATGACGATGGCCGCCCGCCTCGCGGCTGCGCTCGCGGTCTGCGCCGTGCTCTGGGGCGTGGTCTTCCTGGCGATGAGGTGACCATGGCGGCGCTGCATTTCCACAACGTCACGCTTGGCTATGACCGTCATCCGGCCGTGCACCACCTCAACGGTGAGGTCGCGCCGGGTGCGTTGCTGGCCGTGATCGGCCCGAACGGCGCCGGCAAGTCGACGCTGCTGCGCGGCATCGTCGGCATCCTCAGGCCGCTCGACGGCAGCATCCATCTCGGCGGCCTCGACAGCCGCGATATCGCCTATCTGCCGCAGAGCGCGGAGATCGACCGCAGCTTCCCGATCTCGGTGCTGGACTTCGTTGCCACCGGTCTGTGGCGTGGGACCGGCCTGTTCGGCGGCATCGGCAAGGCGGCGCGCGAAAAGATCCTCCGCGCCATCGCTTCCGTTGGCCTCAACGGCTTCGAGAACCGCCCGATCGGCACACTCTCGGGCGGCCAGATGCAGCGCGTGCTGTTCGCGCGCGTACTGCTCCAGGACGCGCGGCTGATCGTGCTGGACGAACCCTTCAACGCCATCGACAGCAAGACCACGGCCGATCTGCTGACGCTGGTGAAGCACTGGCATGGCGAGGGCCGCACCGTGCTCGCCGCACTGCACGACATGGAGATGGTGCGCACCCATTTCAGCGAGACGCTAGTGCTGGCGCGCGGTCCCGTGGCGTGGGGGCCGACGGCGGAGGTGCTGACGCCGGAAAACCTGATGGTCGCGATGCGGATGTGCGAAGCCTTCGACGACAGCGCCGCCGCCTGCTCGGCCGATGATGCCCGCTCACGGGCGGCTTGATATTCGATGCTCTATGACGCGCTGATCGGCCCGTTCACCGAATTCGAGTTCATGCGACGTGCGCTTGCGGCCGTCATCGCGCTGTCGCTCGCGGGTGCGCCGATCGGCGTGTTCCTGATGTTGCGGCGGATGAGCCTGGTCGGCGACGCCATGGCACATGCAATCCTTCCCGGCGCCGCTGTCGGTTTTCTGCTCTCAGGTCTCAATCTATTCGCGATGACGGCCGGAGGCCTGATCGCAGGTTTTGCCGTCGCGATCCTCGCAGGCCTCGTCGCGCGCTCGACCGGGTTGAAGGAAGATGCCTCGCTCGCGACCTTCTATCTGGCATCGCTGGCGCTGGGCGTGACGATCGTCTCGATCAAGGGCACCAATATCGACCTGCTGCACGTGCTGTTCGGCAATATTCTCGCGATGGACGACCAGACGCTGCTGGTCGTCGCCTTCAACGCCACGGTGACGCTGCTGGTGCTCGCGGTGATCTACCGGCCGCTGGTGATCGAAAGTGTCGACCCCTTGTTCTTGCGCACCGTGAGCCGGGCTGGCGGGCCTGCGCATCTCGCCTTCCTCGCGCTGGTCGTGATCAACCTCGTCAACGGCTTTCAGGCGCTCGGCACGCTGCTCGCGGTCGGTCTGATGATCCTGCCGGCCGGCATCGCGCGGTTCTGGTCGCGCGATCTCACCGTCATGATCTGCATCGCGGTCGTCGCTGCCGCAGTCTCCGGCTATGCAGGTCTCGTGCTGTCGTTCCAGACCCGTGTGCCCTCGGGCCCGGCGATCATTCTGGTGGCGAGCGCGCTTTACACCGTCTCCGTCCTGTTCGGCCGGGTCGGCGGCGTCGTCAGGCAGCTGTTTCCCGGCCGGCATCTGGAAGCGTGATAGCGATGCGGCGCATTCTGCTTTGTGTGCTTCTGCTGATTGCCTCGCCGCTGCACGCCGCGGAGCAACTGAAGGTCGTCGCGAGCTTCTCGATCCTCGCCGATTTCGTCCGCAATGTCGGGGGCGACCGGATCAATCTGACGATGCTGGTCGGGGCCGACAGCGACGTCCATGTCTACACGCCCGCGCCAAGCGATGCGAAGCGGATCGCGGACGCAAAGCTCGTCGTCGTCAACGGACTTGGTCTCGAGGGTTGGCTGCCGCGCCTCGTGCAGTCCTCGGGCAGCAAGGCGCAGGTGGTCAACGCGAGCGCCGGCATCGCGCCGCTCAAGCTCGGCTCTGCAGCAGACCCGCATGGCTGGCAGTCCGTCCCCAACGCCAAAATCTACGTCACCGACATCGCCGATGCGCTGGCTACGGCCGACCCAGATGATGCGGAGTTCTTCCGCGCCCAGGCCAAGGCCTATCTGGAAAAGCTCGAAACGCTCGACCGCGAGGTCCGCGAAGCCGTGGCCAAAATCCCGCAGGAGCGGCGCAAGGTGATCTCGACCCATGACGCCTTCGGCTATTTCGCCGCCGAATACGGCGTCCAGTTCATCGCGCCGCTCGGCGTCTCCACGGAAACCGAGCCCAGCGCGCGGGACATCGCCACCATCATCGGCCAGATCAAGGCCCAAAAAATCCCGGCCGTGTTCCTGGAGAATATCAGCGACGACCGGCTGATCCGGCGGATCGCGGCGGAGACCGGCTCAAAAGTCGGTGGGACCCTGATTTCGGACGGTTTGACCGGCGAAAAGGGGCCTGCACCCACTTACATTGATATGGTCAGGCACAATATAAAGGCCCTGACCAGCGCGCTTGACCACTAGGGCAGGGGCCACCCCGCCTCGCGTCGCGCGAAAAGCCCGAAGTCCGGAGTTGTTATGTCTGAAGCGACCGCCCCAAAAATTCCCGTGACCGTCCTGACCGGCTATCTCGGTGCCGGCAAGACCACGCTGTTGAACCGCATCCTGTCGGAAAACCACGGCAAGAAGTACGCCGTCATCGTCAACGAGTTCGGCGAGATAGGCATCGACAACGACCTCATCATCGGCGCCGATGAGGAAGTGTTCGAGATGAACAACGGCTGCATCTGCTGCACCGTGCGCGGCGATCTCGTGCGCATCATGGAAGGCCTGATGAAGCGCAAGGGCAAGTTCGACGCCATCATCGTCGAGACCACCGGTCTTGCCGATCCGGCACCGGTGGCCCAGACCTTCTTCGTCGACGAGGACGTGCAGAAGAACGCGCGCCTTGACGCGGTCGTCACGGTTGCGGATGCCAAGTGGCTGTCCGACCGTCTCAAGGATGCACCCGAGGCCAAGAACCAGATCGCCTTTGCCGACGTCATCGTGCTGAACAAGACCGATCTCGTCACCAAGGCCGAGCTTGCCGAGGTCGAGGCCCGCATCCGCGCCATCAATCCCTATGCGAAGCTGCATCGCACCGAGCGCTGCTCGGTGGCTTTGGCGGACGTGCTCGACCGCGGCGCCTTCGATCTCGACCGCATCCTCGACATCGAACCGGACTTCCTGAATGCCGAGGACCACGACCATGATCATCATCACCACGGTCACGACTATCATCACGATCATGATCACGGCCACGGCCTGAAGCACTATCACGACGAGGACATGCAATCGCTGTCGCTCAAGACCGACAAGCCGCTTGATCCGAACGTGTTCATGCCCTGGCTCCAGAACCTGGTGCAGGTCGAGGGCGGCAAGATCCTGCGCTCCAAGGGCATCCTCGCTTTCCACGACGACGACGACCGCTACGTCTTCCAGGGCGTCCACATGATGCTGGAGGGCAACCACCAGCGGAAGTGGAAGGACGGCGAACCGCGCGAGAGCCGCCTCGTCTTCATCGGCCGCGAATTGCCGCAAGATCTCATTCGCCAGGGTTTTGAGAGCTGCATCGTCTCGTGATGAAAGAGTTTACGCCGCCCGCCGATTCCGCCTCGATCGTCTCCGTCACCGAGCGCGTCAAACCGCTCGCGCTCGGGATGGTCGTGACCTCCGTGCATTTCCTTGGGCCCCGCGCTGCCTTCGTCGGCGGCGAGGAGAACGTCGCGTTCGTGGATGGCCAGGGCGAGATCAGCAAGGTCGCCGTGCACAGCGGCGGCATTCTCTCGGCCGCCTCCGACGGCAAGCGCCTCGTGATGGGCGGCGACGATGGAAAAGTCGTATCGCTCGACGCCAAGGGCGAAGTGACGCTGCTTGCCACCGACCCGAAGCGGCGCTGGATCGATGCGGTAGCGCTGCATCCGGACGGTGCCTACGCCTGGTCGGCCGGCAAGACTGCTTTCTTCAAGAGCGGCAAGAGCGAGGAGAAGTCGCTCGAGGTGCCCTCGACCGTCGGCGGCCTCGCGTTTGCGCCCAAGGGCCAGCGTCTCGCGATTGCTCATTATAACGGCGCGACGCTGTGGTTTCCCAACATGGCGGGATCGGCGGAATTCCTTCCCTGGGCCGGCTCGCATCTCGGCGTCACCTTCAGCCCGGACAACAAATTTCTGGTCACCACGATGCACGAATCGGCGCTGCACGGCTGGCGGCTTGCCGACAACAGGCACATGCGCATGACCGGCTATCCCGGCCGCGTCCGCTCGATGTCGTGGAGCGCGGGCGGCAAGGGGCTCGCGACTTCGGGCGCCGACACCGTCATCATATGGCCGTTCGCCAGCAAGGACGGCCCGATGGGCAAGGAGCCTGCGATGCTCGCGCCGCTGCAGGCGCGCGTGTCGGTCGTTGCCTGCCATCCCAGGAACGACATCTTCGCCGCCGGCTACAGCGACGGCACCGTGCTGATGGTGCGTCTGGAGGACGGCGCCGAGATCCTCGTCCGCCGCAATGGCACCCCGCCGGTGGCCGCGCTCGCCTGGAATACCAAGGGGACGCTGCTGGCGTTTGCCGACGAAAATGGGGACGGCGGCCTGCTCGAGCTTTAATCTGTCATCGTTCCGACCGTAGATGGGGCCATGCGGTTTCTGACGACCTTCCAGCTCGCTGACTTCGCGGACACGCTGGTCAGCCTGTTCACGGCCTTCGTGCTGGGCACGCTGATCGGTGCCGAGCGGCAATACCGGCAGCGCACCGCGGGCCTCCGCACCAACGTGCTGGTCGCGGTCGGCGCCGCCGCCTTCGTCGATCTCGCGATGCACCTGACCGGCGCCGATGGCGCGGTGCGGGTGATCTCCTATGTCGTCTCGGGCATCGGCTTCCTCGGCGCCGGCGTCATCATGAAGCAGGGCATGGACGTGCGCGGGCTCAATACCGCGGCGACGCTGTGGGCTTCGGCCGCGGTCGGCTCCTGCGCCGGCGCTGACATGATCGCGCAAGCGGCGGCGCTGACGGTGTTCGTGATTGCCGGCAACACCATGCTGCGGCCGCTGGTCAACGCCATCAACCGCATCCCTCTGAACGAGAAGACCTCCGAGGCGACCTACTACTTCAAGCTCGCGGTCGCATCGGACGCCTTGCCCGACATGCGTGACCGGCTGGTCGAGAAGCTCGAGGGCGCAAAATATCTGGTGGCCGATATCGAAATGGTCGAAACCGGGGATGATCTGATCGAGATCGTGGCAAAGCTGGTCGCGAGCGCCGTCGATCCAAACGAGCTGAATGCAGTGGCCACCGATCTCCAGCACCTGCCCGGCGTCCGCCACGCCACCTGGGAAGTCAGCACCACGGACTGAGCGAGGCAACTGGGCGCGCAGCCGCCGAGTTCCCGCCCCCCGGGCAGGGAACCGCGGGCCGGCGATTTCGTTGATCCCACGGACAAAGGCGGTGATCGACATGCCCGGCCAATATGACAAGCGCAGACTGAAGCTCGACCTGATGGTTGCCTGCTCGCTGTTCGCAGCAGGAGTTGTGGTCTCGGGCATGTCGCTGGCGCAAATCCGCGCCGAGACCCGGATGCAGACGGCCCAGGCGACGCGGCCCCTTCAGGGCACGCCGTCCGACGATCAGAACAAGCCTGCGGAGGCCAAGCCCGGCGGTGATCGGCCGACCACGCCAGCTCCAGAGCCCGCGCGGCCCGACCCGCAGACGCAGGGCGCTGCCGGTGCGGCTAAACCAGCATTGCCGCCGGCGCCAGCCGAGAAGATCGCGCCGCCGATCGAGAGGAAGTAGCTAACTGCCAGTTGTGGCGTCATGGCCGGGCTTGTCCCGGCCATCCACGTTCTTGGAGTCGCGAGAAAGAAGTGCGTGGATGCCCGGGACAAGTCCGGGCATGATGGCACAATCACCGCACCAAAACGTTCCGGAACTGCCAGGGATCGCTGGTGTCGATATCTTCCGGAAACAGTCCAGGACGATCCGTCAGTGGGGTCCAGTCGGTGTAGAAACCCTTGACCGGCCCGAGATACGGCAGCTGAATTTCCAGCAGACGGTCGAAATCCATCTCGTCGGCTTCGACGATGCCCTCGTTCGGGTTTTCCAGCGCCCACACCATGCCGCCGAGCACGGCGGAGGTCACTTGCAGGCCGGTGGCGTTCTGATAGGGCGCGAGCTTGCGGGTCTCCTCGATGGAGAGCTGCGAGCCGAACCAATAGGCATTGTTGTCGTGGCCGAACAGCAGCACGCCGAGCTCGTCGATGCCGTCGACGATCTCGTTTTCGTCGAGGATATGGTGCTTTTCCTGCATCTTAGCGGCGCGGCCGAACATTTCATGCAGCGACAGCACGGCATCGTCAGCCGGATGATAGGCATAGTGGCAGGTCGGCCGATAGACCGCCGTGCCCGATGCGTCGCGCACGGTGAAATAGTCCGCGATCGAGATCGACTCGTTGTGGGTGACAAGGAAGCCATACTGCGCGCCGCGGGTCGGGCACCAGGTGCGCACGCGGGTATTGGCGCCGGGCTGCATCAGATAGATGGCGGCGCCGCAGCCGGATTCGTGGGTGCGCGCATTCTCGGGCATCCATTTTTCGTGGGTGCCCCAGCCGAGTTCTGATGGTTGCACGCCTTCCGACAGGAAACCTTCCACCGACCAGGTGTTGACGAAGACATCGGGCTCTTTCGGCTTCTTGGAGCGCTGGGTGTCGCGTTCGGCGATGTGGATGCCCTTGATGCCGGCCTGTCGCATCAAGTCCGCCCATTCGGCTTTGGTCTTCGGCTTGGGGGCATTGAGCTTCAGGTCAGCGGCGACGTTGAGCAGCGCCTGCTTGACGAAAAACGAGACCATGCCGGGATTGGCGCCACAGCAGGAGACGGCCGTAGTCGAGCCCGCGGGGCGCGCCTTCTTGGCAGCCAGCGTCGCTTCGCGAAGGGCGTAGTTGGAGCGCGCCTCCGGGCCCTTCGACGAATCGAAATAGAAGCCAAGCCAGGGCTCGTTGACGGTGTCGATGTAGAGCGCGCCGAGCTCGTTGCAGAGCTCTATGATGTCGGTGGAGCCGGTGTCGACCGAGAGATTGACGCAAAAGCCCTGGCCGCCGCCCTCAGTGAGCAGCGGGGTCAGCAACTCCCGATAATTGTCCTTGGTCACGCCCTTCTGGATGAAGCGCACATTGTGCTTCTCGCAATGAGCCTTGCGACCCTCGTCCTTCGGATCGATCACGGTAACGCGCGGCTTGTCGTAATCGAGATGCCGCTCGATCAGCGGCAACGTGCCTTTGCCGATGGAGCCGAAGCCGACCATGACGATGGGACCAGTGATCTTCGCGTAGATCTGCGAGGCGGGGCTCATGGGATGGTTTCTCCGGAACGTGCTGGCGAACGAATGGTGGGGGATGGCTCAGGCGCTGCGGCGCTTGGCAGTGGCTTCGATTTCGACCTTCATCTCGGGCTTGTAAAGCGCCGAGACGACGAGAAGCGTGGCGGCCGGGCGGATCTCGCCGAGGACTTCGCCGCAGACCTCGAAATGCGCGTCCGCATCCTTGATGTCGGTGATGTAGTAGGTCACGCGGACGATGTCGACCATCTCGAAGCCGCCCTCCTTCAGGGCAGCTTCGATGGTCTTGAAGCAGTTGCGTGACTGGCTCGTGACATCGGCCGGCATTGTCATCGTGGTGTAGTCGTAACCGGTGGTCCCCGCGACGAAGGCGAACTCGCCGTCGATTACGGCGCGGCTGTAGCCGGCGGTCTTCTCGAACGGGGAGCCGGTGGAAATCAGGCGGCGGGACATTGGTCGTGGGCCTCGACTGAAGGGGAATTTCGTGGGGTTTACGGGCAATTTGCCGGCCTGCGCAACCCCAAAGGAACGGAGTCTAACGCAGGCACAGCCGGTCGTTGCCGCTTAACGCGGCGGGGTCGTCGCTATCATGGCGATCCCTTAGGCCGCGCGCGCCTGGAGGGCGCGAACTACCCTCCGTTTGGGCAAGGCCGTCCCAGTCGGGACGATCATGCCGGCGGCGCCCTCCAGCGCGCCTGCCGTGAATTCGATCGCCAGCAGGCGGTCGCGTTCGAACGGACCAGGCAGCGACAGCTCGCCGGTGTTGGCCGCGGAGAAGCCGAAGCGGGCGTAATAAGGGGCATCGCCGAGCAGGATCACGGCGGCATGGCCACGCGCCCGGGCGGCAGCCAGCGCTTGTTGCATCAGCGCGGCGCCGATCCCGAGCTCGCGGCAGGCAGGGTCCACCGCCAGCGGTCCGAGGACCAGAGCGGGCCTGCCTCCGGCGCTGACGTGCCACAGCCGCACGGTTCCCACGAGCTTCCCCTCGCGCATCGCGGTCAGCGCGAGGCCGGCTGCGGGTGCGCGTCCGTCACGCAGGCGCTGGCAGGTGCGGCCATGGCGGTTCTCGCCAAAGGACGCATCGAGCAGCGCTTCACGCATCGCAGCGTCGGCCGCACGCTCCGCACGGATCGCGAACGGAGCGGCTTCCGAAGTGGGATCAACCTGTGTCTTCCGAAGAGTGGTCATGGCGCGTCAGTCCCCGCTTGAAACGGACGTGCCCAAAGCACGCCGGTCCAAGGCGTCGTCAGAAATCGAAATGTCAGGGAGGGAGCCGGCAAGCCGGCTCCCGGGTTCGTCAGGCCTCGGAAAGAGAGGCGATCAGATATGGTAGGTCTTCAGCGGCGGGATGCCGTTGAACGCCACCGCCGAGTAGGTCGACGTATAGGCCCCGGTGCCTTCGATCAGCAGCTTGTCGCCGATCTCGAGCGTCACCGGAAGCGGATACGGGTTCTTCTCGTACAGCACGTCGGCGCTATCGCAGGTTGGCCCAGCGAGCACGCACGGCGTCATGTCCGCGCCGTCATGCGGGGTGCGGATGGCGTAACGGATCGACTCGTCCATGGTCTCGGCGAGACCGCCGAACTTGCCGATGTCCAGATAGACCCAGCGCACCTCGTCCTCGTCGCTCTTCTTCGAGATGAGCACGACCTCGGACTCGATGATGCCGGCGTTGCCCACCATGCCGCGGCCCGGCTCGATGATGGTCTCCGGAATCTGGTTGCCGAAGTGCTTGCGCAGCGCGCGGAAGATCGAGCGCCCGTAGGTCACCACCGGCGGCACGTCCTTCAGGTACTTGGTCGGGAAACCGCCGCCCATGTTGACCATGGTCAGGTTGATGCCGCGCTCGGCGCAGTCGCGGAACACCTGCGAGGCCATCGCCAGCGCACGGTCCCACGCCTTCACCTTGCGCTGCTGCGAGCCGACATGGAAGGAGATGCCGCACGGCTCCAGGCCCAGACGCTTGGCAACGTCGAGCACGTCGACGGCCATCTCCGGGTCGCAGCCGAACTTGCGCGACAGCGGCCATTCGGCGCCGGCGCAGTCGTAGAGGATGCGGCAGAACACCTTTGCGCCGGGCGCGGCACGGGCGACCTTCTCGACCTCGGCGGTGCAATCGACCGCGAACAGCCGAATGCCGAGCGCGAAGGCGCGAGCGATGTCGCGCTCCTTCTTGATCGTGTTGCCGAAGGAGATGCGGTCGGGCGTCGCACCGGCGGCCAGCGCCATCTCGATCTCGGCGACCGTCGCGGTGTCGAAGCAGGAGCCCATGGAGGCGAGCAAAGTCAGCACTTCCGGCGCCGGGTTCGCCTTGACGGCATAGAACACGCGGCTGTCGGGCAGCGCCTTGGCAAAGGTCTGGTAATTGTCGCGCACGACTTCGAGGTCGACGACGAGGCACGGTTCGGTGTCGAGGCCCTCGCTGCGGCGGTTGCGCAGGAATTCCTGGATACGGTCGGTCATAGCACTCTCCCAAACGGCCCAGCGACGGGGATCCGTTCAAAAAATGGCGTCGGATAAGAGCGCTCCGGCCAGATCGCGCGATGGAGGCGCGACGAGCCAAAGACTCACATCAGACTGTGCTGCCGTGGATTGGTTGGGAATGTTCCCGCCCGCACACCTGGCAATGAAGGACAAGCCTTTTCAGTAGCCCGCGCCGGCGTTGGACTGCCGGTAGAGACCAAAAAAGCCCGATCCGTCGTTGCTTTAAGTCGCGTCCCCCGTTGAGAGCGGGGTGCGCCGGTTCGCCTCCGGCTGCCAGTCACGGTTGCAAAGAGCAAAGTCACCTTCGACAAGGCATCTCTTTGAGAGAGATGCTGGACGCTCCGGGTTTGCTTTCGTCTTCCGGCTATGAGCCTTCCGACTTCCACACTTCCGAAGAGCCCCTCGGCTTCTTCACCCCTTGGCGGCTGTCCGGCCTCTTGTCCGGATACCTACCGACTGACACACGACCACAGGCACGTGCGAAATTGGGCAATCCGCACATAAGTGTTTTGACTCTGCTTCGCAAGAGATTTTTTAGACTGCGAACAGAATTGCCTAACATCTGCTTGCGCAGTGTTGCGCGAGCGACGCGGAAGATGAACGCGCGTTAAGTTTTCTGCGCGCGTGTCTCTCGCACGCGAGGAAGTGTCAGCCGCGCTTCGTGAACGGCTCGACGCGCTGAGCGGCGCGGATGAAGGCAGTCATCACGAGCACGCCGAGTGCAAACAGCGCGGCCTGAAGGATGTGCGTGCCCTGCTCGCCCAGCCCGAACAGGATCGCGAGCGCCCAGCCGCCGGCAAACGCCGCGCCGAACACCTCGGCGCCGATCAGGATGGCGGCGCTGATGACGGTGATGACGCTCGGCCAGACGATCCGACGGGAAGACGAGGAGGTCGCGTTCATGAGCTCAGGAGTCCTAGGCTTGGAGGGCCGCAATCTCCCCGAAAAGGCAGCCGGGAGCAAGGGCAAATGGCCCAAAAAAGCCCCATCGCGTGCTATAGCTGGCCGCAACAATCGAGCCACAAATCGGGACTTGTAATGTCAGAACCCCGCCAAACTACGGACTCCGAGACCAACCCGCTGCTGAAGGCGTGGGTGACGCCGTTTGCGACCCCGCCCTTCGACGAGATCAAGCCGGAGCACTTCCTCCCGGCCTTCGAGCAGGCCTTCGCCGACCACTCCGCCGAGATCGCAGCGATCACCAACGACCCGACCGCGGCCGACTTCGCCAACACCATCACGGCGCTGGAGCGCTCGGGCAAGCTGCTGAGCAAGGTCGCGTCGGTCTTCTACGACCTCGTCTCGGCGCATTCCAACCCGGCCATCCTGGAAATCGACAAGGAGGTTTCCTTGCGGATGGCGCGGCACTGGAATCCGATCATGATGAACGCCGTGCTGTTTGGCCGCATCGCCCAGCTGCACGAGAACCGCGCCAATCTCGGTCTGACACCGGAACAGCTCCGCCTGCTCGAGCGCACCTACACCCGCTTCCACCGCTCCGGCGCCGGCCTCTCCGAGGAGGCCAAGACGCGGATGGCGGAGATCAACGAGAGACTCGCCCAGCTCGGCACCAGCTTCAGTCATCATCTGCTCGGCGACGAGCAGGAATGGTTCATGGAGCTCGGCGAAGCCGACCGCCAGGGCCTGCCGGAGAGTTTTGTCGCCAGCGCCAAGGCTGCGGCAGAAGAACGCGGCATGGCCGGCAAGGCCATCGTCACCCTGTCGCGCTCCTCGGTCGAACAGTTCCTGAAGAGCTCGGCCCGGCGTGACCTGCGCGAGAAGGTCTACAAGGCTTTCACCGCGCGGGGCGACAACGGCAATTCCAACGACAACAACGCGACCATCGTCGAGGTCCTGAAGCTGCGCGAGGAAAGCGCCAATCTCCTGGGTTACCCGACCTTCGCGGCCTACCGGCTCGAGGATTCCATGGCCAAGACGCCCGAAGCGGTGCGCGGTCTTCTGGAGCGGGTCTGGAAGCCCGCCCGGGCGCGGGCGCTCGCCGACCGCGACGACATGCAGGCGCTGATCACCGAGGAGGGCGGCAATTTCAAGCTCGCCTCCTGGGACTGGCGCTTCTATGCCGAAAAGCTGCGCCTTCAGCGCGCCAATTTCGACGACGCCGCGATCAAGCCGTATCTCGCGCTCGACCACATGATCGCCGCCGCCTTCGACTGCGCCACGCGCCTGTTCGGCGTCACCTTCGAGGAGCGCAAGGACGTGCCGGTCTGGCATCCGGATGTCCGGGTTTGGGAGATGAAGGGGCGATACGGCAAGCACAAGGCGCTGTTCTATGGCGACTACTTCGCCCGGCCATCGAAACGCTCTGGCGCCTGGATGACCTCGTTGCGCGACCAGCAGAAGCTCGACGGCGAGGTCGCGCCGCTGATCCTCAATATCTGCAACTTCTCCAAGGGCGCGGATGGGGAACCCTCGCTGCTGTCGCCCGACGACGCCCGCACCCTGTTCCACGAGTTCGGCCACGGCCTGCACGGCATGCTCTCCAACGTGACCTATCCGTCGCTGTCGGGCACCTCCGTGTTCACCGACTTCGTCGAATTGCCCTCGCAGCTCTACGAGCACTGGCAGGAGCGACCGGAGGTGCTGCAGCAGTTTGCCCGCCACTACCAGACCGGCGAGCCGCTGCCGGACGATCTGCTGCAACGGTTCCTGGCCGCGCGAAAATTCAACCAGGGTTTCGCCACCGTCGAGTTCGTTTCCTCGGCGCTGATCGATCTCGAATTCCACACCCAGCCGGCCTCCGCCGCGCAGGATGTCCGCGCCTTCGAGAGACGCGAGCTGGAGAAGATCGGCATGCCCGAGGAGATATCGCTGCGTCATCGGCCGACGCAATTCGGTCACATCTTCACCGGCGATCATTATGCCGCCGGCTATTACAGCTACATGTGGTCGGAGGTGATGGACGCCGACGCCTTCGGCGCGTTCGAGGAAGCCGGCGACATCTTCGATCCGGCCGTCGCAAAACGTCTGCACGACGACATCTATTCGAGCGGTGGATCGGTTGATCCGGAAGCCGCCTATGAGGCCTTCCGCGGCCGGCCGCCGGAGCCGGACGCGCTGCTGCGCCGCCGCGGCCTGCTCGACGCTCCGAAGGCGGCCTGATGGGCATGCGCGCCCTGTTCGGGCTGCTGCTCGCTGTCGCCCTGTCGCTCGCGGCAGGCGCGGCGCAGGCGCATCCGCATGTCTGGATCACCGCGACCAGTGAACTGCTCTACGCCGAGGACGGCACCATCACCGGCGTGCGCCACGCCTGGACGTTTGACGACATGTTCTCGGCCTATGCCGTGCAGGGGTTGGAGAGCAAGGCCAAGGGTGCCTATACGCGCGAGGAGCTGGGTTCACTGGCGCAGACCAATGTCGAGTCGCTGAAGGAATATGCCTACTTCACCTTCGCGCGAGCCGACGGCAAGAAGGAGCGATTCCAGGAGCCGGTCGACTACTTCCTCGACTACAAGGATACGGTCCTGACCCTGCACTTCACGCTGCCCCTGAAGAACCCGGTCAAGTCCAGGCAATTGGTGCTCGAAGTGTTCGACCGCTCCTTCTTCATCGACTTCCAGATGGCCAAGGACAATCCGGTCAAGCTGGTCGGCGCGCCCGCCGGCTGCCAGATGAAACTTGACCGGCCGAGCGACGGCACCGCGAGTGCTCAGAAGCTCAACGAGCAGACTTTTATGAACGGCGAGAATTCCAATTTCGGCATGATGTTCGCCAACAAGATCACGGTGGATTGCCCTTGAAGCCGCAACTCACGCCCATGGCACGCGGGCTCGCTGTCTGCGCCGGCGTTCTTCTCGTCGTGGGCGTGACCGATGCGGCGCTCCACGATCTCCTCGCGCAGAACCCGTTCGGCGCGCCGCGTTCGCCACAAGCTGCCCAGCCCGAGGCCGGCGGCTTGATCGGCTGGCTGTTGGCAAAACAGTCGGAATTCTATCGCCAGATGTCGGTGACCATCCGCGCCGCGAAGTCCGATGGCTCCGCGGTGTGGACGCTGCTCTTCATCTCGTTTGCCTATGGCATCTTCCACGCGGCTGGTCCCGGGCACGGCAAGGCGGTGATCGCCTCCTATCTCGTCGCCAATCGCGAGACCGCCCGGCGCGGCATCGTGCTGTCGTTTGCCTCCGCGTTGATGCAGTCTCTGGTGGCCATCCTGATCGTCGGCATCTCGGCCTGGGTGCTGAATGCGACCGCCAAGACCATGTGCAAGGCGGAAGGCGCGATCGAGATCGCAAGCTACGCCCTGATCGCGCTGTTCGGCCTGCGGCTGGTCTGGGTCAAGGGACGCACCTTCATCCGCGCGCTGCAGGCGGTTCAGGCGGTGCCGGCGATCGCGGGCGTGCCGCATGACCATCATGATCTCGGTCACCACCATCACGATGCGCACGATCATCATGGCCACGATCACGCCCAGGCCCATCATCACCGCCACCAGCATGACCACGTTCACGACGAGCACTGCGGCCATTCCCACGGCCCCACGCCGAGCGAACTCGCCGGCCCCGGTGGCTGGGGACGCGGCTTTGCCGCGATCCTGACCGTCGGCATCCGCCCCTGTTCGGGCGCGATCCTGGTGCTGGTGTTCGCGCTGGCCCAGGGCCTGTTCTGGGCCGGCATTGCCGCGACCCTGCTGATGGGGCTCGGCACCGCGATCACGGTCGCGGCCATCGCTGTGGTCGCCGTCTCCGCCAAGGACATCGCCGCCTGCCTGAGCGCCGGACGCGACGGCAGCCGCGCACTGTTCATGCGCGGCATCGAATTCGCCGCCGCCGGCGTCGTGCTGCTGTTCGGCGCGGGTCTGTTGTTGGGCTACGTCGCGGCCGAACGGACGACGTGTTTCTGAGTTTTTCCCTCACCTTCTCCCGCAAGGGAGAAGGAAGGAAAGATGTCACACCGGCAAGAATTGCTTCAACGCTGGCATGAAGAAGATCCCGAGATTGATCGCAAAGCCGATGCTCCAGAGAATGGAGCGCAGCGTCGGGCGGTTGCCGAGATAGGTCAGCACATAGGCGATCCGTACGATCAGGAACAGCACCGCG
The DNA here is from genome assembly GCF_023073095.1 of Bradyrhizobium sp. 44. Classification (NCBI taxonomy): domain Bacteria; kingdom Pseudomonadati; phylum Pseudomonadota; class Alphaproteobacteria; order Hyphomicrobiales; family Nitrobacteraceae; genus Bradyrhizobium; species Bradyrhizobium sp. 44. The sequence continues at coordinate 834,673 of NZ_JADPIY010000008.1, forward strand.
AGCTCGTCGATCAGGCGCTGCGGCGAATCCCTGTATTCGGCGAGCAGCACCGCAAAGGCGAAGAACGGAAAGGTCTCGATCCCGTTCTGATGCGCGCCGAGCGCGCGCTGAGCGATGGCGTCCTCGAAGAAAGCTGGATCGCGCGGCCGCGAATTGTCGAAGCCGCGAAATCTGATCCATTTGATCGAGACGATCGTTAAGAGATAGAGCAGCAGCGCCCCGAAAACGCACCATTCCGCCAGCGTCATGGTTCTCCCCCTGTGTACTGACCCTAGCGAAACCGCCCCAATCTTGACAAGTTCGGAACAACGCGCGACGCAACGGATCATGATGACAATCGCTCCCAGCCAGGCCGCGATGCCGGCCACGCAGCCCGGCCCCTCGCGCGTCGGTGTGCTCCTGGTCAATCTCGGCACGCCCGATACCGCCGACGCGCGCGGCGTGCGGGTCTATCTGAAGGAGTTCCTCTCGGACGCCCGCGTCATCGAGAATCAAGGCTTGATCTGGAAGGCGGTGCTGAACGGCATCATCCTGCGCACCCGCCCCCGCGCCAAGGCACGCGACTATCTCAAGATCTGGAACACCGAGAAGAACGAGTCGCCGCTCAAGACCATCACGCGCTCGCAGAGCGACAGGCTCGCGGCCATGCTTTCGGACCGCGACCAGGTCACGGTGGAGTGGGCGATGCGCTATGGTAATCCTTCGATCAAGTCGGGCATCGATGCCCTGATTGCGAAGGGCTGCGATCGCATCCTTGCCGTACCGCTCTATCCGCAATATTCGGCTGCAACATCCGCAACCGTCTGCGACGAGGTGTTCCGCGTGCTTGCCCGCATGCGCGCGCAGCCGACGCTGCGGGTGACGCCGCCTTACTACGAGGATGAAGCCTATATCGAGGCGCTCGCCACCTCGATCGAGACGCATCTGGCGAGCCTGCCCTTCAAGCCGGAGCTGATCGTCGCCTCATTCCACGGCATGCCGAAGGCCTATGTCGACAAGGGCGATCCCTATCAGGGCCAATGCGTCGCGACCACAGAGGCGCTGCGCCGCCGGCTCGGCATGGACGAGACAAAGCTGCTGCTGACGTTCCAGTCGCGGTTCGGATTCGACGAGTGGCTGCAGCCCTACACCGACAAGACCATGGAGCGTCTGGCGAAAGAGGGCGTGCGCCGCATCGCGGTGATCACGCCGGGTTTTTCCGCCGACTGCCTCGAGACGCTGGAGGAGATCGCGCAGGAGAATGCCGAAATCTTCAAGCACAATGGCGGCGAGCAGTTTTCCGCGATCCCCTGCCTCAACGACAGCGACCCGGGCATGGATGTGATCCGAACGCTGGTGCTGCGCGAGCTCCAGGGCTGGATATAGTGAGCCTGGATCCGAGGAGCGCCCCATGAACCGCCGCGAGGTTCTGGCGCTTCTTGGGGTGACTGCGGCGCTGCCGGCCTCGGTGCTGGCGCAAACGAATGCGACGCGCCGGCTCGGCGTGCTCTCGGTCACTGCGGCCGACGATGCGATCGGTCAGACGCGTAGCGCGGTCCTGGTCGAGGCGCTTGCCGGCCATGGCTGGAAGGAGCACGACGGCCTCAAGATTGATTGGCGCAACGGCGGCGGCGACCGCGCACGGATCGCGCAATTCGCCGACGAACTCGTGGCGCTCAAGCCCGACATCCTGCTTGCGGTCGGCACGCCCTCGGTCGAGGAGCTGCGCCGGCGCACGACGACCATCCCGATCGTTTTCGCCGTCGTCACCGATCCCGTCAGCCAGGGCTTTGTCCAGAATCTCGCCCATCCCGGCGGCAATCTCACCGGCTTCACCGATTACGACGGCCCGCTGGCCGGCAAATGGCTGGAGATGCTGACGCAGGTCACGCCAAAACCGTCCCGTGTCTTGGTCGTATACAATCCCGCCACCGCGCCGTTCGCGCCGCTGATGCTGCGTACGATCGAGGACGCTGGCCACGCGCTCGATGTGACGGTGGAGCCCGTGCCGGTCCATGACACCGCCTCGATCGCCGCCCTAGCCCTACGGAAAGACGGCGGCCTACTGGTGCTGCCGGACTTCTTCACCATGTCCAACCGTGCGCTTCTGCTGGCGGCGATCAATGAAGCGCGCGTGCCGGCGGTGTTCTGGAGCCGCACCTTCGTCGACGAGGGTGGCTTGATGTCCTACAGCACCGACAGCGCCGAGCAGCTCCGCCGCGCCGCCTCCTATATCGATCGCATCCTGAAGGGTGCGCGAGCGGCCGATTTGCCGGTCCAGAACCCCACCAGTTTCGAGCTCACGATCAACCTCAAGACGGCCAAGGCGCTCGATCTGGTGATTTCGCCGGCGTTGCTGGCGATCGCCAACTCGGTGGTTGAATAATATCGCCGGCGCTACCCTCCTTCTGGAGAAGTTCGCAATGGTCTGACATAATGCTGGCGGGGTCTGTCGCCCTAGGTTGATGGCGACGGGCGGCATCAAGTGGCGGGCTTCAGTCTATGCGTGCTTGGGTATTTGTCATTGTGGCGGCCTGTGCGCTCGCGGGCTGCAACACGACCGCGGATGTTGCGTCCACGATGTATCCGGACGCGGTGCGGGCCGGCAGCGCCGTCAAGGGCGATGCGGCCATCGTGCTGGTCGGAAACGGCGGCAGCGAAACCATCAATTACCTCCAGTTCGTTCACAGCGGATTTCCTGCGATCAATGCGCGTGGGATCAGCCTTGCCCCGGACGGGTTTGTCGCCATCCCCGTTGCTGTCGGAACGACTGGGCTCGAGCTGCAAAACTACACGACGACGGGGCGCCCGGGTACCTATCTGCCGAATGGGGCGTCGATGGGATTCGTTCCGGTGCATACGCCCAAGGTCGATATCACCTCGCCTGGGCTGTATTATGTGGCGACCGTCTTTCCGGGGCAGCAACGTAGTTTCGAGACAAGGCCGACGGCCGTCCAACTGGCGAAGCTGCGAAAGGAACGCCCGGAGCTCGCCGGGCTGAAGCCGGTCAATTTCGGCTGGTCCAACTAGTCGCCGCTGGTGAGTCTGCGTCGTTCTTCAATGGCCGGATTCCGGCCGGGCCAAATAAATACACTCGCCGTTCTCCTTGCGGAACTATAGCAACATACCGACGTGAATCGCGACCGCTGAACCGGTAGGGTCGTGATCCCGACCAATGACAGCGCGGGAAAGGGCTTTTTCCCGCCTTGGAGGAAATATGAGCGGTTTCGACATTTTCGCAATTGTGCTGGTTTTGCTGGTCATCGTCACGCTGATTGCCGGCGTGAAAACGGTACCGCAGGGCTATGACTGGACCATCGAGCGGTTCGGCAAATACACCCAGACGCTGAGCCCCGGGCTCAATCTGATCGTGCCCTATTTCGATCGCGTCGGACGCAAGATCAACATGATGGAGCAGGTGATCGACATCCCCGAGCAGGAGGTGATCACCAAGGACAACGCCACCGTGACGGTCGACGGCGTCGCCTTCTTTCAGGTGTTCGATGCCGCCAAGGCGAGCTACGAGGTTTCCAACCTGACCCAGGCCGTCACCGTGCTGACCATGACCAACATCCGTTCGGTGATGGGTTCGATGGATCTCGACCAGGTGTTGTCGCACCGTGACGAAATCAACGAGCGCCTGCTGCGTGTGGTCGATGCCGCTGTCTCGCCCTGGGGCCTCAAGGTCAATCGTATCGAGATCAAGGACATCGTGCCGCCGGCAGACCTCGTCGAGGCCATGGGCCGACAGATGAAGGCCGAGCGCGTCAAACGCGCCGACATCCTTCAGGCTGAAGGTGCGCGCCAGTCCGAGATCCTGCGCGCAGAGGGTGCCAAGCAGGGCCAGATCCTCCAGGCGGAAGGTCGCCGCGAGGCCGCCTTCCGCGACGCCGAAGCGCGCGAGCGGTCGGCGGAAGCCGAGGCCAAGGCGACGCAGATGGTCAGTGAAGCCATCGCCAAGGGCGACGTCGCGGCGCTGAACTATTTTATCGCCGACAAGTATATCAAGGCGTTCGGCCAGTTCGCGGACTCTCCGAACCAGAAGATCATCATGCTGCCGATCGAAGCCACCAGCATGCTCGGCTCGCTCGCCGGCATCGGCGAGATCGCCAAGGCGACGTTCGGCGAGAGTGCGGCATCCGCGGCTGCCGCCGCTCGTCGCGGGGCGGTGCCGACGACCGGCAGCACGCCGCCGGCGGTGCCGCCGCGGCAGGGGTAAAGCGCATGCCCCGGAAAAGTGGACACCGGTTTTCCGACGAGGGCATGCGCCATTTCAAAGAGGTCGTGTCATGACCGACATGTTCGTATCGCTCGGCACCTGGAATTGGCTGATCTTCGGCTTCATCCTGATGGCGCTGGAGGTGCTGGCGCCGGGCGTGTTCCTGTTCTGGCTCGGGCTCGCCGCGCTGCTGGTCGGGCTGATCTCGTTCGGAGTAGCGATATCCTGGCAGATCCAGCTCGTGATGTTCGCGATCTTCGCCGCCGCCGCCGTGCCGGTATGGCGCCGGCTCGCCCGGCCGAAGCCGGATGCAATTGCCGCCAGCCCCTTCCTCAACAAGCGCGCGGATGCGCTCCTCGGCCGCGAGTTCACGCTGGAGAAGCCGATTGTCGACGGCAACGGCACCATGCGCATCGGCGACACCGTCTGGCGCGTCGCAGGTCCTGATACGCCGGCGGGCACGCGTGTGAAGGTGGTGCAGGTCGACGGTGCGAATCTGACGGTGGCGGCGGCTTAGGTCGCCGTCATTACGAGCGAAGCGAAGCAATCCAGAATCTTTCCGCGGCGACAGTCTCGATTGCTTCGCTGCGCTCGCAATGACAAGCTTGTCGGGACGGCATCGCCAGACTTACGCGCCGCTCTTGCTTCGCCACCGCTCCGCAAACCTATGCAGCGGCATGAACGTCTCGCACAATTCTCGCCCCAGCGCCGTCAGCCCGTAACCGCTGGCTTCGCCGAGCTCCACGAACCCCGCTTCGCGCAAATCGTCCAGCCGCGCCTGCAGCACCGTCGGCGAGGCCTCGTCGCAGGCCGCTCGCAATGCGCGCGAGGTGAGGGGGGCGTCGCGCAACTCCCACAGGATTCGCAGGCTCCAGCGTCGTCCCAGGAGGTCGAGCAGCACCATGACCGGCCGCCCGGTGCGCGAGCTACGGACGCCGCGCGATCTCGAAGTGGTCTGTTTCGCCATCGCCGCCCTCTTGCGTGATGCTACAAATAGTGTAGCGTAATGCTACAATAAATGTAGCAAGAGAGGCGGCCGATGTCCCAGGCCATACCGCGTATTGCCCCGCTCACCCCGCCTTATCCCCCAGAGATTCAGGCGCAGTTCGACCGCATCATGCGCGGTGCGCCGCCGCTGCTGCTGTTCCGGATGATGGCGGGCCACACCCGCGCCTGGGACAAGTTTCGCGCCGGCGGCCTGCTCGATCCCGGCCCGCTCTCGTTGCGCCAGCGCGAGATCGTGATCGACCGTACCTGCGCGCTGAACCAATGCGAATATGAATGGGGCGTGCACGTCGCGATTTTCGCCGCCCCGGCGGGTCTCAGCGCGGCGGAGGTGCGGGCGACCGTGCAGGGCGATGCGTCGTCGTCGTGCTGGTCCCCGGCCGAGCAGGCGCTGATCGCCGCCGTCGACGCGCTGCATCACCGCGCGACCTTTGACGACGCCGAGTTCGCCGCGCTGTCGGCGCATTACGACGAGGCGCAGATCCTGGAGATCATGCTGCTGTGCGGCTTCTACCGCACGGTGTCGTATCTGGCGAATGGGCTGCGGCTGCCGCTGGAGGACACGGCGGCAAGATTTCCGGCGTTGCTCTAACCACCGTCATTGCGAGAAGCTCTTGCGACGAAGCAATCCAGAGTCTTTCCGTGGAGGCAGTCTGGATTGCTTCGCTGCGCTCGCAATGACGGTGAGTGGCGCCCTACGCCACGCCCGCCCGCAGCAGATCGTGCAGGTGCACGATGCCCACCACCTTGTCCGCCTCGGTCACGACCAGCGTCGTGATCTTGCGGGTGTTCAGCACCTCGATCATCTCGGTGGCGAGCATCGAGGGCGGCACGGTCTTCGGCTGCCTGGTCATGATGTCGTCGACCGACGCCGTCAGCAGGTCCGGCCGCATGTGGCGGCGCAGATCGCCGTCGGTGATGATGCCGACAGCCTCGTTCGCCTCGTTGACGATGCAGACGCAGCCGAGACCCTTGGCCGACATCTCCATCACCGCGTCCGACATCTTGGTGCCGAGCGGCTTGAGGGGGATCTCCGCGCCGGTGCGCATGTAGTCGCGGACGAACTTCAGCATCGCCCCTAACTTGCCGCCGGGGTGGAAATGCGCGAACTCCAGCGCGGTGAAGCCGCGGCCTTCGAGCAGCGCGATCGCGAGCGCATCGCCGATCGCGGCCTGCATCAGGGTCGAGGTGGTCGGCGCCAGATTGTGCGGGCAGGCCTCGCGCGCCTTCGGCAGCTCGATCACGATGTCGGCGGCTTGTCCAAGCGAGGACGCCGCGTTCGACGTCACCGCGATCATCGGGATCGCAAAGCGGGCCGAATAATTCACGAGAGTCTTCATCTCCGGCTGCTCGCCGGACCAGGACAGCGCCATGATGACGTCGTCGGTGGTGATCATGCCGAGGTCGCCATGGGCGGCTTCGGCGGTGTGCACGAAGAAGGCGGGCGTGCCGGTCGAGGCCAGCGTTGCCGCGATCTTGCGACCCATATGGCCCGACTTGCCGAGCCCGGTGACGATGACGCGGCCCTTCGCGTTGCGGATCAGATCGACCGCCTGGGCGAAGCTCGCGCCAAGCGGGCCGCGCAGGGCGGCGGCGAGCGCGTTGATGCCACCGCTCTCGGTTTCAAGCGTGCGGAGTGCGGATTCGACGCTGTCGGGAATGGGGCCGGATGATTGGGTCATCAGCGGTTTCGAACTCGGCATGTTCTGGTCCAGGGAGGAGGGGCGTTCGCCCGTTGACGCCTGCTTAGCACGCCGGGGCCTTCGAGGCGACGAGGGCTCCCCAGCCCTCAACCGGTCGTTAACCATAATTGTTTTAACTCCATTAACGATGGTTCCCGTCGATCGGTGGGGACAATCGCGAAAGTGTTTGATTTCGTTGGAGTTCTTCCATCGTGGGGTCGTCTCCAGGCACGAGCCGGAGCAAACGCGCGCGTTTCCTGCGCGCGGCTTTGCCGTGCTTTGCGCTGACGGTCCTTGGAAGCGCCCCCGGGGCCGCCCAGAGCCTCACCCCCGACCTGTTCAGTCCTAACCGCGGCGGCTTCGCCTCGCCCGACACGCTGCCGACGCGCCGTACTGCGGGCGTGCCGCAGGCACCGTCGGATGCGCTGCCGACGTTGCCCGATCCCAATGCCGATTTGCGCAAGCGCCAGCAGACGCCGGCGCGCGCGGGCCAAAACCCGACCAGCCAGGTCCCCATCTACGGGCTGCCCGCCGCCAACGGCGCCAGCGCCTCCGGCTACGATTCGCTCAACCGCAAGCGACAGCAGCCCAAGCTCTATCCCGGACAGCCGAAGCCGAAGCGTCCGGTCGGCCCCGGCTCGCCGGTGCCGCCGGCAACGCCGGAGCGAACGCTCGGCCCGCCGCGCATCGCGCCGCCGCCGTCCGAGACCGCGCACAAGACACCGGTCCCGCCGGCACTGGCCGGCAACGTGCCCGGCCAGCCGCTGCGCCGCCGCCTCAAGCTCGACGAGGATGCGTTCGGCGCGGTCGGCGACTATGCCGGCAGCTTCCTGATCAAGGGCGGGCTCGAGCTCTCCACCGGTTACGACACCAACCCGGCGCGTTTGAACAAGCCGGTCGGCTCGCCGGCCTATGTCGTTGCGCCCGACCTGCTCGTGGCGTCCGATTGGGAGCGCCACGCGCTGGTCGCGGATCTGCGCGGCTCGTTCTCGGGCTACACCAACAACATGCCGGCGACGATCGACGGCTTTGCCTCGCCCTCGCCGGTCGAGGTCGACCGGCCCGACTTCAACGGCCACATCGACGGCCGCATCGACGTCAATCGCGATCTCAAGCTGACCACGCAGCTGCGCCTGCGGCTCGCCACCGATAATCCCGGCAGCCCGAACGTGCAGGCCGGTCTGCAGAAATATCCTGTTTACGCGACCTATGGCACGACCGTCGGCTTCGACCAGACCTTCAACCGCTTCCAGGTCGCGGCCGGCGCCACCGCGGATCGCACCGCCTACACCAACTCAAAACTCACCGACGGCTCGACCTTCAGCAACGATGACCGCGACTTCAACCAATATGGCGGCGTGGGGCGCTTCTCCTACGATCTCAAGCCGGGCCTGAAGCCGTTCGTCGAGATCCAGGGCGACACCCGTGTCCACGACCGGGCCGCCGATCGCAACGGCTTCTTCCGCGATTCGAACGGCGGCTACGCCAAGGTCGGCACGTCCTTCGAGTTCTCGCGGATCCTCACCGGCGAGGTCTCGGTCGGCTATTCCGCGCGCAACTATGTCGATCCGCGCCTGAGCCAGCTCGCGGGCTTCCTGACCTCGGGCTCGCTGATCTGGAATGCAAGCGGCCTGACCACGGTGAAATTCGCGACCGACACGCAGATCGCCGAGACCACCATCCCCGGCTCCTCCGGCGTACTGGTGCACACCTACGCCGCCGAAGTCGATCACGATTTCCGCCGCTGGCTTACGGCAGTGGGCAAGTTCACCTACGGCACCTACGACTACCAGGGCCAGAATCGCAACGACAAGACCTACTCGTTCGAAAGCAATCTGATCTACAAGCTCAACCGCAACATCTGGGTGAAGGGCACGCTCCGCCACGACATCCTGGATTCGAACCAGCCGGGGTCGAGCTCGCAGGGGACGGTGGTGATGGTCGGGGTGAGGCTGCAGAATTAGCGGGCACCCGACCGTAGGCTCCTAATGAGGCCAAACCTCCGGTGTCGTCCTGGCGAAAGCCAGGACCCATTACCACGGGCGTGGTTTGGCGAAGACTCGTCGTTTGGTATTGCGATCGGTCACGATCGAGGGATCACGCGGTATGGGTCCTGGCTTTCGCCAGGACGACAGCGGATTTCTTGTCCGCGTTCGAGCTTGCGCAGCTCGCCCCAACTCAGCGCGGCAGATCCGTCTTCCCCATCAAGAACGTGTCGATCGACCGGGCGCACAGCCGACCCTCGCGGATGGCCCAGACCACCAGCGATTGGCCGCGGCGCATGTCACCGGCGGTGAACACGTTCGGGCGCGAGGTCTGGTAGTCGAGCGTGTTGGCCTTGACGTTGCCGCGGGGGTCGAGCTCGACCGAGAGCATCTTGAGCAGGCCCTCGTGCACGGGATGGACGAAGCCCATCGCGAGCAGGACGAGGTCGGCGTCGAGCTCGAACTCGGTGCCGGCAATCGGCTTGAAGTTGTCGTCAACGCGGACGCAGTGCAGCTTCTTCACCTGGCCGTTCTCGCCGGTGAACTTCTGCGTCAGCACGGCGAATTCGCGGACCGCGCCTTCGGCCTGGCTGGAGGACGTCCGCATCTTCAGCGGCCAGTTCGGCCAGGTGAGGCCCTTGTTCTCGTGCTCCGGCGGGGCCGGCATGATCTCGAGCTGGGTCACGGAGAGCGCGCCCTGGCGCAGCGAGGTGCCGATGCAGTCGGATCCGGTGTCGCCGCCGCCGATGACGACCACATGCTTGCCACCGGCCAAAATCTCCTGGACGCCGCCGAGCGGCTCCTCGGACACGCGGCGGTTCTGCTGCGGCAGGAAGTCCATGGCGTAGTGGATGCCTGCGAGGTCGCGGCCGGGGATCGGCAGGTCGCGCGGGGCTTCGGCGCCGCCGGTCAGCGCCACGGCGTCGTGCTCGTTGAGCATCTCGCGCGGGTCGACATTGCCGTCGACGCCGACATGGCTGTTGTAATGGAAGGTGACGCCTTCGCCTTCCATCTGCGTGACCCGGCGGTCGATGACGTTCTTTTCCATCTTGAAGTCGGGAATGCCATAGCGGAGCAGGCCGCCGGCCTTGGCGAACTTCTCGAACAGATGCACGTCGTGGCCGGCGCGCGCGAGCTGCTGCGCGCAGGCCATGCCGGCCGGACCCGAGCCGATCACCGCGACCTTCTTGCCGGTCTTTACGGCCGCCACTTCCGGCTTCAGCCAGCCATTGTCCCAGGCGCGGTCGACGATCGCGCATTCGATGGTCTTGATGGTGACGGGGTTGTCGTCGATGTTGAGCGTGCAGGAGGCTTCACACGGCGCCGGGCAGATACGCCCCGTGAACTCCGGGAAATTATTGGTCGAGTGCAGATTGCGCGAGGCTTCTTCCCAGTTGCCCTGATAGACGAGGTCGTTCCAGTCCGGGATCTGGTTGTTGACCGGGCAGCCGGGCGTGCCGGGCGAGACCGAGCCGGTGCCGTGGCAATAGGGGATGCCGCAGTTCATGCAGCGCGCGGCCTGGTCGCGCGTTTCCTTCTCGGAGAGGGGAACGACGAACTCGTGGAAATGCTTCACGCGCTCGGCGACCGGGGTGTACTTGCGGTCATGCCGTTCGATTTCGAGAAAACCCGTGATCTTGCCCATTAAACCCGAAGTCCCTGCCGCTTAAATTCGTTGTGTTTCTCTCTCGTCGTCATTGCGAGGAGCGTGAGCTTCGAAGCAATCCAGTCCGCATCAGAGGAGAAAGTCTGGATTGCTTCGCTACGCTCGCAATGACGGGGTGTGATGCTCAGGCCCCGATCGCGATTTTCGGCTCGGCGTCCGCGTTGGCGGCCATTTCGCGCAGCGCGCGCCGGTATTCGACCGGCATCACCTTGCGGAATTTCGGCAGCCAGTCCTTCCAGTTCGCCAGGATGTCGGCGGCACGCCTGGAGCCGGTCGCTTTCGCATGGCGCGTGATCAGGACGTGGAGCCGCTCGACGTCGGAGGCGAGCAGGTCCTTGAACACGTCGACCCGGCCGTGCGCCTCGAGGTCACCGGAGTGGTGATAGGTGCCGGCGTTGATCAGCTCTTCCGACAGCACCGGCTCGAGCTCGACCATCGCCATGTTGCACAGCCTGTCGAAGTCGCCGGTCTCGTCCAGCACATAGGCGATGCCGCCGGACATGCCGGCCGCGAAGTTGCGCCCGGTCTTGCCGAGCACGACCACGATGCCGCCCGTCATGTATTCGCAGCAATGGTCGCCGGCGCCCTCGACCACCGCCACGGCGCCGGAATTGCGCACGGCAAAGCGCTCACCGGCGATGCCGCGGAAGTAGCACTCGCCTTGAATGGCGCCGTACATCACGGTGTTGCCGACGATGATGCTCTCTTCCGGCACGATGCCGCTGTTGGCCGGCGGCTTGACGATGATCTTGCCGCCCGAGAGGCCCTTGCCGACATAGTCGTTGGCTTCGCCCTCGAGCTCGAAGGTGACGCCTTGCGCCAGCCACGCGCCGAAGGCCTGGCCCGCGGTGCCCTTGAGGCTGACATGGATGGTCTCATGCGGCAGGCCGGCATGGCCGTAGATCTTGGCGACCGCACCCGACAGCATCGCGCCGGCGGAGCGGTTGGTGCTGTTGATCTTGGCCTCGATCTTCACCGGCGCACCGCGGTCGAGCGCAGGCGTCGCCTGCTCGATCAGCGTGCGATCGAGCACCGCTTCCAGATGATGGTTCTGGCGTTCGGAGTGATAGATCTTCTGGCCCTTCTCTTCCTTCTGCTTGACGAAGAGCTTGGAGAAGTCGAGCCCCTTGGCCTTCCAGTGCGCGACCAGCTTGGTCTGGTCGAGCAGCTGCACCTGGCCGATCATCTCGTTGAAGCTGCGGAAGCCGAGCGAGGCCATGATCTCGCGGACCTCTTCGGCGACGAAGAAGAAGTAGTTGATCACATGCTCGGGCTGGCCGGTGAAGCGCTTGCGCAGGACGGGGTCCTGGGTCGCGACGCCGACCGGGCAGGTGTTGAGATGGCACTTGCGCATCATGATGCAGCCGGCCGCGATCAAGGGCGCGGTGGCGAAGCCGAACTCGTCGGCGCCCAGCAGCGCGCCGATCACGACGTCACGCCCGGTGCGGAAACCGCCGTCGACCTGGACCACGATGCGGCTGCGCAGCCGCTCGCGCACCAGCGTCTGGTGGGTTTCGGCGAGGCCGATCTCCCACGGCGAGCCGGCGTGCTTGATCGAGGTCAGCGGCGAAGCGCCGGTGCCGCCCTCGAAGCCCGCGATGGTGACATGGTCGGCGCGCGCCTTGGCGACGCCCGCGGCCACCGTGCCGACCCCGATCTCGGAGACGAGCTTGACCGAGACCGCGCCGTCCGGGTTGACGTTCTTGAGGTCGTAGATCAGCTGCGCCAGATCCTCGATCGAGTAGATATCGTGGTGCGGTGGCGGCGAGATCAGGCCGACGCCCGGCGTCGAATGCCGGACCTTGGCGATGGTCGCGTCGACCTTGTGGCCGGGCAATTGGCCTCCTTCGCCGGGCTTGGCGCCCTGCGCCATCTTGATCTGCATCATGTCGGAGTTGACGAGATACTCCGTGGTGACGCCGAAGCGGCCGGAGGCGACCTGCTTGATCGCCGAGCGCATGCTGTCGCCGTTCGGCAGCGGCTTGAAACGGTCCGCTTCCTCGCCGCCTTCGCCGGTGTTCGACTTGCCGCCGATCCGGTTCATGGCGATCGCGAGCGTGGTGTGCGCCTCGCGCGAGATCGAGCCGAAGCTCATCGCGCCGGTGGCGAAACGCTTCACGATGTCCTTGGCCGGCTCGACCTGGTCGAGCGGTATCGGCTTGCGCTTCTCTTCGTCCGCATTCTTGATCCGGAACAGGCCGCGCAGCGTCAGGAGACGCTCCGACTGCTCGTTGAGGATCTTCGCGAAAGCGCGGTAGCGTTCCAGCGAATTGCCGCGCGCGGCGTGCTGCAGCAGCCCTACCGACTCGGCGGTCCACGCATGGTCCTCGCCACGGCTGCGATAGGCGTATTCGCCGCCGACATCGAGCGAGGTCTTGTAAACGAGCGCGTCGCCGAACGCGTCGGCATGACGGCGCACCGCCTCTTCGGCAATCTCGCCAAGACCGACGCCCTCGACGCGGGTGTGGGTGCCGGCGAAGAATTTGCCGACGAATTCCGCCTTGAGGCCGATGGCGTCGAAGATCTGCGCGCCGCAATAGGACTGGTAGGTCGAGATGCCCATCTTGGACATCACCTTGAGCAGGCCCTTGCCGATCGACTTGATGTAGCGCTTGACGATCTCGTAGTCGTCGAGCGAGCCGGGCAGGCGGTCCTTCATCGCGATGATGGTCTCGAACGCCAGATACGGATTGATCGCTTCCGCGCCGTAGCCGGCGAGACAGGCGAAATGATGCACTTCGCGCGGCTCGCCGGATTCGACGACGAGGCCGACCGAGGTGCGCAATCCGGTGCGGATCAGATGATGATGCACGGCGGCGCAGGCCAGCAGCGACGGGATCGGAACCCGGTCGGTGCCGACCATGCGGTCGGACAGGATGATGATGTTGACGCCCTCGCGCACTGCGCTCTCCGCGCGTGCGCAGAGCTCATCCAGCACCTGGTCCATGCCGGCCGCGCCGAGGCCGGCGTGGAAGGTGGTGTCCAGCGTGCGCGACTTGAAATGCGACTCGGCGACCTCGGAGATCGAGCGGATCTTTTCGAGGTCCGCGTCGGTCAGGATCGGCTGGCGCGCTTCGAGGCGCTTGGTGGTGGCAAGCCCTTGCAGGTCGAACAGGTTCGGCCGCGGTCCGATGATGGAGACGAGGCTCATCACCAGCTCCTCGCGGATCGGGTCGATCGGCGGATTGGTGACCTGCGCAAAGTTCTGCTTGAAGTAGGTGAACAGCGGCTTGGCCTTGGCCGACAGCGCCGAGATCGGCGTGTCGTTGCCCATCGAACCTGCGGCTTCCTCGCCGGTGGAGGCCATCGGCGTCATCAGGATGGTGATGTCTTCCTGGCTGTAGCCGAACGCCTGCTGGCGATCGAGCAGCGACAGGTTGGAGCGCACGCCGGTGGTCGGCACCTTCGGCAGCTCTTCCAGCACGATCTGGGTCCGCTCCAGCCACTCCGTGTAGGGATGGCTTCTGGCGAGCTCGGCTTTGATCTCGTCGTCGGGGATCAGGCGGCCCTGCTCGAGATCGACCAGCAGCATCTTGCCGGGCTGCAAGCGCCACTTGGTGATGATCTGGTCCTCGGGAATCGTCAGCACGCCCATCTCGGACGCCATCACGATGCGGTCGTCCTTGGTGACGAGATAGCGCGCCGGCCGAAGGCCGTTGCGGTCGAGCGTGGCACCGATCTGGCGGCCGTCGGTGAACGCGATCGCGGCGGGGCCGTCCCACGGCTCCATCAGGGCGGCGTGATATTCGTAGAAGGCGCGGCGCTTCTCATCCATCAAGGGATTGCCGGCCCACGCCTCCGGAATCATCATCATGACGGCGTGCGGCAGCGAGTAGCCGCCCTGCACCAGGAACTCGAGCGCGTTGTCGAAGCAGGCGGTGTCCGACTGGCCTTCGTAGGAGATCGGCCAGAGCCGGTTGATGTCCTTGCCGTACAGCTCGGAGCTCACCGAGGCCTGGCGCGCCGCCATCCAATTGACGTTGCCGCGCAGCGTGTTGATCTCGCCGTTATGCGCGATCATGCGGTAGGGATGCGCCAGCGACCACGCCGGGAAGGTGTTGGTCGAGAAACGCTGGTGCACGAGCGCCAGCGCGCTCTCGAAATCCTTCTCGTGCAAATCGGGATAGTACTTGCCGAGCTGGTCGGCGAGGAACATGCCCTTGTAGATCACGGTGCGGCAGGACATTGAGCAGGGATAGTAGCCGGCGAGGCCGCGGTCGCGGCGCTGATAGATCGCCTGCGAGATCGACTTGCGCAGAATGTAGAGCCGGCGTTCGAAATCGTCCTCGGTCTTGGCGGTGCCGTTGCGGCCGATGAACACCTGCATGCAGGCGGGTTCGGTCGGCTTCACGGTGACGCCGAGCGAGGAATTGTCGGTCGGCACGTCGCGCCAGCCGAGCAGCGTCAGGCCCTCTTCCTTGATCTGGTCGGCGATGATGCTTTTGATGACGTTGCGCCACGCGGTGTCGCGCGGCATGAACAAGGCGCCGATGGCGTATTCGCCCGGATTGGGCAGCGCGAAGCCGAGCTCCTTCGCCTTGCGGCTGAAGAAAGCATGCGGGATCTGCACCAGAATGCCGGCGCCGTCACCGGCGCGCGGGTCGGCGCCGACGGCGCCGCGGTGCTCGAGGTTGCAGAGGATGCTGAGCGCGTCCGCAACGATCTCGTGCGACTTCTGGCCCTTGATGTTGGCGATGAAGCCGACGCCGCAGGAATCTTTTTCCAGGCTCGGATCGTAGAGGCCTACGGCCGGCGGCCGTGAATTGTGTTCCTGAATCGGATCGGCCGTTTTCGAGGCGACCGTCGCCGACAGTTGTTCTGCCACGATGTTTCCGCGCTCGACTTGCGACCCGTTCATGTTCTCGTCCTCTCCATGCGGCAAGCTGTCTCACCGCCATCTTCGGCGCACCTTGGGCGTCCCGCGGCACCCGCTTCTGGGTCACCGCTCGTCCGCTCGCGAGCCGCATTTTCTTAAATTCAAGCCAAGGCGTTCTTCGTCCCCGAGAACGGCTTTGCCTGTTGCCTTCTTGGCGCTCGAAAGCACCGACTTTCGTTGCAATCCCTATGCCGGAACCGCAAGCAAAATTGAGACAGTCTTCCTGTCCTAACCGTCACCTTGCCAAATTTTTGTCTATCACACAAGCGCGCGCAAGTCCCGATTCCCCATAGATCAATCAATCGCTTTCCAGAAGTTGCGCGGCCCCGGTTTAGAAGCAAACACGCCCCGATCCGGCCGCGGCGACGCCGGAATCCTCAATGAAGCTTCGGATCAACCCTTCGGAAGCTGCGCCACGCCGCAAGAAGCGAAAGAGCGCGATCCATCCGGGGGCCTGACAGGAGCGTCTCGACCATGAAGTTTTTCACAGGATGTGTGGCCGCCGCCGCGCTGGCGCTGGCTGCGACCGCGGCTCAAGCGCAGGTTCCAGGGCGAGGGGCGATGATCGCGGTCTCGGATTTCGACGGCCCCTATGCGCCGCCGGAGGCCGCGCCGCCTCCGCCGCGCTACGGCTATGGCTACGAAGAACGCGGGCCGGCCCCGGTGCTACTGCCGTCGACCGAGGTCTACGCGGTGCTGCGCGAGAACGGCTTCTCGCCGCTCGGCATCCCGCGCCTGCGCGGCAGCGTCTACACCATCGCGGTGATCGATCGCCGCGGGGAGGACGGCCGGCTGGTGATCGATGCCCGCGACGGACGGATTTTGCGCTTCATGCCGGCTGCCGACGCCTACGGCATGGCGCCCGGCTACGAGCAGCCTGCGGTTGCGCCTTACCGCCCGCAAAGCGTGCTGCCGCCGCCGACCATGGTCCGCAGTGGTCCGCCCCGCCCACCGGCTCCGATTCCGCATGTCGCCAGCCGCTCTGTGCCGCTGCCGAAGGCCGCCCCGCCGCGCGAGGCCCCGGTCGTCGCCGCCAAGCCGGCCGAGCCTGCGACGCCGCAGGCCCAGGTGCCGCAGGCACAACCTGTGACGCAGACCGCGGCCGCCGTGCCGTCCAAGCCCGCTGAGGTCGCACCGCAAGCCGCCGCGCCAACCGTAGGTCAGGTCAAGCCTGCCGCGACGATCCTGCCTACGCAGGAGATGCCGGCGGCACAGGGACTGGACTAAGCGCGGGCGTTTGATGCGATGGCCCGCATCACACCCAACGGTGTCGTCCTGGCGAAGGCCAGGACCCATACCGCGAGGTCCATCGAGCGATTGAGGTGCGAGTACCGGACGACGAGTCTTCGCCAAACATCCCCTTGGGTCCTGGCTTTCGCCAGGACGACGTTGGGGAGAGAGCGGAGCAAAACAAAAGGCGCCTGAGCACTCAGGCGCCTTTGCACCATGACAAGCGCTGCTCAGCTCCGCCCATACCCCGCCGCTTCCAGGATCAAATTCGCCACCTCCCTCGGATGAGACACCAGCGAGAGGTGGCCGGCATCGAGCTCGATCGTGGTGGCATTCATGCGCTTGGCGAGGAAGCGTTCGAGATCGGGATTGATGGTGTCGTCGCTCTTCGACACCGCGTACCAGCTCGGCTTGGAATGCCATGCAGCCTCGGTGGTGCGGCCGGCGAAGATCGAGGCGGCGGTCGGCCATTGCACGGCATAGAGCTCCTTGGCCCGCTCCGGCTTCACGCCATTGGCGAAATACTTCAGGAAGGCGTCTTCCGAGAGCCTGGTGTAACCGTCGCGCTCGACGACGCCGGTGCGCACCGGTCCCGCGGGGAATTGCTTGGACAGGTCGACGAAATCCTCGTTGGCATCGGGTGCGCGGGCGGCGACATAGACGAGGCCAGTGACCTTCGGGTCGTTGCCGACCTGGCTGATGACGGTGCCGCCCCAGGAATGCGCGACCAGCACGGTTGGACCATCCTGCTCGGCCAGCGCGCGCTTGGTCGCCTCGACGGAGTCCGACAGCGACGACAGTGGATTCTGCACGGCAGTTACGTTGAGGCCTGCGGCCTGGAGGATCGGGATCACCTCCGACCAGCTCGAGCCGTCGGCCCAGGCGCCGTGCACCAGCACGATGTTCTTGGCCTTCACCGTTTGCGGGGTCTGTGCGTGAGCAAGGCTGATGGGGGCCGCCAGCAGGCTCGCGGCGACGAAAAGGCTGCGCCAAAGTGTCATGATCGTTCTCCGTCTCATTTTGTGTTCGATATTCAAAGGACGGTGTGCGGAGCGGCGGCGTTACGCTTGGTCACTCACCTGTGACAACCGCCTTGGTCGGGGGCGTACGAGACACGCAGGCGAGCTCATGCGGTGTGTGGGTAACGTAGAACAACAGACCCAAACCTGTATTTCGATTTCAACCGAAAACCAGCTGCCGGCCGCAGGATTTGCGGCTACTTGCAGCTTTCGCGAGCCAACGACTGAACACGCAAAAAAACGCCCCGGGGCACCGGGGCGTTTTCGCAACCTGGAAGTGGCGTCCGTGATTTACGCGGCTACCGAGTTCTCGATCACCTGTGCGCCCTGCGCACCGGTGTTGATCGCGATCTGGCGCGGCTTCTTCGCCTCGGGAATCTCGCGGACGAGGTCGACGTGAAGCAGCCCGTTCTCGAGCGAGGCGTTCTTCACCTGCACGAAATCGGCAAGCTGGAATGCGCGCTCGAAAGCACGCGCGGCGATGCCGCGGTACAGCACTTCGGCCTTCGAGTTCTCGTTGGCGACTTTTTCGCCCTTGATCGTCAGCGTGTTTTCCTTCGCGACGATGGAGAGCTCATCCTTGGCAAAGCCCGAGACCGCAACGGTGATGCGGTAGTCGTTCTCGCCGGTGCGCTCGATATTGTAGGGGGGATAACCGGGGCTGCCGTCCGAACCGGCCTGGTCGAGCAGGTTGAAGAGGCGGTCGAAGCCGACGGTGGAACGGTAGAAGGGGGTCAGGTCGTACGTACGCATGGTCAAGTCCTCCATTGAGCGACTGTTGAGTAACCCGCCCGCCAATCGGGCCGGGCTTTCGTCTGTGTGCAGCCTGATGTTCCGGTTCCGAAACACTGGTAGCGGCCTGCACCAAGGTGATATGGGTTGACGAGAACGGCGTTCAAGAGGGCGGATACTTAGCCTTTTCGGCGCTCCCGCCCCCTGATTTGCAGCACTTCGTGCCCAAGCCCTCCCCATCATGACGCTGGTCTCGATACCATCCAATCCCGTTCCCGAAGACGTCGTCAGCGGCACCATCAAAACCCCTGATGGCGTCGAGCTGCGCTTTGCGCGCTGGGCGCCGCCGGCGAACCGCAAGGGCACCGTCTGCGTCTTCACCGGACGCAGCGAGCAGATCGAGAAATATTTTGAGACCGTGCGCGACCTGCGCGACCGCGGTTTTGCGGTGGCGATGATCGACTGGCGCGGGCAGGGCCACTCCTCGCGCCGCCTGCGCGATCCGCGCAAGGGCTATGTTCGCGACTTCGCCGATTTCGAGATCGACGTCGAGACCTTCGTGCAGCAGGTGGTGCTGCCGGATTGCCCGCCGCCCTTCTTCGCGCTAGCCCACTCCATGGGCGGCACGGTGATGCTGCGGGTGGCGCATGCGGGCAAGCGCTGGTTCGACCGCATGGTGCTGTCGGCGCCGATGATCGACCTGCCCGGCCGCGCCACCTCGTTTCCGGCGCGGGCGCTGCTGAAGACGATGCGCGTGTTGGGGATGGGCGGCCGTTATGTCCCCGGCGGCACCGACCAGATCACCGGGCTCAATCCCTTCATCAACAATCCGCTGACCAGCGATCCCGTGCGCTATGCGCGCAATGCCGCGATCCTGGAGGAGGATCCGACCCTCGGGCTCGCGTCACCGACGGTCGCCTGGGCCGATACCGCCTTCCGCGCGATGAACACCTTCAAGGGCAAAAACTACCCGTCCGATATCCGTCAACCGATCCTGATGCTGGCGGCCTCCAGCGACACCGTGGTCTCGATCGCGGCGATCGAGGAGTTCGCCTATCATTTGCGCGCCGGCTCCCATCTCGTGATCGCCGGTGCCAAGCACGAGATACTCCAGGAGCAGGACCGCTACCGTTCCCAATTCTGGGCCGCCTTCGACGCCTTCGTGCCGGGCACGCCGCTGTTCAAGTGAGGGGGAGCGATGCTTCCCTGCGACCACACGACGTCATGCCCGGGCTTGTCCCGGGCATCCACGTTCTTAGCGCCGTGAGGCAGATCATGGATGGCCGGGACAAGCCCGGCCATGACGAGGAAGTAGAATCACTCGCTACAGCGTCTTCAGGTACTCGATCAGATCGTAGCGCTCGTTGTCGTCCTTGAACACGCGGCCGATCACGCCGGGACGTTTTTGCTCGCCCGGCTTGCGCTCGAAGGAATGGCCGAGCACGCTGTTCCCCTGGATCGGATCCTTGTCCGACCCGGCCGAGAACTCGGTTTCACCCGTCTTGCACTTCTCGTCGGCGGTGACCGCAAAGCCGACGGTCACCGGATCATAGTCGCGGCGGCCCATGCAGAATTTTTGCGGGCGCTCGCTTGCAGGCTTCAGCAACCAATAGAGAGACGGCACCGAGCCGTTGTGCAGATAGGGCGCCGTGGCCCAGATGCCGTTCAGCGGCCGTGCCCGATAGCGTGCTCCCCCCACCGGATTGAGGCAGTTCTTGCGCGCGAGATTCCACAATTTCGCCCGCTCGGCGTCCGGAGTCTTCTCGTCGTCCATCCATTTGCGGGCGACGAGATCCACCACCGTCATCAGCCCGAGCGCATACACCATCTCGGTCGGCGAGCTTGCGGTCGAGACGTCGCATTGCCACCATTTCTGGAGGTCGGCCGTATTCACCTTCAGGAAGCCGGGCAGATCGACGATCCTGTTGCTGAGCACGAGCGACTGTTCGGGATCCGTCTTGATCTCGTCGAGGGGGATCGTCACCGCGTTCAGCACCTTGCTGTCGCCGCTGGGCTCCCAATGTCCCGAAGACCAGAAAGCCGGGGTGTCGATCGCCGGCAGATGACATCCGGAACACATCTCGGCGTAGATCTTGCGGCCGTTGTCGACCTTCTTCTGATCGAGCCTCCAATTGTCGCCGAGGATCTGCGAGGGCCATTTCGGCGCCAGCAGGCCGCCGAACTTCGGACCGGTGGAGGGATCCGCCGTCTTGAACGGATCTGGCCCCCTGAGCATGTCCTCGATCCAGCCGAGCGTGTTGATATGAACGGAGGACCGCCACAGCCTGTCCTCAGGGTAGGCGTCGGACAGATTGAGCAGCGCCGTCACGCCGAGGGCTTCGCCGGCGTTGCGGATCAGCGGCTGCTCGATCGAGGCGTCGTACTGGGCGAACTTGAACCAGGGCACGGTCCAGATCGGGGGATAGCTGACCGGGGCGTCCTGGGCGTGCAGGTTCTTCTCGAATCCCTTGATCCCGCTCAGCGCGAGATCCTGCGAAAAAACCTGATTGCCGATGCGATTGAGAGCGTCGAGGCGACCGAACCCTTCCTCGGTGTCCTGCTGCTGCCTGCCGTTCCAGGTCTTCTTGCCTTCAATCGTCTTTTGCTGGGTTTGCGCCCAGTCGATCAGGAAGTTGCCGATCGCGCTGAGCTTCTGCTTGAGCGCGGCGCGGTCAGCCTTGCTGGCATCGGGGCCGAGCACGCGATCGGCGAAGCGCTGGAAGCGGAACGGCACGTAAAGCGTGTAGGCGATCGACAGGCCGGTGGAGAGTTCGAGCTTCTTCAGATCGGTCATGGCCGGGCCGCCGTCGAAACGCACGTCCACGCCCTGGTAGTGGATCTGGCCGGTATGGCAGCCCGCGCAGGTCAGTCCGATCTTGTCCTCTTCGCGACGGCCCGTCGCGGGATCGATGACACCGGTCATCCGTGCGAAGCCGACCGGCAGGCCGTCGACGTTCTCCGCCGGCGTCCACCTAGTCGACCAGTCCGGCGCCTGCGTCGTCTCGTAGACATTGGCGTAGCCAAAGCGGCGCAGTGACGTCGCATCGGTCTGGATCGACTGCGGGCTCGGGATGAACCCGAAGCGCTCGAGATAGGCGCTGTCCGTCATCATGCCTGGCCGCGAGAACAAATGCAGGCGCGGCTGCTCCAGCGCCATGAACCATTCGTAAGGCACCGGGAAAGTCGCGGTGCCCTGACTGGCGTGGTGAAACCAGTGCCTGTCCTTCAGCGACCAGTTCTGTTCGAGCCAAAAGGCCGCCTTCGTCTCGGGGACCGTGGGCAAGGGCGGCGGCAGGAGATTCACGAGAATTCCCTTTTGCGGCAGCATGGCGCGCATCTGGTCGGGGAATTCGGCGACCGCAACGAGCAAGGCGAGACCGAGGGCGACGAGCAGGGCCGCAACCTTGAGGGCGCCCCGCACCACGCGCTGGCAGGTCGACAGCACCGGCTGCGATACGAGCCGCTGGTTGATGCGAGCAGGGAATTGTCGCTCGTTGAACAGAGTGCGCACGTCGGCCACGCTGAGATAGCGGTCCTCACCCGCGCCCTTGCCCGCGATCTTCAGGAGGATCGGCCACTCGAACTTCATCAGCAGAGGGTAGTACCAGCGCGCGGCGCTGCCGGCGCGCTTGAGGTTGTCGTGCATGAAGACGCCGATTTCCGAGGCGTTGAGACCCGGCTCGGAGTCGCCGCCGTTCGGATCCTGGTAGGTCCGGCCGAAGCTCGCAAACCGCGCAAGCTCGTCCTCATCGACGTTGCCGTCGACGCCGAGGACGCGCGAGCCGGCACCGCGCTTGTCGAGGGGGCCGCCACGCAACGCGTCGAGCTGCGCGCCCGAAAATATGCTCTTCAGGATGTGACCCAGACCGTTGGCGATAAGCGCGACGCCGCGGACCTGGATGCGGGCCGAGACCTTCTTCAGCCCGGTCTCGCCGCTCGCATTCGCGATCGTTTGCGACAGCGTGCCGAGCGGGACGGTTCCGCCGTCAACAAACCCCTCGCCGACGAGGCCGCGGAGGAATGGACAGGGATTGTTCGGCGAGACCTGGATCGAGGGGTCGAAGGGGGGCTTCGGAGCGGAGTCATGCATGGCCCAAAATCCTGAAAACGGCGAATCGTGAAATACAGACGCGGCGATAGAGCGCGGAAAGTCCTGACAAGCCGACAACACATTATACTACTTCAGCGTGTAGCGGAGTGTGGCTGAATCCACTGTCGTGTCAATAAAGGCGGAGGGGACATCGCCGCGTGGCCGCGGCTGGCCCTCAGGATTCGGCGACGCGTTTGACGTCGCTCGAAACCAGGGTCAGTTTGCCGAGCGGTACCCCCGCATTCAAGAGTCCGGCGCGGTAATGGGCGAGGTCCTCGGGCCGCTTCCAGTGGAAATTGCGCAAATGACGGTCGACATTCAGGGTCGGGTAGTTACCCACGAGCACGCGGGTCGCCTCGACCGCCTCGTCGCCCCGCCCCAATTGCGCCAGCGCCGCGGCGCGGATTGCCAGCGCCTGCAAATGGTTCGGGTTGATGTAGAGCTGTTCTCGAGCCCATGACAGGGTCGCGTCATATTGGCCCAGCAGATAGTGGCTGAAGGCGTTCAGCGCGGCCCATTGGTAGCGCGGATCGCTGTTGTCGCGCTGTGCGGCCAGCGAGAACAGCTCGATCGCCTCGCGGTGCTCGCCGATGGCGAAATGGCAGATGCCGAGCACGCCGCGCGCGCCGTTGTCGTAGGGGTTGAGCGCGACGGCGCGCTTGGCGGCGTCCATCGCGGCCTCGTAATGGCCCTCCAGCGCGTGGGTCCAGGACAGGATCGAGAACGCAAATGACGAGCGCGGATCGAGCCGGACGCTGGTTTCGGCAAGCTTCATCGCTTCGGCCCACATCTCGCGCGTGCCCTTGACCCAGCCGAACTGGATGCTCTGGATCTGGATCGTGGCGAGATAGGCGTGCGCAATCGACAGCTTGGGCTCGAGCCTGATGGCCTCCCGGAACAGGTCGACGGCGATGGCCAGGTCTTCCTTGGTTTGCCGATAATAGTGCGACAGCCCTTTGAGGAAGCGGTCCCAGGCGGTGACGTCGGTCGAGAGCCGCGCCGGCGCCGAGGCCTCGGCCCGGACGATCTCGGTGGCGATGGCGGCGGACAGGTTGGTGGTGATCTCGTCCTGCATCGCGAAGAGATCGCCGATGTCGCGGTCGTAGCGGCCAGTCCAGAGCTGCTCGCCGGTCTCCGGCGCGATCAGCTCGGCGGTGACGCGGATCTTGGCTCCGGCACGCCGCACCGAACCTTGGATCAGATAGCTAGCGTCGATCTCCCGCGCGATCAGGCGGGTGCTGACGTTGTTGCCCTTGAACACGAAAGTCGAGTTGCGGCTCAGCACGCGGTAGAAGGATTGCAGCGACAGCGCGTGGATCAGATCCTCGGTCAGGCCGTCGGAGAAATACTCGTCCTGTGCGTCGCTGAGATTGGCAAAGGGCAGCACGCCGACGATCGCGGTGCGGTACTGCTGCGAGAGGGCGGATGCCTCCCTCAGCGCGGGCGCAAGCGCCGGTGCACCCTCAGGTGTCCAGGTCCAGACCCCGATCGGATCCTTGATGTTCTTGAAGCGGTGGTTGCCGGCATCGACCAGCGGCACGGTGAGATGCTTGCCGGCCTCCTTGTAGGCCTTGGCCGAGATCGCGAAGCCGCCGGGGCTCGCCACGGCTTCGAGGCGGACGGCAATGTTGACATCGTCACCGAACACCTCGTCCTCGTCGGCGATGACGTCACCCATATGGATCCCGAGGCGGAATTGCATGGCGCGATCGGCGGGCAGATGGTGATTGCGCTCCGCCATCAGCGTCTGCATCGCGATCGCGGCCTCGGTGGCGCCGACGATCGAGGGGAATTCCAGCAGGAAGCCGTCGCCGGTGTTTTTGACGACGCGGCCGCCGTGATTGAGGATGATGGGGTGGATCGCGCTGCGATGGGCCTTGAAGGCGGCATGGGTGCCGGCCTCATCGGTGCCCATCATGCGCGAATAGCCGGCGACATCGGCGCAGACAATGGCAGCCAGACGTCTTTCCATATTCCGGAGCTCCAAGAGACTTGCAAGAGACTTGGAAGAGATCGAGGACCGGCCACGGCGTCGCAGTCGCCTCGAATCCCGCGTTCAAAGAACCCGTTCCTTATAGAGCAGATGAGGCCGAGCGAAAGTACGAACCGCATTGCAAATTCGAGGTAAATCCTCGGCAATCCCGGCAGTGGACGGGGACGAGCGAACCCACTAAGCCGGCCTCTTGGGCCATGGTTGGGCGACGGAGGCACGTCACACATGCTGCGCATTCACGAAATCTGGCTCTTCGTCCTGTCAGGCGTGCTGCTCAACATCACGCCGGGGCCTGATACGGTCTATGTGATCGGCCGCAGCATGCAGCTGGGCTGGCGAGGTGGCGCCGCGGCCGCGCTGGGCATCAGTTGCGGCTGCTTTTTCCACGTCGCGGGCGCCGCGATCGGCCTTTCGGCCCTGCTGATGGCCTCGTCGACCGCGTTCTCGATCCTGAAGCTGGTCGGAGCGGCCTATCTCGTCGTGACCGGGCTTCAGATGCTGTGGTCGCGCCCGGTGCTGGCCTCGGCCATCGACGAGCCGGTGCAGAGCTCGCTGCGGCTGGTTTTCCTCCAGGGCGTCTTCACCAACGCGCTCAATCCCAAGGTCGCGCTGTTCTTCCTGGCCTTCCTGCCGCAATTCGTCGCAGCCGACTCGGCGCACAAGCCGCTCGCCTTCCTGACGCTCGGCCTGATCTTCATCTGCACGGGAACGCTGTGGTGCCTGGTGCTGGCGGCGTTCGCGGCAAAGGCCGCCCACCGCTTGCGGAGCTCCGAAGGCGCGGTCGCCTGGGTCAACCGTGCCCTCGGCGGCCTCTTCATCTATCTCGGCATTCGCGTCGCCATGCTGGAGACGCGGTAACGTCCTTTACGCGAATTCCTTCAGCAGCGCGCTGCCGGCGAGATAGAGGCCGAGCAGGATCATCGCGATCAGGAACCAGCGGCGAAACGCTTCCGCCGGCATCCGCGCCCGCACCGTTTGGCCGATATACATGCCGGCAAACGCGCAGGCCATGCCGACGGCGCCCGGCACCGCGTTGGCCGGCGTCAGCAATCCGCCGGCGGTGAGGTTGAAGGCGAGCGCCAGTGTCGCTGTCGTGAAAAACACGCCGAGCGCCTGCACCAGCTCGTCCTTCTCCATGCCGATCGCCTGCATGAACGGCATCGAGGGGATCACCTGCACGCCGGTCGAGGCCGAGATCACGCCGGTGACCAAGCCGACCACGCCGCCGACCCATTTCTCGTTCTTTGGCGCAACGTGAAACTGGAATTTGTTCAGCCCGATGATCGCGTAGATGACGAGCAGGATGCCGAGCACGATCGTGCCGTAGCGCGCATGCGGACCGGTGAGCGCGCCGGCATTGAGCCAGCAGCCGATCACGGTGCCGATCATCAGTGGCCACAGCCGCCTCAGGATGTCGCGCAAATGGGGGCCGACGAAAGTCTGCCAAATGTTGGTGAGGATGGCGGGCACGATCACGATGGCGATCGCGCGGCTTGGCGCCATGCTCACCGCGAGCAGGCCCATGGACACCGTCGGCAGGCCGAGTCCGACCACGCCCTTGACGAATCCGGCAATCAGGAAAACGGCGGCGATGAGAACGAGGAGCGGGTCGATCATATCTGCACATTGACCGATGCCGCGCTTCGGCACAATCTGTAGCTTACGGAGAAAACCTTCGTCTGGAACGAAGGCTGAAGGGACCCGGGATGCGCTTCGACCTCGTCGACCTCCAGCTGTTCATCGCGGTCGCCGACCAGCGCAGCATCACCCGCGGCGCGGAGCGGTCGCATCTGGCCCTGGCCTCGGCCAGCGCGCGCATCAAGGGGCTGGAGGATGCACTCGGCGTCGCGCTGCTCAAGCGCGGGCGCCGCGGCGTCGAATTGACCGCGGCCGGCGAGAGCCTGCTCGATCACGCCCGTCTCGTCATCCACCAGATCGACGCCATGCGCGGCGATCTCGCCGGCTTTGCCAGCGGCGTGCGCGCGAGCGTGCATTTCCTCGCCAATACCTCCGGCCTCTCGGAGCATCTGCCGAAGGCGCTTGCCGGCTTCCTGCGCGAGCACCGCGACGTCGCCATCGACATCGAGGAGCGCGAGAGCACTGACATCGCGGCCGCGATCACTGCGGGCGCGGCCGATCTCGGCTTTGCCGCCGAGCACGCGCTGCCCGATCATATCGAGCGATTCGCCTTCAGCGAGGATCGCCTGACGCTGGTGACGTCCAGGCGCGGCCCGTTCGCGGGCCGCCGCGCGATCGATTTCCAGGAGGCGGGCGCTTGCGAGTTCGTCGGGCTCACCAGCGCCACCGCGCTTCAGGTGCATATTTCGAAGCACGCCGCCCGGCTCGGCATGCGGCCGCATTACCGCGCGCGCCTGCGCGACTTCGATGCGATCTGCCAGATGGTCGCCGCCGATGTCGGCGTCGCGCTGGTGCCCGAAGCCGCAGCCCGCCGCTGCGCAAAACTGATGCCGCTCGCCATGGTCCGCCTGCGCGATAGCTGGGCCAACCGCAAACTCGTGATCTGCGCGCGAAGCTTCAAGACCCTGCCGCGCCCGGCCAAGATGCTGGTGGAGCATTTGCGGGCTGCGGCGGTGTGAGCTCCAAGATTTCCCCGCCCCTTCAGGAGGGGCAAGACACAGTTACTTCGCCGTCTCCACGCCAGCTTCCTTGATCACCTTCGCCCATTTCCTGGTCTCCTCCGCGATGAAGCTGCGAAAGTGCTCCGGCTCGTCGCCGACCAGCGTTGCGCCCTGGGCGGCGAGCTTTTCCTTCACCGCGGGATCCGCCATCGCCTTTGTCGCCAGGCCATTCAGCGCGGCGACGATCTCCTTCGGCGTGCCCTTCGGCGCGACCATGCCGTACCAGTTCTCGATGCGCAGATCGGCAAAGCCGGCTTCCGCGGTGGTCGGCACATCAGGCGCCGTCGGCGAACGCTCGGCGGAGCCAACTGCGATCGGTCGCAGGGCGCCCGCCTTGACCTGCGGCAGCAGCACGGGGAGATCCAGGAACGTCATCTGCACCTGCTGGCCCAGCAGATCGTTCACGGCCGGCGCCGCGCCGCGATAGGGCACGTGCACGATGTCGATTTTGGCCGTCAGCTTGAACAATTCACCGGCGAGGTGCGGCAGGCTGCCGGGGCCGGAGGAGGCGAAGTTGAGTTTTCCCGGCTGCGCCTTGGCGAGCGCGATCAATTCGCCGATGTCCTTTGCGGGCACATTGGTCGCCACCACCAACATTTCCGGCACGGTTGCGACCAGCGTCACCGGCGTGAGGTCGTTGAGCGTATCGTAGGCGACCCGCTCCATGCTCGGGCTGATGGCGAGCGCGCCGGCCGAGGAGATCGCGATGGTATAGCCGTCAGGGGCAGCCTTGGAGACGGCATCGGTGCCGAGGACGCCACCCTGGCCGCCGCGATTGTCGATCAGCACCGGCTGCCCTGACAGCTCCGACATGCGCTGGCCGATCACCCGCGCGATGATGTCGTTGGGGCCGCCGGCCGGGAACGGCACGATCAGCTTGATTGGCTTGGCCGGGAAATTCTGGGCGCAGGCCAGTGTCGGAAACAGAAGCAAGGCCGCGAGAAGGAGCGTGCGCCGGTTGGTCATGCAGGCTCCCTGAAGCATGATCCGGAAAAGTGTGCAGCGGTTTTCCGAGAGGATCATGCGCAAACAATAAATCGCCTATCCGTTGAGTAGTTTCAGTGCTTCTTCGTGAACCCTGGCGTCGCCGGCCGCGACGATGCGGCCGCCGCCCTGCGCCGGCTTGCCTTCCCAGGTGGTGACGACGCCGCCGGCGCCGGTCACGATCGGGATCAGGGCTGCGATGTCGTAAGGCTTCAGCTCGGTCTCGACCACGAGATCGACGTGACCCGCCGCCAGCATGCAATAGGAGTAGCAGTCGCCGCCATAGCGCGACAGCCGCGCGCCCTTCTCGATGCGGCCGAAGATGGCGCGGTCGCGCTCGTTCATCAGCAGCGGGCTGGTGGTGTAGGTCGTCGCCTCCGACAGCGAAGCACAGCGCCGGACCTGGAGCCGGCGCTCGCCGGAGGGGCCATTATAATGAGCCGAGCCGCTGTCGCCGGAAAAGCGTTCGCCGATGAAGGGCTGGTGCATCATGCCGTAGACCGGCGTGCCCTTGTGCAGGAGCGCGATCAGCGTGCCCCAGATCGGAAAGCCGCCGATGAAGGATTTGGTGCCGTCGATGGGGTCGAGCACCCAGACGTAATCCGAATCCTCGCGCTCATTGCCGAATTCCTCGCCGACGATGCCGTGCTGGGGAAAGTTGGCCTTGATCAGACGCCGCATCACCGCCTCCGCGGCGCGGTCGGCCTCGGTTACGGGGTCGAAATCCTTGGTCTTGCTCTTGTCCTCGATCGACAGCGAGGTGCGGAAGAACGGCAGGATGGTTTCGCCGGAGGCGGTGGCGAGCCGTCCGATGAAGGCGGAGAAATCGATCACCGTCACGGCGTATCCTCAAAAAGCGAAAGTCGGGTGAAGCTCACTCCTGCCTAGCTCAAATCGGAAGGATCGTGCAGCGCTGTCTTGCTTTTGCACCCTGGTATTTTGCATGCAGGAAGCGTTCGCCTCGTCAAAGACACCCGCTGGGCAAATATCGATCATTGAGTTGAAACCTTAGTTCCGGATCTGCCTCGTTGGTATGCAAATGATTATCAACCCATTGAATTTACTTATCAAAGGAACTGAATCCGGGTTTCTCTGGAAGCAACCGAGCTATGTCCTCATTGCATGGGAAACCGCTCGAAAGCCCTTGCACTTTGTGCGTCGCGGCCGCATATTGTTGCGGTGCGGTAGCGCTTCTCGCGTTACTGCTGCCCTCCTTGGGCGTTTCCTCCCTAGACTTGGGCCGCTTCTTCATTAGAAGCGGCCCTTTTTTCTTTCAGCCTCTCATTTCTTTCAGCGTGGGCTTTCATTTCAATGCGCGCCGCGAAACGCGTTCGCGCTGATCGCACCCAACACAATCATTCGCAGAAAACGTCGCGCTTATTCCGCCGCGGCCTGGAACGGGCCGAGATCGCCGAACGGGACCGTGGTCGCCAGCACGTCGGCGAGCACGCCGAAGTCCGACGCCACTTGCGCAAAGCGCGGACTGCGCTCGCGCCGCCGCTCGTCCATGTAGATCGCGCGGTTGAGCTCGAGCTGCACGGCGTGGAGGCCGCTGGCCGGGTTACCGTAATGCTCGGTGATGAAGCCGCCGGCATAGGGCTTGTTGCGGCCGATCGAATAGCCGAGCCCGGCCATGGTCTCCTCGACCCGGTCGGGCAATAGCGGCGTGCAGCTCGTCCCGTAGCGGTCGCCGATCACGATGTCGGGCCGCCGCGGCTCGTCGCGGGAGACGCCGACCGAGGGCATCGAATGGCAGTCGACCAGCACGACGGTGCCGAACATCTGGTGCACCTTGTTGATCAGCCGGCGCAGCGCGCGATGATAGGGCTTGTACAGCGTCTCGATCCGCCCCAGCGCGTCGTCGACCAGGATGCGCTCGCGATAGATCTCCTGGCCGTCGCCGACCACGCGCGGAATGGTGCCGAGCCCGCCGGCGACCCGCATCGAGCGGGTGTTGGCAAAGCTCGGCAGGCGCCCGGTGAACATCCGGGGATCGAGCTCATAGGGCTCACGATTGACGTCGACATAGGAGCGCGGAAAGTTGACCCGCACGGTCGGAAAGCCGCGCTCGCTGAGATGGCCGATCAGCTCGTCCATGAAGGAATCTTCGGAACGCCGCAGCGTCGGCAGGTCGATCCTGGAGGCGCTGAGGAATTCGTCCGGATAGGTCGAGCCGGAATGGGGCGAGTTGAAGATAATCGGCGCGCGCCATTGCGCGGGCTCAACGATCTCGAAGGCGGGCGACTTGTCGCCGTCAAACCGGGTCATCTTCTCAGGCTTCGTCCCTTGGTGTCAGGCTTGATCCCTTGGCAATCAGGCTTCGCCCCTTGGTATCAGGCTTCGCCTCTCCGTATCAGGCTTCGCCCTTGGCGCCGCACGATCCAACAAGCCCAGCACCGGCCTTAACGCATTGATTCGGCCGATCAGGCGGCTCTTATGTGTCGTCATTGTCCGGAATCGCAACCATCCTGCCAAGCGAAAAGATGAGATCTGCGCTGGAACATGTCTTAACCCTGCGGGCAGCGAGGTGGGGACCGGCAGGTACGGCTCGATTGCTTCGTGCCGTATTCCGGTTCACAAGAGTCAGCGCGAGCTGCGGAGGGTAAAGATTTTCACCCCAAATTTACCCTCCGTCGGGCTTAGTGACCTCCGCTGATATCCTCTGGGGATTCGACATTTCCGCCATGCCAAAGATCCTGCTCGCCGAAGACGACAACGACATGCGCCGTTTCCTGGTCAAGGCGCTGGAAAACGCCGGTTTTCAGGTCTCGTCCCACGATAACGGCATGGCCGCCTATCAGCGGCTGCGGGAAGAGCCGTTCGAGATGCTGCTCACCGACATCGTGATGCCGGAGATGGACGGCATCGAGCTCGCCCGCCGGGCCTCGGAACTCGACCCCGACATCAAGATCATGTTCATCACCGGCTTCGCCGCGGTCGCCCTGAACTCGGATTCGGACGCCCCCAAGAACGCCAAGGTGCTGTCCAAGCCCGTGCATTTGCGCGAATTGGTCAGCGAAGTGAACAAGATGCTGGCGGCCTAAATCGGCCCCCTTCCGTCCTTGCACCGGCTCCCCTGAGCCGTTATAGGGACCCGACCCGATCTAGACGACATCTAGGGCGCGTAGCTCAGCGGGAGAGCACTACCTTGACATGGTAGGGGTCACAGGTTCGATCCCTGTCGCGCCCACCACGCTTCGCCTTCGGCTTCGCGTGGCACAGCCAAGACCTCTCGGGCGAAGCGTGTCCGGCGTAGCTCGAAGAGCGTAGACGGACTGGGGCGTTCTGCTCCGCAGCCTGGAACGTCCAGACGCGCTCCCGCATTGGTTCGCCATGCCGAAAGTGTTCAAGCGTGGCGACCATGTCAGCTGGAATTCCGAGGCTGGCCGGGTGCGCGGCCACATCCTCCGCGTGCACACCAAGGACGTCGAGTACAAGGGCTACGTCCACCGTGCCAGCCCCGACGATCCGCAATACGAGATCAAAAGCAACAAGACCGATCACGTCGCCTTGCATAAGGGCCGGGCGTTGCACTTGCTCCGGAGCTGACGGGCGATGGCTCACCCATTCTTCACGATCGGCCACGGCACACGTCCAATCGGTGAATTCGTTGTCCTGTTGCAGAGCGTGTCCGTCACGCATCTCGTCGACGTCCGCACCGTGCCCCGCTCGCGCACCAATCCCCAATACAATCGCGAGGCCCTGTCGCAAGCACTCGGGGCCGTTTCGGTCGACTATGAGCATATCGCCTCGCTCGGCGGCCTGCGCAGCCGCAAGCGGGAGATACCGCGCGAGACCAATGCTTTCTGGCAGAACGACAGCTTTCACAACTATGCCGACTATGCGGTGAGCGAGAGCTTTCGCGAGGGGCTCGCGCATCTGCGCGAACTCGGGCAGTCGCAGCGATGCGCCATCATGTGTGCCGAGACGGTATGGTGGCGCTGCCACCGGCGGATCATCACCGATTACCTGCTCGCCGGCGGCGAGAGCGTGTTTCACATTATGGGACCCGGGGAGGTCAAACTGGCCGAGATGAATCCGGCGGCGCACATGATGGCTGACGGCCGCTTGGTTTATCCCGCGGAAAGTTAGCAAATCGTCGCTATTCGCGGCTATGATTGCTGCAGTCCGTGATCCTCTGGGGGAGTGGGTTATCGCTACCCGTCACCCATAGCATCTATGATCCTCTCGGTCCGCGACGTGAGTTTGCCATGAGCATTTCCGTGCTCGAACAGGTCAGAATCCAGGCGCAGGTGTTGGTGCCCTTGGTCAAGGCGCTCCAGGCCGAGCTCGGCGAGACGCATGCCAACGCGCTGGTGCGCAAGGCACTCGGCGATCTCTATCGCCGTTTCGGCGAGGAATTCTGGAAAGCCAAGAACGAGAACAATCTCGGCAAGGCGGTGTCCTCCGCCTTCCAGACCTATGCCCGTGACGACGCGCTCGCTTACAATATTGTCGAGCAGACCGAGGACGTCTTCGCGCTTGATGTGAAGCGATGCGCCTATGCCGAGTTCTACAAGGCGCTGGGCGAGCCCAAGCTCGGCTTTCTCCTGGTCTGCACCGCCGACTTTGCGACCGCCGAAGGTTTCGGCCCCGACGTCGCACTGACGCGAACGCAGACCATCATGCAAGGCGCTCCGCATTGCGACTTCCGCTACCGGCGCGATCCGGGCGGATCACGGTGAAGGAACTCCGACCCATGCGAACGGGCTGTCTTGCCCTAGCTGTATTGTCGCTGATTGCGTCGCGGGCCGACGCAGCCGCCATCGACTGGCAGGCCGAGCTCCAGCGCTGTCGTGTGCTGCGCGAAAACGTGGCGCCGTTGCTTCAGGCCGGTGAAGGGATCTCGGCGGTCGGCCGCTCCAACAGATCCGTGCGTCGCTGCATATGGATCCAGCGCATGGCGGTACGAAGGAAGATTCCGGGCGCGGAGACGTGGTAACGCGGGCGCCTCTCAAGGGGACGCCTTCTTCGGCCTGCCTAACAGGTCCTTCAATCCGGTCGGATAGCGACTTGGTGCTGGCCCGAACGTGCCGCCTGGCGCAGCCTTGATCCGTGACTCGCCGCCTGCCATTGTCCGATCCTTCACCGCGGCGGCGAACCTGGCATTCGGCGAAACTGTATCGCTCACCGCGGATGTGGAAAGAAGGCAGGTTACCGAAATGAGTAGCGTGAACAAGCCCGGCGGCAACTACCTGCCGGTGATCATCCATGGTGGAATTGCGTATGTCAGTGGTCAGCTGCCGCGTCGCGGCGAAGACCTGCTGTACTCAGGCAAAGTCGGCGCAGGTGTCGATGTCGCCGCAGCACAGGAAGCTGCTGCACTCTGCGCTGATCTCTGCATTTCGGCCATCAACCACGCAACAGGCGGAGAGGACAAGATCGTCCAGGTCTTGCAGCTCGTTGGATACATCGCCTCGGCGCCTGGATTTACGCAGCAATCGCAAGTCATGAACGGCGCCTCCGACCGGCTGATCGAGCGCCTAGGTGATCGCGGTCGTCATACGCGTACATCTGTTGGCGTCGCCGAGTTGCCGCGGGGCGCACCCGTCGAGCTGAGTATGATTGCCGCTGTTCGGTCGTAGATCGCGTGTTCGCTTGGTGATCGTTAGGTACCGAAGTCCGCGATGTGATGCGCCGCAACGAACGCGGCCTATTCGACCAGATACTTCTTCACCGCGGCCTCGTCCCACGCAATGCCGTTGCCGGGCTCCTCGCTTGGCAGGGCAAAGCCGTCCTTGATCTGCAAACGGGTCGCCAGCACCGCGTCGGCCCAATCGACATATTCCAGCCAGTGCGCGGTGGGCGTTACGCAGAGCAGATGCGCGCTGACTTCCGAGAACAGATGCGTCGACATCTCGATGCCGGCGGCATGCGCCAGCGCAGCGGCGCGCAGCCAGCCGGTGACACCGCCGATGCGTTGCACGTCGGGCATCACGTAGTCGCAGGCTTCCGCCGACAGCGCGGATTGCATCGCGAACGCGCTGTCAAAGTTCTCGCCGATCTGGACCGGGGTGCGCAGCGCATCCGCGATGCGGGCGCAGCCGGCATAGTCATCGTGACGAATCGGCTCCTCGATCCAGGTGAGCCCCTCGTCGTCGAGCATCTCGCCGCGGCGAATGGCCTCGCTGACCGTCAGCGCCTGATTGTAGTCGCACATCAAGGTCACGTCGTCGCCGACGGCCTTGCGCACCGCGCGCACCACCTTCAGGTCTTCCCGCGCATCGGGACGGCCGACGCGTATCTTTGCGGCTTGAAAACCCTCGGCCAGCAGCTTGTGGGCTTCCTCCACCGCGGCACCCGCCGGCATGATGCCGAGCCCTTTCGAATTGTAGGCCCGAACCGGTTTCGGCGCGCCGCCGAGCAGGCGCGCCAGCGGCAGGCTTCGAGCGCGGGCCAGCGCATCCCATGCCGCCATGTCGATGCCGGATTGCGCCAGCCGCTGCAGGCCCGCCAAACCCAAGAGCGTGAAGCGCTGGGTCAGCTTGCGCTCGATCTCGAACGGCAGCAGCTCGTCGCCCGCGACGAGCTCTGACATTTCCCCGACCATCGCCGTCAACGGCTTCAAGGCCGATGGTGTGATCGAGAACAGATAGGCGTGCCCCCGCACGCCCAGGTCGGTCTCGCAGTCGATCAGCACCAGAGGCGCCTTTGCGACCGCTCCGGTCGAGGTT
The DNA here is from genome assembly GCF_023073095.1 of Bradyrhizobium sp. 44. Taxonomy (NCBI): domain Bacteria; kingdom Pseudomonadati; phylum Pseudomonadota; class Alphaproteobacteria; order Hyphomicrobiales; family Nitrobacteraceae; genus Bradyrhizobium; species Bradyrhizobium sp. 44. Next base: position 869,446 of record NZ_JADPIY010000008.1, read on the forward strand.
TTGAGCGGGAGGTTCATCGGCACGATCACGGGGCGCGCATTGAAGCGCTTGATACGGATGGTCTCGGTCATTTGATGGATCTCCCGGTGGAGTGAATGCAGATTAATGCCGATCTTAAACATTCGCCATGAAACGAAAAGCCGCTTGGCGCGACCACCATAAAATGGGGTTGCGCGGGAGCGTGTTTATTGGCTCTGTTCCGCATCCCCCGAGTTCGAGACAAGAACGCTCATCACGGAGCCAAAGAGTGAAGCAAGAGATCTCCGAAGAACAGCGCAAGAGTGGCATCCTGACCGGTGCCGCGGTCGCCTTCCTCCTGCTCGCTTTGCCGCTCGCAGTGTGGCTGGACCTGACCGAACTCAGCAAGACCGCGCTGCGCCGGCAGGCGATCGACCTGAATTCGGTGATCACGAGCGTGCGCAGCTATTACGCGACCAACGTGGTCGGGCGCATCATCGCCAATCCGAACGGCACGACCAGGGTGGTGCACAACTACGAATCCGTCCCCGGCGGGGTCCCGATCCCGGCCACGCTGTCGCTGGAGCTCGGGCGGGTAATCGGCGCGCAGCAGGAAAACATCACCTACCGTTTCGTCTCGGACTTCCCGTTCCAGAATCGCGCCCCGCACCAGCTCGACAAGTTCGAGAAGGATGCGCTCGAATCGCTTCGCAACGATCCCGAGCAGAAGATCGTCGAGACCGAGACCTCGCTGTTCAACGACAAGGTCCGCTTGATCGCTCCGGTGACGATGGGCCCGGCCTGCGTCAGCTGCCACAACAGCCACCCCGAAAGTCCAAAGAAGGACTGGAAGGTGGGTGACGTCAGGGGCATCCAGGAGGTGATCATCGCCCAGCCGATCGCCGCCAACATCTTCTCGTTCAAATTCCTCTTGGCCTATTTCCTGATCGCGGCCGGCAGCGGCTTGTCGTTTCTCTCGCTGCAGCGCCGTCAGGCGAGCCGCATCAAGGGCATGAACAAGGAGCTTGAATCCGCCAACGACTTCCTCGCCTCACTCTCGATGAAGATCTCGCGTTACATTCCGCCGCAGGTCTACCGAAGCATCTTCTCTGGCCAGAAGGACGTCGCCATCCACACCGAACGCAAGAAGCTCACCATCTTCTTCTCGGACATCCAGAACTTCACCGCGACGGCAGAGCGGCTCCAGCCGGAGTTGCTGACCCAGCTCCTCAACGAATATTTCACCGAGATGTCGGCGGTCGCCCACGAATTTGGCGGCACCATCGACAAGTTCATCGGCGATGCCATGCTGATCTTCTTCGGCGATCCCGAGACCAAGGGCGACCGCGCCGACGCCCAGGCCTGCCTCCAGATGGCCTGGCGCATGCAGCACCGCCTCACCGAGCTCAATGCGAAATGGCGCGCCTCCGGCATCGAGCTGCCGTTCAAGGCGCGCATGGGCATCAATTCCGGCTATTGCAATGTCGGCAATTTCGGCAGCAGCGATCGCATGGACTACACCATCATCGGTGCGGAGGCGAACCTCGCCGCGCGCCTGCAATCGATCGCCGAGCCCGGCGGCATCGTGCTGAGCTATGAAACCTTTGCGCTGGTCAGCGACATCGTCCGCGCCCACGCGCTGCCCGCGATCACGATGAAAGGCATCAGCCGCGAAGTGATTCCGTACTCCGTGGATGCGCTGAACGACGCTTCAGTGGAGACAAGCGGCATCATTACCGAGCGTGCCCCCGGGCTGGAGCTCTATCTCGACCCCGCGGTAGTGAAATCCGGCGACGCAGCGCGGGTGCGCTCGCTGCTGGAGAACGCGCTGGCCTCGCTGAAGCCGGTGTGAGGCAGGGCTGTCGCAGTCGCAGTTGAGGTTGTCGAACGTGCTCGGCCTGCATGGTTCGAGACGCCCGCTCTGGCGGGCTCCTCACCATGAGGGTCGGATTTCTCGCTGCGAAAACGCGACCTCATCCTGAGGGCCTGCCTAGGCGGGCGTCTCGAAGGATGGCCGCGGGCGAGCTCCTAGTCACGTTTTCTCCGTGCGCTACCGCTGCCAGCGTGAAGCAACTCACCGCGCCGCGCCTTCCGTAAACGCCGTCTCGATCACGTCGCCGAAGGGTTGCCAGGAACGGCCGTCGAACTGGACCAACCGCATCTGCCTGATCGGCAGGTAGCTGGTCGGCGAGGTGTTCATCCTGATGTTGGGCAGGGCGACCGAGGGCTGATAATTCCTCAGCGAAGCCGCCTGACGCATGATGTTCTCGCGCGATAAATCGTCGCCGCATTGCTTCAGCACCTGCGTCAGCGCCTCGGCCGCGGCGTAGCCATAGAGCGCGGCGCTGTTGTTGGTGCTTTCGTCGTGATGGTATTTGTCCATGAAGGCGAACCAGTCCTTCATGGCGGGATCGTCTTTCCACGCGGGATCGCTCGGATCCTTGAGGAAAGCCGCCGAGATCACGCCGGAGGAATTCTCCAGGCCTGCGGGCGCCATCGCATTTGCGATCGAGGCCGAGGCGTCGTTGACGATGAAGACCGGGCGCCATTTCATTGCCGCCGCCAGCTTGATCACCTTGGACGCCGTCGACGGTACACCGAGAAAGACGAAAATATCGGCGCCGGCGCGCTTGAGGATCGAGACGTGTCCGTCGAGATGCTCATCGGCAATGTCGAAGGCGATGTCGACGAGGACGAGACGGTTCAGTTCGCCAAGTCCTTCCTCCATGCCCTTGAGAAGCGCACGCCCGAACTGGTCGTTCTGCCAGAGCACCACGATCTTCTTCCTGGGATAATAGGCCTGGAGATAGTTGGCGTAGATGCGCCCCTCCGACCGGAACGACGGCTGCCAGCCCATGGTCCAGGGAAACGCCTTGGCCTGGCTCAGCTCCTCGTCGCCGGAGGCGACGAACAGTTGTGGGATCTTCTTTGCGTTCAGATACCAGCGCGTGGCGAGATTACCCGGTGTGCCGAACGATCCGAACATCAAATGCACGTCGTCCGTCTCGACCAGATTGCGCGTCAGCTCCAGCGCCGTCATCGGATCGGAATTGTCGTCGCGCGTGATGAAGCGGATCTTGCGGCCGTTGATTCCGCCGCGCGCGTTGACCATGTCGAAATAGGCCGCTTCCGCCTGGCCAATAGCGCCGAACTCCGAGAGCGGTCCCGAATACGGCATGACATTGCCGATGCGGATTTCGTTGTCGGCGATAATTTGATCCGAGTGTTGTTGCTGCGACATCGCTCCGAGCGAGGCCAAGGCGATCATCGAGACGAACAGCATCCTGCCGGTGACGCGCATGCTCAACACCTTGTCGTTGGCCCCCAACGAGGTCGGCTCAGTCCGCAGCAAGGCGAGTTGATCTACGTCAAGCGTTTGTCAAAGCTGTGGCCGGTTGGCGCGCCGCGATGCGGCGCGTCGCAGCCCGGCCATGACGTTGCAGGAGCTGCGTCCGCAACACCGCTACGGCAGCCCGCGCGCCTCGAGCTGATGCACCAGCAGCAGCGTCGGCTCGGCGAGGCTGTCGCCGGAGCCGTCGAGGCCGAAGGCGCTCGCGATGCCGTCGCGGCTGCGCAGCAGCGCGCTACGCGGACAATGGCCGGCGCCGCAGAGCGTCTTCTTCAAGGTTTCGCCCTGCGCCGTGATGCCGGCGGAATCATCCGCAGCCCAGGCCAGCACGATCGGGACGTCGACATTGAGGATGCCAGGGAAGACCGAGCGCTTGTTGTACTGGCTGGCGTCGCTGCCGAGATAGGCCTTCTCGCTGTCGCTCGCGTCCTTGCCGGCGCGGTAGACCCCGGACACCAGCACGACCGCCGCGACATCGGCGCGGTCGGTCTGGAGTTCGGGATGGGCCAGCAGGGTGGCGACATGGAAGGCGCCGGCGCCGTAGCCGACCGCGACAATCTCGCGGGCATCGCCGTTGAACAGGTCGATATTGCCGTGGACCCAGGACAGCGCCGCCGCCACGTCGGTCGCACCCGCCGGCCACGTCGCCGAGGGCGCCAGCCGGTAGTTGACGCGCACGCCGATCATGTCGTTGCGGGCGGCAAAGCACATGGCTTGGTCCTGGATCTGGCGCGACAGCTCCGGCGCGGCGCGGTCGCCGGTGAAGGTGTCGCCGGTCACGAACAGCAGCACCGGCCGCGGCGTATCCGCCTTGGTCGTGGCGGTGGCGACATCGAGCACATTGGCTTCGCTCTCGCCGTAGCGCAGGCCGCGCGAGAAGGTGACCTGCTCGCACAGCCGCGCGGTGCCGCCCGCGGTGGTGTCGTTGTCGGTGAGGCCGACCCGGACGAGATCGGACGGCGCGGCCGACCGCATCGGAAGCGGACCGTGTGCGGAGGCTGCCGTCACGCCCAGAATCAGAAAAAATGCGAGAAAATTCTTCATGTCGGTGTTGGCCCTGCGTGCCCGATATGGGCTCGCGCGTTTGGCCCGTCTTTTCAATTCGCCTTATTAGTTAGTTGGTCATGAGGCGATTTCACGGCACCCATGGTTCTCTCGGCGCGTCCTCCACGCGTGGTTCAATTCCCCGGCTGGAACGTGCAATCCGCGCCGCTGCCGTCCTTCCGGCGGATGGCGTTGGGGTCGATCGTGCAACTCAGCTTGGTCAGGCTCTCGAAATTCGATCCTGCGGCGCCGTCGGGCGGAATGCCGGCCAGGGCCTCGGTGGCGAAGATCTCGCCGGCCGTGGAGCCGTTCACCGTCCTGGTCTTCTTGCCGAAGGTGACCTCGCAGTTCCGGATGGTGATGTCCACATTACCGGCGCGACAGACGATTCGATCGGCGGTCACCACGATCGGCTTCTTGTAGGGAATGTCGCTGTTGGCGGCGAACAGCATCGACATTGCCTTCTTCTCGGCGCCGGACAGGACCGATGACAGCGGCGCGATCACCCCCGCGAGCGCCAGCGCCGTCGAGCCCGAGACTTTTGCGGGCGTCGCGTCGGATGCATCGGCGACGCCGGAGGCAGTTCCGACAACGAGGGCGCAGGCGAGGATCAATCGACCGGCTTTCATCTTGCCTCCCTGGGCCTGCCATCGCGGCTTCCCTTCCGGGCGGCGCGTGGAACCAGTTTAGCATGTAAACGCGAATTGGAAGGCAAGTTCGCCGGGCCTTGGGCCTTTTCGCGGTGCGGCTGTTTTGCCCCGAGGTGTCAAACGGTTACGCCGCGGGGCCAAGCCTCGCACCGACACGGCCGTTGTACTGTGCATGGGGTTGTTTTCGCGTTTTTTTTGTTTGGCCGGCCGGTCAGGCCTGCTTCATCGTCCGGAAGGTGATGGAATAGCGGCGCGCCTCGACCGGCGGGATGCTGTGCTCCCATTGCGACCGCACCTCGCCGTCCATCATGTAAAGCGAGCGCGGCAAGGCTTCGAGCGTGTGACGCTCCCATTTGTCGCCGTTACGACGGCGGAAGCGGAATTTGCAGGACGAGCCCAGCGACAGGCCGATGATTTTGTCGAAATGCGGCTTGTCGCGGTGCCAGCCGATGCCGACGCCGGCGTCGTATTCGGTGCAGAGCACCTGCCGCACGCTGCCGCCGGCGAGACCCGCCCATGCCTCGACCTGCCGCGCGACAGGAAGCACCCAGTCCGGGATCGGCTCGGCCTCGGCCAGCCGCTGCTCTGTGTAGTCATAGCGATAGCCGAAGGACGCCACCCGGCGGTTGCCCTCGAAGGCGCCGAACTGGAAGCGCTGGAGCGGCAATGCTGCGATGCGGCCGATGAGCGCCTGCTCGACGGCGGCCTCGACGAAGTCGTCGGCATAGCCAAGGCCGGCAGGCCCTGCTTGCGGATCGGCGAACAAACTAAGCTGCGTCATTCCTCGCATTTCCGTGATGGAACCTAATGGTGGCTGATGCGACTTACATATGACGCGGAAAGTAACGTGCGAGGCTGTCATGGCAGAGAAGCATACCGCCGATCCGGCAGAAATCATGCGGGCGACCGGTCATCCTGAGCTGGAATACGCCGCCGGCTGGACCATCGCCGGTCTGGTCACCATCGGCACCATCGTCGCCGCCTGGGTGTTCGCGATCTAGCCCATTGGAAACTGGAGCTCGAACGCCGCGCCCTGATCGGTCGGCTTGAGCCTGATCGAGCCGCCATGGCTCGCCATCACCGCGCGCGCGATCGCGAGCCCCATCCCGGTGCCGCCCTGGTCGCGGCGGGTGGTGAAGAACGCGTCGAAGATCCTGTCGCGGTTCGGCGCCGAGATTGGCTCGCCGTCATTGCTTACCGTCAGACGCAGGGTCGTGCGCTCGTCGATCGCCTCCAGCCTGATGGCCCCAGCCTTGTGCCGCATCGCATTGTCGGCGAGATGCGACAGCACGATCAGCGCCTTCTCGGCCGACATGCCGATCATCAGGTCGAGGCTGCCGCTGGCCTCGATCGAGTTCGCCGGAAATCGGCTCCTGAGGTCGGCAATCACCGGCGCCAATTCCGTGCGCTCGTTTTGCGGCAGGCTTTCGGCACGCGCGAGTTCGCGCAGCCGCTGCGCCATCGCTTCCAGCCGCTTTGTGTCGGACAGGATGTTGGCGATGAACGTCTCCTGCTCGGCCGGCGTCAGGCTGCCCGCTTTGCCCTGAACCGAATCCTGCAACAGCTCGGCGGCGCCCTTGATCGAGGTCAGCGGCGATTTCAATTCGTGGGTGAGATGGGCCGAGAACGTCGCGATATAGTCCGAGCGCCGCGCCAGCTGTTCGGCCATGCCGAGGAAGCTGTGTGAGAGCTGCGCGAACTCGCGCGTGCCGTAATGTCGGAGCGGCCTGAACGCCTCACGGTCGCCGCGGCCTATTCTGGTGGCGCGATCGATCAGCTCGCGCATCGGCAGCGTGATGGTGCGCGAGAATACGAGGCCGATCGCGATCGTGCCGAGAATCACGGCGAGCCCCGCCAGCACGAACTTCGCCCGCTCCTGATAGAGATGGTCGAAGATGTTGCTCGGCGTCCGCGTCGTGTAGATCACCCCCGCGACGCGGTTGTTGACGATGACAGGCATTGCCGAGAACACGTGGACGCCGAGGCCGCGGCTGAAGGAATAGATCGACGGCGGCGGCTTGTCGGGCACGCGGTTGCGCAGGGTGGCGCGGTATTGCCCATGCAGCGCGTCCGCGACCTCCTCGATGTGGGCGAGCGACTGCCCGACCTCCTGCCGCCCGGCGATCACCACGCCTTGGGGATCGAGGATGCGAAAGCCTGCCAGCGTCACCTTTTGGGTCTCGCGGATGATCGGCGTCAGCTTTGCGCCGATCTCGACATAGACGGGCTGCGGCGGCTGTGGAGCGGTTTGCGCCTCTGGCCGCCGCCGCAGCAGGTCGTTGGCGGTGAGGTCAAGCGCGGGACGGATCGGGGTGACCTGGTCGCCTGGATCAGGCAGCACGTTCGTCGGCACTTCGGCACCGAGCGTGAGGCCCCTATCGAGCCTTGCTGTGACTTCCTGCGCGTAGATCGTTGCGAGCACGCGGCTCTGCGCGATCAGCTCGGCCTGGGTCTGGCGGATCAACTGGTTGTCGTAGAGACGGAAGAAGAACAGGCCGACCAGCGGCAGCACGCCGACGGTCGCCAGCACCGTGAAGATCACCAGGGTGAGCGACGGCCGCCATTTGTCCGGCGCCGCGCTCATGCCTCTTTCTCGCAGCGGCCGAGCTTGAAGCCCACGCCGTGGATGGTCTCGATGACATTGTCGCAGGCCAGCGCCGCGAGCTTGGCGCGGATGTTGCGGATGTGGCTGTCGATGGTGCGGTCGGAGACCTGGATGTTGAGCTGGTAGGCGGCCCGCATCAGCTGCTCGCGATTGAACACCGAGCTCGGCCGGGTCAGGAACGCGCGCAAGATGCCGAACTCGATCGCGGTCAGCTTCAGCGGCGTGCCGGCGAACGACGCGACATGCTGCTCGGGATCGATCAACAGGCCGCCTTGCGCGAGTGCCGACGGCCCTGCCTTGGCCTCGCCATTGCGCGGGCCGAGACGGCGCAGGATGACGTTGACCCGCGCCACCAGCTCGCGCGGGCTGAACGGCTTCGTCACGTAGTCGTCGCCGCCGATCTCGAGGCCAAGAATGCGGTCGATCTCCTCGTCGCGGGCCGACAGGAACAGGATCGGCACGTCGGAGCCTTTGCGCACCTCGCGGCAGACGTCGAGGCCGTCGAATTCGGGCATGCCGATGTCGAGCACGATCAGGTCAGGTCTGTCGGCGGCAAAGCGGCTCAGCGCCTCCTTGCCGTCGCGCGCCTCGATTACGTCCATGCCGGCTTTCTTTAGCGCAACGCGGATGACCTCGCGGATGTGGCCCTCGTCGTCCACGATGAGAATGCGATGCGCCAAGAACCTCTCCGCTCCCCGTCAGCCTGCCGGCCAAACTTTCTCCAGCGCGTACAGCCTGCGCTGGAGCCGCCAGTTCCGAAAGCCCCAGCTCCGCCAGGCCATATCCTGACGCTGGACTTCTACAAGCCGATCGCGCCGCGACACGAGGCAGTCGTCGCCCGGGCGATGAGCGATGACCTTGTCGAGGGCAGGCAGCGCCTGTGGTCCGAGTGTGAGGAGATAGTTGGCGTCGATGCTCAGGCCCTTACCCGACATTTCGTTGCTGTGGCTCAGATTATAGTCGGCGATGAACGCATCGAAGTTCATCAGCGAGCAGCCATACAGCGCGATTGTTAACGCGATCAGATTGGCGCCGACTAGCCATTGGTTGGACCTGTCGAGCACGATACGGGCCATGATCAGGATCAGCCCGAGCGCCACCAGCCCCATCCAGATGAAGGCGGCGATGCGCCAGTAGGTCAGCATGTAGATGTCGACGTAAAGGTCGAGGCGGAGGATGGAGGACGCGACCAGAAGCACATTCTGCCCGACCCAGAGATAGACCAGCGGCCGGATCACCTTTGATTTTTCGGCCGGTCCACCCGGACGCATCGCCACTAGCACGAATGCGGCGGCGAGCAGGGCGGTGGCGATCAGCGGGTAGGCGCCGCGATGGGCATAGGCCGCATAAGTCATGTTGGCCGGCAGCGCCACATGGCCCCAGAGATAGATGCCATCGAGAATGGACTGTGCTGCGAATAGCAGATTGAACAGGATCAGCGAGCGCAGGATGGTGGAGGGGCCCAGGAACTCAGCCGAGACTTGGGACGGCAGCGGCGGCGGCACGGAGCCATCGACGACTGTCGTGGTGGCAATCGTCCTGCGCCGCCAGCGCACATGGATGAACGGCCAGACCAGGGCCAGCATCATGGTCCAGAACAGCACGCGCGGGATGCTGATATACTCGAAGATGAGCTTTGGATTGAGCAGAGACACCCACTGCTCGATCACCGGATTGGCCGCCGCGAACAGCGCGACGAAGACGGTGCTCATCACAGCAGGCATCAGCCAGAGGGCGATGCCCCGGGTGAACCCCGACATGTTGAAGATCTGCAGCGCATCGAGGAAGAATCTGAAGGGCCCGAGCAGGAAGAAATTGCGCAGCGCGCGCGCACGTTCAGTGAGCCCGGTCGTTTCCGGATTGGTCGCGATCAGAAGCGCAATGGCCAGCGCCATGGTGAGGATCAGGAAGGACAGCATGTTGAGCTCCTCGACCGCCGGTGCGAGGCCGGCGACGAGAATGGCCGCGCCGATCATGGCGCGCCGCAGATCCAGAGCCGCATGATTGAACAGCATCGACACGCAAGCCATCGCGATCACAAACAGCGTCAGCGACAGCCCGATCTTCGGACCATAGAACAGCCAGTCGGCGAGCGCAGCGAGAACCAGCGCGAGGCCGACCTTGGCCGGGATCGAGGAATGCCTGATCGGCTGGATTTCCGCTGCAATTGTCGAAGCCAGGCTCGTCATTTCAAGAAGACCTTTCGTGATGGGTGGCATCACGAAGTCTGAACGTCGTTTGTGCAGAAGGCGGGATCGTCGTCTGCACGGCTTCAGGAGTCTTTTGCAGATTATGTGCAGGCGCGGCTTTAGTCCTTACGCGGCGCAAATCGCTTTGATAGGTGCGATGCATACATCACCTTGGGCGTGACGCATCATGCAACTCCTCAACCGCACCGGTCTCATCCTGCTCTGGCTGGCCGCCCCTCTCGTCGCATTTGCGGCCGCTAACAAGAACGATCCCTATCTGCTCGTGCTGCGCGGCGCCGGAAACATCGCGCTTGTCGTCACAAGCATCGTGATCGTCATCGTGCTGCTGCGCAGGGGACGTTGGTGCACAACCGCCGGCAAGCTGCTCGTCATGCTCTGGTGCGTTCCGCCGCTCCTGATGTCGGCGGCGCACCTGAAATTCGAACTACGCAAGCACGATGTTCTTGCCGCCAGTGCGGCCGAGGCGGGTCAGCTCGGACCTCACTTCATGGTCGGCTATTCCTCCCTCCCGGAGGTCGCGCGCCTCGCCGAACAAGGCTTGATCGGCGGTGTCTACGTCACCCGGCACAACATCCGGGGCCGGACAGTCGAGGCGCTGCGTGCCGAGATCGCGGCGCTACAGGACACGCGGCGCGCCGCCGGCCTGCCGCCGCTGGTCGTTGCGGCGGACCAGGAGGGCGGCATCGTCGGGCATCTTGCGCCGCCGCTGACGAAGCTGCCGGCGCTGGCGACGCTTGCCGGGCTTGCTCCCGATGACCAGCAGGCCAAAGCGGCAGAGTTCGGCCGCATCCACGGACGTGAACTCGCCGGGCTCGGCGTCAACCTCAATCTGGCGCCGGTGCTCGATCTCAAACCGCCGGTCCGGCGCAATCGCCTCGACTTCCACACCCTGATCGGTCAGCGCGCGATTGCGACCGATCCGACCGTCGTCGGCGCGATCGCGAGCGCCTATGTGCGCGGGCTGGAACAATCCGGCGTCGGCGCCACGCTCAAGCATTTTCCCGGCATCGGGCGCGTGCGCACCGACACGCATCATTTCAGCGCCAATCTTGATACGCCGGTGAAGGAGTTGGAAGCAACCGACTGGCTTCCGTTCCGCGAGGTGCTGTCGCATTCGCGCAGCGCGCTCATGGTCGGCCACGTCACGCTCACGGCCGTCGATCCCGATCGCGCCGCCTCGCATTCGAAGCGTGTCGTCGAGGGGATTATTCGCGACAAATGGGGCTATCAGGGCGTCGTCATGACCGACGATCTCGTGATGGGCGCGATCTACCAGCACGACGTCTGCCTGGCCGTGGTCGAGGCCATCAACGCGGGCGTCGATCTGCTGCTGGTCGCCTATGACGACGCGCAGTTCTACCGGATTTTCGCTTGCGCCCTGGATGGATCGCGGCACGGCAAGCTCGATACGGCGATGCTGCGCGCGAGCGAGGCGCGGCTCGCGCGGGGTTTCCCGTCCGAGCAGGCGCGAGCCGTCTCAAGCACCGTCAGCGTCGCCCGCCAAAACTAGCCCTTTGCGAACTGCCTGTAGTCAGGCTCGCGATGAAACCAGAATTCGTAGCCGGTGATGCCCTTCTGCATGGCGACATCGTGGATCGGCTGGTTGAGCGGGACGACGGGAACATCGCGCATGCAGAGCGCGATGAAATCCTTCACGGCCTCGTCGTACTCGGCGGCATCCGTGGTGAACCGCGCCTTGTCGATCAGCGCGTCCATTTCCTTGTTCTGGTAGGAGGAGATGTTGAAGATCGAGTTGTTGCCGTGGAAATTCCAGTAGAAGTAATATTCGGGATAATCGAGCCAGCCGCTGAAACGATTCAGCGCGAGCGGCAGTTCCTTCTTGTTCAGCGTGGTGCGCCAGTTCGCGCCGGGAATCTTTTCGATCGCCGCCTTGATTCCGATCTTGGCTAGGCTTTCCTGGATCAGGATGGCGGTCGGCTCGCCGACCGTGGCGGTGCCCGTGTCGAGTGACAACGTCGTCTCCAGCCCTGACTCGAAGCCTGCCTCCTTCATCAGGGCCTTGGCCTTGTCGAGATCGGTGGCGTAGGGAAACGCCTGCGGCCAGACCGGCTTTGAGACGTCCGCTGCTCCGCCATACATGGGCACGGCGCGTCCGAAGAACGCGCTGCTCTGGATCTGCTCATAAGGCATCGCCCAGGCGACCGCCTGGCGCAGCTTCACATTGTCGAACGGCGGCTTTGCGGTGTTGAGCGCGACCGACCAGAGCGCGTTCGGGATCGGCACGCCGGAGACCTTGACCTTGCCTTCCTTGATGATCTGCTCGAAGTCACGCGGCGCAAAGCCGCTGGAGATATCCGCATCACCCCGCTCCAGCATGGCGCGGCGGGTGCCGGCGGAGGGGACGTCGCGCGCGATCACACGCTTGAGCTTCGGGAGAGGTCCGCTCTTCCAATCGTCGAAGCGCGCCAGCACGGTCTCACTGCCCGGCTTCCAGCTTTCGATCCTGTAAGCGCCGCCGCCGGCCTCGTTGTTCCTGAGCCACGCCAGTGCCCACGGGTCTTCCGACGTCGCGTTCTTTTTCGCGAGCTCCGAGTTGATGATGAAGGGCACGACCACCGCGACGTTGAACAGCAGCATCTTGTCCTTGCGCACATAGTCGATGCGGAAGGTGTGGTCGTCGACCACGATGAACTGCTCGGACTTTTCCAGCGATCCCGCCGACATCTGGAAGGTCGGAAAGCCGCCGACCTTCACCGCGCGGTCGAACGACCATTTGACGTCTTTCGCCGTGACCGGCGTACCGTCGTGGAATTTGGCGTCCTTCCGTAGCTTGAAAGTGCAGGACATGCCGTCGGCTGCAACCTCCCAGCTCTCGGCGAGTTCAGGCGCGAGCTTTTCGCGGTCATAAGACAGCGTACCGTCGGGGAAGTTCCTGGAGGCGTAGCTCAGCAGGCGGTCGTAGCAATTCCAGGACAGCCCGTTCACGGTCTGGTTGGAGCCGACGCCCTGCATGTCGAGCGAGTTCGGCCCGAGCTCCTGCACCACCAGCAGCGTCTCACTGCGCCCCTGCGCCAAGGCAAAGCGCGGAGCGAGGGCGGTCATTCCGGCAAGGCCGAGACCGCCGAGCACGCTGCGGCGGTTTAGGTCGAAAGATAATGCGCTCATGGGTGCCTCACTCCAGAGAGATTTGCACCATAAAGAGGCAAGGCGCATGCCATCGGCCGCGCTTCACGGCGTCGCATGCTGCGCGGACCTTCAATTCTACGGCGTCACCGCGCCGCGGCTCACGGCGCGCGGGGCGGTCAGCTCTTTCCAGGTGGAATTGGCGACATGCACGGGCGAGAACGCCGGGCGCTCGACATAATGGCCGTCGCCGGCCTCGGCGCGCAGATCGCCATCTTTCCAGACGATGCGGCCGCGCGACAGTGTCGCCGCCGGTCCGCCGGTGCAGGCAAAGCCCTCGAACACGTTGTAATCGATCCGGCTCATCTGCCGCTTCGCGCTGATGGTCCTGCTCGCCTTGGGATCCCAAACCACGATATCCGCGTCCGAGCCGATGGCGACCGCGCCTTTGCGCGGATAGATGTTGAGGATGCGGGCGATGTTCGCAGAGGTCACTGCGACGAATTCTTCCTTCGTCAGCCGCCCCGTGGTGACGCCCGCGGTCCACAGCAGCGCGAGGCGATCTTCGAGGCCGCCGGTGCCGTTCGGGATCTTCCTGAAATCGGCGAGCCCGAACCGCTTCTGCTCGGTGGTGAAGGCGCAGTGGTCGGTCGCGACCACCTGCAGCGAGCCGGCTTGCAGGCCGGCCCAAAGACTATCCTGATGCGACCTGTCGCGGAACGGCGGCGACATCACGCGCTGCGCGGAATGATCCCAATCCTTGTTTTGATATTCACCGGCGTCCAGCAGCAAGTGCTGGATCAGCGGCTCGCCGTAGACGCGCTTGCCCGCCGCACGTGCGCGCGCGATCGCCTCATGCGCTTCGCGGCAGCTCGTGTGCACGATGTAGACCGGCGTCCCCGTCATGTCGGCAATCATGATGGCGCGGTTGGTGGCTTCGCCCTCGACCTCCGGCGGTCGTGAATAAGCGTGTCCCTCGGGCCCGGTGACACCGCGCGCGATCAGCGCCTCCTGCATCAGGGCGACGACGTCGCCGTTCTCCGCATGCACGACCGGCATGGCGCCGAGATGGGCGCAGCGAGCGAACGAGTTGTAGAGCTCGTCGTCGTTCACCATCAGCGCGCCCTTGTAGGCCATGAAGTGCTTGAAGGTGTTGATGCCGTAGGTTTTGACCACGGTCTCCATCTCGTCATGTATCTGCTTCGACCAGGATGTTACGGCCATGTGGAAGCCGTAGTCGGAGGCCGCCTTCTCGGATTTGTGCCGCCACTCCTGATAGGCCGCGAGCATCGACTGGCCTGGATCGGGCAGGCAGAAATCCACCACCATGGTGGTGCCACCGGCCAGCGCCGCCTTGGTTCCCGATTCGAAATCGTCCGCGGTGACCGTGCCCATGAACGGCATTTCGAGATGGGTGTGCGGATCGATGCCGCCCGGGATGACGTAGGCGCCGCCGGCATCGATGATCTCGCACCCCGTCGCCGCATCGAGCGACCGCCCGACCGCGACGACGGTCTCGCCGTCGATCAGCACGTCCGCGCGGCGCGAATGATCATGATTGACGACGGTGCCGCCGCGGATGAGGAGGGGCATGGGAGGCTCCCGAGAGAGGCGTGAACCTCGCGAAGCTAGGCGCGCTGCATGCGCCGCGACAGGTGAAATTTTAGTCAGGCGTGGCCGACAGTTGAGCTGTGCTGTCCCGGCCTCTACGCCGCCCGCGCGATCAGTCCGTCAATCATCGCGCGCACCAGGCCCGCGATTTCCTTCCGGAGCGCCGGCAGTGGTACCGCGACCAGCTTCTGCTCCAGACCCAGCGCCACCATGCCATGCACCGCCGAGAACAGGCTGCGCGCGGTGATGCCGAGCTCCTCCCGACTGCGTTGTGGAAACAGCGCGGCCAGCGGCTGGTAGACGTGGCCGAACAGCCGCATCTGGTCGTCGATGGACCAGTCGGGGAGGGGCTTGTCGGGGTCCATGCGGTGCTCGAACAGGGCGCGCCACAGTTCGAGATTTTCCGCGGCAAAATCGCAATAGGCGATGGCGATGCGGACCAGCGTCTCCTGCGGCGACGGGGCGCCCGCGCTTTCCGCTGTGCTCAGGGTCTGGTCCAGCCGAAGCAAAGTACGCGAGCCCACGCGCAGGATCAGCTCGTCGACATCGGCGACGAGATTGTAGACCGCGCCGTTGGCGCAGCCGATCTCGCGGGCGAGATCGCGGGTTTTTAGGCCGGCCAATCCCCTGTCGGCGATCATTCGTTCCGCCGCCAGGATCAAATCTGATCGAAGTTTCTCCCGCCGTTCCAAGGGCTTAGTCATTTTCAAGCCAAATTCTTGAGCGTCGCTCAAATATTTTTTGAACGATGTTCAAGTTTCTTGCTACAAACCGTCTGTGAGCAACGCTCATAACAGGGAGCTTCAGATGTTCAAGACCGTAGTGACACTTTTCCGCGGCAGCGTGGCCGCCGCCGGCGAGGAGCTGGAAGACCGGACAGCCCTTCTGATCCTCGATCAACAGATGCGCGACGCGGCAGCCGCCGTCGAGCGCGGCAAACGTACCCTGGCGCTGGCGATCGCACAGGACCAGCAGGAAGGCCGCAAGCTCGAGGCGACCGTCGCCCGCATCGCCGATCTCGAGACCCGCGCGGTTGCGGCGCTCGACGGCGGCCGCGAGGATCTCGCCAACGATGCCGCCGAGGCCATCGCGGGCCTTGAGGCCGATCGCGATGCGGCGCTGACGGCACGCGCCTTGTTCGCAACCGAGATCATCAGGCTGAAGCGGCACGTCGCAAGCGCGCAGGCCCGCATCACCGAGCTCGATCGCGGCCGCCGCGTCGCCCGTGCTTCGGAAGCGGTGCGCTCGCTTCGCCGCAGCGGCATCGAGGCAGCACGCCCCTACGAATCCACGTTGCCGGAGGCGGAGACCACTTTGAGGCGTCTTCGTGAGCGGCAGATGGAAGCCCAGGCCGCCGACGACGCGCTGATCGAGCTCGATGCGGCCACTGGTCCGCTCGCCACCGCCGAAAAACTCGCCGAGCAGGGTTTTGGCCCGCGGCTCAAGACGACCGCGGACGACGTGCTGGCGCGATTGAAGTCCAAGCGCACGCCGACTGCCTGATCCCAACTCCATCATTCGAACCAACAGGAGACCATCATGAACCAGAACGGCCAGCCCCACAGCGGCGCCTGGGTGACTTTCACTTACGTGTCCTTCGCAGCCTCCGCCTTCCTCATCGCGATCGGCATCTTCTTCCTCCCGATCGACCTCTGGATGAAGGGTTATCTCACCATGGGCATCGTCATGCTGATCCAGACTTGCATCACCCTGACCAAGACGGTCCGCGACAATCATGAAAGCAGCCGGATGGTGAACCGCATCGAGGACGCCAAGGCGGAACGTCTGCTGATGGAAGTCTCCAAGGCTGCTTGACGGGCATAGACAATCCGCAAGGAAGCAGCGGAGCAATGCGCTCCGCGGCTTCGGCGTCGGAATTTCGCCACACCTCATATCGCGCCTGCGAAATGCAACATAGCCATGACGATCGCGCGGGCGTGCGCTCTTGCGCAACCGCACGGGCAGGGGCAGTCTTCACAGGCGGCGCACAAGAACGCCGCCAATAAGATGTGCTTACAAGATCTCGGCGAGGAACCTCATGGCAGCGACGCGGATCGACTGCGACATCCACCCGGCGGTTGGTGGCACGCGCACGACGCTACTGCCCTATCTCAGCGATCACTGGAAAGAGCAGGTGGTGAGCCGCGCCATCGATGGACTCGATCTCACCTCCTATCCACCGAGCATGCCGCTGGCGGGCCGCGCCGACTGGCGCCCGGTGAACGGCGCCAAGCCCGGTTCCGATCTTGCGATGGTGCAGAAGGGCGCATTCGAGCAGTTGGGTGCCAGTCACGCGATCCTCAACGTGCTCTATGGCGCGCAGGCCGTGTTCGATCCCTACATGGCGGCCGACTTCTGCAAGGCGATCAACGACTGGATCGCGACTGAATGGCTGTCGCGCGATCCGCGCTTGCGTGCCTCGATCGTGGTGCCGATGCAGGACCCGGATCTGGCGATCGAGGAGATCGAGCGCCGCGCTGGCGATCACCGCTTCGTCTCGATCCTCGTGCTGGCGCAGGGCGAGACGCTGCTGGGACGGCGGCATTTCTGGCAGGTCTATCGGCTCGCGGAAAAGTACAAGCTGCCGCTCGCGATCCACGCCGGCACGCAATATCGGCAGGCGCCGAGTTCGGCTGGCTGGCCGTCGCACCGCTACGAATATTACTTCGTCGAGGCGCAGGCGTTTCAGGCGCAGATCTTGAGCCTGATCTATGAGGGCGTGTTCGGCAAGTTTCCGAACCTCAAGGTCGTGCTGATGGAATCCGGCGTAAGCTGGCTGCCGGCCTTCATGTGGCGCGCCAACAAGACCTGGCGCGGAGTGCGGGTCGAGGTGCCCTGGGTCGAGCGCGAGCCGGCTGAGATCATTCGCGAGAATTTCCGCGTCACCATGCAGCCGTTTGATGCGCCGGGCGACGCCAGAAGCGTCGAGGAGATCATCGACCAGATCGGCTCGGAAAAGATGTTCCTGTTCGCGTCCGACTATCCGCACTGGCAGTTCGACGGCGACGATCCAATCCCGCCGAACCTGCCGAATAGCATTATCTCGAAGATGTGCGTCGACAACCCGCTGGAGACGTTTCCGCGGCTGTCGCTCGCCAACTGACTTTGGAGGTTCGCATGGATGAGGTCATCGACCGCCCGCTGCGGGAAGACGAGAAGCCCGCCGCTTCGCGGCTGCGCATCGTCGATTGCGACGTCCATCCGAGCCTGCATTCGCCCGACGACCTCAACGAGTTCTTGCCCAAACGCTGGCAGCAGCATCTGAAGGAATATGGCAGCCATTTGCGCACGCCCTATCTGTTCACCACGCCCTATCCGCGCTCCTCGCCGCTGATCGCGCGCCGCGATGCCTGGCCGCCGACCGGCGGACCGCCCGGCTCGGATCTCGCCTTCATGCAGAAGCAGCATCTCGATCCGCTCGACGTCGAGTTCGGGATTTTGCAGGTGCTCGATCTCTTCATCTTCTCGCAGCAGAACCTCGAATTCGGCGCCGCGATCCAGCGCGCCATCAACGACTGGCAACTGGCGTTCTGGTCGCATCGCGACCCGCGTCTGAAAGCTTCGATCCTGGTCGGCCAGGACGGCGTTGATCTCGCCATTGCCGAGATCGAACGTTGCGCGAAAATCGGCGAGTACGTCCAGATCAACGTCTCGCCGCGCGCCAACGAGCCGCTCGGCCGCCGCCGCTATTGGCCCATCTACGAACGTGCGCAGGCGCTGGGCTTGCCGCTCGGCATCCATGTCGGCGGCTATGGCGGGCATGCGCCGACCGGTGGCGGCTGGCCGTCCTATTATGTCGAGGAGCACCAGTCCAACGCGCACACGATTGCGGCGCAGCTTGCCAGCCTCGTGATCGAGGGCGTGCCGGAGCGCTTTCCAAAATTGAAGTTCGTCTTCATCGAGGGCGGCTTCGGTTGGATCCCGTCCGCGGTGTGGCGAATGGACCAGCATTTCGAGCGCTTCCGCAGCGAGGTGCCGCATCTCAAGCGCAAGCCGTCAGAATATGTCCGCGAGCATTTCTGGTTCACTACGCAGCCGATCGACGAACCTGACGAAGCCCGGCACCTGCGCTCGCTGATCGAATGGGTCGGCATCGATCGTCTCTTGTTCTCGTCGGACTATCCCCACTGGGATTTCGACGATCCGCGCTTCGCCTTCAAGACGCCGCTGACGGAAGCCGAGCGAAAGAAGATCTTCAGCACCAATGCCCGCGCGGTCTACAAGTTCTGAGGAGGTCTGCACGGTATGGCCCGTCACATCGTCGCGTCCACCTCGGAGATCCCACCCGGTGGCAACAAGGTTGTCGATGTCGCCGGCCGCGACATTGTCGTGTTCCACGTCAATGGCGAGTTCTTCGCTTTGCTGAACCGCTGCCCGCACGAAGGCGCGCCGCTGGAGAA
Source organism: Bradyrhizobium sp. 44 (assembly GCF_023073095.1). NCBI lineage: Bacteria > Pseudomonadati > Pseudomonadota > Alphaproteobacteria > Hyphomicrobiales > Nitrobacteraceae > Bradyrhizobium > Bradyrhizobium sp. 44. The sequence goes on from NZ_JADPIY010000008.1 coordinate 888,357, forward strand.
AGCGGCCTGTGTCGCGCGACTGACCTCGCCCGAGCCCGGCATCTATCAGCGCTCGCGCGTCGGCGAGATGCTGCGCTGTCCCTGGCATGGCTGGGAGTTCGACATGCGCAACGGCCAATCCTGGTTCGACCCGAAGCGCGTCAAGATTAGGTCATATCCGGTCGCGGTGGAGCGGGGCGAGGAACTCCAGAAAGGTCCGTATGTCGCCGAGACGTTTCCGGTGCATGTCGAGGACAGCTACGTGATTGTCGAGGTCTGAGCAGCCGTTTCGGATTGTGATTTCGCCGCAGGTGGGATAAGCCTCGCCCGCATTTATGGCGGAGACGAGCTTTGTCCAAACAATCCCTGCGTGAGGAGGCCGAGCGCCTAATCCGCGAATCGATGGAAAAGAAAACCGTCGTCGTCAAGCAGGGCGATACCCGCATCGAGGCCGTCTGCGGTAAATGCGGCGCCCCGAACCGCGTGCAGGCGCCAAAGGGCCAGACCCGCATCAAGTTCGCCTGCAAGAATTGCGGGCATCAGCAAGAGACGCTGTAGAGTGTCCCCCGTGTAAACCCTCATCCTGAGGAGCCCGCTGGAAGCGGGCGTCTCGAAGGATCGAGGCCCAACCGGGCCTGCATGGTTCGAGACGCGCGCATTCCGCGCTCCTCACCATGAGGATCAAACAGCCTAATCCCCCTTCACGAACTTCGCGAATGCATCCGCATGGTCCGGATGCCAGCGTGACAGCGGCGGGCGATTCTCCACGATATCGCCGGCGGCCCACAGCATGCGCTTTTCGTCGAGCGCGCGCGGGACATCGTTGTCCGGGCACAGGATGTAGAAATCGCCGGCCTCCAGCCGCATCAGCATGAAATTCACGGTCTGCTCGGCCGTCCATGCGCCGGCCGGCTTCTCCGTCCGGCCCTTCGCGGTAAGGCCCGTAAAGACGAAACCGGGAATCAGCAGATGCGCGGTGATGCGGCAGCCCGCAGTGTTGCGCAGCTCGTGCTGGAGCGCCTCCGTAAAAGCTTTCACGCCGGCCTTGGAGACGTTGTAGGCGGGATCGCCGGGCGGGGTGGTGATGCCCTGCTTCGAGCCGGTGTTGATGATGAGCCCCGCCCTGCCGCGCGCGACCATGTTGGGCGCGAAGATGCGCGAGCCGTTGATGATGCCCCACATGTTGACGCCGATGATGCGCTGCCAGTTGCCGGGTTCGCCGAACAGCGTACTGCCGGGCTGGATGCCCGCGTTGTTCATGAGGATGTCGGTGCCGCCGAAGCGCTCGCGCACGGCGCGCTCCAGTTCCATCACGCTCTCGGCCTTGCTGACGTCAATCGCGAAGGTCATCACGTGTGTGGCGGACGTCAGGGATGAGAGTCTTGTCGCGGCATCCGCCAGTCCCGCCTGATCCACATCGGCGATACACACCTTCATTCCGTCGCGCGCGAAGGCTGCGGCGGCGGCGAATCCGATGCCGGACGCACCGCCGGTGATCACGGCAACATTGTCTTTGACGATGGCGGGGTGCGGCATGGATCGGTCTCCGGGGAGGGGCTCGGTCGTGCCATAACATGGCACGCGCGCGACCCTGCACAAGTCGGCATGGGAGGTCTTCGTTCCGCGCCGACTTTACGCCTCTCCTTTACGCCTGTCCGGCATCGCAGTATTCTATCGACTTAACGATCCCGCCCAGATCGAACCAATCAATCATTTGACAGGGAGTTCAGCCATGGCTGTGTCGCAGGCTATTCCGATCACGCGCCATCCGTTCGCCAACGGGTCCTACAAGCAGATGCTGATCGACGGGAAGTGGGTCGATGCTGCCTCCGGCAAGCGCTTCGAGACCCACAACCCCGCGACCGGCGAACTGCTTGCAACAGTGGCGGAGGGCGACAAGGAAGATATCGATCGCGCAGTTGCTGCCGCCCGCCGCGCCTTTGAAGGTCCCTGGAGCAAGGTCAAGCCGTTCGAGCGGCAGAATCTGCTCCTGAAGCTTGCCGACCTCGTCGAGAAGAATTTCGACGAATTGTCGCAGCTCGACACGCTCGACATGGGCGCGCCGCTCAGCCGTACCCGTGCCTATCGCCTGCGCGCCGTCGGCATGCTGCGCTATTATGCCGGCCAGACCACCGCGATTCATGGCGAGACCATCGAGAACTCGCTCCCCGGCGAGATCTTTTCCTACACGCTGAAGGAGCCGATCGGCGTCGTCGGCGCCATCATTCCCTGGAATGGTCCGCTGACTGCAACAATCTGGAAGATCGGTCCGGCGATCGCGACCGGCTGCACCGTCGTGCTCAAGCCCGCCGAGGAGGCGCCGCTGACCTCGCTGCGCATCGCCGAGCTCGCGATGGAAGCGGGCGTGCCGCCCGGCGTCATCAACGTCGTGCCCGGCTATGGCGAGACCGCGGGCGCGGCGCTTGCCTCGCACCATGACGTCGACAAGGTTGCCTTCACCGGCTCGCATGTCACGGGCCAGTCGATCATCCGTGCCTCGGCCGGCAACCTCAAGCGTGTCTCGCTCGAGCTCGGCGGCAAGTCACCGGACATCGTCTTCGCGGACGCCGATCTCGATTCGGCCGTGCCGGGCGCCGCGATGGCGGTGTTTGCCAATTCGGGGCAAATCTGCAGCGCCGGCACCCGGCTGTTCGTCGAGCAGTCGATCTACGAGGAATTCGTCGGACGTGTCGCCGAGTTCGGCAAGAAGCTGCAGGTCGGCAACGGCCTCGATCCCAACACCCAGATCGGACCGCTGGTGTCCGAGCAGCAGCTCGAGCGCGTCACCAGCTATCTCGACATCGGACAGAAGGAAGGCGCCAAGGCGCTCGCCGGCGGTGGCCGCGTTACCGAAGGCGCGCTTGCAAAAGGCTTCTTCGTGTCGCCGACGGTGTTCGCTGGCGTCCAGGACAATATGCGCATCGCGCAAGAGGAGATCTTTGGTCCCGTCATCTCGGCAATCGCGTTCAAGGACATGGACGAGCTGGTCAAGCGCGCCAACGCCACCACGTTCGGTCTCGGCTCGGGCCTGTGGACGCGGGACGTCAGCAAGGCGCATGCGGTCGCGAAGAGGCTCCGTGCCGGTTCGGTGTGGGTGAACTGCTACCAGGCGATGGACCCGGCTGTGCCCTTCGGCGGCTACAAGATGAGCGGCTACGGCCGCGAATCCGGCAAGCAGCACGTCGAGGAATATCTCAACGTGAAGGCCGTCTGGATCAAGACGGCCTGACGCGCCATCGCGTCCGGACTTCAGCGATCGGTCTTGCCTGCGGCGACGCGAGTCCGCTTGCGGCGACCAAAGGTTGTTGCCCGGACGCTACATGCGATTTTGAAAGCTCGCGTTGTCCGCGATTTTGCAAGGCTTGCTATCCCATTTCGAATGTCGGCCGGTTAGTTCTGGTCAACGTCAATCTTCGGAATTGGAATCTCGATAATGCTTCGCTTTGCTCCGATCGTGTTTGTGGCTTTGGGCGTCGCCTCGGCGCAGCCCGCTCTTGCGGCCGATATGACCGCACGTGCGCCAGCGTACAAGGCGTCGCCACTGCCCGTTGCCTACAACTGGTCGGGCTTCTACGCCGGCGTGAATGTCGGGTACGGGTGGGGCGATGGTGCGAACAATCTCGCGCCCCATGATCCGGTCTTCACTGCGGGCGTGCTCGACGTCGCACTGGCGGGCGGCCTTGTCCCGGCTTCGCTGGCAACAGACGCGCGTGGTGTGCTGGGCGGCTTGCAGGCCGGCTACAATGTGCAGACGGGCTCGTTGGTGTGGGGCGTCGAAGCCGATATTGCGGCGGCCGACATCAAGGGTAGCTCAACGGTGACCCGAACCTTGCCGGTCTTCCCGACGATCATGACCACGCAAGATCAGAAGGTCGACTGGCTGGGGACCGTGCGCGGCCGGATCGGTGCCACCGTCGTGCCCGACCTGATGCTGTACGCGACCGGCGGTCTTGCCTATGGGCATGTCAAGGCGTCGACGTCGATCGTGGATCCCACGGGTGGGAGCGGCACACCCTGCCTCAATGTGATCTGTAGCGCAGGCGCGGTGGAAAGCTGGCGCGTGGGCTGGACGGTCGGCGGCGGCGGCGAGTACCGCTTTGCGTCGAACTGGAGCGTCAAGCTCGAATATCTCTACTACGATCTCGGCAGCGAGAAATACACCATCTTCAATCCGCTGTTCCCGTTCACGCCCGGCCCGGCGCGTGGCTTTGACTCTACCGCGAATTTCACGGGCCACATCGCGCGTGTTGGCTTGAACTACAAGTTCGGCCCAGGCGCGGTCGTTGCGAAATACTGACCTGCAATCTGAATAGACGAAAGCCCCGGGCCTGGCCCCGGGGCTTTTTTATTCGCCGCCTCTTTTGGCTGGCCAGCCATTCCCCCGTGCAGCTTCCGAGCTGCGGACCTTTCTCTTATGATCCCCGTCCTCTCATCCAATCATTTTGGGGCCGGAATGAAATTCGAGGCGTTGTTTCAACCGTTGCAGGTCGGTCCGTACAAGCTCGCGCACCGCGTCGCGATGGCGCCGTTGACGCGCATGCGAGCCGAGCGCGAGAGCTTTTCGCCGCGGCCGCTCAATGCCGAATATTACGGTCAGCGCGCCACCCAAGGCGGCCTGCTCATTGCCGAGGCCTCGCCTGTGCTCTCGCATGGTCGCGGTAATCCGGCGACGCCAGGCATCTATTCGGAGATGCAGATCGCGGGCTGGCGCAGGGTTGTCGACGCCGTGCACGCCAAGGGCGGCATCATCTTTCTCCAGCTCTGGCATGTCGGCCGCGTCTCGCATTCTTCCTTCCACGGCGGGGAGCTGCCGGTCTCGGCCTCGGCGATCCCGATCAGGGCCGAAGGCATGAAGGCAATGACCGCCGACGGCAAGATCTCCGACTATGAGACGCCGCGCGCGCTGGAGACGGACGAGGTCATGGGCATCGTCGAGGCCTTCAGGCAGGGTGCGAACAACGCGCTGGCCGCGGGCTTCGACGGCGTCGAGATCCACGGCGCCAACGGCTATCTGCTCGAGCAATTCCTGCAATCACGCAGCAACCAGCGCACCGATCAATATGGCGGTTCGATCGAGAACCGCGCGCGGCTTCTGCTCGAAGTGACCGAGGCCGCCATCGACGTCTGGGGCGCGGGCCGCGTCGGCGTGCGGCTGTCGCCCCACGGCATCGCCAATCATTCCGGCGAGCCCGATCCGATGCCGCTCTACACGCACGTGGTCAAGGCGCTCGACAAGCTCGGTCTTGCCTATCTGCATTTCATCGAACCGCGCTCCAGCGGCTCCGGGCGCGCCGAAGTCAACTGGCAGAACGTGCCGTCGGCAATGCTGCTATTCCGCCCGCTCTACAGCGGCGTGCTGATGACGGCAGGCGGGTTTACGGGCGAGACGGCGAACGCCGCGATCGCAGAGGGACACGCCGACCTCATCGCCTTCGGCCGCATCTTCATCTCCAACCCCGATCTGCCGCGCCGCCTGCAGCACGACTACCCTCTCACGCCGTATAACCGTGCGACGTTCTACGGCGGCGAGGAGAAGGGCTATACGGACTATCCGGTGTATGACGAGCTGACGCCGGTCTGACACTGCGGAGTTATTGTGTTGCCCCGACGGACACCACGAATTCCGTCATTGCGAGCGATGAGGGAAGCACCCATGGCCAAAGCCGCAGCCGCCGCAGGAGTTGCCACCGGCCAATGCCTCTGCGGCAAGATCACCTTCGAGATTGACGTTCCCGCACGCTGGGCCTGGCACGATCACTCCGCCGCCAGCCGTCGCGCCCACGGCGCCGCCTATGCGACCTATGTCGGAAGCTGGAAGAAACGGTTTCGCATCACCGCAGGCAAGACGGCGCTGACGCGCTACGAGGACAAGGCAACGAAGACCGCGCGCAGCTTCTGCGCGCATTGCGGCACGCCGATCGCATATGAGCGCCCGCGCGGGCCGCACATGGTCAACATCCCCCGTGCGCTGTTCAAAGAGCGCACCGGCCGCCAGCCGCTGTATCACATTGCGATCGAGGAGCTGCAGGAATGGACCTATACCGGCGAGCCGCTGGTACCGTTGAAGGGCTTTCCCGGTGTGGTCTGGCAGCGCTCGAAAAAGAAGAAGCGGGCGGGCGGCGAGGATCCGTTCGAGCTGGGGCGCGAGGAGATGTAGCGTGCTGCGCCCACGCAACGCAGCCATGACTGCGCTTCCTTGCGCGCCTCCCGCGATTTCGGCCATCATGCTTCCTGCCTTGCGGCAACGTCCGCCTCTGGAGGAAACATGAAGAACAAGATCACCGGCCGCTCCGCCTTTCTCGCGCTGCTCAAGGACGAGGGCATCACGCATCTGTTCGGCAATCCCGGCACGACCGAACTGCCGATCATGCACGCGCTGAAGGACCATCCCGACCTCACCTATGTGATGGCGATGCAGGAGAGCCTGGTGGTGGCGATCGCGGATGGCTATAGCCGCGCCTCCGGAAAGCTTGTCGCCTGCAACGTCCATGTCGCGCCCGGCCTCGGCAACGCGATGGGCTCGCTCTACAACGCCCAGTTCACGGGCACGCCGATGATCCTCACCGCGGGCCAGCAGGAGCAGGGCCACGGACTGATGGAGCCGGTGCTCTACGGCCCGCTGGTGCGCATGGCCGAGCCGCTGGTGAAATGGGCGGTCGAGGTGACCCGGCTCGAGGATCTGCCGCGCATCGTGCGCCGCGCCGCAAAAGTCGCGACCACGCCGCCGACCGGGCCGGTGTTCATTTCGTTGCCCGGCGACATCCTCAACAGCGAGGCCGGAATAGATCTCGGTCGCTCCACCCGCATCGACGCTCGCACAAGGCCATCGGATGAGGCACTCAAGGCGTTCGCCGCGCGACTACTGAGGGCCGAGCGTCCCGTGATCGTCACCATGGATGAGGTGGTGAAGAGCGATGCGCTGAAGGAGGCCGCCGAACTCGCCGAACTTTTGGGCGCGGCCGCGTACCAATCCTCGACGCCCTACGGCTCGCACTTCCTCTCGGAGAGCCCGAGCTTCGTCGGCACGCTGGCACGGGTTCAGAAAGTCGCGCGCGACACGCTTGCTCCGTACGACCTCTTGATCGCGCTCGGCGGCGATCCCCTGCGGATGTCGGTCTACAGCGAGGTCGATGCGCTGCCGGAGGGCCTTGGCATCGTGCAGATCGGCCTCGGCGATTGGGAGATCGCCAAGAACTACGGTGCCGAGATCGCGCTGAAGGCGGATTTGAAGGAAACGCTGCGCGCGCTGATCCCGGTGCTGAAGGACATGGGCGGTGCTGCCCTGGCGCAACGTGCGAGGCAACGTCTCGCCGAGCTCGCGCCGAAGAACTGGACCGCAAGGCGCACCGCGCTGGTCGAGCAGATCGGCAAGGCCGCGAACCGCAGCCCCATCGATCCGGACTGGCTGGTGCTGCAGATGGTCGAGGCCATGCCAGCCAATGCCATCCTCGTTGACGAAGGCCTCACCTCGAGCCGCCAGATCACGGCGCTGCGTGCGCACCGCGACCGCTTCGGCTATCACGGCCTTGCCTCCGGCGGCATCGGCTGGGGCCTGCCGGCCTCCGTCGGCGCCAGCATCGCCAATCCCGATCGCCCCGTCGTCTGCTTCTCCGGCGACGGCAGCGCGATGTATTCGATCCAGTCGCTGTGGACGGCGGCGCATCACAAGCTGCCGCTCAATGTGGTCATTGCCAACAATGGCGGCTACCGCATCATCAAGCAGCGCCTGCTCGCCTTCCATGGCGACGATAATTACGTCGGCATGGATTTCGTCGATCCCCCGGTGGATTTCGCGGGCGTGGCGAAGGCGTTGGGATGCGAGGCGATCAAGGTCAGCGATCCCCGCGAGTTGAAGGCGACGCTGGCGTCGGCGTTCGGCCGGGCACGAAGCTGATCGAGGTGATGGTGGACGGGAAGGTGTAGGGCAGGTGCCTCCACCGTCATTGCGAGGAGCACTTGCGACGAAGCAATCCAGACTGTCTCCGTGGAGCAATTCTGGATTGCTTCGCTTCGCTCGCAATGACGGGGAGAGCGGTGGCTCTATCCCTTCCTCCCCACCCGGTACCCCGCCGCCGGATGCGGCGCACCCAGCCTTGCACGCCCGTCACCGAACAGCTTCTCCCGCAGCGTGCCCCGCGCGTACTCGGCCTTGTACCGCCCACGCCGCGTCAGCTCCGGCACCAGCATGTCGGCGATGTCCTCGAAATCGCCGGGTGAGATCGCGAAGGCGACGTTGAGGCCGTCGACATCGGTCGCCTCGAACCACGCCTCGATCTTGTCCGCGACCATCTCCGGCGTGCCGACCACGACGGGACCGGCACCGCCGACGCCGACATGCTCGATGACGTCGCGCACGGTCCAGACGCGATCGGGATCGGCCCGGGTGACGTTATCCAGTGCGCTGCGGCCGGCGTCGTTCTGGACATGGCGCACCTGCTGATCGAGCTCGTAGCCGGAGAAGTCGATTCCGGTCCATCCCGACATCAGCGCGAGCGCGCCCTCGGGGCTGATGTGGCGGCGATAGTCGGCGTATTTTTCGTTCGCCTCGGCCTCCGTCCGCCCGAGGATGATCGTCATCATCGAGAACATCAGGATTTCCGCCGGATTGCGGCCGAACGCGGCGGCCTCCTGACGGATCGCCGACACCCGCGGCGCGATCACCTTGGCCGACGGTCCCGACATGAACACGCATTCGGCGTGCTGTGCCGCGAACCTCCGTCCGCGCGGCGAGGTGCCGGCCTGGTACAGCACGGGCGTCCGCTGCGGCGACGGCTCGCTCAGATGGATCGTGTTGTTGATGCGGTAGTTGGCGCCCTCGTGGTTGACGCGATGAACTTTTGTGGGATCGGTGAAGATGCCGCGCGTACGGTCGCGCAGCACGGCGTCGTCCTCCCAGCTTCCTTCCCAGAGCTTGTAGACGACCTCCATATATTCGTCGGCGATCTCGTAGCGGTCGTCGTGCCCGATCTGCTTGTCCTTGCCGGCGCCGCGCGCGGCGCTGTCGAGATAGCCGGTGACGACATTCCAGCCGATACGCCCCTCGGTAAGATGATCGAGCGTCGACATCCGCCGCGCGAACGGATAGGGCGGCTCGAAGGAAAGATTGCTGGTGACGCCGAAGCCGAGATTCTGCGTCACCGCCGCCATTGCCGACAGCAGCAGCAGCGGATCGTTCGAGGGCGACTGGGCTGCATTGCGCAAGGCTGCGTCAGGACTGTTGCCGTAGACGTCATAGACGCCGAGCACGTCGGCCAGGAACAGCCCGTCGAAACGGCCGCGCTCCAGCGTTTTGGCAAGATCGATCCAGTAGGGCAGGCGGTTATATTCGGCAGTGCGGTCGCGCGGATGGGTCCACAAGCCCGGTGACTGGTGTGCGACGCAATTCATCGCAAATGCATTGAGCCTGATCTGCTTGGCCATGATGGTCCCCCGGCGCCCTGTACCGGGCGCTCTTCGAATGATAGAGCTGCGCCCGAACTTGGCGAAGTTCTTGCATATAGCGCGACGTTGGCAAGGCCAAAATCAGCGGCGCTGCCGCGCTTGGCAAGCCAATCTCAAGAGAGCAAGAACGAAATCCCAAGACTATCGAAGTCCCCGCCACTTTCGGAGGCCTGCCCGTATCGGGTATGCTTCTCGCCTCGCAACCTAAAAAAGAAAATAATGACCAGAGCCGATGCCATCGCCCGCGCCCGTGACGATTTCAAATCCGGCGCGTTCCTCGCTGAACTCGACCGTCGCGTCGCCTACCGGACCGAGAGCCAGAATCCGAACCGGAGCGTCGAGCTGCGCGCCTATCTGGAACAGGAGATGGTGCCCGCTTTCGCCGCGCTCGATTTCCAAAGCCGGATGATCGAATCTCCCAGCGGCAAGGCGCCGTTCCTGTTCGCAGAACACCACGAGAGCGAGACGGCGCCGACCGTGCTGATCTACGGCCATGGCGACGTCGTCGACGGCATGGAAGGCGAGTGGCGCGACGGCCGCGATCCCTGGCGCACCACGGTTTCGGGCACGCGTCTTTACGGTCGCGGCACGGCCGACAACAAGGGCCAGCACAGCATCAACATGGCCGCACTCCGCGCGGTGCGCGAGGCCCGCGGCGGCAAGCTCGGCTTCAACGCCAAGTTCATCGTCGAGATGGGCGAGGAGATCGGTTCGCCGGATCTCGGCAAGATCTGCGATCTCAATCGCGATGCGCTCAAGGCCGATCTGTTCATGGCCTCCGACGGGCCGCGCCTGTCCGCCGACCGTCCCACCCTGTTCCTCGGCTGCCGCGGCGGCATCCGCATTCATCTCGATGTGAACCTTCGCGACGGCGGCCATCACTCCGGCAATTGGGGCGGTGTGCTCGCCAACCCCGCGACCATTCTGGTCAACGCGATCTCGACGCTGGTCGACGGCCACGGCCGCCTTCAGCTGGATGCGCTGAAGCCGCCGCGCCTCACCAACCAGATCCGCAGTTATCTTGCGGACGTGCAGGTGGTGCCGACCGAGGACGAGCCGGCGTTGGCCGAGGGCTGGGGCGAGGAGGGTCTTTCGGCGGCCGAGCGGCTCTACGCCTGGAACACGCTCGAAGTGCTGGCGATGTCGTCGGGCAATATCGAGAAGCCGGCCAACGCCATTCCCGGCCACGCCAATGCCGTGCTGCAACTGCGTTTCGTGGTCGGCACCAGGATCGATGGGCTGATCGAGGCGATCCGCGCGCATCTGGCGCAGAAGGGCTTTCCGATGGTCGAGGTGCGGGCGGCGCAGAGCTTTGCCGCCTCGCGCACGGATTTCGACAGCCCCTGGATCACATGGGCGGCAGATTCGGTCCGTCAGACCACCGGCAAGGTCCCGGCGGTACTGCCCAATTTCGGCGGCTCGTTGCCCAACGACGTGTTCTCCGAGATCCTGGGCCTGCCGACGATCTGGGTGCCGCACTCCTATCCCGGCTGCTCCCAGCATGCGCCCAATGAGCACATCCTGCTGCCATTGACCGAAGAGGCCTTGACGGTGATGGCCGGCCTGTTCTGGGATCTCGGGGAAGTGCCAAGCCCGCTAACGCGCCCGCCGACCTGAGCCGTTAACCGGAGCCGCGATCCAGCCAAAAGTCACATTCTATTCCAATCCAATTTGTGCTTGCATCCCGCCGGCATCATCCTGAAAGGGGACCCAAAAGTGAAACATTTCCGTAGCATCGGCCTCGCGCTCGCCGCGACCTTCGCTGTCAGCCAGGCCGGGGCCGAGGAGCTGACCGGCACGCTGAAGAACATCAAGGACACCGGCGCCATTACGCTCGGCTTCCGCGACTCCTCGATCCCGTTCTCCTATCTCGATGACAACCAGAAGCCCATCGGGTTCGCGATGGACATCTGCTACAAGATCGTCGACGCCGTGAAGAAGGAGCTCAAGCTCGACAAGCTCGAGGTCAAGCTCAATCCCGTGACCTCGGCGACGCGTATTCCGCTGATGGCCAACGGCACCATCGACCTCGAATGCGGCTCGACCACCAACAATGCCGAGCGGCAGAAGCAGGTTGCCTTCACCAACACCCATTACCTGACCGCCAGCCGCTACGTCTTCAAGAAGTCGAGCGGCCTGAAGTCGATCGACGATCTCAAGGGCAAGACGGTGGTCTCGACCGCCGGCACCACCAACATCAAGCAGCTCACCGAAGCCAATGTTGCGAAAAGCCTCGGCGCCAACATCATCCCGGCCAAGGACCACGCCGAATCCTTCCTGATGGTCGAGACCGACCGCGCCGTCGCCTTCGTGATGGACGACATCCTGCTCGCGAGCCTCGTTGCCGGCTCGAAGTCGCCCGACGACTACGTCATCTCCAAGGACGCGTTCTCCAAGCCTGAGCCCTACGGCATCATGCTGCGCAAGGACGACGCGGCGTTCAAGAAGGTGGTCGATGCGGCGACCGCAGCGCTCTATACTTCCGGGGAAGGCCAGAAGATCTACGAGAAGTGGTTCACCCAGAAGATCCCGCCGAAGGGTCTGAACCTCAACACCCCGATCTCGGCCGAGCTGAAGAACGAGTTCGCCAAGCCGACCGACTCGCCGAACCCGGACGATTATAAGTAAGCTATAACCGCGATCTTTCGATCCGGATCGTGTCCGGCCATCTTGACTCCAAGGTGGCCGGACATTTGCATAGGCGCCAGGACATCCATGACTGGCGCGTTCGCGCGGGGGACACGTGAACTACCACTGGAACTGGGGAATTTTCTTCGAGCCGAACCCGATGGGGACCGGCACCTATCTCGACATGCTGTTGTCGGGCCTGGTGCTGACCCTCAAGACGGGTGCGCTCGCATGGATCATCGCGCTGATCATGGGCTCGATTGTCGGCGTGATGCGCACGCTGCCGTCGAAGGGAGCGTACTGGTTCGGCTTTGCCTATGTCGAATTCTTCCGCAACATGCCGCTGCTGGTGCAGCTCTTCCTGTGGTTCTTCGTGCTGCCGGAACTGCTGCCGAAATCTGCCGGCCTCTGGCTGAAGCAGCTGCCGAATGCGCCGTTCTGGACGGCGGCGATCGGCATCGGGTTCTTCATGTCGGCGCGCGTCGCCGTGCAGTTGCAGGCCGGCATCGGATCGCTCCCACGCGGCCAGAAGATGGCGGCGACCGCGCTCGGCCTGACGACCTTGCAGGCTTATCGCTATATCTTGCTGCCGATGGCTTTTCGCATCATCCTTCCGCCGCTGACGTCCGAGTTCCTCAACACCATCAAGAACACGGCTGTGGCCATCACCATCGGCTTGCTTGAGTTGACCGGACAGGCGCGCTCGATGCAGGAATTCTCGTTCCAGGTGTTCGAGGCCTTCACCGCCGCGACCCTTCTCTATCTCCTCGTCAACGCCGTCGTCGTGACCGCAATGCGCTTCCTCGAGCGCTACGTCGCGATCCCCGGCTACATCACGGGGAAATAGCACCATGTTCAGCAATTTCGATTTCGACGTCATCCGCCGCACGCTGCCTTATCTGTTCTACGAGGGCATGACGTTCACGCTGATGCTCACGGGACTTGCGGCGCTCGGCGGCCTGATCTTCGGCACGGCAATCGCGCTGATGCGGCTGTCTGGCTTCAAGATCCTGGGCCGCATCGCCGGGGTCTATGTCGACTTCATGCGCTCGCTGCCGCTGGTGCTGGTGATCTTCTGGTTCTACTTCCTGGTGCCCTATATCGGGCAGTGGGTGACCGGCGCGTCGCGCCCGATCAGTGTCGGCGCGTTCGCGTCCTCGCTCATCACCTTCATCTTGTTCGAGGCCGCGTACTTCTCCGAGATCATGCGTGCCGGCATCCAGTCGATCTCGCGCGGTCAGCCGGCCGCAGCCAACGCGCTTGGCCTGACCTACGCCCAGACCATGCGCTACGTCGTGCTGCCGCAGGCCTTCCGTAACATGCTGCCGGTGCTGATCACGCAGACCATCGTGCTGTTCCAGGACACCTCACTGGTTTACGTGCTGTCGATCACCGATTTCCTCGGTGCCGCGAGCAAGGTCGCGCAGCGCGACGGCCGTCTGGTCGAAATGTATCTGTTCGCAGCGATCGTCTACTTCACCATTTCCTGTGTTGCGTCCTTCGGCGTTCGCCGCCTGCAGGCGCGCATCGCCATCATTCGATAGAGTTTGTCATGATCGAGATCAGCCACGTCGACAAATGGTACAGCCCGAGCTTCCAGGTGCTGACCGACTGCACCACCAGCGTCACCAAGGGCGAGGTGGTCGTGGTCTGCGGTCCGTCGGGATCAGGCAAGTCGACGCTGATCAAATGCGTCAACGCGCTGGAGCCGTTCCAGAAAGGCGACATCAGCGTCGATGGCACCAAGGTCAACGATCCCAAGACCAATCTGCCCAAGCTGCGCTCGCGTGTCGGCATGGTGTTTCAGCATTTCGAGCTGTTTCCGCATCTGAAGATCATCGACAATCTCTGTCTCGCACAGCAGAAGGTGCTCGACCGGTCGCGCGACAAGGCGATGGCAAAAGGCATGCAGCTGCTGGAGCGCGTCGGCCTGAAGGAGCAGGCGCAAAAGTATCCCGCGAACCTGTCCGGTGGCCAGCAGCAGCGGGTGGCGATCGCTCGCGCGCTCGCAATGGATCCCATTGTCATGCTGTTCGACGAGCCGACCTCGGCGCTCGACCCCGAAATGGTGAGCGAGGTGCTCGACGTCATGGTGGACCTTGCCCATGAGGGCATGACCATGATGGTCGTCACCCACGAGATGGGCTTTGCCCGCAAGGTCGCCAACCGCGTGATCTTCATGGACCGCGGCGAGATCGTCGAGGACGCCCCGAAGGACGATTTCTTCGGCAAGCCCCGCAGCGACCGCGCGCAGAAGTTCTTGTCGAAGATCCTGTCGCATTAATTCTCGCGTTATTCCGGGATGCGCCGAAGGCGGGTTTCAGGGCGTCGCCAAATCCCGTATAACCGCACCAAATCTCTCTTCCCGCCAGGAGACCTGCCTTGGATCCGATCGCCTATGTCAACGGCTCATTCGTCCCGCTCTCGGACGCCAAAATTTCGGTGCTCGATCGCGGCTTCCTGTTTGCCGACGGCATCTATGAGGTCTCGGCAGTGCTCGACGGCAAGCTGATCGACAATGCCTCGCATCTGACGCGGCTGGAGCGCTCGGTCGGCGAGATCCAGCTGAAGCTGCCCGAGACGGTCGAGCGCATCACCGAGCTCCAGAAGGAGCTGATCGCGCGCAACAAGGTCGAGAACGGCCTCGTCTATCTCCAGGTCACCCGCGGCGCCGACAAGGGCCGCGACTTCGCCTTCCCCAAGGGCGACGTCAAGTCGAGCCTGGTAATGTTCACGTCGGAGAAGGACATCATCAACGCCGCCTCGGCCAAGACCGGCATCAACGTGATCACCGTGCCCGACATCCGCTGGGAGCGGCGCGACATCAAGAGCGTGGCACTCCTCGCGCAAGTGCTGGCAAAGCAGGCCGCGGCCGAAGCCGGTGCGGGCGAGGCCTGGATGCTGGAAGACGGCTACGTCACCGAAGGCGGCTCGTCTTCGGCGTTCATCCTGACCCAGGACGACGTCATCGTGACCCGCAAGAACTCCAACGCGATCCTGCCGGGCTGCACCCGCAAGGCGGTGGTGGCGCTGGCGGAAGAGCGTCAGCTCCGCGTCGAGGAGCGTTCCTTCACGGTCGCCGAGGCGCTCGCCGCCAAGGAAGCCTTTGCCACCTCGGCGTCGCTGTTCGTCCAGCCGGTGGTTGCGATCGACGGCAAGAAGGTCGGCGACGGCAAGCCCGGCCCGCTTGCCGCGCGGCTGCGCGAGATCTACGTGGAGTTCGCCAAGGCGACGGCGGTTTAAGCGGCGCACTCGGTGTCATCGCCCGCGAAGGCGGGCGATCCAGTCCGCCGCGCGGGCGGTGATTAATCTCGCTGTCTCTGGAATACTGGATGCCCCCCTGCGCGGGGCATGACAGCCAAGAACATCTTACGCCACCGACGCCTTCACCTTCACCGGATGAACCGCACGGAACGCGATCGCGATCCTGTTCCAGGCATTGATGGCGCCGATCAGCATGGTCAGGTTCACCGTCTCCGCGTCGGAGAATTGCGCGCGGACCTGCTCGTAGACGTCATCGGGCGCGTGGGTCTCGGAGATCAGCGTCACCGATTCGGTCCAGGCCAGCGCGGCGCGCTCGCGGTCGGTGTAGAGCGGCGATTCGCGCCAGGCGTTGAGCAGATAGATGCGTTGCTCGGTCTCGCCGCGCTTGCGGGCGTCCTCGGTATGCATGTTGATGCAGAAGGCACAGCCGTTGATCTGCGACGCGCGGATCTTGACGAGCTCGATCAGCGATTTCTCGAGGCCGGTCGACTGGATCTGCTCTTCCAGCGCCATCAGCGCCTTCATCGTGTCGGGTGCGGCCTGGTAGAAATTCATGCGGGGTTTCATGGTCGTTCTCCTTGCTTGCTGGGGTGATGTCAGTGGGCGCCGCCGGCCGAGGCGGGGCCGGCCTTCTTCAGGAAGAGGGTGGCGATCAGCGCGACGATCAGTGCCACGCCGAGCAGATAGAAGGTGTCGCTGAAGGCGAGGATATAGGCCTGCTTCTGCACGATATGGCCGATCGCAACATAGGCGCGATGCAACGCGTCCGCCCGGTCGAGAATGCCGTGATTGACGAAGTATTGGGTGAGCTGTTCCAGCCGCGTCCGCGTCGCCTGCTCGAACAGCGAGACCGACTGCATCAGCACGTTGGAGTGATACTGCTCGCGCTTGGTCAGCAGGGTCTGCAACAACGCGATACCGACGGCGCCGCCGAGATTGCGCATCATGTTGAACAGGCCGGAGGCCGAGCCCGCGTTCTCCGGTTCGATGCCTGAGGTCGCCACCGCAGACAGTGGCGCCATCACCAGCGCCTGGCCGATCGCACGAACCACATTGGGCCAGAGCAATTGATCGGCGGCATAGTTGCCGGTCATGTAGATGTTCATGAAGTTGGAGGCCGCGAACAGGACGAAGCCGACGCCGATGATGAGCCGCGCATCGAGCTTCTGCATCAGCCGCGGCACCAGCGGGATCAGCAGGAGCTGCGGCAGGCCCGTCCATGCCAGCACCATGCCGATCTGCTCGGCATTGTAGCCTTGGATGCGGGCCAGATATTGCGGCAGGATGAACACCGAGCCGTAGAGCGCGATTCCCAGCAGGAAGTTCGCGAGCATGCCGAAGCCGAAATTGCGGCGGACCAGCAGGCGCAGGTTGAGGAGCGGCTTCTTCACGGTCAGCTCGATGATCAGGAAGGCGGTCAGCGCCACGACCGCGATAACGGACAGCTTGACGATGAAGGGCGAGCCGAACCAGTCGTCCTTGTTGCCTTCCTCGAGCACGGTCTGCAGCGCCGACAGTCCGATCGCCATGGCGATGATGCCGGCCCAGTCGCCGTCGCGCAGCAGCCCAAGCTTCATGGGCTTTGCATCGAGCGCGTAGCAGAGCATGCCGACCATGATCCCGCCCGGGACGACATTGACGTAGAAGATGTACTGCCAGCCAAAATTTTCGGTGAGATAGCCGCCGATGGTCGGGCCGATCGCGGGCGCGAACGTCGCCGACAGCGCGAACAGCGCAAGGCCGACCGGCTGCTTTCCGCGCGGCAGCAATGTGATGATGAGCGTGAACGCCATCGGAATCAGCACGCCGCCGGTAAAACCTTGCACTGCCCGCAGCACGATCATCTGCGGCAGGTCCTGCGCCAGCGCACAGGCGGCCGACAGGATCAGGAACAGGACCGCGTTGGTGAGCAGATAAATGCGGATCGAGAACACCTGCGCCAGCCAGCCCGAGAGCGGGATGACCACGATCTCCGCGATCAGATAAGAGGTCGAGATCCAGCCGCCATCGTCGATGCCGGCGCCGATCGCGCCCTGGATGTCGGCGAGCGAGGCATTGACGATCTGGATGTTCAGCACCGCCATGAAGGCGCCGAGTGTCGCGCCGATCACGGCAATCCAGGTCTTGGTGGAAACCACCGGCGTGGCGGCCGCGGCCGGAGCAGGAAGGCTGGCGGCGGAAGCGGCGTTCAGGGCGGGTTGGAGCGTGCTCATGAAGGGCCTCGTCTCGGGTACGGAGACAGGATGCATCAGGCGGATGGCTTCGATCATCGGGAAGCGTGGGAAGGATCATCCGGCAGGATTTGATATTGCTGCCGGAGCCGGCCTTTAGCCTCCGTTGGGTCGCGTCGCATTGTCGGCGAGGCGCTTGGCCGTCTCGCGCTCGGCCATGACGGCCTGTTTGGTGTCGATAGTCGGCGCCGCGGACATGCCGGGGCGCAGCAGCCCGGTCAAGCTGTGGTCGTCGAGCACGATCTTCACCGGCACCCGTTGCACGATCTTGGTGAAATTGCCGGTGGCGTTGTCGGGCGGTAGCAGTGCGAATTCAAGGCCGCTCGCCGGCGACAGGCTGTCGACATGGCCGCGCAGGGTCTGATTGCGAAAACTGTCGACGTGCAGCTCGACCGGTTGGCCGGCGCGGACATGAGTGAGCTGCGTCTCCTTGAAATTCGCCACGACATAGACTGCATCGAGCGGCACCACCGCCATCAATTGCGTGCCGGCCTGCACGAACTGTCCCACGCGCAGTGAGCGGGCGCCGACCGTGCCGTCGACCGGCGCCGTAATTTCGGTGTAGGAGAGATTCAGGGTCGCCTGCTCCGCGACCGCCCGCGCGTGCTCGAGCTGGGCTGTCGCCTGCGCGCGCTGGGTGGTGAGCACGTCGATCTTGCGTTGCGCGGCCACAAGGCCCGACCTGGCATGTTGCAGTTGCGCGTTGCTGGCGCGCAACGCGGCGTCAGTCTGTTGTGCGCGCTGAATCGTGCCGGAGCCCGACTTCATCAAATCGTCGTAGCGGGCGCGCTCCTCCTGCGCAAATTTCAGATTCGCGTCGGCAGCAGCGACGTCGGCCGTGCTCTGCTCGATGATCGGCTGCTGGAGTTCGAGTTGGGCGTCGAGGTTGCGCACCGACGCTTCCGCCGCAGCGACATCGGCGCGGGCCTGGTCGAGCGCTGCCTTGAAGTCGCGGTCGTCGATCTTCGCCAGCAGATGGCCCGCTTTGACCTTTTCGTTGTCGCTGACCAGCACCTTGGCGATGTAGCCCGAGACTTTTGGCGCGACGATCGTGGAGTCGGCCTTCACATAGGCGTCGTCGGTTGTCTCGAGATAACGGCCGTTGACCCAGTAGTCGTGTCCGTAATGGACAATCGCTGCTGTGCCCGCGAGGAACGCGAGCGCCAACGCCGCCCGCCGCACCATATTCCGGGTCGGACCCCGCACCGGCACCGGCGGTGAAGCTTGCAGTACCTCAGTCGCTTGCTGGAAGTTTTCGGTGCGGGGCATCTCGGACATGGCAGTCTCCTGTCGGGTGGCTGAGACTATCGGTCTTCTTCGGGTGATCGATAATCGGCGAAATACCGGAAGGATTATCCGCTGAGAGTGGATAATCCGGGAATCCCGCCTTCGCGTATGGTCTACCGAGCCGGAGGTGCGACTGCCCCAGAGCGATTGCCGCCTCTGTCGCGGGATTGCGGCTAACCCATCCGCCATCCCCGCGCGAGCTGATCTGACGGATAATCGGACAGAATTCCTTGCGATTATCGACCAAGAGCGGATAATCAGTCGGCATGGACCGATTGACGAGCCTCGAAGTCTTTAGCCGGGTGGTCGAGACTGGCGGCTTCTCTGCAGCAGCCCGCAAGCTCAACATGTCGACCACGATGGTGAGCAATCACGTTCAGGCGCTGGAAGACCGGCTCGGGGTGAGGCTGCTTCAGCGCACCACGCGTAAGGTCAATCTCACCGAGATCGGCAAGGCCTACTACGACCGCTGCATCCAGATCCTCGCCGATATCGAACAGGCCGACGATATCGCGAGCGAATTGCAGTCGGTGCCGCGCGGGACGCTGCGGATCCACGTCGCCACGCACATGGTGCCGTTCGTCGCGCCCGTGTTGGCGAAGCTGCTGTCGGCCTATCCAGAGCTCAAGATCGATCTGCGCATGGGCGAAGCCGACATCGATCTCATCGAAGAAGGCTACGACGTTGCCCTGCGCATGACCGCGCCGCCGGATTCGAGCCTGATCGTCCGCAGCCTTGCCACCTGGCGTCACGTGCTGTGCTGCTCGCACGACTATCTCGACAAGCACGGTCGCGTGCAGAAGCTCGATGAGCTCACGGCGCACAATTGTGGGCGCCATTTGAACTATCCCTTCGGCGACGATTGGCGCTTTTTTGATCGCAAGGGCGCGCCGGCATCGGTACGGATTTCCGGCAGCTTCATCACCAACAGCGGTGAGGCCTTGCGGAAGGTGGCGCTGGAAGGCGCTGCCGTCTGCCTGATGGCGGGTTTTCTCGTTCGGGACGATCTCGAAGCCGGTCGGCTCGTTCGCCTGCTGCCCGAGTACCGGCCGGTCGAGATGTCGATGAACGCCGTCTATCCGCACCGGCATCATCTGTCGGCGAAGGTCAGGACTTTCATCGACATGCTCGTGCATCACAGCGCCGAGCAGCAGAAGCTGATCAATCCGTATTCATGATTGGCGCGGCGGCGGCAATCGCTCGAACACGGCGTCGAGTGCCATGCCGATCGCAAGCAGGCCGCGATCGCTGCCCGCGGGTCCGTCCAATTCAAGCCCGATCGGCAGTTTGCTCCGGGCGCCGAGCGCGATCGGAATCTGGATGCCGGGAATGCCGGCATTGCTGCCGGGATCGGTGTTCTGGATGAACAGGGCGAAATTCTCCAGGCTGCTGGAATCGGGATTGGAGGCAATGGCGATACGCGGCGTGGTCGGGAAGGCGATGGCATCGAGCCGGTTGTCCGCAAAGGTCCTGCCGTAGATCGCCTGCAGGGCGGGTCGCGCGGACCTGATGGCCGCGTCATAGATCGGCTCGGCATCGACCAGCGTATTGTCTGGACCTGGCAGCTTGCGCGGGATCACGAGGCCGTCATAGGTGCCCTTGACGTCGGGGCTCGCGATCTCCCGCGCCAGTGCGTCAATGGTGATGCCGGTGCCGCTATGCGCCAGATAGGCCACCATGTCGTCATAGGCCTCGTACAGCGCGACGGGAAAGCCGACCTGGCCGTTGAGTTCGGCCAGATGCGGCATCTCGATCTCAACGATCGTGACGCCCTGCGTCTTCATTTTCGTGAGGGCTGCCTGGAATGCGGCGTCGGTGTCGGCGTCGAGATTGCTCAGCATCGTCTTTACGATGCCGATCCGCACCAGCCTCAGATCGGCCGGCGCGATGGCATCGCCGCCTGCAATGACGCGGTCGAGCAGCGCGACATCCGCCGCGGTCGCTGCCATCGGACCCGCGGTGTCGCGGGTGTGCGAGATCGGCGCGATGCCAGCTTGCGGATAGCGTCCGACCGTCGGGCGGAGCGAGGCACATCCATTCAGCGCGGCGGGAACCCTGACCGATCCGCCAGTGTCGGTGCCGAGCCCGCCCGCGACGATCCGTGCGCCGATCGCGGCGCCCGTTCCGGAGGAGGAGCCGCCGGCGATCAGGGCGCGGTCATAGGCGTTGCGCACGCCGAACTCCGCGCCGGTCTTGAATGCGGTGTTGTAGCCGGAGATGCCGAAGGCGAGCTCGTGCATGCTGGTCTTGCCGATGATGACCGCGCCCGCCGCACGCAGCTTTGCGACCACCGGCGCGTCGGCCCTCGGAACGTAATTTTTCAGCGCTGGCGTTCCCGCGCTGCAGGGCAGTCCCGCGACCTCGATATTGTCCTTGATCACGATGGGAACGCCGCCGAGCGGCTTGTCCTTGTTGTCCTTGTTGTCGTTCGCGTCGAATGCGGCCGCAGCTTTCAGGGCGCCGGCCTCGTCCAGGGTGACGAAGGCATTCAGATCGGCATTGGCCGTGGCGCGGGCGAGAGCTTCCGTCGTGAGTGCGGTGCTCGTGATTTTTCCGGCGCGGAGGTCGGCCACAGCCTGGGTCAGGGTCAACTGGTCGAAATCCATGAGGCGTCACCCCGTTGCAGGAGCGCCATCAGGGCGCGCCTCGGCTCCAGAGGCTGAAGCTTCGTCGGCGCCCCGTCAACCGTAGGCGCGCATCTTTGCAGGTGATGGCGCGTCGAGCTCGGCGAACAGCCGCTCGACCTCGGCCTTTACCTTCCCGATCGCGGCGTCCTTAACCGGCCCGTAGCCCCGGATATCCATCGGCGCTTTTGCAATGGCGACGAGACTTGGCAGATGCGCCGCGTCGAGCCCGCCGAGCAGCCGTCTGATGACGCCGTCGTACCAGGTGATCAGTTCCCGCTCCGCGCGCCGTTCCGCCGTGTAGCCGAACGGATCGAACGGCGTCCCGCGCAATCCTTTCAATCGCGCCAGCATGGCAAGCGGCATCTGGATCCACTGCCCGAAGGCGCGCTTGCGCGGACGTCCGCGGGCGTCGCGCTTCGACGGCAGGAACGGCGGGGCGAGGTGATATTGGATGCTGAATTCGCCTTCGAATTCGCCTTTCAATTCGTCGAGGAAACCGCTCTGCATGTGCAGCCGTGCCACCTCGTATTCGTCCTTGTAGGCCATCAGCTTGAACAGCGCGCGCGCGACCGCTTCGGTCAATGCTCCGCTATTCAGTTTGGCTTCGGCCTTGCGAGCGTTTGCAACGAGTGCTCGATAGCGCGTTGCATACGCATCGTTCTGATAGGCCGTGAGGAAGTCGGCGCGGCGGTCGATCAGCTGGTCGAGCGTCTCTGCCTTGGGCGCGTCGTCCATCTTCGGCAAGAAGTTGGGATCGGCCGCTGCAATCCGGCCCCAGGCGAAAGCCTGCTTGTTGCGTTCCACCGCGACGCCGTTGAGCTCGATTGCTCGCAACAGCGCCGACAGCGAGACCGGCAGCAGTCCGTGCTGCCAGGCAAAGCCCAGCATGACGATGTTGGCATAGACGGCATCGCCGAGCAGGCGCTCGGCCAGCGCGTTGGCGTTGATGGTGTCGAGATTGCCGTCGCCGATCACCTGGCCGATCGCGCGCAGGCGGGCAGGTGAGGCGAGGTCTGCGTCGCGGAACCGGACGACGTCGCCGGTCGGCATCTCCGCGGTGTTGACCGCGGCGCGCGTGCCTTTCCGATAGGTGCCGGATGCCTTTGGCGAGGAGCTGACGACGAGGTCGCAGCCGATCAGCGCATCGGCCGCGCCCTGGTCGATGCGGACCTGATGCAACGCGTCGGGGGATGCAGCCAATCGGATGTAGCTCAGCACCGGCCCGAATTTCTGCGCAAAGCCGGTAAAATCCAGCACCGAGACGCCGTTTCGTTCGAGATGCGCCGCCATGCCGATCAGCGCGCCGACCGTGATCACGCCGGTGCCACCGACGCCGGTGACGAGCAGATCATAGGGACGGTCGAGCGGTGCGGGCGCGGGCAGCGGAAGCGTGGCCGCGTGGCCGACCGGGTTGATCCGGCTCGCGCCCTTCTTCCGGCGCGTCGCGCCCTCAACGGTGACGAAGCTCGGGCAGAACCCGTTGAGGCAGGAGAAGTCCTTGTTGCAGGATGAGAGATTGATCCGGCGCTTCCGGCCGAACGGCGTCTCCTTGGGCTCCACGCTGAGGCAGTTGGATTCAACCGAGCAGTCGCCGCAGCCCTCGCAGACGAGATCGTTGATATAGGCGAAGCGTTTGGGATCGGCCATCTGGCCACGCTTGCGGCGACGCCGTTTCTCCGTCGCGCAGGTCTGCTGATAGATCAGCACCGAGACGCCCGAGATTTCGCGCAGCTCGCGCTGCAAATTGTCCATCTCTTCGCGCGGATGGATGGACACGCCGACCGGCAAGTCGCCGGGCGAAAATTGCGCTGGATCGTCCGACACCAGCGCGATGCGCGCAACGCCCTCGGCGCGGACGCTGTGCGCGATGGCGTGGACGCTGATCGGGCCGTCGACGGGTTGGCCGCCGGTCATCGCGACGGCATCATTGAACAGGATCTTGTAGGTGATGTTGGCTTTGGCCGCGATCGCCTGCCGGATCGCCATCGAACCGGAGTGATAGTAGGTGCCTTCGCCGAGATTCTGGAAGACGTGCTTGCTTCCGGTGAATCGTGACGAGGCTGCCCAGTTCACGCCTTCGCCGCCCATCTGGATAAGGGACGATGTCTCGCGGTCCATCCAGCTCGCCATGAAATGACAGCCGATGCCGGCCAGCGCCTTCGATCCTTCCGGCACTTTCGTCGAAATGTTGTGCGGGCATCCGGAGCAGAAATAGGGCGTGCGCGTCGCACCAGAGACGTTGATCGTGCGCGCAGCCTCAGGCATCAAGCCGGCTGCGCGCGCGGCGAGATTGAGGCCCGGGAAGATCGGATGGAGACGGCGTGCGAGCACCCCAGCGAGCGCTCGCGGCGACAATTCGCCGATCCAGGAGATCAGCCGCGCGCCGGTTTCGTCGTGCTTTCCGACCATGCGCTCGGGTTTTTCGCCCGGATAATCGTAAAAATATTCCTTGAACTGGCTTTCGATGATGCCGCGCTTCTCCTCGACCACGAGGATCTCGCGCTTGCCCTTCACGAACGCCATCGCGTCATGCAGCGCCAGCGGCCAGACCATGCCGACCTTGTAGATGTCGATGCCGATGCTGCGGCAGGCTGCTTCGTCCAGACCCATCAGCCGCAGCGCTTCCATCAGATCGAGATGCGCCTTGCCTGTGGTGACGATGCCGTAGGTGGCGCCCGGGATGTCGTAGATGTGACGGTCGATGGGATTGGCCTTTGCGAAGGCGTAGACCGCGTGCTTCTTCGCCTCCAACCGCTCCTCGATCTGCGGGCCGGGCAGATCGGGCCAGCGATAGTGCAAGCCGCCGGGCGGCGGCGTGAAGTCCGGCGTGTGGAAGGCGCGCGGCGGGCGCAGCGCGACGGAGGCGCCGGATTCCACGATCTCCGAGATCGCCTTGAAACCGACCCACATGCCGGTGAAGCGGCTCAGGGCGTAGCCATATTCACCGAATTCGAGATATTCGCTGACGCTTGCGGGGTGGAGCGTCGGCATGAACCAGCTCATGAAGGCCACGTCGGACTGGTGCGGCATCGAGGACGAGACGCAGCCATGGTCGTCGCCGGCGACCACCAGGACGCCGCCATGCGGCGAGGAGCCGTAGGCGTTGCCGTGTTTCAGCGCATCGCCGGAGCGATCAACGCCGGGGCCTTTGCCGTACCAGAGTCCGAACACGCCATCGACCTCGCGGTCGGCCTGCGTTTCGACCTGTTGTGAGCCGAGCACCGCAGTCGCGGCAAGATCTTCGTTCACTGCGGGGAGGAATTCGATGCGGTCCCGCTTCAGTCGCTCCTGGATGCGCCACAGTTCGAGGTCGATGCCGCCGAGCGGCGAGCCGCGATAGCCCGAAATGAAGCCCGCCGTGTTCAGCCCCGCGGCACGGTCGCGCCGCACCTGGTCGAGCGCAATGCGGACGATGGCCTGCGTGCCTGTAAGGAAGACGCGGCCCACTTCGCGATCGTAGCGGTCGGAAAGCTCGTAGGCGTCGAGTGACGAAATGGCGTCCATGCGGACCTCCCGCGGCATCTCCTTGCCATGGGAGAAGGGTAGGCCTGGGCGACTGGTAGGTCCTACCTATTTTCCCGAATAGAACATCTATTGTGGTAGAATTACCCGATATAGTTTACAAAGCGGTAGATTAATCCATTTTGGTGCTTTCCTTGATCGAAGACCAAGACGCGCGGATTCTCGCCTATCTCCAGAAGGACGGCCGCGCGACCAACCAGCAACTCGCCGACGCGGTCGGCATGTCGACCTCGGCCTGCTGGCGCCGGGTGCGCGCGTTGGAGGAGAGCGGTGCCATCCAGGGCTATGCGGCGCTGGTGGCGCGCGAGCAGGCCGGCTTTGCGATGTCCGCGATCCTCCACGTCTCGTTGGAACGGCACGACGCAAAATTCGTCGACGAGTTCGTCGCGCGGGTGACCACGCGGCGTGAGGTGTTGGAGTGCTTTGCGACCACGGGCGATGCCGATTACCATTTGCGCGTCGTCGTGCAGGACATGGCGGCCTACAACAGATTCCTCGACGACTTCATGTTCCGCATTCCCGGCATTCGCTATGTGAGAAGCAACGTGGTGCTGAAAGAGATCAAGACGGGTGTGGCCCTGCCGTTTTGAGGGCAGCGCTTCGCCGGGACGACACTGTTGGTGCAACGTGGGCTACCGCTCCTCCCGTACAAACCTGTTCCGCAGCGTGCCGATGCCGGTGATGTCGATCTCCACGACGTCGCCGTGCTTGATATCAGGCGAGGCTCCGTCCGTGCCCATCCAGATCACGTCGCCGGGCCATAACGTAAAGTATTTGGTCAGCTCGACCAGGAACGGCACCACGCCAAAGATCATGTCGTTGGTGTGGAAGCGGTTGGTCTCCTTGCCGTTGACCCGGACGATCGTTTCCATCTTGTCGAGGTCGGCTTCGGTCTCGATCCACGGGCCCATCGGCTTGAACGTGTCGGCGTTCTTCGACCGCCACAGGCTGCGGTCGGCCTTCTGCCAGCTGCGCTCGCTGACGTCGTTGCCGATGGTGTAGCCGAACACGCAATCCATCGCATTCTGTTTGGTCAGGTGCTTGACCTTCTTGCCGATGACGACGACGAGCTCGCCTTCGTAATGGATATTGTCCGTCGCGAAGGACGGGATCATGACCTCCTCGTCATGTGCGATCAGCGCATTCTGGGCGCGATAGCCGATCTCGGGTCTGTCCGGCACCGCTGGCACCTCGCCGCGCTTGTCGGCGGCCTCTTTCAGATGCTTCAGATAGTTCAAGCCGACGCAGTAGAAGGTGCGCGGAATCAGCGGCAGCTCGATTTTAACCTGCGACAGCGGGTGCGTCCGCGAGGTGCGTTGCCATTCGCCGAAGGGATCGCCCTCGATCGCGATCACCTGGTCACCCTCGACGATCCCCCAGGACGTTTTGTCCGCGGCGGTGAATGTCAGCCAGCGCATGCCGTGTCTCCGTTGTTATTCCGCGGCATCGCGCGGCTGCACTTTCCAGTCGCCGGCAGCCGGCCGCTTGAGCCCGAGATTTTCCCGCAGCGTCTTGCCGCGATATTCCTTCTGGAACAATCCGCGCCGCTGCAATTCCGGTACGATATGTTGCACGAAATCGGCATAGGAGCCGGGCACATAGGTCGCGGCGATGACAAAGCCGTCGCAGCCGCGTTCGACGAACATTTCTTCGAGCTTGTCCGCGATCTCCTTGGGGCCGCCAACCATCGCATCCTGGACCTGACCGCGGCCGGAGAAGGTGACGAAGTCGCGCGCGCTCGGATTGCTCTTGCCGGAGTTCTTGAGCACGCCGTCGCGGATGCCCAGAATGCCCTGCATGCTCTTCAATTCTTCCGTCGTCAGCGGCTCGTCGAGATCCTTGGAGGCGAAATCGTAGTTGAGCGCTTCGGCCAGCAGCGACAGCGCGTCGATCTGCAGCGGCAGCTTGTTGATCAGCGCCATCCTGTCTTCGGCCTCGGCTTTGGTCGCGGCGCAAACCGGTGTCGTCAGGTTGCAGAGAAACATCGCCTCCGGATCGCGGCCGGCTTTCGCGGCCTCGTTACGCACCGACGCATAGCCTTCCTTGGCGGCGGCGAGATTGCGTGCAGCGGTGAAGATCACCTCGCCCCACCGTCCTGCAAAGCGCTGGCCGCGGCCGGACGCGCCGGCCTGGATGATCACGGGATGGCCCTGGTCAGAGCGCGGCACCGTGAAGGGACCGCGCGACTTGTAGAATGGGCCCTTGTGATCGAGCCGCTTCACCTTGGCTGGATCGGCGAAGCGGCCGCTCTTTTTGTCCATGATGAGCGCGCCGTCTTCCCAGGTATCCCAGTGGCCGAGCACGATCTCCATGAATTCGTCGGCGCGGTCGTAGCGGGAATCATGTTCGGGATGAGAGTCCCGCCCCATGTTGTGTGCCTCGCCGTCATTGAGCGAGGTGACGACGTTCCACCCGGCGCGTCCGCCCGACATCAGGTCGAGCGTTGCGAAGCGGCGGGCGATGTCGAAGGGCTCGAAATAAGTGGTCGAGCCGGTCGCCCCCAACCCGAGCTTCTCCGTAACCATGCCCATCGTCGTCAGCACGATCAGGGGATCCATCTTCACGCAGCGGATGCCGTATTCGACGGTGTGGGCGTGATCGTTGCCGTAGCGGTCCGGCATCGCCAGCCGGTCGTCGAAGAAGGCCATGTGGAACTTGCCGGCTTCGAGGATTTTGGCGATCTCCTGATAATAGTCCGCCGACATCGAATCGTCGCGCGAGTCCGGATGACGCCACGAGCTCGGCAAATTCGTGCAGTTCTGCGCCTGAAGGAAGCCGACCAGTACCATCTGCCGCGTCATGCTGCTGTTCTCCGAATTGCGTCGGGCCGAAATCCGTCAGGCCAGGTCGAGGACCGTATCGAGCCTGTACTCGCGCGCCAGCGCGCGCAGCTTTTCCCAGGTGGCATCCTCGATCTCGATGCCGTCGCGCAGGCGCTGCTGTTCGCGCACGCCCTCGATCTCGCCGGGATAGAACACGCCCTTGCTGCCCTCGGAGGGCGGGGTCGATTTGAGATAGTGCGCGAACTCGGCGGCCTCGCGCTTGAAGTCGTGCAGCGGGCGAAACGCGGCGACGTTGAACACGGCCATGAAGCAGCCGTCATTGTGCCGGCCCGTGGGCTCGACGCCGAAACCGAGGCCGGTGAGCAGGCCGCACAGGACCTCGACCATGGCGGCGAGGCCGCTGCCCTTGTAGCCCTCGGTGCCGCCGAGCGGCAGCAGCGCGCCGCCCTTGCGGTATTGGGTCGGATCGGTGGTGTGTCGTCCTTCGGCATCGATGATCCACCCCGGCGGAATCTCCTCGCCGCGGGCGACCGCGAGCTGGATCTTGCCGGCCGCGACCGCAGAGGTCGCCATGTCCAGGTAGAACGGCGCATCGAGATCGGACGGCACCGCGATCGAGATCGGATTGGTGCCGAGCCGTGCCTCCCTGCCGCCGAACGGCGCCACATGCTTCGGCGAACGGCCGGAATCCGCCGTTGCAATCCCGATCATCCCTTCGCGCATCGCCATCAGCGGATAGGCGGCGAGGCGGCCGACATGGCTTTGCCGGAACACGGTGCAGGCGGCGACATTCGCCGTCTTCGCTTTCTCGATCGTCAGCGCCATCGCCTTGGCGTTGACGTGGAAGCCAAAACCCCACTGGCCGTCGATCACGGTCGTCGTCGGCGATTCCTGCACGATGGTCCATTTGGCGCCGGGCACGATGTGGCCGGCCTTGATCCGGTCGACATAGGTGGGAATGGCGATCACGCCGTGGGAATCGTGGCCGGCGAGATTGGCGTTGACGCAGCCGCTTGCGACCGCGTCGGCCTCTTCCTCGGAAGCCCCGGCGGCACGAAGCAGCGCGGCGCTGATGCGCGTGAGGCGGTCGGCCTGGACGATCGGCATGGCGTTTCCCCGGCATGGTGCCCTTAACAGGCTGCTTGTTGGGAACCATGGTCTCAAAGCGCGGCTCCGATATCAATCTCCTGTAAACCAATACAGGGCTGCAAATTCGTAGCGAGGAGGGCCGTCGGGCGAAGATTCGTCCCGCACGGTGGCATTTCGACAGATTGGCGCAGGTCGTTCGCAGCTCGTTCACTTTGATCGACGGTTTGCAGCGCGCAATAACGACCACTTAGGCGATCGGCGGTCATAACGTCATCCGGGAAAAAAAGGCAGAAATGCCCGGGAGCTGAGATCGTGCCGACGACACTCGCGCGCACCTTTGCGGCGTTGAGCGCCATCAACGAAGCGATCCTCTACGCGAAATCGCCCGACGAGCTGTACCAGAAGGTCTGCGACGCCGGCTTTTCGAGCGGGGATTTTATGGCGGTGGCCGTGTTCCTCGTTGAGCCGGACGGCCAGCGGCTGCGCTTTGCCGCTGGTCGCGGCGATGACGTGGCGCGGCTGAGGGCGATCGAGATCACCGCGCAAGCCAGCACGCCGGAAGGCCTGGGCGTAGGCGGCGAGGCGTTCCGCAGCCAGAAGCTCTGCATCAGCAACGATTTCCTGAACGACGCGCGTTCGCTGGCATGGCGCGACGGCGCGGTGGCGGCGGGTGTCGGCGCGGCCGCGGCGCTACCCCTGATCTGCATGGGCCGCAGTATTGGGGTGTTGTATGTTACGCGGTCGGGGGCCGGCTCGCTCGACGAGGCGATGGTTTCGTTGTTCGAGCGGATGTCGGCCAATATCTCTCACGCGCTGGAGAGCTTCGCGACCGAGGGAGCCCGCCTGGATGGCGAGCGCGCAGTGCGGCGGCTCAACCGCATGTTCGGCGCGCTCAGTGCGACGAACGAAGCAATTCTGCAAGCCAGCACCGAGCTGGACTTGTACCAGCGGGTCTGCGACGCCGCTGTTTATAGTGGCAAATCGCTTGCCACTTTCGTTCTGCTGCACGAGCCGGATTCCGAATGGCTGACGCCGGTGGCAGCGACCGGACATAATCTGGATCTGATCAGACAGTCGCGCTACTCGATTGATCCGGAGAGTCCCTACGGCAAGGGCATCTCCGGCGAGGTGTTCCGGACCCAGCAAGCGATCGTCGAGGACGACCTCGTCAATCGTACCAAGGGGACCACCTGGGAGCAGGCCAACGTCAATGCCGGCGCCGTCGCCTGCGTGGCTGCTCCCTTGATCAAGCGTGGCACCAGCATCGGCGTGCTGTTTTTCTTCGTGAGCAAAGCCTGGGCGAAAGACGAAGGCATCGTCGCATTGTTGCTGCGCATGACCGAAAACGTGTGCTTTGCGCTCGAGAACTTCGACCGCGACAAGGAGAAGGCCCAGATCGCCCTGGAGGAGGATCGGCTGGCGCGTATGTACGCGGCGCTAAGCGCGACCAACGAAGCCATTCTGCGGGCAAGGTCGCGCAGCGAACTGTTGGATCTGGTTTGCGAAGCCACGGTGCACGGCGCCAAGTTCGCCTCGACCTCCATTGCATTGCTTGACCGCGATGCGGGACTGCTTCGTGTTGTCGCGTCCTTCGGACCGAACGCCGAGGAAGTGCGATCCTTCAGACTGTCGGTCAGCGACAAGGAGCCGGAAGGACGCGGGCTGACCGGCACCGCGTTCCGGACGCGGCGGCCCTGTATCAGCAACGATGTCCTGGCAGACGCCCGCCTCGAGCCCTGGCACACCAGCGCGCGTCGCAACGGCATTGCGTCTTCGACCGCGATGCCGCTGTTCAACGGCGACAGGGTCGAAGGCGTATTCCTGTTCAATTCGCCCGAGTGCGGCACTTTCACGGACGAATTCGTCGAGCTGTTGCGCAAGCTCCAGGCCAATGTCGCCTTCGCGTTGGAGAACTTCGACCGTGCCGACGAGAAGGCGAAGGCCGACAGGCAGCGTGACAGGTTGAGCGGCATGTTCGAGGCGCTGAGCGCAACGAACGAGGCAATCATGCGCGCCAAGACGCGTGAGGAGCTGTTCGAAGGGGCGTGCCAGGCAGCCGTGCTCGGCGGCGTATTCGCCTCGGCGACAATCGGCATTATGGACGACCGGCGTGAACTCGTTCGCGTGGTTGCCGTGAAGGGGCGCCTCCAGGAGCGGATGGTGGGACGCACCTGTGTCGTTTCCGCCGACCATCCTGAGGGTCGCGGAATTATAGGGATGTCGCTGCGGACCCGCGGGCCCAGCGTGATCAACGACTATCTCCACGACCCCCGATCGGCGCATTGGCACTCTAAGGCGATCGAAGATGGAACGCGAGCGGCTGCCAGCTTCCCGCTGCTGCGCGCCGGCCAGGAGCCGATCGGCATTCTGCTTTTCCTCGCGCCGGAAGAGAATACGTTCACACCCGACATGGTCGAGTTGCTCGGGCGCCTCGCCGAGAACGTGTCATTTGCACTCGATAATTTCGATCGCGCCGAGGAAAAGTCCCGCAACGAGGCGCGGACGGAGCGTTTGGCTCGCATGTTCGCGGCGCTGAGCGCGACCAACGAGGCGATCATGCGGGCGAAGTCGCGCGCCGAACTGTTCGACCTCGTCTGTCTCGCCGCATCGAACGGCGCCAAGTTCACCTCGACCACCATTGCGCTGGCGAGGGTCGATAGCGATCAGCTGGAGATCGTGTCGAGCGCCGGACCGTCGTCTGACACCACGCGCAATGTCCGCCTGTCAATCGACCCCGAGCGCCCCGAGGGGCGCGGAATGAGCGGCACGGCGTTCCGCACCCGCCAGCCCTGCATCAGCAACGACTATCTCAACGACGATCGCGTTCGCGCCTTTCATTCCATCGTCCGCAACGACGGCGCGCGGTCGGGCGCGGCTTTTCCGCTCGTCGCGCACGATAAGGCCGTCGGCGTCATGATCTACATGTCGACCGAGCCTGGCACCTTCACGGCCGAGTTCGTCGAGCTGTTGCAGCGCCTCGCCGACAACGTCTCGTTCGCGATGGAGAATTTCGACCGGGCCGACGAGAAAAACCAGGCCGACGAGCGAATCGAATACCTCGCTTCGCACGACAGCCTGACCGACCTGCCGAACCGCGAGACCTTCAACGGGCTGCTGCATGAGGCGATCGACGAGGCGCATCGCCACGATCGCCGCTTTGCGGTGCTGTTCATCGACCTCGACCGTTTCAAAGTCATAAACGATTCGCTGGGCCACGAAGCCGGCGATCTGCTCCTGCTCGAAGTGGCCAACCGGCTGCGTGGTGCGTTGCGCGCAACCGACGTCGTGGCGCGGCTCGGCGGCGACGAGTTCGTGGTGATCCTCGATCAATGCGGCGAGATCGATGGCGTCCAGCGCATCGCGACCGCGCTGTTGACGGCGCTTGCGGAGCCCATGGAGCTAGCGGGGCACGAGTGCCACACCACGGCCTCGATCGGCATCGCGATGTATCCGACCAACGGCTCCGACGTGCAGACGCTAACCAAGAACGCCGACATGGCGATGTATCTCGCCAAGGAGGACGGCAAGAACGGCTATCGCTTCTTCTCCAAGGAAGTGAACACGCAGTCGATCGAGCGGCTGTCGCTGGAGAGCGCGCTGCGCCGGGCGCTGGAGCGGAATCAGTTCACTTTGAACTACCAGCCCAAGGTGGACATGGAGACCGGCCAGATCACGGGCGTGGAAGCCCTGCTGCGCTGGACGCACCCCGATCTCGGCAGCATCTCGCCGGCGCAGTTCATTCCGCTTGCGGAAGAGACCGGATTGATCGTGCCGATCGGCCGGTGGGTGGTGAAGGAGGCCTGCGCGCAGGCCATGGCCTGGCAGCGCCTCGGCCTGTTGCCGGTGTCGATGGCGGTCAACCTGTCACCGCGGCAGTTTGTCGACGAGCATTTGTTGCAGGACGTCGACGAGGCGCTGGCCGCCAGCGGCATGTCGCCCGTGCTGCTCCAGTTGGAGGTCACTGAGAGCATGATGATGCGCAACGTCGGGCGCGCGCTCAAGGTGCTCGACGCCATCCAGAGCCGCGGCATTCGCCTGGCGATCGACGATTTCGGCACCGGCTATTCGTCGATGTCGCTGATGAAGCATTTCCCGATCGACACCATCAAGATCGACCGCTCCTTCGTGCGCGACTTGCCGCAGGATGCGGAGGATCAGGCGATCGCGCAGGCGATCATCAGCATGGGCAAGGCGCTCGGCATGACCGTGGTGGCGGAAGGCGTCGAGAACGCCGAACAGGAGGCGTTCCTGCGCGCCCATGGCTGCGACGAGATGCAGGGCTTCCTGATCTCCAAGCCCGTTCCGGCGCGGCAGATGGCCGAGCTGCTGCGGCCGATGGAGCTGCCCGGCGCGCCGCCGCTCCAGCCGGAGCGGGACCATGCCGCCACCGCGGCCGCGGCGCTACGGTTGAAAAGCGCTGTCCTCTGATGGCTGTGGGTGCAGCTCGCGGACGTCGTCTTCCTTGATTTCCGCCTTGCGCGGAAAATCATCCGGCCACGGAAGTGAGGTTTGTTCGGCGAAGAGCGTGATAAGGACATGCGCGCCTTCGGCAAAGCTCGAGCCGTCGCCAAGGCCGAGCTCACGACACCACACCTGTCGCATCGGCTCGTGCGTATCGAGCACCGCCATCGCCGGACCCCACCACCAGGCCGGCGCCGGCGATCGTTCGTCCTCCGGCACGGCATGCCAGAGGACGAGCTCGTCCATCATGCGCTCGAATTGCAGGCTTGCGGCCTGATGCATTCGTTCCGTGCTCCCTTGGGTCGCGCCTGAAAGCAGGCCGATGCGCGGACTCGATCGTGGCCTTCGCTGTGAAAAGCTGGCTCGCACTGTTGGCTGAGCCGATTGTGCCGCTTGTGTCGACGGCCATACGAAAACATGCGGCGGCCGGGAAAGTTGCCGACGCCGACTGTGACAGTCTCTTTAGCCGCTTATGAGCCCGGCCCGCAAGGCGCAATACCGGCGCCGCTGGCGTTGAAATAGCGCAGGCCGGGCTGATAACCGGCTGCGGTCATGTCGTTGTCAACTCAGCGATTGAAGGGCCGGTTGCGGCTGAACAGCAGATAGATCGCGCGAGGGTTGGTGGTCAGATAGCGCCAGAACAGCCGGCGGGGCTCGAGCAAGGTGCGCCAGGCCCATTCCAGCCCGATCTTCTGCATCCATCGCGGCGCGCGGGCGCGGCTTCCCGACAAGAAGTTGAACAGGCCGCCGGATGTCTTGATGACGCCGACATTGGTGAGATGCGGCGTGAATTCCTCGACGAAGGCCTGCTCGTTTGGCACGCCCAGCGCAACCCAGAGATAATCCGGCGCTAGCGCGTTGATCTCGTCGACCTTCGCGCGCAGTGCATCGCCACGGAGATACCCGTGGCTATGGCCGACGATCTTGAGGTTTGGATACATCTTCCGGACGTTCTCGACCGCCGCGGCGTTCTCGTCCTCGCTCGCGCCGAACATGTAAAAGGTGCGGCCGACCGCTTCGGCCTTGCGCGCGACGACGTGAAACAGATCCGTCGTGGCGACGCGCTCGGGCAGCGGAAACCAGGATTGCAGCCTGGACGCCGCCACCAGCGGCTGACCATCGGCGTTGATGAGGTCGGCGCCGCGGAACAGGCGCTCGGTCTCCGGTTCGGTCGAGCACCGCGCCAGCACCTCGCCATTGGCCGAGGTCAGGTGCAGCGGACGGCCGATGCGATGGCGGGGATCGGTCGCCTCGATCATGAAATCTGCGGTCGCTTCCAGGTCGAGCGCGGCCATGCGAAGGCCGCCGATGGTGATCCGCGGCACGTCGGCGGTTGCGGCCCGGCCATCGAGATTGATGCGGCGCTCAAGCATATTGTCTGCCTCGTTGGCGAGCTTGGGCCATAGGGGCGAGTTCGTCGAGCACGACGCCGACGAGCTTGCGCTCGGCGCGGCCGAGCGTGCTCAATATCTCTTCCAGGCCGTCGTTGATGTCGAGGCTGGTCGGCAACACCGCCACCAGCGCGTCGGCATCATCGAGCAGCTTACGGCTGCCGGCCGTGAGTGGCGCCGTGGGGCCGTCGAGGATCACGAGGTCATAGCCGCCGGCGGAGCGCGCCTGCTCGATGGCCTTGCGGATGGCGTCAGTGGCCTTGCCAGCGTCGCCTTCGACGGCCGGCAATACCGAAATGCCGTTGAGTGTCTTGATCTCGCGTGCGGCCTTGCTGCCGATCGAAAGCCATCCGACCTTGCTCGGCTCGCTCTTGCGGGGACGGTTGACCTTGTTCGAGAGCGAGTGCGCCTGATGGTCGGCGTCGATCATCAGCACCCGGGCGCCGTCGCGCGCGGCCGCGAGCGCGAAATTGAGCGCCGTCACGCTGCGCCCGGTGGTCTCGCTGGCACCGACGAGCGCGATGACCGGCATTGTCTTTCCGCCGGCGCGCCGGGCCGCCGTAGTGCGCATGTCGCGCCAGGCGTTGAGCAGCGTCGTCAGTGGAAAGCCGGGGCGCAGCGTCGGCCAGCCCAGCCGGGTGAGGTCGATGCCGCCGCCGGTGGCGAGAATGGCACCAAGCGTGTGGATGACGTCGGCCTCCTGCAGGCGCGCGATCAGCGGCTTTTCGATCAGGGGCTTCTCGACCATCGAAGGTTGCAGCGGCGGGGCGGCGAGTTCCGGCAGTGCCTCCGCGACTTCCGGGGCTCGCGAGACCGGCTGGGCCCGGGCAGTCTCCGGCGCCCGCGAAGGCTCTGGAGCTTGCGGCAACGGAGTACGATTGGGACGGGCCGGCGCCGGTGCCGGCACGAACGCACCGGCGAACACCAGTTCGGCCGCGACGAACCAGCTCGATGCAGCGATTGCGCCGAAGATGAAACCGATCATGGCGAACAGGCTCATCGCCGGCGGGAACGAGCGCCGTTGCGGCACCGTCGCTTCGCCGATGATCCGGGCCGCCGAGGTGTTCAGCGTCTCCTGCTCCTCGGTCTCGCGCGAGCGCTTGAGGAAGGATTGATAGACGTCACGGCTGGCATCTGCCTCGCGCTCGAGCTCGCGCAGGCGCACGGCGGCCTGGCTGAGCTGGACGCTCTGCCGCTTCTGCGCCTCCAGCGCCCGGCT
This sequence comes from Bradyrhizobium sp. 44, assembly GCF_023073095.1. NCBI lineage: Bacteria > Pseudomonadati > Pseudomonadota > Alphaproteobacteria > Hyphomicrobiales > Nitrobacteraceae > Bradyrhizobium > Bradyrhizobium sp. 44. The sequence continues at coordinate 924,279 of NZ_JADPIY010000008.1, forward strand.
GAGCGAGGCTTCAAAGTCGCGGGCGCGCGTCAGATCGTTCTTGGCGGACTGGGCGAAGCGGTCGATCTCTTCGTTGATGGTGCGCTTGAGATCCTCGACCTGCTTCTCGGTCTGGCGCAGCGCCGGATGACGCGGGCCGAGCTCGCCGGCTTGCTCCGCATATTTCTTGCGCGCGTCGGCATACTGCGCGCGCAGGTTCGCGATGGTTGGCGATTGCAGTGCCTCGGAGTTCGCGCCTGCATCTGCCGTGGTGCGTCGGCTCGCCTCGATCTGGTCGAGGCGCGCCTGCGCATCCATCGTCGCGGCGCGGGCGGCGGAAAGCCGCTGGTTGCTGGCGGAAAGCTGCTGGTCGCTGATCAGCGCGTCCTGGGTGCCGACGAAATTGTTCTGGGCCTTGTAGGTCGCAAGCACGGTCTCGGCGTTGCGCAGCCGCTCGCGCAGCTCCTTCAGGCGGCCGGAGAGATCGTTGGTGGCGCGCCGTGCGGCCGACGCCTGCGAGTTGCGGGATTCCGCGAGGTAGGCGCTGGTCAGCGTGTTGGCGAGCATCGCCGCTTTCGCCGGATCGGTCGACCAGACCTCGATGTCGACGATGAAGCTCTTCTCGGTCTTGCGGATCGTGATGTGCCGGTTCAGCGCCTCAAGGGCGGCGAGCTGCACTTCCTTTTTCTCCGTGGCGGAGGGCGCGTGGGGCTGAAGGCCGATCAGGCCGAGCAGCGACGACATCACGCCTTTGCCATCGGCCCCGCCGAATTCGGGGTCCTTGTCCAGATCAGCCTGCTGGATCACCTGGAGCAGCACGCTGTTGGAGGTGATCAGGCGCGCCTGGCTCTCGACCACCATCGACATGCCGGAGACGTCCTGCGCGCGAGGCGTCAGCTCGCGATCGACGAGCTGAAGCTCGCGCGGGTCGACATAGAGCTGGGCGGTGGCGGTGTAGCGGGGCGCCAGGCTCTTGCCCACGGTGACGGCAAGCGTCGCACCGAGCAGCGCGGCAACGGCAATCGCGATCTTCCGCCGCCAGAGCAGATTGACCAGCTCCAGCACGTTGAAGCCGGCCCGAGGCCGCTGCTGCGGAGCCTCCGGTCTGGCCCGGTCTATCGGCTGGTTGTAGTCAAGCATGATCCCCAGCTTTCATTCCAAGTGCCGCGTGCTGAGGGGGTACTCTTCGCTCTACGCCACGCACCTCAGATATAGGTGCCCACTCAACGCAACAGGGAAAATTAACCATACTCATTGAGGGACTATTCACCGAAATGGCAAACAAAGCGTTTAAGCGCATGCCACTCTTCGACGCGTCGTCGTGACGCGTGCGATGACGCGGTCCTTCAGAGATTAACGGTTCGTTACCGCGTGCGTCGTGGCCGCGAGGGTTCGCTGGTCTTGCCATCGGCCGCGCCCGCACCATGGCCGTCAGCTTTTCCGCAGGATGACGTGATAATCGCCGCGGCGGACGTCGGTCCCGCGCGGGAGCACGGCGTTGAGCACGGCGGCGCCGGCGTCGACCAAGACTGCGAACAGCGGCTTGCGCCGGCGCATCTCGGGATAGCGCGGACTCTCGACCTCACGGCGGTAGATCATCTCGAGGCCATTGGCGGCGGCGAACGCTTGGAGCCTCGGCAGCGACACCAGGGGATGGAAGAAGGTCGGGAACGGCGGCTCGCCCGGCAAGCCGGCATCCTTGATGCCGCGAATGTGCCGGTAGAACCAGACGTGGAACCAGTGCGGCGAGTATTTGGTGACGACCCCGGACAACGAGCGCGGATTGGGCGCGCCGATCAGGATCATGCCGCCGCGCTTGAGCGCATCGCGGAAATTCAGGAGTGCGGCGTCGACATTGGGAAGATGTTCGATCACGTTATAGCAGATCACCAGATCGAAGGTCCCGCGCTCGAAGCGGTAGGTCTGGACGTCGCCGAGGATCGCTTCGTCCGCGTAGCTGTTGTTGCGAACCTGGTCCTCGTCGATGTCGACGACGGTGACCTTGCTGCGGCTCAGCAATTCCGGTGGCAGTACGCTGCACGAGCCGCCTCCGGCTTCGTAGGTGGCGAGCTGGCCCTGCGGCAGTTCGCGGCGCAGCACGTCGTGAACGGCGAGCAGGCTATCGCGGGCTTCACCGGGGACGAGATCGTGCAGCGCCTGAGTGTGTGCAATGGCCGCGGGAATTTGGACCGCCGTGGCTGTCGCGAAATCGATCGTGGCTGGCTTGTTCATTTTTTTCCGACCGCGCTTGTTCGACTTAAATTTACAGGAAAAATCTCGTGTACCCGTAGAGCAAATCCGATGCCGCGACGCTTCACCCGTCGCAGTGCTTACGGTCAGGTTAATGAGCATGTGCGTTAACTACGGTATCGTCCGCGCCAGCCGCCATCGGCACGGCGGACCGCGAATTGCAGTATTACGCGCGCAAGGTTTCGCAGCAGAAACACCCGGAAGCAGTTAAGTGCATGGATGGCGGAAAATCGGCGGCGTGGCGCCGTCGCGAGGCTCAAACCGGCCGTTCATTTTGGGACGTGCCTGTCCCGCGGCGATGTGCCGTCGTGGGACGGCGCTGATCCCCGGGATCGAAGCAGGGCTTTTTCAATCTATCTCGGACATCTAGAACGTCATGACATTGATCCCGACAGACCCGTCCGCCACGCGTATCTCGGATGCCGTGCGCGATCCAAACCGGGAGATCGCGGCCAGCTCCCGGATTATCGACCTGTCGCTTGGTATCGTCGTCTGCATCCCCTGCTTCCGCCGCCCGCAGCATCTGCGGTTGACGCTGGACTCGCTCGCCAGCCAGCGCACCCCGCGCTCCTTCGCCGTCGTCATGGTCGAGAACGATGCGGTCCGGCGCGAAAGCGCGCCGGTGGCCGCGGAATATCTCGCCGATGGCAGGCTTCAGGGTGTCTGCCTGGTCGAGAAACGGCAAGGCAACGTCCAGGCGATCAACGCCGCGTTCGAGACGGCGCTGGCGCTGTTTCCCGCCGCGACCCGGTTCCTGATGATCGACGACGACGAGATCGCCTCGCCCGATTGGCTCGAGCTGATGGTCCGCACCGCGGAGGCGACCGGCGCCGATGTGGTCGGCGGGCCGGTGCTGCCGGTCTTCGAGGACCGCAGCATGCCCTGGCTTTCGCGCCACCCCGTTTTCTGTCCCGCCTATGATTACAGCGGCGCTGTGCCCCTGATCTACGGCTGTGGTAATTGCCTGATCACGCGTGCGGCGTTCGAGAGGTTCGCCCGTCCCGCCTTCGACCCGCGCTTCAACTTCCTCGGCGGTGGCGACTGTGATTTCTTCGTGCGGTGCCGCGATGCCGGCATGACGTTCCACTGGACGGCGGAGGCAGTCATCACCGAGACGGTGCCGCAAAGCCGCACCAGTTTCGGCTGGATCGTGAAGCGAGGCCTGCGCATCGGCGCGATCAATTATCGCGTGCAGGCCAAGGCCGCGCAGGGCGCGGCGGCGCGCGTGTGGGTGTTTGCGCAGATGCTCGGGAGGCTGCCGCTGTCGCTGGTGCGCGCGGCCGCTTTGCTGAAATCGTCGAAGGCCGTCGTCGCGATGCATCCCGTGATGGTCGCGCTCGGCTCGGTGCTCGCCGCGTTCGGCATCGAGCCGAAGCCCTATAAGGCCTCGAAGATCGTGTCCTGACGCCGAGGCGGCGGGCTAAATACCAAAGCAGGCGAGGGCGACCCTGACTGCGGAGCGTGGCAGCGATTTGAGCGAGCGGCGCCCGACCATCCCGAGATAGGCGAAGGCCTGGCGATATCTGCCGAAGCGGACCGCCTGCATCGCCGAATACGTGACGAGATGAACCTCGGCGGCCTGGCGCAGCCCGGCTGCCATGCCCGCGGGCAATCGCGCCATGATCAGCCCGTCGTCGAACACCCGCGCGATCGCCGGAAAGAAATCCTGTGGCGTCCGCACCGCAGCGTTCATGGTGTTGGCCGTGTGCAGGCGGTAGTCGAGCAGAAGGTTTGGCGCAAATTCGAATTCGCCGATCGCGGCAAGGCGGCACCAGCAGTGCCAGTCCTCGCAATATCTGAGCGAGACGTCGAAGCCACCGATGGCGCGGAAAGCCTCTGCACGTGCGAGCGCAATGCCGCCATTGACGATGAAGTTGCCGGCCGCGAGCCGCGCCAGCACGTCGCCGGACGGTTTGCGGCGTGCTTTCAGCAGATCCCGTCGGCCGATCTGCCGTCCCTCGCTGTCGATCGTGTTGTAGTCACCGTAGACGAGAACCGCTCGCGGCGCACCCCGCGCAGCCGCCAGCAGCGCCGCGACCGCGCCGGGCCGCAGGCGATCGTCGGCATCGAGGAAGAGCAGCCATTGGCCGCTCGCATGGTGTGCGCCGAGATTGCGCGCTGCCGATACGCCGGCTGCGCCGTTGGTCATCAGGCGCAGTCGCGGGTCACGAATGGCGCGGACGATGGCGGTAGTGTCGTCGGTCGAGCCGTCGTCCACGACGATCACTTCGCTGACCTCAGCCTGAGCCAGTGCGCTGGCGAGGGTTTCGCCGACATAGGCCGCAACGTTCTTGGCCGGAATGACGACGGAAACCGATGTGGTTGAGCCGACTTGCAGCGGGAGGCGCGCCGCCGGAACGACGCGCGATGCGGCGGGCAATTCGAGAATTTCTTCCGCGGTGATCAAGATACGACTCGCCTTTAACCGTCTGTTAACCAGGGCGCTTTGGCGCGTTGGCAATGCGATCGATCGCAACCTTGGCCGTCGCGAATGATACTCGCATTGGAAAAAAACGTCGCCGTGAAGGCTAACGCAGCGCTGGTTTCGTCAATTAGCGTTAAGCCGCCGGCATTAAGCCTGTGGCAAATTTGGAAGAGTGCGGCAGCCGGTCCCATGCGAGAATGCGCATCAGGCCGCCGCGGATGGACCCCAGTGCCCGCAAAGACATTCGACTACGATCCCGACGACATGGTCCTCAACCTGTTCTACGAGGACAAGGACGATCGCTGGTTTCCCGGCGATCGGCATTTGCGGCGCATGGCGCGTCGCATGCTGCTCGGCGAGCCGCGCATGAGCGGGCAGCTCCGCGTGTTCCTCAATCTCTGTGCGGGGCTCGACCGGCTCGGTATCCGCTACCGCGTCAACGACTATGGCTACATCGCGCGGCATCCTGGCGAACTCGCCTGCATCATCGGCCGCACCTTCCTGCTCGACAAGTTCGCCTGGAAAAATCCGATCCTGCTCGGCGTCGCCGCCCACAATCATCCGCTCGACGATCCCGACCTGTTCAAGCGCCTGCCGGTCAAGAAGGTCGTGGTGCCCGGCCCGTGGTACGCCGACATGTATCGGCCGCATTGGCCCGACACGGAGGCCTGGCCGATCGGCATCGACACGGATCTCTGGGCGCCGTCGCCGACGTCGCAAAAGAGCGTCGACGTCCTGATCTACGACAAGGTGCACTGGGACCGCGATCGCTATGCGGCGGAGCTGATCGAACCCGTCCGCGCCCGGCTCACGAGGGAAGGCCGCTCGTTCACCGAGCTGCGTTACGGCAGCTACAAGGAAGAAGACTATCGGGCCGCGCTCGCGCAATCGCGTGCGATGATCTTCCTCTGCCAGAATGAGAGCCAGGGCATTGCCTACCAGCAGGCATTGTCTTGCGGCGTGCCGGTGCTGGCCTGGGATCCCGGCGGCCCCTGGCGGGACCCCGATTATTATCCGCATCGCGTTCAGTTCGCGCCGGTGTCGTCGGTGCCGTACTGGGACGATCGTTGCGGCGCCAAGTTCGTCGACATCGCCGGGTTTGAGGCGGGCTGGGATGATTTCTGGGCCGGGTGCGCCGCCGATACGTTCGATCCGCGCGGCTTCGTGCTCGACAACCTCACGCTGGAACAGCGTGCCCTGCAATATTACGAGATCGCGCGGAGCATCGTGCGGCAGCAGGCGCCGCAGAGCTCCGGCGGACTGGTTGACGGATGCTTAACGGGGATCGGCTAGGACTTCGAGCTTCCCCCGGCTTCACCACCAACCTCGAGCCATGGATCGCAGCGCCACTGACATGACCGACGTCGAGGCCCGATCGTTCGGCGACGTCCTGCGCGTTGGGCTTGCGGGGGTCAACGCCGCGCGGGCGGCGCGCTGCCTCGTCGCAGTCGCAGCCCTGCTCCTCGTGCTGGTGACGCTCGATCCGTTTCCTGACCTGCGCAATGAGGATGTCACCACCGTGGTCGGCGGGCGAATGGCGCTCACCTATGTCTCCTGGGGTCTATTGGCCGTGGTCGCGGTATTGTTCGTCGCCGCAACGGATGCGCCCGCGCTGAAGACCCTGGTGACGCCACTGCATCTCTGCCTGGTCGGCTGGCTGTTGATCAACATCGTCTTCTCCGAGAACCGCGGAGTCTCGATGCAGCGCTTCGTGCTCGCAGCCAGCGTGATGTCGCTCGCGGTGTTGTTGCCGCTGTTGCCGCCGACGCAGCGTAGCTTCAATCTGTGTCTTGGCGGCGCCGCGCTCGCACTGCTTGCGCTCTGCTATCTCGGCGTCTTCCTCGCGCCGCAATACTCGATGCACACCGCACTGGACGTCACCGAGCCGCAGTTGGCCGGCGACTGGCGCGGAAGCTTCGGCCACAAGAACATCGCTTCGCCCGTGATGACCATCCTGATCTATGTCGGCATTTACTTGTCTGCCATTGGTTCGTTCGTGATGGGGCCGGCCATCGCCGCGCTGGCAGGACTCTTCCTGATCTTCACCGGCGGCAAGACGTCGTCGGTGCTGTGTCTTGCGATCTACGCGCTCGCCTCGCTGGTCTGCGTCACACCGAGCCTGTGGCTGAAGCGGATCATCTGCTTCGTGCCGCTGATCGTGATGAACCTGTTGACGGTCGGCAGCGTCGTGAGCCCGGCGCTCGGGGCGATGACGCGGCTGCTTCCGCTCGATCCCACCTTCACCGGCCGTTCCGCCATCTGGGAGTTCGCGCTCGCAGCCGTCGCCGAGAAGCCGATCATCGGTCACGGCTACGCGGCGTTCTGGGACGACGTGACCGCGCGGCAGACCGCCCAGGGCGCCGAATGGGCGACGAGCGCGGCGCACAGCCACAACAGCTATCTCGACCTCGCTGTCACGATCGGCCTGCCGGGGCTCTTGCTGGTGATCCTCGTCTTCGTGCTCGCGCCGCTAGGCAATTTCCAGACGGCCCGAACTCACAATCGCTGCGGTGCGTTGGCAAAGCTGTTCCTGACCGTGTGGCTGTTCGGCCTGTACTACGGGGCCACCGAGACCTTCCTGCTCGAACGGCAAAATTCGATCTGGTTCATGTTCGCAGTTGCCGTGGCCGGCCTGCACTTCCTGGCCAGGTTCCAATGCGTCGCGGAAACGGAACCGGACGACTTGTCGCAGCCGGTGCCGCCGCAGTTGCATCGGCTTAACGATAAGCCGTGAGGTCACTTGTGGCCGCGACAAAACATAATCTATCTGGAAACACCCAGTAATCGCATGTCCCGCGGATGACGATCCTCAGCGTCGAGCAACCAGATGATCTTGTGTCCAGCGCGTCGGGAATCGCGGTCGATTTCGTGCGTGATTGGCCGCGGGCCGCATCGCGCCTGAACGCAGGCCATCGCACTGCATTCCAGCATGGCTACTGGCTCGGCGCCTGGTACGAGGCGTTCCACGATCTCTCGCCGCTGATTGCATTGATCTCCGATGCCACGATCGGCAGGGACATCGCAATGGTGCCGATGATCAGCCACCTCAGGCGAGGCATCCGCATCGTCGAATTCGCCGATCTCGGCGTCTCCGACAACAACGCGCCAATCCTGGCGCTCGATGCCGCGTTGGACGCGGCGGCGACGGAGGCGATCGGCACGGCGCTGATCGACGCATTGCGCGCATTGCCGGACCGCTTCGATTTGCTGCGCCTGAAGAAGATGCCGGCCCAGATCGGCGGCAACCCGAACCCGCTGGTGTCGCTCGGCCGGATCGGATCAAGTTCGCTCAACGGCAACCTCGTGCTGACCGGCGACGACTATGAAGATTACCAGGCCTCGATCAAGCGCATGCAGATGCCGCGCTGCTGGCGCGTCTTCAGCCGTCACGACGGCGCGCGATTCGAGATCGCTACCGATGTCGCGCGTGCGCGCGAGCTGCTGGACGTGATGGATGCCCAGCAGCAGGCGCGCATGCGAAAGCTTGGTTCGCGCTTCGTCCTCAACGACGAAACCCATGCGCAGTTCTATCGCGAGGTCGCGCGTCAGGGCGTCGCGGACGGTTATGCCGTCATCTCGGCCCTGGTCTGCGACGAGGCCGTCGTCGCCACCACGTTCGGCGTCAGGTTCGGTGCGGCCTATTTCCTGCTGCGCATCAGCCATGCCGGCGATTCCTGGTCGAGCTGCTCGCCGGGGCTGCTCGTGACCGAGCGCACCATGGCGGCGCTGCATGCAGATGGCGTGCGGCGTTTCGACCTCAGCATCGGCAACCAGAACTACAAGCGTCGCTTCGGCGCCGAGCCGGTGCCGCTGACTGATGTCAGCGCCGCGCTTTCCTGGCGCGGCGTGCCCTTCGCGTGGCGTGACCACGCCGCCCAGGCCCTGCGCCGTCATCCCAGGCTCGCTGCCCTTGCGGCGAAGGCGATTGGCAAGGGGACGCGCTGACGGCCGCTCCCCTCGCATCAGACGTGCAGCTCAGCCGTGTAGCTCAGCCGTGCAGCTTCCTGGCTGTCTCCGCGATCTGGCGGCCCTGATAGCGCGCACCGGCGAGCTCGTTGGCGCTGGGCTGGCGGCTGCCGTCGCCGCCGGTGATCGTGGTGGCGCCGTAAGGTGCGCCGCCGGTGACCTCGTCGAGCTTCATCTGGCCGGCGAAGCCGTAGTTCAGGCCGACCACGACCATGCCGAAATGCAAGAGGTTGGTGATGATCGAGAACAGCGTCGTCTCCTGGCCGCCATGCTGGGTCGCGGTCGCCGTGAAGGCGCCGCCGACCTTGCCGTGCAGCGCGCCCTTGGCCCAGAGACCGCCGGCCTGGTCGAGGAAGTTCGCCATCTGCGAGGCCATGCGGCCGAAGCGGGTGCCGGTGCCGATGATGATTGCGTCGTAGTTTGCGAGGTCCTCGATCGTCGCGACGGGGGCGGTCTGGTCGAGCTTGTAATAGGACGCCTTGGCGACCTCGGCCGGCACCAGCTCGGGCACGCGCTTGATGTCGACGGTGGCACCGGCTTCGCGCGCGCCTTCCGCAACGGCATTGGCCATCGCTTCGATGTGGCCATAGGCGGAATAATAAAGGACGAGAACTTTGGTCATGATGGTCTCCGTTGGATGCAGATTTGATGCGTCGGTGTCGGGAGCGTCACGCCGGGACAAAGCCTGCATGACGAAGGCGTTGCTAAACCGCGTCGACGAGCACGATCTCGGAATCTTCCAGTGCCGTGATCTTCAACCTGTCCTCGTCGCGGATCGCCGCACCGTCGCGGGCGTTGACGCGCACGCCGTTGATCTCGACTGACCCCGCCGCGGGCACGAGATAAAGGTGCCGTGACTTGTCCGGCGCGTACTCCGCGCTCTCGCCCGCCTTCAGTGTGGTGGCGAGCACCCGCGCATCGGCGCGGATCGGCAGAGCGTCCGTGTCATTCTCGAAGCCGCTCGCGATAGTGACGAGCTTGCCCGAGCGGTCTCCTTTCGGAAACGGCTTCGAGCCCCAGGTCGGCTGGCCACCGCGCGCGGTCGGCTCGATCCAGATCTGGAAGATGCGTGTCCTGGTCGGCTCGAGATTGTATTCGGAGTGGCGGATGCCGCTGCCGGCGCTCATCACCTGCACGTCGCCCGCTTCGGTGCGACCTTCGTTGCCGAGGCTGTCCTGATGAGTGATCGCGCCCTCGCGCACATAGGTGATGATTTCCATGTTGGCGTGGGGATGAGCGGGAAAGCCGGTGTTGGGCGCGATCTCGTCATCGTTCCACACCCGCAGGGCGCCGTGACCCATGTTGTCGGGGTCATAATGGCTTGCGAAGGAGAAATGATGCTTGGCATTGAGCCAGCCGTGATCGGCGCCGCCGAGCTTTGCGAAGGGTCTGAGTTCGATCATCTGCGTAATTCCTTGTTTGAGCGGGCGGCGCCTTGATCAGGCGCCGAAACCGCCGTCGACGTTGAGCACCGTGCCGGTGACGAAGGAGGCTTCCGGACTTGCGAGGAAGACGATTCCGGCCGCGACTTCCTCGGGGCGGCCGAAGCGTTGCAGCGCGTGCTGCTTGCGCTGGGTCTCGGCGAACTCACCACCGTCCTTCGGATTCATGTCGGTGTCGATCGAGCCGGGCTGCACCACGTTCACGGTGATGCCGCGCGGGCCGAGGTCGCGCGCTGCGCCCTTGGTGTAACCGACCACGGCGGCCTTGGTGGCGACGTAGTCCGCAAGACCCGGGAACGAGGCGCGGTCGGCAAGCATCGAGCCGACGGTGACGATGCGGCCGCCTTCCCCCATCAATTGCGAAGCGGCGCGGATCGCCGCGATCACGCCATGCACGTTGATGGCATCCTGGCGGGCGAGCGCTTCGATGTCGGCATTGGCATCGTCGATCGCGCCTCCGCTAGCGACGCCGGCATTGTTGACGAGGATGTCGAGATGGCCGAACTCCTTCGCGACGTCGTTGACGAGTTGCCTCACGTCCTTGGCCGAGGCCTGGTCCGCCCGGAAGGCGCGCGCCTTGACGCCCCGGGCCTCCAACTCGGTGACGACCGCTTCCGCCTTTTCGGGCGAGGCGACATAGCTGATGGCGACGTCCGCGCCTTGATCGGCGAGTGCACGGGCGGAGGCCGCGCCGATACCGCGCGAGCCGCCGGTGACGAGGGCAACCTTGCCTGAGAGCTTCTTGGTCATTGGATTTCTCCATTCCTGAATTTCTGATGACCCTTGGATAAGCCTCCGCCTGTGGTAGAGAAATAGAAACTGTTGAAACGCATTGTTTCCTTAAACAGCCCGGTTGGATCCCCTTCTATGGCCAAACTCCCCGATTTCGAGGCACTCGCGATTTTCGCAAAAGTCGTGGAATTACGGTCGTTTGCGGGGGCCGCGGGCGAACTCGCGATGTCCAAGGCGACGGTGTCCAAGGCGGTCACGCGCCTCGAAGAGCGGCTCGGCGCCCGGCTGTTCAACCGTACCTCACGCCGGCTCGCGCTGACCGATGCCGGGCATAAGCTCGCCGAGCGTGCGACGCGCCTGCTGTCCGACGGCGAGGCGGCGGAGAACGAAGCACTGGCGCAGTCGGTAGCGCCGCGGGGCCTGGTGCGGCTCGCCGTCCCCATGACATTCGGGATCAAGGCGGTGGCGCCATTGCTGCCGGAGTTCTTCGAGGCTTATCCGGAGGTCTCGGTCGATCTGCACCTGAGCGATGCGACCATCGATTTGATCGGCGAGGGCTTTGACATGGCGGTGCGGATCGCGCGGCTGCCGGATTCCTCGCTGATTGCGCGGCGGCTCTTCACGATGCCGCGCTTTACGGTGGCGGCGCCGTCCTATCTTAGGCAATACGGACGGCCGACGCATCCGATGCATCTGGCCGAGCACAAATGTTTCAGCTACGCCTATCTCTCGACGCCCAACGTCTGGCACTACACCAATTCGGCCGGCGAGCAGGCCAGCGTGCGTCCGGGCGGTCAGCTCCGCGTCAACAACGGCGAAGCGGTAATGCCGGCGCTGATCGCCGGCCTCGGCATCGCCGACCTTCCGGAATTCATCGTCGGCGAGGCCATTTCCTCCGGCGAGGTCGAAGTGGTCCTGAAGGACTGGAAGCAGGTTGAAGGCGCCGTGCATCTGGTGACGCCACCTGGCGGCCCGCGCCCCGCACGCGTCGAGGCGCTCGGCGATTTTCTCGCAGCGAAGCTGCCGGGTACGTGCAAGCGGCAGGTGCGCGGAAAGGCAAAGCCGTCGTAGCAAAGCCGTCGTAGAGCGAGTGCCTTCAGCGACCTCCGTCATTGCGAGAAGCGAAGCGACGAAGCAATCCAGAATGTCTCCGCGGGGCATTCTGGATTGCTTCGCTTCGCTCGCAATGACGAAGTTGGACTAAGACACCGTCACATCATTACGCGCGACCACGCGCAAGTTCGGCTTCAACGTTTGTTCCAGCTGCGACTTCAAATCATGGACACGCGGATCGCGCGAGCGCTTCGCGCAGACTGCGTATTGATGCACGGATTGCGCCAAGGCGCGTCGCGCTTCCGGCGTCCGCGTCACGTCGGGCTTTGAAAGCCGCAAGACGATAGCGGCGAGATTCACCAGCATCTCGTCTAGCGCCACGTCAATGGTCTGAAGTCTATTCATCGGTCCACTCTCCCTGGGAGGCAACGGTAGGGTCCGGGGGACGTTCCTGACCGGGCGGAACATGGATAATGCTTCGTTAATTCCGCCGCGCGTCTTGTTCTTGCGGACGGTCACGCTAGGCTGGCGGCGAAATAAGAAAACAGGGGGAAATCTGCCATGGATCGACGCGATGTCCTGCGCGCCGCTGCCGCATTGCCGTTGTTGCCTGCGTTGTCGAGCGCGGCTTTCGCGCAAGCCTATCCCGCGCGCAACGTCACCATGATCGTGCCGTTTCCGGCCGGCGGCCAGGCGGACCTCGCGGCGCGCCCCGTCGCACAGGCGCTGGAGCGAATCCTGGGCAAGGCGGTCATCGTCGACAACCGCGCCGGCGGTGGCGGTGGATCGGTCGGCAATGCCGCGGCGGCGCGCGCCGAGCCCGACGGCTACACGCTGCTGATGACGCTGTCCTCGCTCGCGGTGCTGCCCGAAGCCGACCGGCTGTTCGACCGTCCGGTCGCCTACGAGCTCTCGCAGTTCATGCCGATCGCGCGGGTGCTGGCCGATCCCACGCTGCTCGCCGTGCCGGCCTCGGCGCCGTGGAAGACCGCGCAGGATTTCGTCGAAGACGCAAAGAAACGCCCGGGCCAGATCACCTATGGCTCGTCCGGGCCTTACGGCACGCTGCACGTGGCGATGGAAATGTTTGCGAGCAGCGCCGACATCAAGCTGCTGCATGTGCCGTTTCGCGGCGCCGGTCCAGCGCTCACCGCGCTGCTCAGCGGCACCGTGCAGGCGATCGCCGCCGCACCGGGAACGCTGAAGCCGCAAGTGGAGGACGGCAAGCTGCGCGTGCTCGGCAATTGCGGCGCCAAGCGCATCGCAAGCTTCCCCGATGTGCCGACCTTCCAGGAGCTCGGCTACAAGGACGTCGAGATGTACATCTGGGCCGGGCTGTTTGCGCAGAGCGCGCTGCCGGCGCCGATCGCGACCCGCCTGCGCGAGGCGATGGCGCAGGTGATGACGAGCCCGGACGTGCTCAAGGCCTTCGAAACGTCGGGCAGCCTCGTTGCCTATCAGGACGCGCCGGCGTTTGCCGAGTTCGTGGCGGTCGACAGCGCTCGGCTGATTACGGCGGTGAAGAAGATCGGCAAGGTCGAATAAGTTCCTGGCCCGTTTTCACAATTTTTTGTTGGTCCAGAACCTCTCCGCGTCTCATTGATTGAAGAGAATTCGAGAGACTCGCGAAGGAATCGGACATGCGAACAGAGCGGATTGCGCTGGGTGTGGCGCTTGCGATCGGCGGCATCGTAGCGCAGGGCGCTGCATCCGCTGAAGAGTATCGCGGAACCATGGAGCAGCAGATGGCCTGCACGCCGGATGTGTGGCGGCTGTGCAGCGACCAGATCCCTGATGTGAGCCGCATTACGGCCTGCTTGCGGCAGAACACGCCCCAGCTCTCCAGCGGTTGTCGCGCGGTGTTCCAGTCCAACAACCAGATGCCGCCGCAGCAGCAGGTTCCGGGCAATCGCGCCGCGCCGGCGCCACGATATAACAATGCGCCACCGCCTCCGGCGACCCAGCCCCGGCCTTACGACGAGGATGATTAGGGCGCTTCGGACCTGATTTCGCAGACATCGACCCATTCCGCCCCGGTCAGCTCAGCCATCCGCTCCGGCGTGATGCGCACCGCGCTATGGGTCGAGCCAGCGGCCGGCACCACCACGTCGAACGCTTTCAGCGAGACGTCGCAATAGACCGGCAGCGGCGCCCTCAGTCCGAACGGGCAGACGCCGCCGACCTCGTGGCCGGTGACCTCCGCGACCTCTTCCAGCCCCAGCATCTTCGGCTTGCCGCCGAACGCGGCCTTCACCTTCTTGTTGTCCATGCGCGAGGTGCCGGCCGCGACGATCAGGATCACGCGCTCGCCGATCCGCAACGACAGCGTCTTGGCGATCATTCCGGGTTCGACGCCATAGGCTTCGGCGGCCAGCGCCACTGTCGCGGAGCTGATCGGGGATTCGATGACTGATATGTCGGGGGCTTTTTCAGCGAAGAAGGCGCGAACGGATTGAAGGCTCATTCAGGTCTCACGGGCGGGCGGCGATCCCCGGGTCATCCCTAGAGATGATCCCGGGCAGCTCCGAGAGCGCCCGGACGCGATGATCGGGCGCAAAGCCGAGCTCGTCCATCTGGGTGCGGATCGCCTTGAACATCGTCAGCGGTGCCACGAGTTCGTTCTCGACGCAAGCCAGCGCCATCGCTTCGGGCGTCACCCGTTCGATCCAGGCAACGTTCAATCCGAATGCTTTCGCGCCCGCAACATCCCAGGGATTGGAGGAGACGAACAGCGCCTCATCCGGCGCGGTGCCGAGCACCTCGCCGATCAGCTCATAGGCCTCCGGGCTCGGCTTGAAGATCTTCTTCGCGTCGATGCTGATCGTGGCGTCGAGCAGGGCGTCGAGGCCGGAGTTGCGCACGAGCGCATTCAGCATATCCGGACTGCCGTTGGAGAGGATGGCGAGTTTTCGCGGTTTTAGAGCCGTGAGCGCGACCGTCGCATCCGCATAGAGATCGAGATGCAGATATTTCTCGATCACGCGCTCGAATGCCTCGTTCTCGTAAGCGAGCCCGAGCACGCGTAGCGTATAGGCAAGCGAGTCGCGCGTGATGGCTGCAAAGTCCTGGTAGCGCCGCATCAGCGAGCGCAACCAGGTGTATTCGAGCTGCTTGATCCGCCAGATCTGCGTGATGATCTCACCGTAGCCCGGAAACGCATCCTCGGTGGTCTCGGCGACCGACTGGATGTCGTAGAGCGTTCCGTAGGCATCGAAGACAACGGCTTTGAGGCTCAATTGACCTGTCCTCCGGGATCGTTGCGGTCCACGGACTATACAAGGCGCCCCGAAATCGGTCCAAGACGGAATCGCGACTTGGGCCCTGATTTCTAAAGCCTGATCACGACCTTGCCGAAATGTGAGCCGGTGCGCAGGTGCGCATACGCTTCGGGTGCCTCATCGAAACCATAGATCCGATCGACGATCGGGTGAATCGCGTGTTCGGTCAGGAAGCGATTCATCGCGACAAAGTGTTCGACCGATCCGACGGTGACACCGATGATGTCGGCATTCTCCCACTGAAGGCGCGCGAGGTCGGGCTTGGGACCGAACCCCGTTAAGACACCAATCTGGACGATCTTGCCACCCGAAGCGACCGATCGCAGCGATCGATCATAGGTGCCGGGACCGCCGAGTTCGAGGATATGACTGGCCCCGGCGTCATTCGTCGCCTTCATCAGGGCGACATCCCAGTCAGGCGTCTCGCGATAGTTGATGAGGATCGAGCCGCCCAGCGCCTTGGCGCGGGCGAGTTTTTCATCCGAGGAGGATATCACGATCGCACGCGCCCCCAGCGCCACCGCGAATTGAAGCCCGAACAGCGCGACGCCGCCTGTTCCCTGGACCAACAGCGTGTCGCCTTTGCGCATCCCGCCGCGTGCGATGAGGCCATGGAAAGCCGTGACGCCGGCACAGGGCAGGGTCGCTGCCTCCACCGCGGACAGATGCGCCGGCACTGAAACCAGCGCGGTCGCCGGCAGCACGACATACTCAGCCAGCATTCCGTCCATCGTGTTGCCACCGAGGGATGACGGAATATAGCTGGACTTGAACGGCCCCGAGATCCAATCGCGGAAGAAAGATCCGGCGACGTGGTCTCCGAGTCGCCATTGCGCGACGTCGGCGCCGATGGCGTCAACGACACCCGCACCGTCGGAGAGTGGCACGCGGCCCTTGAGCTCGCCTTGGCCTGCACGGTCGAGGATCAGGAGGTCGCGGTAATTCAGACTTGCCGCTTCGACCCGAATGCGGACCTCGCCATTGGCGGGTTCGGGTTTGCTGATTTCGACGCGCGCAAGGCGGCCAGCACCAGCATGGCTATTCAAATGGTAGGCTTTCATCGTTGCTCCCTTCACAAGTGGCATTCACTTGGACGAGCAAAGTCTGTAGGGTCTGACAGTGCTGTCAGGGTCAAGAGGCTTCAGATGAAGATCGGCGAACTCTCCCGGCGGACGGGGGTCAGCGTCCGAATGCTGCGCTACTACGAAGGCGAGGGACTGCTTGCGCCGCTGCGGACGAACTCCGGCTATCGCGATTACGGCCAGGCCGAAGAGGAAACGGTGCGGCGCATCAAGATGCTCGGCGGCGCCGGGATGACGCTCGAAACCATCAAGCGGTTGCTCCCCTGCGTGCGGAACAACGATCCGGCTTTCACGCCGTGCAACGAACTGCGAAAAATACTCAAGCAGCAGGTCGGCCTGATCGACGAACGTATCGAGACGCTCAGCCAAAGCCGGACAATTTTGGCGGGCTATCTGGCAAGCGTGAATTGATCGCACGCAACGGCTATCGGATTCACCGCGCCAAAGTCTTAGGCCTTGAGGGCCTGAGCATGAGGGCTTCGATAGCAGCGTCGAAGCCCTCGATGCGCTGACGAGTACGCGCCTAGATCCCCAGCAGCTTGCGCGCGTTGGCCTTCAGCACCTTCGGCCGGATCTCGTCGCGGATCTCGATCTTGGCGAAATCCGACAGCCAGCGGTCGGGCGTGATCACCGGCCAGTCCGAACCGAACAGCATCTTGTCCTGCAGGATCGAGTTGATATAGCGCACCAGGATCGGCGGGAAATATTTCGGCGACCAGCCCGAGAGGTCGATGTAGACGTTGGGCTTGTGGGTCGCGACCGACAGCGCCTCTTCCTGCCAGGGGAAGGAGGGATGGGCGAGGATGATCTTGAGGTCGGGGAAATCAGCCGCGACGTCGTCCATGTACATCGGGTTGGAATATTTCAGCCGCATCCCCATGCCACCGGGCATGCCGGAGCCAACGCCGGTCTGGCCGGTGTGGAACAGCGCGATCGCGCCGCCATTGTTGATCTCTTCATAGAGCGGATAGGCCATGCGGTCGTTGGCGTAGAAGCCCTGCATGGTCGGGTGGAATTTGAAGCCGCGCACCCCGTATTCCTCGATCAGCTTGCGCGCCTCGCGGACCCCGAGCTTGCCCTTGTGCGGGTCGATCGAGACGAAGGGGATGAGAACGTCGAGATGGTCGGAGGCGATCTCCAGCATCTCCTCATTCTTGTAGCGGCGGAAGCCGGTTTCGCGCTCGGCGTCGACCGGGAAGATCACCGCGGCGATGTTCTTGGAGCGGTAGTAGGCCGCGGTCTCCGGCACGGTCGGCGGATGCTTGTGCGGCGACTTGAAATAGTCCGCCATCTGCGCCTGAAAATCGTCATAGCCGTCGTCGGGATGGGTGCCGCAGGGCTCCTCGGCGTGGGTGTGGATGTCGATGGCGACGACGTCGTCGATGTTCGGCAGCTTCAGCTTCGGCATGGGTTTCCTCCCGACGGGTTGCCGAATTGATTATATGATATAACGAACTTGGCAAGACATTGTGGGACAAGGCATTGTGGGACCAGGCGTTGTAGGACAGGCGTCGTCCGCGCCAGATTGGGCCGATCCGGCCGCTTCTACTTTGCATGGGGTTGTTTTCCAGAATTTGGTGGGTGGGATCGGGGCAGTTAACATTGACATCCGGTCCTCCCATGCCTTAAGAACCGCCCCGTCCCGGGCGGTCGGTCCGCCAGCGGGAAAATCTCATTTTGCCTCATTCGCGCGTGCCGAAACGGTAGTGCCGAACACGGCCTTTCGAACGTTCAGGATTCTGCCATGAAGGTCCGTAACTCGCTGAAATCGCTGCGCGGTCGCCATCGCGCCAACCGCCTGGTCCGCCGCAAGGGCCGGGTCTATGTGATCAACAAGGTGCAGCGCCGCTTCAAGGCTCGCCAGGGCTGATTTCGCCCTGCCGGACGCCCGCGCGCGCCCCGCAAGACCACGGTCTCACACGAGTTTGACGCCGCCCCTGCTTTGCAAGGGCGGCTTTGCGCGTTTAGACTTCGACCATGGCAGTGAGATTCTTCATCGCGCGCACCCTGTGTCTGGCTCTCGTACTGGGAGCCGCCGGACTCGCTCCGGCGCTGGCACAGCAGATTGATCCACCGACTCCGCCCGGCAAGCAGAAGAAACTTCCGGAAGCGCCGGCCAAGCTGCCCAAGGTCGATCGCACCAAGAATCTCGATTTCCTGTTCGGCGCGCTGAAAGCCGCGCCCGACGAGGCCAGCGCCAAGCACGTCGAGGCGCGGATCTGGGCGATCTGGATCCAGACCCCGAGCGACACCGCGGCGCTGCTGATGGCGCGGGCCAAGACCGCGGTCGACGCAAAGAAGATCGAGGTTGCGATCAAGCTGCTGGATTCGGTCGTCAAGCTCAGGCCCGACTACATCGAGGCCTGGAATCGTCGCGCGACGCTCTACTACATGCAGAACGATTACGGCCGCTCGCTCGCCGACATCCGCGAGGTGTTGATCCGCGAGCCCCGCCATTTCGGCGCGCTCGCAGGCCTCGGCATGATCATGCAGGAGGTCGGCGACGAAAAGCGCGCGCTCGAGGCCTACCGCAAGGCGCTCGCCGTCAATCCGCACCTCGAGAAGATCCCCGACCAGGTCAAGGCGCTGACCGAGAAGGTCGAAGGCCGCGACATTTAGCGGACAAGTCGATCATTGCTCGAGCAAATGCGGCGCTAGCCGATTAACCACGATGACACGCGCCGCGTTACGAGGGATATGGGTTGCCCCGCCGCAGGCCTACCTTCATCGCGGGAGCACAGCCATGAAGCGTTTGATCTTTGCAGTTATATTGCTGCTGGCGTCGGGCACGGCGAGCCTCGCCGACGGACTGTTCTGGGTGGTCGGCAATCGCGCCACCGGAAAATGCAACATCGTGACCAGCAATCCCGTGATCATCGGCGATGTCTGGTTCGGTGACGGTCCCTACAAATCGAAGGCCGACGCCAAGCTTGCCCGTTCGACCATCCGCGCCTGTCCCGCACCCACGCCTGACGAGGAAAAGGACGAGGACAGCACGAACTAGGTCGACAGCAACCTAGTGCAAAACGCTGCCTTCGCGCTCGGCGAGGCCGCGATCGACCGCTGCGGCGTAAGCCTTTGCAAGCTCCGTCTCGAGGTGCTCGTTGATCAGCAGCAGCGCGCGCACAGCACCGCGCAGGTCGCCGTGGCAGCTTGCCACGATCTCGTCGATCGCAGTATCTTTGGACCTCAGGCTCATCGAAATTCTCCGGTTCAAATCAGGATAAATCCTGCCGGTCTTTCCCGCATCCCCGAGGGT
Organism: Bradyrhizobium sp. 44; assembly: GCF_023073095.1. Classification (NCBI taxonomy): domain Bacteria; kingdom Pseudomonadati; phylum Pseudomonadota; class Alphaproteobacteria; order Hyphomicrobiales; family Nitrobacteraceae; genus Bradyrhizobium; species Bradyrhizobium sp. 44. The sequence goes on from NZ_JADPIY010000008.1 coordinate 943,745, forward strand.
TGCGAGCACGATCGGCGCCCACCCGCGTCTAAATGGCGGAACCGACCGTGGCGATTATAAGGAAACCGCGATGACGACGGCATGAAGCTTTTCGAAGCCTGCGTGCTCCGGGGAGCAGCATTGATTTGATTGCGTTTTTCCCGCTTGAATTATGCACATATCCACAGCCCCGGCATTTCAAGTGGAGCGTGGGGGCTCCCCGGGCGAAACTGCCGCCCGCAAGCCACGTAACTGCCCTGTGCCCTGGATCGCCCGGATTCCATCCATGATCGTGATGTCAGTCGTGACCGCGCTGCTTGTGCTGGCGCTGGTCACGCAGGCCGGCGTCCTCGCCGTGCAGCGCGCCTTTCCACCGCAGGGCCGAATGATCGAGGTCGATGGTGCCGTGCTTCACCTCGTCGATATCGGCCCGCGCGATTCGGGCCTGCCGGTCGTGATGCTGCACGGCGCGAGCTCCAACCTCGAAGCGATGCGGCGGCCGCTCGGCGATCTCCTCGCCAGGAACCACCGCGTCATCCTGATCGACCGTCCCGGCCACGGCTGGAGCACGCGGGCGCGGCGGCAGGATTCGACCCCGGAGGTCCAGGCGCGGATGATCGATGAGGCGCTCGGCAAGCTCGGGATCGATCGCGCGGTCTTCGTGGTGCATTCCTGGAGCGGCGCGCTCGGCGCGCGGCTGGCGCTCGATCATCCCGGCCGCGTCGCGGGCCTTGTGATGCTCGCGCCCGTCACACATCCCTGGCGCGGCGGCGTCGGCCGCTACAACGAGATCATCGCAACGCCCGTGATCGGCCCGCTGCTCGCCTACACCATAACCCTGCCGCTGGGCTATTTCCTGAGCGAGCCCGGCGCGCGCAATGTCTTCCTGCCGCAAATGATGCCGGATGGTTTCGTGCAGGACTCCGCGACGCCGCTGCTGCTGCGCCCGCGCGAGTTCATCGCCAATGCGTATGATCTGGTGACGCTGAAGGAAGCGGTCGCCGCGCAGGTCGCGCGCTACGGCGAGATATCGGCGCCGGTCACGATCATCGCCGGCGAACCCGACAAGACGGTGAAGACCGACATTCACGCGCGGCCGTTCGCCGCCACCGTGCAGAACGCCAAGCTGATCGTGCTGCCCGATCTCGGCCACATGGTGCAGAACGCGGTGCCCGATCTCGTGAAGACCGAGATCGAGACGATGATCGGGAAAATCGTCCCGGCGCAGGCGGCCGCCGATTAGAGCGTTTTCGAGCGAAGTGGATGCCGGTTTGCGTGAAGAAAACGCGTCAAAACAAGAAGCTGGAGCTTCGGTTCAGAACCGAAGCTCCAGCGACCGCCTGTCGCGCGCTTACTGCTTGATCTTCCCGTCCTTGTCGAACTGCGACACATAGGCCCAGAGATTGTTGATCTCGTTTTCGTTCTTGATGCCGGCGAAAGCCATCTTGGTGCCGGGGATCTTGGCCTTGGGGTCCTTGATGTATTCCTTGAACACGGCCTCGTTCCAGGTGATGCCAGAATTCTTGTTGGCGTCGGAGTAATTGTAGTCCGGCGCGGTGCCGGACTTGCGGCCGTCGAGGCCGTTGAGCTCGGGGCCGACCTTGTTCTTGGCGCCTTCGCCGATCGCGTGACAGGCCAGGCATTTGTTGAACGAAGATTTGCCGGCCGCGACGTCCTGCGCCATCGCGCTGGGTGCGGTGGCAATCGCGGTGAGGATGGTCAATGCGCCAAAAATCAGTTTTGTCATCGGGTGCTCTTCGTTTCTTCCCTGGGGCTGGTCAGTTGCATGCCTGATCGGCAATGGTCGGACCTGCCGGTTTTGGCAGGCCTGCTCGGATTGGACAAGCCGCCAAACCATGGCAGGTTTCACGATTTCCTACTTGTCCCAGAGCGAACTCGCGCAAGATCGTCGATCTGACTTTCGGATGGCCTACCCAAACCACCGCGGACGTGGTTGATTTACCGCGACAAATCGATCGTGCGGCCTCGGCCGGAACGATATGCCATGAAGGAAATGCTATGGCCATCATGATGCCCGCGAGTGACCAGGCCGTGCTCGCGCGCCGCGCCGAAATCGTGGCTGCATTGCGCGCAATCGTACCGGGCGAAGGCGTGATCGATAGCGCCGCCGAGATGCGAGCCTATGAATCCGACGGATTAACGGCCTATCGGCAGCCGCCGATGGTCGTGGTGCTGCCCGACACGACCGAGCAGGTTTCGCTGGTCCTGAAATATTGTGCAGGGCAGGGCATCAAGGTGGTCCCGCGTGGCTCCGGCACCTCGCTGTCCGGCGGCGCGCTGCCACTGGAAGACGGCGTGCTCCTGGGCCTCGGCAAGTTCAAGCGCATCCGCGAGATCGATTTCGACAACCGCGCCGTCGTCACCGAGCCCGGCGTCACCAACCTCGCGATCAGCCAGGCCGTCGCTCATGCCGGGTTCTACTACGCGCCGGATCCGTCCTCGCAGATCGCCTGCTCGATCGGCGGCAATGTCGCGGAGAATTCCGGCGGCGTGCACTGCCTGAAATACGGCATGACCACCAACAACGTGCTCGGCTGCGAGATCGTGCTGATGAGCGGGGAGATCCTGCGCATCGGCGGCAAATCGGCGGAGAACACAGGCTACGACCTGATGGGCGTCATCACCGGCTCGGAGGGCCTGCTCGGTGTCATCACCGAGATCACGGTGCGCATCCTGCAAAAGCCGGAGACGGCGCGCGCGCTGATGGTCGGATTCGCGCAAGTCGAGGCGGCCGGCGAATGCGTGGCGCGCATCATCGGCGCCGGCATCATTCCCGGCGGCATGGAGATGATGGACAAGCCCGCGATCCACGCCGCGGAGGCCTTCGTCCACGCCGGCTATCCGCTCGATGTCGAGGCCCTCCTCATCATCGAGCTCGACGGTCCCAAGATCGAGGTCGACGAGCTGATCACGCGGGTCGAGACAATTGCGAACGCTTGCGGCTCGACCACCTGCCAGATCTCGACCTCGGAGGCCGAGCGCAATCTGTTCTGGGCCGGCCGGAAAGCCGCGTTCCCCGCCGTCGGCCGCATCTCGCCGGACTATCTCTGCATGGACGGCACCATCCCACGCGGTGCGCTGCCGAAAGCGCTGGCGCGCATCCGCGAGCTATCGGAAAAATACCAGCTCGGTTGCGCCAACGTGTTCCATGCCGGCGACGGCAACCTGCATCCGCTGATCCTCTATGACGCCAACAAGCCCGGCGAGATCGAGCGCGCCGAAGCCTTCGGCGCCGACATCCTGCGCGCCTGCGTCGAGTTCGGCGGCGTGCTCACCGGCGAGCACGGCGTCGGCATCGAGAAGCGCGATCTGATGCCTGAGATGTTCAGTGAGATCGACCTCAACCAGCAGCAGCGCCTGAAATGCGCCTTCGATGCGCAAGGCCTGCTCAATCCCGGAAAGGTGTTTCCGACCCTGCACCGATGCGCCGAGCTCGGCCGCATGCATGTCCACGCCGGGAAGCTGGCATTCCCGGACATTCCGCGGTTCTAGAGTCGCCTCGCTGCAACGCGCCAAATTTGATTTTCGCTGCAAACTTCGTTACCCGCTACAGGCGTGGATACGCTCAAGGTCAGAGACGCCAAAGACGTCGAAGAGGTGGTGCGCGCGGCGATTGCCAATGAGCAGCCGCTCGAGATCATCGGCCATGGCTCCAAGCGCGGCATCGGCCATGCGATGGCGACCAACGCCGTGCTGGACGTCTCCGCGCTGAATGCCATCACCGCCTACGAGCCCAACGAACTCATTGTCACGCTCCAGGCCGGGGCGCCGCTGGCCGACGTGCTGTCGCTGATCGATGCCAAGAACCAGCAATTCGCCTTCGAGCCGATGAACACCGCGCCGCTGCTCGGCACGCCCGCGCTCGGCACCATCGGCGGCATGATTGCGTCTGGCCTGGCCGGTCCGCGCCGGATCAAGGCGGGCGGGGCGCGCGACCATCTGCTCGGGGCACATGCCGTCTCCGGTTTCGGCGATAGCTTCAAGACCGGCGGCAAGGTGGTGAAGAACGTCACCGGCTACGACCTCTGCAAGCTTTTCGCCGGTTCCTGGGGCACGCTGTCGGTCATGACCGAGGTCACGCTGAAGGTGATGCCCAAGCCGGAGGCCGAGCGGACGCTGTTGCTGCGCGGCCTCGACGATGCCGTCGCCAACAAGGCGATGACGGCGGCGCTTGGCTCGCCCTTCGACGTCTCGGGGGCCGCGCACCTGCCGACATCGGCGTTCCGGAGCAAGGTCGAAGGGCTCGGCGATATCGCAGGCCAAAGCGAGGCGCTGACCGTGCTGCGGCTCGAGGGCATTACCGCCTCGGCCGCCCACCGTGCCGGCTCGCTGCGCGAATTGCTGGCGCCGTTCGGAACCGCAACGCTCGTCGAGGACACGGTGTCAGCGGCGCTGTGGACCACGATCCGCGACGTCCTGCCGTTCGCGGCCGGCGGCGCGCTGGGGGCCTGCCCGGTTTGGCGGATCGTCTGTCCGCCGGCGTCGGGCGCGGCGCTCGGGACGCTGCTGGCGCGCGAGACCGGCGGCGACGTGATCTACGATTGGGGTGGTGGACTGATCTGGGCGGCGTTGCCACCGAAGCCGGACGCGCATGCCACGGCCGTGCGCGAACGTGCGAATGCGGCCGGCGGGCACGCCACGCTGATCCGGGCGGCCGAGGACATCAGGCGCACGATCGATGTATTCCACCCGCAAGCCCCTGGCCTTGCCGCGTTGAGTGAGCGGGTCCGCGCCAGTTTCGATCCGAAGACCATCCTCAACCGGGGCCGGCTGACGCGGGACGCTTGCTGAATGAAGACCGAATTCTCACTCGCGCAGCTCGCCGACCCCGACATCGCGGAAGCCGACAAGATCCTGCGCGCCTGCGTCCATTGCGGCTTCTGCACCGCAACCTGTCCGACCTATGTGCTGCTTGGCGACGAGCTCGATAGCCCGCGCGGCCGCATCTATCTGATCAAGGAGATGCTGGAGAAGAACCAGACGCCGACGGCCGAAGTGGTCAAACATGTCGACCGTTGCCTGTCGTGCCTGGCCTGCATGACGACCTGCCCCTCGGGGGTGAATTACATGCATCTGGTCGATCAGGCCCGGGTCAGGATCGAGCAGCGTTACGAGCGGCCGCTGGCCGAGCGGCTGCTGCGCCGGGTGCTGGCCTTCGTCCTGCCGCACCCGCGGCGTTTCCGCGCCAGCATGTGGCTGGCGCGACTCGCCCGCCCGCTGGCCGCGTTCCTGCCGACGCCCCGGCCGTCGGCGACGCCCGGCCTGATCCTGCGCCTCAAGGCGATGCTGGCGCTGGCGCCGGACCGGCTGCCGCCACCGGGGCCCGCCGCCGGCAGTGTGTTTGCGGCACTCGGCAAGAAGCGCGGCCGGGTCGCGCTGCTCCAGGGCTGCGCCCAGCAGGTGCTGGCGCCGCGCATCAACCAGGCCGCCATCAGTCTCCTCACGCGCCACGGCATCGAGGTCGTCCTCGTCAGGGACGAGCAGTGCTGCGGCGCGCTGACCCATCACCTCGGCAACGACCAGGACGCATTGGGGCGGGCTCGCGCTAATGTCGCGGCGTGGCGCGCGGAAGCGGCCGGCGAGGGGCTCGACGCCATCCTGGTGACGGCGTCAGGCTGCGGCACCGTGATCAAGGACTACGGCTATCTTCTGCGCGAGGACGCTGCGTTTGCCGCCGATGCGGCGAAGGTCTCCGCGCTCGCCAAGGACATCACTGAATACGTCGCCGGCCTTGGACTCGTGGCCACCGCGCGACAGGATAACATCGTCGTCGCCTATCACTCTGCGTGTTCGTTGCAGCACGGGCAGAAAATCACGGGCCTTCCGAAAGAATTGCTTTCCAATAATGGATTCGTGGTGAAAGATGTGCCGGAGAGCCATTTGTGTTGCGGTTCGGCGGGGACCTACAACATTCTCCAGCCCGAGCTTGCGGGCCGGTTGCGCGATCGCAAGGTCGCCAACATCGCGAGCGTCAAGCCGGACATGATTGCCGCAGGCAATATCGGCTGCATGGTGCAGATTGCCAGTGGCACGTCAGTTCCGGTCGTACACACGATTGAGCTTCTCGATTGGGCTACGGGCGGGTCGCGGCCGGCATTGAACGCGCAAGACTGAGCTTTCGAAGACTGAGCTTTCGAGGGCTGAGCTTTCGTCCGGAGGTGACGGCTGAAGACGCCCGGACCGACCATTGTTCGGCGGCAACAGGAGGACCACGATGGCGAAAGCGAAGAAGAAAAAAAGCAAGAAGGCCAAAAAAGCCAAGAAGGCGGTAGCGGCGAAGAAGACCTCAAAGAAGGCAGCCAAGAAGTCCGCGAAGAAGTCTGCCAAGAAAGCCACAAAGAAATCTGCCAAGAAGGCCGCGCCGAAGAAGGCCGCCAAGAAGTCGGCCAAGAAAGCCGCTACGATGGCTGCCCCTAAGAAGGCCGCCAAGAAGGCTGCGAAAAAAGCGGCGCCGAAGAAGGCGAAGGCAGCTCCCGCGCCGAAGCCGTCAACGCCGGCAGCTCCGGCTCCCGAGCCCGCCGCCGAGACAAGCTGGGCGATGCCTTCGTCTTCTGCGGAAACGACGCCGGCCGAAGGACAAGGTTAGGCCCAAGGTTAGGCCCAAGATTAGGCCAAAGGCTGGATCCAATCCGACGACCATGATCGACGACAGGAAGGCCGCAGCGGTGATGCTGCGGCCTTTTTGCATCGGCGCGACGACGTGTTTGTCCTGGAGCAGCCTTATTCGTGGCGCGGCCAGCACGGTACCGCCGGGCCCGTACTAACCCGGGCCTGCCAGTGCACTTTGCAATGCAAATAATGTGGTCGAGAAGACACACAGGCTGACAACCTTTCGTGGAATCGTCAGAACGCCCAAAAAGTCGGCAGATGCCCGCGTTTTTTGCTTCTCGGTTTACGCCACTCCATCCAGATTGCCGCAGTTACGAAATTTGCAATCAGGTCGTGCGTTCCGGGGGCTTCCGGGATCCGGCTGGGGTCTTAGAACTGGTGATGGGGATCGAAATGAAAAAAGTGGCTTTGTTGGCAACGGCGCTGGCAATGGTGACGGGCTCGGCTTTCGCGGCAGACATGCGAGTGAAGGCACTGAAGGCCCCGCCGGTGGTCGCGTTTGACCCCTGGGATATCGCCTTCGGCGGCGCCATCATGAGCGACTACATCTTCCGCGGCGTCACGCAGTCGAACCACAAGCCGTCGGTCGCGGCCTATTTCGAGCCGCGCTACAACATCAACAAGGACCTCCAGCTCTACGTCGGCGTGTCCGCCGAGAGCATCTCCTTCGCCAATCGTGCCGCTGCTGAAGTCGACATCTACGGCGGTATCCGCCCGACCTTCGGCGCCTTCGCGTTCGACATCGGCGTCTGGGGCTACCTGTATCCGGGCGGCAGCTGCGCCGACAACGTGCTCACCGGTGGCATTCCCGGCGGCAACGTCTGCGGCGTCAGCACGACCACGATCTTCCTCGCCGACGGCAACGTCATGAAGAAGGACGTCAGCTTCGTCGAAGTCTACGGCAAGGTGAACTACACCATCAACGACAGCTTCACGGTCGGCGCGACCGAGTACTACTCGCCGAACTTCCTGAACTCGGGTGCCTGGGGCAACTACGCTTCGTTGACCGCCAAGTACACGGCGCCCAGCACGGCCTTCGGTCCCTCCGGCATGGGCATGTACGTGTCGGGTGAGTTCGGCCGGCAGTGGTTCGGTACTTCGGACGCCTTCTACGGCACCGGCGTCGGCACCGTTTTCGCCAACGGCATCCCCTACAAGGACTACAACACCTGGAACATCGGCATCGGCTTCACCTACAAGGTGTTCACGCTGGACCTGCGTTACTCCGACACCGACCTGAACAAGGGTGATTGCAACGCCTTCACCAGCGCCTTCAACGCCACCGGCACCACCAACGTCACCGCGATCAATCCGGGCGGCGCTGGCTCCAACTGGTGCGGCGCGGCCGGCATTGCCAAGCTGTCGTTCGACCTGACGGCGATGAGCAACCTGAAGTAAGCTTCTTCCCGAAGCGACTTGATGAGGGCGGCAGGGCAAACCTGCCGCCCTTTTGCTTTTGGGCGCAGGCCGGGGCGCCTGCATGGTTGGAGACGCCCGCCTCCGGCGGGCTCCTCACCATGAGGGGGCACGGATTTCACCGCGAGGACAGACCTCATCCTGAGGGCCCGCCAAAGGCGGGCGTGTCGAGGAATGGCCGCAACGAAGGGCCATAGCCTCAGGGTTGGTCGGACCGTCTCAGCGTGCCGCGCTCGGCTCCTTCTCGACCGACACGGCACCGTCACCGAGGACGTGGATCGCGCCGTGCTTCACCATCGTCACCTTGCGGGTATGGAAGGCTTCCAGCGTCGAGCGGTGGCCAATCGAGATGAGGGTGGCTTGTGGCAGCTTCTCCGCCAGCAACCGGTACAGGCGGGCCTCGGACGGTTCGTCGAGCGAGGCCGTGGCCTCGTCCAGGAACAGATAGTCCGGCGCGTGCAGCAGCGCGCGGGCGAGCCCGAGGCGCTGCTGCTCGCCCAGCGACAGCATCCGGTTCCAATGACCGTCCTTCTCAAGCCGCTCGGCGAGGTCGGGCAGCCCGACCGCGATCAGCGCGTCCCTGACGCGTGAGGTTTCGAACGCGCCCGGCGCGGCCGGGTAGACCACCGCGTCGCGCAGCACGCCGACCGGGAAATAGGGGCGCTGGGGCAGCATCATCAGCTTCGCCTTTTCCGGCACGAAGATGCTGCCGGTGCCGAACGGCCAGATGCCGGCGATGGCCCGGAACAGCGTCGACTTGCCGGAGCCCGACGGTCCGGTCACCAGCACGCGCTCCGGCGTCTGGACGGAGAACGCGTCGGCGGCGACCAGCGGCGTGCCGCTCGGCAGGTTCACGCAGAGCTGTTCGAGAGAGATATTGCGATTGCCGCCGGCGGCCTTGAGGGCAATCGCAGGCTCGTGCGGCGGCAGGTTCGCGGCCGCATCGACCGACATCTCGAAGCCGTCGAGGCGGGCGACGATGGAGCGCCATTCCGCCAGCGATCGGTACGCCGTGACGAAGAACGACAATGCGCCCTGTACGCTGGAGAAGGCGGACGCGGTTTGCATCATGTCGCCAAGCTGGATCTTCTTGGCGAAGAAGGCCGGCGCCACCAGCACGTAGGGAAAGATCACGGCGGCCTGCTGATAGCTCGCGGTGAACGCGGTGAGGCGCTTGGTGCGGCTCATGATGGCGTACCAATTGCCGATCACGAAGCCGAAGCGCTCCAGCAGCCGGCCGCGCTCGGCGCCTTCGCCCTTGAGCAGCGCGATCTGCTCGGAATTTTCGCGGACCCGGACGAGATTGAAGCGGAAGTCGGCTTCATAGCGCTGCTGCTCGAAATTGAGATTGACCAGCGGGGCGCCGATCCAGTGCGTCAGCGCCGTGCCGAAGATCGCGTAGACCAGCGCGCCCCAGCACAGATAACCGGGGATCATGAGATCGGCGCCGAACAGGTGCAACGGCGCGGCGTTGGAAAGCCCCCAGAGGATGATCACGAACGAGAACAGCGTCACGATCGACGAGAGCAGGCCGAGACCGATGGTCAGGGTCTGCTCGACGAAATTCTTGACGTCCTCGGTGATGCGCTGATCCGGGTTGTCGGCCGCATCGCCCTTGAGCTGCATGCGGTAGTGGGTGGCGCCTTGCAGCCATTCGCCCAGATAGTGTCGGGTCAGCCATTGCCGCCAGCGGATCTGAAGCCACTGGTTCAGGTACAGCTTGTAGACCGCCAGCGCGATGAAGGCGGAGGCGAGGCCGATGAAGATCCAGATCTCCCTGACGAAACTATCCCAGTCACTTGCCTGCAGCGAGCTGTAGAACCGGTTCTGCCATTGATTGACCAGGACGTCGATCGCGACCAGCGCCAGCTCCATCGCGATGACAGCGGCGAGCAGGCCGCGGCCGGCCCATTTGTCCTCCGACCGGAAATACGGGGCGGCGATTCGCCAGACGATCGCGAGCGTGGCGCTGATGTTCTTCACAGAGCTCTGTCTCCTGAGGGGATGTGCACAACTGCCCGGGGCCAAAGACTTGGGACGACGGCGAAAATCGGCGCGCTTAGACTAAAGTCGCAAGTCCTGCAATTTGCGTTGGCTTGTCGCAGCTTGCAACCCTAGCATGGGGCGCATCGGCGCGGGGTGGGGGCCTTCGGGATTTCGCGAGCTTGTGAGCGGACGGGAACCGCTGCATTCGCGAGGAATTCGCGTCAAGCTCGGGGGTTATCGCTTCAGCGTCAAGCAGGATCGGCTGTCCACGCGGGCCGCCTGCAGCACACATGCGTGGGGGAGGAAGATCATGTGGAATCAAGTTTATGACCCGTTGCACAGCCCTGTGCTGTCGACGATCGCGGCGGCAGTCCCTGTCGTCACATTGCTGGTCCTGATCGCGAGCGGCCGCGTCCAGGCTCATATCGCGGCGGTCATCGCCGTGATCGTGGCCAATTTGATCACGATCTTCGTCTTCACCATGCCGGCCAACATGTCGATCCGCGCTTCGGTGCTGGGCATCGTCACCGGTTTCTTTCCGATCGGCTGGATCGTTCTCAACGTCATCTTCCTTTACCAGGTGACGGTGACCACTGGACGCTTCGAATTGCTCAAGCGCGCGGTCGGGGGCGTCACCGAGGACCGGCGGCTGCAATTGCTGCTGATCGCGTTCTCGTTCGGCGCCTTCTTCGAGGGTGCTTCGGGCTTCGGCACCCCGGTCGCGATCACCGGTGCCGTCCTGATCGGCCTCGGCTTCTCGCCGCTCGCGGCCTCCGGCCTGTCGCTGATCGCCAACACAGCACCGGTCGCCTTTGGCGCGCTGGGTACGCCGATCCAGGGCCTCGCTTCGGTCACCGGGCTCGATCCCTACATCCTCGGCGCGATGGTCGGACGGCAGTTGCCGATCTTCTCGCTGATCGTGCCGTTCTGGGTGGTGTGGGCGTTCGCGGGCTGGAAGGGCATGAAGGACGTCTGGCCGGCGATTCTCGTCACCGGCGTGTCGTTCGCAGTCCCGCAATTCGTGATCTCGAACTTCGTCAACCCCTGGATCGTCGACATCGGTGCGTCGCTGATCTCGATGGGCGCGCTGATCCTGTTCCTGAAGGTGTGGCAGCCCAGGCAGCTCTGGCTGTCGCCGGCGCTGCGCAGCCGTGATGAATCGACCTCCACCATGGCGGCCGCAAAACCGCTCGACAAGACGCCGCTCACGCAGAGCGAGATGTTCAGCGCGCTGCTGCCTTGGATCATCGTCTGTATCGTGATGCTGATCTGGGGCAACGGTGCCTTCAAGACCTGGGCGAACTCGATCTTCACCTGGAACTACCCCGTTCCCGAGCTGCATCAGATGATCAACAAGATGCCGCCGGTCGCACCAGGGCCGACGAAAGAGAGTGCGGTGTTCGGCTTCACCTATCTCTCGTTCACCGGCACAGGCATGCTGATTGCCGCGATCATCTCCGGCTTCCTGATGGGCGTCGGACCCGGCAAGCTCGTGATTCAGTACGGCCGCACCATCCGGCTGTGCGCGATCTCGCTGATCACGATCTCGGCGATGCTCGCGATCGGCACGCTGACGCGGCTCTCCGGCGTGGACGCGACGCTCGGCCTCGCCTTTGCTGCAACCGGCGTGCTCTATCCTTTCTTCGGCACGCTGCTCGGCTGGTTGGGCGTGGCGCTGACGGGATCGGATACCGCTTCCAACGTGCTGTTCGGAAATCTTCAGAAGATCACCTCCGAGCAGCTTGGCCTGTCGCCGATCCTGATGGCCGCGGCGAACTCGTCCGGCGGCGTGATGGGCAAGATGATCGACGCCCAGTCGATCGTGGTCGCGTCCACTGCGACGAATTGGTACGGGCACGAAGGCACGATCCTGCGCTTCGTGTTCTGGCACTCGATCGTGCTGGCCTCGTTGGTCGGCGTGTTCGTGACGTTGCAGGCCTATGTCTGGCCGTTCACGGCGATGGTGCTGAAGTAGCAGGTCACAATTCGCTTCGAAGCAAATCCCCGCGGATTCGTCCCCGCGGGGATTTTTGCGTCGCGTATGCGCGAACCTTCTCAACGGCGCCGCCGTCTTATAGAAGGTGCCGCAAATCAGGTCGGTCGAGAGGTTTCATGGTTTCGTTCAGGCAGATGGTGTGTGCGGCGGTTGCAATGCTCGCGATGTCCACGCTCGCGCGTGCGGAGGACGGTTTTCCGTTCGGCACCGAGATGACGCTGGAGGCGCTGCCGCAGCCGGGCTCGAAGCGGATTCCGAACATCGAGATCGGCGACAATGGCGAGGTCGTGCTGGAGCTCTGGTGCAAGGGCGGCAAGGGCCAGTTCTCGGTCGCCGGCAACACCGTGATCTTCGTCCCCGGCCAGATCCAGGACCGCTCCTGCCCGCCCGCAAGGGCCCAGGCCGACGACGATCTCGTTGCAGCGCTGGGCAGCGTCGAGACCTGGAAGCGCCAGGGCGACGTGCTGACGCTCGTCGGCCCCAAGCCGCTGCGCTTTCGGGTCAACGGAAATTAGCCACCGCTGTCATTCCCCGCGAAAGCGGGGAATCCAGTACGCCGCGGCCTATCGATTCAACCACGGCCGTCTCGGAGTACTGGATCGCCCGCCTTCGCGGGCGATGACTGACAGGGGGTGTCTGCGTCTACTTCCACACCGACTTGTCGGCGTCCCATCGCTGGCCCTTCAGCTCCTTGGCGAGCGCCTCGACCGAACCGTTGTCGTCGGGCTGATCGCCTTCCTCGTCGGCCGTCGCTTCGTCTGAGAGATTGAGCTTGGCGCCGCTGCTCTCGTCGGTGGTCGTGGTCGCTGGACTCCCGACCCAGAGCATGAGCTTGTCGGTCGTGCCCGGCTTGTCGGGCGAGACGAGACCCGCAACCTCGATCGTGTCGGTGAGCTCGAGCGCGGGAAAGTCCTGGTTCGGCCGCTTGAACACCAGCTTGAGCTTGCCGGTCGCCGGGTTGAAGCTTTGCGAGACCGGCTTTGCCGCGAGCGTCCTGCTCAGCACGCCAGCCACCGCGGCCGCGAGCTTGTCGCGGTTGATCTTGTCGCCCTCGCGCCAGTCGGCGGCGGCAATGCGGATGGTGCGGTCCATCTCGGTCATGCCCGCGGTCCAGCCCGCGGCGGTGACGCCGGGCGTCGCCTTGAATTTTGCCAGCAGGGCGCCGGCACGCTCCGGATCGACCGACATGTTGATGGTCTGCTCGCCCGCGCGCAACGCGTCGCAGCCGACGGTGAGGCTCGCCAGCGTCACCTCGACGTCCTGGCCCTTCAGGCTCTTCAGGAACTCGGTCGCGGCATCCAGCTTGACCTTGACCGCGATCGCTTCCGGCGAGACGTCGGTGAAATCCTTCGGCTGCGGCGTGATGCCGTCGTCGGAGGTCTGGTTGTCGAGGAATTCCTTCTCGCTGAGATCGGAATTGTCGGGCGAGGTGACCTCGGTCACGGCCTGGCCAATGCTGATCTGGCCGCGGAATTCGAACGTGTCTCCGGCCTGTTTACGCAGCAGCTTGACGGTGACCGGCGCCTTCGCGCCGAGGCTCTGCGTCGTACCCGCCAGGTTCTGGCCCGCGACCTGGAGATTGACGACGAAACGGTCCTTGCGGTCGGAATTCTTCGCGACGGGATAGCAGACGTCGAGCACGGCTGCGGTGACGGTCTTGCCCTGGCGTGTCTCCTTCAGGATCACATCGGCATTGCCGTCCATCAACCCGTCGATCGAGGTGAAATAGCGCGTCTCGACGCCGCCGGGCGCCGTGGCCTTGGGCGCCAGCTTCATCTGGGCGGATGCGACCTCAGGCGAACCTGCAAGCAGAGCCGCCAGAACGGCCGTGGAGCAAAACACAAGCGCGCGCATCGACGAAATCCCCGGGGCAATGGGGCATGATCCGGAAAGTGTGAAGCGGTTTTCCGTTGAGATCAGGCCCAAACAATTCGAATCGGGCGTCACCGTAGTGGGTTTTGGCCGCCGGTTGAATTGGAAAGCACGGGCCATGATTGCCAAAAAAGAAGGCCGCCCGGAGGCGGCCTTCGCAACACTGTGGGCTAAGGATCGGTCTTAGAAGCCGCCCATGCCGCCACCGGCCGGCATGCCGGGCGCGGCGTCCTTCTTCGGCGACTCGGCGACCATGGCCTCGGTGGTCACCAGCAGGCCGGCGATCGAGGCGGCGTCCTGGAGCGCGGTGCGCACCACCTTGGCGGGGTCGATGATGCCCTTCTCGACCATATCGACATACTCCTCGGTCTGGGCGTCGAAGCCGAAGGTCTCGGACTTGTTCTCCAGGATCTTGCCGACGACGATCGAGCCTTCCACGCCCGCGTTCTCGGAGATCTGGCGGATCGGGGCTTCCAGCGCCTTCAGCACGATGTTGATGCCGGCCTGGACGTCGGCATTGGCGTTGGTGAGACGGCCAACCGCCTTCTTGGCGCGGAGCAGCGCGACGCCGCCGCCGGGAACGATGCCCTCCTGCACCGCGGCGCGGGTGGCGTTGAGCGCGTCCTCGACGCGGTCCTTCTTCTCCTTGACCTCGATCTCGGTGGCACCGCCGACGCGGATCACCGCGACGCCGCCTGCGAGCTTGGCGAGGCGCTCCTGGAGCTTCTCACGGTCGTAATCCGAGGTGGTTTCCTCGATCTGGGCCTTGATCTGGCCGACGCGGGCCTCGATCTCCGGCTTCTTGCCGGCGCCCTTGACGATCGTGGTGTTCTCCTTGTCGATCACCACCTTGCCCGCGCGCCCAAGCATCTTTACCGTGACGTTCTCGAGCTTCATGCCGAGGTCTTCGGAGATCAGCTGGCCGCCGGTGAGGATCGCGAGGTCCTCGAGCATGGCCTTGCGGCGGTCGCCGAAGCCCGGTGCCTTGACGGCGGCGACCTTGAGGCCGCCACGGAGGCGGTTGACGACCAGGGTGGCCAGCGCCTCGCCCTCGACGTCCTCGGCGATGATGACGAGCGGCTTGCCCGACTGCACCACGGCTTCCAGCACGGGCAGCATGGCCTGCAGGCCGGACAGCTTCTTCTCGTGCAGGAGGATGTAGGCGTCCTCGAGCTCGGCGGTCATCTTCTCGGGGTTGGTGACGAAGTAGGGTGACAGATAGCCGCGGTCGAACTTCATGCCCTCGACGATGTCCACCTCGGTGTCGAGCGACTTGTTCTCCTCGACGGTGATGACGCCCTCGTTGCCGACCTTCTGCATCGCCTGCGCGATCATCTTGCCGATGGCGGCATCGCCGTTGGCCGAGATGGTGCCGACCTGGGCGACCTCGGAGGAGGCGGCGACCGGGTTGGCGCGCTTCTCGATGTCCTTGACGACGGCGGCGACCGCGATGTCGATGCCGCGCTTGAGGTCCATCGGGTTCATGCCGGCGGCAACCGACTTGGCGCCTTCGCGCACGATGGACTGGGCCAGCACGGTCGCGGTGGTGGTGCCGTCGCCGGCGAGGTCGTTGGTCTTGGAGGCGACCTCACGCACCATCTGGGCGCCCATGTTCTCGAACTTGTCCTCGAGCTCGATCTCCTTGGCGACGGTGACGCCGTCCTTGGTGATGCGGGGCGCGCCGAACGACTTCTCGATGAGCACGTTGCGGCCCTTCGGGCCGAGCGTCACCTTGACGGCATTGGCGAGAATGTCGACGCCGCGCAGCATGCGATCGCGCGCGTCTCCGGAAAACTTGACGTCTTTGGCAGCCATGGTCTGCAATTCCTCTTCTTTTTTCGTGATGTGTCTTGCTTATTGGGTCGCCTCATTCCCGGGGTCCGCGATCGAACCCGGCGGAATGATGCATGCCCGGATCGAGTGACCCGGGCATGCATTCAGCGGCCGTTCAGGCGTCTGGCCTTAGGCCATCACACCCATGATGTCCGACTCCTTCATGATCAGGAGCTCATCGTTGTCGATCTTGACCTCGGTGCCCGACCACTTGCCAAACAGCACACGGTCGCCGACCTTGAGGTCGATCGGGATCAGCTTGCCGGCCTCGTCGCGGCCACCGGGGCCGACGGCGACGACTTCGCCCTGGGACGGCTTTTCCTTGGCCGTGTCCGGAATGATGATGCCGCCCTTGGTCTTTGACTCGGCGTCGATACGTTTGACCACGACACGGTCATGCAGCGGACGAAATTTGGATTTAGTCATGACGTTTCCCTTTGGAGGCTCGCTTCGGAAGGAGTGAAAGTGGGCGGGCGGCGCTGCCGTCGACCCTTCTCGAGGATCGATCGGCGCGCGTTAGCAATCCATCTTTCAGAGTGCTAATGGTCCGCCCGGGAATATGGCTTGGCCGCGATCCTGTCAAGCAAAGGTGGTTAAGCGATTGGTGAGACGGATATAGGATGGTGACGTTGGAAACTTGTTCGGGGCGCCGGCGTATTAAAGGACGTCATTGCTCCGGCAGCGGTTTTGCGCTTGGCTGCGGAAGGGGTGCGGCCATGGTTTTGTCCGGGGGAATGCCATGATCAGTTCAGCTCACGCGCGCACGGTCGCCAATCTGGCGGCGGCTTCTTGCCTGGCGCTGCTGCTTGGCGCCTGCGGCGGCGGCATGAGCCTGCCGTCCTTTTCTTCCTCCTCACCGCCCCCCGAGGCCGAGCCCGGCACCGGTCCGGAAATGCCCGCCTCGATCCGCGCCGACGAGATCGTCGGGCGCTGGGGCCTCGCCTCGTTCCAGAACCCGGCCGACCGCGCCCGCACCGAGGCTGCCGCCCGGGCCCAATGCAAAAATCCTTATGTGATCACCGCCGGCTCCTCCGGCGGCGTGATCATGCATCTGGCGGACCAGGCAACACCGCAGGAGCTGCGGCTGAAGGGTTCGCCCAGCGGCAAGAACTATATCGGGCCGGCGGGTCCGACGCCCGGCGAGCAGGACCGCGAGATCGTCTCCTTCGACGGCCGCGTCCTCATCACCCGCTTTATCGACAAGGACGCCGCCACCCGCTACGGCAACATGGTCTACGTCCGCTGCGCGCCGAGGGCGTAATCGCGGCGCCGGCCTAGCCACTCGTCATTGCGAGGAGCGAAGCGACGAAGCAACCAGGCTGCTTCCGCGGACACAGTCCGGATTGCTTCGCTTCGTTCGCAATGACCTCCCAAACAAAAAAACGCCGGCTTGCGCCGGCGTTTTGTTTTTCCGGAGTGTCGCGTCCGCTCAGTCGAACAGCGCGTCGATGTCGTCCTGCGAGGCGTGGCCGACGTCGCCGGCGAGCTTCGGGCCGTTGAGAAGCTTGTCGTCGTCGCTGCGGGTGTCGACCTGCGGCACGACGTGGGACTTGATCGCGTCGACGCCGCCCCAGATCTCCATCATGGAATTGATGTGCTGCTCGATGAACTTCATCGTGCTCATGACCTTGCTGATGCGCTGGCCGGTCAGGTCTTGGAAGTTGCAGGCTTCGAAAATCGAGATGACGCGTTCCTGGATATCGTCGGCCAGCCGCTTCTGCTGATCGGCCGATTGCACCTTGGCCATCGCGCTGGCCGCCTGGTCGATCGACTCGGCGGCTTCGAGGATCTGCTGGGTCGCCTGTTCGGTGCCGCCGACGACCGCGCCGAGCTCGCCATTGACCTTGGCCATTTCGCCGCCGTCGAAGCTCTTGCCGTGCAGTGTCGCGATCTCGCGCTTGGTGCGGTCGATGGCGTCGTGGATGAGGTCGAGCTCGACCTTCAGCTTCTCGCACTGCTCGATCTGCGCCCGGTAAGTATCGAGCATGGTACGGGCTTCGGAGAGCTCGTGGGCAGTGGAGGCGTCGATCGCCGCCATGGCGGCGCTGCCGGACAAGGGCGCGGTGCCCTTCGCCATCTGTGCACGGATCGCACGCAACTCGGCCATGATCTCGCTATGCATCGGCGCAGCCTCCTCAATCATTTCGGGGCTGGGCATCTCGCCGACAATAGCCTCCTCGACACGAAAACGTTTGCGGTGAATAGCCATCAAGAACTCCCCCCACCTCACTCACGCGTCTTTGTAGGCAGAAGCGATTTAACACGAAGTTCACAGCCGGAACTGTCGTCTCGGTTGTGCGCGACGGCTTGCAAACGGGCGATTAACCATGCGTGCAAGGCGTTCATCGAAAATAAACGCTGATCGCCAAATTGCACCGCTGCCGACGACGTGGTGAATCGAAATGGCGTTTTCGTTTACCAAACAAAACGGCTTTTGCTCTTTATTGACCACGTCGCGGGTGCGGATCAGCGGTCAGCTTGCCACGACGCATGTGATCTAGACGAAACAGTACAGAGTACGTCGATGTTCAAGAAAATGTCTGTCGCGCTGCTTGGCAGCGCTTGCACCTTCATTGCCGGCGCCAACAGCGCCAGCGCCTTCGACAATAGCGTGCCGAACGATCCGCCCGCGGTGCTCTATCAGCCGCAAGTGCCGCCTGCGCCGGTGCGTGTCGCCTCCAATGCGAACATGGGCGGCGGCTTCATCGAGTTCATGTTCGGTGACGGGCCCGGTCGCGGTCCGGCCTACGCTCCGCAGCAGCCGATGTATCAGCAGCAGCCTGGTTATTATGACCAGCGCCGCCTGCCGCCGATGGGCGAGCCGCAGACGCAGGGCGCAGGTCTCCAGCAGGAGGCGGTCGATCCGCGGCAGCGTCAGTTCGACCCGAGATTCGAGAAACAACTCGTTGACTATAGCGGCAATGAAAGCGCCGGCACGATTGTGGTCGATACGCCGAACAAATTCCTCTATCTCGTCGAGGGCAACGGCCGGGCGATGCGCTACGGCATCGGCGTCGGCCGTCCCGGCTTCACCTGGTCCGGCGTGAAGT
Organism: Bradyrhizobium sp. 44; assembly: GCF_023073095.1. NCBI lineage: Bacteria > Pseudomonadati > Pseudomonadota > Alphaproteobacteria > Hyphomicrobiales > Nitrobacteraceae > Bradyrhizobium > Bradyrhizobium sp. 44. The sequence continues at coordinate 962,507 of NZ_JADPIY010000008.1, forward strand.
CGATCACGGCCAAGCGCGAATGGCCGGCCTGGACGCCGCCGGCGGAAATGATCGCGCGCCGCCCCGATCTGCCCAGGCACATGGAAGGCGGCCCGGAAAATCCGCTCGGCGCGCGCGCGATGTATCTCGGCTCGACGCTTTACCGTATCCACGGCTCCAACGAACCCTGGACCATCGGCACCAACGTCTCCTCGGGCTGCATCCGCATGCGCAACGAGGACGTCATCGATCTCTACGGCCGCGTCAATGTCGGCACCAAGGTCGTCGTGATGTAGGCGCATAGCGCTCGGAACCAAAACGGCCGCCTCATCGGCGGCCGTTCTCGTTTGGAGCAAGGATAAAAAGCGTCAGGCGTAATCGCTGCCGCCATCATCTCCGCCGCCGAAATCGCTGTCGTCGGCGAGGTCGACATTGCCGCCGTCATTGTCGTTCTGATCGTTGTAGTTCTGGTCGTCGTTCGAAGCGTGGTCGGCGAAGCCCTGCCGGGACGCATCACCGCGGTTCGAGCCAACGTCGTCGAGGCCGGCATCACGCGCGAGCGAGCCGCCGGACTGATCGCTGCCGCTCCAGGGACTTCCACCAGCGCTGCGGTCGCCCAGGGCATTGGTGTCGCCGAAGGCCTGCTGATGCGATCCGCCCATCATGCCGCGGATGCTGGAGAGCAGCAGCGAGCCGCCAACGACGCCGGCTGCGGCTGCCGCCGCCGTTCCGAGGAACGAACCGCCGCCACCGCCGACCGGCGGCGCGCCATAGCCCTGACCGGGGCCCTGACCGTAAGCCTGCCCGGAGGGCGGCTGGCCATAACCGGGCTGGCTTTGCTGCATCGCCTGGCCGCTGTTCCACACCGGCCGCGAGTCACGCGGCGGCACGTTCGGAACCGAGCCGCGCGATGGACCCCCGCCGAACAGCGTGTCGCGCATGGTGTCCAGGAAACCGCCGGACTGCGCCTGTTCGGGCGCCTGCGCCGCCTCCAACTCCTGGATACGGGCATGGGCGCGCTTCAGCGCTTCGTCCTGCAACAGCACGGTCTGCACCAGCGCATAGATCGCGCCGGGCGCCTTGCGCAGGCCGTCGGAGATTGCGGCGATCGCGTCGGGATCGCGCGGTGCATTTTCCAGTTTCGAAAGCCGGTCGAAAAGCTCGTCGACGAGCTGGCGTTCCTGCGGCGTCATGGTCAGTCTCCCTCGCGCAAAACAAGCGCGAGGCAGATGTAGGGTTCCATTGTGGCCCCAACAGTGCCGGCAGGATTAAATTTCGGTATGCGACAAGCTGCCCCGCGGGCGGCTTTTCGCAAACTGTCGCCGGTTTCATCCCAGCGTGACGCCGCTGTCCGTCAGCAGGCGCGCGAAGGCATCGCCGGCGAGATAGGCGTGCTCGCGTTCGCGGACATCCGTCATCGGGTCGAGCCCAGTGAGGATGTCGTCGACGAAGCCGGGATGACACATGATGAGACCGCCATCCGGCAGGCCTTCGAGGAAATGCCGCATCAGCTCGCCGAAATCGGCCGCCTGCGTGAAATCATAGGCGCCGGCGAAGCCGGGATTGAAGCTGAGGGCCGCGCTGCCGGCACGGCGGCGGAATTGCGCGCTGAGGATATCGAGCACCATGGCTTTGGGTGAAGCCAGCCGCTGCATCAGCGGCAGGTCGCGGCCGCCTTGGCGCACCCAGGCTTTTGGCGCGACTTCGGCGACTGCGTCGATAAAGCCGTCGCGCACCTGCGGGTAGAGCTGCACATGCTGATGGCCGTCGACGAAGTCAGGCGCGCGCCCGAACGCTTTCGCGAAGGCTGCCAGCTGCGCCTTGACCTCGTTGCGAAAGAATTCGCGGTCGAGCCTTCGCGCAAGACCCGCGCGCAGCAGCTTCGGAAACGGGAGAAACATGTCGCCGTCGAGTGGGCGGAAATGCATGGTGAGCGGCCGGAACGGTGCCGACAATGTCACGTGCAATCCGATCGCGCAGCGCGGGCTCGCTTGCGCTGCCGTCTGGAGGGCTTCGATCTCGCTGCGCTCGACCGCAGGTCCCCCCATCATAACCGAGGTGGCGTTGAGACGGCCGCGTTCGATCAGGTCGCGGATGGCGCGATTGACACCCGGGCTGATGCCGTAATCGTCGGCGCAGAGCCAGATCCGCCGCGGCGGCGCGGCCGCGTTCATTCGGCCGCCGTCCTCTTCGAGGCGTCGTCAGCCTTGTCGGTCTCGAAATGCTTTTCACTGTGCTCGGCGACGAAGTAGATCGGGCGCGCCTTCAGCTCGGAGAGGATCTTGCCGATATATTCGCCGACGATGCCGATCATGATGAGCTGCACGCCGCCGATCGTCATCAGGCCGATCACGAGTGAGGGATAGCCGGGCACCTGCTTGCCGGTGGTCAAGACCTCCCACAGGATCGACAGACCGAACAGGAACGCTCCGCCGGCGAGGATCACGCCGAGCAGGCTGGCGAAGCGCAACGGCGCCACCGAGAACGAGGTGACGCCTTCGATCGAAAGACCAAGAAGACGCGCGGCGCTGAAGGTTGTCACGCCATGGGTGCGCGGCGCGGGCTCGTAATCGACGCGGATCTGGCGGAAGCCGATCCAGCTCGCGAGGCCCTTAAAGAAGCGGTTGCGCTCCGGCAGCTGCCTCAGTGCTGCCACCGCGCGCGGCGACAGCAGGCGGAAGTCGCCGGCGTCTTCGGGAATCTTCTGGCGCGCGCCCCAATTGATCAGCGCATAGAAGCCGCGCCCGGCGAGCCGCCGCAGGAACGGTTCGTTGTCGCGATGCGCCTTGGCGGTATAGACGACGTCGTAGCCGTCCTCGATCCAGTGCCGCACCAGTCGCTCGACCAGCGACGGCGGATGCTGGCCGTCGCCGTCCATGAACAGCACCGCGCCGAGCCGGGCATGGTCGAGGCCGGCCATCAGCGCGGCCTCCTTGCCGAAATTGCGCGACAGCGACACCACCTGGACGTCGACCGCGTCGGCCGGCAGCGAGCGGGCGATCGACAGCGTCGCGTCCGCGCTGCCGTCGTCGACATAGACGACCTCGCAAGCCAAGCGATAGCGCTGACGCAAGGTCTTTGCGAGATCGCAGATGCGCTGGTGCAGGGCGGCGAGGCCCGCCGCTTCGTTGTAGAGCGGGACGACAATCGACAGTCCCTTCGCGGCGGTGCTTGCCGCGATGGTCGTCATGCCGGAAACGTCAGAGCCCAGCGTCATCGATCAAGGTTCCAGAGGCGTTCAAGGTCATCTCAACAGCATATGGTAGCTGTCGTTTGCTGTCGCTACGCTGAACGGAATTGCTCAACAAACTTTGGGCTCACTGCCGCAGGAACGCCTCGAGCCTGGCGAACAGCGGGTTCTCCCGGTCGAACACGTAATCCAGCGAAACCACCGAGACGGTCTCGGCGCCATGCCCGCGCAGGAAGCTTGCGAGTGCGTAGAGCTGGCCCGGCGGGCAGTGCAGCGTGAGCATGCCCGACGAGGTCGGTCCGCCGAACGGGGCTTCGACGCCGAAGCGCTCGTGGGCCTCGGTGAGCATGGCCGCGTCGCACTGGCGGAAGCGGGTGCGGACTTCGCGGTATTTGTTGGCCCGCGCCCGCGCCGCGATGTGATCGAGGATGATTCGCGCGGTCTCCCGCGCCTGCGGCGACCAATCGGCGTCTCTTGAGGCGACCAGATTGGCCTGGCTGCGCAGGATCACGCCGTCGTCGAGCACCCGCAATCCGTTGGCGGCGAGGGTCGCGCCGGTCGTGGTGATGTCGACGATCAACTCAGCGCTGCCGGCGGCCGGCGCGCCTTCGGTCGCGCCCGTGCTTTCGACGATGCGGTAATCGGTGATGCCCTGGCTCTGGAAGAAGGCGCGGGTGAGGTTGATGAACTTGGTCGCGACCCGCATGCGCATGTGATGCTGCTCGCGGAAGCCGGTGGTGACGTCGTCGAGGTCGGCCATGGTGCGGACGTCGATCCACGCCTGCGGCACCGCGACGACGACGTCGGCATAGCCGAAGCCGAGGCCTTCGATCAGGGAGACGCGCTTGTCGGCGTCCGCGATGGTCTCGCGCACCAGATCCTCTCCGGTGACGCCGAGATGCGCCGAGCCGCGGGACAGTTGCGAGGCGATCTCGCTCGCCGAGAGATAGGCGACCTCGACATTGTCGAGGCCCGCGAGCGTGCCGCGATAGTCGCGGGCGCCGCCCGCCTTCGACAGCTTGAGCCCGGCGCGGGCGAAGAAGGCCTCGGTGTTTTCCTGCAGGCGGCCCTTGGAGGGAACGGCCAGAACGAATGGCGCGCTCATGACTTAAGCTCCCACCTTGCGGCCGATCCGGGTCAGCGCATCCACCCAGACCGAGAAACCGACCGCGGGGATCGGCTCGGCCGATCCAAGCTGGGTCATCAGCCCGTCATAGCGGCCGCCGGCAACCAGCGGCTCGGCGCCGTTGCCGCGGTGATGCAGCTCGAATTCGAAGCCGGTGTAGTAGTCGAGCCCGCGCCCGAACGCGGTCGAAAACCGCGTCCCCTTCACATCGATGCCGCGCGCGGCCATGAAGCCGACCCGGCTTTCGAACTGGTCGATCGCAGCACTGAGGTCGAGCTTTGCATCATTGGTGAGCGCGCGCAGTTCGGCGATGGCGTCGTCGGGGTTACCCGATATCGACAGGAAACGCTTGAGCACGGCGATGGCCTCGCGCGGCAGCGCGCCGCCCTTCAGCGTCGACTGCTCGAGGAAGCGGTCGGCAATCTCGGCGGTGGTGCGGCCGCCGACATTGGTGGTGCCGGCGATCGACATCAGATCGGTGACGAAAGCGAGTGCCGCCTTGCGGTCGGAGCCGGCGAGCGCCGCGAGCACGCCCTCATATTCGCTGCGGGTCGCGGTGGTCGCGGCTGCCAGCCGCTCGAGATCCTGCTCCAGGCTGATCTTGCGGTTGAAATCCTTGACCAGGCGGCGGCGCCAGACCGGATAGAGGTCGAGTGCGTCGAGCAGCGCGTTGAACAGCGCCACGTCGCCGGTGCGGATCTCGACGTCGCGGACGCCGAACGCGGCGGTCGCCTCCAGCGCCAGCGCCAGCATCTCGGCATCGGCCGCAGCGCGGTCAAGACGGCCGAACGATTCGATGCCGGCCTGCAGGAATTCGCTGCTCTGGCCGTTGCGGTAGCGGAACACCGGACCGAGATAGCTGAACCCGGCCGGCTGGCCGGCACGGCCAGAGCTGAGGTAATCGCGGGCCACCGGAATGGTCAGATCCGGGCGCAGGCAGAGCTCCTCGCCGGAGAGGTCGGTGGTCAGGTACAGGCTCTTGCGGATATCCTCGCCGGAGAGATCCAGGAACGGTTCGGCCGGCTGCAGGATGGCGGGCTCGGCCCTGACATAGCCGGCCTGCGCGAACGACAGCAGCAGCGTATCCGCCCAGGCGGCGGAGCCGGCAGCATGTGAGGTGGCAGTCGCGGTCATCTCAGGGGTCCATCGTCCCGGTGGAACCGGGCAGGGCAAGCAAGGGGAGCGAATTGCCGCAGGCCTTAGCATGGCCCGAAAGCGGTTTCGACCTCCAAAGGATCAATCGCTTAACAGCGTCGGAGCGAGGCGGTGTGATCAGAGGAGGCGGCGGCCTAATCAGGTCCGGCGCCAACTAGGTAATACAGCACCTGTTCATCCCGCTGCAATCGACCCAGGTAGGTAGGGAGGCTCACCTCACCCCCATTCATTTCGGGCCAAGGACGTCTCCGGGGCGCTTCCACGAGGAATGGGTCGCCTGGGGCGCCCCATCCGCGAGCTGCTCGGCCCGTTTGAGAATGCTCCACCGGTTGCATACTCAATTTGGGTAGGGGGGACGATCCGTTCGCAGAGCCTTCGTTTACAATGCGAGTTGGTTTCCGATTCATGTGCAATCGCAACCGATGGTATCCGGTCGCGCGACACACGCTGGCCTATATGCTGTTTTCGATCTGCGACATGTTCCGGCACTAAGACGAATTCGATCCACTCGACCTTCTGATCGTTCATGCCATCTCAATGCTCCGCGACTGCGGCGCGCCGGCGTCAACGGGCCGGATGATTTGCGTGGCGCTAAATCGCCGTTTCCTAGAAGAAGGCCAAGTAAGCAGCAGAACATGGATCAAAGCCGTCTAGTCCCTGCTCGCGAGGGAATGCAAAAGAGAGCGGCGGATCGCTTGATGTCGTTCCAGGATCTCAAGCCGTCCTCGGCGCTCGAGCTCAATTCGTATGACATCGATCATTTCGGCGAGACCGAGAAATACGCCGGCGCATCGAGCATGCCGTTGTCGGCCGGGGTGACAGCGATCATGCGTGCCCGGCTCACCTTGCCGACCCTGACCCTGTCGCTGTTGAAAACCTTCCCCCGGATCATTCGAGGCTATCAGTTCACCAATGCTGCCGCAGTGGCGGTACCGATGGATCACGTGACCTCTGCCCGCATCAACGGGCAATCGATGGGCGGTTCTGTCCTCGTATTGAAAGGTGATTCAGATTGCCTGGTGCATGAGCCGGAGGGGCGTCTGCTGGCAGTGGTCTACTTCAGTCCATCCGGGCGGGAGCCATTGCCTGAATTGGGCGATGGATGCCATTTGCTGAATCCGGCGCCGGACGTGCTTGCCTCGCTGCGCCGTCTGATCTCGATCTCGCTTGAAACCGCAGCAAATGACCCAGACTTCTTGAACGAGCCAGCTTCGCAAAAATTTGTCGAACAGTCACTGCTCAGCACGATGGACGCGGCGATCTGGTCCAGCGTCGCAAGCGGACCTGTCTCATCCACCGCCGAGCATTATCGCCGGATCGTAGCTGATATGGAGAAACTGATTCGGCGCGATCTGATGATCTGGCACAAGACGACCGAACTGGCGGAGCAGGCGGGCGTGTCGGTCCGGACTCTCCAGAGTGCGACACGGGCCATCTGCGGCATGAGCCCACATCGCTATAGCCGGGTCTTGCGCCTCTGGTCGGTGCGCAAGCAACTGCGCACCGGTCGAGCGGGCCGGAGTGTGAAGTCCTGTGCGCTTGCGCATGGTTTCTGGCATCTCAGCGAGTTCGCAGCGAGCTACAGAGAGGCTTTCGGAGAGTTGCCTTCGGAGACCCTGAACCGATCGCTACGAGGCGAATAGCAACGTGCCTTAGCCGCGTTCGCCAGCCCAGTCGCCCAGCACCGCCTGCACCAGCGCCAGCGCGGCCACTGCGGCCGTGTCGGCCCGCATGATCCGGGGTCCCAGCGCCAGCCGCAGGATTTTCGGCTGCCGCAGCAGCAGCGCCCGCTCTTCCTCGGCAAAGCCGCCTTCGGGGCCGATCAGCACGTCGATTCCCTCCGCCGCGCCTGCGCCTTGCAGGCTCTGAATGGGGTTTTCGAGCTCCGCCGCCTCGTCGCAGAAGATGAGCAGGCGGCCCGCGGCGCGCTGGCTGAGGAAGCGCTCCAGCGGCATCGGCTCGCCAACGGCGGCGATGCTGAGAATGCCGCATTGCTCGGCCGCCTCGACGACATTGGCGCGCATCCGCTCGGTATTGACGCGGGAAGCCTGGGTGAACCGGGTCAGCACCGGCTGAAGCGAGGCCGCCCCCATCTCGATGGCCTTCTGCACCATGTAGTCGAGCCGGGCATGCTTGAGCGGGGCGAAGACATAGGCGAGGTCGGGCAGCCGGTCCTGCGGCCGGGTCTGCTGGAGGATGACGAGGCCATCGGGCCGCTTGCGGCCTTCGATGGCGGCCTGCCACTCGCCGTCGCGGCCGTTGAACGCCAAGACCTCGGCCCCGGCGGCAAGCCGCAGCACATTGCCGAGATAATTGCTCTGGTCGCGGTCGAGCTCGATCCTGCCGTCCTGGGCGAGGGGGGCATCGACGAACAGGCGGGGGCCGCGGAAATCGTGGGAGGGCATGGTTCAAAGGTCCGATTTGGCGCCGTTCTTAGCCGAAAGCAGTACTTTCGGGGTAAATTTTGCCGAAATGGTGCGTCGGCGCGCCGCGCTCCTGCCCTATTCAACGGGTTGTTAAGGGCCGGCGGGAATCGTAAAATCGCGAGCACGCTGGTTGCGCTTCAATTGGGAAGACGCCGAACCCCGCAAGCTCCTGCCGGAGAGACTGCCTTGATGATCCGTCATTTGATGGTTCCGATCACTGCCGCCATGGTCACGATGGGCTCCGTTTGTGCCTATGCGCAGGGTTTCCCCGCGCCGCTGCCGGGTCAGGCCCCAACCAGTTCCGCGTTTCCGCCCGTGAACGGGTCGGCGCCCGTTGCCTCCGTCGGCGGCGCGCCGCAATCGTCCTTCCCCGTGAACGGCGCCGCGCCGGTCGGTGGCGCCGGCGCCTTCAGCGCGGCTCCGCCGACGCAAGCCGGTCCCGGCGAGGACTGCATGAAGGCCTTCATGCCTCTGCGCGAGGATGCCGAAAAGCGCGGCAAGCTGATCAAGGCCGCGAGCGACCGTCACGCCCCGCCTGACGAGGCCTGCAAGCTGATCCGCAACTTCAGCCAGGCTGAGACCAAGATGATCAAGTACATCGAGGCCAACGCCTCGAAGTGCGGGATTCCGGCGCAGGTCGGCGCGCAGATGAAGGACGGCCATAAGAACACCGAGGCCATGGCGGCGAAGGTCTGCAATGTTGCGCAGCAGATGCAGAACCAGCCCCGCGGTCCGGCCGGTCCGTCGCTGAGCGAAGTGCTGGGTTCGGCCTCGGCGCCCGAGGCCAATGCGGGCAAGAAGGGCGGCAGCACCTTCGACACACTCAACGGCAACGTCCTGACCCGATGAGCGACACATCCGCCCGCGTTGCCGATTCCACCGGCAACTGGGTCGATACGCGCGCACCGCAATGGGCGCGGCCTTATTTGCGCTTGTCCCGCTTCGATCGTCCGATCGGCTCCTGGCTCCTGTTGATGCCGTGCTGGTGGTCGGCGGCGCTCGCCGCCGGCATGGCGCATGACGTCCGCGGCCTGCCGCTCACCATCGTCCTGTTCTTCATCGGCGCCTTCGTGATGCGGGGGGCAGGCTGCACCTGGAACGACATCACCGACCGTGACCTCGACGACAAGGTCGAGCGCACCCGCTCGCGGCCGCTGCCGTCGGGCCAGGTGAGCGCGAAGCAGGCGCTGGCCTTCATGGTCGCGCAGGCGCTGATCGGGCTCGTGGTGTTGCTGCAGTTCAACCGCTTCGCGATCCTGACCGGCATCGCCTCATTGCTGATCGTCGCGATCTACCCGTTCATGAAGCGCATCACCTGGTGGCCGCAGATCGTGCTTGGGCTCGCGTTCTCCTGGGGCGCCTTGATGGGATTTGCCGTCACCTTCGGGCGCATCGACGTCACCGCGCTCGTGCTCTATGCCGGCGCGATTTCCTGGGTGATCGGCTATGACACGATCTATGCGCATCAGGACGCCGAGGACGATGCGCTGATCGGCATCAAGTCCACCGCGCGCCTGTTCGGTGCGCATACGCACCAGGCGCTGATCCTGTTCTACGGCCTGGCGGTGCTGCTGATCGGCGTGGCGCTGGCGTCGGGCGATGCGCGCTGGCCGGCCTGGCTCGGACTTGTGGCCTTCGCCGTGCATCTGGCCTCGCAGATCGCGCGGCTGAATATTAGCGACGGCGAACTCTGCAAGCGCCTGTTCTATTCGAACCGCGACGCGGGGCTGTTGTTGTTTGCGGGCTTATTGGCCGACGCGGTGATGCGGGCGGCTTAACTCCGCGCGATGATCTCGCGCTCATCGCGATGCACCGACAACTCGCGTGCGACACCGGCGCGGCGGCGCATCAGAAATTTCGGACGGCGGTCGCGGATCGCGTTGGCGCGGCGGCGGCGTGGCGCGGGCTTGCGTGCGCCTTCGTCGAGCTGCGGAAGCGCGAACAGCTCGCTCCAGATCGCCCAGGCCTCAACGAGTTCGTCGCCATCGGCGCTGACCAGCAGCGGAATGGAGAGCGAGGGATCGCGATGCACCAGGACGAGGGTCTGGGCCTCGTCGTTGCCGCGCAGCGCGACGCCGATGAAGTCGCTGACGCGAACATTGATTGCCATCCGCATGCCGCGGACGGCACGGCGCAGCACGACACGTTCGCGATGAAGCTCGATCTGCCGGACATAACCGTCGGCGCGCGGATCATGCGCATCGAAGCGGACCGGAAGGGAAAGGGGGTCGAGCCGCAGGGAGCGGCTCGACCCGGCGGGAGCGATCCCGCTTGTTGCTGTTTGACGCCTCACGGCTTTAGTTCTCCCCGCCGGGATTATGTTCCCGGTCGATGTGAGGACCTTAGCGCGAGCCTTTCCGAAACCGCTTAAAAAGGCTGGTTAATCCAACCTCACCGCCGCTCATGATTGACAAGACCTTGGCACGCATGATTGACGAGACGTTGCGCGCAAGCTGCGAATCTGAGCTTTTGGTGGGCTGAAAATGCTTGAAGTCCGCGCGATCAGGGCACATCTGTGGGTTCCGGTCCCGCAGCCCGCCCCAACAGGATTTCGTTTGTGAACCCTTCACCAAGCTCGACGCTTTCGCCCAAGGATTCGTCCACAGCCGGTCGCGACCTGTTCGATCAGTCTGCGCTCTCCGATCTCGCGCAGCGGCTGGTGGAGGCTGCCCGGCGCGCCGGCGCGGATGCGGCCGATGCGGTCGCCGTGCGCGGCGTCTCGCAAGGCGTCGAGGTCCGCGACGGCCGGGTCGAGGAATCCGAACGTTCCGAGGGTGACGATGTCGGCTTGCGCGTGCTGGTCGGCCGGCGCCAGGCGGTGGTCTCGACCAACGACGCCAGCGGCGATGCCGTGACCAAGCTTGCCGAGCGAGCGGTTGCGATGGCGCGTGTTGCACCCGACGACAAATATGTCGGCCTTGCCGATCCCGCACTGCTCGCGCGCGACTTCCCCGATCTCGATCTGCTCGACCCCGACGTGCCCGCGACCTCGGAACTCGAGCGCCGCGCGCTCGAAGCCGAGGCTGCGGCGCTCGGTGTGAAGGGCGTGACCAAATCCGGCGGCGCCTCGGCCTCCGCCGGCATGGGCGGCATGGTGCTCGTCACCAGCACCGGCTTCCACGGCTCTTATCTGCGTTCCAGCCAGGGCATCTCCGCCACCGCCATTGTCGGCGACGGCACAGGCATGGAGCGCGACTACGATTTCACCTCGGCGCCGCATGGTGCCGATCTGCTGTCGCCGGAGATCGTCGGCCGTTCCGCGGGCGAGCGCACCGTGGCGCGCGCCAATCCGCGCAAGGTCGAGACCTGCAAGGTGCCTGTGGTGTTCGATCCGCGCGTCGCGGGCTCGCTGGTCGGTCATGTCGTCGGCGCCATCAATGGCGCTTCGATCGCGCGCAAGACCAGCTTCCTGAAGGACAAGCTCGGCCAGCAGCTGTTCGCCAAGAACATCCGCATCATCGACGATCCCCTGCGCAAACGCGGCCTGCGCTCGCAGACGTTCGATGCCGAAGGCGTCGCCGTGAAGAAGATCGCGCTGATCGACGAAGGCGTGCTGACGACGTGGCTGCTCGATTGCGCCACCGCGCGTGAGCTCGGTCTCACCACCACCGGCCACGCCCATCGCGGCGTCTCCTCCTCGCCGTCGCCGGGGCCGTATAATCTGCACCTTGAACCCGGCACGCCCACCCCGGCCGAGCTGATCTCCGACATCAAGCAGGGTTTCTACGTCACCGATTTGATCGGCTCGGGCGTCAACGGCGTGACCGGCGATTACAGCCGCGGCGCCTCCGGCTTCTGGATCGAGAACGGCGAGCTCACTTATCCCGTGAGCGAGGTGACGATCGCCGGCCATCTGTTCGAGATCTTCAAGTCGATGCAGCCGGCGAACAATCTCGAGTTCCGCTACGGCGTCAATGCGCCGACGGTGCGCATCGAGGGTTTGACGCTTGGCGGACGTTGACGCGAACGCAACAGGCGAAGCCATCCTGACGCGCGACGCGGCGCTGCTGCAAGACACGGTGCGGGAGGCGGGCGCACTCGCGCAGTCGATGTTCCGCACCGAGCTGAAGAAGTGGACCAAGGGCGCGTCCTCGCCGGTCTCGGAAGCCGACATTGCCGTCAACGATCTCCTGGAAGCTCGCCTGCGCGCGGCGACGCCCGACTATGGCTGGCTGTCGGAGGAGAGCGCCGACGACGAGGTGCGGCTGTCGCGGCGACTGACCTGGATCGTCGATCCCATCGACGGCACCCGCAATTACCTCAACGGCCATGACGAATGGTGCGTCAGCGTCGCGCTGGTCGAGGACGCCTCGCCGGTGCTGGCCGCGGTGTTCGCACCGACGAGCGATGAGTTCTTCTTCGCCGCCCGCGGCCGGGGCACGACCCTCAATGAGGTGCCGGTGCGGGCGACGGCGGGATCCGAGCTCGACTTCTCGCGGGTCGCGGGTCCGAAGCCCCTTGTTGAGCGCCTGAAGCCGTCACTGGGCGAGATCAAGCTGCATCCGCGAATCGGTTCGCTCGCGCTGCGTCTGTGCCGGGTCTCCCATGGCGCGCTGGATGCGGCTTTTGCGGGCGGCAACAGTCATGATTGGGACCTTGCGGCGGCGGATTTGATCGTGCAGGAAGCCGATGGTAGGATGAGCGATCTCTCCGGAGATCCCATCCTCTATAACCGCCGGCAAGTCACGCATGGGGTGCTGGTGGCAGCGGGTCGCGATCGTCATGCGAACATTGTCTCGCATTTTCGAAACCGCCCCTTGCCGTGAAGCGCTTTCTCGTGCTTGTCGAACACTGCTTTGCCGGGCAGCCCGTTAGGAACAGAACCGATGCCAGATAGTGCCCCGCAACAACTGCTCCACCTCGTCGTCGGCGGCGAGCTCGTCGATCTCGAGCACAACACCTTCAAGAACCTCGACGACGTCGAGATCGTCGGCCTCTATCCGAACTATGCGACCGCGCACGCCGCCTGGCGCGCCAAGGCGCAGAGCACGGTCGACAACGCGCAGATGCGCTATTTCATCGTCCACCTCCACCGGCTGCTCGACCCGAATCAAGAACCGGCGCGTTGAAAAAGCTGCTTCGCAATACGCTGAGGAGCAGCTTCGTCCAGCGTGCCGTCGGAATCCTGGCGGCCGAATATCTGCGTCTGGTCTGGCGGACGAACAAATTCACGTTCGATCCGCCTGACGTCTATGACCGCGTCGAACCGCAGATCCCGGCGATCTTCGCGTTTTGGCACGGCCAGCATTTCCTCACCCCCTTCATCAAGAACAAGGACTGGTACAAGGCCAGGGTCCTGATCTCCCGTCACCGCGACGGCGAGTTCAACGCGATTGCCGCCGAGCGGCTCGGCATCGGCACCATCCGCGGGTCCGGCGACCATGGCGGCGCGTTTCACCGCAAAGGCGGGGTCGGTGCCTTCAAGGAAATGGTGCGGACGCTCCAGGACGGTTGTAATGTCGCGCTGACCGCCGACGTCCCCAAGCGCTCGCGCGTGGCCGGGCTCGGCATCATCATGCTGGCACGGGAATCGGGGCGGCCGATCATGCCTTTTGCGATGGCGACCAGCCGCTTCGTCCGGCTCCAGAACTGGGACCGCACCACCATCAACCTGCCGTTCGGGCGGGGCGCGTTGGTCGGCATCAAGGAAATCCACGTTCCGCCGGATGCGAACGCCGCCACCATGGAAGCGCTGCGGCTCGAGCTGGAGGAGACCTTGAACGAGGCGACCCGCCGCGCCTATGCGCAACTCGGCCGGCCGGGACCTGCAGATGCCTAAATCGCTGCCCGGCTCGCTGCCGTTGACGCTGCGGATGTACCGGCGCCTGGCGCGGGGCCTGGTGCCGCTCGCGCCTGTGCTGATCAAGCGGCGCCTGAAGCAGGGCAAGGAAGATCCCGCGCGCGTCGGCGAACGGCGGGGCCTGTCCCGGGACGTGCGGCCGCACGGTCCGCTGGTCTGGATTCACGGCGCCAGCGTCGGCGAGGTCCTCGCCGCGGCGGCATTGATCGAGCGCTTGCGCGATCTGAACCTGCGCATTCTGCTCACCTCGGGCACGGTCACGTCGGCCGCCATTGTGGCAAAGCGCTTTCCACCCGACGTCATCCATCAATACGTGCCGTATGATTCCCCGCGTTATGTCGCGCGCTTCCTCGACCATTGGAAGCCGTCGCTGGCGCTGTTCATCGAATCCGATCTGTGGCCGAACCTGATCCTGGCCGGCGCCGCGCGCCGCGTGCCGATGGTGCTGATCAACGGGCGGATGTCGCCGCGCTCGTTCCCGCGCTGGCGCCGCATGCAGGGCACCATCTCGGCGCTGCTGTCGCGGTTCGACATTTGTCTGGCGCAGTCGAAGACCGATGCCGAGCGCTTCTCGGCGCTCGGCGGCCGCGACGTCGTCACCACGGGCAATCTCAAGCTCGACGTTCCCGCGCCGCCGGCCGATCCCGCCAAGCTCGAACGGCTGATGGCGATGACGCGCGGGCGTCCGATCATCGTCGCGGCCTCGACCCATCCGGGCGAGGAGGAGATGCTGGTGGCGGCGCATCGCAGCCTCGCCGGTTTCTTCCCGCAGCTCCTGACCGTGATCGTGCCGCGCCATCCGGATCGCGGCTCTTCGATCACGGGCCTGATCACGGCGTCCGGCCTGAAGCCGGCCCTGCGCTCGCGCGACGAGCTGCCGACGGCTGCCACCGACGTTTATGTCGCCGACACCATGGGCGAGCTCGGCCTGTTCTATCGCCTCTCGGACATCGTGTTCATGGGGGGATCGCTGATCCACCATGGCGGCCAGAATCCGATCGAAGCGATCAAGCTCGGCGCGGCCATCGTCCATGGTCCGCACGTCTTCAATTTCGCCGACGTCTACGAGGCGCTCGATCACAGCGGCGGCGCGCGCCAGGCCGACACGCAGGAGCTGCTGATCAAGCAACTCGGCCAGCTGCTTGCCGATCCTGCCCTGCGCCAGAAGATCCAGCGATCGGGCGCCGGCGTGGTCGAGGATCTCGGCGGCGCGCTCAACCGCACCATGACCGCGCTCGAGCCTTATCTTCTGCAGTTGCGGATCGAGATGGGGGCCGCCAATGCGTGAGCCGGCCTTCTGGTACCGGCCACGTTCCCTCGAATCGTACGCATTGGGGCCACTGGGTGCGCTCTATGGCGCGATCACGGAACGGCGGATGCTGCGCGAGGGCGTCGATGCCGGCATCCCCGTGATCTGCGTCGGCAACTACCATGTCGGCGGCGCCGGCAAGACGCCGACCGTGCTGGCGCTGACGAAGCTCCTGCGCGAGCTCGGCGAGACGCCGGTGGTGCTCAGTCGCGGCTATGGCGGCAGCCTCAAGGGTCCGGTGATGGTCGACCGGATGCGTCACACCGCATCCGACATCGGCGACGAGCCGCTGATGATGGCGCGCGACGTCCCTGTTGCAGTTGCGCGCGACCGCCTCGACGGCGTCGTGCTGGCGAAGTCGCAAGGCGCCACCGTGATCCTGATGGATGACGGTTTCCAGAACCCGCGTCTTCTAAAGGACACCTCGCTGATCGTGATCGACAGCGAGCGCGGCCTCGGCAACGGCAAAGTGTTTCCGGCCGGTCCCCTGCGTGCGCCGCTAAAGGCGCAGCTCGCGCGCACCGACGCGCTGGTCGTGATCGGCGGCGGCCGCGCCGCCGACGATGTCGCCGCCGAGCTTGCCAGGCGCAACAAGCCGGAGCTGCGCGCGCGGCTGAAACCCGACGCCGGATCGATCGCAAGACTGTTGGGCAAGCCGGTGTTCGCGTTCGCCGGCATCGGCGATCCCGAACGGTTTTTTCGCACGTTGCGCGCCAGCGGCATCGAGGTCGCGGCTACGCGGGCCTTCGCCGATCATCACATGTTTTCGAACGACGAGATCGCGGCCCTCGCTGCGGAGGCGCGGCGCGAGCAGCTGACGCTGGTGACGACGGAAAAGGATCTCGCCCGCCTGCACGGCCGCGAAGGCGTGCCGGATGGCATCGTGCCTTTCGCCGTCCAGCTCGCGTTCGACGACCCGGCTGCGCTCCGGCAATTGATCAGCGATCATCTCTACAAGGCGCGCGAGCGGCGCTTTTCAAGGCGTTGAAAGCCACTGTCGTCCTTTCAGGGCGACGACGACATTCAGGCGCCATTCATCGCAAGCTCCTATCGTTTTCAGACGATCAGGAGAATGCGATGAAGTTGCTGCTTGCCGCCTCACGCCTGCGGCTTGGGCGCGCCCGGGTAATGCCGCTCGAGCACGGCGGCCGGCGTGGCGTAGGCTTCCTGCAGGTCCACGCTCCAGTATTTCAACTCGTCGAGCGGGATCCGCGTATCGGTGATCGCGCAGCGCACGAAGGTCCCCGGCGAGATCACGCGGAAATCGCCGTCGAGATACTGCACCTGCGCTTCGCCATGGCCCGAGGGGCCGAACTTGTTCAGCACGGTCGAAAGTCTCCGTGGAAGGCCGCTCCGGGATCACCTTGGAGGGCACGATGTGTTGGACGGGATGTAGCATAGATAGGGTGGCTTGTCCGCCCGGTAAACCCACCGGTTTGTGATGTTTTGGCGCCGTTTCCGCGTGATAGTGCTGGAGCGAAGGATCCAACGGCAAAGTTCGATGCGCCTTCCGTTCACCGCCCTGTTCCTGACCTTCCTGATCTCGGCCGCGCAAGCGTCGCCGGCGCCGCAGCAGGTCGAGATTCCGCTGGCGTCCGGCGTGCTGCATGCGCAGCTCTACAAGCCCGAGGGCGCGGGGCCGTTTCCGACCGTGATCGCGCTGCACGGCTGCGGCGGGCTCGGTGGCCATTCCGATTCCGTCCTGCCGCGCTATCGCGACTGGGCCGAGCGGCTGCTCAAATCCGGCAACGCCGTATTGCTTCCTGACAGCTACGGCTCGCGCGAGCTCGGGCCGCAATGCCGCGTCAAGGACATCCACGTCAAGGCGCGGCGCGAACGCGTCACCGACATCGCGGCGTCGCGCGCCTGGTTGATGCGGCAGAGTTGGGTTGCGCGCGACCGCGTCAGCCTGATGGGGTGGGCGAATGGCGCCAGCGCGCTGCTCTGGGCCGTGCGTCCGCAGAGCCTTGCGCGCGATGTGGGCCCGGATTTCCGCGCCGCGATCGCGTTCTATCCGGACTGCAGGATTTCCGCAGGCCTGGGGTGGAGCACACGGGTGCCGACGCTGGTGCTGATCGGTGGCAATGACGACGTCTCGTCGCCGCCGGCCTGCCGCCAGATGGTCGATGGTGCGCATGGCCGCAGCGCGCTCGCGCGCATCGTGGTCTATCCCGGCGCCTATCACGATTTCGACCGCGCCAACACGCCGCTGCATGCGCTCGCCGGCAGCCTTGATGCCGCCGCACCCGAGCACGGCCATCTCGGCACCGATGCGGCCGCGCGCGCGGAGTCGCAGAAGGAAGTCGCGGAGTGGCTGGCGCGGTAGGCTGGAATGAGCGGGCTCGCCGCGCCGTAGCTCGTGAGAAGCGAAGGCGGGGCCGCCCGAGGGAACAACAGCGGACAGCCCCGCATCGACCACCGCCCTGCACGGAAAATGGCCGACCGTGAATCTACGGTTGGCGTGCCGTGATGGTTTCAACCCGTGACGACGCCATCATTCGACCACGATATCGATTAAACGCAATCCCATGCGCAACCGCTTCGTCCTGTTCTCCTCCGCCCTGATCGTCTTCACCGTCGCGGTCTTCCTGTTCGAAGCCCATCTGTTCGAAGCCCATGCCGGCGCGCCAATGCGTGCGCCGGAACATTGCGGCTTCTGGACCACGATCGACGCGGGATTGTCCTGCCGGTAGGGAGGGCTGCTGCCGCACCGTCATTGCGAGCGCAGCGAAGCAATCCAGACTTTCCGGTGAGGGGTTCTTGGATTGCTTCGTCGCAAGGGCTCCTCGCAATGACGAGCTTGGGATTGCGTGCCCGTGCCACACTCTCGCTGTCATCGCCCGGCTTGACCGGGCGATCCAGTACTCCGAGACGTCAGTGGCTCATCGAGAGGCTGCGGCGTACTGGATTCCCCGCCTGCGCGGGGAATGACACTGAGGGTGGCGCGACGCCCTCGCGCCTCTAAAACAAATTCCCCTGATCCACCGGCTTGCCCACGCGCTTCGGCGCAGGCTTCGCCTCTTGCGCCGCCGCCTTCGCTTGCGCCGGCGCGCGCTTTGCCGTCGGCGCTGCACGATCCGCATCCGCGGTCGCGCCCACACGGCCATCCGCAAACTCGATCTCGACCCTTGCACCAGGCCCGACGCTGTCGGCCGAATGCAGCGGATGGCCGGCCTCGTCGCGCACCAGCGCAAAGCCGCGCGCGAGCACGCCGCGATAGGACAAGGCGGAGAGCAGCTTGCCGCTGTTCTCGACGCGGGCATCGAGCCGCTGCAACAGCGTCACCAGCGCGCGGCCCGCGCGCTCGGCAAGGCGATGCGTGCGTTCGCGCTGGCGGTGAATCGCGTTGCGCTGCGCCTGCGCATTGGAGAGCTTTGAGGCACGCAAGCGCACCTCCAGCCCGGCAAAGCGGTCGCGCCGTCGCCGCAGCAGCGAGCGCGTGGACAGCCCGAGCCGCTCGCCGCACACCGTGAGGCGATGATCGGCCTGCGCGATCTGGCCGTGCAGCACCCGCAGCGTCAGCTTGGCGCCTGCGGCGGTGAACCTGCGGAAATGCGCGTGGGTGTTGGCCTTGAGGCAGCGGGGCAGGGACGCGCCCGCCGAATCCAGCCGCTGCCGCGGGATCGCCAGCAAATCGCCGGCGGCCGGCAGCGCGCGCGCGGCGGCACGCAGCTCGCTGCGACGGCTCTCCTGGCCGCGTTGCCAGCAGGACCGGGTGCGTCGCCCGAGATCGCCGACCTCGACAAAGAGATCGCTGCGCACCGGCACCGCCATCTCGGCCGCGGCGGTCGGCGTCGGCGCGCGCTTGTCGGCGACGAAATCGATCAGCGTGATGTCGGTCTCATGCCCCACCGCCGAGATCAGCGGGATCATGCTCTCGGCCGCGGCACGGACCACGATCTCCTCGTTGAACGACCACAGATCCTCCAGCGAGCCGCCGCCGCGCGCGACGATCAGCACGTCGGGCCGCGGAATCTTGCCGCCCTCCGGCAGCGCATTGAAGCCGCGGATCGCGGCCGCGACCTGCTCGGCCGAGCCTTCGCCCTGCACCTTGACCGGCCACACCAGCACGTGGCGGGGAAAGCGGTCCTCCAGCCGATGCAGGATGTCGCGGATCACGGCGCCGGTCGGCGAGGTCACCACGCCGATCACCTCGGGCAGCCACGGCAGCAGCTGCTTGCGCGCCTCGTCGAACAGGCCTTCGGCGGCGAGCTTCCGCTTGCGCTCCTCCATCAGCGCCATCAGGGCGCCGATGCCGGCCGGCTCCAGCGCCTCGATCACGATCTGGTATTTCGAGGAGCCCGGATAGGTCGTGAGCTTGCCGGTGGCGATGACCTCGAGCCCCTCCTGGGGCTTGAAGCGCATGCGCCCGTGCACGCCCTTCCAGATCACCGCCTCGATCTTGGCGCTCTCGTCCTTGAGCGCGAAATAGCAATGGCCGGAGGAATGGGCGCCGCGGAAGCCGGAGATCTCGCCGCGGACCCGGACATGGCCATAGGTGTCCTCCACCGTCCGCTTCAGGGACTGCGAGAGCTCGGAAACGGTGAATTCGGGGGTGTTGAGCAGAGGCTCTGCTGCAGTCGGCATCGGCAAACGATTCGGCATTTTGGGGTCAGACCCGACGTTAAGGATTTTCGCCGCGCGGCGCCAATCCGGGGATTGACCAGAAGAGTACTCTGTACTATAGAGTTCTCTATATTGAACCGATTTGAGGAGAATTGATCATGGCCATTCGATTGCTGCGCGGCGTTTTGAGCGGACTGAAATGGGCCTTGTGTGCGGTCGGCGGCGTCGCGCTGATCCTGGGCGCGATGATTGCAACGCCGCTGGAGCGACCGCCGGAGATGCGATCGGTCTCCGACTCCGCCAAGGGCATCGACTGGTCCACGCTGCCGGCCCTGGAACGCTTTCAGGCCCGCGACGGCACCTGGATCGGTTTCCGCCACTACGCCCCCATTGGAGCCGCGACGGGCCGTGGCGCGATCTTCATCCACGGCTCCTCCGGCTCCAGCGGCACCGTCAATCATGCCCTGACTTATGCGATCGCCTCGCGCGGGGTGGAGACCTGGGCGCTCGACATCCGCGGCCATGGCGGCTCCGGCACGCGCGGCGACATCGGCCATGTCGGGCAGCTCGAGGACGATCTCGTCGACTTCGTCGCCGAATTGCGCAAGACCGCGCCGGAGCTGCCGCTCACGCTGATCGGCCACTCCGCCGGCGCCGGCTTCTCGCTGCGCGTCGCCGCGACACCGATCATGCAGGACATGTTCGTGCGCACGGTGCTGCTCGCGCCCTATCTCGGCTACGACGCGCCGACCAACAAGCCGCGTGCCGGCGGCTGGGCCAATTTCGACCTGCCGCGCTTTCTCGGGCTCGCCACGCTGCGCAAGCTCGGCATCGACTGCTGCGCGCAGCTTCCGGTGCTCGCTCTCGCCGTGCCGGCGAGTTCGGCAAAGTATCTCGTCTCCACCTATTCCGACCGCCTGACGCGCAATTTCGCGACGCGCGGCTATCGCGTCGATCTTCCGGCGACAACACATCCGATCACGATCTTCGGCGGCGCCGAGGACGAGATGATGATCTCGGACAAATATGCGGAAGTAGTGCAGGCCATCAAGCCGTCCGTCGACGTCAGGATCATCGACGGCATCAACCACATGGGCATCGTCACCAACCCGAAGGCGATCTCGATCATCGCCGAAGATGTGGCAACGCGCGGGGCAGGGCAGTCATGATCGACAGCAAGGAGGCGTCCGCCGCGCTGGCCGATATCGACGACATCGTCCAGCGCGTGAAGCAATCGCAGCTCTACGAGCTGGCGAGCCATGCTGCCGTCTGGTGGGGCGTATTGGTGTTCGCGGGCAATCTCGCGACCTGGCTCTGGCCGGTCTACGCCGTCTACGCCTGGGTTGCCGTGGATGTTGTCGGCGTTGTCGGTATGGTTGTGCTCCGCCTGGTCAATCCGCCGCGCCACTCCCATGGTCGCGGCTTCGACATCAGACTGCTTCTGCTGTTCCTGCTGTTCTTCGCCTTCGGTTATCTCTGCACCAGCGTGCTCGGTCATTTCGGCCCGCGCCAGCTGGGCACGTTCTGGCCACTCTACTTCATGCTGTTCTATTCGCTGGCGGGTCTCTGGTTCGGCTATGCCTTCATTGCGATCGGTCTAGGCATCTCCGCGCTGACGCTGATCGGCTATTTCACCATCGGCGAGGCGTTCCCGCTCTGGATGGCCTTCGTCAACGGCGGTGGCCTGATCCTCGGCGGGCTCTGGATGCGGCGGATCTGATGGCCGAGCTCGACGACATCATCCACCAGCCGTTGCGGCTGAAAATCATGGCGGCGCTGAACGCGCTACCGGTCTCTGCTGGCCTAGAGTTCTCGCGGCTCAAAAAGCTCACCGGCGCCACCGACGGCAATCTCGGCGCGCATATCGAGACGCTGGCCAAGGCCGGCTACGTTTCGGTGGAGAAAGCCTTCGTCGGCAAGAAGCCGCAGACCACGGTGACGGCTACCGCGGCGGGCCGAGGAGCGTTTGCGCGGCATGTCGCGACGTTGCAGGAGATCATTGCGGGGAAGCAGGGCTGACCGTCCATCGTCGTCCGGAGAGCTCGCGCCAGTCCGCCTGACGCTAGCTGGCGACCTGCTGCTACTTCTTGAACCATGAAACCAGCCGACGCATAAGGACCTTGAGATGTTTCGATCGGGGCCGTCGAGCTAATGCCCACGGCGTCGAATGTACTCAGCTAGCCGCTGATACCGATGGTCTTCGCGCAAGGTCGGCTTCGCTTGTGCAATGGCCTCCAGGCAATCCTGTAGCTCTCTTGGTGCCCAGAACTGGTCTCCCAAGATCGCGTTGAGTAAGCGTAATGAAGCCTCGGGGAATCGAACGCATAGCCCTGATTCGTGCAACTGATGCACCGCGTGATGAGGGTGTTCGGTCGGACGTAACCAGTCCGCGACAGCAGCCAGCACGGAAGGAAACGCCTCTCCCCCTGCGATACACATGATGGTTAGCGACTCAGAAATACCGTTCGACACCAAGTCGCGCGACTTGGGCCAAATTTGTTGCCAAAAGGGTTGGACGCGATTTTTCCAGTAGTCCTCCCGTTGCGCACCAGCGCCTCCAAGCGCTTGCGAGAGGGCCTGCGCCACTTCCTGCAAGCCTTCTTGTGGTAGTGCGCCAATAGCGTCTCGGAAGTCCTTCGACGTATAGCCTTCGGCAGGATCCAAGCCGGCATAGGTGAGTAACGCTGCAAACTGGCGGCCGTGATCACCAAGCTCTTCGTAGTGATGCGCTGTGGATAAGAACTGCGGCTTGAAAGCGATGAGGAGGGGGCGGTACAGTCGAGGCGACCAGAGAAACCCCTCCCAAGTTGCCTTCGCCTCAATCGAACTGCGCTCCCAGTCAAATAGAGGCAATAGGTGCTTCTCGGTCCATAAATGATCTACCCTAAACAACGCGATCAGACGTGAGGCCAACAATACGCGTCCGTGACGAAAGCGCGCGACTCCAGTATCGCACATCGTTGTGAAAAAAGGCTCGATGTCGCCGGGTAGCCCTTCATTGTCATTAGGCTTACGTTTGAACCAAAGATTCAGCAGTGCCTCCACGACATGGCCGATCGGATGATTGATCGCCTCCGTCACAGGTTCGTTGATTGGTTTTCCGTCTTTACTGATTCCAGCGTCCGGGTCTTGATATACCGAGAGCAGCCGTCTGCTAAGGTCGAATAGAACCGTCTCATGGGGGAGCGCGCCCTTCGATGCCGCCCTCATCCACCAAGTGAGGCTGTGAGCAACGGCCTGCATGGCCGAATCAGGCATCCTTCCCACGAGGGGGGCCGCATAGCGCCACGACCTTAGAACTAGACCTTCTTCGCTCCACGCTTGTAGGGCCTCTCTCCACCGAGTGGCGGGCCAAAGCCCCTCATTGGCCAAGTCGCATAAGGCAAAGAGACTATGAAAGAAGCGGGTTCGACAGGTATCCCGCCATGTGTTCTCGTCATAGAATGACGAGTCCGACGGCGGTTGTTTGAGCCATTGGACCAGATCTGACCGCTTACGAGGTGCAATATCCACTCGCCGCTTTGACTCATAGTCAGGATCGCCGGTCCCACTCATCCAGAACGAGAACTCATCCTGCTCGCTTTCAGCCAGCCGGCGGCGAGGTTCAGCCATCGCCAGACTATCGACGCGCAAAGAGGCATCGCGCCCCAGCAAGGCACCACCTTTGCGCAATTTGGCGAGACGTAGCCAAACCGCGTCGTCTACGATTGCTTTCCAATCTGCTGGTTCGAGACCCTCCCGGTACATGCGGCGTGGCGGGCCTGCCAAAATCGCCTTTTCCAACGATCCTCTAGTTCCATGCGCCGTCTGCGATCCTTGGAGGGCCAGCAATCTCATCGTTTCGCGCTTCGTATTACCGGACCACAGCCACCAACTGTCGTCGGATACTAACCATTCGACCCATTTCGCGGAATCGATAGCGCCGTCCTGACTGGCGGCAAAGAGTGCCAGACGCTTGAACGTGGGATACGGTACATCGAACCACGCTAGGGCTATCTGCCGGGCGCGCTCCGGCGCCGACTTGTAGGTTTCAAGCCATGCATCACGTAACAGCTCAATCAAGGTTACCCAGTCACGGAAACCCCGGTTCTGCCAATGAGGCGCGATTGATGGTAAATCCCAATGTGATCGATCGTCTTGGTCGTTGGCCTCACCCAATTCACGCTGCAAATCCAACGCATCGCGAACTAATTGTTGGAAGTCATCCAAAAGCGAGGGCAATATTGCTCGCCATTGATCGTCTGCCAAATCGCCAAGAGCGGCATGGACGTGGTCGGCAGCTAGGACCAGTTCCCAATCTACCAACTGCCTAGCGCGTGTTGGCTCTTCCTCGCCCTCCTCTGCTCTCCAATGAAAGGGCCTCTTTAAAGCGACCTTCGTCGACAGGAGTTCGCGGAGTTGAAGCCGCAGAGTTGCCGTGAGGCCATCGCGTTTCAGGCGATCCTTCCAGCGATAGAAATCTGGCTCGCGCCAAGGTGATTTCACATGTCCTGTGAGCAGTAGGCGCCACAGGGTTTCCATCAGCGGTCCGGGGATGGCATTAGGCGCCTGGGTACGGATGTCGTCCAGCTCGGCCGTCCTTCCTTCTCTAACCAATTGTGCGAAGCGGTCCAACTGGTGCTCAATCAGCCAGGCCCAGCGTTCGTGCAATTGCCCACCCCGCGCCACTATCCAAATGATCAACGCTGGATCATTCAAATGCCGCGCCAGCCAGCGGGCCAGATGGAACATCACGTCGTCCCACTGGCTGCTGCCGACACCGCCCAACACGAGTGTCATCCATGGCGCATTTCGATACGGCGTGGGGCGTTGGACCAAGCTAAACCGCAGCTTGTCATCCACCTCTCTCCGCGGCGGAACACCAAAGCGGTTTAAATCACGGTGCAAGTAACGTTGATCCGAGAACTCCTCTAGCCATTCGAGCGCCGGTACCGGATTGAAGTCCGCGAACCGCTTCGCGGGCAATCCTGATACATCCGATAATGCCCAAAGCATTCGACCCACAAAGTCATCCTGCCGAGTGCTCGCAGAAGGTCGAGCAAGTGCGTGCTCGACGACGATCTGCTCCTTGCCGAGTGTGCCGTCGCGATAAGTTTCGGCCCACTCTTTTAAAGTGTTGTGCAGCGCTGAATGATCGTGGGTACCAGAAGGCACTTCGTAGAGAATCGGGTTGGTAACGCCCTTGGCCTTCCATTCGATCCTCTTTTCTTCCTCCTGGCCAGCCGCGTAGTCGCCAAACGCGTAAGCATCGGGGGTGGCTTCACCCTGCATGCGGTCCGCTGCCAGCGCATCCATCATGTAGCGCATCACAGGGTCGTTGATGCTGTAACCAACAAAGCATACGATGTAGTTGCGAAACAAATCGCTGACAAAGCGTGCCGCCCAGCGCTCGGTTAAGTAAGCTAAGCCGAAGTCGCCGCTGGTGAGTACCAGCCTTTGTAACGCGGTCGCCTCTATTGGGTTGGGCAGCAAACCATGCAAATAGACTAGGCCGTCCCACTTGCTGTTCTTCGGTATGGGAAGCATCGGTGCTGCGAACGCATTGAACGCCTTCCCGGCACGTTTGCCCACGCGCTCGAAAATGCGGTCGAAGTTGGTTGTCACAAGGCGAACAGCTCCGTCGCGACAGCGGGCAAGCTCCAATAAGGCTTCATGCGTATCGGTGGCACTCTTGCGACGCCACTTAGGTTTTAGGACCTCAGCCAGTTGTTGACGAACAGCAATGCGTTGCCCCGGCAAGCGCCGTTCCAGCAAGTCTAGCGCTGCATCGAATTGATCCCGCTCGTACGCTTTTTGTTCGACCGGCGAGGGAGCTGTGCCGATGCGCCTATAAATCTGATCTACTAGCCCCTGAAACCCCGGGAGGCCGGCCGGATAGGAGATGCCTGCGCCACAAAAAAACACAACGCGACCTTCTTCGTGCGCCTGCAAAAGGGAATCGGGAATATCTGGGCCGTTAGCAACGAATTGCATGGGTTAAATCATTCTGAGCCCGTTTCAGGCCGCCACCTTGATTTCAAGTCAGCAAGCATCGTGACCTTAAGCGCATGATCAGGCAGCTGGCCGCGGCGCTTTCGTAATCGGTCCCGAAATTTCGCGTATTTTCTCTCGACGCTGCCCATCATCACATCGGGATCATCAGCGCCCCAACAACACTGATTTAACCGGCCTGAAATCCGTGAAATTCCCACTCTCATTGATGAAGGTGCGCAATCTATCGCCCTGGAGTCTGAATTAGCCGATTGAAGCGTATGGCTCATACAACTTACAAGGTCATTCTCGCAGCCGAAGCATCATGCGCTTCTCGGGTGGTGCCAGGACCCGCCGATCGCGATACCATGACAGCTGGATCGAAACGCTGGTGGCAAAGCGTCTCGTCCTCTAAGACTTCACGGTCAACCGTGCTCAACCGATTGGAGCGAGTCCGTGTCCTATGCCGAACAGTGGGCAGCTTTAGCCACTCAGATCAAGGGTCTAGTGCGGGCGGGCGAACTGTACGGTCTCTTCCAGAGCCATCGGGATGCAGACAGCTATGGGGCCGAAAAATTTCTGCGCGAGCAGTGTGTCACACTTGCTCAATCACTCGAACAGTTTCGTCGCGATTTCGTCCACGCCCTACCGTCCACGACCGTAGCAAGGATTGATCGTTTCCTCGGAACAAACCTCGTCCAAGCTGTCAAGAACGGTGCAACAGATAGCGTTCGAGGAGCGTTGGTTGGTCTTTCCGCTTTCGAAGCCGAGATCACATTCCTGCTTGCTGGGCGGCAAGAGCACATTAAAGCGCGCACAGAGCGCGCGTTGCTGCACCTCCAACGCGTGCTTGTTGTCGATCCTGATATGTCAGCGAAGTGGAAGAAAGCGTTTATCGAGGGCGAGGTGGCCTGCGAGCGCCTAGGCTCGATTCATTTGCTGTCGCACGGCATTTACGCCTTCAAAGTGGATGCCATAGGCGCGCGGACTGATCTTGTTTACAACGAGCCGCCCCCGGATGCATTGCTGGCACAAGCGGTCGAGGGAATAGTGCTAACGGAATGGAAGGTGGCTAAGAATACTGAAAGAGCAATGGTGGCTGCTCGCTCGGCTCGGGTGCAAGCCGATCGGTATAGTCAAGGTGCCTTGGCCGGCCTTGAGCTAACGAGCCATCGGTACATCATTGTCGTCACCCAGAAGGGTTTGCCGCAGGATTCGTTAGGGGCCGATGAACGCGCCGGTGGCGGCGTTATCTATCGCTACGTCAACATCGTGACAGAGCCAGATGTCCCGTCCAAGGCGGCCAAAGTGCTTACGGGCTCGACGAAGAAGTAGTGCTCGCCGTCGCGGTCACGGCGGCCTCTAGGTCGTGTGAGTGCTCCTGAAACTCAGCGGATACGACTCGCCGAGCCGTTGATCTGTCAACGCTTTTTGCCTCGGAAGGTCTCCCACAAGAGGAGAAGGGACAGCAGAGGAGTACGCGCGAGTTTGGCGCGACACCCCTTGAGCCCCACCCCGATTCATGCGACCTCCGCCCCAGCAAAACCCTCATTTTCGAGCCCTCGATGCACATTCTCCTGCTCGGTTCCGGCGGCCGCGAACATGCCTTGGCGTGGAAGATCGCAGCCTCTCCCCTGGTGACCAAATTCTGGTGCGCGCCGGGCAATGCCGGGATCGCGCGCGAGGCGGAATGCGTGGCGCTCGACGTCGCCGACCATGCCGCCGTGATCGACTTCTGCAAGACGAATGCGGTCGAGCTCGTGGTGGTCGGGCCGGAGACGCCGCTGGCGGCCGGGATCGTCGACGATCTCACCGCCGCCGGCATCAAGGCGTTCGGGCCGAACAGGATCCCCGCCCAGCTCGAAAGCTCCAAGGGCTTTACCAAGGCGCTGTGCACCGAATTCGGCATTCCGACCGGCGCCTATGAGCGATTCACCAATGCTGCCGATGCGCGCGCCTACGTCCAGAGCCAGGGCGCGCCGATCGTGGTCAAGGCCGATGGGCTTGCCGCCGGCAAGGGCGTCGTCGTCGCCAAGACCGTGCGCGAGGCCGAGGACGCCATCGCCATGATGTTCGAGGGCGCCTTTGGCGAGGCCGGCGCTGAGGTCGTGGTCGAGGAGTTTTTGCCGGGCCGCGAGATCTCCTTCTTCGCGCTGTGCGACGGCGAGACCGCGATTCCGCTGGCGTCCGCGCAGGACCACAAGCGCGTGTTCGACCACGATGTCGGCCCGAACACCGGCGGCATGGGCGCCTATTCGCCGACGCCGCTGGTGACGCCGGCGGTCCATGACGCGATCATGGCCAAGATCATTCTGCCGACGGTATCAGGCATGAAGCAGCGCGGCACGCCGTTTCGCGGCATCCTCTACGCCGGGATCATGCTGACCACGCAGGGCCCAAAACTGTTCGAGTTCAACGTGCGCTTCGGCGATCCCGAGTGCCAGGTGCTGATGTTGCGGATGATGTCGGACATCGTGCCGGCCTTCCTCGCCGCCTGCGACGGGCAGCTGAAGAATTTCGATCTGCGCTGGTATCCGGAATCCGCGCTCACGGTGGTGATGGCGGCGAAGGGCTATCCCGGCGACTACCAGAAAGGCACGCGGATCGAGGGGCTCGATGACGCCGCCAAGGTCGAGACCGCCGAGATCTTCCACGCCGGCACGGTCGAGAAGGACGGCGCCATCCTCGCCAATGGCGGCCGCGTGCTCAATGTCTGCGCGCTCGGCAAGACCGTGACGGAGGCGCAGGTGCGCGCCTATCAGGCCGTCGACCGCATCAACTGGCCGGAAGGTTTTTGCCGCCGCGACATCGGCTGGCAGGCGGTGGATGCCGAGAAGTCCAAGAGCTGAGCGAGCGCTGACAGGCTTTTTTCGCCCGCGCGCGCAATTTCGGCCCGCGCCGTCGGCACTCCGAAATTGTGTAGGCAGCTGTTGAACTTAGCTACTGTGCATGGGGTTGTTTTTCGACTTTTTTTATTTTGGGGCATTCTCAAGACCGAGCAGATCCCGCGCTGACAGATAAGGATGCAGAAGATGTCCGATCTCGCCGACCTCTATCCCGGCTTCGCCTCCGAATGGATCAACACCTCCTTCGGCCGCATCTTCGCCCGCGTCGGCGGCAAGGGACCGCCGCTGCTGCTGCTGCACGGCTTCTCCGAGACCAACGTGATGTGGCACCGCGTCGCGCCGCAGCTGGCCGACCGGTTCACGCTGATCATCGCCGATCTACCCGGCTATGGCTGGTCCGACATGCCCGAGAGCGATGCGCTGCACATCCCCTACAGCAAGCGCGCGATGGCCAAGGCCATGGTCGAGGCGATGGAACGTCTCGGCCACGTGCACTTCGCGCTCGCCGGCCACGACCGCGGCGGTCGCGTCTCGTATCGGCTGGCGCTCGATCATCCCGGCCGGCTGTCGAAGCTTGCCGTGCTCGATATCCTGCCGACCTATAATTACTGGGAGCGGATGAACCGCGCCTACGCGCTGAAGATCTATCACTGGACCTTCCTGGCGCAGCCCGCGCCATTGCCGGAAACGCTGATTTCGAGCAATGGCGAGTTCTTCCTGCGCTTCAAGATGGCGAGCCAGACCAAATCGAAGACGCTGGAGGCCATCGACGAGCGCGCGCTCGAACACTACATCGCCCCGTTCCGCGATCCCGCCCGCGTGCACGCGATGTGCGAGGACTACCGCGCGGGCGCCTATTTCGACTACGATCTCGACAAGGCCGATTTCGAGGCCGGCAAGAAGATCACCATTCCCATGCTGGCGCTGTGGGGCAATGCCGGCGTCGCGCAAGCCGCCGCCACCCCGCTCGACATCTGGAAGCAATGGGCGACCAACGTCGAAGGCATGCCGGTCGATTCCGGGCACTTCCTCACCGAGGAGAACCCCGATGTCACCGCGAAGGCGCTGCGCGAGTTCTTTGCTGTTTAGGCCCAACTGTCATCGCGCGGCTTGACCGGGCGATCCAGTATTCCGAGACGGTGCTTGTTGAATCGATAAGCTGCGGCGTACTGGATGCCCCGCCTTCGCGGGGCATGACAGCGATGTGCGGCGACCTAGCGCCGCTCCCGGAAGAAGTCCTTGAGCATCCGCGCCGACTCGCTCTCGCCGACCCCGGAATAAACATCCGGGACGTGATGGCAGGTCGGCGAGGTGAAGAACCGCACGCCTGATTCAACCGCGCCGCCCTTGGGGTCGGCGGCGCCGTAATAAAGCCGCCTCACCCTTGCAAACGAGATCGCGCCCGCACACATGGTGCAGGGCTCCAGCGTCACGTAGAGGTCGCAGTCGACCAGGCGCTCGCTGCCGATTTTTTTGGCCGCCTCGCGCAGCGCGACGATCTCGGCATGAGCCGTGGGGTCGTAGTCGGTCAGCGTCCGGTTCGCCGCGGTGGCGATGACCTCGTAATTGCGGACCACGACGCATCCGATCGGAACTTCGCCCGCCTTTCCGGCGTTTTCGGCCGTTTTGAGCGCCAAATCCATGAAAGAGGGGGCTTTCAAGCCTCGTATCATCCCGAGAAACCTGCTAGTAGCTGCGCCTTCAGCAGAAGTGCTTACCGATTTTGCCTGAGCATGCGGCTCGAGACGAGCGCGCACAATGCTTTCTGGCCACCCCCTGAGTGAGATTATTCATGCCTCGCGACAGCGACAAAGACAACGATTCCC
The DNA here is from genome assembly GCF_023073095.1 of Bradyrhizobium sp. 44. Taxonomy (NCBI): domain Bacteria; kingdom Pseudomonadati; phylum Pseudomonadota; class Alphaproteobacteria; order Hyphomicrobiales; family Nitrobacteraceae; genus Bradyrhizobium; species Bradyrhizobium sp. 44. The sequence continues at coordinate 992,700 of NZ_JADPIY010000008.1, forward strand.
GCGGCCGGCGTGATCGCGGCCCGGCCAAGGGCGGCCCCGCCAAGGGCCGCTCCGGCAAGCCACGCGGACCCGACAAGAAGTTCGCCAAGCGCGGCCCTCCCGGGGACAAAGGCGACGCCCGCCCGCCCCGCGGCGACCGCGACAGCCGTCCCTTCCGTCGCCGCGAGGAGGGCGATGCCCCGCGCCGCGACTTCAGCGACCGCCCGAAGTTCAATCGCGAAGACCGGCCGCGCCAAGACCGGCCGCGTGAAGACCGGCCGCGCGGCGAGGATCGTGGCGAGCGCAGCTTCAAGCCGCGTGGCGATCGTCCCTTCAAGCCGCGTGAAGACCGTCCGTTTTCCGATCGTCCGTCGCGCGACGGCGAGAAGCGCCCGTTCAAGCCCCGTGGCGACCGCCCATTTTCTGATCGCCCCTCGCGCGATGGCGACAAGCGGCCGTTCAAGCCGCGCGGTGATCGCCCGTCCTATGGGCGTGATGACCGTCCGCCGCGCAGGGATCGCGACGATTCCCGTCCGGCCGGCCGAACCGGTGACGCGAAGTTTGGCGACAAGCGACCTTACGCGCCGCGTGGCGACCGTCCGGAACGCAAGTTCGACGGCGAGCGGAAGTTTTCGCGCGGCGCACCGGACCGCAATCGCAGCGAGCGCAGCGATTCGAAACCTTGGCAGAAGCGCGATGCGGCCCCGCGCGGCGACCGGCCGCCGCGCAAGGACTTCAGCAAGGGTCCGCGCAAGGATTTCGGCGGCAGCGACCGCGGTCAAGACAAGCCCTGGCAGAAGCGCGATAATCGGCAAGGCGGCGGCGACGACCGTCCGCGCTTTTCGCGTTCGCGCGACGATCGTCCATCGGGTGATCGTCCGTTCCGCGAGCGGCCCAAATTCGATCGTCCCAAGTTCGATCGTCCGCGCGATGATCGTCCGAGGTTCGATCGCGGCGGCGATCGCCCGAAATTCGATCGTCCGCGCGAGCGTTCCGAGGGCCGTTCCGACTGGCACGAGCATCCCCGCAGCGAAGCGCCTTCCGGCGATCGTCCACGTCGCGAAAACGAGGACGAGAGCAGGATCTTCGAGAAGCGTCCCGCCTTCGGCGGTCGCGGCGCCTATCGAGAGCGCGATCGTGATTCCGAGCGGCGACCGCGCCGCGAGGAAGAGGTCAAGCCGAAGAAGGCCGGTGAGCGTATCGCCAAGGTGCTGTCGCGCGCGGGCCTCGCCTCGCGCCGCGACGCCGAGGAGATGGTCACGCAGGGCCGCGTCAGCGTCAACGGCCGGGTGATCAATTCGCCTGCGCTCGACATCACCTCCAACGATGTCGTCACCATCGACGGCAAGCCGTTGCCGGAGCGCGAGCGCACGCGGCTGTTCCTCTATCACAAGCCGCGCGGCCTGATGACGACCCATGACGATCCCGAGGGGCGTCCGACCGTGTTCGACAATTTGCCCGAAGGTCTGCCGCGGCTGATCTCGATCGGCCGGCTCGACTTCAACACCGAGGGCCTGCTGCTGCTCACCAATGATGGCGGGCTCGCGCGCACGCTCGAGCTGCCGGACACCGGCTGGCTGCGCCGCTACCGTGTCCGCGCCCATGGCGATGTCACGCAGGCGCAGCTCGACGAGCTCAAGAACGGCATCGAGATCGAGGGCATCAAATACGGTCCGATCGACGCCACGCTGGAGCGTGACCAGGGCGCCAATGTCTGGCTGGTTTTCGCGATCCGCGAGGGCAAGAACCGGGAAGTGCGCAACGTCTGCGCTCATCTCGGACTCGAGGTGAACCGGCTGATCCGGGTTTCCTACGGCCCGTTCCAGCTCGGCGAGGTCCCCGAAGGCCAGGTCGAGGAGATCAAGTCCCGCGTGCTGCGCGACCAGCTCGGCGAAAAGATCATCGAGAAATCGGGCGCGCAGTTCGACGTGCCGCAGAAATCTGCCTCGCATGAGGGAGACGACGCGCCGCGCGAGAAGAAGCCGGCGACCAAGCGCGGTGTGATCAACGACCGCAAGGGCCGGCGCGTGCTGGTGCAACGCACCGGGAGCGAGGAAGCGCGCGAGCGCAACGAGGCTGAGGCGAGCGGCTACGGCCCGCCGCGCCGTCCCAAGCGCGGCTACCACGGCAAGCGCGATCTGGCGCCGAAGGAGGACTGACGTTGCGCGTCGTCGGCGGTCGCTTGAAGGGGCGCAATCTGGCCTCACCGTCCTCGCGCGACATCCGCCCCACGGCGGACCGCCTGCGCGAGTCCGTGTTCAACATCCTCGTGCACGCCTATGACGATCCGATTGCGGATGCGCGCGTGCTCGATCTCTTCGCCGGCACCGGTGCGCTGGGCATCGAAGCGTCGTCACGCGGCGCGAAATTCGTGCTGTTCGTCGACAACGGCGCGGAAGCGCGGGCCCTGCTGCGGAATAATGTCGAGACGCTGGGCTTGGGCGGCGTGACAAAAGTCTATCGCCGCGATGCGACCGATCTCGGCCCTGCGCATCCGGTCGAGCCGTTCTCGCTGGTGTTTCTCGATCCGCCCTATGGCAAGGGGTTTGCGGAGAAGGCGCTTGCGAGCTTGCACGACGGCGGCTGGCTGACGCCGGGCGCGCTGCTCGTCGTGGAAGAGGCAAAGGTTGCGCAGTTCGTCACGCCGGAGGGCTTCGAGGAATTGGAGCGGCGCGCTTATGACGACACGGAGTTCGTGTTTTTGAAGCGGCCGTAATTTCGAACGTTACCTCCGCCCGAACAGCTTCTCGACATCCGACAGCTTCAGCTCGACATAGGTCGGGCGGCCGTGATTGCACTGGCCGGAGTTCGGCGTGTCCTCCATCTCGCGGAGCAGGGCGTTCATCTCCTCCGGCCGCAGCCTTCGGCCGGCGCGCACCGAGCCGTGGCAGGCCATGGTGGCGGCGACGTGCATCAGGCGGCGCTCCAGAGGCAGCGCCTCGTCCCACTCGGCCATGTGCTCGGAAAGATCGCGCAAGAGCCCGCCCGCGTTGGTCTTGCCCAGCAGGGACGGCGTCTCGCGCACCGCGACTGCGCCGGGGCCGAAGGATTCGACCGCGAGGCCAAACGACGCCAGCTCCTCGCTGCGCTCGAGCAGGCGCTCCACCGTAGCCTCGTCCATCTCGACGATCTCGGGGATCAGCAGGATCTGCCGCTGCACGCCGTTCTCCGCCAGCGAGGCCTTCAGCCGTTCATAGACGATGCGTTCATGCGCAGCGTGCTGGTCGATGATGATCAGGCCGTCGCGGGTCTGCGAGACGATATAGGTCTCGTGGATCTGGGTGCGCGCAGCGCCGAGCGGGCGGTCGACCAGGTCACTGACCGGCTGGGATTCGATCCGCACGTCCGCGCTGGGTGCGCCGACGTCGAACGCCGCTTGGGCACGTTCGGTAAATGCCGGCACGGCGGAGCCGTCGAATGACGGCATAGGCGCGACCGGGGCGGATGGCGACGCCCGCCAGTCCCAGCTTGCCGGGCGGGGCGTGAATGCGGGGCGGAACGACGACAGCGCGCTCTCGCCGCTGTTAGCCGCCGTACGCCGGCCCTCCCGTGCAAGCCCTTCCTTCAATCCGTGCACGATCAGCGCGCGGACGAGGCCGGGGTTGCGAAACCGCACCTCGGTCTTGGCCGGATGCACGTTGGCATCGACCTCGCGCGGATCGAGCGTGACGAACAGCGCCAGCACCGGATGGCGGTCGCGCGGCAGATAGTCGGCATAGGCCCCGCGCACTGCCCCTAGGATCAGCTTGTCGCGCACCGGGCGGCCGTTGACGAAGAGATATTGCCCGAGCGCGTTGGCTTTGGTCAGCGCCGGCGCTGCGGCATAGCCGGCGACCACCACGCCCTCGCGCTCGGCATGGACCTCGATGGCATGGCTGCGGAACTCTGCCCCCAGAATGTCGCCGAGACGCGTCAGGCGACCGGCGACGCCGGGCAGCGCCGCAGCCCAGGTCACCGGCGCGCGCTCTTCGCCCGCGAGCGTGAAGGCGATTTCGGGCCGCGCCATCGCGAGGCGCCGCACCACCTCACGGATCGCTTCCGCCTCGGTCCGGTCGGTCTTCAAGAACTTCAGCCGCGCCGGCGTAGCGTAGAAGAGGTCGTTGACCTCGACCCGCGTGCCATGCGCGAGCGCGGCCGGCATGATCTCGGATTTCTCGCCGCCCTCGACATTGAGCGCCCAGGCGTGCGGCTCGCCGGCGTGCCGCGTGGTGATGGCGAGCCGCGCCACGGAGCCGATCGAGGGCAGCGCTTCGCCGCGGAATCCGAGCGTGCGGATCTGCAGCAAGTCCTCGTCGTCGAGCTTGGAGGTGGCGTGACGCTCGACCGCCAGTGACAGGTCCTTGGCGGTCATGCCGCCGCCGTCGTCGGTGATGCCGATCCGCCGACGCCCGCCGCCATCGGTAAAGACGTCGATCCGGCTCGCGCCGGCATCGATCGCGTTCTCGACCAGTTCCTTGACCACGCTCGCGGGACGTTCGACCACCTCGCCGGCGGCGATGCGGTTGACGACCTGTTCGGGTAATTGGCGGACGGGCATGAAACTCGTTTTTCGGCTTCGATCTTGGGCTTCGATCTTGGGCTTCGATCTGGATTCGCGGAGAACGCTATTCTAGGCCGTGTTGCGTCAAAAGCATGTGTTGGGCAACAGGAACGTGGCGGGCTGGGGAAAAGGGCTGTCTATCGCATTGATGGGATTGGACGTTCGAGAAAATCGCGCAACCGGGATGGATCGATCTCCGGCTGCCGTCCCGATTGTGGGGTACCGGGCTGCGGTGTAGCATCGCGAAAAAACGGCAACAGGACGGGAGGACGCCATGTGCCATCTCTTCGCGCATCAGCCCCAAGGCGACTATGAATCCCAGACCCGCTCCTTACGGATCGGTGGGCATTGCACCTCGATCCGTCTGGAAATGGCGTTCTGGGACACGCTGGAGGAGATCGCGGCCAAGGAGAACATGAGCGTCGGCAAGTTTCTGACGACGCTCTACAACGAGGTGCTCGACCATCACGGCGAGGTCAACAATTTTGCCTCGTTGCTGCGCTGCTCATGCCTGATCTATCGCTCCCGGAGCTTGGCGCCGGTACGGGATTTCAAGGTCGCCGTCGCACCCATTCTTGATGCGGCTGAATAGCCCCTCCGTCATTGCGAGGAGCTCTTGCGACGAAGCAATCCAGACCGTCACCGCGGTGGGATTCTGGATTGCTTCGCGTCGCTCGCAATGGCGGGGAGGGAACGGTGTGCTCCATTCCGAGCCGATGGACGTCGGGCGTCAGATCTCTTTCTTCTGCATCGCGCCGGCAATGTAATCCGCCTGCCGGATCGCCAGCGAAACGATGGTCAGCGTCGGATTGCAGGCTGCGCCGCTGGTGAATTGGCTGCCGTCGGAGACGAACAGGTTCTTGACGTCGTGGCTTTGCCCGAACTTGTTGACCACGCCATCTCTGGGCTTCTCGCTCATCCGGTTGGTACCGAGATTGTGCGTGCTGGGATATGGCGGTGTCGGATAACTCACGGTGGCTCCGACGGCATCGTAGACCGCAGCGCCCTGCTTGTACGCGTGCGCGCGCATCGCGAGATCGTTGGGATGATCATCGAAGTGCACGCTTGCGACCGGCTGGCCGAACTTGTCCTTCACGGTCGGATCGAGCGTGATGCGGTTGGTCTCCTGCGCCATGTCCTCGCCGACCAGCCACATGCCGGCCATCCTGGGATAACCGTCGAGCGCTGCGGTGAACGGACGTCCCCAGGCGCCGGGGTTGAGGAACGCCGCCATGAAGGGCAGGCCGATCGACAGTGTCTCCATCTCGTAGCCGCCGACGAAGCCGCGCTTCGGATTATTTGCGGCCTCGTCGCGGATGATGCCGGCCATGGTGGTGCCGCGATACATGTGCACCGATTTCTCGAAGACGGCGTAGACGCTGCCGGTCATGTGGCGCATGTAGTTGCGACCGACCTGGCCCGATGAGTTGCCGAGGCCGTCGGGAAACATCGTGGATGCGCTGTTCAACAGCAGCCGCGGGCTTTCGATCGAATTGCCGGCCACCGCAACGATGCGGGCCTTCTGGCGCTGCATCGCGCCCGTCTCGTCGGCGTACACCACGCCGGTGACCTTGCCGCCTGCGTCATGCTCGATCTTGACCGCCATGCTCGCGGGACGGACCTCGAGATTGCCGGTCGCCTCGCCTTTGGGTATCTCGGTGTAAAGCGTCGACCATTTCGCGCCGGACTTGCAGCCCTGGAAGCAGAAGCCGATCTGCTGACAGGCGCCGCGGCCGTCGCGTGGCTGGCTGTTGATCGCCATGTTGCCGGTGTGCACGGTTTTGTATCCGAGCTTCTTCGCGCCCGCCTCCATCACTCTGAAGTTATTGTTGCCGGGAAGTCCGGGAATGCCGTTGGTGCGGGTCACCCCCATCTTGTTCTCGGCCTTGGCGTACCACGGCTCCATCTCCGCGAGCGTGACCGGCCAGTCCAGCAGGTTGGCGCCGGGAATGTTGCCGTAGGTGCTCTTCACCTTGAACTCGTGTTCGTCGAAGCGCAGCGACGCGCCGGCCCAATGGGTTGTGGAGCCGCCGACCGCCTTGACGATCCAGGCGGGAAGACCCGAGAAGTCTTTTGCGACGCGCCATGATCCTGATGTGGTGCGCGCATCGGTCCAGGCGAGCTGCGAGAAGCTCTCCCACTCGTCATTGACGAAGTCCTGATTCTCGATGCGGGGACCTGCTTCGAGAATGACGACCTTGACGCCCTTCTGTGCGAGCTCGTTGCCCAGCGTGCCACCGCCGGCACCGGAGCCGACGATCACCACAACGCTGGAGTCGTTCAGATCGAATTTTGCCATATGCGTTCTCCTGAACTGTTGGGTGAGCGTTAAGCCTTCGGCAGCCAGTCGATGTCGGCGAAGCCGCGGTTGATGTAACCGCCGTGCTCGGCGGAGGAGCCCTCGTAGCCGAACCGCGGCCAGACCTCCTTCTGGTTGTAGAGAGAGACGATGAGGTCGCCGCGCACCTTCTGGAAGAAGTCGCTCTGCTCGATCTCCTTCAACAGCACCACGCGATCGGCTTCCCAGGGCACTTCAGCGTAAGCCACCTTGTGGCGATCACGCGCATTCTGATCGAGCCGTGTGATGCCGTCGCTGATCAGCGACTTGACGGCGGGATCCTTCGCCGCCTTGCCGTCCCACGGCTTGATCGCGGTGATGTAATAGCTGTCGCCGAGGACGTCGTGCGGATAGATATCGCGTGCGACCTTCAGCAGCGTCTTCATCGTCGCGGGCGAAAGCGCGCTTGTCTCGTCAGCCCATGCGCCCTCGATGCTGACGGCGACGCTGGTCGCGACTGCCGCGACCGGCACGGCGGTCGCGGCGCCCTTGAGAAAGACGCGGCGGCTGTGCTTGCTTCGACGATCTACTTCTCTCATGGCATTCCTCCTTCGATTTTTTTGGGATTTGAATTCTTGTGGTTCGATCAGTTGAAACGTCCGCCGCGCTGGATCACCTCGATCTTGTAGCCGTCGGGATCGCTGACGAAGAAGAAGCGCGCCAGCGTTTTGCCGTCGTGCTTGAAGTCGCGCAGCTGACCCGGTGCGAGCTTCTCGCGCTCGAAGCGGGCATGTTCGGCATCGAGATCCTCGACAACCACGGCGAGATGTCCGTAGCCGTCGCCGAGCGCATACGGCTCCTTGCGATCGAAATTGACCGTGAGCTCCAACTCGAAGGGTGAGGAGGGGTGACGCAGATAGATCAGGGCAAAGTCTGCGAACTTCAGACGCTCGGTGACTTCCAGGCTAAAGGCCCGTCTGTAGAAGTCGAGTGAGCGCGCCTCGTCGAGTGCGCGGATCATGGAATGGACCGGCTTTGCCATTCAGTTCTGCTCCTTAAGAAAGGCGATGATGGCGGCGCGCGTCTCCGGCTTCGCCTGCCGGTACACCATGACCACGCCGGGAATCACGGCTTGCGGATTGGTCAGCCATGCGTCGAGCTTCGTCTCGTCCCAGGCGAAGGCTGCTTTTGCGAGGGGCTCTGAATAGTGAAAGCCTTCGACCTTGCCGGCGGGCCGCCCGACGATCCCGACCAGCGGCGGACCCTGCCGCACCGGTTCTGACAGGTTCGTGGTGTGGCACACCGCGCATTGCTGCTTGAACAGTGTTGCGCCATCCGGCGGCTTTGCAGCCGGCAAGGGCATCTGCGCCTCGGCCACCCGCACCACCAGCACCATCGCGGTGCACAATCCCAGCACGATCGCGCGCATCGTAAAAAGACCGCCCGTCCACGTCAATTCAGCGTGCGCAAACTCTAGGCGCGGCAAAACATGCGGTGGTAGTAGCGGGCTGTTTCGCTGCGTGCGGAGGTGCACGCGGGTGCGTTGTTCCGCGCTGCCGTATATGCGGAGGACAATTCCGCGAAACCGCCGTCAAATCCCTAAACGATCACCACACGAGACAGGTTGCATTGCGGTCGCGCCGTTCGAACTCGTAACGCGATGGATTGGTTCGGCTCAGGCGGACGGCGCATCAAGCCGCCGAACCGATCATCGCGAAAATCCAGGAGAAATGGATGAAGTTGGTGAAGACCTCCGCAATCGCATGCGCCGTCTCGGCCCTCATTGTGACACCTGTTCTCGCGCAAGGTACGTCGTCTGGCGCCAAGCCTAGCGGCACCGTGCAAAGCAAACCCATGCAAGGCAGCACGATGGGCAGCGGCGACGAGGAGATGAATGCCCAGCCGGGCACGGCGGGCGAGACGACGGGCATGAAGCCGACGAAGGGCACCAGGGGCACGGTTGGCACCACGGGCAGTGCTGCACACAAAGGGACCGCCGACGAGTCCGCGACGGGCGGTGCAGCCACGGGCAAGCGCTACTAGCCAATGGAGTGAGACGGCAGAACTCCGGTCGCCCTGCGGCCGGAGTTCTTTTGCAGTCTCTGCTAGTCGTCGAAACCGCGCCCGCGCTTCGACTTGATGTCGCTGCGGTGTTTCTTGCCCTCGAGCCGGCGCTGCTTGGAGCCAAAGGTCGGCTTTGTCGCGCGCCGGGGCTTCGGCCGGATCATGGCTTCTCCGAGCATCTCCGTAAGGCGGTCGATAGCGTCCTGGCGGTTGCGCTCCTGGGTGCGGAAGCGTTGGGCCTGGATCACGATGACGCCGTCCTTGGTCATGCGCTGCCCTGCGAGCCGGGCGAGGCGCAGCGCGGCATCCTCCGGAAGCGTCAGCTTGCGGGTGTCGAAGCGCAATTGCGCCGAGGTCGCGACCTTGTTGACGTTCTGCCCGCCCGGGCCGGAGGCGCGGACGAAGCCGATCTCGATGTCGTCCTCGTCGATGACGAGATCGCGGGATATCCGCAGCATGGTGGCACCATTCGTGATGCCCGGACATATCCCGGACGCCCAAGTTCGGCAATGGCGCCCCGAAATGCAAATGGCCGGGCGAGCCCGGCCATTTCAGGAAGCGTATGGAAGACGTCAGTTCGACTTCGTCGCCGGTGCGGCTGCGGGTTGCGCCGCGGCCTGCGGAGCGCGGCCGACGACGACGGTCAGCAGGCCCTGGCCCCAGAGGCGCTTTGCGGCCGCCTTGGCGTCGTCCATGGTGACCGCATCGACGACGGCGTTGCGCTTCTCGATATAGTCGATCGGCAGCTTGTCCTGCTGATATTGCAGCAGCGCCTGCGCGAGCTTCGAGGAGGTGTCGAGCGCCAGCATCTGCGAGCCCTTGAGGTAGGACTTGGCCTCGTCGAGCTCCTTCTGCGTCGGGCCTTCCTCGGCGATCCGGCGCACTTCCTTGTCGATGGCGTCGATGGTGTCACCGGCACGGTCGGCGCGGGTGCCGGTATTGCCGATGAAGACCGCCGAATGCTCCATCCAGAGCAGCGATTCGAACACCGAATAGGCCAGCCCGCGCTTCTCGCGCACCTCGCGATAGAGCCGCGAGGACAACCCGCCGCCGCCGAGGATGTGGTTGACAACATAGGCCGCCATGAAGTTCGGATCGCTGCGCTTCACTCCGGGGCCGCCGAAGGTGATCACGGTCTGGGGCACGTCGAGCGTCACGAAAGCGCGTTGCGGCGGCTTGGCGGCCTCGACGTCGGGGACCGGCACGAGATTGGCCTTGGCGGGCAGGCTGCCAAACGTGTGGTCGAGCAGCTTGCCGAGCGTATCGGCATCCACGTCGCCAACCACTGCAATCTTCAGCGTGTCCTTGGCGAGCACGCGGCCGACATAATCCTTCATGTCGGCGACCGTGATGGCCGGAACGCTGTCGAGGTTGCCGTTGGACTGCCTACCGTAGGGATGATCGCCGAAGGCGACCTCCAGGAATTTGCGGCTCGCCAGCGAGGTCGGGTTGGTGGTCTCGCGGCGCAGGCCCGAGATCACCTGCGAACGGATGCGCTCGACATCGGCGGTTTCGAAATGCGGCGAGGTCAGCGCGCTCCGCAGCAGGTCGAAGGCTTCGTCCTTGTTGTCGCGCAGCATGCGCAGGCTGCCGCGGAAGGTGTCGCGGGTGGCGCTGAAGGAGAGCTCGATGGCGCGGCGGTCGAGCCGCTCATGGAAAGTCTTGGAATCGAGATCGCCGGAGCCTTCGTCGAGGAGATCGCCGACCAGATTGGCGACGCCCGACTTGTCCTTGGGGTCCTGGGCCGAGCCGCCGGCAAAGGAATATTCCATGGCGATCAGCGGCACAGTCGCATCCTGTACGAACCAGGCCTCGATGCCGCCCGGCGAGGTCAAATGCTGGATCTTTGCTGCCGCCTGCGACGGCGAGACGGTAGCAAGCGCGAGTGCCGCGCCGGTGACGAGGGAGAATGAGACACGTCGAAGGAAGGGATAGGTCACGAACGCTTCTCCTCGCGCTTGGCGGCGCCGGTGTCCTTGATCAGATAGCCCGTCACCGAGCGCTTCTTCTCGAGCCATTTCTGCGCGACGGTGCGGACCTGCTCGGCGGTAACGGCGCGGATGCGATCTGGCCAGCTCCGGATGTCCTCGATCGACAGGCCCGTGGTCAGTGCGCCGCCATACCAGCGCGCCAGCACCGCCTGGTTGTCCTGGGCGTAGATCGCCTCGGCGATGAGCTGGGTCTTGACCCGCTCGAGATCCTCGGCGCGGATCGGGTTCTGCGCGATGTCGGCGATGACGCCGTCGACCACCTGCTCGACCTCGGCGAAGCTGACGCCGGATTTGGGCGAAGCCGAGATCGCGAACTGGGTCGGGTCGAGCGAGATGCTCGAATAGCTGGCGCTCGCGGAGACCGCGAGCGGCTTGTCCACCACCAGCGCACGGTAGAGATAGGAATTGCTGCCGCTGCCCATCAGTTGCGCCAGCACGTCGAGGGCCGCGCTTTCGCCGGCCGCAGCCGTCGTCGCCGAGGGCACCAGGTAATAGCGTCGCAGGCCGGGCTGCTCGACGCGCGGATCGGCCAGCGTCACGGTGCGCGGCGCCGCGGGCTCGGGCTCCTGCGGGCGGACGCGGCGCGCCGGGATCGCGGGTTGAGCCGGGATGGAGCCGAAATTGCGCTCGACCAGCGGGCGGATGTCGGCGGGCTCGACGTCGCCGGCGATCACCAAGATCGCGTTGTTCGGCGCGTAGAAGCGGCGGTAGAAGGCGAGCGCATCCTCGCGATCGAGCTTCTCGATCTCCTGGTGCCAGCCGATCACCGGCCGGCCATAGGGATGGTTGAGATAGAGCGCGGCCATGATCTGCTCGTTCAGCCGTGCGTCCGGATTGTTGGCGATGCGCATGTTGTATTCTTCGAGCACGACGTCGCGCTCGGGCAACACGTTCTCGTCCTTGAGGATCAGGCCGGTCATGCGGTCGGCCTCGAATTCCATCATGGTCGGCAACTGCTCTTTCGGCACCCGCTGGTAATAGTTGGTGTAGTCCACCGAGGTCGAAGCGTTCTCGTTGCCGCCGACGCGGAGCACGGTCTGGGAGAATTCGCCGACCGGATGCTTCGATGTGCCCTTGAACATCAGGTGCTCGAGAAAGTGCGCGAGCCCGGACTTGCCCGGCGTCTCGTCCGCCGAGCCGACCTTGTACCAGATCATTTCCGTGACGACGGGCGTGCGGTGGTCCGGAATCACCACGACCTGCATGCCGTTTCCGAGCGTGAAGCTGGTGGGTGGAGCCGATGTCACCGTGGTCTGCGCAAGCGATGCGCCGGCCGTGAGGACACACGTCGAAAGCAGCGCGGCAAGGAGGCGGGCAGCCGATCGGTAAGAGGACATCATGATCCTTATGAAAGGCCGAGCCCGGATGTCCGGCTCGGAGGCACGACATGGTACACCGTGCGGCAAACGCTTCGCGTCACGAAGCAGAGAACTCAACTCGGGCGCAAGTTACTGATAAGCAATTAAAGACCGCGTCCGGCGCGCACGAGCCGCCGGCGCGGGATCGCGTCTGTCGGGATCTCGCAAAGGGACAGGAGGCTATTGTTCCTTGTCCTTGCCGGACATGATGTCGAAATAGGTCCGCCGTGTCTTGTCCTCTCCGGCGCCGTAGGCGTAGCTCGGCGACGGCGTCTGGTAGCCCGGCGGCGGCTCGACCAACGACTGGCGCGGCGGCTCGGTCGTGAATTGCTTGGCCTCGCCTTTGTTGTTCGACATCATGCCCCACAGACCGCCGGTGAAACCGAGCTGGGCGGGGCTGAGCGACGGATTGCCGTTGGTGCCCGGCTGAATAGGATCATTGCTCGTGCGCTCGGGTGCGGCTGTCCTGCCGACCTCCATCTCGGCGGGCGACAACGCCCGGCCTGCCTGCCAGCTCTCGGTGGCCTTGACGGCCTTCTTCCGCTGCGCGATGGCCTCCTTGCGGCGTCTCTCGTCAGGGTCCTTCGGCCAGTTCGGTGCGTTCTTGGCTTCAACGCCGGCGGGCGGCGGCAGGTCGAGCTTGGGCGGCACCACCAGCGGCGACCGCTCGCGGTATTCGATACCCTTCTTCTCCATGCTCTTGGCGCCGATGCCCGACATCAGATTGTCGATGAGCTTCTCTTCGAAGGTCATGTCGTCGTCGTCCTCGCCGTCGTCACCGGCGCGGGCGGCGCCAGCCGACATGACGAGACCGATGCCGAGCGCGACAGCGCACAATTTCAACGCCCGCCAGAACCCCTGCCGGGGGTCTTCAACCATCGAACGGCTGGTCTTCGCGCTGCGCATCACTGTACCTGTTCCAAAATGTGGCAGTTTGCCGCTCTCGCGCGGCATAATCCCTCGCAACAGCAAGGTTCCGCCTGCCGGTCCGTATCGGCCGGGATCAGGGCGCTTTTGCGGCGGGTACCCCCAGGAAGGAATCATACAATAGCGCCGCCACGCCAGCAACGATGGCCACGTCCGCGAGGTTGAACACGTACCAATTATAGGTATTTCCGCCGATATTGATGTGAAACAGCGCGAAATCGACCACCGCGCCATAGGCGAGGCGATCGATCCCATTGCCGATGGCGCCGCCAATGATCAGGCCGAGCGCGATGGTTGCCAGCAGGGTGTGGGAGCGGGCCATCCAGATCGCCAGCGCAACCACCGCGAGGACCTTCACGGCCATCAGCGCCATTTGCGCAGCCTGACCGTCGTTCTGGAGCCAGCCGAAGCTGATCCCGATGTTCCAGGCCAGTACCAGGTCGAAGAACGGCGTCACGCTCACCGCGCCGCGACGGGCAAGGTCGAACACGTTCAGCAGCCAGAGCTTTGAGGCCTGATCGGCCACGAGCGTGACCAGGGCCGCGAGGATACCGGCGCGGAGCGGGGTCATGGGCAGCCGGCCACAATAGGCTCCGTCGTCGTCCTGGCGAAAGCCAGGACCCATACTCCGAGGCGGTCGTTGTTTGAAAGACTTGTGGTCATCAGCCTTCGTCGCAATTGGCGGCGGTGGAATGGGTCCTGGCTTTCGCCAGGACGACGGTGAGATCTAGATGCTGACCCCCAGCGCCTTCCATTCGCGCAGCGCCTGGGCATCTCGCGGGGTGACGTCGGGGTATTCGGGGTCTTCACCCACCGCCGGCGAAATCTTCCAGGAACGGGCGCATTTGGTGCCGACCGCCTTCTCCACCACGACAGCGATGCCTGGAACGGCATCGAGACGGAATGCGGAAGCCGGCGCCTCGCCCTCGCGCACCTCGTAGTTCGAGGTGATGCAGATCTCGGCAAGGTCGGTGTCGAACAGCGTCGCAAGCATGTCGCGGTCGGCGACATAGATGACCGGTGATGCCTCCAGCGACGAGCCGATGTTCTTGGCGGCGCGTTCGAGCTCCAGCGCACCGGTGACGACGCGGCGGACGTTGCGGATAGCTTCCCACTTCGCGGCGAGCTTGTCGTCGCGCAGGCTTTCGAGGTCGTCGGGAAACTGCGTCAGGTGCACCGAGGGCTCGGCGTCAGGCCTGTACATGCGCCAGGCCTCCTCCGCGGTGAAGCTGAGGATCGGCGCCAGCCATTTCAGGATCGAGCTGCACAACAGGTCGATCGTGGTCAGCGCCGCCTTGCGCGTCGGCGAGGACGGCGGATCGCAATACAGCGTGTCCTTGCGGATGTCGAAATAGAACGCGGAGAGCTCACTGTTCAGGAAGGCGGACAAGGTCGCGACCACGGTCTTGTAGTCGAACTCCTGATAGGCCTTGCGGACGACGGCAGCACGGACCGCGAGCTCGTGCAGCATCAGCCGTTCAAGCTCAGGCATGTCGGCGGGCGCGACTGCGTCGGCCGGCTTGTAGTGATCCAGCGTTCCCAGCATCCAGCGCACAGTGTTGCGCAGTTTGCGATAGGTCTCGATGGTGTTCTTCAGGATCTCCGGGCCGATGCGTTGGTCGTCGGCATAGTCGGTGGCGCAGACCCACAGGCGCAGGATATCCGCGCCCGAATCCTTGATCACCTTCTGAGGCTCAACGGTGTTGCCGATCGACTTCGACATCTTGCGGCCGTTCTCGTCGAGCGTGAAGCCGTGGGTGAGCACGATGTCATATGGCGCGCGGCCGCGCGTGCCGGCGCTTTCCAGCAACGAGGAATGAAACCAGCCGCGATGCTGGTCGCTGCCTTCCAGGTACATCACGGTGTCGTCGCCGCCATCGACCTTGCGGACGATGTTGCCGAGCTGCGGGAAGTTCTGGCGATCCTCGAGCACGAAAGCATGTGTGGAGCCGGAATCGAACCAGACGTCGCAGATGTCGTCGATCTTCTTCCAGTCTTCTTTCGCGCGCGGTCCGAGGAAGCGCTCGCGGGCGCCGTCCATGTACCAGGCGTCGGCGCCTTCCTCCATGAAGGCCTCGGCGATGCGCTGATTGACGATCTCGTCCTGCAGGATCTCGGCCGAGCCGTCGTTGTTCTCGCGCACGAACACGGCGATCGGAACGCCCCAGGCGCGCTGGCGCGAGATCACCCAGTCCGGACGATTGGCGATCATGCCGTTGATGCGGTTCTCACCCGACGGCGGCACCCATTGCGTGACCGAGATCGCCTGCAGCGCGCGGGCCCGCAGCGTATCGCCCTTCCTGGCGTGGCCATTCTCGCTGACATCCTTGTCCATCGCGATGAACCATTGCGGCGTATTGCGGAAGATCACCGGCTTCTTCGAGCGCCATGAATGCGGATATTGGTGCTTGAGGCGGCCGCGCGCGAGCAGCTTGCCGGCCTCGATCAACGCCTTGATGACGGCCTCATTGGCATCGCCCTTCTCGCCCTTGTCGTTGAGCACGCGCTTGCCGGTGAAGCCGGGGGCCTGCGCAGTATAGGCGCCGTTCTCGTCGACAGTGTAGGGGATCGCGGTCGAGATGCCGCGTTCATCGAGCTCGCGGGTGTTGGCCATCCAGACGTCGAAATCCTCGCGGCCGTGGCTCGGCGCGGTGTGCACGAAGCCGGTGCCGGTATCGTCGGTGACATGCTCGCCGGCGAGCAGCGGCACGATAAACGTGTAACCGCCATCGAGGCCGCGCAAGGGATGGGCACACTCCACGGCGTCCAGCGTGTCGCCGGGAATGTCGCGCACCTTCTCATAGGCCGTGACGCGCGCCTGCTTGAACACCTCTGCGGCAAGCGCATCAGCCAGGATCAGGAGATCGCCGGTCTTCGCCCAATTGTCCGCGGCCGCATCCGTGACCTTGTAGAGGCCGTAGGCGATCTTCGGCGAGAACGAGATCGCGCGGTTGCCGGGCAGTGTCCAGGGCGTGGTCGTCCAGATCACGACCGAAGCATTGGCGAGCGCACCATGTGCCGGGGACGTGACGGGAAACTTCACCCACACCATGTCGGAGGTGTAGTCCTCGTACTCGACCTCGGCCTCGGCGAGCGCGGTCTTCTCGACCACGCTCCACATCACCGGCTTGGAGCCGCGATACAGCGTGCCGTTGGCGGCGAACTTCATCAGCTCGCGGGCGATCTGCGCCTCCGCGGGATAGCTCATCGTCTGATAAGGATGATCCCAGTCGCCGATGATACCGAGGCGCTTGAATTCCTCGCGCTGCACGTTGATCCAGTGTGTCGCATAGGCGCGGCACTCTTTCCGGAACGCCACCATCGCAGCGGAGTCGCGGAAGTCGGGCTTCTGCTTGCCCTTGGAGCGGTAGTTCTCTTCCTCGATCTTCCATTCGATCGGCAGGCCGTGGCAGTCCCAGCCGGGCACATAGTTGGAGTCGAAGCCGAGCATCTGCTGGCTCTTGGTCACGACGTCCTTGAGGATCTTGTTCAGCGCGTGCCCGATATGGATGTTGCCGTTGGCGTAGGGCGGGCCATCATGCAGCACGAATTTGGCGCGGCCCTGGGCTTCCTGGCGCAGTCTGTCGTAGAGGCCGATGTCGTTCCAGTATTTCAGCAGCTCCGGCTCGCGCTGCGGCAGGCCGGCGCGCATCGGGAATTCGGTCTGCGGCAGGAACAGGGTTTTGGAATAGTCTTTGGCTTCGGATTTTTGGGATTTTTGTGGCTTGTCGGACATGAGGCTGACTGGCTCGGAAAGGCGCGGGAACGGATGGCGATGCGGAATCGCGGGTGAAACGACAACATCCCGGTCTTGCGCCGAGCCGAAAGCTCAGGCGGAGGCCGGGCCGCTAATCCCTATGATGCGCCGCGCAAACATGGGCTCTCCATAGCAGGGGGGCGGGGGAAGCGCAAAAGGTTCGGCGCACCGGTTTCCGACCTCAATCGATGACGCCAAGCCTCGGAAACGCGTCCGGGGCGGCGGCGAGCATGGCGCGGGCGCGGGCGGAATCGTCGTCCATCTGGCGGATCAGGGCCTCCAGGCTGTCGAATTTCAGCTCCTCGCGGATGAAGCCGATAAAGGCGCAGTCGAGCGTCTGTCCGTAAAGATCGCCCTTGAAGTCGAACAGGAAGATTTCCAGCAGCGGCGCACCATTATCGAACGTCGGGCGGCGACCGAAGCTTGCCACCCCGTCCAACCGCTCCGCGCCGCGGCCGACCCGCACCGCATAGATGCCGTGCTTAAGGCCGCAATTGGCATCGAGACGGATGTTGGCAGTGGGATAACCGAGGTCGCGGCCGCGCTTCTCGCCGTGGATGACCTCGCCGGTGATGAACCAGGGCGCGCCGAGCATGGCCGTGGCCTCGTCGAGTTGGCCTTCGGCGAGCGCGATCCGGATCGCGCTGGACGAGACCGGCCGCTCGTCGATATCGACATGCGGCTGCACGTCGACCTCGATGCCGAGCCGGGGCGCCTCGTTGACGAGGAGGCTCGGCGAGCCGACCCGACCCTTGCCGAAGTGGAAGTCGTAGCCGACGGCGATCCCGCCGATGCCCAAGCGCCCGATCAGGTCATGGTGAATGAAGTCTTGCGCACTGGTCCCGGCGCGGGACTTGTCGAAGGTCATGACCACGGCGCCGTCAAGTCCGGTGCCGGCCAGAAGCCGCAGCTTCGCCCGCTCGTCGGTCAGGCGGAATTGCGGGGTGTTGGGGCTGAAAAACCGGCGCGGATGCGGCTCGAAGGTCAATGCCAGCGCCGGGCGGCCATGGATCCTGCCCATTTCCATGGCTGCGGCGATCACGGCACGATGGCCGAGATGAACGCCGTCGAAATTGCCCATCGCGACCACGGCACCCCTTGCAATGGCAGAGTCCGGCGTGGTGTCGCGGATAACGGTAAAATGCGGAGCCATCAGGGGAATTCTCAAACCGGCGGGACCGGCCGGGACCGTGGCGCGACGGGCCGGATGAAGTCAAGCGGGAGGGGGCGGCCGCATCGAAAGCGATTTCAGTCCACCGGGGGCGTTCCCAGTTAACGCGCTGTTTAACGCCTTGGTGCTAGTCCTTGGGCGTGGAACCGCGGGGCTCCGGCCCGGCAGGTCCGATCGTAAATATTTCCTGGGTTTGCGTTGGGGGAGTCGAGATGGCGGTTGATTTGTCGATGTCGGTTCTGGTGGTTGACGACTACAGCACCATGATCCGTATCATCAGGAACCTCCTGAAGCAGCTTGGCTTCGAGAATATCGATGATGCAAGCGACGGTTCGGCAGCGCTGAACAAGATGCGCGGCAAGAAGTACGGGCTCGTGATTTCCGACTGGAACATGGAGCCGATGACGGGTTACGACCTGCTGCGCGAAGTGCGCGCAGATCCGAACCTCGCCACCACGCCCTTCATCATGATCACGGCCGAATCAAAGACCGAGAACGTGATCGCGGCCAAGAAGGCCGGCGTGAACAACTACATCGTCAAGCCGTTCAACGCGGCGACGCTGAAGACCAAGATCGAGGCGGTCTTCCCGGACATGGCAAGCGCGTAAGGCGCGATCGAAGCCATCGGTTGAATTCGGAAGGCCCGGGCGATTGTCCCGGGCTTTCTGCGTCGGGTTCGTCGTTCCGGAATCGATGCCCCATATCAAGCGGGAATGACGATCAACTCGCTACCACTTCAGTTCGCGCATCAGCGCCTTCGGCGGATGGCCGAACAATTCCAGCACCGAAGCCGGGTCGAGCTGGTCGAGACCCTCGAACTCCTCGGCATGGATGCCGCGGGTCACGAACAGGCAATCGATGCCGAACTCGCGCGCGCCGGTGAGGTCGGTCCGGACGGAATCGCCGATCGCGAGCACCTTTTTGCGGTCGATCTGGTGGCCCTGGCGTTCGCCGGCGAGCGCCATCGCGCGCTCGTAAATCGGCCGGTGCGGCTTGCCGTAGAAGATCACCTCGCCGCCGAGCTCGCGATAGAGCTCCGCGATCGCACCGGCGCAATAGATCAGGCGGTCGCCCTTTTCCACCACGATGTCGGGGTTGGCGCAGACCAGCGTCAGCTTGCGCTCGCGCGCCTTGAGCATCATGCCGCGATAGTCTTCTGCCGTCTCGGTCTCGTCGTCGTAGAGACCGGTGCAGACGATGTAATCCGCCTCCTCCAGCGGCGCGATCACCGCATCGAGGCCGCGGTAGATCGAGTTGTCGCGCTCCGGGCCGAGCCAGAACATCTTGCGGCCGGGATGGTCGGCGACATAGAGCCGCGTCAGGTCGCCTGAAGACACGATCGCATCATAGGTCTCGTCGGCGACGCCAAGCTTGCGCAATTGCCGCTGCACGGAGTCGGCCGGGCGCGGCGCGTTGGTGATCAGGATGACCGTACCGCCGCGGCTGCGATAGGTATGCAGCGCCTCGCAGGCTTCGGGGAAGGATTCGAGGCCGTTATGGACCACGCCCCAGATATCGCTGAGCACGACATCCACGCCCGCCACGAGTTCACGCAGGCTTTCAGCGAAATGCAGCGTGGTCATGATACGTGCGGCCGATCAGATGCGGCGCGCGAGCGCGGCGTTGCCGGTGACGCGCTGTGGCGCAGACGCAGCCGACGTTGCGCTTGAGCTGGGTGTGCCGGAGCCATTGGATCCCTGAGTGTCCTGTGCCTGGTTCGGCGCGGCGGTAGCAGATGGCCCCTCCGGCCGCAATGGCCGGGGCGGCGCGAACAGGAACCCCTGGCCGAACCGCACGTCATAATCGAGCAGGTCGATCACGGCGCGCTCGCCCTCGATCCGCTCGGCGATCAGGTCAATGCCGAAGCGGCCGAGCAGGTCGGAAAGGTCGGAAGGGTGGATGTCCGAGGCCGAAGCCTGCCTGGGGTCGAGCAGCAGCGAAGCCGGCACCTTGATGAAGCGCACGCCGCGATCGGCGAGCTCGCGCGGTTCGATGCGCAAATCGGTGACATGGTCGATCGAGAAACGGAAGCCGCGCTGGGCGAGCGCGGCGAGATTTTCGGTCTCGGCCGGACCGAGATTGCGGAAGGTCGATTGCTTGAATTCCAGCACCAGCGACGGCGCCAGCGCCCGGTTGGCTTCGAGGAAATCGAGGTATTGCGCGAAGGTCGTGGAATTGCCGAGCGTGGAAGCCGCGACGTTGCAGAACACGCCGACCTCCTTGTTGCGTACCATCAGGCGCCGCAGCACCTGGACGCAGCGCAGCATCACCATGTTGTCGATGCGCCCGATCAGGCCGGAGGCCTCCGCGATGCTGATGAACTCCTCCGCCGCGACCAGCTGGTCACGCTCGTCGCGCAGGCGCGTCACCGCCTCGTAGAAGCGGACCTTGCGCTGCGGTAGCGACACCATCGGCTGGAGAAAGATGTCGATGCGGTTCTCGTCGATCGCGTTGCGGAGCGTCGCCAGCAATTGGGTCTGGTTGCGGCCGTTGGAGGTCTGAACCGGATTGGCGGTCTGGGTCTGGATCGCCGGTGCTGCCGGCCGCAACGGCGGCGGCGCGGGAACCGGGGGAGGAGCAGCCGGCCGCTCCTCCTCAAGCGTGGCCATCAGGTCGAGCGGCGCCTCCGGCTCCTGCCTTGCGATCGGCGTGGGGGCCGGCACCGGCGCGTTGCCGGCCATCAGATCCTCGTGGGCCGACACGGTGGTGGCGAGTTGCCTGACCAGTCCGCCGAGCTCGTTGATCTCGCCGACCACCGACTGGATGCGGTCGGAGTTGGCCGAATTGGAAGAGGCGATGCGTGCTTCGATCGTGGCGAGCCGGCGGCCGAACTCGGCGACCTGGCGGGCGAGGTCGGCGGTGCCGCGCGAAAGATCGGCGATCTGGCCACCGACGTCGCTGCGGTCGCGCAGTCGCATCGACACTGCAGTGTAGAGGATCAGGAAGGTCAGCGCCGTCAGCGCCACGATCGCGGATTCGGTTCCGCTGATGCCGGCGACCGCATAGAGCACGAGCCCAAGCGAGGCGGCGACCAGAACCATGCAGATGGCGATGAAGATCGTCGAAATACGAATCATGCCGCGCGTTACGCCTCAAGAGCTGACTGCCTGACCGGGAAAACACGGGTGGCGTCTCGATCCCGTCACGCCGCATGCTCCCCCAAGCGGCATGAGCTTAACATCATTGTTGATTCGAGGGGATAGCGGCCCGATCTCGGAGTCAGGATGGCGCCGCAGCGCCGACCGTGTCGGCTGAGACCGCCTCGCGGGTGCCAAGCGGCTTGGGCGCCCCGGCGGTCGTGTCGCGCAGGGTCTGCCGTTCGATCTCCGAATTCAGTTCGGCCCCGAACATGATGACGATGGCTGACATCCACATCCACATCATCAAGCCGATCGCAGCGCCGAGCGAGCCGTAGGTCGCATTGTAATTGGCGAATTCCGAGAGATACCAGGACAGCAGCGCCGAGCCGGCGATCCAGAGGATCGCCGCCGTTACCGCTCCAGGGCTCAGCCATTGCCAGCGCGGGGCGTCGCGGCTGGGCGCGAAGCGGTAGAGGATGGCGAGCGCCGCAAGGAGAATGACGAACAGCACCGGCCATCGCGCCAGCGCCACGATCAGCTTGCTTTCGGGCGCCATGCCGAGGTGGTTGAGCGCAAGCGGGAAGGCGACGACGGTGCCCACCATCAGCAGCAGGGCAACGATGCCGCCGACCGTGAAGGCCAGCGAAACCGTGTTCAGCCGGATGAAGCTGCGCTTTTCACGCTCCTCATAGGCGACGTTGAGGGCGTCGAAGATGGCTTTGACGCCGGCATTGGCGCTCCAGATCGCGAGCACGAGTCCAAACAGGAAAGTGACACCAAGGGTGGCGCCGCCGTTCGACACGACGCGCGCCACCTGGTCCTCGACGATCTGGAACGCGCCCTCGGGCAGCATCATCGCGAGCGAATGCAGGTTGGAACTGATCGTCGAGGGATCGGCGAACAGGCCATAGAATGAAACCAGAGCTGTGATGGCGGGAAAGATCGCGAGCAGCCCGAAAAAGACGACGCCGCCGGCGGTCGCGAGCAGGCGATCCTCGTCGATGCGCTGATAGGTGCGCCAGAGGATGTCCTTCCAGCCTGCCCACGGGATCGCGAACGGGCTTTTCGCACGGCGGCCGCGGCCGGGCTGCGAGGCTGCGCCCGTAGGGCTCGTTTCCGGCGAATTCGCCTCGCCGTTGCGGTGGTCTTGCGGAGGTCCCGGCCGGATCAGGCCAGAATCCTGGAAATACCGTTCCGCGGTGAGCACGAACACGGTCGTGGCTGCCATTAACAGCCAGCTGTCGAATTGCTCGGCGCGCCGCAGAGGCATTTTCAGGTATCCGCTCCGTGGCCGTGACGCCGCCGGCGCGCGGCCGTCAGCCCGACCAGCCCAACGGCCGCGAGCATCAGCCCGAGTTGCACGGGCCGGTTGGACCGAGCCGGCCACGTGCTGCCGCCATGTCCCCGGTCATGTCCCCGTTCGCCCGGCGCGAGCGGCGCGAGGGGAATTGTCGTCGCGACCTCTTTCACCGCCTGCTTCACCGTTCCGCGCGGGATGCGCGGGGTGGCGATCGCCACTCGTAGGCGACTGGCGAGCGGCAAGATCGGCTTGGTTTTGCGCTTCATCTGAGCCATGGCCACGCCGGCGCAAGCGGCGGCGAGGACCAGGAGGACACCGCCGGCGGCGCCGAATCCCCAGAATTGCCCGTAATGGATCGCAACCCAGCGGTACAGGGCGATCAGGCCGACAAAGAAGGCTGCGACGACGAACAAGCCCGCAACGGCGAGCAGTCCGGCCGCAGTCGCGTAAGACGTCATGCGCCCCGTGGCTTGATTGCTCCGGTCACGGGCATAGGACTGGGCGGCGCGCTTGAGATGGTTGAGCTTGAGCGCGACGCCGGCGCGCAGCAATTCGCCCGATGGCGCAAGCATGCGGTGATCCTCCGAGTGCGAGAAAATTCGTCGGGGGATGAACGTGGCGGTATTTGACTTGTTCCGACGAGGTCTGCCCGTCGTGGTCGATCAGCCGAGATCGGCTGCCGCGATCCAGAATACTTCGCCCTCGGAGTCCTCGGTGTCGAGCCAGAGCAGCGGTAGTTCAGGAAAGGCCTCGTCGACGAGCTCGCGGCCGCGGCCGATCTCGCAGATCAGCCCGCCATCCGGCGTCAAATGGCCGGGCGCGTCGCGCAGGATCCGGCGCACCACGTCGAGACCGTCCGCGCCGCCGTCAAAGGCGAGCTTCGGCTCGGCCCGGCACTCCGGCGGCAGCGCCGCCATGCCTTCGGCATCGACATAAGGCGGGTTGGTGATGATCAGGTCGTATTTGGCGTCACCGAGCGGGGTGAACAGGTCGCCGCGATGCAGGCTGATCCGGTCATCGAGCCCGTATTCGCCGACATTTCGTCTGGCGACGTCGATCGCGCCCTTGGAGATATCGACGGCGTCGATCGTGGCATTCGGAAAATGATGCGCCGCGAGGATCGCGAGGCATCCCGACCCAGTGCAGAGATCGAGTACGCGTTCGACCGCGCTGGGGTCGTCGATCAGCGAGCCGGCTTCGCCGTCGCCGCCGAAATGCGATTCCAGCAACTCGCCGATAAAGGAGCGGGGAACGATGACGCGCTCATCGACATAGAACGGCAGGCCGCGCATGTAGATCTTGTTGACGAGATAGGCGGCCGGTTTGCGGGTGGTGACGCGCTGATGGATGAGATCGATGATGATCCTGCCCTCGGCGGCCGTAACGCGCGCGTTGGCAAAAATCTCGAACTGGTCGGGATGCAGGTGCAGGGCTTCACAGACCAGGAAGGCCGCTTCCGCGACCGGATCGGGTGTGCCATGGGCAAAGGCGAGCTTGGCCTCATTGAAGCGGCTCACCGCATAGCGGACGAAATCGATCAGCGTGAGAAGCTCGCCGCGCCCCACTTTCGCGAGCTTTGGCGCGGCGCGGCCGCGCACGGTCTTTTTGGATGTCGTTGCCATCAGGATCGGGTCCAGCGTGCGGCGGCTTCATCGTCGTGGGCCTGGGCCTCGACCCAGCCGGTGCCGGTGGCGCTCTCTTCCTTCTTCCAGAACGGCGCGTTGGTCTTCAGATAATCCATCAGGAACTCGGCTGCCTGGAACGCTGCCTGGCGGTGCTGCGAGGCGGTCAGCACCAGCACGATGTTCTGGCCGGGCATGAAACGGCCGACGCGATGGATCACCGTGACGCCGTTGAGCGGCCAGCGCGAGGTGGCCTCGTCGGCATGGCGCCGGATCTCTTCCTCGGCCATACCCGGATAATGCTCGAGCGAGAGCGCGGCGATCTTGGCGCTGTCCTCGTCACCGCGGCAGATGCCGGAAAAGCTCACGACTGCACCGATGTCGGTGCGGTTCCCGGTCAGCACCGCGATCTCGCGCGCGATGTCGAAATCGTCTTGCTGGATCCGAATGGTGACGGGACAGGTGGTGACCGGCATGGTCTAGCCGCCGGTCATCGGCGGGAAGAACGCGATCTCGCGAGCGCCCGCGATCGCGGCGTCCGACCTGACGTGGGCATGGTCGATCGCGGTGCGGATCACCTTCGGTTTCTCGAACGCGTAGGCGTAGGCTTCGCCTTGGCCGGACAGCCAGGCGATCAGCTCTTCCACCGTGCGCACGGTCGCGGGCGGCTCGATGGTCTCCTCGGCCTTGCCGACGCGCTCGCGCACCCAGGCGAAGTACTTCACTTTCATCCCTCATCCTCCTTGATGAGGTGATGGATGCCGGCGCCGAAATAGTCGTAGCCGGTGTACATGGTGAGGATCGCCGAGGCCCAGAGCAGCGCCAGCCCGGTCATCGAGACCATGGGCACCACCTCATCGCCGGCGGGACCGGCCAGCAGGAAGCCGATGGCGATGAGCTGAACCGTCGTCTTCCACTTCGCAAGCTTGGTCACGGGCACGCTGACGCGCAGCGCGGCAAGATATTCGCGCAGGCCCGAGACCAGGATCTCGCGGCACAGGATCACGATGGCGGCCCACAGCGACCAGCCGTGAATGATGCCGTCGGCGGCCAGCATCAGCAGGCACGAGGCGACCAGTAGCTTGTCGGCGATCGGATCGAGCATGCGGCCGAACGCCGATTGCTGATTCCAGATCCGCGCGTAATAGCCGTCGAGGTAATCAGTGACCGCGGCCGCGATAAAGATGGCGACCGCGACCCAGCGCAGCCACAGCGGACCGTCCATGATCGACTGTGCGTAGATGCACCCGACCACGACCGGGATCGCGGCGATCCGGCCGTAGGTCAGGATGTTCGGGAGGGACATCGCGCGGCTGGTGGTCCCTCGTGTCGTGGCGATGTTCATCCGTCCTACCAATACCGCTGCAGCCTGAAGGTCAACCGTTCCGCTCCCAAATGGGGTGCGGGATGCGACGACCATATGACCGCGGCCCCCTTTTATTTCATCCCGGCTGAGGGTGGAAATATTCGAAAATCCTGCGGGCGCTCTCGGCGCTCACCCCCGGAACCTTGCCGAGATCGGTGATCGAGGCCCGTTCGATCTCCTTCAGGGTTCCGAAATGATGCAGCAAGGCACGTTTGCGTGACGGGCCGATGCCCGGAATCTCCTGCAAGCCGGCCTCGCGGATGTCCTTCTTGCGCAGCTTGCGGTGCGAGCCGATGACGAAGCGGTGCGCCTCGTCCCGCAGGCGCTGGATGAAATAGAGCACGGGGTCGCGCGGCTCCAGCTTGATCGCCTCGCGCTCCGGCATGAACAGGGTCTCGCGGCCGGCATCCCGGTCCGGCCCCTTGGCCACGGACATCAGCGCCACCTGGGTCAGGCCGAGATTTGCAAATATCTCCCGGACCGCGTTGAGCTGGCCGCGGCCGCCGTCGATGATCACGAGATCGGGCCATTGCGGGAAGTCGTCGTCCTTGGTTTTGGCTGCGCCCTCTTCGGGCGGATTGATCAGGCGCTTGAAGCGGCGCTCCAGCACTTCGCGCATCATGGCGAAGTCGTCGCCCGGCGTGATCCCTTCCGACTTGATGTTGAACTTGCGGTACTGGTTTTTGACGAAGCCATCGGGGCCGGCGACGATCATGGCGCCGACCGCGTTGGTGCCCTGGATGTGGCTGTTGTCGTAGACCTCGATCCGCTTCGGCGCATGCGGCAGGCTCAGGGTCGTGGCCATGGCGTCCAGCAGGCGGCTCTGCGTCGCGGTGTCCGCGAGCTTGCGGCCCAGGGCCTCGCGCGCGTTGGTGAGCGCGTGGGTGACGAGCTCCTTCTTCTCGCCGCGCTTCGGCGTGGACACCTCGACCTTGCGGCCGGCCTTGATCGACAGCGCGTTGGCGAGCAGCTCGCTCTCCTCGATCTCGTGCGAGAGCAGGATGTTCCTCGGCGGCGGCTTGTCGTCATAGAACTGGGCGAGGAAGGAGCCGAGCACCTCTTCCGGCGTATACGTCTTCTCCGCGCGCGGGAAATAGGCGCGGTTGCCCCAGTTCTGCCCGGTGCGGAAGAAGAACACCTCGACACATGAGAAGCCGCCCTCCTGGTGGATGGCGAACACGTCGGCTTCTTCCACCGTGCGCGGATTGATGCCCTGCTGCGACTGGATCGCGGACAACGCAGCGAGGCGGTCGCGGTAGAGCGCGGCGCTCTCGAATTCGAGCTCACCGGAGGCCTTCTCCATCTCGGCGGCAAGCTCCTGTTTCACCGCATGGCTCCTGCCGGACAGGAAGTCGCTCGCCTCGCGCACCAGGGTCGTGTAGCCGGGGAAGTCGATCTCGCGGGTGCAGGGGCCGGCGCAACGGCGGATCTGGTAGAGCAGGCAGGGCCGCGAGCGGCTCTCGAAGAAGGAATCCGTGCAGGAGCGGATCAGGAACGCGCGCTGCAACGCGGTGATGGTGCGGTTGACGGCGCCGGCCGAGGCGAACGGGCCGAAATAGCGACCGGGCCGCGTCTGCGCGCCGCGATGCTTCAGGATCTGCGGCGCCCAATGGTCGCCCGTGATCAGGATATAGGGAAACGACTTGTCATCGCGCAGCTGCACGTTGAAGCGCGGCCGAAGCTGCTTGATGAGGTTGGCCTCCAGCAGCAGCGCTTCGGTCTCGGTGTGGGTCGAGATGATTTCCACGGTCACGGTGGCGGCGATCATGCGCAGGATGCGCGCCGGCTGCGGCGCACTCTGGCGCGCATAGTTCGACAGGCGCTTTTTGACGTTCTTAGCCTTGCCGACATAGAGCACGTCGGCATTCCCATTGAGCATGCGGTAGACGCCGGGCGAGGTGGGGGCGAGGCGGACCGCGCGTTCGATCGCCTCGTGGCCGGTCGCCAGCGGCTCTTCGCCGACCGTGCCGCTCTCTTCCAGGATGTCCGGCAGCCGTGCGTCGTCCTCGTCGTCCCCGTTTGCTGTGGCGGGATCGAGGTCGGGCGGCGCCGCTTCCGTCTCCTGGGGCGGGACGTCGGGCGCGTTGCCGCGCACGGGTTTGCGCGCACGTGCGTCGTCCGGATTGTCGGTGGAATCGTGAACCATGGTGCGAATTTAGGCGTTGCGGCTGCCGATTTGAAGTTCCGGCCGTGCGGCACGCACAGGATGGCGGCGCAATTCCGGGTAACGCTTGCTTAAGCCTGTTAACAGCGCGGTAAGCCGGCTTAACAGGCCTTTAACTTAAAACTCTCGATAAATGTTACGCGAAATAGTGGTGGTTCCGTAACCATGCGGTTTTGCCTCGCGCGGCGGCGCAGGCATCGCGCCGGGTGACGGCAGTTGCGTTGGAGTATGTGATGAAGAGGCTCGTTGTGGGCGCAGCCGCGTTGGCTGCAGTCGGCTGGACGGCTTCGGCAGGGGCCGCCGATCTCAATTACGGGCAGCGTGCGCCCTACACGGTCAATCAGCCGCTCAACGCCTATAGCTGGGCCGGTCCGTATCTCGGTGCCAATCTCGGCTACGAATGGGGCTCGGTGAACAACAATCCCGCAAAACCGTCGGGCTTCGTCGGCGGCGTTCAGGCCGGTTACAATTTCCAGACCGGCCCGTGGGTGTTCGGTGTCGAAGGTGACATCCAGGCCGCCGGTGCCGACGATACCTTCGCGCCGTGGAAGTTCTCCAATCCGTGGTTCGGCACCCTGCGCGGCCGCGCGGGCTATGCCCTCAGCAACGTGCTGTTCTACGGCACGGCGGGCCTCGCCTTCGGCGAGCTGCGCGCGCAGACGTTCGGCTGGACGGAGTCGCATACCAGCGCCGGCTGGACCATCGGTGCCGGCGCGGAAGTTGGTTTCGCGCCGAACTGGAGCGCCAAGCTCGAATATCTCTACATCGATCTGTCGACGAGTCAGTTCGCGATTACAGGCGTGTCAAACGGCTATAGCGCCAGCGTTGTGCGCGCAGGCGTGAACTATCACTTCTGATACCCAAAGAAGAAAATACCGGACTACAGCCTCCCGGCCGCTCGCGGCCGGGATTTTTTTTGCGCCGGTGTTTCGCGTCGGACTCGCTAGGGAAGGATGACCAAATCGACCGCCTTCGGCCCCTTGCCCTTCTTGTCCGGTTCGACTTCGAAAGTAATACGCTGTCCTTCGGCAAGGTCCTTCAGTCCGGCCCGCTCCACAGCAGTAATATGCACGAAGACGTCGCGGCCCCCGTCGTCCGGTTTGATGAATCCGTAGCCGCGCTCACCGTTGAAAAACTTGACCGTTCCCGTCATGGCCATCGGGAAACTCCCCCTCATTGCTCCTCCGTCGTGACGCAGACGCACGTCACGACATGACCGGGCCTTGCGAAGCCCGGGAGCTGGCCATCCTTGGGCAGACCATTCGGTCCGACTGGATCTTTCTTAGGCCTTCACTCCGCCGCAACCATTCGCGGAAGCGGAACGTAAAGCCAGTCACCGCAACAGCATAATACGGTTCTCTGCAGATTGACCACCGCTCCTGCATATTTTTCCCAAGATGCCGGAGTGTTACGGCCTTGGCACCTCTAATCGGAATCTGGCAGCGCCCCCCTGGCCGAGCGGCATTTCCAACTCGGGCAGGATCGTCTTAAGCTCGCCGTGCAGTGTGTAAGGGGGATTGACGATCAAGAGCCCGCTGGAGGTGAGGGCTGCGCCGTCGGCTTGTGGCGCCACGCTGAATTCGAGGCGCAGGCATTTTCCCGGCGGTTTTGCTGCGGCTGCGAGCCGCGCCACTGATTGCACCAGCGCGTCGGTGGCGCGCCGGCTCTTGGCGGGATACCAGATTACATAGATACCGGTCGGCCATTTCGCGAAAGCCGTCGAGAAGGCCTCTTCGAGCTTTTCGAACTCGTCCTTCGCCTCGAACGGGGGATCGATCAGCACGAGCCCGCGCCGTTCCTTCGGCGGCACGAAAGCCGGCAGCGCCATCCAGCCGTCGAGGTCGACCACGCGGGCCTGTTCGTCGTGGCGCAGCACGCCGATCAGCGCCTTGCGCGCCTTCGGCTCGAGCTCGCAGAGCAAGAGGCGGTCCTGCGGCCTCAGCAGGCCGCGTGCGATCAGCGGCGAGCCCGGGTAAGCCTTGAGCTCGCCCTTCGGATTGAAGGCGCGGACGATGTCCAGATAGGGCTTGGTCAGCGCCATGGCGTCGTTCGACAGCCGCGCCTGCATCAGCCGCGCAATGCCCGTCAGCCACTCGCCGCCGCGACGCGCCTCGTCGCTTTCGAGATCGTAGAGGCCAGCGCCGGCATGGGTGTCGATGACACGGAACGCGCCCGGCTTATCCTGGAGATAGGTGATGATGCGCGCCAGCACGATGTGCTTGATGACATCGGCGAAGCTGCCGGCATGGAAGGCGTGGCGGTAATTCATGCAAGAGCACTACGCCACGTGACGGCTTGAGCAAAGAGGCACGATGCCTGGGCTAGCCACCCCGGATCGGCGGCATCGCCAACTGGTCGCGACGGCAGGCGCGGCGGTCGATCTCCTCGCAGGCGCGGAATTGCAGGTCCTTGCTGAGGCAGATGCGGACTTCCGATAGCCGCGTCCGGTTGCAGGTGATCGAGACGGCGGCATTGCTGAGGCCCGGATTGGCCTTGATGAAGGCTTCCTCCACCTCTGCCGGCGCCACCGTCTTGGCCTGCGACAAATCGAGATATTCGGCCGGAATCTTGATTGCGGCGCGCGCCTTCCGGATCGTCTCGAAATAGCTGCGGTCGGCGAGCCCCGAGCAGGTGCCGTGCTTGTCCCATTCGTTGAAGATCAGCCCCGGCGCCGGCATCAGATCGAGCATGGAGGAGACGATGCTGCGGTTCAGCCGCGGCGAAGGCCGCTGGCAATATTCCGGAAAACCGTTCTCATATTGCGGCCACAGACCATGCACCACGAAAGCATAGGGCCGTCCGCTGCACTGGGTCTGCGAGCGGCCGCCGCGCTCCGCTGCCTCTTCGCAGAAGGAGGGCGACCACGACAGCGACAGCACATAAAAATCGAATTCGCCGGGCGTGTTCTGCCGCTTGTCCTGGGCCTTTGCGCCGCCGGCCAGTGCAGCCAGCCCGGCCGCAAGCGTCAGCGAGATCATCAGGCGGGAGAACGAATGCAATCTGGAATGAAACATGGCGACGCCCCTCAACTAGACTGTGCAGACGAGCCTAGCAGGCGATAGGAACATTTCAAGAACAAATTTCGGGCGACCATCGTTGGGCCGCCTGATCGGTCCGGATCAGCGCAATTATTGCTTGGCGGCGCGGCAGGCCGGGTTGTAGGCCCAGTTGCGGTCGAGCCCGACCACGCACCATTCCACGCCCTGGCCGTAGCCGGCGAAGCCGCCGTCCTCGACGATCGAGAAGTGCACCTTGCGCATCTTGCCGTCCGTGAGCATAGCCTCGCCGGTGCAATAGCGGCGGGGGATGTTATCCGATGCCCAGGGCCGGAACGCGGTCTCGTGAACCGCGGCGAAGCCGGTGATCTTCAACGAGGAATTCCAGAACGAGCTTTCTTTCTCCCAGAACTGGCTGGCGATCGTCGGCAGCGCCCGGTCGCATTCGGAGACGTTGCCGTCATAACGCGGCCCGCTCAGCCAGAAATTCAGCTCCAGCGGATTGGCGGCCCTGGCCTCACCGAGCGACAACGCCCCGAACAGGAGGCCGAGCACGGCGGCAAAGCGGAGCGATTTCAGGAAGGTCGAGGCGCGCATGGATGATCCAGACAGCATGATCTGCAAGGGTCGGACGGTGCCGTGAAGGCCGGAGGAGGTCAAGTGCAGCGCGGCAACACTTGCCGACGAGTTGACCGCAATGCTGCGTTGGACCGGCCATCCGTTCTTTCCACCGCCGCGCCGACACCGTAAACTGCCGCCAACCAATCGGAGTGACGGGAATGCGAATCATTGCGGCCGCGGGCCTACTTGCCTTGGGTATGATGGCGAGCCAGTCGGCGCGCGCCGATCTGCTTCCGGTGCCTCCGTTCAAGGGCAACGACACCGGCGGCATCATCGCCTATTCGATGGCAACCCAGGTCGATGCGCGGCAGGTCGCGGTCGATCACTGCGCGCGCTACGGCAAGGTCGCCAAATTCCTGGCGGTGCAGGCCTATGAGGGCGGCTACATCTCGTTCTCCTGCCGCTGGGTGCCCTATGGCGCCGCCGACCAGCCGATCCGCACGCTCTACTGAGGCGCTTTCGCAACGCCGCCATCGCAGCCGGGAGCTTCCGTCATGACGCGCAAACTCGCTTTGCTCGGCTCCGCACTTTGCCTCGTCTTGTCGGCAGCCAGCGCCCGCGCTGACGACCTGCCGGTGCGCAAGGCGGGCCTGTGGGAATTGAAGATGGTCAGGACCGGCACGCCGGTGCCCGAGATGACCATGCAGCACTGCACCGACGAGACCGTCGACAAGGAGATGAACAACAACATCTCCCCGATGGCGAAGCAGATCTGCGCCAAGCAGGACATCAAGAAGACCGCGACCGGTTATGTCAGCGATTCCGAGTGCAATGTCGCCGGCATCAGCACGACCTCGCATGCTGAGATCACCGGCGATTTCAATTCGGCCTATACGGTGAAGACGTCGTCGCACGCGCAAGGCGGCGCCGCCGGCGCGGCAGGCCGCGACACGACCATGCAGCTCGAAGCGAAATGGCTGGGCGCCTGCAAGCCGGACCAGAAGCCCGGCGACATCGTGATGCCCGGCGGCTTCAAGATGAACGTGCGTGACATGGACAAGCTGAAAGCGCTGTTGCCGAAGTAGGTGAGATCGCCGCGCAAACACGTGCACTCCCTCGCCCCGTTCTTACGGGGGCGTGAAGTCCCGCGCCTACACCGGTATCCGCACGCTCGCTCTTAATCCGCCCATCGGACTGTCGCCAAGCGTGATGTCGCCGCCGTGCGAACGGGCGATGTCGCGGGCGATCGCGAGGCCAAGACCCGTGCCGCCTTCGTCTTGGTTGCGGGCGTTGTCCAGCCGCAGGAACGGCTTGAACACCTCTTCGCGCAAATGGGCGGGAATGCCCGGCCCGTCGTCGTCGACCGTCACGGTCAAATAACGGTGATCGCGCTGGCCGGTGATGGCGATGCTTTTGCCGTAGCGGGCGGCGTTGGTGACGAGGTTGGCGAGGCAGCGCTTGAACGAGGCCGGCTTCACCGTGACCACGGGCAGCCCGTTGAATGCGACCGTCGCCGTGTGGCCGTGGCGTTCGGCGTCGCTACGCAGCTCCTCGAGCGCCTGGGCCATGTCGGTTGGCTGCGACTGCTCGCCGGAATCGCCGCGGGCAAACGCGAGGTAGTCCTCGAGCATCATCGACATCTCGTCGACGTCCTTGCGCATGCCTTCCATTTCTGGGCTGTCGCCGATCAGCGCCAGCTCGAGCTTGAACCGCGTCAGGATCGTGCGCAGATCGTGGCTGACGCCGGCGAGCATCGCGGTGCGTTGCTCCATCGTCCGCTCGATGCGCGACTTCATTTCGAGGAAGGCGACCGACGCGCGCCGCACCTCGCGCGCGCCGCGCGGGCGGAAATTCGGCGCCTCGCGGCCCTTGCCAAAACTTTCAGCGGCGTCGGCAAGTCGCAGGATCGGCTTGATCTGGTTGCGCAGGAATAGCACCGCGACGATCAGCAGGATCGAGGACGTTCCGACCATCCAGAACAGGAAGATCTCCGAGTTCGAGGCATAGGCGGCGCTGCGCTGCGCGAACACGCGCATCACGGCGTCGTCGAGCTGGATCCGGATCTCGACCAGATTGGAGCGGCCGACCGTGTCGATCCAGAAGGAGCGCCCGATCTGGCGGCCGAGCTGCACCGACAGCGTCTGGTCGAGCAGCGAGAAGAACGGCTTGGGTCCCGGCGGCGGCATGTCGCCGGCCGGGAGGAAATCGACGACGAGGCCCAGGCGCTGCTGCGCGATGCGGCGGATCTGGTCGCGATCCTTGTCTTGCGGATAGCCCTTGTAGACGTCGATCAGCGCGGCGATGTCCTGCACCACCGCGGCCGACAGCCGCCGTGTCACCGTGTTCCAGTGCCGCTCCATGAACACGAAGGCAACGACCGATTGCAGGATCACCATCGGCACGATCATGATCAGCAGCGCACGCGCGTAGAGGCCGGTCGGCATCCAGCCCTTGAACGCATTGCCCATCCAGCCATTGGCGGCGGAGACGCGGCCGGCGGCGCTCTTCAAAAGCGTCAGGCCGCTATCGATCGTGCTCATCGGTGGCGCTTCACTCTTTATGGCGAGGCTACCAGCCGGTAGCCGATGCCGCGCACGGCCTGGAGGAACAGCGGATTGGCGGGATCGGTCTCGATCTTGCGCCGCAGGCGGTTGATCTGCACGTCGACGGCGCGCTCGTTGACGCTGCCATTGCCGGTCAGCGCGCTGCGCGGCACGGTCTCGCCCGGTGTCTCCGACAGGATCCGCAGCATCTCGCGCTCGCGGTCGGTCAGGTGAATGACGTCTTCGCCTTGGCGCAGTTCGCCGCGGTCGAGGTGATAGATGTACGGGCCAAACGCGATCTTCTCCACTGCAGCGGCCTGCGGCGGCGGCGCAGCGCGCTTGAGGATGTTGTTGATGCGTAGCGCAAGCTCGCGCGGCTCGAACGGCTTTGCGACGTAATCGTCGGCGCCGATCTGCAGGCCCTCGATGCGCGCTTCGGCTTCATGCCGCGCCGTCAGCATCACGATCGGTACCGAGGACGAAGTCCGGATGAAACGGGCGAGATCGAAGCCGGTCTCGCCGGGCATCATGACATCCAGGATCAAGAGGTCGAAGTGCAGGCCCAAAAGCTTGGAACGGGCGTCGCTGGCGCTGGCGGCGGTCGAGACGCGATAGCCTTCGCCGGCAAGGAAGCGCGAGAGCAGGTCGCGGATGCGGCGGTCGTCGTCAACCAGCAGGAGATGCGGAGCATCGTCGGCGGGGCGTGCCGGCGGGCGTGCGAGCGTGGCAGCGAGCGGCACGGTCACTCCTTGTCCTGATTGACGGTGGCGAAGATCGTTTCGAGCACCTTGTCGGGATCGTCGCGGTCGATCATCGCGCGCAGGAAGCGCTTGACGGTTTCGGCATCCTGCGGCGCCATCTCGGCGAGCGCCTTGGTGATGCGCGTGGTCTGGAGACCGGCGAGCTTCTGCACCAGCGCCTCGCCCTTCGGTGTCGCAAACAGCAGGCGTTGGCGGCGATCATTGTCGCCGGTCTTCTGGACGATATAGCCCTCGTCCAGGAGCTGCTTGAGCACCCGGCCGAGCGATTGCTTGGTGATGCGCAGGACGTCGAGGAGGTCGGCGACCTTGAGGCCAGGATAACGATAAACAAAGTGCATGACGCGGTGATGGGCCCGGCCGAAGCCGAACGCCTCCAGCTCCTGGTCGGGATCGCCGACGAAATCGCGATAGGCGAAGAACAGCAGTTCGATGATATCCCAGCGCAAATTGCCTCCGTCGTCTGCGGCCGGCCGCGGCCCGGCAGCGTCTTGAGAAGGAGTCGCGAAATTTATGTCAGGCATATTGACGTATCTTGGTCTCAATGTTACAAAACGATCGGCCCGTACGAAATTTTAGATCGTTTCGCGTCGGGGTGGGCATCGAAGCAAGGCGGCCCCAGTGGGCCAGACAGGCGGCGACGGCCGGAGCAGATCAACCGTGCGATTGTCGAACGGCATTTCGGCAAAACATACTGGACTTCCGTCTTCCGCAAAAGCATGTCCTCGGTGACATGCTGGCCACGGAAACCGGCCGTAACAAGGCTGGCGGCGGTCCGGCCAGAAACCAATTGAGCCAGCCGGGCCCAAATCGGGGCAGGTGGGTGCCACAACGGCGCCGCTACCGGCAGCGGGAGGCAAGGACATGAGCATGAAATTCGACATCCAGCCCGCATCCAATCCGACCCCCGAGAAGGATCGGGTCGCCAAGCTGGTGGACCCCGGCTTCGGGCGGGTCTTCACCGATCACATGGCGGTGGTCCGCTACAACCAGGCCAAGGGCGGCTGGTACGAGGCGCGTGTCGAGGCCCGCGCCAATTTCCAGCTCGATCCGGCCGGCGCCGTCCTGCACTACGCCCAGGAAATTTTTGAAGGCCTCAAGGCCTACAAGCGCGACGACGGCGGTGTGAACCTGTTCCGCCCCGACGCCAATGCGCGGCGCTTCAAGGACTCGGCGGACCGCATGGCGATGGCGCAGCTCCCCGAAGACGTCTTCATCGAGGCCGTCGAGCAAATCGTGCGCATCGACCGCGCCTGGATGCCGGGCGGCGAGGGCAGCCTTTACCTGCGCCCGTTCATGATCGCGAGCGAGACCTTCCTCGGCGTCAAGCCGTCGTCCGAATACATCTTCGCGGTGATCGCCTCGCCGGTCGGCTCCTACTTCAAGGGCGGCCCCGCGCCAGTCTCGATCTGGGTGTCCGAGAACTACACGCGCGCTGCCGTCGGCGGCACCGGCGCCGTCAAATGCGGCGGCAACTATGCCGCTAGCCTGCGCGCCCAGGCCGAAGCGATCCAGCACGGCTGCGACCAAGTCGTGTTTCTCGATGCGATCGAGCGCCGCTACATCGAAGAGCTCGGCGGCATGAACGTGTTCTTCGTGTTCGACGACGGCTCGCTCTCGACGCCGCCGCTCGGCACGATCCTGCCCGGCATCACCCGCGATTCCATCATTGCGCTGGCCAAAGACGCCGGCAAAACCGTGCGCGAGGAGCCGTATTCGCTCGACCAGTGGCGCAAGGATGCGGCAAGCGGCAAGCTGAAGGAGGCGTTTGCCTGCGGCACCGCCGCCGTGATCTCGCCGATCGGCACGGTGCGCTCAGTGAGCGGCGATTTCGAGATCAGCGGCGGCGCCGCCGGCCCCGTCGCCATGGGCCTGCGCAAGCAGCTCGTCGACATCCAGTACGGCCGCACCAACGATCCGCATAACTGGATCCGCAATCTGTCTTGATTTTTGCCCTCTCTCTCTCCGCTCGCGGGGAGAGAGAGGCGCAATGAACGCGACACGATGATCGTGCGACAAAGTCCGAGACCTCGATACCTGGACATCGAGTTTTCCGGACATTGCGATCATGACATCCACTCTTCCCCAGTCCCTGAAATGGGTCGTTCTCGCCGCAATCACCGGCGTCACCGTCTTTGGCATCCTGACCATCGGCCCCAAGCCGGACGTCTCCGCTGAGGGCCGTTCGCCCGTCGTCGACGTGCGCACCACCGATCCGGAGATGAACACCGCGATCGCGCGCGCCCGCGGCACGCTGCCGACCTTCTGGGCCTCCTACGAGGCGCCGAAACCGTCGGAAACGGGGCACGCCCTGAAGGTGCACTTTTCGACCCGCAAAGGCGGTGAGCACATCTGGATGGCCGAGGTGAAGAAGCTACCCAATGGGGGCTATTCCGGCCTCTTCGCCAACGAGCCACGCGATCTGCCGGGCAAGCGGGCAGGCGACAAGGTCGAATTCACTGAAGCCGACATCTCGGACTGGATGTTCATGCGCAACGGCAAGATCGTCGGCGGCGAAACCATCAAGCCAACGCTGAAGTCGCTGCCGAAAGCGGATGCCGATGCGCTGCGGGCACGGATGGAGCAGCCGTAAGGGCCTACCCGGCAGTTGCCGCTTCGCGCGTCGGCTGGTAAATGCCGCGCATGGCCGAAAAATCCAAAAAACCCCAGAAACTGAAGGCGCGCCTGCCGCGCGGGCTCGAGGATCGCGATCCCGCCGCGATCCGGGCGACGCGCGAGATGGTGGAAAAGATCCGCACCGTCTACGAGCTCTACGGGTTCGAGCCTGTGGAAACGCCGGCGATGGAATACACCGATGCGCTCGGCAAGTTCCTGCCCGACCAGGATCGTCCGAACGAGGGCGTGTTCTCGTTCCAGGACGACGACGAGCAGTGGATCTCGCTGCGCTACGATTTGACCGCGCCGCTCGCCCGCTACGTCGGCGAGCGATACGGCACCGACGCTCTCGTGTTGCCCTACCGCAGCTACCGGGTCGGCTACGTCTTCCGCAATGAAAAGCCGGGTCCCGGTCGCTTCCGCCAGTTCATGCAGTTCGATGCAGACACGGTGGGCTCGGCGACGCCGGCGGCGGACGCGGAGATCTGCATGATGGCGGCCGACACGATGGAGGCGCTGGGCATTGCGCGCGGCTCGTATGTTGTGAAGGTGAACAACCGCAAGGTGCTCGACGGCGTTCTGGAAGCCATCGGACTCGGCGGCGAAGAGAACGCAGCACGCAGGCTCACCGTGCTGCGCGCAATCGACAAGCTCGATAAGTTTCCCGCCGAGGAAGTTC
Organism: Bradyrhizobium sp. 44; assembly: GCF_023073095.1. NCBI lineage: Bacteria > Pseudomonadati > Pseudomonadota > Alphaproteobacteria > Hyphomicrobiales > Nitrobacteraceae > Bradyrhizobium > Bradyrhizobium sp. 44. Next base: position 1,030,450 of record NZ_JADPIY010000008.1, read on the forward strand.
GCAAGCTCCTCGGTCCCGGCAGATGGGATGGCGGCGAAGAAGGCAAGGGCGACTTCACGAAGGGCGCCAATCTAAGCGCGTCGGAAGCTGACGTCGTTCTCGCCATCACCAAACCGCGCGACGATTGGAAAGAGGCCATTGCCGCGGCGGAAACCTATCTCACCAAGAGCGAAGTCGGTCAGGCCGGCGTGAGCGAGCTGGAAGAGATCGCGAAACTAGTGACGGCGTCGGGTTACGGTGCGGATCGCATCAAGATCGACCCCTCCGTGGTGCGCGGCCTCGAATATTACACCGGCCCCGTCTACGAGGTCGAATTGCTGCTCGAGACCAGGGACGACAAGGGCCGACCGGTGCGCTTCGGCTCGGTCGGCGGCGGCGGACGCTACGATGGCCTGGTCTCGCGCTTCCGCGGCGAGCCCGTGCCAGCGACCGGTTTCTCGATCGGCGTGTCGCGGCTTCAGGCCGCGCTGACGCTGCTCGGCAAGCTCGACACGAAGCCCGGGTTCGGCCCCGTCGTCGTCACCGTGTTCGACCGCGACCGCGTCGCCGACTATCAGAAGATGGTCGCATCGTTGCGAACCGCCGGCATCCGCGCCGAGCTCTATCTGGGCAATCCCAAGAACATGGGCAACCAGCTCAAATATGCCGATCGCCGCAATGCGCCCTGCGTCATCATCCAGGGCTCGGATGAAAAAGCGCGTGGCGAGGTGCAGATCAAGGATTTGATCGAGGGCGCGAAGGCGGCAGCCGCGATCGCTTCCAACCAGGAATGGCGTGAGAGCCGCCCGGCGCAGTTCTCGTGCAGCGAGGCCGATCTTGTCGCCAAAGTTCGCGAGGTGCTAGCGCGCCATGACGTGAGCTGGGGCTAGCTATTCGCTGACGCCGCCATGCCCGGGCTTGTCCCGGGCATCCGCCTCCTGTTTGATGGCGCCCGTCAATGGCCGGTGTTCGGCCCAAGGGAGAGAAAAATGCCTGAGATCACTGTCAGCATGGCCGAAGGCCGCACCGACGAGCAGAAGGCCGGCATGATGCGCGACATCACCCAGGCGCTGGTGAAGAATCTCGGCGTCGATGCCGACGCCGTCGTCATCCAGATCAATGAAGCCCCGCTCCGCCACAAGATGAAGGGCGGCAAGACGTTCGTGGAGCGCGCGGCGGCTGCGAAGAAGTAGCCCGCGCTCTAGCTGCAAACGCAACTGTCGTCCTGGCGAAAGCCAGGACCCATTACCCCAAGCGGCAGTTGTTACGGCGGGTCGTGGTTTAGGCCGCTCATGACAATGTTCAGTCGGGGTAATGGGTCCTGGATCGGCGCTTCGCTTCGCTGCGCTTGTCCAGGACGACGGGGGGAGGCCCCATGGACGCACGCGACTTCATCAAGGTCGGCATGAGCGCCGAGCGCACGCTGGTGGTGCCGGTGGAGCGCACGGTCGGGCATTTCGTGCCCGGCATGCCGATGGTCTATGCGACGCCGATGATGATTCTGGAAATGGAGATGACGTCGGGCGATGCGATTCGTGCGGCGCTTCAGCCCGGCTGGGTCACCGTCGGCACCGAGGTCGATATCCGCCATCTTGCAGCAGCCCTTGTCGGCGCGACGGTGCGGACTACCGCGAAGGTCATTGCGGTAGAGCGCCGCGTCATCCGCTTCGAGGTCGAGGCCTTCGAGGGCACGCGAAAACTCGGCGAAGGCCGCCACGCGCGCGGGCTCGTCAATGTAGCGATGTTCAACAAGCGGCTGGGGACGACGTAGCAGCCGCTTGCTCTGCCCTCATCCTGAGGAGACCGCGCAGCGGTCGTCTCGAAGGATCGCCACAGGCGAGAGCCGGGCATGCATGGTTCGAGACGGCGCTTCGCGCTCCTCACCATAAGGGGATAGCTTCTTTACTTCGCCAGTTCCTTCGACCGCTGCGTCGCCGCCGCGATCGCGCGGATCATCAGATCGCGCAGACCGGGTTCGCCCATCAGCACGCCGAGCGCCGCGGCCGTGGTGCCGCCGGGCGAGGTGACGTTCTGGCGTAGCGTGCCGGAGGCAAGCTCCGACTGGTGGAGAAGTTCACCCGAGCCGGCGACGGTTTCGCGCGCGAGTTTGGTTGCCAGCGCCTCGGGCAAGCCCGCCTCGACACCGGCGCGCGCGAGCTCTTCGGCCAGCAAGAACACATAGGCCGGGCCCGAGCCGGACACCGCGGTCACCGCGTCCATCAGGCTCTCATCGTCGACCCATTCGACCGAGCCGGTGGCGCGTAGCAGCGCATCGGCCACAGCGCGTTGCTGTGCGCTGACGTTGTTCGCGGCGACAGCCACCGTGATGCCGCGACCGATCGCGGCCGGCGTGTTCGGCATCGCGCGCACGACCGCGCCGCCGCAGACCTCCTCGAGCGAGGCGATCGTGGTTCCCGCCATGATCGACACCACCGCCGTCTTGTCGGAGACGAACGGCTTCAGCTTGGCGCCGGCCTCGCGGAACATTTGCGGCTTCACCGCGACGATCAGCGTCTCGACCTGGCCTGCCGTCGTCACATCAGGATTGAGCGCAACCCCCTTGGCGGCAAGTGCGGTGATCTCGGCCGAGATGTGTGGATCAATCACCGCGACGCGGCGCGGATCGAGCCCGCCCGAAAGCCATCCGGTCAGCATCGCGCCGCCCATCTTGCCGGCGCCGGCGAGCAGGATAGTGCCGGTGATGTTTTCGAGAGTGCTGTTGCTCGTCATAGGCGTTACCACAAACTCAGTGTCGTCCCGGCCTAGTGCGCAATTGCGCACGGGGGCCGGGACCCATAACCACAACCGGTTTTAGTGGATGGAGGTGTTGGCAACAAGCAGCGTGCCACAAGCGAAATCACGCGGTATGGGTCCCGGCCCCCCGTGCGCAATTGCGCACTAGGCCGGGACGACAAGAAAACTACGCCTCGCCCACCGTGTCGAACATCGCCGCGTCCATGGCTTCCGACGTGGACTTGCCCGCCCACACCACGAACTGGAACGCCGGGAAATAGCGCTCGCAGGCGTGGATGGCGCCGGCGAGCATGGCTTCGCATTGCCCGGTGGAGGCGGTGAGCCCGCCCGGCAGCACGAGGGCCTGCCGGTGCATGATCATGCCGGTGGTCGTCCACAGGTCGAAGTGCCCGACCCACAACTGCTCGTTGACGGCGGCGACGAGCCGCTGCACCTCCGGTCGCCGCGCAACCGGAATCTTCATGTCGAACGCACAGGCCAGATGCAGCGCCTCGATCTCGCCCATCCAGGTGAAGGAGATCTGGTAGTCGGTCCATTGTCCCTTGGAGACAATCGTGAGTTCGTCTTCGCCGGAGCGTTCGAACGGCCAGTTGTTGCTGGCAGCGATATCCTCGACCACCGCGAGCGGATGGTTTTTGGAATCGATAGTGCCTTCGAGCAGGGACATGCCGTCTCGACCTCTTGCCTTTTTGTTGTCTTTGATACGCACGCGGTTGGTCCGGCGCGCGCTCCCTTAATATTGGTAAGGCGATCCGTTCGGATCAGCGCGGGCTTGTCGCGGATCAACTGATGTGATTTGCGGAATCTGCGCAACTGGCTGCCGAGTCCGTCCACAAGTCAGGACTCGTTCGTCCACAGCTCATCTCCGCCACAATTATTAACGCAGGGGAGGCCGAGCCGGACGGAAAAGAACAAACCGGAATCGGATTCGCCGATGGCCCGCCAATCGTTAATTCCGCCGCGTACGGACTGGACCACTATAGCGGCATGGGACCATGCGGTTTTCCCATGCGGAACCCGCTTGCCGCGGCCCCCAACCGGCGTCATATTTCGGTCAGGCCGTTCATTCCGGGCGGCCGATGTTCTCAGGGCGGGGTGAAAGTCCCCACCGGCGGTAAGGGCCGTAAGGCCTAAGCCCGCGAGCGCCTTCCTCAAAGTCTTGCTGAGGGGAAGGGTCAGCAGATTCGGTGCAACTCCGAAGCCGACGGTTAAAGTCCGGATGAAAGAGAACGGTCGGTGGCAGACGCATCGCAGGATGCGGCTGTTTGTCGTTCCGTGTGCCCTGATTCTGGTCCTTAACTGAGGAAAGCCATGAATCAGATGTTGCAAGATACCCAAGTCCAAACTTCCAAAGCCGAAACGTCCCAACCAACCCAAACGCCACCGCCGGTTCCGCAAGATCCGGCGCCCGACCATCCGCGCTTTGCGAAACCGCAGCGGGTGGCCTTCGTGCAGGCCTGCTGGCACCGCGACGTGGTCGCGGAGGCCCGTATCGCCTTCGTGAAGGAGGCAGAAGCGCGCCACCTCAATCATGTCGACGTGTTCGAGGTGCCGGGCTCGTTCGAGATCCCGCTGCATGCGCAGATCCTCGCCAAGACACGACGCTACACCGCGATCGTCGCGGCCGGCCTCGTCGTCGACGGCGGCATCTACCGCCATGAGTTCGTCGCCGACACCGTGATCAAGGCGTTGATGGACGTGCAGCTGCGCACGGAGGTGCCCGTGTTCTCCGCGGTGCTGACGCCGCAGCAATTCCACGAGACCGAGGTGCACTACGATTTCTTCCGCAGGCATTTTGCGATCAAGGGCGTCGAGGTGGCGGCCGCCTGCGCGGAGACGTTGCTCGGGCTCGAACGCCTGCGCGGCCAGGTCGCCGCGGGAATCGTGTAACGCAGCGCAACGACCATCCCTCATCCCGAGGGGCGCGAAGCGCGTCTCGAAGGATGAGGGGCGATCGTCGCCGTCATCATCCCAGTGACACTCCTGCCTTGGCGCGGCTGATCCCGAGGGCCAGGATGCGCTGCAGGAGAGCCGGATATTTGAGCCCGTCATGTAGAGCGGCCGTCGCGAACTCCTGGCTCTTGGCGATCTCGGGATTGGGATTGGCTTCGATGAAATACGGCGTTCCGTCGGCGGTGAGGCGAAAATCGATGCGCGCGTAGCCGTCGAGGCCAAGCGTCCGATAGATGCGTTTCGCGGCCCGCTGGATCCTGGCGGTCACTTCCGGCGCCAGATCCTTCGCAGGCCCGTCGACGATGCCGACCTTCTCCTGATAGTCGGTGTCGTGCTTGGCCTTCTCAGTGGCGATATGCCGTGACGAGCGGCCGCCCATGCTGCCGAATTTCAACTCCCAGATCGGCAGAACACGTAAGCGGTTGTTGCCGAGCACGCCGACGTAAAGCTCTCGCCCCTCGATGAACTGCTCGGCGATGGCGGCGGATTCGACCCGCTCGTGGATGAAGGCAACCCGCTCGGCCAGCTTTTCGTCGGTGTCGACGATCGAGGCTTGCGAGATGCCGAACGAGCCATCCATGTTCAGGCTCTTGACGATCAGCGGCAGCGCAAGACGCGTCGGGCGTTTCACTTTGCGGCGCATCGGGAAGACAGCGAAGGCCGGCGCGGCGATCCGGCGGTGATGCACCAGCGTCTTGGACAGATCCTTGCCGCGGGCCAGGGTCAGGCCGCGCGGATTGCACCCGGTATAAGGGACCTTCATCAGTTCGAGATAGCTCGCGATGTGCTGGTCGAAGGCGACGTTGTTGTGGAATTCCTCCAGCAACGTGAAAACCACGTGCGGCTTGAACTCCTCGATCGCCTCGCGCACCGGCCTGATTTCCTCCTGCGCGCCGAGCGGTCGAACCTCGTGGCCGGCGGCACGCAAGGTGCTCACCACGTCGTACTCGGTTTTCCACGCATTGATCTCCTGCGGGCTGTATCCGTCGGAGGAGTCCGGAGGCAGGAAGTCCGGATGCATGAGAACCAGAATGCGCAGACGTCTCATAGCGCGATCCATTTTCGTCGAGACGGGCCAAACATCGTGTGCATCGTCTTGGCGGTCACGAGGACGATGAAGTCGAGAACGAGCTTCTGTTCAGGGCCGACGGCACGCAGATCGAGCTCGCGACAGCGAGAGATCATCTCGTCAAGCACGGCATCGAGCGTAAGCTGATTCTCGCCGGTCCATCGCGAGACCAATTGCCTGATCTGGGAGCGGTGGCGCCTGATCAGGGCCGAAGCCGGCTTTGAGCGGTGATGCCGTGGATCGGCTGAAAACAGCCGGGAGAGATCGCGGTCGTAGGTCTTGGGGGGTGTGAAGGCGTAGAACGCCTGCTTCTTCTTGTAGTGCTCTTCGAGCGTCTGGCTGAGCCGACCCAGCGTATCGACACGCTCCCGAGTCGCGATCGGCGGCCGCTTTCCCGCGATCTCGCCCATCAGCTCGTCGACATATTCGAGCTTCTTCAGCGCCGGCCAACCAGCATATCGCGTCCGCCAGTTCGAACGGGGCCGCAGCCACACCGCAAAGGTCTCGGCGAAATCCTCGTCCGGATGGCTCTGCGCATACCACAGCCGCAGATGCTGGACGTAACGCCTGCTCGCCGGATTGGGCCGGTAGTAGCGCGGGTAGTGTTTCGACGACGGGCCGAACAGCTGTTGCCAGCGCCGCCGGCGCTGCAGCTGGTAACCGTGCTGGATCGCGTGGCCCGCTTCGTGACGGAGGATGGCCATGCACTCGCGCCATGTTCCGCCCTCGACGTCGAACATCATCTTCTTCTCGAGCTTCATCAGGCGGGGATGAGCGAGATAGAACGGAATGGCGATGCCGGGAACGCCGCCCGGACTGAACCATTCGCTCGACATCCAGGTGTGCGGCCGCAGCCGGATATCCCGTTCTTCCAGCTCCTCATAGAGCGTGCTGACGCAATCCTCGAGCCAGGTGCCTTCGACCGTAACCCTCAGGCTGGAGAGGCGTTGCTTGAGCAACTCGTCATCCGACAGCTTCTCCCAGGCAAATTTCCGGCGTGGCATCGGGCATCCAGAGGGCAGAGATGACTCGGGATTCGGATGATGTCATGGGCGGTCGTTGGCAACAACCCGGGGGCTGCCTCGTAAGGGACGTAGACGCTCGCACTCCCTGTCCCTGCAAGCGGGGCAAGGTAAGAAACCTCAGTCGAACAGGCTCGACACCGACTCTTCCGCCGCGGTGCGCGCGATCGCGTCGGAGATCAGGCTGGCGATCGGCAGCGTGCGGATGTTCGGCGCCTTACTCACCGCCTCGGTCGGCAGGATCGAGTCGGTGATCACCAGCTCCTTCAGCCTGGAGTTTGTGATCCGGGCGGCCGCGCCGCCGGAGAGCACGCCGTGGGTGATGTAGGCGTAGACGTCCTTGGCGCCCTTGGCGATCAGCGCGTCGGCGGCGTTCACCAGCGTGCCGCCGGAGTCCACGATGTCGTCGATCAGGATGCAGGTGTAGCCGGCGACGTCACCGATCACGTTCATGACCTCGGATTCACCCGCCCTCTCGCGGCGCTTGTCGACGATCGCGAGCGGGGTGTTGATGCGCTTGGCGAGGCCGCGTGCGCGCGCCACGCCGCCGACGTCGGGTGAGATCACCATCGTCCTGGAGAGGTCGAACTTGTCCTTGATGTCGCGCACCATCAGCGGCGCGGCGTAGAGGTTGTCGGTCGGGATGTCGAAGAAGCCCTGGATCTGGCCGGCATGCAGGTCGAGCGTCATGACGCGGTCGACGCCGGCCTGCGTGATCAGATTGGCGACGAGTTTTGCCGAGATCGGCGTGCGCGAACCCGATTTGCGGTCCTGCCGGGCGTAGCCGAAATAGGGCAGCACAGCGGTGATGCGGCGCGCCGAGGAGCGGCGCAGTGCGTCGGTGATGATCAGCAATTCCATCAAATGGTCGTTCGCCGGGAACGAGGTCGACTGGATGACGAAGGCATCCGAGCCGCGCACGTTCTCCTGGATCTCGACGAAGATCTCCATGTCGGCGAAGCGCCGTACCACCGCTTTGGTCAGCGGCAGGTCGAGACCTTGCGCGATGGCCTGCGCGAGAGCCGGATTGGAGTTGCCGGCGACGAGCTTGATGGAGCCGTTCTTGGCCGACATGGACGCTTCCTCCCGCGCTTTGCTGGACACGATGTTCAACATCAAACAATACCCACTGGAAGCACGGTTACGACGGGCGAGGAAATATCAGGCCGGGGGCTGCAATGGCAACCCGGGACGCTACGTTTTCCCTGCGAAATCCCGAGTCCGGCCAACGGTTTGGCCGGAAATTGGGGCCGTGGTTTCGCGGGGGTTATCGCTCGGCATAGCCCAGCGCCGAGGCCGGCATCTCGGCCGCCGGAGCCTCCGGGATCACGCTCGCCACGGCCGGCCCGCGCAAGCCGGGAGCCGAGTTCGGCGCATCCGGCGTGCCGTTGATCATGTTGGAAAGTCCGCTGAATCCGGCCTGGGCGATCTTCCGCAGCACGAGGTCGTCGGCCGCGCTCCAGGGATCGCGGCCGCCCTTGGCCGCGGTCGGTTCCTCGCCGGAAAGGCGCAGCGCCCGCTGCTGGTTGGCGTCGTAGACGTCCCAGACCCAGGCGATCACGGTCTTGCCGCGCACGATCTGGGCGGAGAGGTAGCTGCGCACGCGGTAGGCAGCCGTCCCCTCGCGGGAGACCACGGACAGGCTGCGCAGCTTGGATTCGGTGTCGAGCACGCCGACCATGCGGTCGAACACTTGTGGTGGCGGCCCGTCGATCGATTCGAACGCCACTGTCGCGCCGGAGCCGGCGCTCGGCGCCATCGCATGGGAGTTCGCGGCATCACCGCCACCGGCACAGCCGCCAAGCGCGGTCGCAGCCGTCAGCAGCATGACCGCCAGCACGCGCGAACCCGCGCGGCGCAAGATGAATGACGCGTCCCTCATTATGGAGGGCAGCGATATCGTTAAAATCGATTAAGGTCTAGGGCGGGTGCGCCACAGGCCACTGTCATCGCGCGCAGGCATCGCCCCGGAATGACACGGGGTTGCCCTTGTGTTCACGCTTCGAGCGCGATCGCGTGAACGTGGCGGCCGTAATCCGGCTCCTTGCGATGCACCGAGCGGCGGTAGCTGAAGAAGCGTTCGTCGGCGTAGGTGTCCAGACCGAGATCGTCGATCATCAGGATGCCCGCGGCTTCCAGACGCCTGCGGATAAAGCCGGCGAGGTCGAACATCGCGTGGCTTTCGCGCACCGACGGGATGAAGAACATGGCGTTGTCCGCATCCGCCTCGATGAAGCGCGCCACGAACTCGTTGCCGACTTCATAACTGTCCTGGCGGATCAGCGGGCCGATCGCGGCGATGATGCCGCTGCGCGAGGCGCCGAGTTTTTCCATCGCTGAAATGGTCTGCTCCAGTACGCCGGTGAGCGCGCCCTTCCAGCCGGCATGAGCGCCCCCGATCACGCCCGCCTCGGAATCGACGAACAGCACCGGCCCGCAATCGGCGGTGGAGACGCCGAGCGCAATGCCGGGCACCTTCGTCACCAGCGCATCGCCCTTGGGCCGCGGCCCGCTCGGCCACGGAGCGTCGGCCACGAGCACGTCGGGCGAATGGATCTGGTGCAGGCTGAGAAAGCGTTCCGGCGCGACGCCGACATGCTCGGCCATGCGACGGCGGTTCTCCGCGACAAGGGCCTGATCGTCGTTGGAGCCGAGCCCGCCGTTCAGCGCGGAATAGATGCCGCCCGAGACGCCGCCCTCCCGGGTGAAGAAGGCGTGGCGCAGGCCCGGCACCGCCGACAGCAGCGAGGAGGCAACCGTCATGAACCGTCTCCGGCGCGTTCGAGATCGCTGAGGCCCGCAAGCCCCGTCAACCGCGGCTCGGAGATGCCGAGCACCTTGAACATCGAACCCATGCCGCTGCGCCCGGTTTCAGTCAGTCGCTTGAGCGCGATTGAAATGTCGGTGGCGACGTCGGGCGCCGCCTTCTGCATCAACGCGCCTGCGCGGGTCTCGATGCCGACGCGTTTGAGGAAATCGCCCTGGGTCACCGGCCCGTGCACGCGGGCGCCGACGTCCTCCGCCCCGCGCGCGAGCGCCTGGAAGTCGACATGGGCCGTGACGTCGGCCTGGCCCGGCGCCTTCAGGGGATCGGTGAAGGTGTGGCGCGCGATCGCCTGGAAGGTGTCGCCGGCATCGCTGCGCAGATGGCCGTAATCGATGATCAGCGCGGCGCCGTCCTGGTCGCGCACGCGGCTGGCGAGCTTCATGATCTCCGCATCTGGCCGCCATTCGAACACGGCCCCGACGGGCGCGGCGCGCACCAGAGGCGGCAGCAGCACCTCGAAGCGCGGCGTCGGCTCGGCCGCCGCGCCGAATTGAAGTTTTCCGTTGGCGTCGACCTCGATCACGCGCTCGTGCCAGCCGTTCTCGTGACGGACCATCTGGTGGATCGGCAGCACGTCGAAATATTCGTTGGCGAGGATGATGCTCGGTCCCTCGGGCACGTCGTCGATGCTGTCGTGCCAGGCGATGTTGCGGACGCCCGACAGCGTCGCACTCTGCCGCTCGCGCAGGACCGGATTGACTTCGACCATGTGGATATGGAGCGCCTGATAGAGCGGCGGCAGCACGCGGAGCGCACGCAGCGCATCCGCCATCATGGTGCCGCGGCCGGGACCGAGTTCGATCAGCCGCAGGAATTGCGGCGAGCCCATCTGCTTCCACACCGAGGCGGTCCACAGGCCCAGGAGTTCGCCGAACATCTGGCTGACCTCCGGCGCGGTGGTGAAGTCGCCTTCTCGTCCCAACGGATCGCGCGAGACGTAATAGCCATAGCGCGGATGCATCAGGCACAGTTCCATGTACCGCCAGACCGGCATGGGGCCTGAGGATTTGATCAGCGCCTTGATCTCGTCGAGTAACGGCTGGTCGGTCACGGCCTATCTTCTCAAAAGGAATTAACGAATAGCCCCTGCGGGCTCGGGCGAACCGCGCCTCACTGCCAATACAATAAGTATGCCGCCCACAATAAGCATCGGGATCGACAACAGCATGCCCATGGTTAATCCGCCCCAGAGGAAGCCGAGCTGGATGTCCGGTTCGCGGAAATGCTCGCCGGCGATCCGGCTCAAACCATAGATCAGGATGAAGGCGCCGAGGATCATGCCCGGCCGCTTCAGGGCGCCGAAGCGGATCATAATTGCGAGGGCCGCGAACAGCAAAATGCCCTCCATGCCGGCCTCGTAGAGCTGGCTCGGATGGCGCGGCAGCTGGGCGGGATCGTTGGGGAAGATCATCGCCCAGGGCAGCTCCGGGTCGGCGGCGCGACCCCACAATTCGCCGTTGATGAAATTGGCGATGCGGCCGAGCAGCAGCCCGACCGGGGCGACGGCGGTGGTGATGTCGCCGAGCGACAGGATCGAGATGCGGTTGCGATAGGCGAACCACATCACCGCGACGACGCAGCCGAGGAAGCCGCCGTGGAAGGACATGCCGCCTTCCCACAGCCTGAAGATCGCGGCGGGATGATCGATGAAGAAGGGCAGATTGTAGAACAGCACATAGCCGGTGCGGCCGCCGAGGATGATGCCGAGCGTGACCCACAAAATGAAGTCGTCGATCTGCACCAGCGACATCGGCGCCGGGCCGCCCCACAGGCGCTCTTTCTTCAGGAGCGAGCGCGCATAGAGCCAGCCGAACACGATGCCGCAGATATAGGCCAGCGCATACCAGCGGATCGCGAACGGACCGATCTCGATCGCGATCGGCTTGAAAGCGGGAAAGTCGATGAGCAGAAAGGGCATCGCGCCTTCTATGTCTAGACGAGATTGCGGCGATAGAGCGCCAGCAGACGCTCCCAATGCCGCTCGGCGGCGTCGCGGTGATAGACCGGACGCTTGGGGAAGGCGAAGCCGTGATGGGTGCCGGGATAGATCTCGACCTCGGCTTTGGCGCCGCTCATGCCCTGCTTCACCTTCTCGATGATCTCGGCGGAGGCGTAGATGTCGGTCTCGGCGCAGGCGAAGTAGAGCTCGGCCTTGGTCTTGGCTGCCGCGAGATGCGGGCTGTCGTTCTGGTCGGTTGCGAGCTGCGTGCCGTAGACCGAGGCGGCGGCCTTGACGCGATCGGGGAAATGCGTGGCGGCGTTGACGGCGTAGCGGCCGCTCATGCAGTAGCCGACGGTGCCGATCAATTTGGTGTTCGCGGCCGCCTGGCCCTCGGCATAGGTCAGCAGCGCGCGCGTGTCGTCCATGATCATGGGGATCGTGAGCGATCCCATCAGCGCGAACATGCGCTTCCGCTCCGGCGCGTTCGGATCGGCCGGCAGCGCGCCGAGCTCCATCACCCCGGAACGGTAATAGAGGTTCGGCAGCATCACGTAATAGCCCGATGTCGCGAGCCGGCGCGCCATGTCGCGCAGCTCTTCGCGGATCGCCGGCGCGTCCATGTAGAACAGGATGACCGGAAACGGCCCGCCGCGTTCGGGATGGCTGATGAAGGTTGCGGTGTGACCGTCCTTGGTGGGGATCGCGATCTGCTGGTCGATCATCTCGAGCGCCTTTTGTGATTCTTCTTATGCAGGGACGTTGAATACGATTGCAAGGAAACCGGGGCATGACAAGGATACCGCCGATCGGCCCTTGAACCGGCCCAAACGGATTGCCATTGTCTTCCCGCGCGTTCGCGCAGAGTTCATCGAAAGCCGCCAGGAGACCGACATGACCCAGACCAACAACCGGTTTTTCGACGAGATCGGCCGCCTGATGAACGATGCCGCCGGTGCCGCGCAGGGCGTCAAGCGCGAGTTCGACACGGTGATGCGCACCCAGGCCGAAAAATTCCTGCGCGACATGGACCTGGTCAAGCGCGAGGAGTTCGAGGCGGTCAAGGACATGGCGCGCCTGGCGCGTGGGGAGAACGAGGCTCTGAAGGCGCGCATCGCGGCGCTGGAGGCCAAGCTCGGCGGGTAGGGAGGGAATCGTAGCCCGGATGGAGCCAACGGGTCGGCGCGAAGCGCCGCCCGATGACAGGCTTCGCGCAATCCGGGGTGTTCCAGCGGCGTAGGTCCCGGACCACGCTGCGCTCCGTCCGGGCTACTGACACCTTCCGGCAGCCCATTCTCCTTGTCATTTCCGCGTCTTCCGGGTAAAAGCCCGCCACGTCCGCAGCCCCCGCACCCCTGGAGGCTTGCTGCGGCGTATGTCATGGGCCGCGTTGCGGCCCATTAACTTTTGCAAAAACAAGGACTTAACGTTATGGCGACCGTCAAGGAATTGAAGGCGACCGCACGTCCGAAGAGCGGCAAGGGGGCCGCCCGGGCTGAGCGTCGCGCCGGGAGAGTGCCCGGAGTGATCTACGGCAACAACCAGCCCCCGCTGACCATCTCGGTTGACGATCGCGAACTGCGCTCGCGCATCCTCGCCGGCCGGTTCCTGACCACGCTGGTCGACATCGACCTCGAAGGCAACAAGCACCGCGTGATTCCGCGCGACTACCACCTCGATCCGGTCAAGGACTTCCCGATCCACGTCGACTTCATGCGGCTCGGCGAAGGCGCCACCATCCGCATCAGCGTTCCCTTGCACGTGGTGAAGGCTGAAGGTTCGCCCGGCGTGAAGCGCGGCGGCGCCGTGAACATCGTTGCGCACGCGATCGAGCTCGAGTGCGGCGTGGAGAACATCCCGCAGTTCATCGAGGCCGACGTCGGGTCGCTCGAAATCGGCCACTCGCTGCATCTCTCCGACATCAAGCTGCCGGCCGGCGTGAAGGCGCTGACCGCCGAGGACGCGACCCTCGTCACCATCGTGCCGCCGTCCGGCTACGCCGAAGAGCAGAAGGCCGCGGCTGCTGCTCCGGCTGCGGGTGCTGCTGCTCCGGCGGCTGGTGCTGCTCCGGCTGCGGGTGCTGCTGCTCCGGCAGCGGCTGCCAAGGCCCCGGCTGCCAAGGCTCCCGCCGGCGGCGACAAGAAGAAGTAATCTCTCAAAGCTGGCGCGCGGTCCCTGACCGCGCGCCGAGCGAGGGGCGCGCCGCGTCATGCGACTGTTTGTTGGGCTCGGCAATCCCGGCCCGAAATTCGCACGTAACCGGCACAATGTCGGCTTCATGGCCGTCGATGAGATCGCGCGGCGTCATGGTTTCGCGCCTTGGCGCCGCAGGTTTCAGGGCGAGACCTCGGAAGGCACGCTCGGCACCGAGCGCGTGATCCTGCTCAAGCCGATGACCTACATGAATGAGTCCGGCCGCAGCGTTCAGGAAGCGGCAAGCTTCTTCAAGATCGCGCCGGGCGACGTCACCGTATTCCATGACGAGCTCGAACTGCCGCCGGGCAAGGTGCGGGTGAAGATCGGCGGCGGCATCGCCGGCCACAACGGCCTGCGTTCGATCTCCGCCCATATCGGCAACGAGTACCGCCGGGTGCGGCTCGGCATCGGTCACCCCGGCGTCAAGGAATTGGTGCACGGCCACGTGCTGTCGGACTTCGCTAAAGCCGACAACGACTGGGTGGCGACGCTCTGCGACGCGGTGGCCGAGCACGCGGCACTGGTTGCCAAAGGCACCGACGCGACTTTCGCCAACAGGGTGCACCTCGCCATGCAGGCGAAGGGATTTTTGACCAAGGACGACAACGGCAAGGAATAACGCTCGTGGGATTTAAATGCGGGATCGTCGGATTGCCCAATGTCGGCAAATCGACCTTGTTCAACGCGCTGACCGAGACGGCCGCGGCGCAGGCGGCGAACTATCCGTTCTGCACCATCGAGCCGAATGTCGGCGAGGTCGCGGTGCCGGATCCGCGGCTCGACAAGCTCGCAGCGATCGCCAAGTCGGGCCAGATCATCCCGACCCGGCTGACCTTCGTGGATATCGCCGGCCTCGTGCGCGGCGCGTCCAAGGGTGAAGGCCTCGGCAACCAGTTCCTCGCCAACATCCGCGAGGTCGACGCCATCGCGCATGTCGTGCGCTGCTTCGAGGATTCCGACATCACCCATGTCGAGGGCAAGATCGCCCCGCTCGCCGACATCGAGACCATCGAGACCGAGCTGATGCTCGCCGATCTCGACAGCCTCGAGAAGCGCGTCGACAATCTGTCCAAGAAGGCCAAGGGCAACGACAAGGACGCCAAGGAGCAGCTCGACCTCGTCAATCGCACCCTGGTGCTGCTGCGCGAGGGCAAGCCCGCGCGCCTCGTCGAGCGCAAGGCGGAGGAGGAGCGCGCCTTCGGCATGCTCGGCCTGCTGTCGTCCAAGCCCGTGCTCTACGTCTGCAACGTCGAGGAAGGCTCGGCCGCATCAGGCAATTCGTTCTCGAAGGCGGTGCAGGACCAGGCTGCCAAGGAAGGCGCCATTGCCGTTGTCATCTCGGCAAAAATCGAATCCGAGATCGCCACCATCTCACGTGACGAACGCGCCGACTTCCTGGAGACGCTGGGTCTCGAAGAGGCCGGCCTCGATCGCCTGATCCGCGCCGGCTACACGCTGCTCGACCTCATCACCTATTTCACGGTGGGCCCGAAGGAAGCACGTGCCTGGACCATCTATCGCGGCACCAAGGCGCCGGGCGCGGCCGGTGTGATCCACACCGACTTCGAGAAGGGGTTTATCCGCGCCGAGACCATCGCGTATGAGGACTACATCACGCTCGGCGGCGAAGCCGGCGCCCGCGATGCCGGCAAGCTCCGCCTCGAAGGCAAGGAATACGTCGTCGCCGACGGCGACGTGATGCATTTCAGGTTCAACACGTAAGATTCCGGAGTTCGTGCCCCGGACGCACCGTCCGGGACACGGAAGCCTCACCGTACCCCGCCGCCCTGATCCCTGATCGCGCCGAGATGCTCGTTGATGCGGAAAATGATCAGGATCAGCTCCGCGATGATGCGCGAGAACACGATCCCGACGACGACGCTCGCGATCGACGACAGCAGCATCAGGAAGCCGCCGAACGGGCTGATCGCCATCATCGCGAGGCCGGAGAAGATGCCGGAGAGGCCGAACAGGCAGATCAGCGCGATCACCAGCCAGTAGAAGGTCTTGATGATCGTCGGCGTGATGAAGCGGTCCCATTGAAACAGGTCGCTGAATGAAAACATTGCTCTCCCCAGGGCAATTCAGGTGTTGTCGGGCCTTGCAAATGGATCGCGGCCCCTGCTCGATCCGACTCAAGACCAACGCCGTGCGCCGAATGTAGCACGAGCCATGCGGGCCGGCGGGTTGAGATTGCCGCAAAGTGCGGCCACAATCTGTCATTCCCTCAAACCTTTCCCAAGATGACCCTGACCTTCGAAGATTTCCCGCCCGGCCGGTTCGGAACATTCGGCCCGCGCCATGTCACGCGCGACGAGATCGTGGCCTTTGCCGCCGAGTTCGATCCGCAGCCGATGCACCTCGACGAGGAGGCCGCCGGCAAAAGCATGCTGCGCGGCCTGTCCGGCTCGGGCTGGCATCTCTGTTCGCTGATGATGCGGATGATGGCCGACGGTTTCATTACCCGCGCCGCTTCGCTGGGATCTCCCGGCGTCGATGAGGTGCGCTGGCTGTCGCCGCTCAGACCCGGCGACGACCTCATGCTCGACGTCGACGTCGTGGAGGCCCGCACCTCGAAGCGCCGACCGGAGCTCGGCATCGTCAAGTTCAAATGCACCGTGCGTAACGCCAGGGGTGAGGCGCTGTGCGAGATGACGTCGCCGATCCTGATCAAGCGGCGCGAGGGAGCGGTCTGATGCCGTTTTTCGAGGAGATCGAGATTGGGCATCGCCGCGAGATCGGCGCCTATACGTTCACGGCCGAGTCGATCAAGACATTCGCCGCAAAGTTCGATCCGCAGCGTTTTCACCTTGACGAGGAGGAGGGCAAGAACTCGCTGTTTGGCGGGCTCGCGGCCTCGGGCTGGCATGTCGGCTCAGCCTGCATGAGCCTGCTTGTCGCCGACGGCCAGCGTCTGGCGCGGGAGGCCGCCTCGCGCGGCGAGGAGGTCGCGGTATGGGGGCCGTCGCCGGGCTTTCGCGACCTGCGCTGGATCAGGCCGGTGCTCGCCGGCGACATCATCACCTACGTCAACGTCGTCATCGACAAGCGCAGCTCCGCCTCGCGACCCGGCTGGGGCATCCTGACTGCGCGCACCACCGGCACCAACCAGCGCGGCGAGGACGTCTACGCCATCACCGCCAGTGCTTTCGTGCCGATGCGTGCGAACGGCGGTTAGATTCGTTCCAGGATGAACGGCAAAAACAGCGCGCAAGTGTTGCCCCCGCGCTATGGACGCGATTCCGGGTGGCTGCCATAAGCCTGCGCAACATGGTTTTCCCGCGAAGCAGTTGGGGGAACCATCGAGTTGCTAACCAATTATGAACCTGTCGCTGTCTATTTGAACGAACTGGGCAGAGTACAGGGGACGAGGACCATGGCAGACCGCGGCGCACTCAAGCTGGTCGGATTCATCTTTGCTACCGCGACGCTGGCCGTGATGCTGGTCGCGGGCATGGTGGTGAAGGGCTATGCCGACGGTGCCTACACCTTGGAAGCTTCGACCGTGGAAGCCGCCCGGTAAGACTTCGTTAACTCCGCGGGGCCGCAACGCGGCCTCCGCCTCAGCGGCTATAGACGAACGCCAAGATCGCGATCGCAACCGCCAGCAATCCGACAAAACGCAACATGATCGTGCCGAACTGGTTCGGCGCGGGCTGTAGCGGTATCGGGTCCGTGGTGTCGGGCCGAATGCTTTCCATGACATGTCCCCAGGCCCGGCCGCGATGGCAAGAGCGCTTGGCGTTAGTCGCCGGGTGGATGCGGGAAGTTCAAAATCCTCCGCTGTCGTGCCCCGCGAAAGCGGGGCATCCAGTACGCCGGGGGGCTCTCGGTTCTAGCCTCGCTGCCTCTGGAATACTGGATCACCCGCTCCAGTGCGCAATGCGCACAAGGCGGGTGAAGACACTTTTCATGGGGCGCGTGCGCACCGTCGCACACCCACGAATCCAAACCGCCGCGCCCCTTTCGGAACGCGGCGGCTGGTGATGCGTGATGTCAGCGATCAGCTGTTGCGCAGGCCGTCGGCGGCGCGCTTCCACTGCGAGACGTTGTCGGCGATCATGCGGGTCGACTTCATCGCGGCCTGGCTGAGCTGGGCGTAGCCGGAGATCTCGCGCTGGACGCGCTGGCCTTCCGCGTGGAGCAGGTCGCGCAGGCTCTCGAGCTCGGAGATCAAATTCTCGATCTCGGCAAGCGAGGTGCCGGCGACGCGCTGGATCAGCGAGTTGACGTTGGTGACGGTGGCCTCCGCGCTCGGATCAAGCGGCGGCGCGTCCGTGGCGGTCGCTGCCGGACGGCGCAGATAGGCGATGTCGTTGCGGACGAAGTCACGGATGCCGGCTTCGACTTCCGTCACTGCGGCGAGGTTGGTGTCGATGGTCTCGGTCTCGGTGCCTTCGGTCTTTTCCGGACGCATGGCGTTCATCGTTATTCCCCTGTTCGCGTTGAGCGCAGCGCGAGTGTCCCCCGCACGACGACGTCAGTCTGGGACTAGGGCGTCGGATTTTGGCCGCAACTTGGCCGAGGTGCGGCAAGGGCGGTCCATTCGTGGGCTTTGCCGTGGCGTATGGTTACGGGAGTCTGAACGCAGCCGCGCCGAACTTTCTGGTTCCTCATGGTGAGGAGCGCGAAGCGCGCGGCGGACGGCGCTGCGCACCGCCGCGAGAACCATGCAGGCCCGGCTCTCGCAATAGGGCCTCGATCCTTCGAGACGCGCTCCGTTGGAGCGCTCCTCAGGATGAGGGGGAGAGTGGACCTACCAGCTCTTCTTGAAACCCGCCGTCAGGCTCTTGTTGATCGCCCCTTGCGAGGTTTCGCCGACCGAGCCGGAGACGGTGACGTTGTCGAAGAGCTTTTGTTCGGCGCCGACCTTGCGCAGCCATTTGTCTTCGGTGGTCGACAGCGACTGGCCCGCGGTGATGCTGGTGCCGGTGTCGGTGAGGGTGACCTTGGCCGACTGGTCGGTCTCGTAATTGCGCGTGATGTGACCGCCGACGCCGGGGAGCGCCGTGGTGCCCTGCTGGTTGACGCTGTAGCCGTTCTGCAGCGTCAGCGACGTGTCGCCCGACAGCGGCACCGACTTGATCAGCGAGGCCCCGAGCTTGCTCTGCTCGGCGCCGGGATCGACGCGGGCCTCCACAGCGGTCTTGTCCCAGATCGCGCCCGCGCCGGGCGCGGTCGCGGCCGCCCAGGCGCTGCCGGACGACTGAGGCACGCTGCCGCCATTGGTGGCCTTCTGCGCCAGCAGCTCGGACATCGTCCGCGGCTCGCTCGTCACCGTCATGTCGGCGCCGATGCGGGCGTCCCAGAATGAGGATACCGACTGCTTCACCGTCACCGCCGAGGAGCCGTTGGCGTTGGCGTTCGTCGCCCAGTTCAGCCCGTCCTTGGCGGCGGCCTGGGCGCGCTTCTTGGCGGCGATGATGTCGTTGAGCGTGCCGGCGTCGATCGCGAGCTGGCCCCAGTCGAGCTTGTCGACGTCGATGCCGCTCAGCACGTCGGGGTCGTTGACGTCGGGGGCCTCCGCCGTCTCGGCCTCGTCGTCAGGCGCTGCGGCGGGGCCGGGGGAGAAGGGCGGAATGATCTGCGCCGACACCGTCAGCACCGAGCCCAAGATCAAAGCGGCCGCCAGCATCGGCAGCTTGGTCCAGCTAAACCCTGTCGCGAATTCCATCGTCCTGCCCGTCAGCCCAGTCCCGCCGAGGATGCGGAACCATCGTTGCGAAATTGTGGCGGTTCCATCAAACGCGAACCAACGGGCCGCGCGAAAGGCGCGCGCCCGATGGCGAGCTTCTCCACGATTGCATCCGGCGGGGCTGGAGGCCAGGACGCGTCGCGGAGAGCATCAGCCATCGGTCCCGAACAGCGGGGCCCGTTGGTGTTCCGTTCAGCCGACGCTGGTCATCTTCGGCAGATGAATGGCGCGGCCGAGTGCCTGCTCGACCAGATCAAACGTGTCGATCAGCACACGCATGCTGGTGAGCTTGCCCGCCTTGAACTGGGCGAACTGCGCCACCCGCAAGCTGATCGGCTTGCTGGAATCCAGCGCGGTCAGCGAATAGCGCAGCATCGAGGCGGCGGAATCGACGCCGAGCATGATGCTCTCGCGGTCGAAGCGGCGGACCTGGAAGTTGTCGGCGAACTGGCGGATGACGTCGAGCACGGCGTCCTTGCCCTGGCGCGCGCCGAGGAACGGAAACATGTCGATCGGGCCGTAGAGCGCCCACTCGACGTCCTCGTCGATCAGGGCCTCGATGTCCTCGAAATGCCGGTCGTTGATCGCGCGGTGCAATGCGCGCGAGAAACGCCAGAGGCTGTGCTCTGTCATTTTGGGCAGTCCTGAAGCTGGCTTGCGAAAAAACGAAAAACAACCCCAAGCGCACAGGATAGGTGCCGCGGGGTCGCTCAACTCATTTGTATACGAACAAAATACGCCAATTCGGCCAAAACGCAATTCACGTTTTCGCAATGCACAATTGATCGCGGCGTGTGAGATTTACAATAGAACCCCGTATTTTCCCGGTCCGGGCCGGTTTGGAGAGAGCTAAGCCCCGTCCACCCGCTCGCCCACGATCAGCGGGCCGATCTCACGTTCCAGCACCTGCTGCACCAAGTCGTAGGAATCGATGATCTCGCGGATCTGCGCCACCTGGCCGTTGCGGAAAGTGTAGAATATG
Source organism: Bradyrhizobium sp. 44 (assembly GCF_023073095.1). Classification (NCBI taxonomy): domain Bacteria; kingdom Pseudomonadati; phylum Pseudomonadota; class Alphaproteobacteria; order Hyphomicrobiales; family Nitrobacteraceae; genus Bradyrhizobium; species Bradyrhizobium sp. 44. The sequence goes on from NZ_JADPIY010000008.1 coordinate 1,050,866, forward strand.
GCCATGTCGACCTGAATGACGCGGTCGTTGCTGCGCTTCCTGAAGAACACGCGCAGATAGGCCGCGACCGCGTCGCCTTCGGCGATGATCTGCGGCACCTCGTAGCGGACCTCGGCGTATCGCTCCTGCACGGTGCGCCAGAATTCGCCGAGCTCCTGCTTGCCGTGGCAGGGGCCCATGTGGGGCAGCACGTCGATCGGCGCGTGGGTGAGGAAGTCGACGTCGTCGGTGCAGCACGACAGCGCCGCCTCGAGATCGCTGCGCGCGATCGCGTCGAGCAGATGCAGCACACGCTGGCGATTGAGCTTCTCGACCGTCATTCCGCCCGTCCTCATTGGCCGTGTGGAGCTTGCGCCGAGCTAACGCGCGGCCTCGGATACCGGCAATCCGCAAAACCACAGGGGATATTGCAGACCATATGACGCGCAAGCGCAATGCCAGGTTCATGGCTGCAATTAAGGATTGAGCGACCGGGCGCCTGCACGAATTCGCGTGGCTGGGGTGGACGCAGGAAGCGAACGCGGAACCGGGACGGGCCCATGCCCGTTGAGGTCGCAACACCGCATCCGGAGACATCGATCCATGAAATCCCTCGCCGCCATCGCAGCCGTACTTCTCATCTGTGGCGCGACTTCCGCCGCCAACGCCAAGGGCTGCATCAAGGGCGCCGTCGTCGGCGGTGTCGCCGGCCACTATGCCGGCCATCACGGCGTCCTCGGCGCCGCCGCCGGCTGCCTCTACGGCCGCCACCATGCCAAGGAGCAGCAAGAGCAGGAGAGGCGGCAGCAACAGCAGAGCCAGGTGAACGGGCAGGGCAAGCTGTAATCGCTGGTCATTCGGGGCGCGCGCGCCTTGTTCCCGCAGAGGAAATGGGCGTGACGCATCTCACATCAGGCCCTCCTGATGGCGGCTAGATTCATCCGCATGTCCTCAGGGAGACGTGCCATGGCCGCCATCGCCAGAGTCAGAAAGTCCAGCCTGCATAACGCGCTCGAAGGCCTCGCGCTGACCGCGACGCTGCAGAGCTTCCCGACCTTCGCCGCCGCCGCCTTCCTGCTCAAGCTGGTCGGCAATCACGACCTGGTCGGCGATCCCGGCGTCGCCATCTTCGTCGCCATCGCTTCGCTCGCCCATGCGCTGCTTGCGGTGAGCTTCGGGCCGAGCTTCCCGACCTTCTTCAAGACCGTCTACGAACCAAAGTTCTTCGAGGCCCATCTGTCGCTCACCGACAAGATCACGGCATGGCGAACCCAACCGGTCGCCTCGTTGCAACTCATGACCATCGTGCTGCTGCTGTCCGTGATGGCCGTGGTGACGGCGAGCGTGGGGTGATCGCATAATGCCCTTCATTACCGCGTCGAAATCGGGCCCGCTCAACTGGCTCGAAGGCTTTGCGCTCACCGCGATCCTGCAGGGATTTCCAATCTTTGCCGCGGCGTCCCTGATGGTGAAGCTCCTGGGCAACCATCATGGCGGCAATCCCATGCTCACCATCACCATGGCGACGATCTTCTACAGCTTCCTCTCCATCTGGGCAGGATCGACATTCCCGGGATTTGCAAAGAACGCCTACGAACCGCTGTTCTTCGACGCCAGCCTGTCCTTCTCCGACAAGATCGCCCGCTGGCGCGCCAAGCCCGCGACGTCGATGCAATTGGTGGCCTCAGTGCTGCTGTTGTCGCTGCTGGCGGCAAGCGTGGGGTGAGCTCGCGTTCTCATCATTCTCGCCGCCATGAACAACCATCGGCGGCGCCGGCGCTCTGCACCCCTACCTCTTCTTCCACCCACCTCTATGCCCCGGCGCCCCTCCGCTCGACCGCGGCGATGGCCCGAACTCCGGCCCCGACTGCTTTGAATCCGTCGGTTGGATGATCCGGCTCTCGCCGCCGAACGGCTTTGAGGGCAGCGCGCGGTCGGCGCGAAAGGGCAGGGATTCCGGGCCGTGCATCTCGTCGAGATGCGGCTTGTGCACCTTCGAGCCGCTGCCGCCGCCGCTCGCCTTCAGCGCGGAGCTCACGGTCTTTTTCTTCATGGCGCTGACCGGCAAATTGGCGGCGTCGCCGTATTTCTTTGCTCCCGCATAGGCGCCGGCCTTGCCCTGCACCGTGCGCTGCTTGACGGTGGGATCGTCGACCACCGCGAGCTCGGTGGCGCGCAGGCGCTTGACCTCGTCCCGCAGGCGCGCGGCTTCCTCGAAGTTCAAATCGGCGGCGGCCTCGCGCATTCTCGTTTCGAGATCGCCGAGCACGGCCTCGAAATTGTGGCCGATCGAGATGACGTCGTCGGTCATGTCATGGCCGCCGATCTCGACCAGCACATGATCGCGCTCGTAGACGCTGTTCATGATGTCGCCGATCGACTTCTTGATGCTCTCCGGCGTGATGCCATGCGCCGTGTTGTACTCGACCTGCTTCTCGCGGCGCCGGTCAGTTTCGGCGATGGCGCGCTCCATCGATCCCGTCATCTGGTCGGCATAGAGGATCACCTTGCCGTCGACGTTGCGCGCGGCGCGGCCGATGGTCTGGATCAGCGAGGTCTCGCTGCGCAGGAAGCCTTCCTTGTCGGCATCGAGGATCGCGACCAGCGCGCATTCGGGAATGTCGAGGCCTTCGCGCAGCAAATTGATGCCGACCAGCGCATCGAACGCGCCGAGGCGCAGATCGCGTATGATCTCGATGCGCTCGATGGTGTCGATATCGCTGTGCATGTAGCGGACGCGAATGCCCTGCTCGTGCAGATATTCGGTGAGGTCCTCCGCCATGCGTTTGGTCAGCACCGTGATCAGCGAGCGATAGCCGGCCTGGGCCGTGGCGCGGACCTCGCCGACGAGATCGTCGACCTGGGTGCGGGCCGGACGGATGTTGACCGGGGGATCAATCAGTCCGGTGGGGCGGATCACCTGCTCGACGAACACGCCGCCGCTCTCGTTGATCTCCCAGGCGCTGGGCGTGGCCGAGACCGCGACCGTCTGCGGCCGCATCATGTCCCATTCCTCGAAGCGTAGCGGGCGGTTGTCCATGCAGGAGGGCAGCCGGAAGCCGTATTCGGCGAGCGTCGCCTTGCGGCGGAAGTCGCCGCGGAACATGCCGCCGATCTGGGGAACGGTGACGTGGCTCTCGTCGGCGAACACCAGCGCGTTGTCGGGCACGTATTCGAACAGCGTCGGCGGCGGCTCGCCGGGCAGGCGCCCGGTCAGATAGCGCGAATAGTTCTCGATGCCGGCGCAGCTTCCTGTCGCCTCCATCATCTCGAGGTCGAAGGTGGTGCGCTGCTCCAGCCGCTGGGCCTCTAGCAGGCGGCCCTGGTCGTGGAGCTGGTCCAGCCGCATCTTCAATTCGGATTTGATCGACTTGATCGCCTGCACCAGCGTCGGGCGCGGCGTCACATAGTGCGAGTTGGCGTAGATCTTGATGAATTCGAGCTCGTCCTGCTTGTGGCCGGTGAGCGGGTCGAACTCCTCGATGGTCTCGACGGTGTCGCCGAACAGGTTCACGCGCCAGGCGCGGTCTTCATAGTGCGCCGGAAAGATGTCGATGACATCGCCGCGCACGCGAAATGTGCCGCGGGTAAAATCGGCCTGGGTGCGCTTGTATTGCAGCGCGACGAGGTCGGCGATGAGCTGGCGCTGGTCGATGCGCTCGCCCTTCTTCAGGGCAAAGGTCATCGCGGTGTAGGTTTCGACCGAGCCGATACCGTAGATGCAGGACACCGAGGCGACGATGATGACGTCGTCGCGTTCGAGCAGCGCGCGCGTCGCCGAGTGGCGCATGCGGTCGATCTGCTCGTTGATCGAGGAGTCCTTTTCTATGTAGGTGTCGGTGCGAGGGACATACGCTTCCGGCTGGTAGTAGTCGTAGTAGCTGACGAAATACTCGACCGCGTTGTCGGGGAAGAAGCTCTTGAACTCGCCGTAGAGCTGGGCGGCGAGCGTCTTGTTCGGCGCCAGGATGATGGCGGGGCGCTGCGTGGCCTCGATCACCTTGGCCATGGTGTAGGTCTTGCCGGAGCCGGTGACGCCGAGCAGCACCTGAGAGCGGTCATTGCGATTGATGCCCTCGACCAGCTCGGCGATCGCGGTCGGCTGGTCGCCGCGCGGCTCGTAGTGCGACTTGATCTCGAATCGCACGCCGCCTTCGGACTTTTCCGGGCGCGGCGGCCGATGCGGAGTCCACACCCTGGTGGAGCCGTCGTCCTTGCGGAACTCCGGCCGGCCCTCGCGGATCAGCGATTCCAGCGCGTCGGCGGTCGCCTTGACGCCGAGCGCCTCCATCTTGCTGCGCGGCGGACGCGCCAGGGCTTCGGCATCGTCCTCTTCCGTGGGAAGACCGAGCTGACGCGCCAGCTCCGGATCGAGCGTCGGGATCGTGGCCGCGGTTCCGTAATTGGCCTGCGGTGCCTCGTCGAAGCCCGCGTCGCGGGCGCCGGGCGGCTGCGGATTGAGCCGCAGCGGCATCGGCCGCGTATTGTCCTGCGGAAACTCCTTCGGCGTCGAAGCGCGCGCGCGATGCGCGGCGGCCTCGCCCCCGGAGCGCCGGTCGCGCGAATTGTCCGGCGGCGGCTGCAGGCCGGTGCCCGATCCGAGCCCGGCATCGCCGCGATTGATTGCGGGATTGAGCAACTCGGCCAGCGCCGGCCCGATCGGCTGCACGTCGGGGCGAGACGCCTTGGAATTGGGCGCCTTCGCGTTCGGAGCCTTGGTCTTGGGGGATTTCCCGGATTTTTCGGAGGATGCAGGTTTCTTCGCCATGCTCCGAATATGGGGCGAGTCCGCCTCGCAATAAAGAGCGAATGCCCTTCCCGGATCAGACTGCTGACAGCAGGTTGGCAGCAGGATTGGATCGCCGGATCTTGCGATCAGGCCGCCGGCGACGCCCCCTCGTCGTCCCCGGCCGCCTGACGCGGCTCGAGGATGTCGAGGTGGATGCCGCCGCAATCGGTGCAGCGCATGGCCCAATACTCGCATCCGGCACGGCCGCCGATCACGCGGAGCACCGTGAGATCGCCGTCGCATTCCGGGCAGCTGGACAGCACATTGCGGGTGTAAATCCTCGGCCGCGACGTGTCTTCGAATTCGATGACTGACATGACCGGTTTCCCCCTTTGACCCTGCGCCGTTCCTTGGTTCGCTTGCAGTCCCGCTCGCCTATTCGTCGTCGCTGTCGTCGGCCCGCCGGCGGAATCGATCGATGTGATGCTTGGCATGGGCAATCGCGGCATCGGGATCGGGCCAGGCGAAGCCGACTTCCATGGCCGGAAACAGCACGCCGTCGATGGCAACCGGGCTGAAATCGGCACGCCGGATCCGGGCGTGCCAAAGTCCCTTGCCCGCTTCGAAGGATTCGATGTCAAAGCCGTCGTAGAGGGTCGTCATTGCAGTCCCCAAAATGTTTTGTTCGAGCGCCTTGTTGGAGGGTCAGGGGACCACATTTGCGGATTTCAGGATGTGAAGCCGTTCACAAGCGGCGGGCTTTTTTGCCCAAAGGGCGGCTGCAGCGTCAGTTCCGCGCGCTGGTGCGGCCGGTCCGCCGGACCGGACGGGCGGCGGGTTCCGACGCCGCGCGCATGATCCAGCGGCGGAACGCGGCAAAGTCGCGCTGCTCGGTCTGGAAGCTGCGATAGAGTAGGTACCAGCGCATGCCCTTGGGCACGGAGAGGTCGAATGGCGCGACCAGTCGGCCGGCGGCGAGATCGTCGTCGATATAGGGCCGGATGCCCATGGCGATACCGAGCCCGTCGGCGGCAGCCTGAAGCGCCTGGCCGTAGAACTGGAACTCCGGCCCCCGCGCGTTGATGCGCGCGAGGTTCGCGGCCTTGAGCCAGATCGGCCAGTCCTCGGGCGAATGCGCGACGCGGATCAGGCTAGGTCCCCTAAGATCGGCCGGGCGCTTCAGCGAGGAAGCCAGGCGAGGCACGCAGACCGGCGTGAGGTCGCCGGCGAACAGCGGCTCGGCGACTAGCCCGGGCCAGTCGCCGGTACCGAGCTGGATGCCACAGCTCCAGTCTTCGCCGAACGGCACCGACGCGCCGCCTGTGGTGAAGCGCACCTCGATGTCGGGCTCCTCGTTGCGAAACTCCGACAGGCGCGGGATCAGCCAGCGCATCGCGAAGGTGTGGCCGATGCCAATGGTGAGCACGCGGACGCTTGAGGGCGCCGTCACCTGGGCGGTGAGGCTTGCGAGCGCGTCGAAGATCGGGGTCAGCCCGCTCTGATAGGCGCGGCCCGCCTGCGTGAGAAGCAGCTTGTTGGCCTTGCGCTCGAACAGCGCGACGCCGAGCCGTTCTTCCAGGATGTGCACCATGCGGCTGACCGCCGCTGCCGATACGCTCAGCTCGAGGCCGGCCGCGGCAAAGCTGCCGGCCCGCGCCGCGGCTTCGAATGCCTTGATGCCGTTGAGAAACAGCAAGCGTCGCAAATGACCGACCCTCAGGAAAGCTGATGCCAGGCCAAGATAACTCATTTTGCGTAGACGGCGCAAGCGGGGCACGTTTCTCTTCGCTCGCGCCGCAAGCGGGGAGAAGGCCAACCGGAGATTTTTACGTGACGCCCATCATGATCGCTGCCCTTGGATTGCTGATGGTCGGCACCGCGTTCCTGTCGGGGCTGTTCGGGATGGCGGGCGGGCTGATCCTGATCGGCGTGCTGCTGGCCCTGATGCCGCTGCCGACCGCCATGGTGTTGCATGCGATCACGCAGATGGCCTCGAACGGCTGGCGGGCCTTTCTCTGGCGCGCGCATATCCGCTGGCGGCCGGTCGCGAACTACATGGTCGGCGCGGCTGTCGCGCTCGCGGCGTGGTCGCTCACGCGCTACGTGCCCGACAAGCCGGTCGCGCTGCTGCTGCTCGGCATCACCCCGTTCATGGCGCGGCTGCTGCCCGCGAACATCAAGCCGGATCCCGACCGTCTCTGGCAGGGCACCGTCTACGGCACGATCTGCATGGGCCTCATGCTGATGACCGGCGTGTCGGGACCGCTGCTCGACACCTTCTTCCTCGGCGGCGATTTCGGCCGGCGCGAGAAGGTGGCGACCAAGGCGATGTGCCAGCTCGTCAGCCATTTCACCAAGCTGATCTATTTCGGCGGCGTGATCGACCAGGCCGCGACGCTCGATCCCGTGCTCGCGGCCGTCGCGATCGCAGCATCCATGCTCGGCACCACGCTGGCGCGGCGCATCCTCGAAGCCATGACCGACCAGCAATTCGTGGCCTGGTCGATGAAGCTGATCACCACCATCGCCTGCTACTACGTCGCCTATGGCAGCTGGCTGCTGGTCCGCACGCCCGTGCTGGCGGCCTTCGACAAGGGAGGTTTGCAATGAGCGAGACTGCCGACCCGCTGGTGCTGGACTTCGTCGAATGGGTTGCGCGCGAGCCGCGCGCCCATGCCGAGGTTGTCGCGACCTGGAAGACCTCGTGCCCGCGCCTCACCATCTGGGAAGACGCCGCCGACCGCGGCTATGTCGCGCGCGAGACGCTCCCCGGAATGGGGCTGGTCATCGCGGTGACGGAAGACGGCGAGAAGCTGCTGCGCACGAACGGGCGCTAGCTCTCGCCACATCCGTCATTGCGAGCGCAAGCGAAGCAATCCAGAATGTTTCCGCGGCGGCAGTCCTGGATTGCTTCGCTTCGCTCGCAACGACGGAATACCGGGAGACCCTTTTTATGTCGCTCAAATTGTTCGAACTCGTCGGCACCGACGCCTCGCGACCGTTCAGCCCGTTCTGCTGGCGCACGCGGATGGCGCTGGCACACAAGGGCCTTTCGGCGGAAACGCTGCCCTGGCGCTTCACCGAGAAAAGCGCGATTGCGCCGCACGGCTCGGAGAAGGTGCCGGTGCTGCTGCATCATGACCAGCCGGTAGTCGATTCCTGGGCGATCGCGACCTATCTCGAAGACAAGTTTCCGGACCGTCCGTCGCTGTTCGGCGGCGAGGGTGGCGGCGCCATGGCGCGCATGCTCAACGCCTGGGGCGACATCGCCATCGTCGGCGGCATCTTTCCGCTGATCATCGCCGACATCCCGAAGAATCTGGACGAGGTGGACGCCGCCTATTTCCGCCAGTCGCGCGAGGCGCGTTTCGGCGGCAAGACGCTTGAAGAGATCATGGCCAGCCGCGATGCCGGCGTGGTCGCCTTCCGCAAATCGCTCGAGGTGATGCGGCAGACCCTGAAGAAGCAGCCCTTCATCGGCGGCGCCGCACCGAACTATGCCGACTACATCGTGTTCGGCGGTTTTCAGTGGGCGCGCGTGACGAGCCCGTTCAAGCTGCTCGAGGCGGACGACCCGGTCTACGCCTGGCGCGAAAAGCTGCTGGATGCGTTCGACGGCATGGCCCGGAAGTCACCGGGGCACGGGGTGTAAGCTTCGTAGCCCGGATTACGCTTTCGCTCCATCCGGGCTATGAATCGCCGCCGCCTCGCGCAGGCACGCCCGGCACAAACAATCCTCGCCCTTGACCGGCATCGGCAGCCGCGCCGTTTCTTCCGCGCACCAGCAGGCGCCCGAGAGGTCGCAGCCGAACTCGGTGCCGCAGCGGGAGCAGGCGAGGCGGCGCGCTTCCTGCACTGGAATGTCTTGCGGATTTGTCATGATTTGCGCAAAAGCCGGGCTGTCATTTTCATGCCGGGTTCATCTCCCGCTGCGGTATATTAGGCCTCGCGCACGTATCAGGAAAGCGGTTGGCAACGCGCGAAGGACACATCGATGGCCCGCGATTCGCAAGCCGCGCTCGTCGCGCTCAACCGTTTCGGCTTCGGCGCCCGTGGTGGTGCATCCGGCGATCTCATCAACGCGGCCTCCGATCCTCGCGGTTTTGTGAAGGCGGAACTCGCCCGCCCCAACGCGGTGCTGCTGGAGGCGCCGGGCCTGCAATCCACGCCGCAGCTCGGGCAGGCCGTGTTCGCCTATCAGGACCAGGTCAAGCAGGCGCGCGAGGCCGCCGCCAAAGCCGGCGCGCCGGCCGAGGCGCCGTCGCAAGCGCCGGTCGATCAGAAGCTCGGACCGCGCCGCAATCTCTCGCTGAACGCCGTGGCAACCGAGATCGCCGGCCAGATGGCTGAGTCCAAGCCTACTGAAAATAAGCCGATTGATAACAAGCCGGCGGACAATATGGCCAAGCCGGACAGCATGCAGCCCAACGCGGCCGCGCCGGCTGCCGCAAAACCCGCCCCGCAGCCGCTCAACGTCATCCAGAAGACCTTTCGCGCCGAAGCGTTGGCGCGGTTGCAGCGCGCGACCCTGGTCGAATGCGGCTTCACCGAACGTCTGGTCGTGTTCTGGTCCAACCATTTCTGCATCTCCGCCAGCAAAGGCGAGCTGGCACGGATATGGGCCGGCGCGTTCGAGCGCGAGGCGATCAGGCCGCATGTGCTCGGGCGTTTCGCCGACATGCTGAAGGCGGTAGAGCAGCATCCGGCGATGCTGTTCTTCCTCGACAACCAGCAATCGCTCGGACCGGACTCGCGCGCGGGCCAGAACCGCAAGCGCGGGCTCAACGAAAATCTCGCGCGCGAGATCATGGAGCTGCATACGCTCGGCGTCGGCGGCGGCTACACGCAGGACGACGTCACCTCGCTCGCGCGCATCATCACCGGCTGGACCTTTGCCGGCCGGCAGGGACAGCTGGGGGTGCCCGGTTCGTTCGTGTTCAACGTCAATGCGCACCAGCCCGGGCCGCAAATGCTGCTCGGCAAGACCTACGAGCCGACCGGCCTTGCGCAGGGCGAAGCCGCGCTTGCGGACATCGCACGCCATTCCTCGACCGCGAATTTCATCGCCACCAAATTCGTTCGCCATTTCGTCGCCGACGATCCGCTGCCGGCGCTGGTGGCGCGATTGCGCGATGTCTTTATCAAGACCGACGGGGATCTCAAGGCGCTCGCAACCGCACTGGTCGATTCCGACGAGGCGTGGAAGGCGCCGCTGACGAAGATGCGGAGTCCCTATGATTTCCTGGTCGCGAGCGGCCGGCTGCTCGCGCGCGTGCCGGAGGATCCCGGCGCCTATCTCAACAACCTCAATCTGCTGGGCCAACCGCTGTGGTCGCCGGCCGGCCCGAATGGTTTCGCCGATACCAGCGCCGCGTGGGCGGCGCCCGAAGGCATCAAGCTCCGGCTCGACATTGCCGCGCAAATGGGCGCGCGGCTTGGACCCAACATCGATCCGCTCGATTTGTTGGAATTTGCGGCCGCAGATGCGGCCTCGATCGAAACGCGCCGCACCATCGAGCGGGCGGAGTCGCGGCAGCAGGCGCTGGCGCTGCTGTTGATGTCGCCGGAAATGCAGAGGAGATGATGATGATCGACTGCGTCGAGAACCGGCTCCTCACCTCGCGCCGCGTCCTCCTGCTCGGCGGTGCCTCTTTTGCGGCGTGGGCTTATTTGCCGAAATTCGCCCGCGCGACGGACGGTCGGGATCCCCGGCTGATCGTGGTGATCCTGCGCGGCGCGCTTGACGGGCTTTCGACCGTCGCGCCGGTCGGCGATCCCGATTATGCCGGCTTGCACGGGGCGATCGCGCTGACGGTGGACGGTGCCCATCCCGCGATCATGCTTGATACGTTCTTCGCGCTGCATCCGGCGATGCCCGAGTTCGCACGCATGTATCGCGCCACGCACGCCGCGGTGATCCACGCGGTGGCGACGCCCTATCGCGACCGCTCGCATTTCGATGGCCAGGACGTGCTCGAAAGCGGCTATGCCGGTCCCGGTCGCGTGCAATCCGGCTGGCTCAACCGCGCGCTGGAGGCGCTGCCGCGCGGCGAGCGGGTGTCGAGTGCTCTTGCCGTCGGCCCGACCACGCCGCTGGTGCTGCGCGGCAATGCGCCGACCGTCGGCTGGGCGCCGGTGGCGCTGCCGCAAGCCGATGACGACACCGCGATGCGCCTGGTCGAGCTCTACCGTCATCGCGATCCCGCGCTGGCGGCCGTGCTGTCGCAGGGCCTTGCGCTGGAAAAGGCCGCAAGCGGCGACGACATGAAGCCGAAGCCCGGCAATGCGGTCGCTCAGATGCGGCAGGTCGCGCGCGGCGCCGCAAAACTGATGGCGTCCGACGACGGCCCGCGCATCGCAGCGCTCGCTTTCGACGGCTGGGACACGCACGCCAATGAAGGCGGGCCGATCGGTCGCCTCGCCTTCCTGCTCGGCGGGCTCGACGGTGCGCTCGCCGAATTCGAAGCCGGCTTAGGGGAACGCTGGCGCGACACCGCCGTGGTGGTCGCCACTGAATTCGGCCGCACCGCGCGCATCAACGGCACCGATGGCACCGATCACGGCACGGGAACGATCGCGCTGCTCGCCGGCGGCGCGGTGAAGGGCGGCCGCGTCATTGCCGACTGGCCCGGCCTCAAGCCCGCCAACCTCTTTGAGGCCCGCGACCTCAAGCCCACCACCGATCTGCGCTCGGTGATCAAGGGCGTGCTGCAGGGCCAGTTCGGCCTGTCGGATCGCGTGCTCGCCGAGACGGTGTTTCCGGATAGCGCAAGCGCACGTCCGATGAAGGGGCTGGTTACCTGACTGCCATTCCGGGCTCGCGCCTTGCGGCGCGTCCCGGAATGACGACATGATCAGCCGAACATCAGGAGACCATCCCCATGTACATCGCCATGAACCGCTTCCGCGTCGTCAAGGGCTCCGAGGCCGCCTTCGAGCAGGTCTGGCTTTCGCGCGACACTCATTTGGACAAGGTACAGGGTTTCGTCGAATTTCATCTGCTGCGTGGGCCCGAGCTCGAGGACCACACGCTGTACGCCTCGCACACGGTGTGGGCCAACCATGCCGCCTTCGAAGCCTGGACCAAATCGGATGCTTTTCGTGCCGCGCATGCGCGGGCCGGCGACACCAAGCCGACCTATCTCGGCCATCCCCAGTTCGAGGGCTTCGAGGTGATCCAGACGGTCGGACATGGCGCCAAGTAGCGCGCCACTTCGCAACGATCAGCCCAGCGTGATCTTGTCGATCTCCGCCATCTCCTCCGCACTGAGCTTCCACGCAATCGCCCTCACGTTCTCCTCGACCTGCGCGACGCGGGTGGCGCCGGCAATCACGCTCGACACTTGCGGGCGCGCGGCGAGCCAGGAGAACGCGAGCTCGAGCATGCTGTGGCCGCGCGCTTTCGCGAAGGCCATGAGCTTCTCGACGATGTCCTCGTGGCGTGGCGTGACGTAGCGGTCGCGTAACGCCGGTACCTTGCCGAAGCGCGTATCGGTCGGGGCGGCCGCGCCGCGCTGGTACTTGCCGGTGAGGAGCCCGCTTGCGAGCGGGAAGAACGGCAGGAGGCCGAGCTTGTACTCTTGTGCGGCCGGCAGCAGGTCTTTTTCGATGTCGCGCACCAGCAGGCTGTATTCATCCTGGCAGGACACGAAGCGGCTGACATTCATCGCGCGCGCGGTGAATTCGGCTTCCGCCATGCGCCAGGCCGGAAAGTTGGAATTGCCGATGTAGCGCACCTTGCCCTGACGGATGAGATCGTCGAGCGCGCGCAGCGTCTCCTCCATCGGCGTCAGCGGGTCGTAATCGTGCTGCTGATAAAGATCGATGTAGTCGGTCTTGAGCCGCGTCAGGCTCGCCTCGACTGCGTTCATGATGTAGCGGCGCGAAGCGCCCTGCTTGGTCCCGTCGGTCGCCATCGGCTTGGAATATTTGGTGGCGAGCACGATGTCCTTGCGGCGGTCGCCGAGCACGGTGCCGAGCACCGTTTCCGAACCGCCCATGCCGGCATAGATGTCGGCAGTGTCGAACAGCGTGATGCCGAGATCGAGCGCGCGATGGATCACCTTGCGCGAGGTCTCCAAATCCGTGCGCTGGCCGAAATTGTTGCAGCCGAGCCCGACCGCAGACACGCGCAGGCCGGAGGCGCCGAGGTTACGAATTTCCATGGGAGATCCCTGTCGGAGATAGGCAGGGGCGTATTGTGACCGCGGCGCGCCGCTGCAGCAAGCCGCGCGCCGCGTTGCTGCCATGCTGACAAGGAACTGCGGACAACGACTGCCGACAAAAAAATGCGGCCCCTGTCAGACGCGGCGACTGACGGGGACCGCTTTGGGGCGCTTGATCGGTGACGGGGGGCTGACCAGACGCAGCTGCAGCCTAGTCCCGCTATGTTACGCGCGGGTGACAGGCAAAGTTATCCACAGGCCCCGCGTCGCGACGATCAGAAGATCTTGCGATAGACGATGAACCCGGAACGCTCGGCGACCTTGTCGTACAGACCCTGCGCCGTGACGTTGGTCTCATGCGTTTGCCAGTACACGCGCGGGGAGCCTGCGAGCTTCGCGCGCTCGTAGACGCCGTGGATCAGCGCCGAGCCGACACCTTTGCCGCGTGCGTCCTCGGTCGTGAACAGGTCCTGCAGATAGCAGGACGGCTCGATCGCGGTGGTGCTGCGGTGAAACAGGTAATTCGTCATCCCGAGCAGGCGGCCATCGCTCTCGGCGACCAATCCGTGCACCGGCTCATAGGCATCGAAAAAGCGCTGCCATGTCACGCGCGTGATTTCGGGCGAGAGCGCGGTCGGGCCGGAGCGGCCGTAGAAGGCGTTGTAGCCGTCCCACAGCGGCAGCCATTGATCGTAATCCTGCCTGGTGACGGGGCGAATGGTGAGCGACATATGAAATTACCGCAATCGATGAGGCGTCCTTCATACGTGATGAGGGGCGTGCCGATCAATCGCGCATCACTCCGCGACGCGCAGATAACGGATCAGCTTGCGGCCTGCGGGATCGCGCAGTGAGCGGTAGTAGTCGGCGCGGGACGGCGCATCGGTGTGGCGCACGAGGTCGGTCACGGGCGTGTAGCTCAGCATGCGCCCGCCATCGGGCAGCGCGGCACAGACGAAGCGCAACACCTCGCCATTGCGCAAGGCGATGTTGATCGGCGTGGCATCGCCGATCCGCACCATCTCCATGCGCTGTGCGATGAAGGTGCCGAGCTCGTCCTCGGGCAATTCGAACGCGCCGGTGTCGCGGCCGTGATACATCAGCGCGATGAACGGCGGCTTGCCGTCGGCGATGTCGTCCGGCACCGCAAAATAATGGCGGAACGCGCGGTTGATGAATTCGGCGCGCGTCTCGGCGTCGAGCAGCACGATGCCGATATCGACTTGGTCGAGCGCGGCCGACAGCCGCGCGGCGATGGCGTGGCTCCGACGCTCGGCGGCAAACGTGCCGAGCAGCCGCTGGCGCATCAGGCCGGTGATGCCTGCGGTGCCCGCGGCGGCCGCCGCCAGGAGGCCGAGCCGGATCATATCCGCCGTGGTCAGGCCTGAAACGCCGTGCTGGCTGAGGAGCAGCAGTGCCGCGCCGATGACGGCGATAGCTGCGCTGGCGACGGCGGAAGCGGGACCCGAGAGCGCGCCGGCGAGCGCCACGATGCAGACGAGCAGCGGCGCGGGCGAGGGAATGGGGACGAAGCGATCGAAAAACATCGCCAGCAGCAAAGTCGCTGCCGTCAGCGCCGGACCGGAGATCGCACGCCATCCCAACCGCATGGGCCTGTCTCGCTCCTTCCTGAACGAGGTAAGGCGGCAACACTGACCGAACATTGCGCCATTGCGATGCGGTTTCGCGCGGTGTGCTTAAGGTGCGCTTTGGCTCACGCGCAAAGCTTTCGGATGATTTTAGACCAAATGCGCGTGCCTGAGACGTTGTTGCAGCGCGGGCGCATTCAGCGTCGACGTCCCTTGGCCCTTGCGTGTGCCGACGAAGATCAACAGCGATGCCGCGACGAGGATGGCCGCGGTCAGGGTGATTGCAACGATGACCACAGGTGATTTCATCGAAATCCTGTCGCGATGCCGGTCGGTGCGGGCCACGCGGTGCCTTGAAGGCGGGTCCAGGGTGAAGCGGGAATCAGACCGGCAGGCCCATCGCCATGGTCGCCTTGGTCGACAGCACCGTCAGGGTGACGATCAGGCACAGCGAGAGCGCGGCGACGGCGAGCGAGGCCGCGACCGCGTTGGTCAGCCGGGAAGACGAAACGGTAGCGGGTGGGCCCTGAAAGCCTGCCGTGCCGGACGCCCGAATCATGGTCTAAATCCTTCAACGCGCGAGCGAATCACCCGCGACATCGAACAATTTCACTGTTGCAATCGGCAATATTGCGGCGGCTGATCAAGCGAAAATGGCGAGATTGCGGCAATGGTGATCCTTATGCCCGCTATTCGCCAGAGCGCGATCGCCCCCTCAGGCGCCAGCGGCGATGCTGGCGGGGTCCTCGATGTCGGCCGGCCGCCAGTCCATTGCGACGAAGCCGGGCGCCGCTTCCACGCGCTTGAGCCAGTCCCGGATCGCCGGGAAGGTCGAGAGGTCGAAGTCGCAGCGGTCGGCGAGGTGGGTATAGCCGTACAGCGCGATGTCGGCGACCGTGAGCTGGCGGGCCGCAAAATAGGCGTTGGTCTTGAGGTGATTCTCCATCACCTGGAGCGCGCCATAGCCGCGCTCCATCCAGTCCTCCAGCGAATGAGTCTGCAGGTCGCGGCCGCCCCTTACCAGCGACAGCCAGAAATAGGCCGCGCCGATGTTCGGCTCCAGCGCGTGCTGCTCGAAGAACATCCATTGCAGCGCGTCGGCGCGATCGATGCGGTTCTCCGGCGCGAGCGGCGTGCCGACGGCGACGTACCAGAGAATGGCGTTGGACTCGGCGAGATAGCGATCGTCGCCGACCTCGAGCAGCGGCACCTGACCGGATGGGTTCTTGGCCAGGAAATCCGGGGTGCGGCTCTCGCCGCGCAGAATGTCCACCTCGACCGCTTCGTAAGGCAAGTTCAGCAGCGCCAGCGCAAGGCGGACCTTGTAGCTGTTGCCCGAGCGCTGCATCGAATAGAGCTTGTACATTCTGAGGATGATTCCGGAAGACGGGAGGGCGCGGCGCTTGTTGCCTCGCAACGCGGCTAAACAATGATGCCGATGCGAATCCGCCGCAAGACCCGGCCAATAGAAAAACTCGAAAACCCTACCGCATTGCAATGCGGCGGAAGATCATTTCCGTGCGACCATCCAACTCAGTTCACGCTTGCGTCACCACGCGGGATGCAAGGCGCCTGCATTGGTGTAGCGCAAGCGCTCGCGTTTCGTCGTGGCCGGGCTTGACCCGGCCATCCACGTCTGAGCTACGCAGCAGAAGAACGGATGCCGGGCCTTCGCCGCGCCGAAGCGGCTTTTGCCGCGCAGGCGGGACAAGCCCGGGCATGACGACGGTCTGGATTTCGCGGCGATCAACCCGCCAAAATTGCTCCGAGGACACGCCTTGTCGGATATGTGGGATTTGCCTGGCAAAGTTGCGGAAAATTGCGGGAAATCACGGCTTGATGCGCGCCAGACACGTAAACTTTTGCGGGATCGGACCGAAGTTTCTTGCGGTGCAACGGCACTCGTTTTAGGGTGGCTCATTCCCACAATCGGAGTCGTGAAGCCAAAGGGTTCACGACGCTTGTCAGGAGATGACGATGTCCTTCCTTGCCGCTGCGCTCGACCGTGTGAAGCCGTCCGCGACCATCGCGGTCACGGATAAAGCACGTGCGCTGAAAGCGGCGGGCCGCAACGTCATCGGCTTAGGTGCCGGCGAGCCCGACTTCGACACGCCCGCCAACATCAAGCTGGCCGCGATCCACGCCATCGAAGCGGGCAAGACCAAGTACACCGCGGTCGACGGCATTCCCGAGTTGAAGGAAGCCATCATCGCCAAGTTTCAGCGCGAGAACGGCGTCGTCTACAAGGCGAACCAGATCATCGTCGGCACCGGCGGCAAGCAGGTGCTCTACAACGCGCTGATGGCAACCATCAATCCGGGCGACGAGGTGATCATCCCCGCGCCGTACTGGGTCAGCTATCCCGAGATGGTGGCGCTGGCCGGTGGCGAGCCGGTGCCGGTGGTCTGCACCGCCGCGACCGGCTTCAAGCTCCAGGCCGAGGCGCTCGAGCGCGCGATCACGCCGAAGACCAAATGGGTGATCCTGTGCTCGCCGTCGAATCCGACGGGAGCTGCCTACACCAGGACCGAGCTCAAGGCGCTCACCGACGTGCTGGTCAAGCATCCGCACGTCTGGGTGATGACCGACGACATGTATGAGCATCTCGTCTATGACGACTTCCAGTTCACCACGGTCGCGCAGGTCGAGCCGAAACTCTACGACCGCACGCTTACCGTGAACGGCGTGTCGAAGGCCTATTGCATGACCGGCTGGCGTATCGGCTATGCCGGCGGCCCGGCGCAGCTGATCAAGGCGATGTCGACGATCCAGTCGCAGTCGACCTCGAACCCGTCGTCGATTGCGCAATGGGCCGCGGTTGAGGCGCTGAACGGTCCGCAGGACTTCATCCCCGCCAACAACAAGGTCTTCAAGGAGCGCCGCGACCTCGTCGTCTCCATGCTCAACCAGGCCAAGGGCATCGAGTGCCCGCGTCCCGAGGGTGCCTTCTACGTCTATCCGTCCTGCGCCGGCACCATCGGCAAGACCGCGCCGTCGGGCAAGGTGATCGACAATGACGAGACGTTCGTGACCGAGCTGCTCGAGACCGAAGGCGTCGCCGTGGTGCAGGGTTCGGCCTTCGGCCTTGGACCCGCGTTCCGCATCTCCTACGCAACCAAGACCTCGGACCTCGAAGACGCCTGCAAGCGCATCCAGCGCTTCTGCGGCAATCTGCGCTGAACTCGCAGACATGAAGTAACATCAAAGGGCCCGCGCAATGCGGGCCCTTTTTCTTTCAAGTCTGCGCGATCTGGCGCCACCGGAACTGTTGTGGCATAGACCATCGCGCGGCGTGTGCCGCGCCCCCATGCTCGCATCGCATTCATCGCCGGAGATTTTCATGCGCCGTTCACTCCTCCTCGCCGGGCTTGCCGTTGCGAGCCTCGTTGCCTCGGTTGCGGGCGCCAGCGCGCAATCGCGGATGGTGCAGGTGGGCGTGCTCGAATGCCGCGGCGGCGCCAGCGTGGGCTTCATCGTGGGATCGGTGACCCATCTCGGTTGCGTGCTGCGGGTCGATGGTTTGCCGGACGACCGTTACGTCGCGACCATCCGCAAGGTCGGTCTGGATATCGGCATCACCCAGGAGACGGCTTTGGCGTGGGGCGTGTTCGCGCCGGTGAACCGGCTCGGCCCGGGCGACCTCGCCGGCAACTACGCCGGTGCGCAGGGCAGCGCCTCGGTCGGTGTCGGCCTCGGCGGCAACGTGCTCGTCGGCGGCTCCAACAATTCGATCGCGCTCCAGCCGCTCAGCGTGCAGGGCCAGGTCGGCCTCAACGTCGCCGCCGGCCTCGAGAGCCTGGAACTCCGCCCGGGCCGTTAACAACTCCCGTGTGTGAATCGCGTTGCTCCGGCGCGATTCCCGCGACGACGCACCGCAGCGACGTTTGATGCTTGCCAAATCTCGGGGACGGGCAGAGCATCAGCGTTTGCCGACCCAATCATGGGCCGAGCTCCACACCAAGGAGGCGGCGAATGGGACAAGACGTCAGAAGTCCCCGAGGTCCACGGTGCATCGCGCTGGTGGGCCCTTTCCAAAGCGGTAAAACCACACTTCTCGAAGCGATCATGGCACGAACCGGCGCAATCCCTCGCGCCGGCAGCGTCGATGCCGGAACCTCCGTCGGCGACGCCACGCCAGAGGCCCGTCATCACAAGATGACCGTCGGGTTGACTGCCGTCACCACGAGTTTCATGGGCGACAGCTACACCTTCCTCGATTGTCCCGGTTCCGTCGAATTTGCCCACGACATGCGCGCCGCGCTGCCCGCGGTCGATGCCGCAATCGTGGTCTGCGAAGCCGACGAGAAGAAGCTGCCGCAGCTTCAGATCATCCTGCGCGAGCTGGAGGAGCTGAAGATCCCGCGTTTCCTGTTCCTCAACAAGATCGACCGCGCCAACAAGCGCATCCGCGAGACGCTCGAGATGCTCCAGCCCGCCTCTCGCGTGCCGCTTGTGCTGCGCCAGATCCCGATCTGGAAGGACGAGCTGATCGAGGGCTTCGTCGATCTCGCGCTGGAGCGCGCGTTCATTTACCGCGAGCACAAGGCCTCCGAAGTGGTCGCGCTTCAAGGCGGCGATCTCGATCGCGAGAAGGAGGCCCGCTTCTCGATGCTGGAGAAGCTCGCCGATCACGACGATGCGCTGATGGAGCAACTGCTCGAGGACATCCAGCCGCCGCGCGATGCCGTGTTCGACGATCTCGCCCGCGAATTGCGCGACGGGCTGATCTGCCCCGTGCTGCTGGGCGCCGCCGCCCGCGAAAACGGCGTGCTGCGCTTGATGAAAGCGTTGCGCCACGAGGCGCCAGGTATCGCGGAGACCGCAAAACGACTCGGCGTTCCCGAGACCAGGGACGCCCTCGGCTTCGTCTTCAAGACGCTGCACTCGCAGCACGGCGGAAAGCTGTCGCTGACACGGATGCTCGCCGGCCACCTCGACGACGGTGCCACCCTGCAATCCTCCTCCGGCGGAGCCAGCCGCATCTCCGGCATCCTCGCCGTCACCGGAGCCTACGACACCAAGCGTGCCGCGGCGGAAGCCGGCGACACGGTGGCGCTCGCCAAGCTCGACCCGATCAAGACCGGCGACACGGTCTCGAACGGCAAGACTCAGCCGACAGCGCTCGCCGCCAGCGAGCCCACTCCGCCGGTGCTCGCGATCTCGGTTGCGGCCACCGACCGCAAGGACGACGTCAAGCTCGGCCAGGCGCTGATGCGGCTGCACGAGGAGGATCCGTCGCTCGTCTTCGTGATGAACGCGCAAACCCACGACACCGTGCTGTGGGGGCAGGGCGAGATGCATCTGCGCGTCGCGAGCGAGCGGCTGCGCGACCGTTTCGGCGTCAAGGTCGCCTCGCATCCGCCCGCGATCGGCTATCAGGAAACCATCCGCAAGCCGATCGTCCAGCGCGGCCGCCACAAGAAGCAGTCAGGCGGCCATGGCCAGTTCGGCGATGTCGTGCTCGACATCCGGCCGCTGCCGCGCGGCGAGGGCTTCAGGTTCGCCGAGAAGGTGGTCGGCGGTGCGGTGCCCCGCAACTATATCGGCGCGGTGGAAGAGGGCGTCGTCGACGGGCTTGCGCGTGGCCCGCTCGGTTTCCCGGTCACCGATTTGCAGGTGACGCTGACCGACGGCTCCTATCACAGCGTCGATTCCTCCGACCTCGCCTTTCGCACGGCGGCGCGGGTCGGGCTCAATGAAGGCCTGCCGCAATGCCAGTCGGTGCTGCTGGAGCCGATCCACGTGGTCGAGATCGTCTGCCCGACCGACGCCACCGCCAAGATCAACGCGATCCTGTCGGCGCGTCGCGGCCAGATCCTCGGCTTCGACACCCGCGACGGCTGGAGCGGATGGGACTGCGTCCGCGCCATGATGCCGGAAGCCGAGATCGGCGAGTTGATCGTCGAGCTGCGCTCGGCCACGGCAGGCGCCGGCAGCTTCACCCGCCAGTTCGACCACATGGCCGAAGTCACGGGGCGCGCCGCCGACCAGATCATCGCTGCGCATCAGCACGCGGCGTGAGCTGCCTCTCGCAGTGAGGCACGTACTGCTCTCGCCCTCTCTCCGTTCGTACGGGGAGAGGGCGACGCGGAACACGTGGCGGCGAGGGCCCTCTTGCGTTCGGCTCAACTTGATGTATTTTACATCATTGTGCATGCTCCAGACATCATTTATAATCGTTCATACGTGAGGCCAAGGTGATCACGTCGTTCCAGATGCGGGCAGCGCGCGCGCTGCTCGGCATTGACCAGAGGGCCTTGGCGGAGCTTGCAGGCGTATCGCTGCCGACCATTCAGCGGATGGAGGCGAGCACCGGCAACGTCCGTGGCGTGGTCGAGACCTTGATGAAGGTGGTCGAAGCCTTTGATCGGGCCGGCGTCGAGCTGATCGGCGAACAGGCGCGCAGCGAAGGCGGCGGACGTGGCGTTCGGCTCAAGGAGCCGGGGCCGCCGCGTCGGGTGGGGGCGTGATCCCGCAAATGATCATGCTCGGAAGCAGTCTTAACTAACGCACCGTCGCGCCCCGATACGCGGCCGCACGATGCATCGGAGCGTCGTGGGCAGCGGAGCATTTTGCTGAAATGAGCATCACAGGCGAACACGCAGGCAAGCTGCACCAGCTTCGTCGGCCGACCTTCACCGAACTCTATTTGCCAAAGCTCGTCACCGTATGGCGCGAGGGCTACGGCTGGTCGGATTTCCGCGCCGATGTGTTCGCGGGCCTCACGGTTGCGATCGTCGCGCTGCCGCTGTCGATGGCGATCGCAATCGCCTCTGGCGTGACGCCGGACCGCGGACTTTACACCGCTGTTGTCGGCGGCTTCATTGCGTCACTGCTCGGCGGCAGCCGGTTCCAGATCGGCGGTCCTGCCGGCGCCTTCATTGTGCTGGTTGCGGCGACCGCCGACCGTCACGGGGTCGACGGCGTGATCCTGGCGACGCTGATGGCGGGCCTGTTCCTGATCGCTGCGGGCTTCCTGCGGATCGGCACCTATATCAAGTTCATTCCGTATCCGGTGACGGTCGGCTTCACCGCCGGCATCGCCGTCATCATCTTCGCCAGCCAGCTGCGCGATCTCGGCGGGATCACGCTCCTCGCGAAGGAGCCGAGCGAGTTCGTTCCGAAACTGGTCGCGCTTGCCGGCGGCCTGCACACCGTCAATCCGTCGGCCGTCGCGGTCGCGATCGTCAGCATTGCCATCATCGCCGGCCTGCGACGTTGGCTGCCGTCCTGGCCGGGCATCCTGATCGCGGTCGTGTTCGCTGCGGCCGCATGTGCCGTGCTGTCGCTGCCGGTCGAGACCGTCGGCTCGCGCTTCGGCGGCATTCCGCGCGAACTGCCCTCGCCGGCCTTGCCTGCGTTCTCGCTCGCGAAGGCGACCGCCGTGCTGCCGGATGCGATCTCTTTCGCGCTGCTCGCCGCCATCGAATCGCTGCTGTCGGCGGTGGTGGCCGACGGCATGACCGGTCGCCGTCACCGCTCCAATTGCGAGCTGGTGGCGCAAGGCGCCGCCAATGTCGGCGCGGCGCTGTTCGGCGGCATCTGTGTCACGGGGCTGATCGCGCGTACCGCGACCAACATCCGCGCCGGCGCGCGGGGGCCGCTCGCGGGCATGCTGCATTCGGTCTTTCTGCTGCTGTTCATGCTGATCGCAGCGCCGCTCGCGAGCTACATCCCGCTGGCCGCGCTCGCCGCCGTGCTCGTCGTGGTGGCTTGGACCATGGCGGAGAAGCACGAATTCGCGACGCTCCTTCGCTCGTCATGGGGCGATGCCGTGGTGCTGCTCGCAACCTTCCTGCTCACCATCTTCCGCGATCTGACCGAAGGGATTCTGGTCGGCTTCGCGCTCGGCGCGGTGCTGTTCATCCATCGTATGGCGGAAATGACCGGCATCGAGGAACGTTCGCCGATGGTGGCCGCCGATCGTCCCGACGACGAAAATGGCGAGCGCGTGCCTTACGACCCCGCGCTCGCGGTCGATCGCGACGTGCTGGTCTATCGCATCACCGGCGCGTTCTTCTTCGGCGCGGCCTCGGCGATCGGCAGCGTGCTCGACGGCATCGCCGACAAGCGCAAGGGATTCGTGGTCGATTTCGCCGCGGTGCCGTTTTTGGATTCGACCGCGGCCAACGTGCTCGGCCGCGTCGCCGCCAAGGCCCACCGCCAGGGCATCCGGCTGTTCATCACGGGGGCGTCGCCTGCGGTGCGCCGCGCGCTGCTCACCCATGGCGTCACGCCGCCACGCGCCCGCTATCGCGAGACCATCGCGCGTGCGGTCGCCGACATCAAGGGTGGCGCGGCGCAGCCCGCGGCCGGTGAGGCGGGCACGACCTGACGTCGAGCCTCTCCCGAGACGGCCCGCGCGCTTGACAGGGCTTGCGGGACGCGAAATGGATCGCCTCCGAAACGACCCCAGGGGAGGACGACCGTGACCAAGGCTCCCGCAGCCTGTCTGATCGGATGGCCGGCCGCGCATTCGCGCTCGCCGCTGATCCATCGTTACTGGCTGCGCACGCTCGATATCGAGGGCGGCTATGTCATCGAGGCGGTTCCACCCGATAATCTGCGCGACTTCGTGCTGCGGCTGTCGCTGCGCGGCTTCGTCGGCGCCAACGTCACCATCCCGCACAAGGAGGGCGTGCTTGAGCTCTCGACGCCCGATGCCCGCGCGCGGGCGGTCGGTGCGGCCAACACGCTGTGGTTTGCGGACGGCGAGCTGCACTCGACCAACACCGACGTCGAGGGCTTTATCAGCAATCTCGATGCCAGCGCGCCCGGCTGGGACGCAGCCGAAGAGGCGCTGGTGCTGGGCGCCGGCGGTTCCTCGCGCGCCATCGTGTTCGGGTTGCTCGAACGCGGCATCAGCTGCGTCCATCTCGCCAATCGCACCATCGCCCGGGCCGAGATGCTTGCAAGGCAGTTCGGGCCGAACGTGCATCCTGTTGCGTGGGACAGCATCCACGACGTTCTGCCGCGTGCAAACCTTCTCGTGAACACGACCTCGCTCGGCATGGACGGCCAGCCTTCACTCGACCTTGACGTGGCGCGGCTGGCGGATGGCGCCGTGGTCGCCGATCTCGTCTATGTCCCGCTGGTGACGCCGCTGCTCGCGGCCGCACAGGCGCGCGGGCTGAAAACCGCCGACGGGCTTGGCATGCTGCTGCATCAGGCGATCCGCGGCTTCGAGCTGTGGTTCGGCCAGCGGCCGCAGGTCACGGCCGAGCTGCGCGCGCTGGTCGAGGCCGATCTCACAAAGACTTGAGAGAATAGCGCGTAACCTCCGGAGTTCTATGTCCGTAAGGGCGATAGGGACAATCGGAGACCATCATGTCTGTTCAACGTGCAACTTTCACACGTCCGCTCATCGCCGTCGCGATGGTGGCCGTCTCGACCATTTCGGCACTTGCGCAAAGGGCGCCGGTGCCGACGCGCGTGCGCGGCACGATCGAAAGCGTCAATGGTGACACGATGCAGGTCAAGGCGCGCAGCGGCGAGGACGTCAAGCTGCACATCGCCTCCGACGTGAACGTGTCGGGCATTACCAGGATTTCACTTGGCGACATCAAGCCCGGCTCCTTCGTCGGCGCCACCACCGTGCCGGGACCGGACGGCGGCGCGAACGCGGTCGAGGTCCACGTGTTTCCGGAGAGCATGCGCGGCACCGGCGAGGGCTCGCGACCCTATGACCTCAAGCCCAACTCCAGCATGACCAATGCGACCGTGTCGGAGAGCGTCGTCGGCAATGACGGCCATACGCTGCTGGTCAAGTACAAGGACGGCGAGAAGAAGGTGTTCGTCGCCGACAATACGCCGGTGCTGACCTTCGTGCCCGGCGACAAATCCGATCTGAAGGCCGGCGCCAAGGTGATCGCCTTCATGAAGCAGCTGCCGGACGGCTCGTTCGAAACCAACCGCGTCAGCGTCGGCCGCGACGGCCTGACGCCGCCGATGTAAATGGAGAATAACAACATGTCGAAGAGAAGCTGGATATCACGCGTTGGCGTGGCCGCATTCGCCGCCTGCATCGTCACGTCATCCGCCCTGGCGCAGCAGACGCCGACGGTCCGCATCCGCGGCACCATCGAGAGCGTCGACGGCAACACGCTCGGAATCAAGACCCGCGAAGGCAGCGACGTGAAGGTGCGCATGACCGACAACGTCGCCGTCTTCGCGGTGGTGAAGACGTCGTTGTCGGAGATCAAGGACGGCTCCTATATCGGCGTCACCGGAATGCCCGAGCCCGACGGCACCCAGAAGGCGATCGCGGTGCACATCTTCCCTGAAAACCAGCGCGGCGCGGCCGAAGGTTTTCGTCCCTGGGATGCGCGCGCCAACTCGACAATGACCAACGCCACCGTGGCGCAGACGGTGAAGGGCACCGACGGCCAGAACATCACGGTCAAGTACAAGGACGGCGAGAAGAAAGTCGTGGTGCCCCCGGACACGCCGATCGTCACCTTCGTGGCCAGCGACAAATCCGAGCTCAAGCCCGGCGCCAAGCTGATCATTTTCGGTGCGGTGAAGAAGGACGATGGTTCGCTGGAAGCCAACCGGGTCAATGTCGGCCGCGACGGAGTGACGCCGCCGATGTAAGGGGGCTGCTGCGGCGACATCTTCAGTGTCGTCCCGGCGAAGGCCGGGACCCATACCGCGTGATCTATCGTTGGGCGCAGGTCTCAGTACCGCGCGAAGGTTGAATAACTACCAATCTTCGCCAAACTACTCGCTGTGGCTATGGGTCCCGGCCTTCGCCGGGACGACGGCTGAGTTTGAAGCGGTTGCTTTTTGCCACACCGCTGCGGTTCACATCGCGATGATATGCTCGTCGATCTCGTCAATCCTGTTGACGCCGCACAGGCCCATGGTGGTGAGCAGCTCCTTCTGGATGATGTCGATCGCCTTGGCGACGCCCGCCTGGCCGCCGGCGCCGAGGCCATAGGCGTAGGCGCGGCCGATCATGCAGGACTTTGCGCCGAGCGCGAGCGCGCGCATCACGTCCTGGCCGGAACGAATGCCGCCGTCGAACATGATCTCCATCCTGTCACCGACCGCCTCGGCGATCTCGGGCAGCACTTCGATCGATGACGGCGCGCCGTCGAGCTGACGGCCGCCGTGGTTCGAGACGACGAGCGCCTGCGCGCCGGTCTTGGCGGCCTCCTCGGCGTCCTCGACGTCCAGAATGCCCTTGATGATCAGCTTGCCCGGCCAGATGCTGCGGACCCACTCGACGTCCTTCCAGTTCAGGGACGTATCGAACTGCGAGGCCGTCCACTCCGCGAGGCGATTGAGGTCCCCGGTGTTCTTCACATGGCCGGCGATGTTACCGAAGGTGCGGCGCTTGCCTTGCAGCACGCCGGAGACCCAGGCGGGCTTGCTGGCGAAATCCAATAGCTTCGAGAGCGACCATTCCGGCGGGACCGTCATACCGTTCTTGATGTCCTGGTGGCGCTGGCCGATCACCTGGAGATCGACGGTCAGCACCAGCGCGGAGCATTTCGCCGCGATCGCGCGCTGGATCAATTCCTTGATGAAGCCGCGGTCCTTCATCACGTAGAGCTGGAACCAGAACGGCTTCTCGACACTGGCCGCGATGTCCTCGATCGAGCAGATCGACATCGTCGACTGCGTGAACGGGATACCGGCGGCTTGCGCGGCGCGGCAGGCATGGATCTCGCCGTCGCCATGCTGCATGCCGAGCAGGCCCACCGGCGCGAGCATCAGCGGCATGGTCGAGGGCTCGCCGAGGATCGTGGTCGCAGTGTCGCGCTTGGAGACATCGACCAGAATGCGCTGGCGGAACTTGATCGCCTGCATGTCGTCGCGGTTGGCGCGCAGCGTTTCCTCGGCGTAGGAGCCGCGGTCGCAATAATCGAAGAACGCCTTCGGCACGCGGCGCTGATGCAGTGTGCGAAGATCGTCGATACAGGTGATGTGCTTCATGAACGTTTCCCCGGCCCGTCTTGTATCGGAAGAGTCTGCATCGGAAGTAGCGGATGAGTCTTGCATCGGAAGATCGAGGGGTCATCTAGCATGGTTGGATGCACAGCCAAATCGTTTGCAAATCCTTTGTGGAGAGGAGGGCGCCATGACCAGGCCGCACACCGGACCGACGCCGGAGGAGATCAAGGAGAAGCATGATCTCGAGGAAGCGCTGGAGGAAGGTCTGGAAGAGACCTTTCCGGGCTCCGATCCCGTCAATGTCACCCAGCCGGCGCCGAGCCGCGGGGACGGCCATGTGAAGCGCTCGGACTAGGCGCGAGTTCCGCCCTGTTCCGGCGTCCTCGCTGGAAATATAATGTTAACAAGACGTTATCAGCGTCGGGGCCTGCCCGGTTCCGTAATGATTTATCATATTTTTTGAAGCCAAGTTAGCCGCGATGGCTTTATAAGACCTCAGCAAATCAGGGATGCGGGTCCCGCCAGGGCACCCGCAGGTTGTATTGGGGATCCCTGGTTGTCGCGTGGGGGACGATATGAGCCGCAAATATTTCGGGACGGACGGGATCCGGGGCCGCGCCAACGGACTGATCACGCCGGAGCTCGCGCTCAAGGTCGGCCAGGCCGCAGGCCTGGCGTTTCAGCGCGGTGACCACCGCCACAGGGTCGTGATCGGCAAGGATACCCGCCTGTCCGGCTACATGATCGAATACGCCATGGTGGCGGGCTTCACCTCGGTCGGCATGGACGTGCTGCTGGTCGGCCCGATGCCGACGCCGGCGGTCGCGATGCTGACCAAGTCGATGCGCGCCGATCTCGGCGTGATGATCTCCGCCTCGCACAATCTGTTCGAGGACAACGGCATCAAGCTGTTCGGCCCGCAGGGCTTCAAGCTCTCCGACGACGTCGAGAAGCAGATCGAGCAGCTGCTCGACGAACCCATCGACAAGCGTCTCGCCCAGAGCGCCAGTCTCGGCCGCGCCCGCCGCATCGACGGCGTGCATGACCGCTACATCGAATTCGCCAAGCGCACGCTGCCGCGCGATCTGTCGCTCGACGGCCTGCGCGTCGTGGTCGATTGCGCCAATGGCGCCGCCTACAAGGTGGTGCCGGAAGCGCTGTGGGAGCTGGGCGCCGACGTGATTCCGATCGGGGTCGAGCCCGACGGCTTCAACATCAACAAGGAATGCGGCTCCACCTCGCCGGAAGCGCTGTCGAAGAAGGTCCGCGAGATGCGCGCCGACATCGGCATCGCGCTCGACGGTGACGCCGATCGCGTCATCCTGGTCGACGAGCGCGGTCACATCGTCGACGGCGACCAGCTGCTCGCGGTGATCGCGCAGAGCTGGAAGGAAGACGGCCGGCTGTCGCGATCGGGCATCGTCGCCACCGTGATGTCGAACCTCGGGCTCGAGCGCTTCCTCAATGCGCAGGGCCTCGATCTCGTGCGCACGCCGGTCGGCGATCGCTACGTGCTCGAGCAGATGCTGAACGGCGGCTACAATCTCGGCGGCGAGCAGTCCGGCCACATCATCCTGTCCGACTACGCCACCACCGGCGACGGCTTCGTTGCCGCATTGCAGGTGCTTGCCGTGGTGCAGAAGCTGCGTCGCCCGGTGTCGGAAGTTTGCCACCGCTTCGATCCGCTGCCGCAGATCCTGAAGAACGTTCGTCACAAGGGCGGCAAGCCGCTCGACAATTCCGATGTCAAATCGGCGATCTCCGACGGCGAGCAGCGGCTCAACGGCCACGGCCGCCTGCTGATCCGCTCCTCCGGCACCGAGCCGGTGATCCGCGTCATGGGCGAGGGCGAGGATCGCATCCTGGTCGAGGACGTCGTCGATACCATCGTCTCGGCGCTCGGGCAGGCCGCGGCGTAAGCTCTTCCTCGACCACAGTATCGTAGGGTGGGCAAAGCGAAGCGTGCCCACCGCTTCTGTTGCGCTATCGGTCGATGGTGGGCACGGAGCAAGTGCGCCTTTGCCCACCCTACGATTCCGGACTCGCGGAGAGGGTAAGAGATGCATCGCAGCCATTTGCGATTGGCGGTGGTTCCACCACTCCCTGCATCGTAATGAGCTTGTCGCGGCAATCTGCCGCGCCCGCCGGGATGCTCCAGTGAACAAGCCTGTCGTCGTCTCAGAGGAAGCGCTGACCGAACCCGTCATCGTCAGCGACGTGGCACAAGCAGCCAAGGCCGCAGGGCCGGCCTATGTCGTGCTGGCCGGCATCAGCTTCTCGCACTTCCTCAACGACACCATGCAGTCGCTGATCGCCTCGGTGTATCCGATCCTGAAGGACACCTACGCGCTCGACTTCGCGCAGATCGGCATGATCACGCTGGCCTTCCAGTTCACGGCCTCGCTGCTCCAGCCGGTGGTCGGCCACTACACCGACAAGAAGGCGCAGCCTTATTCGCTGTCGATCGGCATGGCCTCGACCTTCTTCGGTCTGTTGCTGCTCAGTGCCGCCCACCAATATCTCGTCATCCTCGTCGCCGCCGCGCTGGTCGGTCTCGGCTCGGCGGTGTTTCATCCGGAGTCGGCGCGCATCGCGCGGCTGGCCTCCGGCGGCCGCTACGGTTTTGCGCAATCGGTATTCCAGCTCGGCGGCAGTTTTGGCACCTCGATGGGACCGGTGCTGGCCGCGCTCATCGTCGTGCCGTTCGGGCAGGGCAGCATCGCCTGGTTCTCCTCGATCGCCTTCCTCGCGATCCTCATCCTCTGGCGCATCGGCCGGTGGTACGAACCGCAGATCAAGGCGAAGAAGACCGCGGTGGCTCAAGCCCATCCCGACGCGCCGAGCTCGCGTCGCGTCGTCGTTGCGCTCCTCGTGCTGGTCGCGCTGCTGTTCTCGAAACAGCTCTACGTCTCGAGCCTGTCGAGCTACTACATCTTCTATCTGATCGACCGGTTCGGCGTGTCGACGCAAGCCGCGCAGATGTATCTCTTCATTTTCCTCGCGGCGAATGCGGTCGGGGCTTTTCTCGGTGGTCCTCTGGGCGATCGCTTCGGCCGCAAGATCGTGATCTGGATCTCGATCCTGGGGGCGCTGCCGTTCACGCTGGCGCTGCCCTATGCCGGGCTCTATGCGAGCGCGGTGCTGTCCGTGATCATCGGCCTGATCATCTCCTCAACGACGTCGTCGATCATCGTGTTCGCGCAGGAGTTGGTCCCGCATCGCTTCGGCATGATCTCCGGCGTGTTCTTCGGTGTCGCGTTCGGCATCGGCGGCTTGGGCGCCGCCGTGCTCGGCAAGCTCGCCGACCACACCTCGATCGCGTTCGTCTACCAGGTCTGCGCCTATCTGCCGGCGATCGGCCTGCTTGCGGTGTTCCTGCCCAAGCTGCCGCGGCACGCGCGTTAACATATCCTGTCTTGCCGCAGCGCGGCTTCATACATCGTTAGGACATGCGGCGACGGCGTCGCATTTGCGCTGCATTTTTGCAACGCTCGCCCCGCATGCGCGTGAACGGTTAGAAAAAATCAACCTTAAAAATTAGGGTTAAGTGGCGCTTAAACATTTGCTGGCATCGTCCGGGCCGTGAGTTTCCAGAACGTGAGGCGCCGTATTGCCTCACCGGCCAAAAGGACGAAGCCAATGCGTAGCGTTAAGTCTCTCCTTGCCGCGGGTGCGGCAACCCTGATCTCCTCGATGGCGTTCGCCGCCGACATGCCGATCGCGGCGCCCCCTCCGATGTACGCGCCCCCGGCACCGCCCGCCGACTTCGGCGGCTGGTATCTGCGCGGCGACGTCGGCATGACCAACCAGCGCGCCAAGAGCATCGAGGGCGCCGTAGCGCCTGGGTTTACGAAGACGACGGAGGGACTCGGCTTCGACTCGGCGACGCTGTTCGATCTCGGCGTCGGCTACCGCTTCAACAACTGGTTCCGTGGCGACGTGATCGGCCAGTACCGGGGCAGGGCCAATCTGCACGGCAGCGACAACGTCATTGGACCCGGCTTCGTCGGCGTCAACAATTACAGCGGCAGCAAATCCGAGTGGGTCGTCATGGCGAATGCCTATGTCGATCTCGGCACCTGGTGGTGCATCACCCCGTTCATCGGCGCCGGTGTCGGCGGCTCCTACAACAAGATCAGCGGCTTCCGCGACGACGGCGTGTCGTACAGCCCGGGGCTCAACAACAGCGTCGCTTACTTCGCCGACAACGGAAAGTGGAACCTCGCCTGGGCCGCCCACGCCGGTCTCGCCTACAAGGTCAATCCCGGGTTCACCGTCGAACTGGCCTACAGCTACATGAACCTCGGCGACGCGGCGCCCGGCAACTATCGCTTGTTCGACAACAGCGCCTCGGGTCCGTCAACGATCAAGATCAAGGAGCTCACCTCGCACGACGTCAAGCTCGGCGTGCGCTGGGATCTCAACAGCCCGCCGGCCTATATGCCGCCGCTGGTCACCAAGGGCTGATCGCCAGCCTGATCGGTTAGGACTTCTTAACGGCGCGGGATCATCCCGCGCCGTTTTGCCTTGCGTATTTTTCACGGCGAGCGGCGACGAAAGGCTGCGACGCAACCATTGGTTAAGGTTAACGAGCCATGATCAGGGCTGAAAGTTCGAGTTCGATGGAGCGTTCGATGCGTAGGCTTTTGTTGGCGGCGGCGATGTTGGGGACGGTCTCTGCGGCGCATGCGGCCGATCTCTCCGATCTTCCCATCCTGCGCGGCGGCTTCACCGACGGCTTGAGCAAGTCCAACGTCAACTGGCAGGGCAGCTATATCGGCGCCCAGGGCGGCTATGGCTCGTCGGACGAGAACTTCAACGGCTCGACGCGCAACATGATGGCGGCGTTGCTGGCCGATACCTTGATCGAAAGTTCGATGGGTGTATCGCAGTGGAACCTCGGACTCGGCAAGGCTTCGCAGCGTACCAGCGGCTACGGCGCTTTCGTCGGCTACAATGGCCAGTGGGACGACGTCGTACTCGGCCTTGAATTCAGCTACCTGCACGGCAAGTTTGGTGGAACGGCGTCAGCGTCGGAGCGGCGCGTGAGCCCCGTCGCCCTGTCCGACGGCAATTTTCACGACGTCACGGCGACCTCCACGTCATCGATCAACATCAGCGACATGGCGACATTCCGCGGCCGCGCAGCTTACGCCTGGGGATGCTTTCTGCCCTACATGTTCGCGGGTCTCGCACTCGGGAATGCCGACATCATCCGCACCGTCAGTGCGCAGGACCGCATCAGTGCGACCCAACTCGGCACCTATACTCCACTCGCGCTGCTGAGCTCGACGGACGCCCAGCATAACCATTTGATCTACGGCTACACCGCCGGTCTTGGCGTCGACGTCAATCTGGTCGGTGGCCTGTTCTTCCGCGGTGAATACGAATACATCCGCTTCAGCTCGGCGGTCGACACCAGCATCAACACCGTTCGCGCCGGTCTCGGCTACAAGTTCTGACGCGCCTGCGCGGCGCCGATTGACAGGCCGCCTCCGTCCTGATGCTCTGTCGCCGAATGCGCGGGGGGCAGCGATGCGGATCTACGGCGATACCAATTCCGGCAATTGTCTGAAGGTGAAGTGGGTCTGCGACAAGCTCGCGCTGCCCTACCAGTGGATCGAGATCGACACTCGCAAGGGCGAAAGCCGCACGGCGCAATTCCTCGAGATGAATGGTGCCGGCCAGGTGCCCACCGTCGCTTTCGACGACGGCCGCACGCTGGCGCAATCCAATGCCATCATCCGCTATCTCGCGCGCGACAGCGTGCTCATTCCGCGCGATGCTTTCACCGCCGCCAAGATGGACGAATGGCTGTTCTGGGAACAATACAGCCACGAGCCCTACATCGCGGTGTGCCGCTTCCAGCTCGTCTATCTCGGCAAGGACGCCTCCGAGCTCGATCCTGAAAAGGTCAAACGCGGCTATGCGGCGCTTGACCGCATGGAGCAGCATCTCGCCGGCAGCCGTTTCCTCGCCGGCGATGCGGTCTCGCTCGCCGAGGTGTCACTGCTCGCCTATACCCGCGTTGCGCATGAAGGCGGCTTCGATCTCGGTCGTTATGCCGCCATCCGCCGCTGGATCGGCGAAGCCGAGACCTTTCTCGGGCTTCCCAAGGCGCGCTAAGGCGCGCTGAGGCAGGAGTAACTTAATGAACGCCGAACCCGTCTCCATTCGTCCCGCGCGCCGCGAGGATGTTGCTGCGATTGTGACGATGCTCGCCGACGATCATCTCGGGCGCGCACGCGAGCGCGTGGAAGACCCGTTGCCTGCGTCCTATTACGAGGCATTCGCGCGCGTCGAGCGCGATCAAAATATCCAGCTCGTGGTTGCGGAGAGCGGGGGCAGGGTGGTCGGCTGCCTGCAGCTCGCGATCCTGCCGGGTCTCAGCTCGCAAGGCGGCCGGCGGGGTCTGCTCGAAGACGTCCGCGTTGCTTCCGATTGCCGCAGCCGCGGCATCGGCGAGCAATTGGTGCAATGGGCGGTGACGGAAGCGAAAGCGCGCGGCTGCAATCTGGTCGAACTGCTCACACATCAGACGCGAACAGATGCGCAGCGCTTCTACAAGCGGCTTGGGTTCGCCGCGAGTCACGTCGGCATGACTGTCCGCTTTTGACGCAGCGCGCCATGAGCCTTGCGCGATCAGCGAAATCGGATCGCGCATACGTTCATGTTAAGAGCTGATAAACTACCCGTTCGACGTTCACATGGAACCAGGAACGAACGGTGCTACGCGAGCGTCTGAAACCGGGCTCGATCGGTTCGGGGATTTCGATGACAAGCTATTCGATGATCAAGGTCGGCAACGACTACGTCGTGCAGGCCAATGACAAATGCATTTTGAAAGTCGGCAGCCGCCGCCGCGCCGCGCAATTGATCAACGATGCCACGGACTTGCTGAACGCGCTGGCCGTGGTCGAATCCCCCAAAATCGCATCGGAGGCGCCATCACTCGCGCGTGAGGCTCCGGAACTTCCTTGACTGGTCTTCCCGATTCCCGTATCTGCCGCGGCGGGACACCTCCCCCCAACGGGAGGCTTACTATCTGGAAGGGTAGACGATGACTGTAGCGAAGCCCGCTTCGCGGCCCAACGTGCCGCATTTTTCCTCCGGCCCCTGCGCCAAGCGCCCCGGATGGAATGCCCAAAATCTCAAGGACGCAGCGCTCGGCCGTTCGCATCGCGCGAAGGTCGGCAAGACCAAGCTCAAGCTCGCGATCGATTTGACGCGCGAGGTGCTCGAAGTGCCTGCCGATTATCGCATCGGCATCGTGCCGGCCTCCGATACCGGCGCTGTCGAGATGGCGCTGTGGTCGATGCTGGGGGCGCGGCCCGTCACCACGCTCGCCTGGGAATCCTTCGGCGAGGGCTGGGTCAGCGACATCGTCAAGGAATTGAAGCTCAAGGACGTCACCAAGCTCAACGCGGCTTACGGTGAGATCCCCGACCTCTCCAAGGTCGATCCGAAGTCTGACGTCGTCTTCACCTGGAACGGCACCACCTCAGGCGTGCGCGTGCCTAACGCCGACTGGATCAGCGCCACTCGCGAAGGCCTGACCATCTGCGACGCCACCTCGGCCGCGTTCGCGCAACCGCTCGACTGGGCCAAGCTCGACGTCGTCACCTTCTCCTGGCAGAAGGCGCTCGGCGGCGAAGCCGCGCACGGCATGCTGATCCTGTCGCCCCGCGCCGTGGAGCGGCTCGAAACCTACAAGCCGGCCTGGCCGCTGCCGAAGATTTTCCGCATGACCAAGGGCGGCAAGATCAACGAAGGCATTTTCGTCGGCGAGACCATCAACACGCCGTCGATGCTCTGCGTCGAGGATTATCTCGACGCGCTGAACTGGGCCAAGTCGATCGGTGGCCTCAAGGCGCTGATCGCGCGCGCCGACGCCAACACCAAGGTGCTCGCCGACTGGAAGGCGAAGACGCCCTGGATCGACTTCCTCGCCAAGGACGCCGCGATCCGCTCCAACACTTCGGTGTGCCTGAAGTTCACCGATCCCGCGATCACCTCGCTCTCCGAGGACGCGCAGGCCGACTTCTCCAAGAAGCTGGTGGCGCTGGTCGAGAAGGAGGGCGCGGGCTACGACTTCGCCTACTACCGCGATGCGCCCGCCGGCCTGCGCATCTGGTGCGGCGCCACCGTCGAGGCCAGCGATGTCGCGCTGCTGACCCAGTGGATCGATTGGGCCTTCGCGGAGACCAAGGCCACGCTCGCCAAGGCGGCTTAAGCAGGCTTCGCTCGTCGCGTTATCTCATCTCGTCATGGCCGGGCGTGACCCGGCCATCCATCGAAGAGAATGGATCCGCGGGTCAAGCCTGCGGACGACGGTCTCAGATTTATCGACCATCAGGGATCTTTCCCATGACCAAACCCAAAGTTCTCATTTCCGACGCGCTCTCTCCGGCCGCCGTGCAGATCTTCAAAGACCGCGGCGTCGAGGTCGACTTTCAGCCCAATCTCGGCAAGGACAAGGACAAGCTCGCCGAGATCATCGGCAATTACGACGGCCTCGCGATCCGCTCGGCGACCAAGGCGACCGCGAAGATCCTCGAGAAGGCGACCAATCTCAAGGTGATCGGCCGCGCCGGCATCGGCGTCGACAACGTCGAGATTCCCGCCGCCACGGCCAAGGGCATCATCGTGATGAACACGCCGTTCGGCAATTCGATCACGACCGCCGAGCACGCCATCACCCTGATGCTGGCGCTGGCGCGCGAAATTCCGCAGGCGGACGCTTCGACCCAGGCCGGCAAGTGGGAGAAGAACCGCTTCATGGGCGTCGAGATCACCGGCAAGGTGCTCGGCGTCGTCGGCTGCGGCAACATCGGCTCGATCGTCGCCGACCGCGCGCTCGGCCTGCGCATGAAGGTGATCGCGTTCGATCCGTTCCTGTCGCCGGAGCGTGCCAGGGACATCGGCGTCGAGAAGGTCGAGCTCGACGACCTCTTCAAGCGCGCCGACTTCATCACGCTGCACACTCCGCTGACCGAGAAGACCAAGAACATCATCGACGCAGCCGCGATCGCCAAGATGAAGAAGGGCGTGCGCCTGATCAACTGCGCCCGCGGCGGCCTCGTCGACGAGCAGGCCGTGGTCGACGCCTTGAATTCCAAGCACATCGCAGGCGCCGCCTTCGACGTCTTTGTCGAGGAGCCCGCCACTGCGAACGTGCTGTTCGGCCATCCCAACGTGATCTGCACGCCGCATCTCGGCGCGTCCACCACGGAAGCGCAGGAGAACGTCGCGCTTCAGGTCGCCGAGCAGATGTCGGATTACCTGCTCACCGGCGCGATCTCGAATGCCGTCAACTTCCCTTCGATCACGGCGGAAGAGGCGCCGAAGCTGAAGCCGTTCATCGCGCTGGCCGAAAAGCTCGGCTCGTTCGCGGGACAGCTCACCGAGAGCGGCATTCTCAAGGTCGAGATCACCTATGAGGGCCACGTCGCCGAGATGAAGATCAAGGCGATCACCTCCGCCGTGCTGTCCGGCCTGCTGCGGCCGATGCTGGGCGAGGTCAACGTCGTCTCCGCGCCCGTCGTCGCCAAGGAGCGCGGCATGGTGGTGGACGAGATCGTGCGCGCCGCCCAGAGCGACTATGAAAGCCTGATCACCGTCACCGTCACCACCGAGCGGCAGGAGCGGTCAGTCTCGGGCACGGTCTATGCCGACGGCAAGCCGCGCCTGGTCGACATCAAGGGGATCCGCGTCGACGCTGAATTTGGCAAGTCGATGATCTACGTGACCAACGAGGACAAGCCGGGCTTCATCGGCAAGTTCGCGAGCCTGCTCGGCGATGCCAAGATCAACATCGCGACCTTCCATCTCGGCCGCGTCGCGCCGGGCTCCGATGCCATCGCGCTGATCGAGGTCGACGGCGCGGTGCCGGCCGATCTGCTCGCCAAGGTGCAGGCCCTGCCGCAGGTCAAGCAGGTCAAGGCGCTGACGTTCTGATACGCCGACATATTCCGACCCGCGGAACAACGCCGCCCTCTCGCGAGGGCGGCGTTTTTATTTCTCCCGCGACCGCTGCACTTTGTGTACCAATGGCGCCGAGAAGACGTCGACCGACGCTCCGTTCAAAATCGTTCGAAAAGGGAGAAAACAATGCGTGAAGCCGTCATCGTTTCCTATGCACGCACGGGCCTCGCGAAATCCGGCCGCGGCGGGTTCAACATCACTCCGCCGATGTCGCTCGCGGCCCACGCCATCAAGCACGCGGTCGAGCGCGCCGGCGTCGAGAAGGACTATGTCGAGGATTGCTATCTCGGCAATTGCGCCCATGGCGCGCCGAACATCGGCCGCCAGGCCGCGCTGCTGGCGGGAATGCCGAAATCGACCGGCGGCGTCTCGGTGAACCGGTTCTGCTCGTCCGGTCTCCAGACCATTGCGATGGCCGCCAACTCGATCCGCTCGGACGGTTCCGACTGCATCGTCGCAGGCGGGGTCGAGAGCATCTCGATGCCGGGCGGCGGCACTCCGAAGGAATCGATCGATCCCGAGCTGCTCAAGACGGCGCCGGCGATCTTCATGGCGATGATCGACACCGCCGACATCGTCGCCGAGCGCTACAATCTCAGCCGTGAATATCAGGACGAATATTCGCTCGAGTCGCAGCGCCGCATGGCCGCCGCGCAGCAGGCGGGCAAGTTCAAGGACGAGATCGTCCCGATGAAGACCAAGATGAAGGTGGTCGACAAGGCGACCAAGGCCGAGTCGATCGTCGACTACGTCGTCGACCGCGACGAGTGCAACCGGCCCGAGACCACGCTGGAAGGTCTCGCCAAGCTCGAGCCCGTCAGGGGTCCGGGCAAGTTCGTTACGGCGGGCAACGCCAGCCAGCTTTCGGACGGTGCTGCGGCCGTGGTGCTGATGGAAGCCAAGGACGCGGAGAAGCGCGGCCTCAATCCCATGGGCCGCTTCGTCGCCTGGGCGGCGGCCGGTTGCGAGCCGGACGAGATGGGCATCGGCCCGATCTTTGCCGTGCCGAAGCTGTTGAAGCGTCACGGCCTGAAGATCGACGACATCGATCTGTGGGAGCTCAACGAAGCCTTCGCCAGCCAGTGTCTCTATTCGCGCGACAAGCTCGGCATCGATCCGGCCAAGTACAACGTCAACGGCGGCTCGATCGCGATCGGCCATCCCTTCGGCATGACCGGGGCGCGTCTCACCGGCCACATCCTCCAGGAAGGCAAGCGCCGCAAGGCCAAGTGGGGCGTCGTGACGATGTGCATCGGCGGCGGCCAGGGCGGCGCGGGACTGTTCGAGATCTACAGCTGAGGCGATCGCCTCATTGAATGCGAAGGGCACGGCGCCGCAAACGCCGTGCCTTTTGCTTTCTGGCGTGCTTGGGGTTACGCCCGCGGCAACTCAACCGTTCTTCTCGGTTGCGACAGGTCGGAACACCCATTCGCGCCAGACCACCAGCAAGGCTGACATGATCACCGGGCCTAAAAACAAGCCCAGGAGGCCGAAGGCAGCCAGGCCTCCAAAGATCCCGACGAATGCGAACAGAAACGGTAGCCGCGCCGAGTCGCCGACCAGGGTCGGCCATACGAAATGATCGCCGGCCAACATGACGATCGCGCCCCAGAAGAAGACGCCCGCGGCTGCGAAGCCGCTGCCTCCGCCGGAGATCAGGACCAGCGCCGCGGCGGTGAAGGCCAGCCAGGCGCCGAACGGAAGCATGGCGAAGGCCGTGGTCAGCATCGTGAATACGATGGCATGCGGCACGCCCGCGACGAAATAGGCCACTCCGATCAATAATCCCTCGCCCGCGGCGACCAGCACCGTGCCGTTCACCGTGCCGCGGATCGCATCGACCATTTGCTCGGCGAGACCCTCTCCCGCCTCGCCGAAAAGCCGATCGCAGGTTTCCAGCACGCGGCCTGAGATCGACCGGCCGTTGCGCAGCAGGACGAACAAGGCCACCAGCGAAAAGAACAGAAGAAACAGGCGGTGAAGCAGCTGTCCGCCGAACGTTCGAAACAGTTCCGATGCGTTGTCTGCATTGACGCTTTTCAGCCATGCGGTCGCGGCTTTGGGATCGGAAAGATTGCTGCGCCACCACTGCTCCATGCTCCCTGCGGCGATCGGAAGCCGCGCGAGCCAATCGGGCACTTCGATCCCGCTCTCTCCGGCCTGTTTCATCCAGCCCACGAGCAGATCGCCTTGTTGCGCGATCTGATAGACGGCAAGCGACATCGGCGTAAACAGGATGAGGGCGACGACGAGCGTGAAGACCAGCGGGGCCAGGCTGGACCGGCCGGAACTCACGCGTGCCGCAAACTTGGTGTAGAGCGGCCACAGGCTGGTTGCGAGAATCGCGGCCCAGATCAATGCGGGGAGAAATCCCGCCGCCGTCCACAACGCCAGTGCGACGAGCGCGAGGGCAAGCACGACCCGTGCGTTCATGCGCGCGCCCGCGCCCGTGGGCAGCGGCTTTCGCTCGGTCGTGTTCGGGCCGCCTTCGCTCCGCACGGCGTCGCTCCGCTTGGGCGAACGCTGCTTCGGTGCCACGGATTTCGCTCGTTCGGCCATTTGAGATCACTGGGGTGCGGGAGCTGCAGTGTCGAACTGATCAGCAGGAGAAACGCTGGGTCCCGGCTTCAAGCCGCAACAAGGGGCTTCAGTTCCGCTCGGGAAGAAGTTGCAGTGAGGTGGCGCCCTTCGTCGGGCGCGGCTCGGCCGAAGCCGCCCGGCACGAGGCCGCCCGCAGCGCGGCCGCGGGCGTGCACCGCGGGCAGGAAATCGCGTTCGCCGCTTACGCCTGCGCCAGCGCCGGTGCGAACACCACCTCGATCAGCGAGCCGGAGTTCGCCGCGCTCCTGATGTTGAAGCGGGCGCGGTTGGCTTCGACCAGGGCCTTGGTCAGCGACAGGCTCAGCGCCGAATTGTCCTCGGCGTCGCCGGGCGGCGGGGTCCGGAACGGCTCCATCGCGGCGGCGACTTCGCGCTCGCTGAGGCCGTGGCCGGTGTCGCGGATGCGAAGTGCGACCTCGCCGCGGTCGGTGAGCGCGGTGGAGACGATGACCTGGCCGCCGGCGCTGGCGAGCCGGATCGAGTTCGAGATCAGGTTCATGGTGATCTGCCGCATCGCGCGCGCATCCGCGCTCACCTGCGGCAGCGCATGGCCGAGCGAGGTGCGGATGATGATGCGCTCGCGATTGGCCTGCGGCTGCATCACCACCACGCAGGCCTCGACGAGGTCGTTGAGGTTGAGGTTGGCGAAGTTGAGGTCGAGCTTGCCGGTCTCGATCCGCGACAGCTCGAGCAGGTCGTCGATGATGGCGATGACGCGCTCGCCGGAGGCGCGGATGTCCTTCATGTACTCGCCGTAGCGCTCGTTGCCGAGCGTGCCGAAGCGCTCCGAGATCATCACCTCCGAGAAGCCGATGATGGCGTTCAGCGGCGTGCGGATCTCGTGGCTGATCCGCGCCAGCATGTCGGCCTTGGCATTCGCCGTGCCTTCGACGAGGCGGCGCGCCTGCGTCAGCTCGCTCTCGCCCTGCTTGCTGTGCGAGAGGTCGCGGAATACGGCGAAGAAGTTCGGGCCGTCGGGCCTGGTGCGGCCCATGATCATGGCGAGCGGAATGACGCCGCCCTTCTTCTCGCGTCCCAGCACCTCGCGGCCGTGGTCGAGCAGGCTCGCGATGTCCTGGCTCTTGAGGTTTTCCAGATAGTCGATCACGACATGCTGGCTCTCCGGCGCGAACAGCGTCACCAGATTCTGCTGCATCAGCGTCTCGCCGTCATAGCCGAACAGCGCCTCGGCGCTGCGGTTGCAGGCGTGGATGTTGCCTTCGGCATCGAACATGACGATGCCCTCGGCCGTGGTGTCGAGGATCGCAGCGAGATCTTCCGCGGCCGCCTCGCCGGCGTCGGGCTCGGGCGCGGTGGGCAAGATCTCGGGGACAATGGTCTCGGCGACGACGGTCTCGGCGATGACGGGCGCAGCGGGTGCTGCTTGCGGCAGCGCGCAGATCAGCGCATGCGCGCTCTCGCCGTCCCAGTCGATCGCGTGCAGATGCGCCTCGGTGGTCGGCAGCGGCGCTTCGCCATTGGCGAGCGTCGCGCTGATCGTGACAGGCGTGCCTGCTTGCGACGTGCTGCTGGCCGCGGACACGCCCGGCTCGACATAGAGCGCATCCAGCCCACCGGCAATCTCCAGTGCGCTCAGGCTGGCATAGCCCATGCGCGCGAGAAACGCGGAATTGGCGTAGAGCAGGCGGTCGAGCCGGTAGATCAGGATGCCGGTCGGCAGCAGGTCGAGCAGCGCGCGGTCGCGCATGCTGTGGCCGTGCGCGGGCGGCGCGGGCTCGCTCAGCCATTCGGCCGGCGCGTGCGGCGTCTCAGGCTCCGGCGTCGGCGCCTCGGGCGTGATCTCGGCATCCGGCGGTTCGGCCGATGCCGCGATGGTTTCCTTGTCGCGTTCGAGGCGCTCGGACAATTGCCGGGCGAGTTCGTTGAACGCGCTGTTCTCGACCGGCGTTAGCGTCGGCGATCGCGTGTCGCCGGGCGCGCGGAACGGCAGGACATTGGGAGGCGTTTCCACTGGCGTTTCCGGATCGGTTGGATGTGAATTCGCGTCGGTTGTGGGTTCGGGCAGTTCGGCTTCAGGCTCAGGTGCGGGCTCAGGCTCAGGCTCAGGCTCAGGCTCAGGTTCAGGTTCAGGTGCGGGCGGCTCGATCGGCGGAGGCGGCGGCGCCTCTAGCACTGGCTGGGGCTCGGGTTCGGGCTCCGGCTCGACCACATCGGCAGACAGGCTTTGCGGTGCCGCCGGTTCGGCCAACAGCTCGAAACGCCTGAGCGCATCGAGCCGGTTGAGGCCATCGAGATCGCGGCAGACGCCAAAACCCCTGAAGCTCGCGAAATTGCGTTCGCCATCATAAACCGGAAGCCCGGCAAGCTCGACCGGCAGATGCTCGCCGCCGTCGGCCGGCCAGTTCACGGTGATCCCGGCCCAGGTGTCCTTGCTCGCAAGCGCCTGCGCCACGCGTCCCTCAGGATCGAGCGCGAATGCATCGGCGATCTCGCGCCAGGAGCGGCCGAAGCCGGCGGCCGTGCGCGGACCGATCAGGTGGATGAACTCGTCTGACAGAAGCACAAAGCGGCCCTCTGCATCCATCTTCCAGAGGAAGCGCAGCGGATGCTGACGCGGTGCGGGCGGCTCTTCATGGCCCGACGGCGGCTCGACCATGCCTGTTACGGTCGGCGCGGCCTGCGGCGACACCATGGCCTCGGCCGAGTTTTCAACCGGAGTCTTCGGTTCGACCTCGGCAGGCACGGCTTCGGCCGCTTCCTCGACGGCCTGCTGAATCGTCACGATCTCTGTTGCCGGCGCATCGAGCGGCTCGGCAAAGGCGTCGAACAGCGCGATTTCGGATGGCGCCTCATGCGACGGCGCTGCTTGCACATGCTCTGGCACGGGGGCGGGAGCAGGGGGCGGCGCAGGCTCAGGCCGAGCGATGTCTTCGCGCGCGACGTGTTCAGCGGCCTCGGGTTCGACCTCATCAGTCGCAGGCGCCGGCTGCTGCACGGCCGGCTCGATCAGCGCGACCAGGCCGACATCGGCCCCGCTGCCGACCCGTTGCAGCACCATCTGGCCGATGCCGATCGGCGTCTCGGCGCGGCCCTGGCGAAGCGCGTCGCTGCGCGCCTGTTCGAGGCCTGCTTCGCCGAGATCGCGGAAGCCGAGCAGGGTGCGGGCGGTTTCGCTGGCGCCGACGAACAGGCCGTCGGGCGCGAACGCCGCCATCGGCGTCTTGGCGCCGTCGACGAGACGAAGCAGCCGCTCGACCAGCGGCATGGTGCGCAAGCCCGGGTCCATCGCGGTGACGAGCACGGCAGATCCTTGGAAGAATTGGCCGCCATCGGCGAAGTCGAGCCGGGCACAGGCGCAGGTCATCAGCGTGCCGAGCCGCGCCCCGAAGCCGCGCAGCCGTTCGAGCCGGATCGCGCCGTTCGCAGGCAGCCGGCCGGCCAGCCGGATGATCTGGCGGCGGTGGCCGTCGGTGGGGCCGAAGGTCTTCTCTGCCAGCGCCGTGGCATTGGCCGCGCCAAACAGCCTTGCGCCGACCGGATTGGCCCAGAGCACGCGCGTGCCGTCGATCGACCAGAGCCAGACGGGCAGTGGCGAGGTCGCGTGCACGGCCAGCCGGGGATCGCCCACGCCTCGCAACTGGAAATCCGAACTCGTCATCCGACCGGCTTCGCGTCCCACTTGTGCGCATCAGGCTGCCGGAATGACAGCCTTAAGAAAGGGTTAGTATCGCCCGCAGCCGCGGGCAGGTCCACGTCCCAAGCCTATGCGCCAAGGCCTAAAGCCGCGATAACCTTAATGTAGCGGGGCCCGCAAGCCGTAGGCCGGTCGCATCCCCATCCTTCAGATGCCCGCGTCGGGCAGCACCTATGCCGCCCAGCCAATCCGCGCAGCGGTCGTCTCCAGGACAAGGCGGGTGCTCAGAGGCCACCCCATTACCTCAACCACCGGTTCCCCGGCCCGGGAACCTCATCCTCGCCGCGATTAAATTTGCGCAATGCACCCCAAAACCCGCTGCGTTGCACAATGTTGACATTTTAGGCAGGCATGGTCGCCGCGCTGGGCGAGCCATCATTCGTTTTATGTTTCCAGTCTTCGCTTCCGTCACCCAATTGGCCGGCGGGCGCGGCCGAAAAGGCTCACTCCGTTTTTCCATTTAGTGTGAGGGATACCCAATGACAGGTACGACTGATCCATTCTCCGCCTCCGTCATTCCGTTCGAAGTTCCGGAGCAGATGCGTGCGTTCGCCGAAAAGGGCGTGTCGCAGGCCCGCGAGAGCTATGCCAAGTTCAAGGACGCCGCCGAAACCCACAACGGCACCGTCGAGGCCGTGTTCGCGTCCGCCCACAAGGGCGTCAGCGAATACACCGCCAAGCTGATGGAGTTCGCGAAGGCCAACACCAAGGCCCATCTCGACTTCACCCAGGAGCTGTTCAGCGTGAAGGCGCCGCAGGATGCGTTCGCGCTGTGGACCAACCATTCCAGGACGCAGCTCGAGACCTTCCAGGCCCAGGCCCGGGAGCTCGCCGAGATCACCCAGCGCGCGGCCACTGCCGCCGCCGAGCCGATCAAGGCCTCCGCCGCGAAGCTCTACCCCGCCGCCTGAGCGGATTGGGCTGTTGAGATTAAGAAACCCGGGCCTAGAGCCCGGGTTTTGCTTTGGAAATAACGTTGTTTGAGGCGCGATTATCGGGTTTTGCGGCCTTGCCAAAAACGGCCGTTGCACCTAGTTTCCGCCCCGTCCAGCCCCCCTTAGGTCACGGCCCTTTCAGGGCGTCCAGAGGCGCGGCTCGCAAGGATGCAGTTGTAGCTCAGTTGGTTAGAGCGCCTGTCTGTGGAACAGGAGGTCGGTGGTTCGAGCCCACCCAACTGTACCAATGATCCCAATTTCTTAGGCGAACTCCATCGAGTCGAAGAACTGCGCGAAGATTGCGCTCACGTCGGCAGCGTCTGCGGCCGTCTTGGCGCGCGGAGAAATCGCTCCGGCTGGAATCGCCTCTCCGGATGTTGCGATATGTCGGCAAGATTTCCGAAATCGCTCATTTGCTCTTGCGATGCATTCAGCCCCTTTGTGGACAGATGGAACTTCGCCTTGCACGCATATCCATTTTCGTGATTTGTTCTCGTCCCCACACTCCTAGGTGATGGAATGGCAGGCAAGAAGCAAGGCTATAAGCTGACGGTGGCCGGACCCGGCCATAGCTTTGAGCGCGAAATCGACGAAGCGATTGCGAGCCAGATC
This sequence comes from Bradyrhizobium sp. 44, assembly GCF_023073095.1. Taxonomy (NCBI): domain Bacteria; kingdom Pseudomonadati; phylum Pseudomonadota; class Alphaproteobacteria; order Hyphomicrobiales; family Nitrobacteraceae; genus Bradyrhizobium; species Bradyrhizobium sp. 44. The sequence continues at coordinate 1,095,013 of NZ_JADPIY010000008.1, forward strand.
ATTTCTCTTGTGATAACTGGCAAAGTCTCTCATGCGGCTGATGCGCGGCACTCCGGGGGTGGTTCACCCGGAAGCGGGGCGGGCGCCCACGCGCCGGCTCATGCCGCGCCAGCGAGAGTCGGCGGCTCTCTCGCAAGCCACATCAAGGCAAAGAAGGGTGACAAGAATCAAAATAACCGTTTCTTGGCCACTGCGCATTGGCTCTCCGGTCGGGACGACAGTCCACTTACCGCGAAAGCTGTCGCAGGGGCGTTATCGGATCATAATCAGAAGCGCCTTGCTAATCCCCCCGATGCGCTAAACCAGAACGTTCGAAAAGGGTATTGCGAGAAGCGCAAGGATGGATCGTTCTTTATCACCCCAGAGGGATTGGAAGCATTGGAGGGGACGCCACCCGAATGAGCGTCCAGACTGCTCTAACTGCGATCCCCGACGGATTGCGCCAGCCGCTGCTTGCTGAATATCAGTCAATTGTCCAAAATTTCGCTGAGCATCGATGGTCGCCCTCGGAGCTTAGCGGAGGGAAATTCTGCGAGATTGTGTTCACCATCTTAGATGGGCACGCGAAAGGGACTTACGCGACTTCGCCGAAGAAGCCTCGCGCCTTTGACCAAGCTTGCAAACTGCTCGAAAATAACGGCCACGTCCCTCGCAGCTTCCAGATCTTAATCCCGCGACTTCTGCCTGCGCTTTTCGAGGTTCGCAATAATCGCGGCGTGGGACATGCAGGCGGTGATGTCGACCCAAACCATATGGATGCGGTATTCGTTCTTTCTAGCGGCAATTGGGTCATGGCTGAATTGGTCAGGGTCTTCCACAACGTCTCAATTCATGAGGCGCAAGACATTGTCGATAAGCTGGCCGAGCGGAGAATGCCGCTGCTCTGGATTGGCGACGATATGCGACGCATCCTCGATCCAAAGATGGGACTGCGCGAGCAAATTCTGTTGTTGCTCTGTACGTCTCCCGGGAAAATCGCGACGACCGACCTGAAGAATTGGGCCGGCTACAAAAACAACACGTATTTTAAGAAACTCCTTCGTGAGATGCACGATGAGCGGCTGATTGAACTGGCCAGCGATGGCGGCACAGCGCTTATTTTACCGCCCGGCGACAAGATCGCCTCAGAATTCATAGCCAAGCGATCTTAAGGCGTGCCTGGTTGGGATGTTACGGCGACAGTGCTGGACGGCACTGTCACCGTAACCCAGCCAGCTTCGCGTATTCGGTCAGGAGCTTGGCAACTTCATTAGTATCTGCCTTGCGAGCGGTCCATGAGGTCCGATGGTCCACTCGCCGATCACAGCGGCAGAATGCCTGTTGAACCCTTCATCGTAGCCGAACGGCCTGTGACTTAGATGAGCGCGTTAAGAATGGCGGCGGTTGAAAACCGAAATGACTCTCGCAAGCCTAGCGACCTTCTCCCATTCCAACATGAGCTCAAAAGCGCTGAAGGAGAGAGCTTGCTTGACCCTGTGGTTCGGAAAGTCAGCGACGCGCGAATAGACAGCCTCTAGGCGAATTATCAGTTCGGAATATAGCTTTTGGGGCGTATTCAGTCTGTTCTCGGGGCTGTGGAGATCGTCGCGCGACCAGTAAGGCTCGATTGATGCAAAGTCGTACTCAGCGGGCGAGAGCGGCGGCAAAGTGCGGTTATCGATCTGGGGAAGAATATTACGATAGATCCTAATTGCATCCTGAAGCTTAGTGGCGGCATTTGACATGCTCGCGGGCAAAGCGATTTCCATGTCCGGACTGCTTTCCATCTTTGCTAGAGCTTCAAAAATATCTGACGCCGCACTGAATGCTTTTGCTCCAGCGTCCGACGTCTCGAATTCTAACTTGGGCCACGACACGCCCGAGTTCGCGAAGAACGTCATTGCCTAGACTCCTTCCAAGTCTTGGACGTGCTTAATGAACTCTTTGCTGAAATTATTCTTGATTCTGATCCACTTCGCTCGTACCTGGTCCTCTTTCATCGTCTCTTTTAACTCGTAATCGATTAGCTTCGTCACTGATTGGGGCAGACGCAAAATGTTTCGCATCTCAAACCAAGCGCTATAATAACTGATGACTGTGCCGACGTATTGATCCTTGCGTTTCTCTTTGGCCTCCTCCGATTTTCCTTCAAGGATTATGTCGATAAATTTGTATTGCAGGTCGCGACCTTGGAGGACCATCTGATTATAAAGCTGGGCTTGGGCGTTTGACGTCGCGAGCTCCAAGTTCCCCGTAGCAGTCTCAAGGCTGCGCGTAGCGACCTCGATGCTTCTATTGGTTGCCCTGAGCGCCTTCCAAGAGAAAATAAAGCCTAAGACGACAATGATAATTTGAACAATCGATATCAAATTGGTGGTTGTTATAGGTTCAACGCTAAACACGGTGTCCCCCTGCCTTGGAGTCAGATTAGATTTTGACCCTATCCGTTCTCATTTAGCCGACGATCTTTGAAGATGCGGTGTACCTAACTTCTTACAACTTTAAAGATAGTGCAAGGAGGGTGTTTGGTTGCCGATGCCAAGGGGACTTAGTGAGTATGCGGTGTGCCGCGAGATCAGTCGGCCAGCACAACATTGTCTATGTTCACTATGTCCGGTCGTGACATCGCCCTTGTCTCGCTCTGTTAGCTGCCTGCGCAAGTAGTTGATTTTTTTTTGTTTTGAGCGTGCCCTGTCGCCGTAGCTCCCCGGTCCGCAATACGCTATCGGTAGCGAATGAAAGACGTTCGTGGACAAGCAAGCCAGGCGAAAAAGATCGTGAGTTTCTTCGAGCGTCTCAAGACAGCAGCATCCGTTGAGTGGCGGGCCTACACTGAGCATCCCTTCACGAACGGATTGGCGGACGGCTCGCTCTCCGAAGCGGCGTTTCGTCACTACCTCGTTCAGGACTATTTGTTCCTCATCGAGTTTGCGCGCGCCTACGCGCTCGCGGTCTACAAGTCGCCCAGGCTTGCCGACATGCGTGAAGCCGCGGCCGGCCTTTCGGCCATCCTCGATGTCGAGATGAACCTGCATGTGAAGCTCTGTGCCGATTGGGGTCTGTCGCCGGCCGATCTTGAACAGGCCCCTCCGGCAGCCGAGATGCTGGCCTATACACGCTACGTGCTCGACGCGGGAATGCGCGGCGACCTGCTGGCTCTCAAGGTGGCGCTTGCCCCCTGCGTGATCGGGTACGCGGAGATCGCAACGCGGCTCGCCTCGCTCCCCCTCGCGGACGCTGCGACGAACGCCTACCGCGTCTGGATCGCCGAGTACGCCGGCGCGCCGTACCAGGAGGTCGCTGCCAAGGCGCGGGCCCACATGGAGCATCTCGCCGATCTCTACGCCACGCCGGCCCGCGAGGCAGAGCTGATTGCGATCTTCAAGGAAGCCACCCGACTCGAGGCCGACTTCTGGGAGATGGCCTGGCGCGCGGGCCAGCGTGTTCAATAGCTCTTTCGGCAGTCAGGATGGGGGCGAGGGCTCAGCACGCCACGACGCAGGATCGGTCGCTTTCGTTCCCCCATTTCAGGAGAAATCGGCATCGAGCAAGGCCGAACCTTTTCATGACCTGGAGTGTTTGTACCTGCGGCAGGGCTGACAACGCTGAGGAGCCAAGACATGAACGGTATTATCTATCTGGTCGGACTCGTCGTCGTGATTGGTGTGGTGCTCTCGTTCCTGGGCCTGCGCTGATTGGGTATTTGGGAGGTGGTGCGGCGCGCTCTTTCAAACCTGTGACAGCTCACCTCGCTACCACCCACACCACCACCGGCAACGTCACCGCCGCCAGCAGCGTCCCCAGCGCCACCGCGCCCGACACCGGGTTCACCAACCGCTTGTATTGCACCGCAAAGATGTAGGCGTTCGCGCCGGTCGGCATCGCCGCGAACAGCACGATCACGCCGGCTGCGACCGGAGGCAAACCGAGCAGCTTCGCCAGCACGAACGCCGCCGCCGGCATCGCCATCAGTTTCAGCCCGCACATCACGACGACGCTCAACATCTCGCCCTTGACCTCGAACCGGAACAGATTGATGCCGAGCGCGATCAGCGCCGCCGGCGATCCCGCCTGCGCCAACAGCTCGACGGTCTTGTCGACGACGGGATTGAGGCCGAGGCCGGTAAAACGCCAGACCACGCCAAAGCCGATCCCCAGCATCAGCGGATTCCGCGCGAGATCCGCGAGCACGGGCCGGATCACTGACAAAGGCGAGCCGGCTTGCTTGCGGCTGACAAGCTCCATCTGCAGGATGCCGCAAAGCCAGAGCAGCGGCGTGTTCACCGACAGGATCAGCGCCATTGGCCCCGCCGCCTCGTTGCCAAGCGCCGAGAGCGTCAGGGGAATGCCGAGCATCACGATGTTGCCGTAGACCGAGCCGATCGCGAACACGACCCCGTCCTCGCGGTCTTCGCGCCGCGCGCGCAGCAGGGCCGACAGCGCCAGCGCCGCGAGCCAGGTGATGGCCAGCGCGCCGTAATAGGCGCCCCACATCCTGTAAGGGCTGACATCGGGGAATTCCGAGACCACGATGGTGCGGAACAGCAGCGCCGGAATCGCGATGCTGAAGGCGAATTCGGAGATGCCCTTGTGCGCGGTCTCGCTGACGAAGCGAAACAGCACCGCGGCATAGCCGGCCGCGATCAGCGCAAACACCGGCGCGACGATCAGCACGGTGGCCATGCGCCGCTACGACCCCATCTCGATGATACGGCGCGCCATCCGGACATTGGCATAGTCGATCATCTTGCCGTCGAGCGTCACCGCGCCCTGGCCCTGCGCCTCGGCCTGCTCCATGGCTTCGACGACCCGCCGCGCGTGCGCCAGCTCAGTGTCGGACGGGACGAACGCCCGCAGCGTCGGTTCGATCTGGTCGGGATGGATCACCTGCTTGCCGTCAAAACCCATCGCCGCGGCCTTGAGCGCGCTGCTTTCCGTCAGTCTGGCATCCCGGAACGCGCCGCACGGGCCGTCGATCGCGCGCAGGCCGAAGGCGCGCGCGGCCACCAGCAGGCGCATCATCGGATAGGCGAACAGATCGAGCGGGGCGGAGGCATAGCCGCTCTGGGCGGAGCCCACGTGGCGGTAGCCGTCCGGCGATGCGCCGATTTCGGAGGAACGGGCGCCGATCGACGCGGCGAAATCGCCGACACCGAGATGAAGGGCGGCGACGCTGTCGTGCGCGGCGGCGAGCGCGTCGACATTGACCAGACCCAGCGCGGTCTCGATCAGCAGTTCGAGCGCGACGGGAGAAGAGCGACCCGGCGCGGCCGCGCGCAGCTGATCGGCAATGGCGGCGATGTCGCTTGCCCGCTCCGCCTTCGGCACGATCACCGAATCCAGCCTGGGCAGCGCAGCGAGCGTGCGGATTTCCTGCGCGATGAAGGGGCTATCGACGGCGTTGAGCCTGACCGCGACGACCTTGTTGCCCCAGTCCAGCGAGGACAGCGCCCGCGCAGCTTCTTCCAGTGCCACGCTCTTCTCGGACGGCGGTACCGCGTCCTCGAGGTCCATGAACACCGCGTCTGCGGCCGAGGCAGCCGCCTTGGCGACGAGACGGGAGCGATGCGCGGGAACGGCCAGATAGACCCGCGTCGGCCGCTGAGGGGCCATCGTCATGTCTCCTTTGCGAGACCGAGCTCGCGCAGGATGGATGGGTTGTGCTGCCCGACGTCGGGCACCGGATCCATCCGCGGCGACAGGCCTGGAATGGTGAGAGCCGGCAGGAAGCTCATCACCGGGCCGCAACGAGTGCCCACCGTTTGCACCCGGTCGCGGGCGCGGAGCTGCTCGTGCTCCAGGAAAGCCTCGACCGAATTCAGATGCGCATTGGCGATCGAGGCTTCGTCGAGCAGCCGCAGCACCTCGTCGCTGGTCATCGCCGCAAAACGCTGCTCGATATGGATCTGCAGATCGTCCCTGTTCTGCATGCGCAGCGGATTGGTGCGGAAGCGGGGGTGATCGGCAAAGGCGGCGTCGCCAAGCACGAGGGCGCACAGCGATCGCCATTCCCGGTCGTTCTGGATGCCGAAGAAGATGGTGTTGCCGTCGCCGACGCGGAAAGGGCCATACGGCGCTATGGTTGCATGCTTGGCTCCGGTTCGCGGCAGCGGGCGGCCGGTACTCTGCGTGTAGAAGGCGGGATAGCTCATCCAGTCCGTGATGGAGTCGAACAGCGAGGCCTGGAAGGCGGTGCCCTTGCCGGTCCGCTCACGGCGATACAGCGCCATCAGCACGCCGTTGAGGATGTACATGCCGGTGGCGATATCGACCACGGAAAGTCCGACCTTGGCGGGCTCCGCCTCGGTGCCGTTGATGGCGAGCACGCCGGCCTCGCACTGCACCAGGAGATCGTAGGCCTTCTTGTTGCTGTAGGGTCCGCCCGCACCATAGCCCGACACGTCGCAGGCGATGATGCGGGGAAACTTTCGCAGCAGCGATGCGGCATCGAGGCCGAGCCGCTCCGCCGCGCCGGGCGCCAGGTTCTGGATGAAGACGTCGGCCTGCGGCAGCAGGGCCTCGAGCACCTCCTGGCCGTCAGGACTCTTGATGTCGATGGCGAGGCTCTCCTTCGACCTGTTGGTCCAGACGAACTGGCTCGACATCCCGTTCATCACGTGATCGTAGTCGCGGCAGAAATCGCCATCGCCCGGCCGCTCGATCTTGATGACGCGCGCGCCCCAGTCCGCAAGATGCCGGCTGGCAAGAGGAGCCGCGATCGCCTGCTCGAGCGAGACCACCGTCACCCCCGACAGCGGCAGCTCCGCCTCATTTCGCTCCATGCAATCGTCTCCGCTCCCGCTCACGCTTTCGACCAGCGCAGGAGACAAGCCGACCACCCCACGCACGTTCTGTGATGATGGCATCATGCCCCTGTTTTGCCCGACGAGTCAAATCGATTTCGTAAAATCCGCAAATCGCGATCCGCAAAGTTCAATGCCAACATGGACTTGGCTACTGTGCATGGGGTTGTTTTCGCGGTTTTTGTTTTAGGGGGCCCTGTTGCCGAGACCGCACACGTCCCGGCTTTCGCATCTCGCCTCGGTTGCCAACGAACCCCCGTTCACCCACTATCCGCTCCGACTCGACATTTTGGGGGGATCGATGCCGGCGTTCCGATTTAAGAAATCTTTCGCTGCTGCGATTACGGGTATGGCCCTGGCCGTCCTGATCCACCCGGGTGAAGGCTTCGCCTACTCCCAGGAGGAGCAGCAGGCCTGCACCCCCGATGCGATGCGGTTGTGCGGCGACTTTGTTCCGAACGTCGACGCCATCACCGCCTGCATGATCCAGAAGAAGTCGCAGCTCTCGCCGCAGTGCCGGGCCTTCTTCCGGCCGGGACCGGAGCCGGGCATGGCGGCGGCGCCCCGCGCCGGCAAGCCGACCAGCATCGCGCCCAAGAGCTCAGCCCGGACGGCGAAGAAGAGCACCAAGCCGGCCAAGAAGAAGAAAGCCAGCGAAGGCTGAGCGCGAGCACGACGTTCCCTTTTTGAAACTCGACCATGCCCGGGCCACAGCGCGCAGTGCGTTTGAAGTCCCGGGCATTTGCGTGTCCGACTCCTCGTTTGCTCGCCCCTTGAGTCAAACTGACCCAGGCATCAGCCCCACACCAGCCACCGGACTCGTTTTGTTCGCCTCCGCGTGCGGACGCTTGCGACAATCGCGATCATGTGGGGATGGAAACGAGTCGCGAAACGGATTGCGCGGCGAGGTTGCATTCCATTTTTTCCCGCTGGACTGCTCAAAAAACGCACGATTGCTGGCGTGAAGCCGCCGTCGGACGCAGCAGTGTGACTCAAAAGCCAACGCGCTTTGTTATTTCATGGCGCCAGCATAACTTATGATAAATTTTTCTTTCCCGAATCACCGTGGTGATTCATTTTCGCCGCCTGGGGTCAATCTGGAGGCAGAGGTATGAACGTTATTGTTTTTGCATCGCGTAAAGGTGGCTCGGGCAAGAGTACCCTGGCCGCGCATCTCGCCGCGCAGATCAAGGCGACCAAGCCGATCCTGCTCGTGGATGCGGATCCGCAAGGCTCGCTCACGCTGTGGCACAAGCTGCGTGGCACCAACGAGCCGCCGATCAAGTCCGCGGTGAACTCGGTCAGCGGCATCGTCTCCGCTGCCAAGCGCGACGGTTATGAATGGGTGTTGATCGACACGCCGCCGAACCTGTCGGCCGTCGTCGACGACGCCATCCGCAATGCCACCATGGTGGTGATACCCGCCCGTCCCGGCGTGTTCGACGTCAACGCGGTGCAGGAAACCATCCAGATGTGCCGTGCGGCACGCAAGCCCTACGCGGTCGTGCTCAACGGTGCGCCGGCGCGCCGCGATGAGTCCGAAAGCCCGATCGTCACCATCGCCCGCGAGGCGCTGGCGAAGTTCCGTGCTCCGGTGTGGGGCGGCCAGATCACCAACCGTTCGGATCTGCTGATGGCGCTGAGCCACGGCGAGGGCGCGCGGGAATATCAGGCCGAGAGCCGTGCGGCGCAGGAAATCGCAAGGCTGTGGGCGGCGATCGAGCGTTCGGTAAAGGCTATTCGCGGCACGGCGTCGGCTTCCGGCGCAATGCACAAGCAGGCGGCGTAATTTTCATAAATCATTCCCCGGACGAAAAACGCGCGGACCTCCGCGCGTTTTGCGTTTTTGGGAAGATGACTTTGCCGCTAGGCCACCATCAGCATGTAGAACACGATCACCGGCGACAGAGTGAGGATCACCGACCAGATGCCGGCGGCCCAGAGAATGTCCTCGGTGGTGAAGCCCTGCTGTCCAGCGTCGTAATGCGACGCCATTTCGTTATGACTATTCACAAACGCCCCCGCGATTTCTTCGCTTATGGGCATGAACGCTACGTGAGATATTTTAAAATTCCGGGTCGCAGTTTCGCGCGCTTTTGAACACAGCTGCTACCACGGATTAACCATCCGGACGTGCGCTGACATCACGCCAGCCAGACCCGAAACACCAGCACCGGCATCAGGCCGAGCATCACCGCCCAGAAGCCGAACCACGACACCACAACAATTCCCCGCAAGAAATCAGCGGACGCGAACATTTCTGCCGCCGTCGGGCGGATGCGTTGCCCCATGATCATTCCCCCATTTGAAAAGACTTTGAATGGAGACGATAGGCGCGTTTGCGTAAACGAGCCGTGGATGCGCCATGTGGCAGCAGCGAAGACCGTTGAGGCGCGGTTAACCAAGCACTCCGCTCTCTCACTCCCTCTCCTCGTTCTTAGGAGGAGAGGGTGGGGTGAGGGGCTACCAGCTACGCCGCGACTTGCATGCGTCGCTCGATCTCGCGGTCGAGCTGGACGGCGAGTTCGCTGCCGACCTCCACCATCGGCAGGCGCACTTCGGGGCTGTCGATCAGCCCCGTGCGCCACAGCCAGTATTTTGCCGGCGCGGGACTGGGCTCGGTGAACAACAGGCGCGTCAGGTCCGCGACCTCCTGCCAGCGCGCCAGCGCCGCATCGTGGTTGCCGCGCTTCAGCTCGGCATGGACGGCCGCAAACGTCGCGGTCTCGAGATGGGCTGACAGCACGATGCCGCCGTCGGCACCGTCGCTGAGCGCCTCGAAATAATTCGCATCCTCGCCGGTCAGCACGCGAAAGTCCGCAGGCCTGTCGCGCAGCAACGCGATGGATTGGTCGCGGCTCGCGCCGCAATCCTTCAGGCCGATGATGTTCGGATGCTCGGCAAGCCGTAGCAGCGTCTGGTTGGTGATGTTGACCGAGGTGCGATAGGGGATGTTGTAGAGCGCGAGTGGCCAGGCGGCGTGATCGGCGAGCGCCTCGAAATGCGCCAGCAACCCGCGCTGCGACGGCCGCACATAATACGGGCTCGCGATCAGATAGCCATCGATCGGCCAGTCCGCGGTCGCGTCGAGACGCTCCTTCAGCCGCGACGTGTCCGCACCTGAAAGTCCAAGGCAGATCGGAATCTTGCTGTGGCCGATGGCCAGCTCGTCGCGCACGATGGCGACGAGACGTTCGAGCTCGGCGTCGCGTAGCGTCATGCCTTCACCGGAGGTCGCCCCCAGGATGAAGCCGTCGACGGCCTGTCCGCTGTAATGCCGGGTCAATCGGCGCAGCGACCTCTCGTCGAGGGCGCCGTCGCGAAACGGCGTCACCAGCGGCAGCCAGAGCCCGTGCAATTGTTCCTGTAGTCCGGTCATGTTCCATCTCCTTCTCGGGAAAAATCCTGAGACGGGGCACATGAAAAAACCCCGTCCAGGCGGCGGGGTTTTCGAAGTTTCGGCTCGCGATGACGAAGGCTGTTAGCGCGCGCAAAAATCCGAGGTCCCCAGATGGGGGCCTTTTTTCGAGGCGACTGCCTGCGACGAGATTGCGCACGACTTCGTGATCATTCGCAAATGATGCGGGGTAAGCATGGAACTGTCAATACACGCGGAGGGCGATGGCCGGATCCGCAAAAAAAAGCCGGGCTCGATCGAGCCCGGCTTAAGGTATTGGCCACGTGAGGCCGACACAATCACCTTCCAAGAGGGATTACTGAACTCCCGCGCCACTGGAGGAGGGGGACAAATGCGCAACGCGAAGGCTCAGCGTAAAGAGATTATGGGCTAGCTTCGCGCCATGCATCAAGCGTCCAAGCCGCATGTCAGACATGCGGAAATCAGGACGGCCAGCGCTGCGCCTTGCTCACCACGAAGTCGCGGAACACTTGCACGCGCGCGACCGTCTTCAGCTCTTCCGGATAAACAAAATACGTATCGAGCTGGATCGAATCCGATTCGCCGAACAGCTGCACGAGGCGGCTCTGTTCTTCGATCAGATAGTCCGGCAACGCGGCGATGCCGAGACCCTGCTGACAGGCGCGGACGAGGCCGAGAATGTTGTTGACCCTGAAATAGGCTTCGCGCGGACCCGAGCCGTTGCGCCCCGCTTCCACTAGCCAGTTGCGGTTCTGAAGATGCGGCGCGAAGTTGCCGTCGGAGAGCGTGATGATGCGGTGGGAGTCGAGCTCCTCCAGCGTGCGCGGCGTGCCGAAGCGCTTGATGTAATCGGGCGAGCAATAAGCGTGGAAGCCCATCGCGAACAGCTTGCGCTGGATGAGATCCGGCTGCGTCGGCTTGCGGGTGCGGATCGCGACATCGGCCTCGCGCATCGAGAGATCAAGCTCCTCGTCGGTGACGATCAGCGAGATCCGGATTTCCGGATACAGCGCGGTGAATTCGCCAAGCCTGGGGATCAGCCAGTTGATGCCGACGCCGGGCGTGGTGGTGATCTTGAGATCGCCGCTCGGCCGCTCGCGGCTGTCGGTCAGCTTCGCGCGCGCCGCCTGCAACTGCATGAACACGTCATGGGCGGTGCGGAACAGGAGGTCGCCCTGTTCGGTGAGGATCAGGCCGCGGGCGTGGCGGTGGAACAGCGAGACCGAGAGCTCCTGCTCCAGTGCCGAGACCTGGCGTGATACTGCCGATTGCGACAGGCCGAGCTGCTCGCCCGCGTGCGTGAAGCTGCCCGCTTCCGCCGCGGCGTGAAACACCTTCAGCTTATCCCAGTCCATATCCGTAAATCCGTCGCGTGTTCTTGCCATGATGTCTATTCCGCTGCCGCGCGCTCGCTGGCGCGCAGGGCCAAAAATCGTTCCGCCTCGAGCGCCGCCATGCAGCCGAGGCCGGCCGCCGTGACTGCTTGACGATAGGTCTCGTCGGCGACGTCGCCGGCGGCGAACAGTCCGGGCACCGAGGTGGCGGTCGAGTTCGGGGCGACCTCGACATAGCCCGACGGTTTCAGCTTGACCTGCCCGGCCACGAGCTCGGTCGCCGGGGCATGCCCGATGGCGACGAAGACGCCGTCGGTCGGCACATCGGTCAACGCGCCGGTCTTGACGTTCTTCAGCCGCACTTGGGTGACCTTGTTCGGGTTCTCGGTACCGCAGATCTCGTCGACGGCTGAGTCCCAGATCACCTTGATCTTCGGGTGCTTGAACAGGCGTTCCTGTAGGATGCGTTCGGCGCGGAAGTGATCGCGACGATGCACGATGGTGACCTGCGAGGCATGGTTGGTGAGGTACAGCGCTTCCTCGACCGCCGTATTGCCGCCGCCGACTACTACGACTTGCTTGTTGCGGTAGAAGAAGCCGTCACAGGTGGCACAGGCCGACACGCCGCCACCCTGGAATTTCGCTTCGGACGGCAGCCCGAGCCAGCGCGCCTGGGCGCCGGTGGCGAGAATGACGGTGTCGGCGAGATAGACATCACCGCTATCGCAGGTCAGGCGAAAGGGGCGTTGCGAGGTGTCGAGCTTGGTCACCAGATCGGTCTTGATCTGGGTGCCCACATGCAGCGCCTGCTTCTCCATCTGCTCCATCAACCAGGGGCCTTGGATCACGTCGGCGAAGCCCGGATAGTTCTCGACGTCGGTGGTGATGGTGAGCTGGCCGCCCGCCTGGATGCCCTGGATCAGGATCGGCTCAAGCATCGCGCGCGCGGCGTAGATCGCCGCCGTGTAGCCGGCGGGGCCGGAGCCGATGATGACGACCTTTGCATGGACAGCGGCGGACATTTCGACAGATGCCTTTCACGGGGGACTGCAGCGCGGGCGCGGAACGTGCCGGGAGGCCTCGCGGAGGCGCTGAAATATCAGAGGTAATCTAAGCCTTCTGGTGAGCTATGCAAGAATTGCATTCCCTGTCGGCGGATTTTTCCAACAGGGAACAAAAGTCGATTGCGCTGCACGCGCAATAAAATTGCGCCGAGTGCGTGGTCTGCGCTATGAGGATTGCGACAGAGCCACCAATACCGCCGCAAAGGCCAGGAGTTCCAATCACGTGTCGCGGAACCTAGACGAGATCGACCTGAAAATTCTCACCGAGATTCAGGCCGACGGTCGAATCACGAATGTCGAGCTGGCCAAGCGCGTCGGCATTTCGCCACCGCCCTGCCTGCGCCGAGTCCGGGCGCTGGAGGAGGAGGGGTATATCCATGGCTATCGCGGGCTCTTGGACGCGCGCAAGCTCGGCTTCGACGTCACGGTGTTTGCCGCAGTGCACCTCTCCAGCCAGGCCGAGGCGGATTTGCGCGCCTTCGAGGAGTTCGTCCGCGCCGAGCCGCTGGTGCGCGAGTGCTGGATGCTGTCGGGCGAAGTCGATTTCATCCTGAAATGCGTCGCACCCGACATGGCCACCTTCCAGGATTTCGTCACCCATTTGACCGCCGCCCCGCACGTCCGCAACGTGCGGACCTCGCTGGTGCTGCACAATTCGAAATACGAGGCGGCCGTGCCGCTCGACGTGAGGGGACGAAGGTAGCGTCTCCTCCGTCATTGCGAGCAACACGCAGATACAAAAAAGGCCGCGCAGTGCGCGGCCTTTTTCAAATCACACGCAACGGCAAATCGTTACCGCCACTCCACTTTGGTAATCTCATAAGCCTTGGCGCCGCCGGGTGCGTTGACCTCGACGGTTGAACCCTTCTTCTTGCCGATCAGCGCGCGCGCGAGCGGCGAGGTGATGGAGATGCGGCCCTTCTTGGCGTCGGCCTCGACCTCGCCGACGATCTGCCACACCGTCTTCTTTTCGGTGTCCTCGTCGACCAGTGTCACGGTCGCGCCGAACTTGATGGTGTCGCCGGACAGCTTCGAGATGTCGATGATGTCGGCGCGCGCGAGCTTGTCCTCGAGCTCGGCGATGCGGCCTTCATTGTGGGACTGCTCTTCCTTCGCGGCGTGGTATTCCGCGTTCTCCGACAGGTCTCCGTGCGAGCGCGCCTCGGCGATATGCTCGATGATCCGCGGACGGTCCTCCGACTGGCGCTTCTTCAGTTCTTCCCCGAGCGCGGCAAAGCCGCCCGCAGTCATCGGTACCTTTTCCATCTCTTCTCTCGTCCTTCGGTCGCGCGCGCCCTGACATGTCAACGCGCACGCAACTTGATTCGTCAGTCTGTCCGGGGGCTCAACGCGCGTGCCGCCGAACGTTCATATGGGCTTGGCGCCGGAACAGAACAACCATATGGCCGGACAGTTCCTCCGGCCATAGTGGCTTCATCGCCAATCACTTAGCGGAAGGTTGGGCCTCCCGCTCGCGATCAGGTTTCCGAAAAGTAGCTCTGCAGGGTCCGAACCTCAAGGTCCCCGCCCAGATAGGCGTGGATGCCCTGCGCGGCCGCCACGGCCCCGGAAAGAGTGGTGTAATACGGCACTTTATGCAAGAGGGCCGCGCGCCGCAGAGAACGGCTGTCGGCGAGCGCCTGCGGGCCTTCGGTGGTGTTGAAGACGAGCTGGACCTCGCCATTGGTGATGGCGTCGACGATGTGCGGCCGGCCCTCCAGCACCTTGTTCACCTTCTCGGTCGGGATGCCCTGGTCGGTCAGGAAGCGGGCCGTGCCCGATGTCGCCAGCACCTTGAAGCCGAGCGAATGCAGCTCGCGAACGGCCTCGGTGATGCGCGTCTTGTCGCTCTCGCGAACCGAGACAAACACCGTGCCCTTGCGCGGCACTCGTGTGCCGCCGCCGAGCTGGCTCTTGGCGAACGCCACCGCGAAGGAGCGATCGATGCCCATGACCTCGCCGGTCGAGCGCATCTCGGGGCCGAGCACGGTATCGACGCCGGGGAAGCGGGCGAACGGAAACACCGATTCCTTAACGCCGACATGGTCGAATTTCGCCTTCTTCAGCTTGAAATCGGCAAGCTTTTCGCCGGCCATGATACGCGCCGCGATCTTCGCGACCGGCGTACCGACCACCTTGGCGACAAAGGGCACCGTGCGCGAGGCGCGCGGATTGACTTCGAGCACGTAGATCTCGCCGTCCTTGATGGCGTATTGCACATTCATGAGGCCGACGACGTCGAGGCCGAGCGCCAGCTCGCGGGTCTGCCGCTCCAGCTCCTCGATCATCTTGTCGTCCAGCGAGTGCGGCGGCAGCGAGCAGGCGCTGTCGCCGGAATGGATGCCGGCTTCCTCGATGTGCTCCATGATGCCGACGATGAAGGTGTCCTTGCCGTCGCAGAGGCAGTCGACGTCGATCTCGGTCGCATCGGACAGATAGCGGTCGAACAGCAGCGGATTCTTGCCGAGCACGGTGTTGATCTGGCCGGTCTTGTCGTTCGGGTAGCGCGCCTTGACGTCCCCCGGCACCAGCTCCGGCAGCGTGCCGAGCAAGTAATCGCTGAGCTGGTTCTCCTCGCGGATGATTTGCATCGCGCGGCCGCCGAGCACGTAGGACGGGCGCACCACCAGCGGCAGGCCGAGATCGGTCGCGACCAGGCGCGCTTGCTCGACCGAATACGCGATGCCGTTCTTGGGCTGCTTCAGCCGCAGCTTGTCGAGCACCCGCTTGAAGCGGTCGCGGTCTTCCGCAAGGTCGATGGCGTCGGGCGAGGTGCCGAGGATCGGCACTTCGGCGGCTTCCAGCGCGCGCGCGAGCTTGAGCGGGGTCTGGCCGCCGAACTGCACGATTACGCCATGCAGCGTGCCGTTGGTGCGTTCCTTTGCGATGATCTCCAGCACGTCCTCGGCGGTGAGCGGCTCGAAATAGAGCCGGTCGGCAGTGTCGTAGTCGGTCGACACCGTCTCCGGGTTGCAGTTGACCATGATGGATTCGTAGCCGGCGTCGTGCAGCGCGAAGCAGGCGTGACAGCAGCAATAGTCAAATTCAATGCCCTGGCCGATGCGGTTCGGGCCGCCGCCGAGGATGATGACCTTCTTCTTGTCGGACGGCGAGCTCTCGTCCGCAGGCGCGCCCGCGAACGGCGCCTCATAGGTCGAGTACATGTAGGCCGTGGGCGAAGCGAACTCGGCCGCGCAGGTGTCGATGCGCTTGTAGACGGGGCGAACGCCGAGCGCGTGGCGCTTCGCCGTGACCTCCGCCTCCGTCGTCTCCGCGATCACCGCAAGCCGGGCATCGGAGAAGCCCATGGCCTTGAGCGTGCGCATGCCGAAGGCGTTGCCCGGCAGACCGTTCTTGCGGACCTTCGCTTCCATGTCGACGATGCCGCGCATCTCGCTGAGGAACCACGGATCGATCTTGCAGGAATTGAAGATCTCCTCGTCCGACCAGCCGAGCCGCATCGCCTGCGCGACCTGGAGCAGCCGGTTCGGTGTCGGCGTGCCCAGCGCGGCGCGGATCGCATTCTTGTCGTCGTCGCGGCCGAGACCTTCGATCTCGATCTCGTCGAGTCCGGTGAGGCCGGTCTCGAGCCCGCGCAATGCCTTCTGAAGGCTTTCCTGGAAGGTGCGGCCGATCGCCATGACTTCGCCGACCGACTTCATCGACGTGGTCAGCGTGGTGGAGGCGCCGGGGAATTTCTCGAAGGCGAAACGCGGCACCTTGGTGACGACGTAGTCGATCGTCGGCTCGAACGAGGCTGGCGTGGCGCCGCCGGTGATGTCGTTGGCGATTTCGTCGAGCGTGTAGCCGACCGCAAGCTTGGCGGCGACCTTTGCGATCGGAAAGCCGGTGGCTTTCGAAGCCAGGGCGGAGGAACGCGACACGCGCGGATTCATCTCGATGACGACCATGCGGCCGTCTTCGGGATTGACGCCGAACTGCACGTTGGAGCCGCCGGTCTCGACGCCGATCTCGCGCAGCACCGCCAGCGAGGCGTCGCGCATGATCTGGTATTCCTTGTCGGTCAGCGTCAGCGCCGGCGCCACCGTGATGGAATCGCCGGTGTGCACGCCCATCGGATCGAGGTTCTCGATCGAGCAGACGATGATGCAATTGTCCTTCTTGTCGCGCACCACCTCCATCTCGTACTCTTTCCAGCCGAGCACGGATTCTTCGATCAGCACTTCGTTGGTGGGAGACGCATCCAGGCCGCGCTCGATGATATCGAGGAACTCTTCCTTGTTGTAGGCAATGCCGCCGCCGGTGCCGCCCATGGTGAAGGACGGGCGGATGATCGCGGGCAGGCCGATCTCGGAGAGCGCCATCAGCGCCTGGCCGAGCGCATATTCCTGATAGCGCTTGCGGCGGTCGCTCTCGCCGAGCGTCCACTGCCGCTCGAGTTCTTCGAGCGCAGCGCCCGATGCCTTTGCGCGATCGGCCTGGTACTTGTCGCGGAAGGACTTCTTCAGGGCGGAGGCGTTGGCGAGCCGCGACTTCGGCGTCTCGAGCCCGATCTTGGTCATGGCTTCGCGGAACAACTGGCGGTCCTCGGCCTTGTCGATCGCGTCCGCGGTGGCGCCGATCATCTCGACGTCGAACTTGTCGAGCGTGCCTTGCTGGCGCAGCGACAGCGCGCAGTTCAGCGCGGTCTGTCCGCCCATGGTCGGCAGCAGCGCGAAGCCGCCGGGAATGACGTGACGTTCTTTCTCGATGATTTTCGCGACGATCTCGGGCGTGATCGGCTCGATATAGGTCGCATCGGCCAATTCCGGGTCGGTCATGATGGTGGCCGGATTGGAATTGACGAGGACGATGCGATAGCCCTCTTCCTTCAGCGTCTTCACCGCCTGGGTGCCCGAATAGTCGAACTCGCAGGCTTGGCCGATCACGATGGGACCGGCGCCGATGATCAGGATGGTGGTGATGTCTGTACGTTTGGGCATCAACTCTCGCCGAAGTGGAATTTGGGCACAAAAAAAGGGCGCGCCTGCTGCGCGTCCCTTTGGCCGAGAGCGCGTTGGTCCCCCTCGCGCGCGGGGTGGGTCTTAGACCAGTTTTCAGGGCGGCGAAACCCCGAAAAACGCCCATCAACCGGCAATTTTGACGGGTTTTGGCCGGGCCTGCCAGCCGCGGGCGAGATGGACCAGAAGAGCCGCCGAAACGCTCAATCCGCCGACCCAGCCCAGATCCGCCGGGCTCCACGCCGCAAGCACGGCGCCGCCCAAGGCTCCGCCGATCGCAAAGCCGAGATACATGGCCGAGGCGTTGAGCGAGAGCGCGATCATCGAGGCCTGCGGCTCGATCCGGATGATGCTGGCGACCTGGGCCGGGTAGAACGCCCATCCCGAGATGCCCCAGAGGAAGATCGCGCCCAGCACCGCATAATGCGCCTGTCCCGGCATCAGCTTCAGGACCAGCGAATGCAGGATCAGCGCGCTGGCCATGCCGGCAAGCCCGAGACCTGCCGTGGCGAGCGTGCCGAGCCGGTCGGCCAGGACGCCGCCGAGCATGTTGCCGATCGCGGCCGCGCCGCCGAACACCAGCAGCGCGAGGCTGATCTGCGAGGCGTCGAATCCAAGGCCGTGCAGCGGGACCGCGAAATAGGTAAACACGGTGAAGCCGCCGAGCGCCCATAAAATCGTGATCAGAAGCGCCGTCAGGACATTGCGGTGACGCGCCACCGCCAGCCGATCGCTGAGCGAGGCTGTGTTGCGCGGCAGGCCGCGGGGCAGGCCGAGCAGGAGGCCGGCGAGCGCAACGGCGCCGATCAGGGCGACCATGGCAAAGGTCGCGCGCCAGCCGAGCAGGCTGCCGACGAGATTGCCGAGCGGAACGCCGATGACGGTCGCAACCGTGAGGCCCGAGGTGACGAGTGCCACCGCGCGGCCGCGCCGCTCCGGCGCGGCGACGGCCACGGATACGGCCAGCGCGGTCGGCATGCACAGCCCGGAGCCCAGCGCCATCAGCATGCGCGAGGCCAGCAACAGGGCGTAATTCGACGCCACCATGGCCGCGAGGTTTCCGGCAATGAAAGTCGATAGCGCCAGGGCCAGCACGGTGCGGCGGTCGATATTGTTCAGCGTCACCGCCAGGATCGGCGAGCCGACCGCGTAGGTGAGGGCGTAGACCGTGACCAACTGGCCGGCGGCGGGGACGGAAATCGCCAGGTCGGTTGCGATAGACGGCAAAAGCCCAGCAATGACAAAGCCTTCCGTGCCGATCGCAAAGGCCGCCAAGGCCAGCCAGAATACGCTCATCAGGAAAATCCCTATGTTCAACGTTTATTGAACTATCGGTGGGACCGGGTCGGGAGTCAATTGGTTCAAGAACTATTGAACATTGAGGCTACTTCGCTATGATCTCAGACCATGAGCCGCACGCCTCCTCACCCCACTCGCGAGCAGATCGAACTGCCGATGATCCTGGATTGCCTGAGCGATCCGATCAGATTGGCGATTGTGTATCAGCTCGCCCAGCAGGAACCTGTCAGCGGCGAGCTGTGCTGCGGCGACTTCAACGCGCTCAGCGGCAAGTCGAATCTTGCCTATCACTTCGCCAAGCTACGCGAATGCGGCCTGATGCAGACCCGCGTCGCCGGCACCAACCGGTTCGTGCGGCTGCGCCGCGACGATCTGGACGCACGCTTTCCGGGCCTGCTCGATGCCGTCATCACGTCCGCGGCAAAGGATGCCGACCGGCTGCGGCTGCTGTCGGAGCACGATCTGGTTGAGGCTGATTGAGGATTGGGCGGCCAGTCCGTCTTCGCTTGCGCTTCGCTCCAGCTACGCCGGACACGCTTCGCCCCTTCGGGTCTCGCGTGACTGCGCCACGCGTAGCCCCGCAGGGGCGAAGCGTGGAGACCCGGCCTGGATTTGAACCAGGATAAAGAGCGATGCATCGCCCTCGCGTAGACACTTCCGCCACCGGGCCGCGGCGATCATTACTGATCGGGGTGCGACAAGCCACCTCAGGCAGACGTTATGCTTAACGAACTCAGGAAGCTTACCGAATCCGAGAGGTTTACCGAACTAATGGCGGCCGCGCGACGAACGTCATGCGCCAGCTATTGTGGCCGATATTGCGGTGAGCGCGCTGGACCGTGAAGCCGGCGGTCTTGAGCTTGGCGGTGATCTCCTCCTCACTGTAGCGCTGCAGCCCGATGCGCGTGCGCAGCTGACGGTAATCCGACAATGCGGTGCTGATCAGCCCGATCAGCGCATCTTTCAAAAAGCCGTGACGAAGGCCGAAACTGAGTAGCGCTGTGACGTCCCTGAACATGCCGACATTGGGCTGGAGGATGTCGCCGAGCACCAGCTTGCCGGAGGGCTTCAGGATGCGGCGGAAGTTGAGGAGCGCGGCGTCGAGCTCGTCCGGCGCCATATATTGCGCGACCGAGTTCATCACGACGAGATCGATCGACTGCTCCTGCATGTTGTGGACGTCATCGAGCGAGCGGACGCGGATTTTCGTGTTCGGGGCAAACCGCGCGATCAACCGGCCGCGCACGCCGGGCGCGGGCTCGGCGAGGATCAGCTTGCCGCAGACAGCCGCGACCTGGCTCGCCGACAGCGCCTCGCCGCAGGCATAGTCGAGCACGGTCGCCTCGGGCGAAGAAATGTAGCCGATGATGTCCCGCGCGATGATCTGGAAGTGCAAGTCGCGATGCAGCTTGCTGACATAGATCGTGTGCGTCGAGTCGTAGTAATCGATCCAATCGTCCATGGTCGTCGAGGGCCCCGGCCAAACGGTTCCGCTGAAGGAACCGGCGCTGCCCGCCTGCGTTAGGGGTGCGGCGGCGCGCCGTCAATGTCTGCGTCCTAACAGGAAGGTTTCCCGTGAGCAAAGCCCCACAAAAGGTCTCGCCCGACCTCGATACACCCACCGATCTGTCGTCCCAGGCGGTCAACAAGGTTTCGGAGGCGCTCAACGTGCTTCTGGCCGACGCGTTCGCGCTGTATCTGAAGACCAAGAATTTCCACTGGCACATCAGCGGCCGGCATTTCCGCGATTATCATCTGCTGCTTGACGAGCA
This sequence comes from Bradyrhizobium sp. 44, assembly GCF_023073095.1. Taxonomy (NCBI): domain Bacteria; kingdom Pseudomonadati; phylum Pseudomonadota; class Alphaproteobacteria; order Hyphomicrobiales; family Nitrobacteraceae; genus Bradyrhizobium; species Bradyrhizobium sp. 44. Next base: position 1,115,604 of record NZ_JADPIY010000008.1, read on the forward strand.
GTCCGACCAGATCTTCGCCACCACCGACCAGCTCGCCGAGCGCGTCCGCAAGATCGGCGGCGTCACGCTGAAGTCGATCGGGCAGATCGCCAAGCTTCAGACCATCAAGGACAACAACGAAGACTATGTCCCGCCGCGCGAGATGCTGCGCGAGTTGATGCAGGACAACAAGCATGTCGCCGCCGCAATGCGCAAGGCACACGAGGTCTGCGACGACGCCGGTGACGTCGCCAGCGCCAGCATCCTCGAAAACTTCATCGACGAGACCGAACGCCGTACCTGGTTCCTGTTCGAAGCCACAAGACAGGAAGGTGCGAACGAGGCGTAGGTGACGCTGTCGTAGGGTGGGCAAAGGCGGTCTTCGCGCGCCGTGCCCACCATCTATCCGCAGTTCAAACTGTTTGGTGGGCACGCTTCGCTCTGCCCACCTGCACCGTCTTTGTAGCTACCGCCACAACCGCATCAACGCCCCATCCTTCCCCGTCACCGGATCGGCCGGCGGCAGCGCGACGTTTGGAATCGTCTTCAGCGCTTTCGCGTGGTTCTCCGGCGTTGCGCGGGTGATCTCCATCTTCGCACCCGGCGGATAAGCGCCGATCACGCAGAAATCCTCGCTCGCCTTGATGCGCTGGTGACCTGTGCCGGCGGGCAGGATCGCGACGTCGCCGGCCTTGATCTCCAGCTCCTGGCCATGGTCGCCGCCGAAGCGGACGCGCGCGCTGCCACGCGCAACGCCGAGCACCTCGTGCACCGTCGCGTGATAATGCAGATAGTCGAAGACGCCATTGCGCCACGTGCCGCCCCAGCCGTTCGCTTCGAACAAGCGTTCGATCGTCTCTTCCGGCTGTCTGGAATCGAGCTTCACCGCGGCCTGGTAGACCAGGAAGGGGAGGATATTGTTCGGCACGAGCCCGTCATCCTCAAACACGATGGCGAGCGGCTCGGCATTGTCGCGGACGACGGACATAAGGGGCTCCTGCGTGAGCGTAGCAGGGATCAACGAAGGGAGCTAAGCGGCGTTCCTTTGACGAAAAAAGCCCGGGACCAGGCCCGGGCTCTTTGTCATGACGTTAATTGCGAAAGAGCGCGCGCGCCTTACGCGCTCTTGTTCTGCCGCATCAGATCCGCAAAACGCTGGAACAGATAGTGCGAGTCGCGCGGACCCGGCGAGGCCTCGGGGTGGTACTGCACCGAGAACACCGGCTTGCCGTCGAGCTGGATGCCGCAATTGGAGCCGTCGAACAGCGAGATGTGGGTCTGCGTCGCGCCGGTCGGCAGGGTGCTCTCGTCCACGGCAAAGCCGTGGTTCATCGAGGTGATCTCGACCTTGCCGGTGGTCTCGTCCTTCACGGGATGATTGGCGCCGTGATGGCCCTGGTGCATCTTCTTGGTCTTGGCGCCGACGGCGAGGCCGAGCATCTGATGGCCGAGACAAATTCCGAATGTCGGCGTGCCCGACTTGATCACGTCCTGGATCACGGGCACGGCATATTTGCCGGTCGCGGCCGGATCGCCGGGACCGTTCGACAGGAACACGCCGTCCGGTTTCATCGCCAGGATGTCCTCGGATGACGTCGTTGCCGGCACCACCGTGACCTTGCACCCGACGCCGGCGAGCAGGCGCAGAATGTTGCGCTTGATGCCGTAATCGATGGCGACCACGTTGAACTCAGGCTTGTCCTGACGGCCAAAGCCCTTGTCCCAGAGCCAGGGCGTCTCGTCCCAGGTGAAGCGCTGGCCGGAGGTGACCATCGGAACGAGGTCCATGCCCTCGAGCCCCGGCCATTCGCGCGCTTCTTCCTTCAGGCCGTGCAGGTCGAACTCGCCATCCCTGGCGTGTGCGATCACGGCGTTGGGCATGCCCTTGTTACGGATCAGCGCGGTCAGCGCGCGGGTGTCGATGCCGGAGAGGCCGATGATGCCGCGGGTCTTCAGCCACTGGTCGAGGTGCTTGGTGGCGCGGTAGTTCGAGGGATCGGTGATCGCGGTGCGCAGGATCACGCCGCGCGCGCCGGGCGTCGCGGCCATGTTCACTGTCTCGATGTCGTCGTCATTGGTGCCGACATTGCCGATATGCGGGAACGTGAAGGTGATGAGCTGGCCGGCATAGGAGGGATCGGTGAGGATCTCCTCGTAGCCGGTCATCGCGGTGTTGAAGCAGACCTCACCGACGGCTTGGCCTTCGGCGCCGAGGCCAAAGCCTTCCAGCACCGTGCCATCGGCAAGCACCAACAGCGCGGTCGGTTTGTGGTCCGGCCAGGCGTGATCGTTATCATGTTGTGTCATGAGCCCGGTTCATAGTCCCCGCGGGCGCCGGCGTCAAAGCGGAGATGCGCCGATTCACATGCGTTTTTGCATATTTGACAGGTCGCCTTGGGCCCCTAAGCTCCGCGGCACAATTTCCGGCAAATTCGGGGGCTTGGGAGGCAATAATGGACCAGACGATGCCGATTCTGCTGGTTCCGGGATTAGCCTCCTCGGCCCGGATTTATGCGCCGGTCATCCCGTCGCTCTGGCGGTTCGGCCCGGTGATGGTCGCCAACCATATTCGCGACGACAGCATGGCAGCGATCGCCCGGCGTGTGCTGAGCGAGGCGCCGCCGCGCTTCGCGCTCGCCGGTCATTCCATGGGCGGCTACATCGCCCTCGAGATCATGCGCCAGGCACCCGAGCGGGTAGCAAAGCTGGCGCTGATCAACACCCAGGCGCGGCCCGACACGGAGGAGGCGACCGCGCGCCGCCGTGGTCTGATGGAGCGGGCCAGGCGCGGCGAGCTGCGTGCCGCGCGCGAGGAAATGTTTCCCGAACTGGTGCATCCGTCGCGCCGCGACGATGCCGGTATTCGCCAGCTCGTGCATGAGCAGGGCGAGGACGTCGGCGTCGAAGGCTATCTGCGACAGCAGTCCGCGATCATCGCGCGGGTGGATTCACGGCCGACACTTGCGACGATCAAATGCCCGACATTGGTGCTGACGGGCGATGCGGACAACACGATTCCCAACGCATTCTCGAAGGAGATGGCGGAGGGCATTGCCGGTGCAAGGCTCGTCGTTTTGGAGGATTGCGGACACCTGCCGCAGCCGGAGCAGCCCGCGGCGACGGTGCGCGCGCTGGTCGAATGGCTGGGACCCCCGGTTGTCTCAGGGCCGCGAACGGCCTAGATCAGGCCTCGGATATGCTAGGGGAGCACGATCATGCTGCGCGACGACATCAACAATGCGGTCAAGGAGGCCATGAAGGCCAAGGAAGAGCGCAAGCTGTCCACGCTGCGCATGGTCAATTCGACCATCAAGAACGCCGACATCGAGGCGCGCGGCAGCCGTAAGCCGCCGCTCTCGGACGCGGATCTGCTCGGCGTGTTTCAGAAGATGATCAAGCAGCGCCAGGAATCGGTCGAGCTCTACGAGAAGGGCGGCCGTGCCGAGCTCGCGGCGCAGGAGCGCGACGAGATCGCGGTGATCTCGGCGTATCTGCCGAAGCAGATGTCGGACGACGACGTCAAGAAGGCGATCTCAGATGCCATCGCCGAGACCGGCGCCGCCGGCATGAAGGATATGGGCAAGGTGATCGCCGTGCTGAAGACGAAGTACGCCGGCCAGATGGATTTCGGCAAGGCGTCCGGTTTGGTGAAGGCTGCTCTGACGGGCTAGTTCTTGCCCTCTCCCCTTGTGGGAGAGGGTGGATCGCCGCGTAGCGGCGAAACGGGTGAGGGGTCTCGCTCCGCGTGTGCCACTCTCACGACAAGAATTTGCCGACAGAAACCCCTCATCCGGCGCTTCGCGCCACCTTCTCCCACAAGGGGAGAAGGGTGCACCTTTGATGCGGCGCCCGTTCGGTCTACTCTCTCCCGATAGACAAATCGGGAGCAACCGATGACTGCCATCAAGCCGTTTCGGATCGCCATCAGCGACGACATTCTCACCGACCTCAAATCGCGCCTCGCCCGCACGCGCTGGCCGGAGGCGGAGCTGGTCGACGACTGGAGCCAGGGTGCGCCGCTGAAATGGATCCAGGAGATCTGCGCCTATTGGGCTGATGGCTATGACTGGCGCGCGCGAGAGGCAAAACTCAACCGCTTCGAGCAGTTCACCACCGAGATCGACGGGCTCGACATCCACTTCCTGCATGCGCGCTCGAAGGAGCCGTCGGCGCTGCCGCTGATCATCACCCATGGCTGGCCCGGCTCGATCGTCGAATTCCAGAAGGTGATCGCGCCGTTGGTCGATCCTGTCGCGCATGGTGGCAATCCCGCCGATGCTTTCCACGTCGTCTGTCCGTCGCTGCCGGGCTTTGGGTTCTCCGGCAAGCCGAACACCACCGGCTGGGGCGTGGATCGTATCGCCGCGACCTGGGCCAAGCTGATGGACCGGCTCGGCTATATCAGTTATGGCGCGCAGGGCGGCGACTGGGGCTCGGCGGTGACGACCTCGCTTGGCATGCAGGACGGCGAGCATTGCGCCGGCATCCACGTCACGCTCGCCTTCAACGCCGCGCCGAAAGTCGAGGGCGAACCGACGCCGGAAGAGAAGCGCGCGCTCGCCGGCCTCAAGCATTATGTCGACCTCGACTCCGGCTATTCGAAGCAGCAATCGACGCGGCCGCAGACACTCGGTTACGCTCTGACCGATTCGCCGAGCGGACAGGCGGCCTGGATTCTGGAAAAATTCTGGGCCTGGACCGATTGCAACGGTCATCCCGAAAACATCTTCAACAAGGACGAGTTGCTCGACAACGTCATGCTCTATTGGGCGACGGAGACGGCGACCTCGTCTGCGCGGCTCTATTGGGAAAGCTTCGGCAAGCGCCGGACCTCGCCGGTCGTCAAGGTGCCGACGGGCGTGGCTGTCTTCCCCAAGGAGATCATCACGCCGGTGCGGCGCTGGATGGAGCCGAACTTCCGCAACATCACGCATTGGAGCGAGATGGAGAAGGGAGGCCATTTCGCCGCATTCGAGCAGCCGGAGCTGTATGTCGGCGAGGTCAGAAAGTTCTTCCGGACGGTGCGCTGAGACGCATTCTCCGTCAGGCCCGGGCTTGTCCCGGGCATCCACGCCCTTAAACTCGGGTCAAACAAGAACGTGGATGGCCGGGACAAGTCCGGTCAAGACGACGCTGCCGGGAAACGACCATGCTCACCGAAGCCAACACCTACGACGAACTCTACAGCAATTTCCACTGGGAGATCCCGGCGCGCTTCAACCTGGCGGAGGCCTGCTGCGATCGCCACGCCGACGGCACCGGCCGGCTCGCGTTGGTCTATCTCGACGAGAACGGCGCCATCACGCGCACATCCTTTGACGAAGTTGCGGAGATGTCGCGCCGCTTCGCCAATGTGCTGAAGGCAGATGGTCTTGCCCGCGGCGACCGCGTCGCGGTGTTCCTGTCGCAGTCGCTGGAGCTGCCGATCGCGCACATGGCCGCGTTCCGTTCGGCGATGATCTCCATTCCGCTGTTCGCGCTGTTCGGCGAAGACGCGCTGGAATTCCGTCTGTCGAACTCGCAGGCCAAGGCGATCATCAGCGACAAGGCGGGCTGGGAGAAGCTTTCGAAGATTCGCGACCGTCTGCCGGAGCTGAAGAATGTCTACATCGTTGGCGAACGAACGCCGACGGGCACGACATCGTTCTGGGATTCGGTCAAGGCGGCATCGCCCGACTTCAGGCTGGTGGACACGTCTGCAGACGATCCCGCGCTGATCATCTACACCTCGGGCACGACAGGCAACCCGAAGGGCGCGCTGCACGCACACCGCGTCGTGCTCGGGCATCTCCCCAATGTCGAGATGTGCCACAACTTCCTGCCGCGCCCCGGCGATCTGATGTGGACGCCGGCGGATTGGGCCTGGATCGGTGGCCTCATCAACGGCCTGTTCGCGTTCTGGTATCACGGCATTCCCCTGGTCGGCCACCGCGCGCGAAAGTTTGAGCCGCAAGCGGCGATGCAGATGATGGCCGATCTCGGCGTGCGCAATGTCTTCCTGCCGCCGACCGCGCTGAAGCTGATGCGGCAGGCCGGCGTGACGCATTCCGGAGTCAAGCTGCGCAGCATCTTTACCGGCGGCGAGTCCCTCGGCGGCGAGCTGCTCGGCTGGGTGCGCGAGACTTTCGGCGTCGACGCGCATGAGGTGTTTGGCCAGACCGAATGCAATCTCGTGATCGGCAGCAACGCGAATCTGTTTCCGATCCGCCCCGGTTCGATGGGCAAGGCGACGCCAGGTTTCGATGTTCGCATCGTCAACGACAGAGGCGAGGAGCAGCCACGTGGTCAGCGCGGCGTCATCGGCGTGCGCCAACCCTGTCCTTGCACGATGCTCGAATACTGGCGCAATCCGGAGGCGACGGCAAAGAAATATGCTGGCGAGTTCCTGCTCACCGGCGATCTCGGCGTGCAGGACGAGGACGGTTACTTCTGGTACGTGAGCCGCGAGGACGACGTCATCACCACCGCCGGTTATCGCGTCGGTCCGTCCGAGATCGAGCATACGCTGATGAAGCACCCGGCGGTGGCGATGGCGGCGGTGGTCGGCATTCCCGATCCGATCCGCACTGAATCGATCAAGGCCTGGATCGTGCTGCGCCCGGGCTTTGCCGCCGGCGACGCACTCGCGCGCGAGATCCAGGAGTTCGTCAAGGTGCAACTCGCCGCCCACGAATACCCGCGCTTCGTGGAGTTCGCGGAGACCCTGCCGATGACCGCCACCGGAAAGGTGCTGCGGCGCGAGCTGCGAGCGCTCGGGTAGAGCACATCGTCATCTCACCGCTGCGGCGTCGACAGCGCGGATCGCAGCATCGCGGCGAGGTCTCGCCGCCGGAACGGCTTGGTCAGGATGCGGGCATCGCCGATCCCGTCGGGCGCCTTGACCGGATTTTGGCTGTAGCCGGAGGTGAAGAGCACCTTGAGCCCGGGCCGCAACTGGATTGCTTGCCTCGCAAGCTCCGGCCCGAACATGCCGCCGGGCATCACGACGTCGGTGAACAGCAGGTCGATGTCCGCGGACTGGCGCAACAAGTCGAGCGCCGCCGGGCCGCTTGCGGCCGTGATGACGCGGTAGCCGAGCGCCTTCAGCTCGCTTTCGACATAAGTCCGAACCATGTCGTCGTCCTCGACGACGAGAATGGTCTCGCTTCCTTCGCGCGTGACGATCCCTTCGGCGGGTGAGGCGTCCTCGTTTGGCGGTGCCGCCAAGCGGGGAAAGAACAGCCTGACGGTGCTGCCTTGTCTCGGTGCGGACTGCATCTGCACCAGCCCGCCGGACTGCCGAACAAACCCGTAGACCATGCTCAGGCCGAGCCCGGTCCCCTTGCCGACCTCCTTGGTGGTGAAGAACGGCTCGAACGCCCGGCTCGCCACCTCGGCGGTCATGCCGCTGCCGGTGTCGGTCACAGCCACCATGACATAGTCGCCCGATCGCGGCTCGCCGTTGATGTCCAAGTCGGATTCACCGAGCGAGACGTTGCGCGCCTCGATGGTCAGCCTGCCGCCCAACTGCATGACATCGCGCGCGTTGAGCACGAGATTGAGCAGGGCCGTCGTCAGCTGGCCGGGATCGACGCTGGTCAACCCCACATCCGGTTCGAGCGCGAAGGCGCATTCGATGTGCTCGCCCAGCGGCCGGCGCAACAACGCCTCCATCTCCTGAATCTTCTCGCTAATGTCGATGTCTCGCGGCCTCAGGGGCTGCTTGCGCGCGAAGGCGAGCAGGCTCCGCGTCAGGTCGGAGCCGCGCTCGGCGGCTGTCGCGATGTCGCCGGCGATCCGGTGCAACTCCTTGTTCCCCGCCAGCCTGTCGGCAAGGTGTTCCGAATTGCCGAGAATGACGGTGAGGAGGTTGTTGAAGTCATGTGCCACGCCGCCGGTGAGCTGACCCATGGCCTCCATTTTTTGGGATTGGCTGAGCTTCTGGTTGAGGTCCGCGATGGCCGCGCGTTGCTGCTCGAGCGACTCGGCAGTGCCATTGAGCAGGGTCATCAATCCGCCAAGCTCGCCGCGCGGATGGGGCGGAGGAATTCGCGCGCTGAGATCGCCGAGCCCGAGTCTCTTCGCCATGCTGGCGAGTCGCCCGACCTGGCGCCCGACGCTCACGGTTGCGAGGATCCATACGCCGGCCAGCAGCAGCAGCAAGGCCACCGCGAGGATCGCCATGTCCTCGTAGAGCCGGCGATTGGCCGCCGCGACCAGTCCGTCCTTGGAGCGTCCGACCAGGATGAAGAGGCCGGCATCACGGATCGAAGGCGAGTGGGCGACGGCCCAGACCTGCGTGCGGCCGTCGCGATCGGTCACTTCCTGAAATGCCTTTTGATCGGGAGCCGTCGCGAAGCGGAGCAGGTCAGATCCCGCAATCGACGCGCCCACGGGCGCGGTCCAGCCGGCTGTCGAGGGGGCGACGAGAACGGTGCCCTTGGCGTCAATGAGCAGGACATCCTTCTCGGCGAGCAGCCGCTTGTGGTGATACTCGGCGAATTTACGCAGGTTGAACGAGGCGAGCAGCACCAGCTTCAGCGAGCCCGCCTCCGATCGCACCGGATATGCGATCTGGAGCACCGATATTCCGGTCAGCCGGCCGAATACCGGCTCAACCACGACGCTGCGCGAGACCAGGGCCTGCTTGAAATAGGCGCGATCCCTCAGATCGAGGGTGCGGTTGGTCCGCAGCGAGTCGCAGAACAGGCTGCCGTCCGGGTCGATGGTCAGGATTCCCGTGAACTGAGGGTATTCCTCGCGGACGTCCGATAGAAACGCCGAGCACGCCGCCTTGTCGCGCGTGTCGAGGTCGCGCGCGCGGGCCAGACCGTAGTGAAGCTGCGCGGTTCCTTGAATCTTCTCACTCAGATCGCTGGCAATGTCGTCGGCCGAGGCCGCCAGATTGGCCAGGGCGGCGTTGATTTCACTGCTCCGGTTCTGCACGAAACGGAGCCCGACGAGGCTCGCCGGCACCAGCATGGCCGCGATGACGAGTATCAGTAGCCGGGTGCGCAAGCTCATCGGTCGGACGGTCCAATCTGGTCATCGCGCGCTCGTTCAAGGACCCAATTTGCGGCACCACCCTCCGCTCAGTCCATAGGCAACGGGCCGAAAAAGTCCTCGACGGGGAAAGATTTCGAGCTAGTTGCAGCACGGATGAGCTTCTCGAAAGGAGCCCCGCCGACGGCGCGATGGCTTTCCCGGGTCTGCGCCGGTGGCCTCGGGATACCGTCGTCCGGCCGTCAACTCCCGCGTGCGCGCCGGCCGCGGGGACGCTAAGATCGAGGTCATCCGCGTGCGACGGAGATCGCACCGGCTAAGGAGGAGGGAGCTGATGTCCATTTCGGGCAAGGTCGATCCGGTGGTGCGTCCCGTCGCGGCGACCGACATCGCCGAGGCGCTGGTCGAGGGCCTGCGTGATTTCCAGGCGCTGCCGCTTTACGGCCTTTGCTTCGGCGCGCTCTACGCCGCCGGCGGCATTGCCATCATGCTGTGCTTCACTGCGTTCGGCATGGTCTATCTGGTCTATCCGCTGGCCGCCGGCTTCGCGCTGCTCGGGCCATTCGTGGCGATCGGGCTCTATGAAGTCAGCCGCCGTCGCGAGCGCGGCGAGCCCGTCTCGCCCGGCGCGATCTGGTCGGCCGTGCGCGCGCGCAGCGAGATCGGCTGGATGGCCTTCGTCACGCTGTTCGTCTTCGTGGTCTGGATGTACCAGGTGCGGCTTCTGATCGCGCTGCTGCTCGGCCTGCACGCCTCGTTCTCGAGCCTGCAGGAGTTCATGACGGTGGTGCTGACCACGAACGAGGGCTTGCTGTTCCTCGGCATCGGCAACGCGGTCGGCGCGGTGCTGTCGCTGATCTTGTTTTCGCTGACTGTGGTGTCGTTTCCGCTGCTGCTCGACCGCGAGGTCGATTTCGTCACGGCGATGGTGACAAGCGTGCGCGCGGTCGTCGCCAGCCCGCTGCCGATGATCGGCTGGGCCGCGGTGATCGTGATGGTCCTGATCGTCTCGGCGCTGCCGTATTTTCTGGGGCTGGTGGTGACGCTGCCCGTGCTCGGGCACGCGACCTGGCATCTTTATCGGCGCATCGTGGTGCCGGTGGCGTAACGGTGAGCCGGACGCAACGGCAGCGAACTATTCGCCCGTTGCCAGCCGGCGCTCGCCTGATGAGGTCAGTTCGAGTTCACCGAGGCGCCTGACCGCATAACCGAGGTTGGTCAGCCGCTCGCCGTGCGCTTGCGGAATTTCGCCTTGCGCCTTACCCTTGCCGATCTCGGCCAACGACGCAAATTCATCGGCGCTAAGGGTAACGCTGCTGTCTGTCATCAGGCAACCTCGTCGGTCCATACTTTGAAATTGAGCAGCTTATTCGGACCGAAGGTCTGGGTGATCGGGACGTCCGCGGCATCGCGTCCTTGCGCGATCAGCACGCGGCCGATCCGCGGCGTGTTGTTGCGGGGATCGAACATGTGCCAGCTTCCGCCGAGATAAGCCTCGAACCAGCCGGCGAAATCTCCCACGGCCCACGGCTTCGGCGTGCCGATGTCGCTGAGATAGCCGGTGCAGTAGCGCGCCGGGATGTTCATGCAGCGGCAGAACGCGATGGCAAGATGAGCATAGTCGCGGCACACACCCTTGCCTTCGTCGTAGACTTCCCGCGCCGTCTTGGTTGCGCGCGCGTGCTCATAGCCGAAGGCGATGTGACGATGAACGAAATCGCAGATGGCCTGGACCCGCGCCCAGCCGGGCGGCGTGTGCTCGAACAATTTCCATGCGATATCCGACAAGCGATCGGTCTCGCAGTAGCGACTGCCGAGCAGATAGACGAGCGTGTCGGTCGGCAGCGCCTCGACGGCGTGCTGAACCGCGTTCGGAAACGCCGGGTCGGGCAGGCCGCTGTCACTCACGACCCCATCGCCGGCAAGGCGAAAGGTGCCGGCCGGCGCTACGATGCGGCTGCACCAATTGCCGAAGAGGTCGCGATAGGGAGTGATCGGCACCGAGGGTCTGGTGGTCACCAGGTCGGGCACGATGACATCGGAGGCGCGGGTGAAGTGCGTGCCCAACACCATGATCATAGGCGTGGGCTGCGGGAATTCGTACAGCATCTCAAACCCGACGCGGAGCTTCATACGTTTTTCCCTTGGCTAAGCTCCCAACATGGCTACGAAGCGGCCGATCACAAGGCTTCGACGGCTTATTCGGTCGCGAACGGCAATTTGCGCTTCAAAAGCGCGGCACGGGCGAGAAAACGATAGCTAATTGCGGCGATTGCGCGCACGGTGCCGACAACGTCGGAAAGAACCTGTCGTCTCTGCGCATATGCAGCGCCACGACTATTCGCGCGACGTGAAGCGCCTCATTCCCTCGCACTGGCGGAGCCGACTCATCGCGACGTCGCAACAGCGGTCGTTGCGCATATTGCCCGCTCCGGCGGTGAGGCGGACGCGGCACGCCCGTGCCGCGGACGCCTGAAGGTTTCATCGCGATTCTATCATGAGATCGAACGCCAACCGAAAGCACCCGATGCAAACTCAACCGATGCAAGCTCTCTCGCCACGGCACGTCAAGACAGAAGAAGCGCTCCGGCTCGGCGTCGAGTCGGGCTGGTACGCAATCAAGGTCAGCGGGACCTTTGTCTCGGGCCCGCACGTTTCGGAAGCGGATTGCAGTCGCAAGATCGACGAAATCAATCCACCGGTGAAGAAGAAGCGGTGACGGCGCAGGGTTCGTCCGCTACGGCGTCTTGATCCCCATCGCCCTCAACGCTTCCAGCATCTGCGCCGGCGGCGCCATCTTGATCTGCGGCGCCTTGCCCGTTTCCAGCAGGCTCTTCAGCCCCGACAGGATTGCGGGCCAGCCGGTGCGGCCGCCGGAAAGGATGTCGTCGCTGAGCGGGCGGTCGTGACGTTCGCTCATGGTGAGGCGGACGGCCTCGCCGGCTTGTTCGATCTCATAAGTGACAAGCGTGGTGCCGAGCTTCGCGACGAGGTCGGGCCAGTTGAGGTTCCACGTCACCGTCAGCCTGTTCGGCGGATCGTATTCGAACACATCGCCCGAGATGTGTTCTGATCCGTCAGGCGCGCGCACGATGAATTTGCCGCCGAGTCTTGGCTCCATCTCAACCGCAAAGCCGGAAAAGTATTTGCGGCTGAACTCGGCGGAGGTCAGCGCCTCCCACACCTTGTCCGGCGTCGCGGCGATGTAAATCGTGTAGACGGTGAGCGGCTTGAACTGATCGAGGTTCATTTTGCATCAAATCCCTTGTTGAGGGCTGCGCGCGGAATGACCAGCACTTTGCCGCGTTCCAGCAGGCTCTTGAGGCCGGACAGGATCGCCGGCCAGCCGTTGGAAACGGCGCCGAGATATTTGCCGCCTTCGACGAAGCCGTCATGCAGCACGGTCAAACGCACGAGCGAGCCGAACGGTTCGATGGTGAACACGACGCGCGAGATCGGTTCGCCGCGCAGCTCTTCGTATTTCTGGTGCTTGAAGCTGTAGGACAACCGCCGCGGTGGATCGGCTTCTAGGATTTCGCCGGAATCGGTGGTCTCGCCGTCCAGCAGTAGCGCGAAAGGGGAGCCGATTTTCCAGTCGGACCTGACCTCGGCGCCAAACCAGTATTGCTTGCTGAACTCGCTTGATGTCAGCGCCTCCCACAGCCTCGTTGGCGTGGTCTCGATGTAGGTGACATAGACGAATTGCGGCTTACTCATCACGCTTCTCCAACTGGCGTTTCAACTCACCGAGTGCGGCGAGCTTGCCGCGCTCGAATTTCTTGATCCAGCGCTCGCCGATCTGATGGATCGGAACCGGATTGAGATAGTGCAGCTTCTCGCGGCCGTGCCTGATGGTCGTGACCAGGTTGGCGTCTTCCAGAATGGCAAGGTGCTTGGTCACCGCCTGGCGCGTCATCGCGAGGCCTTCGCAGAGCTCGTTCAGCGTCTGGCCATTCCTGGTGTGAAGCCTGTCGAGCAGCGACCGTCGTGACGCATCGGCGAGCGCTTTGAAGACCTCATCCATGGCGACGATCATATGCAACCAAACGGTTGCCTGTCAAGACGGTGATGCATCGAGCGCGGCTCGTGTTCCGGCAGACACCGGAGATGAAGACGTGGGAGCTGCGGCGCTGGACGGACATTAAGTGTCATGCATTAATGCCCCAAACCGCTCTCAGCGAGTCCTCCCCATGATGTCTCTGCAAGCCTATTTCGCCTTCCTTGCCGCCTGCATCGCGCTGGCGCTGCTGCCGGGGCCGATCGTCACTCTCGTCATCGCCAACGGGCTGCGCCACGGCACGCGTGCGGCGCTGACCAATGTGGCCGGTGCACAGGCCGGTCTCGCAATCGTCATCGGCATCGTCGCGGTTGGCCTGACCTCGCTGATGGCGACCATGGGCTACTGGTTCGACTGGGTGCGCTTTGCCGGCGCCGCCTATCTGGTCTGGCTCGGCATCAAGCTGATCTGGGCACCGGTCGAGGGCGTCAATGTCGACCAACCGCCGGCGCCGCCGCGCGGCGGATTCTTCCTGCAAGGTTTCCTGGTGCTGCTGTCGAACCCGAAGGTGCTGGTGTTCTTCGGCGCCTTCATCCCGCAGTTCATGGACATGAATCGCGACCACTTCCCGCAGGTCGCGCTGCTGGGCGCAACCTTCATGGTCACTGCGGTGATGACGGACGCGCTCTACGCTATCGCCGCCGGGCGGGCCCGAAAGTTCTTTTCAGCTCGCCGCACCCGCATGATGTCGCGCATCTCCGGCGGCTTCATGATCGGCGGCGGCATCTGGCTGGCGCTGACCAGGGCGAAATAACCCCCATCGGACTAGTCGACCAGCCTCTCCGCCCGCAGCTCCAGCTCGATCTCCGCAAAAATCCGCGCCAGCCGCTCGGCCCATTGTTGCTGGCCGGACTGGTCCGCGATCAGATCCTGGCGGATCTCGATGCCGGTGTTGACGAGGCCGCGGGCTTCGCCGTGGACGGGGATGGTGTAGTCGGTGAGGTCGTTGACCGCGTAGGGCTCGTTGTCGCCGACGACGAGATCGCTCTCTCTGCTCAGATGCCTGAGCAACAGCTGCGGCAGCACGGTGTCGCGATTGTAGAGCGCGCCGATGTGCCAGGGGCGCGCGACGCCGGCGTAAACGGGGGTGAAGCTGTGCAGCGATACCAGCACCGTCGACCGCTTGTCGTGCACGCGGCGGCCGATCGCGGCCTCGATACGGCGGTGATAGGGCTCGAAGATCTCGCGCCTGCGCGCTTTGCGTTCCTGCTCCGAAATTCCCTCGTTGCGCGGGATCGCGGTTGCTTCGGAAATCAGGGGGATAGAGCTCACGGCGCCGGGCGGGCGGTTGCAGTCGATCACCAGCCGCGAATAGCGCTGGGCGATCAGATGTGCGCCCAGCATCTCTGCGAGCCGGTCGGCGACCCCCGCAATGCCGATGTCCCAGGCGATATGCCGCGTCAGCTCGCCTCCCGCGACGCCGAGATCGCCGAGCGCACGCGGCAGCACCCGTCCGTAGTGGTCCGAGGTGAGCAGAAAAGGCGATGTCCCTTGCGCATTCACCTCGTGCACCGGGGGGACGTCACCGTCGCTGAGGAGTTGATTGGTCGCCTCGATTGTGTCTAAAGCCATCCTGATTGCCTAATGAAACAGCAGTCACCCCGAAGAATCGGGCGGGATTGCTATAGATTGGTCCGCCCGACCTCACCATGATTGCCTGAAGATGCCGCTGCTGACGATTCATCACAAGACCGAATATCGCTACACCCGCCCCGTGGCGTTCGGCGAACACAGGATCATGCTGCGTCCGCGCGACGGGCATGATCTGCGCGTGCTCGACTCCAGGCTCGAGATCTCGCCGGAGCCGATGTCGCTGCACTGGATCCACGACGTGTTCGGCAATTCCGTCGCGATCGCGAATTTCGACGAGCGCGCGGACACGCTGGTCTTCGATTGGCACGTCACCGTCGAGCACAATCCGGTCGAGGAGTTCGCGCTGACGCCGGACGACTCGGCCTATTTCTATCCGTTCGCGTATGATGACGAGGAATTTCCCGACCTCGTCCACTACATCACCCCGCAATACACCGATCCCGACGGCGAGATCGCGGAATGGGCGCGCGGCTTTCTCGACGAGGACGCGCCGACGCCGACCTTCAAGATCTTGAGCGGCATGACCCACGGCATCCGCGAGCGGTTCAAGTACCGCAAGCGCCACGAGCTGGGCACGCAGCATCCGCTCGACACCTTGCAGTCCGGTAGCGGGACCTGCCGCGACTACGCGCTGTTCATGATTGAGGCGCTGCGCCATCTCGGCATCGCCGCACGATTCGTCTCCGGCTACATCTTCCTGCCGGAGGATATCGAGCAGCGCCATGTCGGCGGTGGTTCGACGCATGCCTGGGTGCAGGTCTACCTGCCGAGCGCGGGCTGGATTGAATTCGATCCGACCAACGGCATCGTCGGCACCCGCGACCTCATCCGCGTCGCGGTCGCACGCGATCCGCGCCAGGCGATCCCGCTGCACGGCGTCTATATCGGCGCTGCGGGCGCGTTCGACGCCATGGACGTCACCATCAGGGTGGTGTCGGACGAGCAGCGCAGCGGTGAGAAACTCGAGGCTGAGGCTTCGTAGATCTGCTGCGATTTGCACACTGCCGATTGACGGTTATAGAAGGCCATGACCTCCGATCGTCTTTTCGTCTACGGCACGCTGATGCGCGGCTTCGACCATCCGATGGCGCGGTTGCTTGCGGGCCATGCGGATTTTCTGGGTGAAGCGACCTGCCGTGGCCGGCTCGTTCTGGTGAAGCATTATCCGGGGCTGCTGCTCTCCGATGTGCCATCCGACCGCGTCCACGGCGAACTCTTTCACCTGGGCGTGCCCGACGAGCTGTTGCGCGAGCTCGACATGTACGAGGCCTGCGGCGAGGGCTTTCCGGCGCCGACCGAATATCTGCGCCAGCTGGTCGACGTGACAGGCCCGGACGGCGCGACGGCACCGGCCTGGACCTACATCTACAACTGGCCCGTCACCGATCTGCCGCGCATCGAATCCGGCCGCTTCCTCGATCACTAGGCCGACAGCACTTCCTTCACCGCGCGGACGTCGACCTCGCGCTCGACATAGGTCCACTCCTCCGTCCGCCTCAGCATCGCAACCAGCTCCTCGAACAGCGAGGCGTGCGCGGGCGCGAATTCGAACCAGGTCAGGAAATCGAAAGGCCCGCCGAGGTCGCGGCAATGATAGAGCTGGCGCGCGATCGCAGGCAGGAAGCGCAGGCTGCTCGCGATGTGGTGCGACTTGTCCTCGAATATCCTGCGGCGCTCTTCCTGGGTCAGATCCCACCAGGCCTGCGACTTGCGGATCGGGATCAGCGCCGCGCTGGTCGCTTCCAGCCGGCCGAGGCCGGCCTGCACGGCCGTGAGCTGCTGCTTCTCGGCGCGCTCGGTGTAGCGCAAGTTGCTCGCGGCGCCGACCAGCCGCCAGGCATTGCGCGAGGGCACCAGGGGCAATGCGATGGCCTCGCTGTCGGTGACCGACAGCGCCGGCATGAAGGCGAGGGGTTCGCCCGTCACAGGCGAAATCGAGGTGATGCGCCAACCCCCACTCTGGCCGCCTCGGAAGGTCCTGAACATCGCCCATGGAAGCGTGGAACCGAGGCGGGTTCAAGGCCTCTGGCAGTCGGGCTCACACTCCGCGGGCCCCGGGATGACCGAAGGGCTGTGAACAGCGCGTATAAGCCTGACAAACCTGACTTCTGGACGGGCCGTCCCTATATCCCTGATCCCTTCGCCCGACTCACACGGTTTCGCGTTACACAGAGCCCATGCGCTTCACGCCCCAATTCCTCGACGAGCTGCGTGCCAGGCTTTCGGTCTCCGAAGTCGTGGGCAAGCGCGTCAAGCTGAAGAAGGCGGGGCGGGAGTGGAAGGGGCTGTCGCCGTTCCAGCAGGAAAAGACGCCGTCCTTCTACGTCAACGACCAGAAGGGCTTTTACCACGACTTCTCCTCGGGCAAGCACGGCGACATCATCAGCTTCATGATGGAGACCGATGGCCTGCCGTTCGCGGAGGCCGTGGAGCGACTCGCCAATATGGCGGGCCTGCCGCTGCCGGCGGTGACGCCGGATGCGGCGCGTCAGGAGCAGCGGCGCCGCTCGCTGCACGACGTGATGGATCTCGCGGCCAAGTTCTTTGCCGAGACGCTGGCCTCGCGCGTCGGCGCCAAGGCGCGGGGCTATCTCGCCGACCGTGCTATCTCGCCGGCGACGCAATTGCAGTTTCGGCTGGGCTATGCGCCACCAGATCGTTTCGCGCTGAAAGAGCATCTCGGTAAGCTCGGCGTCTCCGTCGACGACATGGTCGAGACCGGCATGCTGGTGGCCGGCAACGACATCCCCGTGCCCTATGACCGGTTCCGCGACCGCGTGATGTTTCCGATCACGGATTTGCGCGGCCGCGTCATCGCCTTCGGCGGCCGCGCGCTGGAGAAGGACGTTCCGGCCAAGTACCTGAATTCGCCGGAGACGCCGCTCTTCCACAAGGGCGACAATCTCTACAACCACCAGACGGCGCGCAAAGCCACCCATGACGGGAGCGCCCTCATCGTGGTCGAGGGCTATGTCGACGTCATCGCCATGGTCACCGCGGGCTTTGCCGGCAGCGTGGCGCCGCTCGGCACCGCGCTTACCGAAAACCAGCTCGCGCTGCTCTGGAAGATGGCGGACGAGCCGATCCTCTGCTTCGACGGCGACCGCGCCGGCCAGAAGGCGGCTTATCGTGCCGCGGACCTCGCCTTGCCGTTCCTCGCACCAGGCAAGAGTCTTCGTTTTGCGCTGCTGCCGGAAGGGCAGGATCCCGACGATCTCGTGCGCTCCGGCGGTCGCGGCGCGATCGAGGAGGTGATCGCGGCGGCGCGTCCGCTCGCCGAGATGATCTGGTCGCGCGAGCTCGAAGGCGGCAATTTCGCCACGCCCGAGCGCCGCGCCGCGCTGGAGGCGCGCATCAAGGAGCTCTCCAACGGCATCCGCGACGAGGTGGTGCGGCGCTATTATCGGCAGGATCTTGCCGAGCGGCTTCAGCGCGCCTTTGCCCCCGAAGGCGGGCGCGGCGGCTTTGGCGGCCGTGGCAATTTCCGCCCCGGCTCGGCCGGCCGTCAGTTCCAGCCCCGCGGTGGGGGAGGCGCGAATCGATTCGGCGGCCAAGGATTCGGCCAGGGATTTGGCGGCCGCCGCGGCCCGCCCGGTCCGATCCAGCTGCCCTCGGGGCCCTATCAGGCGGCGAGCGCGCAGCTCGCGGCAAGCCCGATCATGCGCGGCCAGCGCAGCGCCATCTCCCGCCGGGAGGCCCTGATCCTGCAGATCCTGATCAACCACCCCTGGCTGCTGCACGATCACCTCGAGGAAGTCGCGGCCCTGGAGCTCGCCCATCCCGAGGTCCATAAGCTCAGGGCCGGCATCATCGCCGCTTTTGCCAACGACCATCACCATTCGCCGGACCCCGGCGAGCTGGCCGAGAAGATGCGCAGCGACCTCGAGAAGGGTGGATTTTCGCAGGCTCTTCAAAGGGTTGAGGGCGGCATCACGACGGCGGCGGTGTGGGGCGCCCGCGAGGGCGCCGCACGGGACGACGTTCTCTCCACCTGGCATCAGCTGGTCGCCTTGCATCGGCAGTACCATTCACTACTTAGAGAGCTGAAAGACGCCGAGCTGGCCTTGGGGGATGATCCCAGCGAGGCCAACATGGCGTGGCTGCGCGACGTCAAGGCTCGGATAGGCGAAGTCGACGGCACCGAGGCCCTGATCGAGGGTTTTGGCGAGCTGTCAGGCCGGTTCCAGAAGAGCGTGTGATGAAAGAATCATGCGGACGGCCGAGGCCTGAACCGCTAAAAGACTCGCCAAATCCGAGGTTTGGCGGCAAAAACAGGGTTAATCGAGGCTTAACGGTCTTGTAGCACTTTGGCCACCAGGCGGCCGCAGGCAGAACAGACGCGTCAGGAATGAATCCGCGCAATTGCTGTTGGCACTACACCTGCAACCGCTGCGACAAAGAGGCTCTACGAAGCGTTAGGCAAATCCGGCGAGTGAAAGGTCGGGGGTGGCGACAAGAGGTCCGCGCCGCCCTTTCCGTGTCGAGATCTGACGAAGCGAGAGCATCGAGCAACAGGTTCAAGTGATTTCACGCGGGCGCAGCGAACGTCTGTGTGAAACGCGTTTAGGAGCAATGGATGGCCACCAAGGCAAAGACGCTGCAGGCGAAGGACAAGGAAAAAGACGACAAGGCAGCGGACGCGCCGGAGAAGGACTCCCAGGACGCGCCCTCGCCGTTGCTCGATCTGTCCGACGCGGCCGTGAAGAAGATGATCAAGCAGGCCAAGAAGCGCGGCTTCGTGACCTTCGATCAGCTCAACGAAGTTTTGCCGTCCGACCAGACCTCTCCCGAGCAGATCGAGGACATCATGTCCATGCTCTCGGACATGGGCATCAACGTCACCGAAGCCGACGATAGCGAAGGCGAGGAGGACAAGGACGAGGGCGGCGAGGACGAGACCGACAACGAACTCGTCGAAGTCACCCAGAAGGCCGTCACCGAGGTCAAGAAGAGCGAGCCGGGCGAGCGCACCGACGATCCCGTGCGCATGTATCTGCGCGAGATGGGCACCGTCGAGCTGCTGTCGCGCGAAGGCGAAATCGCGATTGCCAAGCGCATCGAGGCCGGCCGCGAGGCGATGATCGCAGGGCTGTGCGAAAGCCCGCTGACCTTCCAGGCTATCATCATCTGGCGCGACGAGCTCAACGAAGGAAAGATCTTCCTTCGTGACATCATCGATCTCGAAGCCACCTATGCCGGGCCCGATGCCAAGGCCGGCATGAACAATGCGATGATCGCCGGTCCGAACGGCGAGACCGGTGAAGCGACGGCCGAAGGCAGCCAGGCCACCGGTGCCGCGCCCGCGCATGTCGCCCCGCCCGCCGCACCGCCGGCGCCGACCCCGTTCCGCGCCGCGCCTGCGCCCGGCAATGCCGGCGACGCCGCGAAGGATCCGGCGGAGTCCGCCGCCGAAGCCGACATGGACGAGGACGACGAGTTCGAGAACCAGATGTCGCTTGCGGCGATCGAGGCCGAGCTCAAGCCGAAGGTCGTCGAGATCTTCGACAAGATCGCCGACAGCTACAAGAAGCTGCGCAAGCTGCAAGAGCAGGACATCCAGAACCAGCTCGAGAGCACCTCGCACGGCCCTTCGCTCTCGCCGCACCAGGAGCGTAAATACCGCAAGCTCAAGGACGAGATCATCGTCGAGGTGAAGTCGCTGCGCCTGAACCAGGCGCGTATCGATTCACTGGTCGAGCAGCTCTACGACATCAACAAGCGCCTCGTCTCGCATGAGGGCCGCCTGATGCGCCTTGCCGACAGCCACGGCGTCGCGCGCGAGGACTTCCTGCGCAACTACACCGGCTCGGAGCTCGATCCGCGCTGGCTTAACCGTGTCTCGAAGCTGTCGGCCAAGGGCTGGAAGAACTTCGTCCATCACGAGAAGGACCGCATCAAGGACCTCCGCCACGAGGTGCATCAGCTCGCGGCGCTGACCGGCCTGGAGATCATCGAGTTCCGCAAGATCGTGCACTCGGTGCAGAAGGGCGAACGCGAGGCCCGTCAGGCCAAGAAGGAGATGGTGGAAGCCAACCTCCGTCTCGTGATCTCGATCGCCAAGAAATACACCAACCGCGGCCTGCAGTTCCTCGACCTGATCCAGGAAGGCAACATCGGCCTGATGAAGGCGGTCGACAAGTTCGAGTATCGCCGCGGCTACAAGTTCTCGACCTACGCCACGTGGTGGATCCGGCAGGCGATCACCCGCTCGATCGCGGACCAGGCGCGCACCATCCGCATCCCCGTGCACATGATCGAGACGATCAACAAGATCGTGCGCACCTCGCGCCAGATGCTCAACGAGATCGGACGCGAGCCCACTCCTGAGGAATTGGCCGAAAAGCTCGGCATGCCGCTGGAGAAAGTGCGAAAAGTCCTCAAGATCGCCAAGGAGCCGTTGTCGCTGGAGACGCCCGTCGGTGACGAAGAGGATTCACACCTCGGCGATTTCATCGAGGACAAGAACGCGATCCTGCCGATCGACGCAGCGATCCAGTCCAACCTGCGCGAGACCACCACGCGCGTGCTGGCCTCGCTCACCCCGCGCGAAGAGCGCGTGCTGCGCATGCGCTTCGGCATCGGCATGAACACCGACCACACGCTGGAAGAAGTCGGCCAGCAGTTCTCGGTGACGCGCGAACGTATTCGTCAGATCGAGGCGAAGGCACTGCGCAAGCTGAAGCATCCGTCGCGGTCGCGGAAGCTGCGGAGCTTCCTGGATAATTGATTCAGGCATGCCCGGATTCGATCCGGGCATTCATCCAAACGAAAACGGCGGGCCGAGGCCCGCCGTTTTTGGTTCTGCCGACGCTTCGCACGACTTGCGAGCGGAGCCTACTTCTTCTTCGCGCCGACCCGCTCGAGGTTCTTGATCTCCAGCGCCGGTCGGCCGGATTTTTCGGCGATCTCGCGGTCCTGCTCCATGATGTAGGCGCGGGCCGGCTCGTCGCCATCGAGGCCGCCGAGCAATTCGGCGGGCACGCGCCGGTTGGAGCGTTGGGAGCCGTCTTCATAGAAGACGTTGAAAAAGGCGAATTCGCCCTTGGGATTGGTTCCGGGTTTTTTGGCCATGGCCGGCTTTTCGTCGATCAGGGGGCCATAGTCAAATGACTTTGGCAGGTTTCCGGGGGCTGGCCGCGGACCCTGCAGAGGTAGAACCGGCTGCGCGCTCGACCGACGAACCGGTTTGCGGCGCGCCTGGATGCCGGATGGATTCAACGCTTCGTAAAACCCGATGCGCTCCGTCGAGGAGACCCTTACCTTCAGCCTTGTCTCACCCTGCCTCAATAAACGGCGGGCAGCGAAGCCCGCCGTTTATTTTGGTCTTCAGTGTCGCCCGGGGCTGGCGGGGCGACAACCTAGAATAGAAGTTTATAACCGGCGCCATGCCGTGGCAAGGCAAATCGTTGGCGCTGCGATGTCGTAGCGAACGCATCAGATATGCAGCGGTCGCGACATCGCGTTTCGATCAGCGCCAAAGCAATTGCTTGGATGGCCAAATCACTTTGTTCATATTTCCTGCTCTCGCAA
The DNA here is from genome assembly GCF_023073095.1 of Bradyrhizobium sp. 44. Lineage (NCBI taxonomy): Bacteria > Pseudomonadati > Pseudomonadota > Alphaproteobacteria > Hyphomicrobiales > Nitrobacteraceae > Bradyrhizobium > Bradyrhizobium sp. 44. The sequence continues at coordinate 1,137,745 of NZ_JADPIY010000008.1, forward strand.
TGAGACCGGCGCGCGCCTTGTTAGAAAACGCGTTTGCCTGCACGTATTTCCGCGTGCAGAAGTTGCGCTGACTAACATATGTTAATCCGTTTTCGCCTTCACATTGTTCCCATCATGCTGCGCGCGCAGCATGCACCAATCTCACGGCGCCACCAGCTCCACGCGCCGATTGAGCGCGCGGCCGGTGTCCGTTGCATTCGGGCCGACCGGCGCGAGCAATCCAACGCCGGCTGTGCGCAATCGCGTCGGCGCGATGCGAAAGTTCTTCACCAGCTCGGCTGCGACGGCTTCGGCGCGGCGCTTCGACAGGTCGAGATTGTACTCATAGGCGCCTTGGCTGTCGGTGTGGCCGACGATGAAGACGTTGAGCTGCGGCTGGTTCGTCAGCAGCTTTGCGATCTGCTCCAGCGTCGGGCGGCTTTCCGGTTTGAGCACGGCCTTGTCGGTGTCGAAATAGATGCCGTAGAGCGCGATGTGGCCGGTCTCGCCAAGCCCTTTCGCCATTGCGGCGGCATCCACCATCTTGTTCGCGATGGCGCCGAGCTCGGCGACGGTGACCTGCGCCGTGATGTCCTGATTGTTCTGGCTGACCAGGACGCTGGCAAAGGTCTCGCGCCCGCCCTCGGTCTTGCGGCCGGCGTAGTAACGATAGTTGAAACCATCGACCCACATCTGCGGGACCGGCAGCGTGTCGACGGCTTCGGTAAAGGGAATGGCGCCGCAGGCATCGGTGTCGCAGGCGAGCAGGGTCCCGAAGCCGGCTTTAGCAAGCTGCGTCTCGAAATTGCGCGACACTTCCAGGATCGAGGGGCCGGGATTGGTGCGATAGGCGATGCGAAAGACGCGGCCCTCGAGCCGCCGCGCATCGACGGGCTGGCCGTCCTTGAAGGGAGCCGCCTGCATCCGCGCCGCGTCAAAATCCTTCATCACATAGCCGGTGATGACGCTACCGGCGAACCGGCCGATGCCGGGATAGTCGCGGCTACCCGCGACATCGCGTGTCTGCGCGGGAGCGGCAGTCAGGGTGAGGCAGAGCAATGCGAGGACGGCGAGGATCCGCCGCGACATGGACATGAGCATGGAGATCCGCATAGGCATGGTCATCTCGATCGGTTAGGGAGGGGGCGAGCGCATTTGATTTGTCGCAGGCAGGCAGCGATCGGTTCTGGCGAGGATTTGTCGCTTTGACGCGAATCCGGTTCCCGGGCATGATCGTGCGCCGCTCTCCCGCCCATTCCCTGTAGGATTCATCCGAATGTCGAAATACGCCTTGGCCATCGCCTTCATCGCCTGTCTGGCCGGCGGATCGGCGCAAGCCGCGCGCTGCGGCGGCGACTTCAATAGCTTTGTCGCCAGCATGGCCGCGGAAGCGCAAGCTGCCGGCGTCTCGGCGAGCGTGACCAGTGCGGCGCTCAGCGGTGTGCAGCAGGATGGCGCGGTGCTCGCCTTCGACCGGCGCCAGCGCTACACCTTCAACAAGAGTTTTGAGCAGTATGTTTCGACCCGCGTCGGCCCCGGCCGCATCAATGGCGGCAAGGCGCTGTTGCAGCGCCATGCCGCGCTGCTCTCGCGCATCGAGCAGCAGTTCGGCGTGCCCCGCCATATCCTGGTCGCGATCTGGGGGCTGGAGAGCGATTTCGGCAAGGGTGACATCGGCAAGCTGCCGGTGGTCCGCACGCTGGCGACGCTGGCGCATGATTGCCGCCGCACGGAGCTATTCCAGGGCGAGCTGCTTGCGGCGCTGAAGATCGTGCAGCGCGGTGACCTGCCGCTGCGCGACCTCATCGGCGCCTATGCCGGCGAGATCGGCCAGACCCAGTTCCTGCCGTCCTCCTACATCAAATACGGTGTCGATTTCGACGGCGACGGCCACGTCGATCTCCGCCACAGCGTTCCCGACGTGCTCGCCTCCACCGCGAACCTGCTTCACACCAGCGGCTTCAAGATGGGCCAGCCCTACGGCGAAGGCACTGCCAATTTCGAGGCGATGCGCGAATGGAACAGGGCGGTGATCTATCGCAAGACGATCGGGTATTTTGCCGATCGGCTGGCGGGGCAGTGAGGGGAGCTAACCACAGTCGTCATTGCGAGCGCAGCGAAGCAATCCAGAATCTTTCCGTGGAGACAGTCTGGATTGCTTCGTCGCTGCGCTCCTCGCGATGACGAGCGGAGACAGTGCCGCGCCCCTGACCTACTTCGCCGGCCCCTTCGCCATCCTCTCCAGCTTGCGCTGCAACGGTGCCCAGTACGTTGCCGGGCGGAAGCGCAGGAGGTCCATGAAGCGGGCGTCGTTGCCGAATCAGGATGCGCGGCTCGTTTCTTTCGATGCCCTTGATGATGCGCAGCGCGGCATCTCTCGGCGTGGTCTTTGCCGCGTTCTCGAACCGCTCGATCGATTGCGACCGGCGTGCGTTGTCGGTAACGCCGACCCCGGTGCGCGAATTGCGGGCGATGGCGGTGGCGACGCCGCCGGGATGCACGACCGACAGCCTGACAGGGCTGCCCGCGACTGCAAGCTCGTGCCGCACGCTCTCGGAAAAGCCGCGCACCGCGAATTTCGCCGCAGCATAGGCCGACTGTCCGGGCGGGGCGATGATGCCGAAGATCGAGGACAGGTTGACGATGTGCGCCTCGCCCAGCGTCTTCAGATGCGGCAGGAAGGCGCGCGTGCCGTGCACGACGCCCCAGAAATTGATGTCGAACAGCCAGTCCATCTGCGCCTGGTCGATCTCCTCGAACGAGCCCATCAGCGCCACGCCGGCATTGTTGACGACGATGCCGAGCGCGGGATGCGCGATGGTCGCCTCACGCGCGAACTGCGCGATGTCGTCGGGCTCGCCGACGTCGACGCGATGCAGGCTGACCTTGCATGCGGCTCCGATCTCGGCCGCGAGCGTCTTCAGCCCGGGCTCGTCGCGATCGGCGAGCGCGAGATCGCAGCCGCGCCGCGCAAGCTCGGTCGCCAGCGCGCGGCCGATGCCGCTTGCCGCTCCGGTGATGGCGGCGGCGCCGCCGATTGCAGTCATGATGATCCCCCGTCGAGCGCTCTCCAGCGGAACTATGATTTACATTTTTTCATATTGGAACCGAACCGCATGGCGGTTCCCACCTTAACCTACGTTACTTGATGAAGACAGGCAGCATTGGGAGCCGCCGATGGGACAAGCACAGCCATTTCGCGCCACCGCACTGATCGTGGAAGACGACCTCATGCAGAGGGAGATGCTCAGTCTTCTTCTCGAAGAAAGCGGCTACGACGTCATTCAGTGCGAGAGCGCCGAGGCGGCCGAGCTTGTGCTGGAGAAGAGCGCAGGCGCGCTCTGCCTGATGATGACCGACGTGCAACTCGCCGGCCGCATGAACGGCGTCGAGCTCGCGCATGTCGCCAAGGACCGCAACCCCAAGCTCGACGTCGTCGTCACCTCCGGCCGCCCCTTGATGCAGCCCCTGCCGAACGGCGCAAAGTTCTGGGCCAAGCCCTGGGCGCCGCTCGACGTGCTCCGCGAGGCCGAGATCGCGCAGCTGTCCTGACGGTCGATCCGGCAGGCCGGCTTTCGTGGTCCGGAGCGCGGTGATAAGGTCGGTCCATGACCTTGTCCTTCCTGCTCACCTCGCTCATCGTCGTCGCCTCGCCCGGCACCGGCGTGCTCTACACGCTGGCCGCCGCGCTGACCCGCGGCTCGCGCGCGAGCTTCGCGGCTGCCTTCGGCTGCACCCTCGGGATCGTGCCGCACATGACGGCCGCGATGCTGGGGCTCGCCGCCGTGCTCCACACCAGCGCGCTCGCCTTCGCCGCGTTGAAATGGTGCGGCGTCGCCTATCTGCTCTACATGTCCTGGCAGGCGCTGCGCGAGACCGGGGCGCTGGCGGTCGATGGCGAGATCCGCGAGCGTTCGGTTGGCCGGGTGATCGTGACCGGCTTTCTGATCAACATCCTCAATCCGAAGCTGTCGATCTTCTTCCTCGCCTTCCTGCCGCAGTTCATCGCCGCGGACGAGGGCCATGTGCTGGCGCGGATGCTGGAATTGAGCGGCGCCTTCATGGCGATGACGTTTGCGGTGTTCGTGGTCTACGGACTCTGCGCAGCCTCGGTGCGCGAGCGCGTCATCTCCCGCCCGCGCGTCATGGCTTGGCTGCGCCGGAGTTTTGCCGCCGGCTTCGCCGCGCTCGGCGCCAAGCTGGCGTTCGCGGAGCGATAGCTTCTCCAGCCAATCAACGCGGGAGCCAATAAAAAAGCGGGCCTTGCGCCCGCCATCTTCCAACTCACAACTTCCACCCGACGCCCGGGCGGAGCGAGCTCCACCCGGGCAAAGAATAAGAAGCCTCGTTACTTCTTCTTCGCTGCCTTCTTGGCCTTCTTCTTCGTCGCCTTCTTCGCCTTCTTCGCTTTCTTAGCCATAGGATCCTCTTCAGGGTTAATGGTGAAACGCGACACGAGGGATGCTCGGCGGAGGGCCAGCCTCGCAACATCCTCGACGACAAGCTCAGCAGATTCGCGCGCTTCTGCCCCGCGCTGTCATATCGGTGTCATCGCGTTATCCACAGCTCAGATGCGTTTTTGGGTGATTTTGGTTCGCGAATCCGGCGTCGCCGGCATGCCTAACGATCCGACAATGCGCCGGCCGTTCATGAATCCAAAACCAAAGGCATGCTTTCGCGGATCGCAGTGAGACTCCGTTAAGCGCGACGGCTGCATTGTCTCCGCAAGAAAACGGGGACGGGGTCATGGACGGACAGCTGGCAGGGACAGAGGGCGCGATGCTGCGCTTGTGGCGCGCGCCATGCTGAACGTGCCGACACTCTGGACCGTGTTCGTCGTCAACTTCCTGGCGCTCGGCCTGATCTGGGCCTACGTGACACGCTCCTATCCGAAATTCGCGGCCGCGCGGTTCTGGATGGCATCGTGCTTCGTCGGCGCGACCGGCACGATGGCGGCCTTGATCCGCCTTTTCGTCGTCTCGCCTGTCCCGCTTCTGCTCGGAGCCGCCGGCGTCATCGCGGCGAGCTGCCTTGCCGCCATGGGCATTCAGCGCTTCTACGGGCAACCGGTGTCCTGGCGCGTCATGGCCGCCACCGGAATTCTCAGCCTTGGCGGCGTCGTGTTCTTCATGGTCGCATACGATCACATGCAGTTGCGCATGCTCAGCTACTCGCTCGGTCAGGGGCTGCCGTTGGCGCTGTCGCTGCGTTTGCTGCTGTCGCCGCCGGAAGGCCGCGCCAGCCCGGGAGCCCGGCTCTCCGGCATCGTGATCATCACCATCATCGCGATCTTCGCGGCGCGTGCGATCGGCAATCTGCTCGGCGGCGATTTCTCGTCGGTCGCCGGCGGGCAGTCTCATGCCGTCATGGTGCTGGGCCTGCTGTTCCTTTCGATGACGCTCAATTTCGGCTTCCTGCTGATGGCGATGGACCGCCTGCGCAACGAGGTTGCCGACCTCGCGCTGCTCGACGATCTCACCGGTGTCGCCAACCGGCGGCACCTGTTGCAGCGGCTGGGCGAAGAATGCGCCCGCTCCGAGCGCAGCAGCGAGCCGTTCTCGCTGCTGGTGATCGATCTCGACGGCTTCAAGACCATCAACGACACCCACGGCCATGCCGCGGGCGATGCCTGCCTCCAGCACTTCACCCTGATGGCGCAGACGCGCTTGAGGCCCGGCGACATGCTCGCCCGCACCGGTGGCGACGAATTCTGCGTCGTGCTGCCGTCGTCGACCTTGCGCGAGGCGGCTGCGATCGCCCGCCGCGTGCTCGAGGTCTGCCGCCAGGATGCCGTCAACTGCACCGGCATCGACATTCCGATCGCGATCTCGATCGGGGTGGCGCAGTGGGACCGCGGCGTCGGCCAGTTTCCGGACCGCCTGATCGCGCATGCCGACCACGCGCTCTATGCCGCCAAGAAGAACGGCAAGAACGACTTTGCCGTCCACGATCCGGCGCCGCCGCTCATGCCTGACCCGGTCGGTCCCGGCGAGGCCTTGCGCAAATTCGCGTAAGGGCGTGCTAACGTCAGGTCCGCACTGGACCCGCATGATGATCTCTCGCCTGCTCGCGGCCGTTCTCGCCGCTCTCATTCTGATCGCACCTGCCGCTGCGACCGACGCCGAGCTCGCTAAGCTCGCGCGCGCCTCCGGCACGCCCGACATTCCCGGCCTGAAGATGGTGTGGCTGGCGCCATGGGGCGACGTCGGCAACGCAAAACCGTGGCGTAACATCATCGTGCACCAGACCGAGGGACCGGCAGGCTCGGCGCGCGGCGGTGCCGAGGTGCAAGCGAAGAATCCCACGCGTCGCGGCGTCACATTGTGGGTCGAGACCGACGGCACCGTCTATTGGGCGGTCGCGGAAAACCTGGTGCCGACCCATGGCGACGGCGCCAACCGCAACGACAACAAGTACATCGACAACAAGCCGACCTATCGCCAGGTGGTGCGCGACAATTCGATCGGCGTCGAGTTCGCCGGCAACTATCCCGACGTCACCACGGGCCCGACCGCGGCGCAGGTCGCGGCATGGAAGATCCTCGTCCAAATTCTGCGCGCGCGCTACGGCATCCCGCTCGACCGCGTCTATGCGCACAACTGGATCGACTACAAGGACGCCCGCTATTGCGAAGGCTGCTGGCTCGCGACGCTGGCGCGGATTTGGGGGGAGTGACGAGCTACACCGGTTGCGACATCCAGCCGAACAGCCGCCGGATCAAGCCCGGCCGCCGCGGCAGTTCCGGCGGGTCATCCACCGCCAGCACGCGTTTGAAGAAGTAGTCCAGGAACACCATGTCGTTCGGCTCGGTGACCGTGAATGTCTCGTCGCCGAAGTAGACGCTGTAGTTGAAGAAGAACGGACCCATGAGCGGGATCGTCGCCGTCGAGGCGTAGTCCTTCGAGATCACGAACTCCGACGGCTCGAGCCCGTGGTCGCGCATCGCCTGCTCGACCAGCGGCAGCTTGCGCATGAACTGGGCGGAGAAGCCGCCGACGGTGGATTGCAGGATGATCGACACGGTGCGTGTCCGTTCTCTTGATGCTGTCGGCCCGATGCTTTTGGTCGGTCGACCGGCAGCGCGGGTTCAAGATGCCTGGTCCGCCTCCGCGCGAACATGCTGCACCTCACACGCAAACAAAAAAGCCGGCGTTGCCGCCGGCTTTTTGTCTCTTGTCGATCCGCCAATCTCTGGCGCTAAAAACCTCGCGCTTAGAGCGCGGCTTCCAGCGCGGCCTGTTCGGCCTTTGCGATCGTGCCCTTGACCGCGGACTGCACCTTCTCGAAGGCGCGGACCTCGATCTGGCGGACGCGCTCGCGCGACACGCCGAACTCGGCAGCAAGGTCTTCCAGCGTCATCGGCTCATCGGCGAGGCGGCGCGCCTCGAAGATGCGGCGTTCGCGCGGGTTGAGCACGCCCATGGCGCCGTTCAGGGCGTCACGGCGGTGATCATACTCCTCGTGCTCGGCCAGCATGGCTTCCTGGTTGGGCGAATTGTCGACCAGCCAGTCCTGCCATTCGCCGGCCTCGCCGTCGTCGCGGATCGGAGCGTTGAGCGACGCGTCGCCACCGAGGCGGCGGTTCATGTCGACCACGTCCTGAGCCGTGACGCCGAGACGCTTGGCAATGATGGCCACCTGGTCGGGGCGGAGATCGCCTTCGTCCAGTGCGGAAATCTTGCTCTTCGCCTTGCGCAGGTTGAAGAACAGCTTCTTCTGGTTCGCGGTGGTGCCCATCTTCACGAGCGACCACGAACGCAGGATGTACTCTTGAATCGACGCCTTGATCCACCACATCGCGTAGGTAGCGAGACGGAAGCCCTTCTCGGGCTCGAACCGCTTCACTGCCTGCATCAGGCCGACATTGCCTTCCGAGACGACCTCGGAGATCGGCAAGCCGTAGCCGCGATAGCCCATGGCAATCTTGGCCACGAGACGGAGATGGCTGGTGACGAGTTGGTGCGCGGCGTCACGATCATCGTGCTCGCGCCAACGCTTGGCGAGCATGTATTCCTGCTGGGGTTCCAGCATCGGAAACTTGCGGATCTCGCCGAGGTAACGGGAAAGGCCGGATTCGCCATTAAGGACCGGCAGGGTAGCTGTACGGGCCATAGTGCGCCCTCCAAACAGGTTCAGGCCCCCGATAGCGGCGGGCCAGGCAGACGACCGCTTGGTTAAAGCCGATCGGTGCTGCGATGTTCCGCGTTGGTCTTCAACGCAAGCGCAATATACTCCATCGGGAGGCAAAAAGGGAAGGATTGCTGACGTCACGTCCCCGTGTGGCAGCTATAACTTTTTGTAATGTAAAGCATTTCTGAAGCGGCCTGCGTCATAGCGCCGCTTTCAGGGCCCCCTGGAGGAGAAGCAAATCCTCCGGCAGAGGCGCCTCCCAGTGGAGTAATTCTCCAGTCCTCGGGTGCTGCAATACCAGCAGGAAAGCGTGCAGCGCCTGCCGCCCCAGCGCGGCCAGGACGGCCTGCGACTCAGGGCTCAGCTGGTTTGCCTTGGTCTTGAAATGCGGGCCGTAGACGGCGTCGCCCATCAGGGGGTGGCCGATATGGGCGAGGTGGACGCGGATCTGGTGGGTGCGCCCGGTCTCGAGCTCGCAGGCGAGCAGCGCCGCGATCGGCTTGCCGTCGCGCCCGGCAAAACTCTCCAGAAGCTCCCAATGCGTCACCGCCTCGCGGCCGCCTTGGCGCACCGCCATCTTCTCGCGCGCATGCGGGTGGCGGTCGATCGGCGCGTCCACGGTGCCGCGATGGCGGCCCGGCAGCCCCCAGGCGAAAGCCATGTAGCCGCGCCGCATCGGCCCGGTCCGGCCGTGGTCGGCGAATTGCGCGGTGAGCGAGGCATGCGCGAGGTCGTTCTTGGCGACCACCATCAACCCCGTGGTGTCCTTGTCCAGCCGGTGCACGATGCCGGGCCGGCGGACGCCACCGATGCCCGACAGCGATGAGCCGCAATGGGCGATCAGCGCATTCACCAGCGTGCCGGTCTCGTGGCCGGCCGCAGGATGCACCACCAGCCCCTTCGGCTTGTTGAGGACGACGATGTCGTCGTCCTCGAACACGATGTCGAGGGCGATATCCTCGCCTTTCGGCTCCGGCGGGGCCGCTTCCGGCACGTCGATTGTGATCGTATCGCCGGATGCGACGTGATAAGCGGGGTCCCGGATCGCGGCGTCCCTGAGGCTCACCGCGCCCGCCAGAATCAGAGCTTTCAGCCTCGATCGCGACAGTTCGGCAAGGTGCGTCGCCAGCACGCGGTCGAGCCGGGTCGAGCCCTCGGAGCCTTCGACGACAACCTCCAACCTTTGCGCAGAGCCAGAATTTTCCATGACGACGTCTGATACCGTTGTTCCCGAACCGAGCCCCGAGCAGGCCGCGCTGTTCGCGCGGGTGCGGCGGATGATGCTGATCGCGGGGTTGACCACGGCGCTGGCAATCTGCGCCGTCCTGATCGCGGTGGGCTACCGCCTTTTCAAGTCGGAGGGAAGGGCGCCCGAGCCGGCAGGCGACGTCATTGCCACCCTGCCGAAGGGCGCCAAAATTGTCTCGAGCGGCGTCGCCGGCGACCGGCTCGTGATCACGCTCGACGTCGGCGGCGTCACCGAGATCCGCACCTTCGATGCCCACACCTTGCGGCCGGCCGGAAAGCTGAAATTCGCCAATGAGCCGTAAGGCGGGGCTGGGGCGCGGAACCCGCCTCAGCCGTCGTCCTGGCGAAAGCCAGGACCCATAACCACCGAAACCCGGTTGCGTGAACGAGATCGTTACTCGGTTCGCCTTAACCATCGCCACACGGGGCGATGGGTCTGAACTTCGCCAGGACGACGCCGATTGGGCGTTTGAATCCCCTCGATCCCCGCTTGCCGCCGGCAAAATTCGAGGCTATGTCCTCTCCCTCACGCTCCCTTCGTCTAGCGGTTAGGACGCGGCCCTCTCAAGGCTGAAACAGGGGTTCGATTCCCCTAGGGAGCGCCATTTTTCCTGCCAGACTGGGCACTTCGAAAACCGGCCATTTCCGCTTGTAGCCCCAACCGGCGTGCGCAGTTCGCACGGCTCGGCGCGGGCGCTCTCCTAAGCGATCGTGCCGTCGATCGAGCGGCGGATCACCCGCTGTACTTCTGCATTCGACAGAAACAGATCGTGGTTGATGATGCCCCAGCCCTCCTGCGAAGCATCGACCACGCGCACACCGAGCTGCGCGATGACGGCTTTCTCGGCGGCGCCGACCCTGGTCATTCCACCTGCGATCTGTCCCGACAGGGCCAGGGCGCGATCGTTCGTGGAGGCGATCACGGTGATCTTGCCGGCAAGCGGACCGATGCGGTGGATCGCCGACGAGAACACGTCCATGTCGATATCGGGCGCGGCAAACACCACCGCGCCGATCTTGCTCGTCACTGTGTCGCCGTATCGCGCATAGAGCTGACGCAGGCTTTCGAGCGACAGCATGGTTCCCATGCTGTGCGCAACGATGTTCACGCGGCCGGTGCCTGGCGCCGACACGAGTGCGGAGAGCACGTGCTCAAACTCGTCGCGGGACCACATCGCACTGTCGCGGTCATAGGCATAGTCGAACAGTCCTGCCTTGGAGGGCCAGGAGAACACCATGGTCCGACCGCGGAACTTGATCCCATCGGAGAGATGGGCGCCATCCAGCACCGCCGTCTCGAACGTCTGCTTGAAGCCGTGCACATAGATCAGCACGTCTCCTCCGCCGGCCTGCGCAACGAGATCGCCAACGTCGGTCGACACCGGTTCAACCCGGTCAAGGCGCCAATCGCCAAGTCCAACCGAGGCCAGAGAAAGGCGGCTCTCGTCCGGCGCCACCAGCTTCGCCCGCGCGACTGTCATGGTCGTCGCGCGCTCCGGCCCGAACCAGGGCTTCGTGCGACCGCCGTTCACCGGCTTGCGCGTGGTGGTGACGAGCAATGTGGGGTCAAGGGATAGCGATGACGCGTCGAAACGTGCCCCGGTTGCACCCAAGCCGGCGCATCCGCCGAGCGCGAGGGCGGTCCCTGCCGACATAAATCCGCCGAGGAGAGCGCGGCGCGAAATAGAATGACAGGGGTCGCGTTGCAGAAGAGGTCGAGCGATCACACAAAACCCTTTGGGAACTTTGCCCACCGTAGCGCCCCATCTAACTTCGTGAATGACAATGGGGGCGAGAAGACGGCGGAGCTGCTTCGCGGTCCATTGCACGGTCGTGGCGTCCGTCGTCTCCGACGGCCGGACGAAACAGACGCAAACGCTAGTCAACCCGTCATATCAAAATATTACGCTTTACCGAAATTCGGAAATGTCGCATGTGTCGGCCATCCCAGCCCACAAAAGGGGCGGTCGTACGTCGTCACGAACGCGGGTTGGGAGTTGCGGTGGACGCGGGCGGCGATAAAGGCGGGCTTGTTGCGTGCAGGGCGAGATGAACCTCGTGAGCATGGCACGAACCGCATCGACGGACGGCGCTCAAACCTCGTGAAGCTTTTGGCGAAGCAGGAAACTCGCATACGGCGAAACCGTGTGGTCCTGGCCGTCGTTGCTACGGTCAAGCCTTTGCGAAGGCGTCAGCGCGTCAACCGGCGCGGTGCCGTGCATTTCGTGGAAGTGACGGAGGCAAGAAGGAACTCGTCTCCGGGGAGAGCGCGGCATAGGCCGTCAAACCATCGCGCAGGGAAGGCCTGGTCTCGGCTGCCCTGTGTCTCCCCTGTGCATTGCGTGTGCAATCAGTTCGCATACGGGTTTTTATGGGTGCCAGCCGGCGCCCGGTCTTCCCTGCGCCCTTTCGTCTCGAGGGGTGAAGCGAGAAGCATAGCTCGGGCAAACCTGCCGCGAGACTGTGAGCGCGTGTCTGCGACCCGCATGTGAATTGACCTCCCTTCGAGCCTCCCTTTCGAGCCTTCCTTGCGAGCATGATGCATCGGCATCGGTGGAGGTGGTCGTACCTCACGGAATCTGCCTTGATGCGAATTCAGCGTGAGGGAGCGACGATATGGGCGGCTTGGTGATCTCTGGCGGTCGGGTGGTGGATCCCGCCAGCGGAATGGACGCCATCGGGGATGTGGCGGTGGTGGACGGCAAGGTCGCCGCGGTCGGAACGGGGCTCGGCAGTGCCGAGCGGGTGATCGACGCGACCGGGCTCGTGGTCGCCCCCGGCTTCATCGACCTTCATGCGCATGGCCAGTCGCTCCCCGCCGATCGCATGCAGGCGTTCGACGGCGTCACGACGACGCTCGATCTCGAAGCAGGCGTGCTGCCGGTCGGGTCCTGGTATGAGCGCCAGGCGCGGAAGGGACGCGTGCTGAACTACGGCGCGGCCACCAACTGGGCTTTCGCGCGTATTGGCGCGATGACGGGCTCCAATGCGGAGAGCTCGCTGGAGGCATTCGGCAACGCCATGCGCGATCGCCGCTGGATGGACAACGTGGCGAGCGATGCGGAGGTTGCCGGCATTCTGGAGCGCCTTTCGCGCGGCCTGAACGAGGGCGGCATCGGCATCGGCATCTTGAACGCCTATGCGCCGGGCGCCGGCGTGCAGGAGCTGACCGCGGTCTGCCAGCTCGCGGCCGCGCAGGACGTGCCGACCTTCACCCACGTCGCCTACATGTCGCGCGTCGATCCCGAGAGCGCGGCGGAAGCCTATATCCGCCTGATCGGCTATGCCGGCGCCACCGGCGCGCACATGCACATCTGCCATTTTAACTCGTCGAGCAAGACCGACGTCGAGCGCTGCCGCGTGCTGATCGCGAAAGCGCAGGCGCAGGGCCTGCCCATCACCGTCGAGGCCTATCCCTACGGCACCGGCTCGACCGTGCTGGCGGCTGCGTTCTTCAGCGACCCCGAATTCGTCGAGCGCAACGGCACCGGTTACGATTCCGTGCAGCGGGTCACCGACGGCCATCGCTTCAGCGATCGCGAGGAGCTCTTGAAGGCGCAAGCTGAAGAGCCGTCCTCGCTGGTGCTGTGGCACATCCTCGACACCGAGAACAATGCGCATCACCGCGACCTGCTCGACATGTCGGTGCTCTATCCCGGCGGCGCGATCGCCTCCGACGCGATGCCGTGGACGACGTCGGACGGCAAGACCTACACCGGGGATGCCTGGCCGCTGCCGGATGACGCCACCTCGCATCCGCGCTCGGCGGGCTGTTTCACGAAGTTCATCCGCGAATGGGTGCGCGAGCGCAAGACCGTGTCGCTGCTCGAAGGCGTGCGCAAATGCGCGCTGATTCCGGCGGAGATCCTGTCGCAGAGCACGCCCGCGATGCGCGCAAAGGGCCGGCTCGCGAAGGATGCCGATGCCGACATCGTCGTATTCGACTACGAGAAGCTCTCGGACCGCGCGACCTTCACGGCGATGAACCGCCCCTCCGACGGCGTGCGGCATCTCGTGGTCAGCGGCCAACCGCTGATCACAGATGGTGTGCTGGACGTGGCGGCGCGGCCCGGCCGTCCCGTGCGCCGTCCCGTCGTCGGGGGCTGACACATGCCGGTCCCCATTCTCCTGGTGACGGGCTTTCTGGGGGCCGGCAAGACCACTGTCGTCAACCATCTGCTGGCGCATGCGGAGGGGCGGCGGATCGCCGCTGTAGTCAACGATTTCGGTGCGATCAACATCGATGCCGAGCTGATCGCGGGCGCGAGCGACGGCGTGGTCAGCCTCGCCAATGGCTGCATCTGCTGCTCGCTCGAAGGCGACCTATTGCGCACCCTCTCGACGCTGCTGCGGCGTGATCCGAAGCCGGAATACATCGTCATCGAGACCAGCGGCGTCGCCGATCCCGCCGAGATCGTCCGCAATTTGATGGATCCCGTGATCCTGCGCGAAGCGCCGCTGGAAACGGTGCTCTGCGTGATGGACGCGGCGACACCGCCAGCCGCTCTCGACGATGCGCTGCATCGTTCGCAGCTGCGCGTCGCCGACATCGTGGCGCTGAGCAAGCTGGATCTGGCGGACGAGAGCGCGGGCTCCCGGATGCGCGAGGCCATCCGCGGGCAGCGCGTTCCTGCCGTGGTGGTCGATGCGCCGCACGGCGAGATTCCGTCCGCGCTGCTGTTTCCCGCGACCGTCGATCGGGCCCCCGCGCGACGCGAGCCCGGACCGCGACGGCCGGCAGAGCAACGCTTCGAGACGCTGAGCTGGACCTCGGACCAGCCGATCTCGCTGCCCCGCCTGCAGCAGGCGATCGGCCGGCTTGCGCCAAAACTCGCGCGGGCAAAAGGCCTGTTCGAGACCGTCGAGCAGCCCGGGCGCCAGATGGTGTTTCAATTCGCCGCCGGCCGCGCCACGCTGGCGCCGGGTGAAGCCGGGCTCGCCGTTGGTGATGCCACCGCTCTGCCGCGCGCGCGGATCGTCTTCATCGCCGAGCTCGGGGTGCTCTCGAAGGCGGAGCTCGACGGGATCATGGAGACGTGCGTTGGATCGGTGAAGCTATAAGCTCAAGCGAATTGCGCAACGCCGTGGCCGACGGACCAGTTCTCCGCGGGCGCATCGAGGACGTTGACGAACACGTCCTCGAGGCGGATGCCCGGGTTTTCGCCGAGCCGATCCGCGATCCGCCGGTACAGGGCCTTCTTCTGCTCGGGTGTGCGCGAGGCGAATACGGTGATCTGGATCAGCACGGCATCGTCGCTGCGCGTGACGCCGTAGGCGTTGCCGCAGCGGAAGTTCGCGGGCGAAAGCTCGCTGATGGTCATGAACTCGTCGCCTTCGGGGACGTTCAGCGCCTCGCGCATGGCGCGGTAGAGGCCGTCGAGGATCGCCTTCCGGTAGGCTTCCGGCTTTCCGGCGCGCATCGAGATGTGGAGGAGAGGCATCGCGAATTCCTCATTGACGAAGGGCTGCGTGGGTACCAGTTTGTTTTTGACGAGGCGTCAAGAAATCATGTTTTTGACATCGTGTCAAATACGCCTGACGGGAGCAAAGCTTGAGGCCGCGCGAATTCGACCATGACGATGTCCTGCGCATCGCCTTCGACCAGTTCTGGCGCAAGGGCGTGCGCGGCACCTCGCTGTCGGACATCGCGCGCGACGCCGGTGTGCAGCGCGGCAGCCTCTACAACGCCTTCGGCACCAAGGAGGCGCTATTCCTGCAGGCGTACGAGCGCTATGCGGGAGACTATCTCGTCGCTTTGCAAAAGGCGCTCGGTGCGGGCAGCTTGCGAAAGCGCCTCACCGCGTTCTTCGACCTGACCATCAGCAACTTCCGCGCGGGCTCGCCGCCGCGGGGATGTCCGACCACGCGCGGCTTGATGGAGCTCGGCGCGGCCGAAGGCGAGGGGCTGGACGAGGAGGCGCGGCAGGCCTTCGCGAACCTCATCTCGCGCATCACTGTTCTGGTTCAGGAGACGTTGTCGGCGGGTGCGGCGCCCGGCGAGTTCAGCGGCAATTCCGCGGCCGCGGCACTGCACATCATTACCGTGACGCGCGGCCTCGCCGTGCTCGAACGCGCCTTCGGCGACGAGCCGCAGCTGCGCAAGATCGCGTCCCACACCATCGATCTCGTGCTCGGCTAGAAGGGCGGCTAGGTGTCAGCAGACCGCGAGCGCGTTAACCGCCCTGGTTGTCGCAATCCCGTTCTCGTCGCCGACGAACTGGCAAACGGCAGATTCGAGCTCACCTGGCTGGTTGCCGCGCGCCACCGCCAGCAGCCGCATCAAACCCGCCTCGTCCTGCGACAGGCGCCGGCACGACGGCGGCATGAAGCACAATTGGCAGGGCCGACCGCTGCGCAGGATTCTGACCAGTGCGGCAACGCGTGCGACCAGCAGCGGGCTGTCGGCGATGCCAGGCGCCTCGTCGGCAAAGCGATAGGCCGCCTCCCAGCAATCGGACGCGCCGGTCGCATAGGCGGCAGCAATGAACCGGAACAGCGAGAGCGTGACGCGGCCAAAATCATCGTAGCTATCGAAGTCAGGCCGCGTCGCAAGCGCGACCCGAAGCGGACAGAGCCGCGCCTGGCCGGCTTCCGTGACAGACACAGCGCCGCAACTGTCCTGCATCATGCGCGATCCCGGTCAGTGCAACGTGGGGCTTCCGACCAGCCAGCTCTTCATCGCCATTGGTCGGTCATGGTCGAAAGACGGAACGTGTCGGTCGGGCAGGATGAGACCCGCCATGCGGAAGATCGTTGCAAGCCCGCGCACGGGTGCGAGAGCCCAATCGGCGCCGACCGGCGGCAGCCAGCATTCGAACTGTTCGCGCGCGATATCATCGCGCTCTTTCTGCGCGGCGGCGATTGCCCGCAACATCCCGTGCTCGCTGTCGGACATGCGCGGGCAGGTCGGGCAGTGCACCGCGATCGCCGTATGCGCCGTGCAGGCAAAGATCTCGATGATGGATTCCAGCGACGGCACGGCGTCGCCCACGCGAAAATGGTCGTACACTTGCTGGATGTCGGCCGCGGTGGGAACAGCGCTTCCGCTGCGTGCCTTGGCCCGAAATCCCCAGATGAAGAGCCGCTCCGCCGCGCTCAGCGCCGGAAGGTCGAGGGACCCTGTCGATGTCGATTGATGCATTCTAGCCTCTGGCCTCCGGCTGCGCCCGCGCCCCGGCTGGCGCTGATGATCTGCGCCGATCGTTCGGTCAGAGCCCCCTGCAAGTCAACGCTCGGAGGGGCGATGCCGAGGTCTTCTAGTTTTGAAGAGTTCGCATCTCGGATGCAGCCCGCCTCGTGAACCTGCCAGGTGTCCGAGGCATGCCGGTAGGATCCTACGGAGTTTGCGGGGTTTTGCGGGAACCCGAATGCTTAAAGCTTTGCTAAGGGACGCGGGATAAACTGGCATATCAGCCCTTCCAAATCTTGCGAGCACCGATGTTTTTCTCCCGCATCAGTTTCAAGCTGGTCCTGATTGTCGGCATCAGCCTCCTTGGCATGATCGCGCTGGCGCCGATCGCGCTTTCGACCCTGCGCGCGCAGATGATCGCGGACCGTGAGGCCAAGACGCAGCACATGGTCGACGTCGGCTACGGTATCCTGGCGCACTACCAGAAGCTCGAGAGCGAAGGAAAGCTGCCACGCGAGCAGGCGCAGGCCGCCGCGATCGCGGAGGTCAAGAGCCTGCGCTACGACAAGGTCGAATATTTTTGGCTGAACGACATGACCCCCAAAATGGTCATGCATCCGATCAAGCCGGAGCTCGACGGCAAGGATCTCTCCGGGATGAAGGATCCGTCCGGCAACGCGCTGTTCGTCGGCTTCGTTGACGTCGTCAAGAAGCAGGGCGCGGGCTTCTACAGCTATCTCTGGCCGAAGCCCGGCTTCGACCAGCCGGTCGGGAAAATCTCCTATGTGAAGGGCTTTGCGCCCTGGGGCTGGATCATCGGCACCGGTATCTATCTCGACGACGTCGACGCCGTCTTCCGCCAGAATGCGATGACGTTCGCCCTGGTGTGCCTGGTCGTGTTCGTGCTCGTGCTCGGCGCCTCCTTCGTGATCGGCCGCAGCGTGACCCGGCCGCTGGCGAAGATCACCGCGCTCACCGAGCGCCTCGCCTCCGGCGACAGCGCGTTCGACGTGCCCCATACCGACCGTCGCGACGAGATCGGCGGGCTCGCCAAGGCGCTCGCCGTGTTCAAGGACAATGCTGCGGAGGTCGGCCGGATGCACACCGAACAGCAAGAGACGAAGCAGAAGGCCGACGAGGAGAAGCGCAGGACGATGACCGATCTCGCCGGCAAGTTCGAGGCGAACGTTCAGGCCGTCGTCCGCGACGTCTTCAACGAGGCGCGCGCGATGCAGCAGGCCGCGCAGGGCATGTCCGAAACCGCCAACAAGGCGACCGACCGCGCGAGCTTCGTCGCCACCGCCTGTCAGCAGGCTTCGAGCAACGTGCAGACGGTGGCCTCCGCCGCCGCGCAGCTGTCGTCCTCGATCACCGAGATCAGCCAGCGTGTCGCGCAGGCTGCGACGGTCGCCGACAAGGCCGCTGCCGACGGTCAGCGCACCAACGACACGGTGCAGGGGCTGGCGGCGGCCGCGCACAAGATCGGCGAGGTCATCGACCTCATCAACCAGATCGCCTCGCAGACCAATCTGCTCGCGCTCAACGCCACCATCGAGGCAGCGCGCGCCGGCGAGGCCGGCAAGGGCTTTGCGGTGGTGGCAAGCGAAGTGAAGTCGCTGGCGAGCCAGACCGCGAAGGCGACCGACGAGATCGGCGCGCAGATCACCGCGATCCAGGCCGAGACCAACCAGGTCGTCGGCAACATCGAGAGCATCCGCAGCACCATCATGGAGGTCAACGAGATCTCCTCGTCGATCGCCGCAGCGGTCGAGGAGCAGGGCGCCGCGACCGCGGCGATCGCCCACAGCGTAAGGGAGGCCGCCTCCGGCACCGACCAGGTTTCGCAGAACATCTCGGGTGTGACCGATGCGACGGCGGAGACCGGCCAGGCCGCCGGCCTCGTGCTGCAATCGAGCGGCCGGCTGTCGCAGAAGCTGCAATCGCTGGAAAACGAGGTCAGCGCTTTCGTTGCGGGGGTGCGGGCGGCTTAGTATAGCAGGGGGATGGGCCAAACTTCCGATCGGCGCGCGCGCATTCTCCTGATCAATCCAAACAGTTCCGTGGCGACCACCGAGATGATGGTCGCTATCGCGAGGTCGGCCGCCGGCGACGGCTTCGACATCGACGGCGCGACCGCAACGCGCGCGCCGCAAATGATCGTGACGCCGGATGCGTTGGATGCAGCTTCCACCGAAGTTCTGGAGATCGCGCAATCGAACCGGCATGCATGCGACGGCATCATCGTCGCTGCGTTCGGCGATCCCGGATTGGCCGGGATCAAAGCCGCGATAGAACTGCCCGCGGTCGGCATCGGTGAGTCCTCGATGCTGGCAGCTGCCGAGAACAGCCGCCGCTTCGGCGTGGCGACCACGACGCCGCTGCTGGAAGCGAAGATCGACGCCTTGCCGGACGCGCTGGGGCTGCGATCGTATTACACCGGCGTCCGCTTCGCGGAGGGCGATCCGCAGGAGCTGATGCGCGATCCGGCGCGGCTGCGCGCAGCGCTCGCCGGCGCGGTCGAGGCCTGCATCGCGCAGGATGGCGCGGAGGCCGTCATCATCGGCGGCGGGCCGCTGGGCGAAGCTGCGCGCGAGCTTCAGCTGATGTTCACCGTGCCAATCATCGCCCCGATCCCGTCTGCCGTGGCGCGGATTATTCGCCTCATCACGGCGCAAGCGACCGACTAAAATTCCGGCCCGCGGGAACGGTCGTCGCGACCGGCGTTCTTGCCCTTGACGGCCTCGATTAAAGTGACGAAGCAGAACCATCGGACCTGTCGACCGCGCTTGGGCACGCGGGCATGGAGACGCTGCATGTCGTTCAAGAAGCTCCTGATCGCCAATCGCGGCGAGATCGCCATCCGCATCGCGCGCGCCGCAGCCGATTCCGGCATCGCGACGGTCGCGATCCATCCAGCGGACGATGCGCTGTCGCTGCATGTGCGGGTTGCCGACGAAGCGGTCGAAATCCCCGGCCGCGGCGCACGGGCCTATCTCGACATCGAGGCCGTGGTGAAGGCGGCAACGGCATCCGGCTGCGACGCCGTGCATCCCGGCTACGGCTTCCTCAGCGAGAACGCAGCGTTGGCGAAAGCCTGCGCTGATGCAGGCATCGCCTTCGTCGGGCCGAAGGCCGCGGCGCTCGAACTGTTCGGCGACAAGGTTGCGGCACGGCAACTGGCAAAGCGCTGCGGCGTGCCGATCATCGCCGGCACCAGCGGGCCGTCCTCGCTGGAGGACATCGCGGCGTTCTTCACCTCGCTCGGCAGCAACGCGGCGATCGTGATCAAGGCGATGGCCGGCGGCGGCGGGCGCGGCATGCGCGTGGTCGAGCGCGCTGCCGATCTGGCGGAGGCCTACGCGCGCTGCCAGTCCGAGGCCAAGGCCGCGTTCGGCTTCGACGGCGTCTATGCCGAACGGTTGATCCGGCAAGCGCGCCATATCGAGGTACAGATCATCGGCGACCGCCACGGCGCGATCTCTCATCTTTGGGAACGCGAATGCACCATCCAGCGCCGGCACCAGAAGCTGATCGAGGTGGCGCCGAGCCCGTCGCTCAGCGACGGCTTGCGTGGCCGTATCATCGAGGCGGCGAAGCAACTCGCCGTGGCCGCGTCGTACGACAATCTCGGCACGTTCGAGTTCCTGGTCGACGGCGCCGCCGAAGACAGCTTTGCCTTCATTGAGGCCAACCCGCGGCTTCAGGTCGAGCACACAGTGACCGAGGAGGTGCTCGGCCTCGATCTCGTCCGCGCCCAGCTTGCGGTTGCTGCCGGTGCCTCGCTTGCCTCGCTCGGCCTGGCGCAAGGCTCGATCCCGAAGCCGCGCGGTTATGCCATGCAGCTCCGCGTCAACATGGAGACGCTGGACGAGCTAGGGGCGACGCACCCGACCGGCGGCGTGCTTGCCGTGTTCGAGCCGCCGTCAGGCCCCGGCGTGCGCGTCGATAGTTTCGGTTATGCCGGCTACAAGACCAGCGCCGCCTTCGACTCGCTGCTGGCAAAGGTCATCGTGCATACGTCCGGTGAAGCCTGGCACGAGGTCGTTGCCAAGGCTTCGCGCGCCTTGCGCGAGTTTCGGATCGACGGCGTCGTCACCAATATCGGCTTCCTCCAGGCCGTGCTGGCGCATCCCGACTTCCGCTCCAACCGCATCGCGACAGACTTCATCGATCGCAACATCGGCAAGCTCGTCGAAGCCGCGGATGGCGCGGCCAAACCACTCTATTTTGCAGCGACGGAGCGAAGCGGCGGTCCCGGCACCGAGGCGCATACGGCACAGACCGTGCCCGAAGGCACGGTGATGGTCGCGGCGCCCCTGCAAGGCACCATTGTCACTATTCAGGTGAAGGAAGGCGAGATCGTGCGTCCGGGCCAGCAGCTCGCCGTGATCGAATCCATGAAGATGGAGCATCTCGTCATGGCCGAGCAGGGCGGTCGCGTCATGCAGCTACTCGCTGGCGACGGTGTCACGCTGATGCATGGCGAGCCGATCATGTATCTGGAGCCGCTCGAGGTTGCGGCTGATGCGTCGGCAACGGAAACCGATATCGATCTCGACCACATCCGTCCCGATCTCGCCGAACTGATCGCGCGCCAGGCCAACACGCTCGACGAAAATCGCCCTGCCTCGGTCGAGCGCCGCCGCAACACCAATCAGCGCACCGCGCGCGAGAATGTCGCGCAGCTCGTCGACGACGGCTCGTTCATGGAGTACGGCAGCCTTGCGATCGCGGCGCAGCGGCGCCGGCGCAAGCTCGACGATCTCGTCAAGAACACGCCGGCCGACGGCCTCGTCATGGGCGTCGCGACCGTCAACGCCGAGAAGTTCGGCCCGGAGGGCGGTCGCTGCATCGTCGTGGCCTATGACTACACCGTGCTCGCGGGCACGCAGGGCCACATGAACCACAAGAAGATCGACCGCATGCTGACGCTCGCGGAAGACTGGCGCGTGCCGTTGGTGTTTTATGCCGAAGGCGGTGGCGGGCGGCCTGGCGATACCGACCGGCTCGGCATGACCGGCCTCGACGGCCCGTCCTTCGTGCAGTTCGCACGACTCTCGGGTCTCGTGCCGGTCATCGGCATCGTCTCCGGTTACTGCTTCGCCGGCAATGCCGCGATGCTCGGCTGCTGCGACGTCATCATCGCGACCAAAAACGCCTCGATCGGCATGGGTGGCCCCGCGATGATCGAGGGCGGCGGGCTCGGGGTCTATCACCCGGCCGAGGTCGGGCCTGTTACGTTCCAGTCGCCGAACGGCGTCATCGATATCCTCGTCGAGGACGAGGAGGAGGCGACGCGTGTTGCGCAAAAATATCTATCCTATTTCCAAGGTGCGGTGACCGAGTGGCAGGCCGCCGACCAGCGGCTGCTGCGCCGCGCCATCCCCGAGAACCGCCTGCGCGTCTACGACATCCGCAGCGTGATCGACCTCGTCGCCGACAAGGATTCCGTGCTGGAGCTGCGCCGCGACTACGGTGTCGGCATGATCACCGCGTTGATCCGCATCGAGGGCAGGCCGTTCGGCCTGATCGCCAACAATCCGCGCCATCTCGGCGGCGCGATTGACGCAGATGCCGGCGACAAGGCCGCGCGCTTCCTCCAGCTCTGCGACGCCTTCGATCTGCCGATCGTCTCGCTGTGCGACACGCCCGGTTTCATGGTCGGCCCGGAAGCCGAGAAGACGGCGATCGTGCGCCACGTCTCGCGCATGTTCGTGACAGGCGCGAGCCTGACCGTGCCGCTGTTCGGCATCGTGCTGCGCAAGGGCTATGGGCTCGGAGCGCAGTCGATGATCGGCGGCGGCTTCCATGCCTCGTTCTTTACCGCGTCCTGGCCGACCGGCGAGTTCGGCGGCATGGGCCTGGAGGGTTACGTCCGCCTCGGCTTCCGCAAGGAAATGGAGGCGATCGCCGACCCCGCCGAGCGCGAGACTTATTACCGCAACAAGGTCGCCGAGCTCTATGCCAACGGCAAGGCTGTCTCGATCGCCTCCGTGTTCGAGATCGACAACGTCATCGATCCCGCCGAGACGCGGCGTTGGATCATGGCGGGCCTGCGCTCGGTGCCGAAGCCGCCGGCGCGGAATGGGAAGAAGCGGCCGTGCATCGATACGTGGTGAGGGCGGTGCAGCAATTCCGATTTGCGCTTCGCCGCCTTCCTGGTTCCCGATTGACATCCCCGCCTGCGGTGCCAGACTTTGCACAATAATACAGGGTGGAGACGTCCGCGATGGCCAGCCTTTCGGCCTCGAACCATGTCGCCCGCGTCTTGTCCGTCGCCAATCACGTGGCCGACGTCGATGCCTCTTCGCGCATTGCCAATTCCTGGCGGCGTTGCCTGGTCAGCCACAAGCTCGATCCCGCCCGTCAGGGGCCGCCGCAGACGCTCACCGAAGCCGAGATCCGTCACGTCGCCGAACCCATGGAAGAGACGATCCGGCTCGCAACGCCGGAGCTCGACGACCTCGCCCGGGTGCTGCGCGATGCCGGCTATTGCGTCAATCTGGCAGACGTGAACGCAACCATGCTGTTCAGCCGTCTGCCCGGCGAGGCCGACGCAAGACTGTTCATGGACTGGAAGATCTACACGGGGTCGAATTTTTCCGAGGCTTTTGAAGGCACCAACGGGCTCGGTACCGCGCTCGCCGAGCAGAAGCCGATCCTGGTGCATCGCGACGAGCATTTTCGCGCGCAGTGGCACATGTTTTCCTGCGCGGTGACGCCGCTGTTCGACCAGGCCGGACGGCTCGCAGGCGCCGTGAACATCACTTCCTGCCGCGAAGACCTCGAGCGCACCGCGCATCAGCTCGCGCTCGCGGTGACGATGGAGGCGACGCGGCGCATGGAGGGTGCGATCTTCCGCGGTCATTTCCGCAACGCCTGGATCGCGACCGTACCAGGCGATGGCGGCAGCGGCCTGCTCGCCTATGACGACGATCGCCGCATCGTCGGCGCCTGCCGTTCGGCGCGCGCGCTGCTGGGTCTCACTGACGGCTTGATCGCATCCGGCATCGATCTGTCGCGCTACGTCAAGTTCGACCATCCCGCCGCGCGCGACGCAGACGATCTCGTCGAGCTGCGCCGGGCCGATGGCACTCCGTTGGGGCATGGCCATGTCGCGCCGCCGCTACGGGCGAGGGTCTCGAGCCGTCCGCTCGCGCCGCGCCGCGATGCACAGGTCGATCGCTTCGATGCTCTGCAGCGGCTCGCCGGCCGCGACCCCGGCCTGATCAGGAGCGTGAAGCGACTTAGAAGCATCGGCGATCGCAATCTGCCGGTGCTGCTGCACGGCGAGACCGGCGTCGGCAAGGATGTGTTCGCCCGTGCCATTCACGCAGCCGGCAATCGCGCGCGCCACAACTATGTCGCACTGAACTGCGCGGCGATGCCGGAAAGCCTGATCGATGCCGAGCTGTTCGGTTACGAGGCCGGTGCCTTCACCGGCGCGCGCCGCGACGGCTCGAAGGGTCTGATCGTGCAGGCCGACGGCGGGACGCTGTTCCTCGACGAGATCGGCGATATGCCGATCGCGCTGCAGACGCGGCTGTTGCGCGTGCTGGAGAACCGCGAAGTGTGGCCGCTCGGCGCGCTGAAGCCCGTGCCGGTCGACATTCGCCTGATCAGCGCCACCCATCGCGATCTCGGCCACATGGCCGAGGAGGGCGCCTTCCGCACCGACCTCTATTTCCGTCTGCGCGGCATGGAGGTGCGGCTGCCGGCCTTGCGCGAGCGTGCGGACAGGGATGACATCGTCCGCCAGATCGCGCGCGAGGAAGCGCCGAACTGCTCCCTCTCGGACGAGGCCTGGGCGCAATTGGCGGCCTATCCCTATCCCGGCAACATGCGCCAGCTCCGACATGTGCTGCGGCTCGCCGGCTGCACGGCGGAGGACGGCGTGATTACCTATGCCGATCTCGATCTGCCCCCGTTTGGCGGAAGGGCGGTGGAAGCGGATCTGGCCGCGGCGGAGCGCGCCACGATCGTGGAGACATTACGCAAGCATGGCGGCCGTGTAACTGAAGCGGCGCGCGCACTGAGACTCAGCCGGGCCACGCTCTATCGTAAGATCAAGCTGTTGAAGATCGAGACGACGCAGTAGTCCTCAACTGCGTGCGGCGCACATTCGTCCTTCTCCCGCAAGGGGAGAAGGA
Organism: Bradyrhizobium sp. 44; assembly: GCF_023073095.1. NCBI lineage: Bacteria > Pseudomonadati > Pseudomonadota > Alphaproteobacteria > Hyphomicrobiales > Nitrobacteraceae > Bradyrhizobium > Bradyrhizobium sp. 44. Next base: position 1,162,381 of record NZ_JADPIY010000008.1, read on the forward strand.
AGAGCGCACCATCAACGCCGCCGCTCCTACGAAAAATCGCTCCAGCTCAGATGTCGTGAGTCGAGATCGCCGACGGTTACGGTGCCGCGGATTTCGTGAGGGACGTGGAAGCTGCTGCGGAGATACACCAGCGGCGCCGCGCCGTCGGAATGCGATGCACCGCGCACCTCGCCGACGAAGATCGAATGCGTCGTCGTCTCGAATTCCTGCGCCAGCACGCAGTCGAATGCGGCGACTGCGTCGCTCAGCACCGGCGCGCCGGTCACCCCGCGCGTCCACTCCCCGAACGCAAAACGGTCGTCGCCATTAACGCCCTTCTGGCCGCTGAAGGTGAGCGCGAGGAGAGCGTGGTCCTCATGCAGGAAGTTGATCGCGAACGCGCCTTCCTCGCGGATACGCGCGTGCGCACTGGCGTTGCGGTTGACGCAGACCATCAGGGATGGCGGTGAGTCCGACAGTGAGCAGGCCGAGGTGACCGTCAGCCCCGTGCGCTTACCGTGCTCGGCACCGACCGTCACCAGCGCCACGGCGCCCGCGCACTGGCGCATCGCCTGCTTGAATTCCTTTGCGTCCACCGTCACGCGGAAATCTCCGAAATGGATGCGGGTGCGGCACGATCGCGCCGCACCCGCGTCGGGTCAAGCCGCCTTCTGCGCGGAGCCGAGATGCTTCAGGCGCGGCATCACCTCGTTCCTCAGCAGCGACAGCGAGTGATGCCAGGCTTCCGCCTTGTGCTTGTAGTCGAAGCCGAACACCAGCAGCACGCCGAAGCCACCGACCTCCTCGTAGATCTTCTCGATTTTCTCGGCGACGGTCGCGGGCGAGCCGACGATCCAGTTCCGCTTGGCGCAATATTCGACGGTGACATCGCTATCGGGCACGTCGGGCGCGTGCTTCAAATAGTCCTTGAACCCGAAGTGGCCGAGCAGCGGCAGGAAGTACTCGCCCATCATCCGGCCCATCATGTCGCCGGTCGAGAGCCTCCACGCTTCCTCGTCGGTATCGGCGACGAACACCTCGCGCACCAGCCGCCAATCCGCGCGGTCCGGCTTGCGTCCGGTCTTGGCGGCACCTGCTACGACCGAATCCCAATGACTGCCGACATAGGCGGGGTTCAGGTTGAGGCTCATCGGGATGAAGCCGCGCTCGCCGGCGAGCTTCAGCGTGTCCGAATTCTTCGAGAGTCCGGCGACGCCGATCGGCGGATGCGGCGCCTGCAACGGCTTGATGTGCGGCTTGAGGAAGTCGAACATCGTGTCCGGCTTGGTCACCGTCCAGAACTTGCCCTTGTAGGTCCAGGGCGCGGGATCGCTCCACATCTTCAGAATGATCTCCAGCGCCTCGCGCGTCATGTCGCGGTTCTGTCCGCTCATGCCGTCGACGTTGAACATGGCCCAGTCGCTTGGCAGGCCGCTGGCCGCAACTCCGAAATTGAGTCGTCCCCCGGAGAGGTGATCGAGCATCGCGACGCGGTTGGCGAGCTCGGCCGGGTGGTGATAGGGCAGCAGGAAGCCGCCCGGTCCGATGCGGATATTCTTGGTCTGCATCAGCGCCTGTGCGATCAGCAGATCCGGCGTGGGATTGGGTTCCCAGGGCGCGGTGTGGTGCTCACCGACCCAGGCCTCCTGATAGCCGAGCTCGTCGAGCCAGCGCATGACCTGCAGGTCCCAGTCGTTCCCTTCCTTCAGGCCGCACTCCGGCGGGTGCGAAGGCATCGTGAAATAACCGATCTCCATGGGTTTCCTCATCTGATGTTGACGCGTCTTGTTGCGCGGTTCACGGACGTGAGCGGGAACGCTTTAGCAAGCGGTGTGCCACCTCTTCGCAAGCGGTGTGCCACCGCGAACGGCGCCCCAGACCCGCGAAAAAAGGCTGGTTTGCGGCAGCAATAGCCGATATCCCGGGGCAGATTTGCGGGGCCCCGTCTCATTGTCGCGAGACGGCGTCTCGGCGGTGAGACGAGGATACGCGTTGAGATGACCGAACCTGCCTATGTCGCGGTGGACTGGGGCACCAGCAGCTTCCGGCTCTGGCTGATCGACCGCGCCGGCGAGGTGCTGGCCGAGCGCCGCAGCGATGAAGGCATGCTGGTGGCCGCGAAGGCCGGCTTTGCCGCCGTGCTGCAATCGCATCTCGCGGCAGTCGAGGCGTCCGATCATCTGCCTGTCCTCGTCTGCGGCATGGCCGGCGCGCGTACCGGCTGGATCGAGGCCGGTTATGTCGATACGCCCGCGCCACTCTCCGCTGTTCTGAAGCAGGCGGCGCGCGTGTCCGGCGAAGCGCGCGACATCCGTATCCTGCCGGGTATCGCGCAGCGCGATGCAAAAGCACCGGACGTGATGCGCGGCGAGGAGACGCAGCTGCTCGGCGCGCTCGGGCTTGATGCCGCAGGTGAAGCTCTGGTCTGCATGCCCGGCACGCATTCGAAATGGGTGCGCCTGAAGGACGATACGGTCGCGCATTTCTCTACCTTTATGACCGGCGAGCTCTTCAGCGTGGTGTCGCGCGAGACGATTTTGTCGCTTGCGGTCGCGGGCGCCGAAGACGCCGAGGATGTCACGAGCTTCCAGGCTGCGGTGAAGGCGGCGTACGAGGCACCGGCCTTCGCCGCCAATTTTCTGTTCGGCGCGCGGTCGCGTCAACTCCTGTTCGGGGGCACACCGGCCGCCGCGCGCGAAACGCTGTCGGGCACGTTGATCGGCGTCGAGCTGGCGGCAGGGCTCTCCGGCGCGATGCCGAAAGCTGGAATCACGCTGATTGCCTCGGGGCGGCTCGCAATGCTGTACAGGCTGGCTTTCGACGCGCTGTCGGTCACCGTGAAGCCGGTCGATGCCGATGAAGCCGTCCGCCGCGGACTGTCAATGGCGGCTGCCGCGATCTGGACGAAATGAGAGGATAGTCGAGATGAGCGTTCCCTTTCCGGCGATGAAACGGCCACTGGTCGCGATCCTGCGCGGCATCAAGCCGGAGGAGGCCGAGGCCATCGTCGGCGTGCTGATCGAGGCCGGCATGACCGCGATCGAAATCCCGTTAAACTCGCCCGATCCGTTCCGCTCCATCGCCACCGCCGTCAAGCTCGCGCCGGCCGGCGTGCTGATCGGCGCCGGCACGGTGCTGACCACAGCGGATGTCGATCGGCTCAACGATGTCGGCGGCAAGCTGATGGTGTCGCCGAATGTCGATACACAGGTGCTCACGCGTGCGCACCAATACGCCATGGTCACGCTACCGGGCGTGTTCTCGCCGACCGAGGCGCTGCTGGCCGCGCGCTCCGGCGCCTCTGGCCTGAAATTCTTTCCGGCAAGCGTGCTCGGCGCGTCCGGCATCGCCGCGATCCGTGCCGTGCTGCCGGCCGGCGTGATGATCGCCGCCGTCGGCGGCGTCTCCGACCAGAATTTCGCGGAGTATATCAAGGGCGGCGTCACCGCGTTCGGGCTCGGCTCCAGCCTCTACAAGCCCGGCATGACGGCAACGGACGTTGCCGCTCGCTCAAAATTGACGATCGCGGCCTACGATCGGGCGATTGCGAAAGACTGAAGCAGCAATAAACAAGCCGTGATGCCGTCACTGTTGCGCGTTATCCTATCTTGCCGCAGAAGCAAGATCAGGAGACCGACATGGCAATCAACAACGTGGCCGATCTGTTCGTGGCAACGCTCGAACAGGCCGGCGTCAAGCGCATCTACGGCATCGTCGGCGACAGCCTGAATGCGCTGACCGAAGCGCTGCGGCGGCGCGGCACGATCGAATGGATCCATGTCCGGCACGAGGAGGTCGCGGCCTTCGCCGCTGCCGGGGAAGCGGAGATGACGGGCAGCCTTGCGGTATGCGCGGGCTCGTGTGGTCCCGGCAATCTGCATCTGATCAACGGCCTGTTCGACGCCCATCGCAGCCGCGTTCCCGTGCTGGCGATCGCCGCGCAAATCCCGACGGCCGAGATCGGCAGCGGCTATTTCCAGGAGACGCATCCGCAAAACCTGTTCCGCGAGTGCAGCCATTATTGCGAGCTGGTCTCCGATCCGAGTCAGCTGCCCTATGTGCTGGAAAACGCGATCCGCGCGGCGGTCGGCATGCGCGGCGTTGCCATCGTCGCCATGCCCGGCGACGTCGCCTTCCGCAGCCCACCCAAGCGCGCGCTGTCGACGGCGCGTGGCCTTGCACTGTCGGCGCCGAAAATCGTGCCGCAGGCCGATGAGTTGAAGGCGCTCGCAGACCTCTTGAACGGCGCCGAGCGCATCACCTTGTTCTGCGGCCGCGGCTGCGCCGGCGCGCATGCGCCGTTGATGCAACTCGCGGAAGCCTTGAAGAGCCCGATCGTGCATGCGCTCGGCGGCAAGGAGCACGTCGAATACGACAATCCCTACGACGTCGGCATGACCGGCTTCATCGGCTTCACCTCCGGCTATGCCGCCATGCACGCCTGCGACGCGCTGGTGATGCTCGGCACTGATTTTCCCTACAAGCAGTTCTTCCCGACTGATGCGAAGGTCGCCCAGATCGACATCCGCCCGGAGAATCTCGGTCGTCGCTGCAAGATCGATCTCGGCCTCGTCGGCGACGTCAAGCTCACCATCGAGGCGCTGCTGCCGCTCCTCAAGGCCAAGACGCAGCGCAGGCATCTCGACGATGCGATCGCGCACTACAAGAAAGCACGCGAGGGCCTGGACTCGCTCGCGAAGGGCACGCCGGGCAGCAAACCGATCCATCCGCAATATCTCGCCAAGGTCATCAGCGACCACGCCTCTGATGATGCCGTGTTCACCGCCGATGTCGGTACGCCGACGGTGTGGGCCGCGCGCTATCTCGAGATGAACGGCCACCGGCGGCTGATCGGCTCGTTCGTGCACGGCTCGATGGCCAACGCCATGCCGCAGGCGATCGGCGCGCAGGCCGCGCAGTCCGGCCGCCAGGTGATCTCGCTCTCCGGCGACGGCGGCTTCACCATGCTGATGGGCGATCTGATCACGCTGACGCAGATGAAGCTGCCGGTGAAGGTGGTCATCTTCAACAACGGCGTGCTCGGCTTCGTCGCACTGGAGATGAAGGCGGCCGGTTTCGTCGACACCAATGTCGATCTGGAGAATCCGGACTTCGCGGCAATGGCGCGCGCCATGGGCATCTTCGCAAGGCGCGTCGAGGATCCCGGCGAGCTCCCGGGCGCGATGAAGGAGATGCTGGCCCACAACGGACCGGCGCTGCTCGACGTTGTCACGGCGAAGCAGGAGCTGTCGATGCCGCCGACCATCACGCCCGAGCAGATCAAGGGCTTCAGCCTCTGGGTCCTGCGCGCCGTGATGAACGGCCGCGGCGACGAGGTCGTCGATCTCGCCAAGACCAATTTGCTGCCGCGCTAACCCCGCTTGACCGACGGCACGGGCAGCCGCTCATGGCGGCGCTGGAAGCGTTGCCAGTGCAGCACGATGCCGATCAGCAGCGCCGGTACGAAGCCGAGCGCGATCAGGAAATGCGGCAGCTGCGCCGGGGAGATGAACGCGATGCCGATGTCGGAGATCAGCCACAGCGCGGCGAACATCACCGCGAAATCGGTGCGCGGGCAGCGCAGATAGTAGAACACGGCGGTGATGACGACGGCGGGTCCGATGGCGATGCCGATCATCACCGTCGTCAGTTCCTTCGGCGTCAGCGCGTCGAGCACCATCGCTGCCAGCAGCCAGAGCGCGGCGAACATGGCGACGATGTCGAGCGGATGCCGCAACCCAATACCTCTCGCGGGAACATGCTATCGTTGTGGCCCAGACCCTGGCCGTCAAGGGAAAATGCGCCTATTCCTCGTCGTTTCCGGGCGTCGGCCGCAGCATGAAATGGCCGAAGGCGGTGGCGATCGGCTTGTTCGCATCGTCCTGCCAGGCCCGCGCCTCGAAGGCGACGATGCGCCGGCCCTGCTTCACGATCGAGACGTTGGCGAAGGTGTCGAGCGCGCGGCCCGAGCGCAGATAGTTGACGGTCAGTCCGATCGGCTTGGGCAGCGCGGCTGCGCCGAGTTCGCGCGCCACTCCGAAGATCGCGGTGGTCTCGAGGAAGGCGCCGGTCATGCCGCCATGGATCGCAGGCAGGATCGGGTTGCCGATGATCTTTGGCGAGAACGGCATCGTCAGTGTGTCGTCGTCGTTGACGCGAATGCCGAGGCAGCGCGCGAACGGGCTGTTGGCGAACGGGCCGTCCGGATCGTCCGGCGCCTCCAGCGTCGGGATGTTGCGGGAGTCCATCCTGCGGTCTGCGAGCATGTTGGTGCGGTTGGCACCGATCATGAAGCAGGCGGTGGCGGTCGCGACTGGATCGTCCTCGGAGTCCTGATAGGCGGTCGAGCGCACGAAGGCGATCGAACGCGTGGTGCGGTAGCAGACCGAATGCGCCTTGATGTCGAGGCCCGGCGTCGCCGGCTTCTGATAGTCGATGCGCAGATCGAGCGTCGCGATCGCGCTCGTGCCGTCGAGCGCAAGTTGCACCGCCATGCCGCAGCTCTCGTCCAGCATCGCGGTGACGACGCCGCCATGCAGCACGCCGGTCTCGGTATCGCCGACGAACACTGGCCGGTAGGGCAGGCTGGACCAGGCCTCGCGAGGCGCGAAGCGGTCGAGTTGGAGCCCGCTGATCTGGCCGTAATCGGAGCGGCGACCCCTGATCGCCTCGGCGAGGTCCTCGAACGAAAGTGTGGTCGGTGAGCTGGACATGAGGACGTTCTAGACCAGTGGCGGGCGCGGCGCAAAACCCCGGATGCGCGTCCCACGGCAGGTGCCGGGGCGGTTTGGCCTCGACAGGGCGGGCCGAAGCAACGATGGTGGGCGCCTCGTTCGTTCGACTAGCCGCAAGGAGTGCCCATGGCCGATCCCGAAACGCCCGCCACCAGCCAGGGGCCCGTCATTATTTCGACCTCGAGCTCGGAGCGGGCGCCGATCATCTATTTCGACGGTGCATCCTGCTTCGGCCACCACAACGGCGCGATCCAGATCGAGCTTGCGGCCAATTTGTTGATGCCGGTCGGCGCCGCCGTCAGGGTCGACGTCGTTCAGACCGCGCATCTGCGTTGCAGCGTGGCCGCCGCGCTGGCGCTGCGCGAAGCGCTCGAAAAGGCGCTGGCAATGTACCAGCAGGGCCAGCAGCAGCCCCGGCCGGAGGAAATTCCCTCGGTGAAGAACTGAGGCAGTTAGCGGATCGCAAGTTAATGCGATCAACTCACTCAGCTCACATGCACCTTCGGCTTCCTGCCGTCGTTCCACTTGCCGTCGAGCGCGCGCTCGATCTGGGCGGCGAGTTGCAGCAGCAGGCCGTCATTGGCCTGTTTCGCAATCGCCTGGATGCCGAGCGGCAGGCCGTGTTCCTGCGTGGCCATCGGCATCGAGATCGCCGGCATGCCGCAGAGATTGGCGAGCGGCGTGAAGGCTAAGAAGCGCCAGAGATTGCCGAACCAGTCGAGCACGTCAGGATTGTCGGAGATGGTGAGATACTCCCGGGTGCCCACCTTCGGCGTCGGCAGCGCGGTGATCGGGGTCAGGATCACGTCCCACTGCTCGAAGAAAGCGCCGAAGGCGCGCGAGGTCGTGTTGAACACGCCTTGCATCTTCGCCCGCTCGGCGAAGCTCGTATGCCGGCCGGCTTCCCAGATCCTGATATTCATCGGCTCGATGAGGTCTTCCGGCGGCCGTTCCAGTCCGCGCGCGGCGAGCATGTTCGAGATCACCACCGCAAAATTCGAGATGTAGCAGGTGGTCTGCGCCTCGAACGCGGCGCGGAAGTCGAGCTCGGGCAGGGCGTAGTCGACGTGATGGCCGAGGCCTTCGAGGAAGCGGCCGGCCTTCGCCAGCTCGGCGGCGATCTCTGGCGTCGCGGTGTAGTCGCCCCAGCTGTGCGACAGCGCGATGCGAAGCTTTGACGGATCGCGCTTGATCATCTCGGAATAGGGCTGCGCCGTGGTCCAGAACGGCATGAACTCGCCCGGCGCCGCTCCCCTTGCATGATCGACGAAGGCGGCGGTGTCGCGCACTGAGCGCGACTGGCAGCCCTGGATCGAGACCAGGCCGGTGAGATCGGACATGTGCGGTGCGAGCGAGAACACGCCGCGCGAGACCTTCAGCCCGATATTGCCGTTGACGCCGGCAGGAATGCGGATCGAGCCGCCGCCGTCAGTCGCGTGTGCGATCGGCACCACGCCGGCCGCGACCATTGCGGCGCTGCCGGCCGACGAGCCGCAGGTGGTGTAGTCGGTGTCCCAGGGATTGCGCGTGACATAGACGGCCGGATTGTCGGCCGAGCTGCAGACGCCGAATTCCGGCGTCGTGGTGCGTCCGATCAGGTTCAGTCCGGCCTGGCGGAATTTGCCGGTCAGGAACGTGTCGGCGCTGGCGCGATTGCCGCGCATCAGCAGCGAGCCCATCTCCTGGAGCCGGCCCTTCATGGTCGGGCCGAGGTCCTTCATCAGGAAGGGCAGGCCTGCGAACGGGCCAGCGAGATTGGCGCCGTCCTTGGCCGGATCGGCGATCACGTCATCGAACAGCTCGACCACGCCCGACAGTGCCGGATTGACCTTGGCAACGCCCGCGGCGGCCTGGCGCGCCAACTCCTTCGCCGTGAGCTCGCCCTTGCGGACGCGCGCGGCCAGCCCCACGCCATCGTGCTGCGCCCATTCGTTCCAGCTCATCGGGAAAGTCATGCGATCCAAACCTCTTCGTGCGGCGCCATCTTAGTTTCGCACGGAAACACTTTAATCAACTGAGGCGGCGCGAAGGGCAGGGTTGCGCCGGATGGAGAGGTAATCCCGCATTGCATGCGCGCGCATCAATTCGAGAGCTTTGCGATCACCGCGACCGGCCCGCCGCCGGCGGGGCCCTGATGCTCGGCGCCGCCGGAGACATAGACTGCCCCGGTGCCGGCAAGGCCGGCAATCAACCCGCCAACGGCAGCCCGGGCGTGGCGCGTCGAGCTGATATCGGTATCTTCCAGCATGGTGTGGCGGAAGCCGCGCACGCTGCCGTCAGGCGAGGCCTCGGCCTTGGCGAAAATGTTGACGAACTCGCGGCCGGTCGTCGTCTGCGGCGCGGCACGGAGCCCAACGCTCTCCAGCGCCGCGAGCACGGCGGCAGCGTCGATCGCATCGCTCATCACGGCATGTCCGATCTCGAATTCGCTCGTCGAGGACATCGAATTGCCGAGCACGATGACGACGTTGTGCATCAGCTCGATTCCGGATGAGGTCGAGGCGACGTTCGAAAACAGATCGTAGCGTCGCAGCACGTCCTCATCATGAACGTCGGTTGCGATCTCGCCGAGCGCGACCGCAACGCCGAGCGCGGAGGCGCCACGCGAATAGGCCATCGAACTGTAGGCGCTGGTCGTCGCCGTCTTGTGGCCGCGCGCGTTCGCCGCCGCGACGCGCTCACTGGTGAGCAGCGGGCACTTGATCTGCACGAAGTGGACGTCGGCGGGATCGGCGATGCCGGCATCCGCCATCGCGGCCTTCGCGGCCTCGGCTGTTTCCGTGATCTGAGCGGAGCGCCCGAGCTCTTCAGGGAGAAAATCCCGCGTCTGCGCCATGCCGATGCTCAGGCGCTTGCCGGAGATGCCTGCCGGGCGCTGCGGGACTTCCCTGCGCGTGAACACTGTAATGTGCGGGCTGAGCACGCCCTCGGTGCCGCCGGACATCACGAAAGCAATGCGCTGCTCGACCTCCTGCGGCGACAGCCCGAGCCGTGGCGCCAGCGCCGTGCACAGCGCGGCAACGGCATATTCCCGGGTAAAGTCGTTGACGCCGCCATTGCCTTCGGTCTTGCCGAGGATCGCCAGGATGGATGTCGGATCGATCGCGCCGGAGCCGATCATGCTGATCAATCCGGAGACGTCGCCGGGGCCTTTGGTGGCGATTCTAACGACGCCGACCGACGTGGTACGCATTATAGTCCTCACATGGGGTTCAGGAGCCCGGCGGACAAAACAGCCGTCGAACGAGGGTGTCTGTCAAGGTGTCGAGGCAATCCCCATCGTCGTCCTGGCGAACCCCAGGATCCACTACCCCAGGGGTGAGTTTGGCGAAGGCTCGTCGTTCGGTACGCCTACCGCCCACAATCGATGAATCACGCGGTATGGGTCCTGGCTTTCGCCAGGACGACGGGGATATGTGCGCCGTCTGCGTCGCACCCACGATTGTGGCGAGATCGCATCGCTTCGACAAAAAATCCCTTGTCGACGGTTGTCCGCTGCACCTTGATGAATCAACCCCGATTGGTCCATAAGCGGCGTCCCGCAGCCGGTGGTTCGCCTCCGCGATGCGTGCTTGGATAGAGGGGTTCTCGCGTGGCAAATATCAACCAGAAAATTGCGCAGGAGCTTGGGGTTCGGGCGGAGCAGGTCGAGGCGACTGTGGCGCTGCTCGACGGCGGCGCCACGGTTCCCTTCATCGCCCGCTACCGCAAGGAAGCGACCGGTGCGCTCGACGACGCGCAATTGCGCACGCTGGAGGAACGCCTGGGTTACCTGCGCGAGCTCGAGGACCGCCGCAAGGCCATCCTCGAATCGGTCCGCGAGCAGGGCAAGCTCGATGCCGCGCTGGAAGCCTCCATTCTCGCCGCCGACAGCAAGGCGCGCCTCGAAGACATCTATCTGCCCTTCAAGCCGAAGCGCCGCACCAAGGCGGAGATCGCCAAGGAAGCCGGCCTCGAGCCGCTCGCCAATCAGCTCATGGCCGAGCCCACCAACGATCCGAAGGTCGTCGCCGAAGCTTTCGTCAATGCAGAGAAGGGCGTTGCAGATGCCGCTGCGGCACTCGACGGCGCCCGCGCCATCCTGGTCGAGCGTTTCGACGAAGACGCCGATCTGATCGGCGCGCTTCGCGAGGAGGTGTGGACCAATGCGCGCATGGCATCCAAGGTACGCGACGGCAAGAAGACCGAGGGCGAAAAGTTTGCCGACTATTTCGAGTTCTCCGAGCCGCTGACGAAGCTGCCCTCGCACCGTATCCTCGCGATGTTCCGCGGGGAGAAGGAAGAGATCCTCGATCTCCAGATCCAGGCCGAGACCGAAGCATCGCCGCCGGGCGTGCCGAGTGTCTATGAGCTGAAGATCATGAAGCGGTTCGGCATCGCCGACCTCAAGCGCGCCGGCGACCGCTGGATGATCGATACCGTGCGCTGGGCCTGGCGCACCAAGATCCAGGTGCATCTCAACATCGACCTGCGCATGCGGCTGTGGAATGCCGCCGAGACCGAGGCCGTGCGCGTGTTCGCGTCCAATTTGCGCGACTTGCTGCTCGCGGCGCCAGCCGGCACCCGCGTCACCATGGGCCTCGATCCCGGCTTCCGCACCGGCGTCAAGGTCGCCGTCACCGACGCGACCGGCAAGGTGGTGGATACCGCCGTGATCTATCCGCACGAGCCGCAGCGGCAGTGGAACGAGGCGCTTGCGAGCCTCGGCAAGCTCGCGCTGAAACATCGCGTCGAGCTGATCGCGATCGGCAACGGCACCGCCTCGCGCGAGACCGACAAGCTCGCGGCCGACCTCGTCAAGGGTCTGCCCGACTTGAAGATGACCAAGATCGTGGTGTCGGAAGCCGGCGCGTCGATCTATTCGGCCTCGGCTTTCGCCTCGGAGGAATTGCCTGATCTCGACGTCACCCTGCGCGGTGCGGTGTCAATCGCGCGGCGGCTTCAGGATCCGCTCGCCGAACTCGTCAAGATCGAACCCAAGGCGATCGGGGTCGGCCAGTACCAGCACGACCTCGGCCAGGCCAAGCTCGCCAAATCGCTCGATGCGGTGGTCGAAGACTGCGTGAACGCAGTCGGCGTCGACGTCAACACCGCGTCCGCTCCGCTGCTCGCGCGCGTGTCGGGTGTCGGCTCCGGCCTCGCCTCGAGCATCGTGGCACACCGCGACGCCAACGGGCCGTTCAAGTCGCGCAAGGCGCTGAAGGACGTGCCGCGGCTCGGTCCCAAGGCGTTCGAGCAGTGCGCGGGCTTCCTGCGCATCCTCGGCGGCGAGGATCCGCTCGACGCCTCCGGCGTGCATCCGGAAGCCTATCCGGTGGTGCGCCGGATTCTCAGCGCCACCAAGAGCGACATCAAGGCGCTGATCGGCAGCAGCGACATCGTTCGCACGCTGAAGCCGAAAGACTTTGTGGACGAGACGTTTGGTCTGCCGACCGTCACCGACATCCTGCGCGAGCTCGAGAAGCCCGGTCGCGACCCGCGTCCGGCATTCAAGGCCGCTGTGTTCATGGATGGCGTCGAGGAGATCAAGCACCTCAAGAAGGGCATGATCCTCGAGGGCACCGTGACCAACGTCGCCGCGTTCGGCGCCTTCGTCGACATCGGCGTGCACCAGGACGGCCTGGTGCACATTTCGGCGATGTCCAGGACCTACATCAAGGATCCGCGCGAGGTGGTGAAGCCCGGCGACATCGTCAAGGTGAAGGTGCTGGACTTCGAGGTCGCGCGCAAGCGCATCTCGTTGACACTGCGCCTCGACGACGAGGTCGGCGCCAAGAAGGACGCCCCCGGCATGCAGCGGGACAACAGCTCACGCAACCCCTCCCGCATGACATCGTCGGCCCCGCGCCAGCAGGAATCTTCCGGCGGCGGCGCACTCGCCGAAGCGCTGCGCCGCGCGGCGGAGAAGAACGGCGGCAAGCGGGCGTAGCTTCTTCTATCCGCGTCGTCATTGCGAGCGCAGCGAAGCAATCCAGAATCTTTCCACAGCGGGACTCTGGATTGCTTCGTCGCAAGGGTTCCTCGCAATGACGAGGAGAGAGCGGGTCCTCTCCCTAACACCGGCGTCAGAATCTGGCGCGTTTGTAAGTTGAAGGCGCCTGTCCCTTGCTCTCATCTGATCCTTCTCGCGCGGTAGAAATATCGCCGCGCAGCACGGAGGATGCTTCGATGGACAACAGGCTTCTCAAAGGCCTCACCGCGGTGACGATCGCAGCGGTGATGGCGCTCGCTTCACCGGTGCTCGCCAGAGGTGGCGGTGGTGGCGGACATGGCGGCTTCGGCGGTGGCGGACATTTCGGCGGTGGTGGGCATTTCGGTGGCGGTATGCACGCCGGTGGCTTCGGCGGCATGCATGTGGGCGGTGCGCGCTTTGCCCATGTTGGCGGAGCAGGCTTCGGTGGACCACGCTTTGCGCATGGCGCGATCGGACCACGCTTTGCCGGCGCCGGCTGGCACGGCCACCATGCCTTCCACCACCATCACTTCCGTCGTTTCGCCGTCTTCGGTGCGCCCTATTACTATGCCGGCTACAATGACGGCTGCTGGCGCAGGAGCTTGACGCCCTATGGGTGGCAATGGGTCAATGTGTGCGGAGACTCTTGGTACTAGCATCGCCGTACCGCACCATTGTCGCGATCGTCATCGGGCGGTTCCGCTCAGCCCCGGAACGGGATAGTCTGGTGGCGATCGTCGCGCGGAGTTTGTCATGTCCGGAGGTCACCGCCGCATTCTGGTCGTCGAGGACGATGCGGAAACCGCAGGCCAACTCGTCGAGGAGCTGACGATTTCTGGCTACGACGTCGATCTCGCCGCCACGGGGCGCGAAGCCCTCAGCCACGGCGCCGCGCGCGACTATGCCGTGATCACCATCGACCGCATGCTGCCCGACATCGACGGCATCAGCGTGATGCGCCAGTTGCGCGACGACGGCATCGCCGCGCCGTTCCTGATCATTTCCGCACTTGGCGAGGTCGACGATCGCGTGCGGGGCTTGCGCGCCGGCGGCGACGATTATCTCGTCAAGCCGTTCTCCTTCACCGAATTGCTGGCGCGGCTGGAGGCACTCGGCCGGCGCAGCGACACCGTTGCCAAGGAGACGATCCTGCGGGTCGGCGATCTCGCCATCGATCTGATCGCGCGGAGCGCGAGCCGCCGCGGCCGGAAGATTCCGCTGTTGCCGCGGGAATTCCAGCTGCTCGAATATCTCGTCCGTAACGAGGGCCGCGTCGTCTCGCGTGCGATGCTGCTCCAGCATGTCTGGGATCTGCACTTCGATCCCTCCACCAACATCATCGACGTCTATGTCGGTCGCGTCCGCCGCAAGGTCGATGATGCCCAGGCCTATCCACTGATCCACACCATCCGCGGCATCGGATATTGTCTCCGTGCTCCTGGCTAAAACGCTCCGCTCCTCGACCTTCCGCCTGGCGCTGATCGCGATCGCGGCGTTCGGGCTGATCGTCGCGGCGATCATGGCCTATGTCTATTTCGGCACGATCGCCTATGTGCAGAACCGTGTCGGCGATGCCGGCGATCACAGCGGCTTCACCGCGATGATCGAGCTCGCAATGGCCGCTGTCGCGGTGCTGATGCTGGTGCTCGCGGGGCTCGCCGCGGTGCTGGTGACGCGCCGCACGGTCGGGCGAATCGAGGAGATCAACGCCACCAGCCGCGCCATCATGATGTCCGGCCTCGACCAGCGCATTCCCTTGCGCGGCAGTCACGACGAGTGGGACCGTGTCGCCGAAAACCTCAACCAGATGCTCGACCGCATCGAGACTTTGATGGGCGAGGTCAAGCAGGTCAGCGACAACGTTGCCCATGATTTGCGCACGCCGCTGACGCGCATGCGCGGCCGGCTGGAGAAGGCCTATCACACCCCTCGCAACGGCGAGGCCGACGCGGTGCTGATCGGCGACACCATCGCCGATCTCGACGCCGTGCTCGGCATGTTCGCCTCAATCACCCGCATCTCGGAGATCGAGACCCGCGCCCGCCGCAGCGCGTTTCGCACCCTCAATCTCGCCGAAATCGCCGGCGAGGTCGTCGAGCTCTACGATGCCGCCGCCGAACAGGTCGCGACGCGGCTCAGCCTGGGCGGCGACCGCGAGGTGGCGATTATTGGTGATCGCGACCTTCTGTTCGACGCCGTCGCCAATCTCGTCGATAACGCGATCAAGCACGGCCGCAAGGGCGGGCAGGTGACCGTCACCTGCCGCAGTGCCAACGAGGGGGCAGTGATCGCGATCGTCGACGACGGTCCAGGCATTCCGGCGGATCAGCGCGATCACGTGTTCAAACGCTTCTACCGGCTGGAGCAGAGCCGCTACACCCCTGGTAACGGCCTTGGTTTAAGCCTGGTCGCCGCGGTCGCTCGCCTCCATGGCGCCGAGATTGCCCTGCACGACAACACGCTGGGCCTGACGGTCCAGCTCAGTTTCCCGCCGCATCCGCCCTAGAGTTCGATCACGCCGCGGCGTGCCGCATGTGCCACCGCATCGGTTCGGCCGGTGGCATCGAGCTTGTCGAGCAGCGAGCCGACATGGAATTTCACGGTGTGCACGGAAATGCCGAGCTGACGCGCGATCATCTTGTTGGAGCCACCTTCCGCCATCAACGCTAGCACATCGAGCTCGCGCTGTGTCAGCGCGATGTCGTCAGGCATGATGCGCGGATCGCGGGTGACGATCGCCGCTGCGGCCTTCTCGCCGGGTCCGGCGAGGCGAAGCCCGGCGATATTGCCGAGCAGAGCAGCCAGGCGATCGGCGAGGGCGGGATCGTCGATCTCCAAAGCCAGCACGATCTCGGGCGCGATGTCCTCGCTCACGCCGCCGGCCTCTCGCCGATCGTAACCTTGAAGCTGACCGGCTCGCCGCCGCGGCGCGCCGCGATATCGACCACCGCGCCCACGCTCGCCGGACCCAGCGTCCGCGACAGCGCGCGTACGCCGGACAGCTTCTGGTCGTTGACGGCGACGATGACGTCGCCCTGGCGAATGCCGGCCGCGGCCGAAGGGCCGGCCTTGTCGACATTCATCACCATCGCGCCGACGCCGTCGTCGAGCCGGACCGGCTGCAGCCCGAGGCCGAGATACCCGCGTGCGATGCGGCCGCGGGCCTCCAACTGTGCCGCGACCCGCTCGATCGTCGCTGTCGGGATCACCAGCACACGCCTCGGGCCTAGCACGGCCATGCCGAAGGCCTCGCCCGATGCATCGAGCGCGAGGCCGCCCTGCTGGCTGGAGCGCAAGCGGACATCGATCTCGATCCGCGCGTCGATGTCGCCGCCGCGCAAGGAGCGCCAGCTCTTGCCGGACAGCGACACCATCCCGAGCGCGGCGCTCGGCGTATCGCGGTTGGTGGCGACGACGACCGACAACGCGCCGAGGGGCGGGACAATTGTTGCCAGCTTGACCGGGGTCAGCGCGCTATCGGCGCGCAGCAGCGCGATGTCCGTCGTATGGTCGCGGCCTGCAATCGTGGCGGCTGCGGTGCTGCCGTCGGGGAGGCCGATCTCGATGTCCCCCTCATCGGCCAGCGCCTCGTCGGCGGTGACGATCAGGCCGGGCTTCCAAACGAACCCGGTGGCGCGGGAGCGATGCGAATGCACGGTGACGACGGACGGCGCGGTGCGCGCCACCACATCCGCGAGCGCGGACGACAGCGAGGACAGGGGGGTGGGTTCGGTCATGGGAGGCTCCTGTAAAGCTGCCGTCAATCTGGGATGTCGCGGGCGATCGCGTAACTGGCCGCATGGCCAGGAAATGAGCAGGGAAGCTGATTCATACGACCACTGCCGACGAACATGTGATTGGGAGCCGCTCACGGGAACGTGTAGCAATCGCGAAATTGCGCCGCCTTCACGATTTTCAGCGAGCCTGACCGATGACCATCTACCTCACCCGCCGCACCCTGCTTCAACTCGCCGGCGCCACCTCGCTGGCAATGGCGGCTGCGGGCGCGGCGCGGGCCGAGGGCGCACCGCAGGGCGGCGGGCCGACCTACGCCAGCCGCACGCCGATGCGGGTCGGCATGGTGACGCTCCGGGTGAAGAACCTCGACAAGGTCGCCGACTACTATCGCGACGTGATCGGCCTCACCGTGATGGAGCGCTCTGCCAGCGCCGCCAAGCTCGGCACAGCCGGTATCACGCTGCTGGTGCTCGAGGCCCGTCCCGATGCCACAATCGAGCCGCGCAACGCCGCGGGCCTCTACCACACCGCCTTCCTGATGCCGACCCGCAAGGACCTGGCGCGCTGGCTGGTGGCAGCCGCTTCGCATCGTGTGCCGCTTTCGGGCTTCGCCGATCACCTCGTCAGCGAATCCGTCTATCTCGACGATCCCGAAGGCAACGGGATCGAGGTCTATGCCGACCGCGATCCCGCGCAATGGCAGTGGAGCGAGGGCAGCGTGAAGATGGCGTCCGACGAGCTCAACATTCCCGACCTGCTGTCGCTGACCAATACGCGCGTGCCTGATTATGCCAAGGCGCCGGACGGTCTGCGCATCGGCCACATGCATCTGCGCGTCGGCGACCTCGCACAGGCCGAGCGCTTCTACCACGGTGCCATCGGCCTGGACCCGACCCGCAGCCGCAACGGTGCCGCGTTCCTGTCGTCGGGCCGCTACCACCATCACCTCGGCATGAACGTCTGGCAGAGCCAGGGTGCCGGCCAACGCGACGATCAGGCAACAGGGCTCGCCTGGTTCTCGCTGGTGACGGAGAAGCCGGACCTGCTTGCCGCGCAGGACGAGCGCCTGCGCAAGGGCGGTGCGAAAGTCACGGGGCTGGCCAATGGCGTGGAGGCGATCGATCCCTGGGGCACGCGGGTGCGGTTGATCAGGGTTTGATCGCCTGCGCCGGCGTTGCTAAGACCCGTCAGGTGCAAACCAGTCTCCGGGTCCCCTGACATGCCCGATTTTCGCGGTGTCTTCCCCTATCTCGTATCGCCCGTCGATGCCGACGGCGCGGTGCGGACGAACGTCCTCGCAAAGCTCTGCGACGATCTGATCGGCGCCGGCGTCCATGGTCTGACCCCGCTCGGCTCGACCGGCGAGTTCGCCTATCTCAACGCCGCCCAACGCACAGCGGTCGTGCAGACCACGATCGAGGCGGCAAAGGGACGTGTGCCTGTGGTTGCGGGCGTTGCCTCCACCTCGACGGCTGACGCGGTGGCGCAGGCGATAGCGTATCAGAAGCTCGGCGCCGACGGCATTCTGGCGATCCTGGAAGCGTATTTCCCGCTCGCCGACGTTCAAATCGAATCTTATTTCCGCGCCATCGCCGATACCGTGAACATCCCGGTCGTCATCTATACCAATCCGCAATTCCAGCGCTCTGATTTGACCCTCGACGTCATCGCGCGCCTCGCCGAACATCCCCGCATCGGCTATATCAAGGACGCCTCGACCAACACCGGCCGGCTGCTCTCGATCATGAATCGCTGCGGCGATGCCTTGCGGGTGTTCTCGGCCTCCGCCCATATCCCGGCCGCGGTGATGCTGATCGGAAGCCTCGGCTGGATGGCGGGCCCGGCCTGCATCATCCCGCGCCAGAGCGTCGCGCTGTACGACCTCTGCAAGGCCGGTCGCTGGGACGAGGCGATGGCGCTCCAGCGCAGGCTGTGGCGCATCAACGAGGCTTTTGCCCGCTTCAACCTGGCGGCCTGCATCAAGGCCGGATTGGCCTTCCAGGGCTACGACGTCGGCGATCCCGTCCCGCCGCAGGCCGCACTCACCGCCGATGCGCGCAAGGTCGTGGAAGCGGCCTTGCGGGAGCTGGCGTAGCCGGTCCCCTCGTCGTCATGGCCGGGCATAGCCGCCCGAAGGACGGCGTCGCTTTCGCTCGCCTATGTCCCGGCCATCCACGCGCCTCCACACGAAAAGTACGTGGATGCCCGGGACAAGCCCGGGCATGACGAAATCGCGGATATACCACCTAAAAGCGCGGCTGGTATGCCCTTGATCGATCCGCTAAAAGGCGGCCCGCAGTTTCGAAAAGACCCTGAGGACCCCACTGAATGAACATTCTTCCCGGCAATTTGCGTTTCGGAGCGGGGCAACCCGTCAAGCGTTTGGAAGACCAGCGGCTGCTCACCGGGAAGGGGCAGTTCATCGACGACAAGCCGGAAGATGGCGCGCTGTGGCTGTACCTGCTGCGCTCGCCGCATGCCCACGCGAAGATCGTCTCGGTCGACACCAGCGCCGCCACTGCGATGCCCGGCGTGACCGCGGTCTACACCGGCGCCGACCTCATCAAGGACGACATCGGCGTCATCCCGACCTTGAGCATCTTCAAGCGCCCCGACGGCAAGCCGATGACGGTGCCGCCACGCCGCCTGCTGGCGCACGAAATCGTGCGCTATGCCGGCGAGGCCGTGGCCGCCGTAGTGGCCTCCTCGCGTGCCGACGCGCAGAGCGCAGCCGAAGCGATCGTGGTCGAATATGACGTGCAGCCGGCGGTGGTCGATCCCGTCGAGGCGGTCAAGCCCGGCGCGCCATTGGTGTGGCCGGAGGCGCCCGACAACGTCGTCGGCGCGATGGCTTACGGCGATGCCGCCAAAGTGGACGAGGCTTTTGCCAAGGCGGCGCATACCGTCGAGCTCGATCTCGTCAGCCAGCGCCTGGTGCCGTCAGCCATGGAGCCGCGCTCGACCATTGCCGAGATCGACAAGAAATCCGGCCGCCTACTGCTGCATGTGCAGTCGCAGACGCCCGCCTCGACTCGCGACGTGCTGGCCGAGGCCGTACTGAAGCGTCCGAAGGACAGCGTTCGCGTGCTGGTCGGCGATATCGGCGGCGGCTTTGGCCAGAAGACCAACCTCTATCCCGAAGACGGTATCGTCGCCTATGCCGCAACCAAGCTGAACAAAAAAATCCGCTGGCGCGGGGACCGCACCGACGAATTCGTCGGCGGCACCCATGGCCGCGATCTGACCTCGACCGCTTCCTTCGCACTCGACGAGAAAGGCAAGGTGCTGGCCTATCGCGTCAGCTCGATCGGCTGCACCGGCGCGTATTCCTCGGGCGCGGCCAACATCATTCCGCTGGTGCTGGGCCCGTTCGTGCAGACCGGCGTCTACGATCTGCCGCTGGTGCATTTCGAGGTGAAGTCGGTGATGACTCACACCGCGCCCGTCGGCGCCTATCGCGGTGCGGGTCGCCCGGAAGCCGTGTTCATCGTCGAGCGCCTGTTCGACGCGGCCGCACGAAAAATCGGCATGGATCCGCGTGCGATCCGGAAAGCCAACTACATCAAGCCGGCGCAACTGCCCTATACCAATGCGGCGGGGCAGGTTTACGATTCTGGCGCCTTCGCGCACATGCTCGATCGCGCCGTGAAGCTCGCCGACTGGGACGGCTTTGCCGCGCGCAAGAAGGCCGCGAAGAAAAGGGGCCTGCTCTACGGCCGCGGGCTCACCTCCTATATCGAATGGACCGGCGGCCGCGCCCACACCGAGAAGGTCAGCCTGCACGCGACGTCGGAAGGCCGCGTCATCCTGCATTCCGGCACCATGGCAATGGGGCAGGGGCTGCAGACCACCTACACCCAGATGATCTCCGACACGCTCGGCATTGCCATGGACAAGATCGACGTGGTCCAGGGCGACACCGATCTGGCGACGGGCTTTGGCAGCGTCGGCTCGCGGTCGCTGTTCGTCGGCGGCACGGCGGTCGCGGTCTCCTCCAACGATCTGATCCAGAAGGCGCGCGAGAAGGCGGCGAACGTGCTGGAGACCTCGATCGAAGACATCGAGTACCAGGGCGGCATGCTCACCGTGGTCGGCACCGACCGCCGCATCAGCCTGTTCGATATTGCAGAGAAGGAGAGCGGCGCAAAACTCAGCGTCGATTCCGAAGGCGAGGTCGATGGTCCGAGCTGGCCGAACGGCACGCATATCTGCGAGGTCGAGATCGATCCGGAGACCGGCAACTCCAAGGTCGTGCGCTACACGACCGTCGACGACGTCGGTGTCGCCGTGAACCCGATGCTGGTCACCGGCCAGATCCATGGGGGTGTCGCACAAGGCATCGGCCAGGCGCTGTATGAGGGCGTGTCCTATGATGCCGACGGACAGCTGCTCACCGCAAGCTACCAGGACTACTGCATCCCGCGCGCCGACGACGTTCCGCCGATCGTGGTGACGCTCGATGATTCCGCGCCCTGCCGCACCAATCCGCTCGGCGCCAAGGGCTGCGGCGAATCCGGCGCCATTGGCGGCCCCCCCTGCGTCACCAACGGCGTGATGGATGCGCTCGCCGAGCTCGGCATCACCCAGCTCAACACGCCCTTGACGCCGCAGAAGATCTGGCAGGCGATCAAGGACGCGAAGGTGGGGTAGGTGTAGCCCGCGCTGTGGCGGCGATTTCCGCCGTCGTCCCGGCCTAGTGCGCCATTGCGCACGGGGGGCCGGGACCCATAGCCACCGAGTCTAATTTGGCGACGGCTGGTGGTTACCAGCTACGCACGCCAACTTCGTCACGGCGTATGGGTCCCGGCCTTCGCCGGGACGACATTGAGTTTGTGATGCGTGCGTTGCCAAATTGCTCGCCGGTTCAAATCCCCAACATCATCTTCGCAATAATATCGCGCTGGATCTCCGAGGTGCCGCCGAAGATCGTGTAGGCGCGTCCGTTGAGATATTCCGGCACCACCGTCAGCATCTCCTCCGGCATCGCTGGCTCATGGTTGAGCCTGTAGAGCGGGCGCATCGGCTCGACCGCGAGGGCGTCATGGCCGATCACGTCGGCGCCGAGCCGGGTCACGGCCTGCCGGATCTCGCTGTTGCGCAGCTTCAGGATCGACGACACCGCGCCGGGATTCTGTCCGGTCTGCAGCGCCGACAGCACGCGCAGCTCGGTCATCTCCAGCGCGTCGATGTCAACCTCGACCTCGGAGATGCGCGTCGCGATATCAGGACTGTCGATCGCGCGGCCCGTCAAGTCGGACTCGGCGAGACCCGCGATCGCCTTCAGCCCTTCGCGCAATTTTGCCGACGCAATGCCGGAGCCGCGCTCGAACTCGAGCAGATACTTGCCGTAGGTCCAGCCCTTGCCTTCCTCGCCGACGCGGTTCGCCACGGGAACGCGCACGTCGTCGAAGAATACCTGGTTGACCTCGTGGTCGCCGCCGATGGTGAGGATCGGGCGCGTCGTGATGCCCGGCGTCTTCATGTCGATCAGGATGAAGCTGATGCCGTCCTGCTGCCGCGGGCCGTCGCTGGTGCGCACCAGCGCGAACATGCGGTTGGCGTGATGGGCATGCGTGGTCCAGATCTTGGTGCCGTTGATGATGTAGTCGTCGCCGTCGCGCACCGCGCGCGTCTTCAGCGAGGAGAGATCGGAGCCGGAGCCCGGCTCGGAATAGCCCTGGCACCAATAATCCTCGCCGGACAGAATGCGCGGCAGGTAGAAGTTCTTCTGCTCCGCCGAGCCGAAGCCGATGATGACAGGGCCGACCATCTTCACGCCCATCACGTTGACATTGGGCACGCCGGCCCGCGCGCTTTCGGTCTCGAAGATCCAGCGCTGCGCCGGCGTCCAGTCGGGACCGCCATGCTCGACCGGCCAGCCCGGCGCGCCCCAGCCTTGCTTGTGCAGCGTGCGCTGCCAGGCCATGCCGATATCGGGGTCGGAGAACACCGACGGCGTCAGCGCGGTCGCGCGCTTCATCTCCTCGGTGAGATTCTTGGCAATGAAGCCGCGCACCTCGTCCTGGAAGGCGCGCTCCTCGGCATTGAACGACAGGTCCATGATGCGCTCCTTGTGTCAGGCCGGCACGGTGCCGCGGCCAAGCAGGGCGTGGCGGCCATAGTGGTGCGCGCTGCCGCCGAACAACGTGTCGAACGCGACCAGCCGCTTGAAATAAGCGCCGACCTCGAGCTCCTCGGTGACGCCCATGCCGCCGTGAAGCTGGATCGAATGCTCGCCGACGAAACGCGCGGATCTGCCGATCTTCGCCTTCGCGCCCGACGCCGCCCGCGCGCGCTCGACCGGATCGGCGTCGACCTTCAGCGCGGCGCGCAGCGCCATCGAACGCGCTTCGTCGACCTGCACCGCCATGTCGGCGAGGCGGTGGCGGATCACCTGATTGGCCGAGAGCGGCCGGCCGAATTGCTTTCGGATCTTTGTGTACTCCAGCGTGGTGTCCAGCAGCACCTGCATGATGCCGACGGCCTCGGCGCTAAGCGCAGCCATGGCGCGGTCAACAGCCCATTCGATGGCCGGCAGCGCGTCGTGCCCGTTGCCGAGCAAGGCATCCTCCGGCAGTTGCGCATCCGACAGCTCGATGTTGCAGGCGCGCCCGCCGCCGAGCCGCTCGTAGTCGGAGATCGCGACACTCGGAGTCGTCGCCGGCAGCAGGAACAGGCCGATGCGGCCGGAGGGGCCCTGATGATCATGGATATGCGCGGAGACGATGATCTCGTCGGCGGCGTGGCCGTCGAGCACGGCAATCTTGCTGCCGGCCAGGCGCCAGCCTTGCGCCGTCTTGTGGGCGGTGGTTGCGACCTTGGCAAGATCGAACCGCGCCGCGCGCTCGGAATGCGCGAGCGCAAGCTTCAACGATCCCTCCGCGATCTTCGGCAGGATTGCCTGCTTCTGCGCCGTGCTGCCGCACCGCTCGATCAACGCAGCGCCAAGCACGACCGTCGCGATATACGGCTCCGACACCAGCCCGCGACCGAAGGCTTCCATCAGAATGCCGATCTCGACCGCGCTGCCGCCGAGCCCGCCAAACTCTTCCGCAATCGGCAGCGCCAGCCAGCCCAGTTCTGCGAATTGTTTCCACACCGCCGGACTGAAGCCGAGCGGATCGTTCGCCATCTTGCGGCGGTGATCGGCATCGTAGCTTTCGGCCACGAAGCGCCCCGCGCTTTCGCGCAGCAGCCGTTGCTCGTCGGTGAGATTGAGATCCATCGTATCTACTCCGCGGCCGCCGGCGGCTTGCGCACGGAGGGGTGCAGGCCGGATGGATCGACTACCATGCCGAATTCCTGAAGATTATGCGCGTGACAGAGCTGATGCAGCGTAAAGGCCTGGTCGATTGCGGCCGGTTGGCCCATCACGTCAACCGAACGATTCACCGCCTCCTTGGTCAGCTTCAGCGCAAAGGACGGTTTTGACGCGATTTTGCGCGCCAGCGCCAGCACGGCGGATGACAGCTCTGCGCGCGGCACGACCCGGTTGACCATCCCGAGTTGATGCGCCTCCTGCGCGCTCCAGCTATCGGCCGTGAACAGAAATTCCTTGGCCTTGCGCGGGCCGAGCTCCCAGGGATGCACGAACCATTCGACGCCGCAGACACCCATGGTGACCACGGGATCGCAGAACTGCGCATCGTCGCTGGCGACGATGAGATCGCACGCCCAGGCCAGCATCAGGCCGCCGGCGATGCATTTGCCGTGCACCTCGGCAATGGTCGGCTTGGCGAGGTTGCGCCAGCGCCGCGTGATCTGGAGATAGATCTCCTGCTCGCGCGCGAAGCGGCCATGAGCGTTTGCTTCGGCGAAGCCGCCCCAATTTCCGATCGGCGGAAAATCCACGCCCGCTTCATTCTTGCTGCCGGGTCGCAGGTCATGGCCTGAGGAGAAGTGCGGACCATTGCCGGCCAGAATGATCACCTTGACCGCATCGTCCTGCACCGCCTGATCGAAGGCGGCGTTGAGATCGTAGGTCATTTGCAGGTTCTGCGCGTTGCGCGCGTCGGGCCGGTTCATCACGACCCGGGCAATCGCCGGCTCCGGCCTCTCCACGAGGATGGTCTCGAACGAGCTCATCGCGTTCCCCTGGCGTTCCCGACCTGGCATTATTGTTCCCTCAAGTTGACTATTACAGCCGGGATTAAGCAAGAGGCTTGCGTACATCGGCTGCTTTTCACAGGCCACGGCCGGGACGCAAGATGTCTGGCATCTCGCGCGCGCAATCTGGTAGCTTGCGCCCGATTCCACCGGGAGAAATTTGATGCGCAAGATCCTGACCGTGCTGGCGGCGCTGGCCTCGTTGAGCCTCACCAATTGCGGCTATAACGCGATCCAGAGCGAGGACGAGCAGATCAAGGCCAACTGGTCCGAGGTCGTGAACCAGTATCAGCGCCGCGCCGATCTCGTGCCCAACCTCGTCAACTCGGTGAAGGGTTTTGCGCAGCAGGAGAAGGACGTGCTGCTTGGCGTCACCAATGCTCGCGCCAAGGTCGGCAGCATCCAGGCGACGCCCGAGGTGCTGAACGATCCCGCCGCATTCCAGAAATTCCAGGCGGCCCAGGGCGAGCTCTCCGGCGCGCTGTCCCGGCTGCTCGTGGTCACCGAGAACTACCCGCAGCTCAAGTCGGACGCGCTGTTCAAGGATCTGATGTCGCAGCTCGAGGGCACCGAGAACCGCATCACGGTGGCGCGCAACCGCTACATCAAGGCGGTGCAGGACTATAACGTCACCATCCGTTCGTTCCCGAGCAATGTCACCGCGATGGTGTTCGGCTACAAGGAGAAGCCGAACTTCTCGGTCGCGAACGAGAAGGAAATCTCGACCGCACCGAAGGTCGATTTCAATCCGGCGCCATCGAAGTAAGTGCCTTCGACCCCGATGCATACCCCACCCACCACTGTCATTCCCCGCGAAAGCGGGAAATCCAGTACGCCGCGGCTTCACCATATCCCGCTGGCGTCTCTGGAATACTGGATCGCCCGGTCGAGCCGGGCGATGACAGCGAGTGTGTGGTGGCGTGTTGCCATCACGGTCGCGCTCCTGTTCACCTTTGCGCTTCCCGCCTCAGCCGATGTCGCCATACCCCAGCTCACCGGCCGCTTGGTCGATCAGACCGGCACGCTCTCCAGCGGCGACATCGCCGCGCTGTCGCAAAAGCTGCAGGACTTCGCGACCCGCAAAGGCAGCCAGCTCGTCGTCCTGATCGTGCCGACGACGGATCCGGAGACCATCGAGCAGTTCGCGATCCGCGTTGCGGAGGCCTGGAAGATCGGACGCAAGAAGGTCGACGACGGCGCCATCCTCGTGGTGGCCAAGAACGACCGGCACCTCCGCATTGAGGTCGGTTACGGCCTCGAGGGCTCGCTCACCGACGTCACGTCGCGGCGCATCATCGACGAAGCCATCACGCCGAAATTCAGGAGTGGCGATTTCGCCGGCGGCATCACGGCGGGCGTCGATCGCATGATCCGCGTCATCGATGGCGAGCCGCTGCCGACGCCCTCGCGGAGCGTGAATTTCGGCGATTGGAACGACATCGAGCCGCTCTTTTTCTTTCTGCTGTTCGGCCCGCTGGTCATCGGCGGTATCCTGCGCTCCATGTTCGGGCGGCTGTTCGGTTCGGGGATAACCGGAGCGATCGTTGGTGTCATCGCCTGGTTCGTGATCGGCTCTGCGATCATTGGACTAGGTGTCGGTTTGCTCGGCGCTGTTCTGACGTTTATTGCCGATCTGTTTGGGGCGGGATCGGGCACGGGATCCTCGCGTCGCGGCTCGTGGTCGAGCGGCTCGTCATCCGGCGGCTGGAGCAGCGGGTCGTCGTCGAGCGGCGGCTTCAGCGGCGGTGGCGGCAGCTTTGGCGGCGGCGGTGCTTCGGGGAGCTGGTAGGTCATGAGCATCAGGCGCATCACCCGGCATCTGCTCCAGCATCATTGGCGTGCCAAGCAGGTGTTTCCGAAAGACGTGCTCGACCGCATCGAGCAGGCGATCAAGCGTGGCGAAGCCATGCATTCCGGCCAGGTGCGGTTCGTGATCGAAGGCGCGCTCGATGGCGGCCCGCTGTTTCGCAATCAGCCGGCGCGCGAGCGGGCGCTCGACGTGTTCTCGCAGCTGCGCATCTGGGACACCGCACACAACAACGGCGTCCTGATCTATCTCCTGCTCGCCGACCGCGATGTCGAGATCATCGCCGATCGCGGTATCGATGCGAAGGTTGGCGCCGAGGGCTGGGAGAGCATCTGCCGCGCGATGGAGGCGGAGTTCAGGTCAGGGCAATTCGAGCGCGGCGTGATCGGCGGGATCGAGGCGGTGTCCCGCGAGCTGGCAAAGCATTTCCCGCCGCAGGGCCCGCATGCGAACGAGTTGCCGGATGCGCCGGTGGTGATGTAGTCCCGGCTGGTAACCCTACACTCCGTCATTGCGAGCGTAGCGAAGCAATCCAGACTGTCTCCTCCGTGGGACTCTGGATTGCTTCGCTGCGCTCGCAATGACGATGCTGAAGCGCCGTGCTTCTTCCGCAAAGAGTCACACGCAGCCGCCAGCCCACCTAATCATCCAGCTTGTTCAGATCCCGCACCGACTGCATGATCGGCTCGAAGTTCGAGCGCGCATCAAGCGCGTCGAACAGTTGCGCGGTGTCGTCCAGCAATCCATGCGACCTAGCAATCGCGATGCGGACGTCTTGCTGCGGTGTGTCCGACAGGCGCCCGTGACCAGACAGCAGGATCTTCGAGTCCAGCCCCTTCAGCCGCTCCAGCGATTCGATGTAGTCGGCGATGCTTCCCGAGCCGAACACGCCGCCCATCACGCCGCCGGGCATGAGCGTATCGGCGGCGAACAACAGCCCCTTGTCCTGGTCGAACAGCGTGATGCAGGCCGAGGTGTGGCCGGGCGTGTGCATCACGTTGAGACGGAAATTGCCGAGGTCGATCAGATTGCCCTCCTCGAGCCAGATGTCGATATTAACAGGCACGTTCGGCTCGTTGAACATCTTTCGCAGCATCGAGAAGTCGTCGCGCAGCATGATCTTGTTGGCGGCGAGGCGATGGGCGGCGACGAAGGTGCGGCGCTCGTTGAAGTGCCAGGCCGCGCCGATATGGTCGAGATGCTCGTGGCTGAGCACCACCATGTCGATCTTCTCCGGCGGGCAGCCGACGAAGTTCAGGCATTCGACCATCGCCGCATAGTTCGAGGACAGCCCGGTATCGATCAGGATGGTCCGCGCCGAGCCGCGCACGAGATAGACATTGGCGGCGCGATTGGAGAAACGGATCTGGTAGACGTCGTCCGCCGCCTGGATCAGCGAGCAGGTGTCGTTCTTCATCAGGACCGGAAAGGCCGTCGGCTTGCCGTCGCTCATGATTGGGCCGCCCGGTAGCTGACCGCGTTGGCGGCGCGCAGGCGCTTCGACAGCGCATCCATCACCATCAGCGCAAAGGCCGGCTGCTGGCTGACGAGATAGACGAAGCGGGCGTGGTTGACTCTCATCACCTTCGTGTTCGGCGCCGCCGCGATCGCGGTCGCCGAACGTGCGGAGCCGTCGATCACGGCCATCTCGCCGAAGAATTCGCCCTTGCCGAGTTTGATGATGCTGGTCTTGCTGGCGCCGCTGAACTTGGCGATCTCGACCTCCCCGTCGAGGACAACGTACAGCTCGCGGCCGGTCGAGCCTTCCTCGAAGATGATGTCATCGACGCCAAACTCGTTGATGCACTTCTCGATCGTCATGGCACCCCCCAAGGGCCTCTGCAGCCGTTCTGGCTGACAGGCAGTCATGTTAGCGGGGTAACAGGGGCGGGCAAACAGCCTGTTCTGGCGGGAGCGTGCCCTACCGCAGGGCAGCATCGGCTGACGATTTGTTGCACGCCGTCACACCGGTTCCACTTTCCCGGCCCAATTCGGCCCCGGATGAGTTCCTAAAATTTTGGTAAGCGGGTCCGCAGGTAAGGAATTCGCAAGCAATGAAAGTTACCAAAAGGTCAACCGAGACTGGAGTATTTGAGCCGTGAGCGAACCAATGCCCGAGCAGGCCGCCCAGGATACTGGCGTCGTCGTAGCCGCAGCGACCGTGCCGCAGGCCATCGAGGCTGCTGCCGGCATCGAGGCCCCCTCGATTGCCCCCGACCACGAGACGCCGCCGAAGCCTGATCCGGTCAAGCCCGATCCAATCAAGGTCGAGCCCCCAAAAATCGAGGCATCGAGGATCGAGACGCCGAAGTTCGAAACCAAAGCCGAGCCCAAGCCAGAAACCAGGTCCGAGCCAAAGCCCGGCAAGCTCATCGTCATGGCACCCGCGGAGCGGTCTTGGGGCGGCGAGGAGTTTGCGCCGCATGTGAAGGCGGACGAGCCGCGCGAGACCGGCGGCAAGCGCCGCCTGTCGGCGATGGCCGCGGTGGTGGCGATTGCGGCCAGTGTCGGCGCCATCAGCGGCGCGCTCGCGACCGCAGGGATGATGCACTTCGCAAGCCCCGCGCCGGCACAGGTCGCCGACACCAGCGCGCTGGAATCCTCGGTCGCCCGGATCGATGCCGATGTCGTCGCGCTCAAGGCCAATGTCGAGCACACCTCCAAGACCGGCCTCGGCCAGTTCAACCGGACCAACGACCGCCTCGACAAGCTCGAGAAGGCGCAAGCCGAGCCGATGGCCAAAATCGCGAAGCTGTCCGAGACCGTCGACAAGCTCCGTGCCACTCCGCCGGCGGCGCCCGCCCAGGCCGCAGCCGCCGTGCCGGCCCGTGAGACCACCGGCTCGATCGCTCCGGCCCAGGTTGCGACCGCAGCAGCTGCGCCGGCTCCCGCCGCACCCAAGACCGAGGTCGGCAGGCTGCCGACGGTCGAAGGCTGGGTGCTGCGCGACGTCTCCAACGGTGGTGCACTGGTCGAGGGCCGCGGTGGGCTCTACGAGGTTTATGCCGGTGACCCCATCCCAGGGGTTGGCCGTGTCGATGCGATCCGCCGCCAGGACGGCCGCTGGGTGGTCGTCACCAGCAAAGGGCTGATCGTCGCGCGCTGAGCCGCTCATCATCCGACTTTCGAAGAGGCGCTTCACCACCAGGTGAAGCGCCTTTTTGCTTGAATAGTCGTCCCTGCGCGGTGTTACCTGAGGCATGAGCCGCGCCTTGCGAATTCTCGTTGCTGCTGCCGTATTTTTCGGCGGCATCGTGTCGTTGTTGGCCGCGGAGAACGCGCAACTGGCACGCGGCACGGCGATCACCGATCCCGATCTCCTGCGCGAGATTGACCAGCACGATGCGCTCACGATCTCACGCCTATTGTGGCCGGAGCGGAACGCGAACTTTGCGCTGACGACCGATCTGATGTTTTCGTGGCTGTCGCAGCTCAAGGAAATTCGCCCCGCAATCGACGCCGAGATCGACCGCTATGTCGCGCGGCAGAAGGCGGCATATTCGACCGAGACCATCGGCGTCGGCGAGGGCTTCGACGTACAATTGTTCGATCGGGCCAATCTGAAATCCCGCGACACCCGTTTCGTGCTGGCCGGCA
This sequence comes from Bradyrhizobium sp. 44, assembly GCF_023073095.1. Classification (NCBI taxonomy): domain Bacteria; kingdom Pseudomonadati; phylum Pseudomonadota; class Alphaproteobacteria; order Hyphomicrobiales; family Nitrobacteraceae; genus Bradyrhizobium; species Bradyrhizobium sp. 44. The sequence goes on from NZ_JADPIY010000008.1 coordinate 1,192,295, forward strand.
TCGTCAACCGCATGGACCGGGCCTATGTCTCGGAAGACTCTTGCGGCGAGATCAGGCTGATCTATCGTCTTGCGCGTTTCGAGACCAAACCGGACGGCGGCAGGACAGCCACGCGGCTGCCGATGACGCTCAATCTGGTGATGAAGGCGCGCGACGCGCGCCAGATGGACGGGAGCGGCAAGCGGATCACCTGCGCCGAGGTCGCGCGACGCTGGCTCGGCGATGGCGACTGGCAGGGGCTGATCGACAGCGACTTCTTCCCTTACGATGCGACGCTCGATCGCATCGAGACCAACGTTCAGATCTCGGTTGCAGCGAAATCGGCGCTGCACGATTTCCGCTCCGACTATCTGCTCAAGGTGTTCAAGTACGACGCCGCCTCCAAGACGTTCGCGGAATCGACCCTGGAGAACCAGATCGACCGCGACCGCATTCTCGCCGACAATGATCTCCGGCGCGACTTCAGGGATTGGCTGCTTGCGCCCGACCATCTTCGCGACTTCGATCGCGGGACGGTGCTGATCCCGGAAAAATTCCTGGCCAAGGCTGCAATCGTGCCGACGCCCGCCGGCCTCGATTCTTCCCCGTTGCAGCCGGAGTTCGGGATGATGCAAGGGGAGGGCAACGGAGAGGGACAAGGCGAGCCGGTCTTCTCCGACAACGACGTGGTTGGTGCGCTGAAGCAGGCTGCGGCGCGTGGCATCGATCTGCAGAACGTCCGCTCGGTCGCGGGCTTCCAGCGCCGCCTCAACGATATCACCTGCGCCGGGTGCCACCAGACCCGCGGCATCGGCGGCTTTCATTTCCCGGGCGTCGATTGGCTCGCGGACAAGCCGTCCAATGCGACCATCGTGCCGGCTTCGCCGCATTTTCTTGGCGACCAGGTCCGCCGCCGCGACATCCTGACCGCGATGGCCGCAGGCAAACGTCCTGATTTCTCACGCGGATTTGCCAGCCGGCCGCAGACCCGCGGCAGCACTGAGCTGGCCGGGACCGAATATCAGGACGGCTGGGGCGCGCATTGTTCCCTGGAAAATGCGGGATCGGGATCGGCCGACAGGAGTTTTACGTCATGGAACTGTGCTAAAGGATTGACCTGTCAGGCTGCCGCGGCCTCGCGCCGCATCGGCATGTGCTTCATCAAGACGCGTTAGCGCGTGATCCGGACCCGGAGGGCCGCGCCAGCGCAAAGTGTGCAGCGGTTTTCCGAAGATCACGCGCAAGATAAAGCCCACAACCGGTTTGGATGACCCATGACGGACTCCAGCGAAGCCAACAAGGAGCGCAATCGCGAGATCGCGCAGAATGAAGAGGCCAAGCAGGTCACCGGCAGCATCCGCGTCAGCACCTGGGCTGTCACGGTCGTCGTCATCATCGGTGGAATCCTGTTCACGCTCGGCTGGCTGGCGCTGAAGTAGTCGGCACGCTCACTTCGCGTAGTTCGTCATCCGCTTGCCGGGCAGCAGCTCGTAGGCCGGCTTCCACCCGGGCAGTGCGGCCATGCGGCCAAGCCAGGCGTGGATGGCGGGATAGCTTTCCGCGAAATCGAAGCCGTGCTCGTCGCTCGGATAGTGCAGATAGGCCATCATCGAGATATCGGCGACGGTCGGCCTGGTGCCGATCGCGAATTCATTGTGCTGGAGATGGCCGTCGAGAATGCCGAGGAAGTCTTCGAGCCGCCTGCGAAAGTGTTTCAGCACCTGCGGATCGTTACTTTGCGTGAAGGCGCGCATGAAGCGGTAGGTCGCCATGTAGCCGGTGAGCTTGTGGTTGTCCCAGAACAGCCAGCGCAGCAGCTCGAACTTTTCCTCCTCGGTCTCGGCACCGAAACGCCCGTACTGCTCGGTAAGCTTGAGCAGGAGAGGCGCGGTCTGCGTCATCTTCACACCGTCGACCTCGAGCACGGGAATCTCGCCCATCTCGTTCACGCTCTTGCGCCATTCCGGCGTGCGCGTGACGCCGCCGGCAAAGTCGGTCCAGACCGGCTCGAACCTCTCGCCGCAAAGCGTCAGCATCAGCGCCAGCTTGTAGCTGTTGCCGGATTCGGGGAAGTAGTGCAGGCGGTAGCTGGGCATGGGACCTCGCGATTACTTTGCCGACTACTATACCGCGATCTCCTGACATGGTCATTGCGAGCGTAGCGAAGCAGTCCAGCAATGCGTTCGCGGCGGGATTCTGGATTGCTTCGCTGCGCTCGCAATGACGGGGTTGTGGCAGCGTATTGCCTACCCCACCGCCCCCTGCGACCGCAGCTGCTTGATCGCGGCGTCGTCGTATCCCGCGCCGCGCAAAATCTCGTCACTGTGCTCGCCGACGCCGGGCGGCTTGCGCGGCTGCACTTTCTTGGCGCCGTCGATCCAGATCGGGCTGGAGATGGTGAGCATGGTGTCGTTCTCGAACGGCACCAGCACCTCGTTGTCGAGCATTTGCTTGTCGTTCGGGATGTCGTCCAGGATGCCGACGATGCCGAACACGAGTCCGTTGCCGTCGAGGATCTTGCGCCATTCGGCGAGATCCCTGGTCGCGAAGGTCTCGTCAAAGATCTTGATCAGCTCGACGGATCGGGCGTGGCGGTCGGGTTTGGTAGCGAAACGCGGATCGGTGACGAGGTCTTCGCGGCCGAGACACCTGGCCAGCGTCGGAAACTGCTTCTCCTCGCTCAGCAGTGACAGGATCAGCCAGCGGCCGTCCTTGCACTGATAGTGGTTGGCGACCGCGTTCAACGCGCGTTCGCGCGGCCGCCGCTCGGCGAACTTGGCGCCGCAGAGCTTTGCCTGCGCCAGCACGCTCGCAGCCCACACGCCGTTTGCCATCAAATTGGAGGCGACATGCGAGCCCTTGCCGGTCTTCTCACGCTGGTACAGCGCGGTGACGATGGCGCCGTAGAACGCCATGGCGCAGGGATGGTCGCCCATGCCGGCGACCGAGCGGGCCGGCGTCGTGTCGGTGTCGGCGCGGACGAGGTCCATCAGGCCGGAGCGCGCCCAATAGGCGTTGCTGTCGAAGCCGGGCTTGTTGGCCTCTTCGCCTTTCTCGCCATAGCCGGTGAAGGAGGCGTAGATCAGGCGATCATTGAGATGGGCGAGGTGGTCATAGGTGATGCCGAGCTTGGTGCGCACCGGCGGCGGCATGTTGGTGATGAAGACGTCGGCCTCTTCCACGAGCTTGTAGAGCACGGCCTGCGCCTCCGGCTTTGCGAGGTCGAGCGCGATGCTCTTCTTGTTGCGGGCCTCCAGCAGCCAGGCGAAATTGTGCTCGCTGGTCGGATAGCCCGGAATGTTGGGCAGGTTGCGGTAGGGATCGCCGGCACCGGGCGGCTCGATCTTGACGACATCGGCGCCGAAATCCGACAGCACGGTCGCGGCCGCTGGTGCTGCGATGAAGCTCGCGCAATCCAGCACCTTGAGCCCTGCAAAAATGCCCTTTTCCATCGCGGATTGCTCCCTCACTCGTGTTGTTTCCCGCGCGCTGGAATTGGCGAGGGCCACGTCACGGGCAGCATTAGACCGATGTTTCGGCGGGATGCAACGCTCCTCGCCGCGCCTCACTCATCCCCTGCGAGCAGGGCAGCGTTGCCGCCGGCTGCTGCGGTGTTGATCGTCACGGTCTGCTCGGTCGCAAAGCGCGCGAGGTAGTGCGGGCCGCCGGCTTTCGGGCCGGTTCCGGACAGGCCGTTGCCGCCGAACGGTTGCACGCCGACGACGGCGCCGATCATGTTGCGGTTGACGTAGATGTTGCCGATCTGGACGCGGTCGACGATCGCCTCGATGGTATCGTCGATGCGGGAATGGATGCCGAGCGTCAGCCCGTAGCCGGTGCGCTCGATGGCTTGCAGGACGCGTTCGAGATTTTCGGCAGGGTAGCGCACGACGTGGAGGATCGGGCCGAACACCTCCTCGGTCAGCTGGCCGGCATCCTCAAGCTCGAAAATATGCGGCGCCACGAAGCAGCCCTTCGGCGCGGTGCCGGCAAAGTGCAGCCGCGCCTCTCTCTTCATTCGTGCGATATGCGCATCGAGGCGCTGCTTGGCCTCGACATCGATCACCGGGCCGATATGGGTCGCGACGTCGCTTACGTCGCCGATCTTCAACTCGCGCGCGGCGCCCGCGATCATCTCGATCATGCGGTCGGCGACGTCCTCTTGCACGAACAGCAGCCGCAGCGCCGAGCAGCGCTGGCCGGCGGAACGAAACGCCGAGGTGACGACATCGTCCGCGACCTGCTCGGGCAACGCGGTCGCATCCGCGATCATGGTGTTGATGCCGCCGGTCTCCGCGATCAGCGGCACGATTGGCCCGTCCTTGGCTGCCAGCGCCCGGTTGATGCTGCGCGCGACCTCGGTCGATCCGGTGAAGACGATTCCGGCGATATCGGGGTGCGCGGCCAGCGCGGCGCCGATGTGGCCGTCGCCGGCGACGAGGTGCAGCGCGCTTGCGGGGATGCCGGCTTCGTGCAGCAGCCGCACCGCCTCGACCGCGATGCGCGGGGTCTGCTCTGCGGGCTTGGCCACCACGCTGTTGCCGGCCATCAGCGCGGCCGTGACCTGGCCGAGGAAGATCGCCAACGGAAAATTCCATGGCGAGATCGCGACGAAGACGCCGCGGCCGCGCATGGCCAGTGCATTGCTTTCGCCGGTCGGACCCGGCATCGCCACATCGTTGCCGAATAGCTTGCGGCCCTGCGCGGCATAATAGCGGCAGAAGTCGGTGGCCTCGCGCAGTTCCGACAGCGCATCGTCGAGCGTCTTGCCGCCCTCGCGTTGCAGCAGCGCGATAAAATGGGGCGCGCGGTTCTCCAGAAGATGCGCTGCCTGCTCCAGCGCCGCCGCGCGCGTGGCTGCGGGTGTCCGGCTCCAGGCGGCAAAGCCGGCGCGCGCTGCAGCCACTGCCGCATTGGCCTGATCCGGCGTTGCCTCAGTGACAGGTTTGAAGTCGATCGTCTCGGCCTTGACCTCGGTCAGCAACCGCTCGAGCGCGGCGCGCGCGCCGAATTCGACGCCGCGCGAATTGCGCCGTTCCGGCGCGAACAGATCGCCCGGCAGCGGAATTTTCGGATGGGACGCCTGCTGCGGCCGGACGACGGCATCCGCCGGGCGTTGCAACAGCGCCGTAACCGGCACGCGGTAATCGGACGCCTGTGCCACGAAGGAGGAATTGGCACCGTTCTCCAACAATCGCCGCACCAGATAAGCGAGCAGGTCGCGATGGCTGCCGACCGGGGCGTAGGTGCGGTAGGCGATTTCGGGGTGATCCTTGGCGAGCTGCTCGTAGAGCGCCTCGCCCATGCCATGCAGGCGCTGAAATTCGAAGCCGCCGTTGACGCCGGCAAGCTCCAGCACGGTCGCCACGCTCAGCGCGTTGTGGGTGGCGAATTGCGGGAAGATCCGTGGCCGCAGACTCAACAGCTTTTGAGCGCAGGCGACGTAGTTCAGATCCGTCATCGCCTTGCGGGTGAACACGGGATAGCCGTCGAGCCCGCGCTCCTGCGCGCGCTTGATTTCGGTGTCCCAATAGGCGCCCTTGACCAGCCGCACCATCAGCTTGCGGTCGTGCGCGCGGGCGAGCGCATCGACATAGTCGATCACGTCGCTGGCGCGCTTCTGGTAAGCCTGAATCGCGAGGCCAAATCCGTCCCAACCGGCAAGCGAGGGATCGGCGAGCGTTGCCGCGATCACGTCGAGGGACAATTCCAGCCGGTCGGCTTCCTCGGCATCGACGGTGAAGTTGAGATCATGGGCCTTGGCGCGCTGCGCCAGGTCCAGCAGTTGCGGCACCAGCTCGGCCATCACGCGGTCGCGGCTGATCGCCTCGAAGCGCGGATGCAGCGCCGAGAGCTTGACGGAGATGCCGGGCCGGTCGGGCAGGGGATGGTTGCCGGCCGCCTTGCCGATCGTCTCGATGGCACTGGCATAGGCGTCGAAATAGCGCCTGGCGTCGGTGGCCGTGCGCGCGCCTTCGCCGAGCATGTCGAAGGAATAGCGCGCCCTCTCACCCGAGCGCGGCCGGGCCCGCTCCAGGGCCTGCGCGATGGTCTCCCCCAGCACGAAATGATTGCCCATCAGCCGCATCGCCTGGCGCGTGGCGGTGCGCACGGCCGGTGCGCCCAGCCGCTTCACGAGACGGCCGATGGTGCCGTCGGGCGTCTCGCCGGGCTGGATCACCCGCGCCGAGAGGCCCAACGCCCAGGCCGAGGCGTTGACCAGGAAGGCGGTGGACTTGGTCTCGTGATGGATGAAGTCGCCCTCGCCGAGCTTGTCCTCGATGAACTGGTCGGCGGTGCGCGCGTCCGGCACGCGCAGCAGCGCCTCGGCCAGCACCATCAAAGCGAGGCCTTCCTTGGTCGAGAGCGCGAACTCCCGCAGCATGTCCTCTACCCCGCCAAGACCGCCGCCAAGCCGATCGTCGCGCTTGCGGATGGCTTCGATCAGCCGTGTCGCGGTGCGATCGATCCGCGCCTCCTGCGGCGGGCCGAGATGCGCAGACGGCAAAAGGCGCGCGGCGATCTCGGCATCATCGGGCGCGTAGGCGGCGGAGAAGGGAGGCGGGATGTTCGGCATGACGTGTCCTGTGGCTCCAATCCAGGATAATGCCGGCGTTACCTTAGCTCGATAGACAATTTAGCCGATCTGGCTTAGGAAATTAAGCCTCGCAGCCATTTGACCTCATAAAGTATGGAATTAGATCGCACAGACCGGAAGATCCTCTCGATTTTGCAGCAGGACGGGCGAATCGCCAATGTCGAGCTCGCGGAGCGCATCGGGCTGTCGCCGACCTCGATCGGCGAGCGGCTGAAGCGTTTGCAGCGAGAGGGCTTTATCGAGGGCTATGGAGCGCGGCTCAACCCGCACCGGCTCGGCCTTGGGCTCCTGGTGTTCGTCGAAGTGCTGCTCGACAAGACCACGCCTGATAATTTCGAGCGTTTTGCCCGCGCGGTGAAACTCGCGCCCGAGGTGCTGGAGTGTCACATGGTTGCCGGCGGCTTCGACTATCTTGTGAAGGCGCGGCTGGCAAACATGACCGCGTATCGGCGCTTCCTCGGCGAGACCTTGCTGTCGATGCCCGGCGTGCGCGAAACGCGAACCTATGCGGTGATGGAAGAGATCAAGCGCGACGCACCATTGCCGGTGGACTAACGAAGTGCTGTCGCGATTGTCATTGCTGTGGCGTTGAACGGGCGATCTTCGCGGGACAAATAGTTCTCCGTGTGCAATCGCAACGCCTGTCGTCGAATGCACTGACCGACTTCTGAAATTTTCTTGGCCCGGCTCCCGGATCGATCCGGGAGTTAGCGAAAGCCGCCGGGCTTATACTTTGAGGTTCTCTGCGGAGCTTTTGCCTCGGTTTGCGATCTCTTCATATTCCACCGTCTGCCCTTCGTTCAGGGACGACAGGCCGGCTTTCTGCACTGCCGAGATATGCACGAACACATCCTTGCCGCCCGACGCAGGCTGGATAAATCCATAACCCTTCGTCGGGTTGAACCACTTGACCGTACCTTTAGCCATCACGACTTCTCCGCGGGTCTTCCTCCGAGATCGCGAACCGCCAGTCCCCGCCAACCGGCCGGTTCGGTCCTAATACGATACGCGGAATGTGGCTGGCTTGGTAGCTCAAACCACATCCGCCTTTCGCCGAATTCCGCTCAACTTCGCGGCGTTTTTGCCGGATTTGCCCGTTTCGCGGTCACTTGGTCCGCGCGCCGCGTGCCATCCGTCAATAAGTCGCGGCCAGATAATCGACGATCTTGCCGACATCGGCATTGTCGATCGGCGCGCCATAAACCTTGATCATCTTGGTGACCTCGGCCTGCCAGAAACCTTTCTTGTCCTTCATCGGCGGCTGCGTGTTGATGTAGTCGGCGGAGTGGCAGGCGCTGCAATTGCCCTGCACGACTTCAAGATTGGGCCCGGGCTTGAACGCCGCGACCTCATCGGGGGTCTTGTAATTGACCGGGGCTGCAAGTGCAGAACCCACCACGGCGGCGAGCGCGAGCGAAATGGCGAGAAGAGCGGTGCGCTGCATGATCATTCCCCTCAAGCCACGGTGACGCGGACGGTTTCGACGACGTTGCGCAAGTAACCCGCCGGATTCCAGCGCGGCGTATCCGGCTGGGTTTCGCCGCCATTGCCAGTGGCGCGCACCTTGAGCTCGTGAGAGCCCGCCGCGAGCTTCACCGGCAGCGTCCATTCACGGAATGAGTATTTGCCGAGATCCTTGCCGAGCTTGGCGCCGGTCCAGGTCTTGCCGCCGTCGGTGGAGACCGCGACCTCCTTGATACCCTTGCCGCCGTCGAAGGCGATCCCGCGCAGCGTCGTGCCGCCTGCTTTCAGCTTGGCTCCGTCGGGGACGCTGGTGATGAAGGAGCGGATGGTGAAGCGGTTGATCGGGATCGTCGCCTTCGGTGCGGTGCCCGGCTCGACCGCATTGTTCGGCGTGTCCGGAATGCGATAGGCCGACTTCATCCAGAAGCCGTCATAGACATTGTCGATGACGGTGATCTCGTTGACGTGCTTGACCCAATAGGTGCCGAAATAGCCGGGCACGATCAGGCGCAGCGGAAAGCCGTTGAGGAACGGCAGGTCCTCGCCGTTCATGCCATAGGCGAGCATCACCTCGCCGTCGCTGGCGTGATCGATATCGAGCGCCTTGACGAAGTCGGGCGTCTTGTCGCTGACCGGACCGTCCATGCCGTTGAAGGTGACCTGCTTGGCGCCGCTCTGCACGCCCGCCATCGCCAGCACGGCCTTCAGCGGCACGCCGCGCCATCGCGCATTGCCCATCGCGCCGTTGGCGAGCTGGCCGCCGGCGACGCGCGGATCCAGGAAGCCGCGGCTGTTGCCGGAGCACTGGTTGACGGCGACGATCTCGGTCGCCTTCATCTTCCTGATGTCCTTCAGCGACAGCTTGAGCGGCTTGTCGACCTTGCCCTTGACCTCGAGGGTGAACTTGTCGGGGTCGAGACTGTAGGGCAGGTCGGAAAGGTGATAGCGCACGAAGAACGCGTTATTCGGCGTGATCGGGCCGTCGTTGAAGACCGCGAATGGCGTCTCGAGCTGCGGCGGGCGGCTGGTCAGGCCGATCATCGGCCGCTTCTGCGGGTATTTCACCAAGGGCCGTTCGCCATTGGCTAAGGGCAGGGCGACGGTGTCGAGTGCCAGCGCTTTGGTCGAGTTCAGTGCAGTCGCAACAGCGGCAAGGCCCGCTCCTTTGAGCAGGTCGCGTCGATCGAACATGTGGTCTCCTCCCGGAGCTTTTCGGTGGATCACGGTCATCACCGCGATCTCGCACTCATGTGTCGCAACGACTCAGTTGAAGTCAATTCGTGCTTTCGCAGCAGGCCCATGCCGCTGCGTTGCAGCAAGCCGGTGTTACGCCGCGACGCGTTCGCCGCGATCGACGAGCGCCGACAGCTCCCTCGCGTCCGCAACCACACGCACGGCCATCGGTTCGTCGCGGCCGCGGATCGCGACCTCCTGCTGCGGCAGCGCATCGTCGGCAAGGCCCGCGGTGCGGCGGACTTCCTCCGAGACGATCGCTTCGCAGGCCAGTGTCTTGGTCATGTCCTGGAGGCGGGCCGCGACGTTGACGGCATCGCCCAGCGCCGTGAATACGATGTGATCGCGATAGCCGATGTCGCCGATGATGACCTCGCCGCCGTGGATGCCGATGCCGAAGCGGATCGGCTGGCGCAGATCGTGGCTCAGGAGCTCGTTCAGATCGTCGATTTGCCTGGCGATGCCGGCGGCGGCCTTCAGCGCCTGCCGGCAGGCTTCTTGTGGATCGGCGCTCAGCCCGAACAGCGCCAGCATACCGTCGCCGACGAACTGGTTCGGCTGGCCGCCATTCTCGATCACGGCCTGCGAGACGGCGCCGAGGAAGCGGTTGACGATGAACACGGTGTCGAACGGCAGCCGCTTCTCGGCCAGTTGCGTCGAGCCGCGCATGTCCACGAACAGGCTGACGAGATAGCGCTCCTGGCCGATTCTGGCGGGCGTCGAGGCCTGTGTGCTCGCCGTCAGGGTATGCGCGGTGAAGAGCTGGAAGAAGGAGAGATCCGACGTCGGCCGCAGCTGGCAGGCGAGCCTGATCGAGGGGTCGCTGGTGCCGACGCGGGTGAGCACGAATGCCTCGCGCTGCGACGGCTCGGGCAGGGCGTCATGATCGCCGATGATGCGGATGCGACAGGTCGAGCAGCGGGCGCGGCCGCCACAGACGCTGGCATGCGGCACATTGTGGCGCAGGCTCGCTTCCAGCACGGAAAGGCCTTTTGGCACCCGCACCGTCTTGCCGTTGCCGTAGGACAGCGCGATCATGCCACCGCGTCGTTCGCGCAAGGCCCGCACGCCGCGTGCGGCGAGCGCCAAGGCGAGCAATCCGAGATAACCGGCGGTGAGGCCGCCGGTGATGCGGTCGAGCGTCGTGGCCTCGGCAGCCGTGCCGACCTGGCGGCGCGTGAGATTGTGCGTCCGCCATTCCCCGTCGTCGGCCTCGACCTCGACGCTGCGGCCACCCTGGTAGACACCCAGCAGCGACAGCGTCGGGATCAGCACGGCCGCCGCGAGCAGATAGGGCGCCGCGCGCGTGAAGAACGGTTTGAGACGAAGCCAGAAATAGATGCCGATGCAGCCGTGCACCCAGGCGATGAGAAGCAGGATCGTCATGGTCCAGATGCGGTTCGACGCAACGAAGAACAGATAGAGTTCCTGCGGATAGAGCTTTTGGTGCCCGTACAGCGTCTGGCCGAGCCGCACGCCGATCACGTGCCCCATGACCAGCGCGGGGATGCTCAAGCCCAGCACGAGCTGCAGCGGCTCGACCGTCCGCCAGCGGAACTGCCGGCGCTGATACAGTGCATAGATGCCGAGCCCCATATGCGTGAGCGCCGCCGTGTAGAACGTGATCGCAACCGGCAGGAACTGCCACAACAGCGTGTGGTAGTAGACTCCGATCTCCATGGCATCGACCGAGATGTTGCCGAGCGCATGGTTGAGGAAATGGCTGACCACATAGGCGAACAGAATGACGCCGCAGACCAGCCGCACCTGGCGCACGCTGATGGCGCGGGAAAGCTCGGAAAATCGTGAGGATGCGGTTGCGGCCATGATTCTGTTGTATCAGTTCATGAAGGAGAACAGCCAGCGTCGCGTTTAATTCCGGGGATGGCCAGCTTGCGGGATCACATCCGCGGCAGGGTGACGAAATCGTAGGGTGGGAAGGCGTCTTGGCGCCGTGCCCACCAATCGGCACTTGTGGTGGGCACGCTCGCTTTGCCCACCCCATAGTCTCCTCGTCGGGGCTGGGATCGCGACAGCGGAATAGGTCGATCCGTTCCCAACATTGACTCCCCCTCCCAGGTTGGCGAAAAGCGCCGCCGTGACGACAGCTCCCGACATCACGATGCCCCCCGCCGGCGCGGCGCGCCGGCCGCTCGTCATGGCCGCGGCGATCATCGCCGCGATGACGCTGCTGCGCATGGTCTACGCCTCGGCCATCGAGCTGCGTACGGACGAGGCCTATTACTGGACCTGGTCGCAGGAGACGGCGCTCAGCTTCCTGGATCATCCCCCCGGCATCGCCTGGCTGATCCGGTTCGGCACTGCGATCTTCGGCGACACCACGCTCGGTGTGCGCTTCGGCGGCATCGTCGCGATGCTGGTGACGCAGCTCCTGCTCGCCGACATCGTCCGCCGCCTCACCCATGATGTGCGCGCCGTCGTGCTCGCGGTGCTGATGCTGGAGGCCGCGCTCTATTACGGCCTGCTGATGGCCAAGGTTGCGCCCGATGTCGCCATGATCCCGTTTGCGGTGGCGATGATGTGGTGCCTGGTGCGGCTTGCGCTGGGCGGCGACGGCCGCTGGTGGCTCGCGGCCGGCCTGTTCGCCGGATTGGCGATGCTGTCCAAATTCACCGTGATCATGTTCGCGCCGGCGGTTGCCGCCTTTCTGCTGGTGCCGGATTGGCGCTGGCGCTGGCTGCGCAGCCCCTATCCGTATCTCGCGGTCCTGATCGCAATCGCCGTATTCTCGCCCGTCCTGATCTGGAACGTGCAACACGACTGGGCCGCGATCCGCTTCCAGGGCGTGCGCGCCACCACCAGCTACGGCATCTCGCTCCGCACCTTCGGCGACTACATCGGCCTGCAATTCGGACTGGTCGGCTTCGTCATGCTGCCGGTGGTGCTGACGGGGGTGGTGATGACGGCGTGGCGCGGCTATCGCACGCGCGAGCCGGTCGCGATTTTGTTGTCGACCGCGGTCCTGGTGCCGTTTCTCTATTTCCTCGCGAAATCCCTGACCCTCCGCGTCGGCGACACCTGGCCGATGTTCATGTGGCCGGTGGGTTTCGCCGCCGCCGCTGTCAACCTCACCGTGCTGTCGGGCGAAGGAAGATCGGCGCGGATGGTCAGGGCGTCGCTGTTCTGGGCCAACACGGCAGTGGTCTCGGGCATCGCCTTTGTCGTCATCGTGTTCTTCTATTACGTCGCCGCGCCCTGGAATTTGCTCGGCAAGATCGATCCGGTCGGCGCTGAATCCGGCTACGAGCAGGTCGCCGCGCGCGCACAGGCCGCATTGGACGAGACCGGCGCGACCTGGATCGCCACGACGGACTACCGCACCTATGCCATGATGCGCTGGCTTTTCAGGGGCCGCGTGCCCGTGATCGAGATCAACGAGCGCGGCCGCTTCCAGGACTTTCGTGATCCCGGCATGGATCGGATCAAGGGCCACGCCGGCATTTATGTCGGACGCGAGCCGGACAACCGCTCATCGCTGTGGGAGAACATCCCCGCCAGGCGCGAGTCGCTTGGTCAAGTCGAACGCCGCTGGCGCGGTCTCGTGATGGACAATTATGTGCTGGAGAAGCTCTCAGGCTGGACGCCGGAGCTGTCGCCGCCGACGAACTCGCCGCTGTTCCAGTGGCGCGTGCTGGCTTTCGTCTCCCCGCAAGCGTGGGACGGCAAACAGAATGCTACTCCTCCTCTTCCTTCTTCCGCAGCAGATCCGTGGCGAGATCCGACAGCTTCGGCGGCGGCAGTGCCGCGAACGGCAGCGGCCGGGTGACGTCGATCGCGGCGAGGCCCAGCCGCGCCGTCAGCAATCCATTCAGCATGCCTTCGCCCAGCCGCTGCGACAGCTTCGCCGCAATGCCGTGGCCGAGCATCTGCTGCACCAGGCTGTCGCTCGCCGCCATGCCGCCGGTGATGGCGAGATGGGCGATGACGTGGCGGAGCAGGCGGATCATGCCGAGCGCGCCGGGACGGCCGCCATAGAGAAAAGCGAGCTGGCGGATCAGGCGCAGCGACGCCACGAACACGAACAACACGTCGATCAGCGCGCGCGGCGAAACCGCCGTGACGATCGAGACCTTCTGCGCGGCTGATGACACCAGCCGCCGCGCCTCGATGTCCAGCGGCGACATCAATTCGCGCTCAGCGAGCCGGATCATGTCGGCTCCGTCGATAATCTCCCCGGCGTGGCTCTCCAGTGCGGCACGGGCGCGCGCGAGCTGCGGGTTCTGATGTGCGATCTTGAGCAGATCCTGCACGATGATTCGGCTCTCCTTGCGGTCGTCGCTGGCAAGGACGGCGGCCGCGCGCTGATGCAGCTTTTCGATGGTTGCCAGCCGCGCTAGCCCGAAAGCCTCGCGTCCGGTCACCACCGCGAGCGCAAGCGCGGTGACGAAGGCAAGCGCCAGTCCGACGAAGCCGAGGCTTTCGCTGCGCGCAAACAGATCCTCGATCAGACGGACAACGCCGAGTCCGACCCCGAGCAGCGTCAGCCCGGCAACGCCGGACCAGAACAATGTGCCCCAGGGAAAGCCGCGCCGCGCCGGTAGCGTCGCTGCGATCGGCACCGGCAAATTCGCCGGATCGGGCTCCGGCGTGATCTGGATGGTGGTGCGACCGAGCCGGGTCGTCTCGTCGGCTTCGGTGACGACAACACCGGGGTCGTCGAGCCGGAACGTTGCCGGTCGCCGGGACTTCGATCGGTCGTTCATGACAATTTGTCTCCGATCAGGAACTGCAAGGCACGGTCGAGGCGGATGTGAGGCAGCGCCGGCTGGTCGGCGCCCTCGCGTTCGAGCTTTGGCGGGCGGAAGCGCAGGAAGCGAAAATCGCTTCTGTCGGCGGCCTCGGTCGAGAGGCCGCGGAACGCGTCGGTGCCGTTGAACAGCGGTTCGGGATCCAAGGGCAGGTCGCCCGGAAAGGTCGCCACCTCGGTGTTGCCGTCGAAGAACTCGCCGCCGGCGCTTTCGCCGGCGGCCGGCGTTCCCAAGATCGACGGCAATTTGTCACGACCATGTGCGACCTGCGCCTCGCGCGTGGCGCGGACGGCGGCGAGCGCGACGACGTCGATCGCAGCGCCCGTAGTTTCCGCGCGCGCAACCGCGTGGGTGACCGCGCGGCGCAGCACGGCCTCGAGCCGGTCATGGCTGAAATGATGCAGATGATCCGCCTTGGTCGCCGCGAACAGAACGCGGTCGATCCGCGGCCGGAACAGGCCGGAGAGGATCGTGCTGCGGCCGATGTTGAAGCAGTCGAGAATGCCCGCGAGCGCGGCTTCGAGATCGTGCAGCGCTTCGGGGCCGGCGTTGAACGCGGCGAGCGCGTCGGCCAGCACGATCTGGCGATCGAGCCGGGCAAAATGATTCCGGAAGAACGGCCGCACCACGACGTCCTTGTAGGCCTCGTAGCGACGTACCATCATCGCCCACAGCGATCCCTCCGGCGCCTGGCCGCCCGCGGGCACGTCGAGCGGTGCAAAGGTCAGCGCCGGTGTGTCGGCGAGATTGCCCGGCATCAGGAAGCGGCCGGGCGGCAGCAGGCTCATCGCAAACCGCTCGTCGCGGCAGCCTTGCAAATAGCCCCTGAACAGCTTCGCGGCCGTGAGCGTCGCCTGCTCGTCCTCGCGCGCCTCGGGCTTGAGCGTTGCGAGATGCGCGTGCCAGTCCGCGGCCAGATGCACGCGCGGCGCCTCGCGCGACAACGCAAGGCTTTCGGCGGACCATTGCTCGAAACTCTTCTGGAGCAGCGGCAGGTCGAGCAGCCACTCGCCGGGATAGTCGACGATGTCGAGCGTCAGCGTGCGGTCGGCGCCGTTCGGGCGCTGGTAGTCGATGACGAGCCTGAGCTCGCTGATGTCGACAGTCGAGCTCGGCCAGCGCCGCTCCTCGATCAGCGCGCGCAGATGGCTCTCATAGGCAAAGCGCGGCACGGCGTCGTCCGGCTGCGGCGCCAGATGCGCCCGCGCGATCCGCCCGGATGAATAGGCCTCGAATACCGGAAACCGCCCACCGCGCGTCAGACCATGGATCAGCGCGGTGATGAACACCGTCTTGCCGGCCCGCGACAGGCCTGTGACCCCGAGCCGCACCGTCGGGTTGAAGAAGTGCCCGCCATAGTCGATCAGCGCCCTCGCCGACAACCGCGCTTCTTCGACCATATCCTGGAAACTGAATGCCATTTGAACGTTAAGTGATCTCGGCGGGAGAAAATGTGTGACCGATCACAAAAGTGGCAATTGCGTGGGGAAAATCAAGCTTCATACTTCCACCTCCTTTGTCGGCAAATCACCCGTTTGAACGACGCGCCGGTCCCGAAACACCCATACAAGAGGGTATTGTCTCAACTTGCGGATTGCCATGACCGTCTTCCAACTGAAACAGCTCGCATCCTCCTCCGTCCACGCAGCCGCCGACGCGGTCGGCTGGCATTACGACCGCGCCGAGTTGATCGCCGACGGCGTGATCCACGCCATCGGCGTGCTCTGCGGCATCATTGCCGCGACCGTGCTGGTGGTGCTGACGGTGCTCTTTGCCGACGCGACCGACATCGTCGGCGTCTCGATCTACGTCGCCGGCCTGCTCTCGATGCTGGTGTTGTCGGCGACCTATAATCTCTGGCCGGTCTCGCCGGCCAAATGGCTGCTGCGGCGCTTCGACCATTCGGCTATCTATCTCCTGATCGCGGCGACCTACACGCCGTTCATCCTGGAGGTGAAGGACAGTGGATTCGCGCTGGTGCTGCTCGCCGGCGTCTGGTGCGTGGCACTCCTCGGCATCGTGCTGAAACTTCTCTACCCCGGCCGGTTCGACCGCGTCGCGGTCGGCATCTACCTCGCGATGGGCTGGAGCGGCATCATGCTCTACGATTCCGTGGTCAAGGCGCTGCCCGCGCTGGTGCTGGGCTTCATCCTTGCGGGTGGACTACTCTACAGCTTTGGCGTGATCTTCCATGCCTGGCGGCGGCTGCGCTTCCAGAATGCGATCTGGCACGGCTTTGTCTTGGCCGGCGCGGCGTGCCATTATACCGCGGTGCTCGACCTCGTGTTGAGCTGAGCAAGCTCCGCAAAGCGGAATAAGCCAAAACGGTATAAGACAAGAGGAGACGTCGCATGCAGGTGACCGGCAAGGTCGTGGTCGTCACGGGCGGCGCCAACGGCATCGGCAAGGCGCTCTGCGAAGCCTTTCACAAGGCCGGTGCGGCCAAGGTCGTCGTCGCCGACATGGACGCGGACAACGCAAGGGCGGTCGCAGCCACGGTGGATGGCGCGGCGTTCAAATGCGATGTCGCGCAGGAAAAGGATATTTCCCACGTCATCGAGGAGACCGAGCGGCAGTTCGGCCCGATCGAATTGTTCTGCTCCAATGCCGGCATCGGCGGCGGCTTCGACCCGATGTCGGTCAATGCCGGCGGCGCCTCGGATGAGCCTTGGCAGCGCAGCTGGGCTATCCACGTCATGGCGCATGTCTATGCGGCGCGGCATCTGATCCCGCGCATGAAGGCGCGCGGCGGCGGCTATTTCCTCAACACGATCTCGGCCGCGGGACTGCTGTCGCAGGTCGGCAGTCCGGCTTACTCCACCACCAAACATGCCGCGGTCGGCTTTGCCGAAAATCTCGCGATCTCTCACAAGGCGCACAACATCCGTGTCTCGATCCTCTGCCCCCAGGGCGTCGATACCAACATGCTGCGCTCGATTCCCAAGGGCCCGCAATCCGGCGACGGCGACCTCTCGCCCGAGCAGGTCGCCAAGGACGTGCTCGCCGGCCTCGAACAGGAGACGTTCCTGATCCTGCCGCACCCGCAGGTGCTCGGCTACATGCGCAAGAAGACCGAGAATTACGACCGCTGGGTCGGCGGCATGGCCAAGATCCAGGCCAGGATGCGCGACGAGTTCGGGACGTAGGGAAGAGGCGCGCCACGACCTCCGGTGTCGTCCTGGCGAAGGCCAGGACCCATACCGCGAGGTCTACCGACCTTGCCGTGGTAGCAGTACCGAGCGACAAGTCTTCGCCAAACTACTCCCTGGGGTAATGGGTCCTGGCTTTCGCCAGGACGACGGCATGAAGCGCAGTGCGCCCCTAATGCTTCTGCCCGTACAGCACCGGCACCGCCGAATCCACGATCACCTCGACGAGGCTGGTCCCTTCGAATGCCATCCCGCGCTTGAGCGCTTCGCCCAGCTCGGCCGCCTTGCTCACCCGCACCGCGTGGCAACCCATGCCCTCGGCGAGCCGGACGAAATCGATCCCCGGCAGCTCCAGTCCCGGCACGTTCCTCACCTGCATCACCTGGCTGAACGAGCGCATCGCGCCGTAGCCGGAATTGTTGATGACGACGATGGTGAGCGGCAGCTTGCGCTGCGCGGCGGTCCACAGCGCCTGAATCGAATACATCGCCGAGCCGTCGCCGATCAGGCACACCGTGCGGCTGTTCGGCTTGCCGAGTGCCATGCCGACCGCGGCCGGCAGCGAGTAGCCGAGGCCTCCGCTCGCCATGGTGTAAAAACTATCCTGGCCGCGCATCGGCATGAACTTTTGCATCGCCGGCCGGTGCGAGGGGATTTCCTCGACCAGCGACGCGCCGTCCGGCATCGCCTGCGACAGCGAATGCAGCAGGAATTCGACCGGGAGCGGATCGGCGGCCTGCGGCGCCGGCGGCAGCGTTCGCCCCTTCGGTGCCGCGCGCTTGCTCTCCGGCAAGAGGTCGAGCAGCATTGCGAGCGCCGGCTTCATCGTCGCGATGATGCTGGTTCCGACCGGCGTTACCGCTGCGGCATCCGGGTCGTCCGTGATCTGGAAGAGCGTCGCACGGCCGTCGAAGATCGCGGCGTGGCCTTCGACGTGGAAAGTGAACACCGGCGCCCCGATCACGATGACGAGGTCGTGCTCGCGCAGCGCGTCCGACAATTGCGCCGGCGAGGCATGCAGGAAGCCCGCGAACTGGGGATGGCGTTCCGGGAACGAGCAGCGCGCCGAAAACGGGCTGACCCAGACGCTGGCCCTGGCCTTCTCGGCCACGCGCACCATCAAATCGACCGCGCCGGCGCGATCGACGCCGGGGCCGACGACAAGGGCAGGGTGCTTGGCTGAACCGAGCGCGGTGACCAGCGCCTTCATCGCGTCAGCCTCAGGCGCCATCTCGCGACTAACCTTGCGGGCTTCGATGGGAGCTGCCGCATGCGCCCAGTCGTCGACCGGGATCGAGACGAAAGTCGGCCCGCAGGGCGGCTGCATCGCGGTGTAATAGGCGCGCGCGATGGCGGCCGGCACGTCCTCGGGCCGCGCCGGCTCGACGCTGTATTTCACATAAGGCCGCGGGAATTCGGACGCACGCTCCGCATACAGGAATGCCTGCAACGGCAGGATCGAGCGCGCCTGCTGGCCCGCGGTGATCACCAGCGGCGTCTGGTTGCGATGCGCGGTATAGATGTTGCCGAGCGCGTTGCCGACGCCGGCGGCCGAATGCAGATTGACGAAGCCGGCATTGCGCGTCGCCTGCGCGTAGCCGTCGGCCATGCCGACCGCGGAGGCCTCCTGAAGCGCCAGCACGTAGTCGATGTCGTCGGGCCAGTCGCTCAGGAACGGTAGCTCCGTCGAGCCGGGATTGCCGAACACGCGTCTGATGCCGAAGGAGCGCAGCAGGTCGAGTGTCGCCTGCTTGACGGTGACGGATTTGCTGCCGGTCTTGCCGTTCTTCGCCATGGTTTCCGTTCCCTGATGTTTGTCGGCGCTGCTAACCCAGCCGTCATTGCGAGCGCAGCGAAGCAATCCAGAATGCCGCCGCGGTGACAGTCTGGATTGCTTCGTCGCTTCGCTCCTCGCAATGACGAGGAGAGACTATCATCACACTGCCGTCCCCTTCATCGTCGGCTGCCCCTCCGCGTTCGCGGTCCACAGCTCCATGCCATCAGCGGTCTCGTTGGCGTTGATGGAGAACTCCGAGCCTTCGAACAGCGGCTGCACCCCGCGATACGAAAACTTCTTCGGCGCCTTGCCGTCGCGCAGCTTCGCGGCCATCTCGATGATGAACGTTGCCTGCAACGGCCCGTGGAAGATCAGGCCCGGATAGCCCTCGACCTTGGTGACGTAGTCGCGGTCGTAATGGATGCGGTGGCCGTTGAAGGTCAGCGCGGAATATCGAAACAGCAGCACGGGATCGGAGACATGGGTCTCGCGATGCTGCGCCTTGGGCGGCGGAGGCGGGGTCTTTGCCGGCGCGGACGTCGTCGTCATTTCGCGATAGACGATGTCCTGCCGCTCGCGGATGGCGATGCCGCGCGGCGACGAGATGCTGTGCTCGACCGAGACGAAGCACAGCGTGCCGGTCGAGCCCGTCTTCACCTGCACGTCCGCGATGCGCGATGTCCGCGTCGATTCGTCGCCGACGCGCAACGGCTGCAGGAACTCGATCTCGCCGCCGGCCCACATCCGGCGCGGCAGCGGCACCGGCGGCAGGAAGCCGCCGCGGGTGGGGTGGCCGTCGGGGCCGAGCATCGACATCGGAAACACCGGCTGCGCCAGGCACCAATGCACCGTGAACGGCGCCGCATCGCCCGGCTTGGGCGAACCGACCTCCTGGAACAGCGTCGCGCGCAGGCCCTTCACGAGCTGCGCGGTGACGGTGTCGGTGGCCTCTTCGCTGCGGCCGATCCATTGCCTGAGATGATCGATGTCGAGCTTCTCGGTCATGACGCCTCGCTCTTGTTGTTATGATTTCTTGACCGGTCGTTCGCCGATCCCTGGCACGGCACCATAGTTGCGCGTCTCGCCGACGATGATCGGCGCCGGCGCGGGATAGCTGACGCGTCCCCGGGGCGTGTCGACCTCGATGCGGCGCAGATGCGGATGCTTGGTGAGATCCGCCATGGTGTTGACCTCGGCAAAGGCGATGTCGGCATCGGACAGCCGCTTGAGCAGCTCGTCGCGCGTCATCTTGGCGAAGGCATCCGCGACCGTCTTGTCGGTGAAGTCGCGGTTGCGCACGCGCTCGACCATGTTGGCAACGCGCAGATCGGCAGGCAGATCCGGCTGGTCCAGCACCTTTGCGCAGAGCGTCTTCCACTCGCGCTCGCTCTGGATCGAGATCAGGATGTCCTTGCCGTCGCTCGACGTGAACACGCCATAGGGTGCGATCGAGGGATGGCGCAGGCCCATGCGCTTGGGCGGATTGCCGGCTTCCGAGTTGAGCAGCGGCACGGTGCACCAGTCCGCCATCACGTCGAACATGGAGATGCGGATGTCGGCGCCCTTGCCGGTGCGTCCGCGCCCGATCAGCGCCTCCAGGATCGCCGCATGCGCGGTGGCGCCGGTCGCGACATCGACGATGGACATGCCGACGCGCGAGGCGCCGTCGGGATTGCCGGTGATCGAGGCAAGGCCGCTCTCGGCCTGGATCAGGAGGTCGTAGGCCTTGCGGTGCGCATAGGGGCCCTCGTCGCCATAGCCGGTGATCGTGCACGAGATCAGTTTTGGATAGTCCTTCAGCAGCCGCTCGCGCGAAAAGCCGAGCTTGTCCATCGAGCCCGGCTTGAGATTCTGGATCAGCACGTCGGCGCTTGCGATCAGTCGCTCCAGCTCGGCGCAGCCTTCCTTGGTGGCGAGATCGACCACCGCCGATTGCTTGCCGCGGTTGAGCCACACAAAATAGCTGCTCTGGCCCTTGGCCGCCGCGTCATAGCCGCGGGCGAAATCGCCTTCGGGCCGCTCGATCTTGATCACTTCCGCGCCGGCATCCGCCAGCCGCGACGAGCAGAACGGGGCCGCCACCGCCTGCTCGACCGCGATCACCCTGATCCCGTCAAGTGCTCCCATGGTGCTGCCTCAGTACGAGCGGGGCATGCCGAGCACGTGCTCGGCGATGAAGGACAGCACGAGGTTGGTCGAGATCGGCGCCACCTGATAGAGCCGCGTCTCGCGGAATTTGCGCTCGACGTCGTACTCCTCGGCGAAGCCGAAGCCGCCATGGGTCTGGACGCAGGCATTCGCCGCTTCCCACGACGCATCGGCCGCGAGCATTTTTGCCATGTTGGCCTCCGCGCCGCAGTCGAGCCCGGCCTCGTATTTGCGCGTCGCTTCCTTCACCATCAATTCGGCCGCGCGCATCGCGGCGTAGGCCTTGGCGATCGGGAACTGGATGCCTTGGTTCTGGCCGATCGGCCGGCCGAAAACGCTGCGCTCCTTGGCGTAGTTGGTGGCCTTGGCGATGAACCATTTGGCATCGCCGACGCATTCGGCCGCGATCAGGATCCGTTCGGCATTCATGCCTGAGAGGATGTAGCGAAAGCCCTTGCCCTCTTCGCCGATCAGATTCTCCGCCGGCACCTTCATGTCGGTAAAGAACACTTCGGTGGTGGCGTGGTTCATCATGGTGCGGATCGGGCGGATCTCGAGGCCCTTGTTCTTGGCCTCGCGCATGTCGACGATGAACACCGAAAGTCCATCCGTGCGCTTCTTGACTTGGTCCTTCGGCGTGGTGCGCGCCAGCAGAAGCATCAGGTCGGAATGTTCGGCGCGGCTGGTCCAGATTTTCTGGCCGTTGACGACGTAGCCGGCATTGCCGTCCTTGCGTGCGAAGGTCTTCAGCGAGGTGGTGTCGGTGCCGCTGGTCGGCTCGGTGACGCCGAAGGCTTGCAGCCGCAATTCGCCGCTCGCGACCTTCGGCAGGTATTTTGCCTTCTGCTCGTCATTGCCGTGCCGCAGCACGGTGCCCATCGTGTACATCTGGGCGTGGCAGCCGCCGCCGTTGCAGCCCGCGCGCTGGATCTCTTCGAGGATCGCGGCGGCCGCAGAAAGCTTCAGGCCTGCGCCGCCATATTCCTCGGGGATCAGCACCGAGAGATAGCCGGCCTCGGTCAGCGCGTCGACGAAAGCCTTGGGGTAGGCCATCTCACGGTCGAGCTTGCGCCAGTATTCGCCGGGAAACTGCGCGCAGAGCTTTGCGACGGCTTCGCGGATGTCGGCGTGATCTTCGGTGTGGTGTTCTTCACTCATGGGGTTTCCCGTATGTGCGGCAGTTAAGATAACGCCGGCCGATCCTCTGGCGTTGTGAAAACAATGCCAGCCCCCTATGCTCATTTGCTATAGCGTATGGAGTAGCCTTCCAGGATTGGCAAGCATGGATTTCCGTCAGCTCAGGACCTTCAGTTGCGTGGCGGAGCTCGGCAGCCTCTCCAAGGCGTCCGACACGTTGCGTGTGGCGCAGCCCGCGCTGTCCAGGCAGATCAAGCTCCTGGAACACGAACTGCGTACAGAATTGTTCACCCGCAACGGCCGCGGCATGGTGCTCACGGATGCCGGCCGCCTGTTGCTGGCGCGCACCTCCGGCATCGTGCGGCAGATCGACCAGATCCGCGACGACATCCAGTCGTCCAAGGGGCCGCCGTCCGGCCAGGTCGTGCTCGGCCTGGTCCCGACCGTGAGCTGCGTGCTGTCGGCGCGCTTCGCGCGGCGCTGCGTCGAGAAATTTCCCGGCATTTCGCTGCGCATCGTCGAGAGCTACAGCGGCCATCTCGTCGAATGGCTGCACCGCGGCGAGATGGATCTCGCCATCCTCTACGGCCGCTCCGCCGATCTGCATCTCAACGTGGAGAGCCTCGGTCGCGACAACATCGTCGCGGTGGGTCCGCGCGGCTGCGGCCTCGCGCGCAAGAAGAGCGTCGATGTCGGCTGGCTGCTGCGGCAACGGCTGGTGCTGCCCAGTCATTCCCACGGCCTCCGTGCGCTGATCGAGCATGCGGCGGCCCAGCGCAAGATCAAGCTCAACGTCCAGCTCGAAGCGGATTCGTTCCGCGTGCTCACGAGTCTCGTCGAGGAAGGCCTCGGCTTCGCGCTGCTGCCGCCCTCGTCGGTCCACGGCGAGGTCGCGGACGGGCGGCTGGAAACCGCTGTCGTCTCGAAGCCGATGACGCGCGAGCTCATATTCGCCTCTCCGATCGACCGTCCGGTCTCGACGGCCTCGGTTGCAGTCACCGCCCTCCTGCGCGAGGAAGTCGCCGCCTGCCGCAAGGAAGGCGTGTGGGACATCAGGTTGAGTTAGATGTGCCGGTGCGGTTTAGGACAGTAGGCCGTGTGCGACCCATCGCATGTTGTGCGAACTGTCATGCCGGAATTTTATAGCTGGGGTGGAGTCGTCCGCTCTTAATCCACCCTCGATGTCATTGCCCGCGAAGGCGGGCAATCCAGTATTCCAGAGCCCGCAGTGCTTCAGCCGAGAAGCCGCGGCGTACTGGATGCCCCGCCTGCGCGGGGCATGACAGTGGAGCCTACCCCGAAATCCTCACCGGCAGCGACTCATATCCCTTGATGAAGCTCGAATAGATCCGCTTGGGCTCGCTGACCACCTCGATCCGGTCGAAGCGCTTCAGCATCTCTTCCCAGACGATCTTGAGCTGGAGTTCGGCAAGCCGCATGCCGACGCAGCGGTGGATGCCGAAGCCGAAGGAGAGGTGGGTGCGCGGCCGCGGGCGATCGATGACGAACTCGTTCGGCCTCTCGAACATCTCCTCGTCGCGGTTGCCCGAGACGTACCACATCACGACGCGGTCGCCCTTCTTGATGTGCTTGCCGCCAACTTCAGTGTCCTGCAGCGCAGTGCGCCGCATATGCGCGAGCGGGGTCTGCCAGCGGATCACTTCGGGCACCATGGAATCGATCAGTTCCGGGTTGGCGCGCAGCCTGTCGTACTGCTCCGGGTTCTCGTTCAATGCCAGCACCGAGCCGGTCATGGTGTTGCGCGTGGTGTCGTTGCCGCCGACGATGAGCAGGATGATGTTGCCCATGAGATTGTCGGGATCCATGAACCGCGTGGCGTCGTTGTGCGCCATCAGCGACAACAAATCGTTGCGCGGGGCGGAGTTGACGCGCTCGTTCCAGAGCTTGGACATGTAGGCGTAGCATTCATCCATCTCGCGACGGCGCTCTTCGGCCGAAGCCACGATGCCGCTCTTGGGCAGCGCGGTCGCGACATCGGACCAGCGCGTCAGCTTGCGCCGTTCTTCCCAGGGAAAGTCGAACAGGGTGGCGAGCATCTGCGTCGTCAGCTCGATCGAGACGCGCTCGACGAAATTGAAGGTCTCGTTGCGCGGCAGATTGTCGAGCACGGTCTGCGAACGCTGGCGGATCAGTTTCGCCAGCTCGTCCAGATGCGTCGGCGTGAACATCGGCGACACCGTCTTGCGCTGCGACGAGTGACGCGGCTGGTCCATGGCGATGAAGCTCGGCCAGTCATAACCTTCCGGCACGTCGCGGATCCCGATGCCGCCGAGCGTTGAATCGGAGGAGAACAGGCCGTGGTTGGTGTCGACATGCATGATGTCGTCGTACTTCACCACCGACCAGTACGGCTCGATCGGCGCGTTGGTGCAGTAATGCACCGGCTCTTCCTTGCGCAGCCGCTCGAACCACGGCCACAGGGTGTCGTCCTGGAACAGCCTTGGCGCGCCCGGGTGGAACTGCGCCAGCGGGGTCGCATAGGCCTCCTCGCGCGCCCTGCGCATGCGTTCTGCCTTGTCCACTTGAACCGGCGCTTGGATGTTCATGGTGGTTGCTCCAGTTGCTTGCTTAACCTCTCCCGCGTGCGGGAGAGGGGGCGCAGCTTCCTTGTGGACGTGTCGAACTCATCTTTGCGAATCTAAGCCGCGATCTTCACCGGCAAGGTTTCAAGACCCTTTACGAAGCTCGAATAGACCCGCTTGGGTTCGCCGACCACCTCGATATGGTCGAATCGCTTGAGGATCTCTTCCCAGATAATCTTGAGCTGGAGTTCGGCAAGCCGCAAGCCGACGCAGCGGTGGATGCCGAAGCCGAACGAGAGATGCGTGCGCGGGCGGGCGCGGTCAATGATGAATTCGTAGGGCTTTTCGATCGCGTCGGCGTCGCGGTTGCCTGAAACGTACCACATCACGACCTTGTCACCTTTCTTGATCTGCTTGCCGCGGAACTCGAAGTCGGAAAGCGCGGTGCGGCGCATATGGGCCAGCGGCGTCTGCCAGCGGATCACTTCCGGCACGAAGCTGTCGAGCAGCGCGGGGTTTTCGCGCAGCTTGCGATATTGCTCCGGATGCTGGCTGAGTGCGTCGAGCGATCCGGACATGGTGTTGCGAGTGGTGTCGTTGCCGCCGACGATCAAAAGGATGAGATTGCCAAGAAAGTTTTTCGCGTCCATGTCGCGCGTCGCGGCGCCATGCGCCATCATCGACAACAGGTCGCTCTTGGGCGGCTGCTCGATGCGCTCCTTCCACAGCCGCGCGAAATAGCCCGCGCATTCCGTCAGCTCGGCCTGACGCTCGTCTTCGGTGGCGACGAGGCCGTCGGGTCCGGGAATGGTGGTCGCGATGTCCGACCAGCGCGTCAGCTTGCGCCGGTCCTCCCAGGGGAAGTCGAACAGCACGGCGAGCATCTGCGTTGTGAGCTCGATCGAGACGCGGTCGACCCAGTCGAACACCTCGCCGCGCGGCAGATTGTCCAGGCACTCGGCCGAGCGCTTGCGGATGCTCAGCGCGAGGTTGTCCAGATGCGTCGGCGTGAACATCGGCGCCACGGTCTTGCGCTGCGCCGCGTGACGCGGCGGGTCCATCGAGATGAAGCTCTCGCGGCGCAGTTCCGGATCGATGTCGCGGATGGTGATGCCGCCGAGCGAGGAGGCCGAGGAGAACACCGAATGATTGGTCTCGATCTCCATGATGTCGTTGTAGCGCGTCACCGACCAATACGGGCCGAACATCGAGTCCTTGCAATAGTGCACGGGATCTTCGCGGCGCAGGCGATCGAAATAGGGCCAGAACGTATCGGTCCTGAACAGCTCGGGGTCGCCCGGATCGAACTGCTCCAGCGGCAGTGACGTTGCGCGTGCGCGTAACGCGTCGAGCTTCGCCGCGCTTTCGATGGTCCCATGCATGACCGCTCTCCCTGACATGAACCGCGCGTTCTCGTTGAATTCTGCGCTGCGGTATTTGATTTGCAATTACAGCCGGTTGTCTGCGCCGGAGCAAGGGCGAGTTTTGCCAATGGGTGTGATGTAGCCCGGATGGAGCGGAGCGAAATCCGGGATCGGTCCGCCACTGCCGCTGTCCCGGATTGCGCTGCGCTCCATCCGGGCTACGAGGCCATTGATCTAACAACGTGATCTCGCGCACGCCCTCGGCCGTGGAATCGTGCCAGAAATCGACCGGAATCGAGCTAAATCGAACCCGCCCATCTTGGGGATCGACTAATCTCTGATCTATAAGTTTGATCGAACCAGGTCCGCACCCCGAGGTTGCCGCCGTGAACGACATGCAATGGGCCCCCGTCGGCTCCGAACCCTTACCCCCGCCGCTGCCGCCCACGCGGGTCGATTTCACCGGCAACCGTACCGAGTTTCGCAAATTGGTCACCAAGGGTGCCATGCTCGAGCTCGTCACCTTCGGCTTCTACCGGTTCTGGCTCGTCACCGACATCCGCCGTCATCTGTGGGCGAACACCGCGGTTGATGGCGACTCCGCCGAATATACCGGGCGGGCCAAGGAGCTCCTGGTCGGCTTCCTGTTCGCGCTCGCGATCCTGGTGCCGATCTACCTCGCTTACTTCCTTGTCGGTATCGAGTTCGAGCGCTGGCAGGGCTTTGCCTCGACGCCGCTGTTCATCAGCTTCTACGCCTTCGGTCAGTTTGCGATCTTTCGCGCGCGGCGCTATCGCCTGACGCGCACGGTCTGGCGCGGCGTGCGGTTCTGGATGGACGGATCGGGCTGGGCCTATTCGTTCCGCGCCATGCTGTGGGGCTTGCTGGTGTTCCTGACGCTCGGGCTCGCATTGCCGTGGCGCGAGGCCTCGCTCGAACGCTACAAGATGCGGCACACTCATTACGGCGATTTGCGCGGCGATTTCAAAGCCGACGGCTGGACGTTCTTCAAGCGCGCCTGGTGGCTGTGGCTGCTGAGCCCGATCGCAATGGTGATCTTTCCGCTGGCGCCGTTCTTCTATGCCGAATTCAAGGCGCGCGAGTGGCGCTGGTGGCTCGACGGCATCCGCATCGGCGACGTCAGCCTGTCCTCGCAACTGCCGCACAACGCATTCTACGGCCTGTACTGGAAAGTGATAGGCTGGTGGACGCTGCTCTCGGCCATCTTCGCCGCCTATATCGGCGGAGCGACCATGCTCGTGGTCACGCTGAGTGGTCTTTCGGTCGAGCAGGCGTTGGGGCCCGGCAATGCCGGCAAGAGCATCCCGACACTGGTGATGATGGTCATCGGCTACCTTGCTCTCGCCCTGGCCCTCAACATCGTCATGCGGGTCTATCTCCAGCGCGATCTCTGGGCCAAGGTGCTGGAAACGGTCGATGTGCACAACATCGCCGCAGCCGCGGATGTGCGCGGCAGCGCCGAGCTTGCCAGCGCGCTGGGCGAAGGCTTTGCCGATGGACTCGATGTCGCGGGATTCTGAGCTGTGAGTGACGTATTCGCTGAGGCCCCGGCGCAATTCGCAAAGCCGACCATCTTCTTCGACGGCGTGTCGAGCCGCAGGCGGCAGGTGACGCTGACGCTCAGTGACGCGCTCGAGATTCTCGAAGAGGGTGCGCCCGTTCGCTGGGCCTATGCCGACATCCGCCGGGCCGACAGCCCGCCTGGCATTTTGCGGCTCGCCTGCGCTTCCGCGCCGCCGCTGGCGCGGCTGGAAATCCGCGACGCTGTGCTCGCCTCAGACGTGACGGCGCGCTGCATGCGGCTCGACGACCACCAGACCTCGCGCCGTGGCGTCGCAAAGATCGTCGGCTGGTCGATGGCAGCCGCCGTCTCCATCGTCTGCGTCGTGCTGTTCGGGGTGCCGCTCGCTGCCGACCGCCTCGCGCCGCTGGTGCCGAAACCGATCGAGCGCCGTATTGGCGATGCGTCGGAGGTTCAGGTGAAGACCATCTTCGGCCGCAATGCGTGCGAGGATGCGGCGGGGAAGGCGGCCTTCATCAAGCTGGTCAATCGGCTACGCGATGCCGCCGGCCTGGACGACGATTCCATGACCGCGGGCGTGCTGCCGACTCCGGTGCCGAACGCGTTCGCGCTGCCGGGCGGCAAGGTCTTCGTACTGAAGGGTCTGCTCGACAAGGCCGAAAGCCCCGACGAGCTCGCCGGCATACTCGCCCACGAGCTCGGTCATCTCAAGCATTACGACAACATGCGCGGCCTGATCTATAACGGCGGCACCTCGTTCCTGATCGGCCTGTTGTTCGGCGACGTCACCGGCTCGAGCGCCGTGATCTTCGCCTCGCGCAGCGTGGTCGAGGCGTCCTATTCGCGCGAAGCCGAGACCGCTGCGGATACGTTTGCCATCGAGATCATGCACAAGCTCGGCCGTTCGCCGAAGCCTGCAGCCGAATTGATGTTCCGCATCACCGGCAAGGAAGGCGGCGGCCTCACGTCGATCCTGGCGAGCCATCCGCTGACCGAGGACCGCCTCGCGCGCATGACGAAGGAGGATCGCCCCGCTAGCGGCCCGCCGCTGCTGACGGATGCGGAGTGGCAGGCGCTGAAGGGGATCTGCGGCAGCGGCAAGATCTGAATCTCTTGCCGCCGACGCGTCGGGCCCCGCGCCAAATCACCAATCGGCGAGGAACGATCCGTCGGGGTCTGGTTATCCCCGATAGACAGCGGGAAGTTCCTCATGGCTTACGGTCGTTTCGTCACGATGATCGCGGCTTCCACCGTGATCATGTTCGCTCTGATGTATCTCAACACCTTCGCTCTGGATCACGTCTGGTACAGCCAGACCCGGACGTGGATGGCGTTGCTGATGGGCGCGGTCATGGCCGCCGTGATGCTCGCTTTCATGTGGGGCATGTACAGGAACCGTACGGCGAACGTCGCCATTCTGGCTGCCAGCGCTGTCGTGTTTGCGGTTTCGCTCTGGCTCGTTCGTAGCCAGCAGACCGTGACCGACGTTGCCTATATGCAGGCGATGATCCCGCATCATTCCATCGCGGTTCTCACCAGCGAGCGCGCGCACATCAGGGATCCCCGAGTCCGCAAGCTGGCCGACGACATCATCGAAGCCCAGGTGCGGGAGATCGGCGAGATGGAACGGTTGATCGCCGACCTCAAGGAGAAGCCCGCGCCCGCGGACGCGAAGGATCTGCCGCCGCGGCCGCCGACCTGACGGAGCGGCCTCGTATCACTTTGCCGGGGCGGCCGGATTGGTTGAGCCCGTGGTGACGCTCGGCGCGTTGTTCGGACTGGTGGTTGTGGTCTGCGGACCGACGTCGCGTCCATTGTAGAAGAAGACGGCTGCGACTACAGCGATCACGAAGATCGCCCCGATCGCCCAGCCCACCGGGCTGTTGCGGCGTGCTCTGTCTGCTCTGCGGTCATCCTGATAGGTCATCGTGCTCTCCATGGTAGAGCAGGAAAACCTTGCGCGAGCGAAGCTGTTCCTAATGTGACGCGGTTTGCAGGCCGACGCTTATCTTGTGCCGTAGGCGCGGTCGCCGGCGTCGCCGAGGCCCGGCAGGATAAAGCCGTTCTCGTCGAGACCTTCGTCGACTGCGGCCGTCCAGATCGGGACGTCCGGATGCAGTCCGCGCAGCCGTTCGAGCCCTTCGGGGGCGGCGATCAGGCAGGCGAGGCGAATGTCCTTGGCGCCGCGCTCCTTCAGCCGGTCGATTGCGGCCACAGCCGTGTTGGCGGTCGCAACCACCGGCGTCACCACGATCGCCAGGCGTTCGCCGAGATCGGATGGGGATTTGAAGAAGTACTCGACCGCCGCAAAGCTGTGCGGCTCACGATAGAGGCCGATATGTGCGACGCGCGCGGTCGGCACCAGGTCCATCATGCCGTCGACGAAGGTGGTGCCGGCGCGCAGCATCGGCACGAAGACCAGCTTCTTGCCCGCGATCTTGGCCGAATGCATCGTCGCCAGCGGCGTTTCGATGACGGTATCGGCGAGCGGCAGGTCGCGCGTCACCTCGTAGCACAGGAGCATGCCGATCTCCTTGATCAGCTCCCGAAACGATTTGGTCGAGATCGATTTGTCCCGCACCAGCGTCAGCTTGTGCTGCACCAGCGGATGATCGACGATCGTGACGCCTTGCATGACGGGATGCTCCTGAAATTGATCGATGCGCAATGCGACGCGTCTGGATTACGCGTTAGAAAACGGTCCCGTCGCTGATCACCTTGAGCGGCGGCGAACCGTCGGGGCGCCGCGCGAAGGCGATGGCGCGGCCCGCGGCCCAGGTGCCGCCTTCCAGAATGCTGGCGAGCGGCAATGTCTCAGGGGTGCGGCCGAGTTTGGCGCGGACCAGTTCGGCGAGCCGGTCCAGCAGCGCCACGGTCAGCGCGCGCCACTCGACGACGAGCAGGGAGTCCACCTCATGCGCACGTTCGGCGTCGGCGGCGTCGCGCAGGCGCAACACCTCGTGATCGACGAACAGGCCGCCATTGCGGTATTCGGCAAGCCCGGTCAGGCCGTCGATGTCGGTGACGTCAAACCCGGCGCGCTGGAGCGGCTCGATCAGCGAATAGCTCAGCCATTGCGACAGCTTGTGCAGGGGCACGAGGCCCGAGGTCGCATCGCTGGCCTTGATTGCCGGATGGCGCCAGCAATCGCCGAGCGGAATTCCGGCAAGCTCCAGTCGCGACGGCCAGATCGGTCCGAGCTGGTTCAGCACCGCCGACAGAATCGCGGGTGCGGGAACAGCGCCGCCCTTCGCCTGTGCCGCGATGTGATCGAACAACCCGCCCGGCCGCGGCGTATCGTGCGCGCCGAACACGTCCGCGCGCTCCGTCACCAGCTTGCCCAGGCGTCGCAGCAGATCGGTCCGCCCTTCGAGCCCGAGCAGCGGATTGGCATCGCTCAGCTGAAAGGCGGAGGTGAGGGAGGCGAGGGGCAGTTTAGCAAGGATGTCCGCATCGGCCCTGAAGGGTGCGCGGGGATCGCGGGAAAAAAGACCGCTCGCGAACATGTCGAGGCTTGCAATCGCGAGTCCTTCGGATCGGCCGATGCTCCGTCCCGTCACGGCGTCGCGGTATCGCCACGCCGCACCCGCGCCGGCATCGAGCAGCACGCTGACGATGGCAAGGTCGAACTTCGCGCGTGCCCGTGCCGCGCGATCGGGCCACGACGCCGCATCCGCAAGCCGCGCCCAGCGATCGACGCCGCCGAGCACGAAATGCCGCCAGCGCGCATGGAACGGAATCTCCAGCGTCGGATAGGCCTCGCGCGTCACGGCGAGAACGGCGTCGGCAACGCCATCCATGCGATCGAGATCGATCGTGAAATGCGTCAGCCCGTCGTTCAGGCCGATCTCGAACATCTCGCCGGCACGCGCGCGAACCGCTGCTGCGCTGAGCAGCGAACGGGCCTGCAATTCCAGAGCGTCTGCCATCAATCGATCAGTATTTTTCCAGCGAACGCCCGACCACGCCATCGACGTCCTTCTCCGGCGCAATGTCGGTGGAGTAATAGCCGGCGGCCTTCTTCGCGGCGATCTCGACATAGGCATCGGCGGGAATGAGCTCGGGCGGGATCGGCACGCGCTCGACGATGTCGATGCCCTGCGAGGTCAATGCGTCATGCTTCATGTCGCTCATCGAGAGGAAGCGGTCGATGCGCTTCAGGCCGAGCCAGTGGATGGTGTCGGGCATCAATTGCTGGAAGCGCGCGTCCTGGACGCCGGCGACGCATTCGGTGCGCTCGAAATAGGCGGCGGCGGCATCGCCGTCCTCCTGGCGCTTGCGCGCGTTGTAGACCAGGAATTTCGTGACCTCGCCGAGCGCGCGGCCTTCCTTGCGGTTGTAGATCACGAGCCCGAGCCCGCCCTCCTGCGCGCCGCGCGCGGATTCCTCGATGCCGTGAATGAGGTAGGGGCGGCAGGTGCAGATGTCGGAGCCGAACACGTCGGAGCCGTTGCACTCGTCATGCACGCGGCAGGTGATCTTGGTGCGATGGTCCGGCAGCTTGGTGACGTCGCCGAACATGTAGACGGTGGTGCCGCCGATCGGCGGCAGAAACACTTTCATGTCCGGCCGGGTCACCAGCTCGGGGAACATGCCGGCGGTCTGCTCGAACAGCGTGCGCCGCAGCTCGGTCTCGTTGGTCGCGAAGCGCTCCGCAAGGCCCGGCAGATACCAGACCGGATCGATCGCGATCTTCACCACCGACACGCTGCCATTGGCATGCACGACGTCGCCGTCGGCGCGCAGGCGCTTGGCGGCGAGCGCCTCGCGGATCTCTGGCAGGTCCAGCCGCGCCCGCGTCACCGCGATGCTCGGCCTGATGTCGATGCCTTCGGCGATGTCCTTGCCGAAATTTTCGGCGACGAGATGCCCCCAGGGATCGAGCGCGACGATCTTGGCGGGATCGCTCCATTGCGGGAACGGCCCGATGGTCGCCGCGGGAAACGTGTTGGTGAGATCGGGTCTACGAATCGGATCGAGCGCGCCGGCGGACACCGCGAGCGCGCGGTACATCGCATAGGAGCCGCCATGGCTGCCGATCACGTTGCGATCCCCCGCGCGCGACACCGTGCCGATGATCGGCCCGCGGGCCCGTGCGTCGGCGGCGCCCCAGTGGATCGGGAATGCAGCTGTCCTGCCCGGCTCCGGATGGGAGGTGAGGCGGATGTGGTCGGTACGGTTCGCGCGGCTCATGACCAAACTCCTAAAAAGCCAACGGCCCGCCGCTCGGACGGGCCTTGGCTCGTCGCGCTGCCGATGCGGAACACCGGCGGCGCGAGCTCAATCCAACATATTGTAGCGGGCAGTCGCGACAGACAAGTTAATCGTGCTGCGCCGGGCAGGGCGGCTCGCGGCCAAATTCCCGTCATCCCGCAACCCGGCAGCGCCTGCCCGAGTGCCACGCCACCGCACTGGCGGACCTCGCCGCTATCGCAGTAAGCTTATGAAGTAATTATGGTTTTCTAGTTTTCAAGAGACGCCGCGCGCTTGCGTGGCGGGCGTCGAGTTTCCCGACAAAACGTGTCATCAAACCAAACGCCCAGAGGGCCTTTGCCCTATAGCCTTCCTTGGAGATCGCCATGCCCGCTACCTACATCGACCCTCGCAACGGAAAGCTCTATCCGCTGGACCAGCCGCGCTGGTGCTCGGACGAGCGCACGCCGCTGCTGGTGACGGCGGGGGCCGGGATGTCGCGCGAGGACATCGACGGCCGCACGCGATCGCTCTGGCGCTACCGGGCGGCGCTGCCGGTCGAGATCACGACTCCGATCACGCTCGGCGAAGGCTGCACGCCGCTGGTGCAGCAGGCCTGGGGCGAGCTGCGCCCGTTCTTCAAGCTCGAATGGTTCAACCCGACCGGCAGCTTCAAGGACCGGGGCTCCGCCGTGATGCTGTCCTTCCTGCGGCAGATCGGCGTCGACGCCATTCTGGAGGACTCGTCCGGCAATGGCGGCTCGTCGATGGCGGGTCTCGGTGCCGCCGGCGGCATGCGCGTGAAGATTTTGGCGCCGGCATCGACGTCGCCGGCCAAGATCGCGCAGGTCCGCGCCTATGGCGCGGCGGTGCAGCTCGTCGAGGGCCCGCGCGAGGAATCGGAGGCCGAGGCGATCCGGCAATCCAGCCAGACCTTCTATGCCAGCCACAACTGGCAGCCGTTCTTTCTCGAAGGCACCAAGTCGCTCGCCTATGAGATCTGGGAAGACCTTGGCTTTCGCGCCCCGGACAACGTCATCGTGCCGGTCGGCGCCGGCAGCTCTCTGCTCGGTTGCGCCTTTGGTTTCCGTGAGCTGTTGAAAGCCGGCCAGATCACCAGGCTGCCGCGCCTGTTTGCGGCGCAGCCGCTCAATTGCTCGCCGATCGATGCGAGCTTCAAGGCGGGCGTCGACACGCCTGTCGCCCGCGAGGTCAACAAGACCATCGCCGAAGGCACCGCGATCAAGCATCCGCTGCGCCTGCGCGAGATCATCGGCGCGTTGCGCGAGAGCGGCGGCGGCACCGTCGCACTCACCGAGGATGAGATCGTCGCCGCGCTGCGGCGCTTGGCGCGGCAGGGCCTGTTCGCCGAGCCGACCAGCGCCAGTGCTGCCGCCGCGCTGGACAAACTATCCGCCACCGGTGCCATCAAGGCGAACGAGACCACGGTCGCCGTCCTCACCGGCACCGGCCTCAAGGCTGCGACCATCGTCGCCGATCTCGTGCAATAGGAGCGCCAAGGAGGCGAAGCCGTCGCCGTCATGGGACCGCGTTGAACCTTTGGCATCCGTCGTCAGCCTCATGAAGGCCGACATCGAGCGAAGGGAGAGTTCCATGCCCGATCAAGACCCGTTTGCTGGTTTCAAGGCCGTCCAGAAGGAAGCCTGGTCGCTGTTCACGCCGATGGAAGTGTTCACGACCCCCTCGGCCGCCAAGCTCGTGAGCTTCGCCGGGGTCGCGACCGGCCAAAGGCTGCTCGACGTCGGATGCGGCACCGGCGTCGCCGCGATCACGGCGGCGCGCCGCGGTGCGAAGGTCAGGGGTCTCGACCTGTCGCCGGTCCTGATCGAACGTGCCCGCGAGCACGCGCGGCTGGCGAACCTCGACGTCGACTTCGCCGAAGGCGACGCCGAAAGCCTGCCCTATGGCGACAACGAGTTCGACGTGGTGCTCAGCCAGTTCGGCCATATGTTCGCGCCGCGTCCCGAGGTCGCCATCGGCGAGATGCTGCGCGTGCTGAAGCCCGGCGGCACCATCGCCTTCTCCACCTGGCCGCCGCATCTCTATGTCGGACGGATGTTCGCGCTGATCGGCCGCCATCTGCCGCCGCCCGAGGGCGTGGCATCACCGGTGTCGTGGGGCGATCCCAAGATCGTCGCCGAACGTCTCGCAGGGAAAGTGAAGGACGTCGCCTTCGACATGGACATCATGACGCCGTCCGCACTCAGCCCGCAGCATTTCCGCCGCACCATGGAAACGACGATCGGCCCTTTGATCAAGCTCATTGCCCAGTACAAGGACGAACCGGACAGGCTGCGGAGTTTTCGCAACGAGTTCGAGGCGCTGATTTCCGAATATTACGACGGAAGCAACAACGTGATGCGCCAGCAATTTTTGATGTCGAAGGCGAGGAAGGTGTGACTGCTTTCTCTTCTCCCTTGCGGGGGAAGAGCGCCTCATTCCTTCAGATCGTTCACACGCCTCACCCAAATGCGCACATCGGTGAGCACGCCGGGCAGCACCGCCTTGACCTCCTGTATGGTCATGCCGGCCTTGATGCGGGGATCGTAGAGCAGGTTGAGGATGTACTGGTCGTAGACGTCGAAATAGCCCATCGAGACGTTGTCGTTGAACATGGTCCAGGGCACGCTCGCGGTGTCGTTGATCGGGCCGAGCGATTGCAGCAGCTCCTCATAGGCGCAGTCGAGGAAGGTGAAATCGCCGTTATCGACGGTGAGGATGACGTCGGAATGCTCGATCTCGAAATTGTCGTTCTTGCGGAAGCCGGACAGGCATTGCGGATCGAGCGAGGTGCGGATCTCGCGGGCCTTCTCCGCACCGTAGAAGCTTGAGATGGTGCGGAACAGATCGCGGTCGCGCACGAGCTTCACCCGCACATTCGCGGCCTCGCTGCTGTCGATCATGGCGATGTCGAGATGCTGCACGCGCTTGCCGATGTCGGCCACGACCTTTGCGAGCTGCGCCTTGCGGTCGGCGCGGTCGCTCTCGGCGAACACGCGCACCGGTCCGTCGAACTTGCGGATGCGGTCGACGCGGCCGGCAAGATGGTATTCGGCGCCGAACGCCGTCTTCAGAAAGCCATCGACGATTTCGCCGTCGGTAAAGCTCTTCTTCTCGGCGCGCTGGCGCGAGGCGATCGCGGGCAATTCGCCCGCGACGGCGATGGTAGCGGTGTCAGGGGCAAACGCGACGGTGGCGAGCGCCAGCAGGGCGATGCGAAAGCCGGACGAAGACGGGGCCAATGCGCTCATTGCCAGGCGACGCTGCCGTATTCGGAACCGACGCACAAGACCGCATATCCACGCGTTCGCCGGTTCCTGCTAGTTGTTCAGCACGACCACGGTGGTGCCGACCCCGACGCGGCCGTAGAGGTCGGTGACGTCGTCGTTGGTCATGCGGAAGCAGCCCGAGGACACCGCCTGGCCGATCGTCTCTGGCTCGTTGGAGCCGTGGATGCGGTAGAGCGTCGAGCCCAGATACATCGCGCGCGCGCCGAGCGGATTCTCGACGCCGCCCTTCATGTGACGCGGCAGGTCCGGCCGGCGCGCCAGCATCTGCGACGGCGGCGTCCAGTCCGGCCATTCCTTCTTGGCGGTGATCCTGTGCACGCCGCCCCAGCGGAAGCCGTCGCGGCCGACGCCGATGCCGTAACGCAGGGCCTGACCGTTCTGGAGCACCAGATAGAGTCGGCGCTCCGAGGTGTTCACCACGATCGTGCCGGGGGCGTAATTGCCGTTGTACATGACGGTGGTGCGGGGAACCGGGCTCGAGCCGCCGCGGAAGAAATTCGGGCCGCCGCCCATGATGTCGCGGGAGTCGAACTCCTCGGCGAAGGCGCCGCCGGCGGTCGCCGACAGCAGTGCGATGGCGGCAATCGGCGCGGCAAAAAACCGGATCATTGTTTCCCCCAGCAAAAAAATCGATTCAACTGAAGTCACAGGCCATATTTGCGAGCTTTCCGCAAGCCACGGCACCGTGAGGGAGGCATCCTTAATGAATGGCGTTACCAAATCGGCAACCATGCCAATTTGCCGGAAAGCATTAGCCAAACGGGCGCATCGCAGGGCGGCGATGCCGGCTATTGCTTTGACGAGACGAGCGAACAATGATTGATCGGACGGATTGTTGGAACATTGCCGGTTGCGGGAGCTGACGGATGAACGGTGCGGAAAGTCTGGTGCGGACGATGGTCAAGGGCGGGGTCGACGTCTGCTTCTCCAACCCCGGCACCTCCGAGATGCATTTTGTCGCAGCGCTCGACCGCGTGCCCGGCATGCGTTGCG
The DNA here is from genome assembly GCF_023073095.1 of Bradyrhizobium sp. 44. Taxonomy (NCBI): domain Bacteria; kingdom Pseudomonadati; phylum Pseudomonadota; class Alphaproteobacteria; order Hyphomicrobiales; family Nitrobacteraceae; genus Bradyrhizobium; species Bradyrhizobium sp. 44. The sequence goes on from NZ_JADPIY010000008.1 coordinate 1,229,496, forward strand.
TGCTCGGCCTGTTCGAAGGCGTGGTGACCGGCGCCGCCGACGGTTATTTCCGCATGAAGGGCACGCCGGCCTCGACGCTGCTGCATCTCGGTCCCGGCCTCGCCAACGGCCTTGCCAATCTGCACAATGCCAAGAAGGCGAATTCCGGCATCGTCAACATCGTCGGCCAGCACGCCGTCTACCACATCGGCTACAACGCGCCGCTGACCTCCGACATCGAGGGCCTGGCCCGGCCGATGTCGTCCTGGGTCCGGACCTCGCCGGACTCCAAATCGGTCGCCGCCGACGGTGCCGCGGCGATCGCCGCCGCCAAGAGCGCGCCGCCGCAGATCGCGACCCTGATCCTCCCCGCCGACACCGCCTGGAACGAAGCGGACGGCATCGCCGAGGTTCCGGCCGAGCAGCAACGCGCGAGCTATTCGCCACAGGCGGTCGAGCAGGCCGCCAAGATCCTGCATGGCGACGGCGAGGGCACGCTGCTGCTGATGACCGGCAGTGCGCTGAGCGAGCAGGGCCTGGCGCTGGCCGAGCGTATCGCCGCCAAGACCGGCTGCACCGTGATGGGCCCGACCTTCCGTCCCAGGATGGCGCGCGGCCGCGGCCGCTTCTCGATCGATCGCATCCACTACGTGATCGACAACGCGCTGCAGATGCTGGCGAGGTTCCGCCATATCGTGCTGGTCGAGTCCGACGATCCCGTGGCGTTCTTCGCCTATCCGAACAAGCCGAGCATCCTCAAGCCCGAGGGTTGCGACGTGCATCGCATGACCTCCTGGGGTGAGAATTCGGTCGCGGCGCTGGAAGCGCTCGCCGGCGCGGTGAAGGCCAGCGCGAAGGACGTCAAGCCGCAGGCCGCGGCCGAGCTGCTCAAGCCGACCGGCGCATTGACCCACGCCTCGATCGCCCAGTCGATCGCCTATGCGATTCCCGAGAATGCGATCCTGGTCGACGAATCCCTCACCACCGGGCGCGCCTTCTTCCCGCCGACCGCGGCGGCTGCTCCGCATGACTGGCTCCAGAACATGGGCGGCTCGATCGGCTTCTCGACGCCGCTCTCGATCGGCGCCGCGATCGCCTGCCCGGATCGCAAGGTGATCTGCATGGTCGGCGACGGCAGTGCGATGTACACGATCCAGTCGCTGTGGACGCAGGCGAGAGAAAACCTCAACATCGTCACCATCGTGTTCGCCAATCGCATCTACCAGATCCTGCGCGGCGAGTTCGACAATGTCGGCGCCGGCGAGCCCGGCCAGCGTGCCAACGACATGCTTCGGCTCGACCGGCCGACGCTGGATTTCGTGGCGCTGGCCAAGGGCATGGGCGTGCCCGGCCGCGCCGTCACCAACGTGGACGAGTTCAACAAGGCGCTGGCCGAGGCCGTCGCCGAGCCCGGACCGCGGCTGATCGAAGTCCAGATGTAGGGCACCGCATCAGGAGCGCCGAGGGCCCGGAGGCAAGATGCAGACCGAGCTGAACAAGGTGATCGCGGCGCTCCGGGACTTCTACGCCCAGGAAGCATTCCTGTTCGAGAAGGACATCGGCGAGCGTGCCATCACGCACCGCTACGCCGTGTATCTGGAGAAGCAATTCTCCGGCTGGTCGGTCGACTGCAACTACGACCGGCTCGGCGAGCGTACGCTGCATCTGCCGCACGGCACCATCATCTCGACCGATGATCATCTGGGCAAGTCGATCTACCCCGACGTCGTCGTGCATCAGCGCGAGATCCCGAACAATTTGCTCACCGTGGAGATCCGCAAGGCGAGCAATCACACCGCACTCGACCACGACCAGCACAAGCTGATGGCGCTGACCGATGCGCATGTCTGGTTCGCGTATTGGATCGGCGTGCTGCTGGTGCTGGACAAGCACCATGTGACGATCTCGGAAGTCTATGTCAGCGGCGTCCTCGATCAGCCGCTGTCGCGCTGGTTCGCGACGCGGCTGGAGGAGATCGGCCTGAGGGCTGCGCGGTAAGGCGCGTGCCGAGATTGTCGCCTTTAATTCAGCTATTGCTTTGAGTCATAACCCAAGCGCGATCTCAGCCCATTTCAGCATGCGGTCGCTATTGAGGAATGACAGCACCGCCGGCTCCAGTGACGCGGTGGCGCCCGGTGCGAGCAAAGCCGTCGCGGCCACCATGTCGCAGCGTTGATTGAAGGCGAGTGAGAGCGCGGCCTTCGGGTTCCCCTCAACGCGATATGCCCGGCTGCGGCCGCGCATCGGACCGACGACGATCTCTCGGCCGGCAGCCGTCGGCGTTGCCTTCCCAATCAGCGCCAGGTCGCCCATCTGTTCGAGGTCGCCGTCGTCGGCAACGCCGGTGGCGCAATTGCAAAAGCCGAGCTTGGGGCGAACGTAGAGCTGGACCTCGCCGCCGCAATCTTCGGCCTTGCAGCGAAACGCCTTTCCTTTCCCCCAGGGATCCGCGCCGAAAGGCCAGTCGATTTCCGTCCACACCGGGCGGACCTCGCCGGAGGCCGCTGTTGCGCGTGCCGGTTCGCCGGATCGCAATATCCAGAGCGCTGCGGCTGCGCAGAGCAGCGCACTGGCTGCGCTGATTGCAACGAATTTGTTTGTCAGGCGCATGGAAGTTGCCGCGGCACCATTGCTAATTCTGAGCCATCAACTTTCGTGCGGCCGCGAGGTCTTCCCGAGACGAGTCGCCATTCTTCGCCGTTTCGACGACTTTGGCGTAATACTGGCGGGCCTTCACAGTATCCCCCGCTTTCTCGGCCGCGTGAGCGGCGCCGATCGTCGCGCCAAAGCGGTTCGGCTCCTTGCGCATGGTGCTTTCGAACGCAGCCAATGCCTCCGTCGCCATGCCGCGTTCGAGCAGCATGGTCCCGTAAAGCTCGCGTGCGGGGGCAAGCGGACCCGGCGTCACGATGGATTTTTCGGTCTTGTCTTCGGCATCGGCGGCAAGGCGCATCGCTTCCAACGCATCCGCCTGTTTCCCCAAGGCGTTGAGCTGCCAGGCTGTAGCGACCTGCCGCTGAATGTCCACGATTTCGGCCCAATAAGCGTCCTTGTCCTGCTGCAGCTTGTCCCGCAACTCCGCCAGCTTGGCGATGTCCGCCGTTGCCGCGTCTGCATTGCCGGAGCGCGCGGCGCCAAGGGCGCGGGCGAAATAGGTGATGGCGTCGACATAGGCAAACCGGCTCGGCTCGACCTTCAGCGCGGCAGCACCCTGCCAATCACCGCGCTCGACCATATAGCGCGCTTGGCTGGCCGCGATCGCGTAGGGACCGGCGCGGACAGCCGGCGCATAGCCGGTGGTCGCAATCATGTCCGCGATGACGTCGCTGGCTCGGCTGTCCTGCGCAAGCTGGAGCAGCGCGTAGACCATATAGTCGTCGGCATGCAGCTGCTCGCTGGGGTCCTTGCCCTCCTTGGCAGCCTTGGCGGAACGGCTATTGGCGTCAATGGATTCGTTCCAGTAGCCGACGCGCGTGAAGATGTGCGACGGCATATGCAAGGCGTGCGGTGCCGCCGGCGCGATCTCGGAGTAGCGCTTGGCAGCGTCGAGTCCTTGCTCTGCGATCGCCGGATAGTCATAGAGATGGATCAGGTAATGCGCGACGCCGGGATGCCGCGGCTGGCGCTTGAAGATCGGCTCCAGGATAACGGCGCCCTTGAGCTGGTTGGCATAGGACTTGTCGTTTGGTGACGCCGTGACATTCAGCGTGATGGCGTAGGCGATCTGCGCCTCGTCATCATCGGGATAGCGCGCGGCGACGGCTTCGGTTGCCTTGAGATAGGACTGCGCGCGCTGGCCAAACGTCGTCTTTTCGTCGCCCGAATAGAAGGCCAGCAGCGCGTCGATATAGTCACGTTCGCGTTCGCTCTTGGCGCCGAGTGCCTTGGCCTTCTGCAGCGCGGCGAGACCTCCGGTGAGGTTTTCCTTCGGCGCGGCAAAATGCGGATTGTACAGCAGGCTCAGGGCAATGCCCCAATAGGCGATCGCGCATTCCGGATCGGCCTGCAGCGTCTCCTCGAAAATTTCCTTTGCGGGCCGGTACCAGAACGAGTGCTGATAACGCATCCCGCGATCAAAGCGGCGCTGCGCCACCTCGTTGCAGGAGGTCTGGAAGTGCACCTTGCCAAATTGCTCGTCGGCCCCGTCCTCCGCGCGTGCGGCAGGCGTGCCGGAAATCGAGCCTAGGGTAGCGAGGGCGAGAAGAGAAATGGTTCTCAAGGCGAGCGCGCGCATCGGCCCCTCCGTTTTCTGTTCAGAATAAATCTGGTCAGATGGCGCCGATAAAACCGAGGGCGCCGAAGTTCGTACTGCTGAGATTGGCAATGGCAATTGTTGCTAAAGGATTTCTCCATTCGAGATGCGAGTCAACAGGAAGCGGACAGATTTGTGTTAGGGAAGCACGCCTGCCAGGATCCATCCGCCCGCGCGTCGAGGCGAGTGGGCCACAAGGCCGCTCGCACGACGAGCGGCCTTGCATCATCGTCCCTCATCCGCTCAATGCAGCGGATCGCCTTGGCCGAGCGCGTAGGCGACGAGGTCCTTCAGCGCGAAGCCGGAGCCGGTCACCGGCGTCCATTGCGGGTCGAGCGACAGCACGGAGGAATTATCTCCGAACATCATGCCGAGGAAGACCTCGGCGACGATGCGACCACCGACCGGTCCGAGCTGCGGTGTCCTGACCGTGGCGGGCCCGCCGGTGGCGGGGATTGCCATGTCCGTCGCGTTTTGCCGCGCCTCGGCCAGGATGTAGGCCCACAGCGGGCAGTTGTCGGCAAACACGCCGTTCGCGATGGTCGCGATCTTGACTTGCGGATCGCCCGTCCCGGGCTCGTCGACCGCCTTGCCGATGATGATGTCGTCGTCGCTCAGCGGCGTCAGGTTCATCGCCCTGGCGACAGCCTGGCCCGACGGCAGCCCGAGCCGCCAGCTGCGCTCGAGATTGCGCAGCGCGAGCGACGCCGGATTGGAGGCAACTTCCGGCGGCAGCTTGCGCAGCGGGTCCACCAGCGAGGCATCGATGCGATAGGCGAACTGCAGCCGCCTCTTGTTGTCGGGATTGGTGTCGTCGTCCTCGACGCCATAGGGGCGCGTGTCGAGATCGATGAAGCGGCCCCAGTCCATGGCACGTCCCGGTCCCATCGCACGGAAGCCGGTCAGTGCGTTGTGGTCGGGATTGTTGGGATCGGGGAAGATCTGCAGCAGCATGTTGGCCGCGTCGTTGAGCCGGTAGCCGGGGCGGATCATGGAGTGCCCGAGCCGGTAGGCCGCGACCGAGAACTCGACCGGCATGAACGGATAGGTCTTCCAATGGTAGTAAGCGAGCTTGCTGCGGTCGTAGTGACCTGCGGTCTTCAGCTCGTCCAGCACGCTGGCGTGGACGATGCGCGGCAGGAAGTCGTTCAGGACCACGTACTGATAGTGGAATCGAACGCGCTGCTGCACGTCTTCGAACGACAGGCTGTCATTGTCGTCGACCATGCGGTTGTGAAAGCGCAGCATCAAGGCCTGGAATTGCGAGACGATGCTGTTCTCGTCGTTGCGGGGATCGCCGATCAGCGCGCGGCCCTTGAAGCGCGGCAGGTCGACGGCATCGGGCACGCCCGCGCCGGTGACCTTCTCGCCGAGCCGGAACTTGATGCCGTCATACATGTAGGGCTGGTCGTTCGGACCGCGGCCGTAGACATTGTCCATGTCGAGCGACGGCGTGCGGAAGTCGACGAGCCCGTCGGGATCCTGCTGCTTGGTCAGCGAGCTGACCGGATCGAAGGTGATGTCGTGGTCGACGAACTGGCCGAAATAAGTGTAGAGCGAAGGAATGCCGCTCTCTTCCGCGTCCGGCCCGTCCTTCGGCCCGTCGAAGCCGGCGATCATCTTGTCGGCGAGCGCTGACAGGTTTGCGATCGTGCCGGAATCGTTCGGGCCGAATTTGGCCGGTGCGAGCTTGCGGAACATGCGGCCGAAGCGGCCTTGCGAAAGCGGCGAACGCGTTGCGTTCAGACCGCGCGGAACAATTGCGTGGCGGCTGCTCATTGAAACACCTTCCTGAAAAGTCGAATGAAACAGTTCGGGCTCAAGTTTCTCGCGCTGGGGTTTGCAGCCTAGGCGCGATTACGCCTGCCACGAGCGAGATGGATCACAATTGCCCGGGATCGAAATTTTCGGTAGGTGCGGCTTTCCCGCAAGCCACGGCTGCGCATCGTGAATTTCTTCGTGGCGATGACGGATAACATTCTCGTCATCGACGGACGCGGGCGGGTTCGCACAGTTTCAATTCGCCGAGGCGTCGGCGAAATGGATCGGTTTCACGCAAAAATGTGGCGGCGCGCGCGTCATGCGCGCACGCCGCCAATTCGTCAGTAGTCGCGCTGCTGCGAGAACGCGTAGCGCGGGTTGATGCCACAATAGGACGACGTGCCGGACGCGGTGGCGAGGCACTGCTGATAGCTGGCGAACTGGCAATTGCCGGGGTAACCCCACGAGCGGCCCTGGATGCAATATCGATCGTTCGCAGGATGTGCCTGGGCTGCCGGGGATGCTACGGCCAGCAGGGCCGCGAGCGATGCGAGAGTGAGGATGGTGCGACGCATGTCAGTCTCCTTCGTGAGCGAGTGGGTGGGAATGTCAGCGAGCCTGGCTCGTCTGCTGCAAAGTCATGCCTGTGTTGGTGTCGCCGGAATGCCTTGCGTTCGCGACAAGGCACATCATGACGCAGCTTGCCGCCGGCAATGTGATCTCGGCCACAGTTCACGACGGGGTTCAGGCCTATCGTGAGCAGACTTGCACGCGTCGATCCCGGAGAACTACGCTTGCCTTATTCGGATCAGGTCTTTTGGAGGTTCTAATGCAGAAATCATACTTGCTGGCTGCGACAGCAGCGCTGGCGCTTCTCATGCAGACACCGCTCGCGTTGGCGCAGGGCGCACCAGCCGCCGCCGGAACCGCGGCGCCTGCTGCGACAACTGCCGCGCCGGCAGCGACGACGACCGCGCCGGGCGCAACCAACGACGCTTCCAGCCAGCCGACCGACTCCAAGAAGAGTGCGTCGAAGAAGCCGGCGAAGAAGAAGATGACGCGGCAGCAGGAGATCGACCACTCGGTCGACAGCGGCACGGTGCCCGCGCGCTATCGCAGCTCGGTGCCCAAGCAGTACCAGCAATACGTTCCGTTCGATAAGCAGTGACGGATCGCACGGCGGCGCGGCGTGATCGGGCGTCGCGTCGCCGGTGCCATCGCGTAAAAATAGGACCGTGGCCGGGGCGAAATCCGGCCATACATCCCCGGTGGCGGTCCGCGCGAGCGGTGCTAGAGTAGGCCGAAGCCTGGGGGGAGTTATGAGTGACGACGTGAGGGATGCTGGCCTTGTGGCCATGATCAGCAGCATCCTGGGAGGCAACAAGCGCGCCGCAGAAAGTGTCGCGCCGCCGCCGCTCATCGAGGTTCCGCCGCCGACAGCACCGACGAACGGGTTTGAGCTGGTCGAGTCCACCCCCGATACACCGCCGGCCAAGCTCGAGAACAACTCGGAGAATGATTCCGGGGACGCGCCCGATGTGACGCCGGCTGCCGCGAAGCCGGTCGAGCCGCCGGCGAAGATCGCCACGACGCCTGATGGCAAGCAGTTGCTGCCTGCTGAATCGATCGCCGATCTCGTTCTGGGTGAGCTGCGCAAGCTCGAGAATTTTCCGGCGACCGGCGCCTCCGTGACGGTCTATGGTTACAGGCACTGGAATGCGATGATCACCTTCGCGCCGTTCTCGACCACGTTCCGGGATGCCACGCGGTTCCGCCAGGCCATGCCGGACATCGTCTTCAAGCTGCGCCGTTTCGTCGAACTTGAGATATGATCGTGGCCGTGAGCCCGAACAGTTCGACAGGATTTTCGACTTGAGCGTTGCCTTTACCAAAGAAGAGAGCGCGGAAACCGCCGCCGAGACGCTGTTGCCGGATCGGCCGATCTCGCCGCACCCGAACCTCGTGACGGAAGCGGGCTTGCAGGCGCTGCAAAGACAGCTTCAGGACGCGCGCGAGGCCTATGAAGCCGCGCAGGCCATCGAGGACGTCAACGAAAAGCGCCGGCAATCGGCGGTGCCCCTGCGTGACGCCCGCTATCTCACCGAACGGCTGCGCACGGCGCAGGTCGTTCCCGCCCCAGCCTCGACCGACACCGTCGCCTTCGGCAGCACGGTGACCTTCAGCCGCGCCGATGGCCGCGTGCAAACCTATCGCATCGTCGGCGAGGACGAAGCCGATCCCAAGGCCGGCACGATCTCGTTCGTGGCGCCGGTGGCAAAGTCGTTGATGGGGAAGGGGGTCGGGGATGTCGTGGGGACGGGTGCGCAGGAGATCGAGATTCTGTCGATTGGGTAGGGGACGTTTATCGATGGTTTCCGCTGTGTCCGCGCAACAAGGCGCGATAGCTGGATGAGGCGGTTTCTGTCGGGGGCGTTGCCGTTCTACGCGCTGGCCGGGTTGGCCATGTGCATGTATCTCGTCCTGTACAAGACTGATCTCTTCGACCTGAACGCCATCGTCCGGGATGCAACCGGTTCGGCGTGGTTTCCGGTCTTCATATTCGTCTGCGTGCTGCTGGAGGCGGTCTTCCCGTATTTTGGCTATTTCCCCGGAACCGCTCTTATCCTGATGTCCGTGGCGCTCAATCCGAAGCCTGCGGACGTCTCCGTTTTTATCGTGGCGTGGCTGGCTATCATCGTCGGCGCCGTCCTGAGTTACGGGCAGGCTCGTTTTTTCAGACCGCTGTTGCAGCGGGTCGCCTCAAAGGCGGCCCTGAACCGGTGTGAGACCCTCCTCGACGCCTACGGTCCTTACGCGCGCATTGCCCTGTTCATTCATCCCAACGCCTGCGCGATGTATTTCACGGCACTCGGACTTCTCGGCCGCAACCTGACGCGCGAGCTCGCCTATCTCGGCGTGGGCGCAGCAGCCTCCGTGGGCGTTCTGTTCGTCGTCGTGACCAGACTCGTGTCGTCCGTAGGCTCCACCGACGACGGGGAATTGCAGCTGCTGCTGGCCGCAGCACTGGTCGCCATCGGGACCCTGGTCGGTCTGTACGCAGCCTGGCGGCCGGCGCGGGCGGCTTGAAGCTCGAGGTGGCGTGCGCGTCAGCCGGCGCGGTCTCACCCCTTGCTCCGTCATTACGAGCGCAGCGAAGCGATCCAGAATTCCTCCGCGGAAAGACTTTGGATTGCTTCGCTACGCTCGCAATGACGAGGGGAGATCATGCGCAAAACAAAAAGCTGATGCGCAAGGGCGATGACCCAATACTTCCCGCTCAGGCCACCGCGACGATGCCATCATGCCGGTGTTTTGCCCGGCAAGTCAAATCCGATTTCGGAAAAATAGTATGGTTGTAACCCATTGATCCGACTGGGGTCGGCTACTGTGCATGGGGTTGTTTTCGACATTTTCGATTGAGACGGTCCCGACACGCCTGCAGGCGTCGACGATGGGGCCGCAATCAGCAGGGTTCAGGAAGGTGGATGGTGGGCGCACAAGGGATCGAACCTTGGACCTCTCCCGTGTGAAGGGAACGCTCTCCCGCTGAGCTATGCACCCGAAACCATCATGCAGGCGGCCCGAGTTTCGGCCGCCGACGCTTTGGAGCCCGCGATTTAGAAGTGCGGGCCGAACGTGTCAAGTTTCGAGGCGCCCGAAGACGTTAAAAGCGGCCCGGAAACCTTCCGCAGACCGCGCAATTCGGCGGTCAGACCGTTTGGAGCGCCTACGCGCCCTGCTGGCGGGCGCGGGAGGCGTGGGCCTGGAGCGCGCGGATGCGTTCGGCCAGTGTTCCGCCGCCTTCGGGCAGGGTGCCTGCGGCCGTGCCGTTGGTCGGGGCGTCATTGGCCGGGCGCGGCGCCGGCCTCGGCGGCTGGCCGGCCTCGGCCGCGAGCAGGGCCTCGATCGGCGAGTTCGGGCCTTCGAGCTGCATCGCGAGCTTGGCCACTTCGGCGGCGATGTCGTTGATGCGTTCGCGCAGCAGCGCGTTCTCCATCCGCTCGGTCGCCCAGGAGCTTTCGGCCTGCTGCTGGATCGCGTTGATGTCGCGCTGGAGCTTGGCGCGCTCGTCGCGGGCGGTGCGCAGCTGCTCTTCCAGCGCGGTCTTTTCCGCGCGGATCGATTCCATTGCCGCCGACGATTTGCCGCCGCTCAAGGCCGCGATCTCGACGCGCAGCTCCTTGATGGTGCGCTCGGAACTCTCATTGGCCTGGCGCAGCTGGTTGTTCTCATAGTCGCGCTCGGCGAGCAGCTTGCCCTGCGTGGCCAGGCGGCCCTCGAGATCGCCGACGCGGCCCGACAGCATCTCGGCCTCTTTCACCTGCACGATGAGCTGGCGATCGAGGTCCGTGACGCGCTGGCTCAGATTCTCGACGCGGCCGCGGGCGTCGCCGAGCTCGCGCGAGGCGGTCTCGGATTCGGTGCGCTCCTGCGCCAGCCGCGCCTGCGTCGCAGCAAATTCCTTCTCGGCGTCGCCGACGCGGTTCTTCAGCTCCTCGATCTGCGCACGGACCGCGACCAGCTCGACCTGACGGCTCTCCGCCATCATCGAGCGGTCGGACAGTTCGGAATTGATCTTTGCGAGCTCGCCCTGCTTGTCCGTCAGCGCGAGCTCGGCGGCGCGCAGGGCTGCGGTCTTGGTGTTGAATTCCTCTTCGGTGGCGCGGAGCTGCTCCTTCACCGCCTTCTCGCGCGCTTCGAGCGCGAAGATCGTGGCGTTCTTCTCGCCGAGTTCGATCTTCATGCGGTTGATGGCGTCGCTCTTCTTACCGAGCTCGGCGAGCTGGCTCGTGGTCTTGTTCTTGAGCTGGTCGACGCTCATCTCCAGCCGTCGCGCCGACATGGCGAATTCGGCGCGGAGCTGGTCCTTGTCGGCCTGGATCTCGGCCATCGACAACGGCGTGGCGGCCTCGAGCCGGCGCGTGGTCAGGCGCACGGCGCGGTTATGCACCAGCGGCACGATCGCGAGCCCGCACAGCATCGAGAGCAGGAAACCGATCGCCAGGTACATGATCGGTTCGACCATGGGCCAGAACTCCCAAAGCTAAGGAAAAATTTACCAAGGACATTGCATGCGGGGCCGGCAAAAAGCCAGCCCCGACATGTCGTTAACCTTGATCCGTCGCCGCAGGGGAAAGCGGGACGCTAGAACGGGTTCCAGGTCGCGCGCGGGGTGAATTTCAAATAGCCGATATTGGCTCCCAGCCGCAGGCCGAGGCCCGAGCGGATCGGCACCAGCACGATGTTGTTGGCAGTGAGTGCCGTCATGCCGAAGCCGCCGATGATGTAGGCCGAGCCGTCGAGGCCGGCGAAGCGCTGGTAGATCGCGTTGGTGGCAGGCAGATTATAGACCAGCGTCATGGTGCGCGCGCCGTCGCCACCCCAGTCGAAGCCGAGCGAGGGACCCTGCCAGTAGACCCTGAGGTCGCCGGCGTTCTTGGTGTAAAGCGTGCCTTCGCCGTAGCGCAGGCCGGCGACGAAAGCGCCGGAGCCCTCCTCACCGAGGATATAGCCGTTGGGCAGGCCCCATTGGCTGACCGCCTTCTCGATGATCGAGGCGAGACCGCGCGAGACGTTGCCGAAGAAGCGGTGGCCGGCGTTCACGAGTTCGTCCGGCCCATAGGTGCTGGGCGTCTGGGTCCGCTGCGGCGGCGGCAAATCGGGCGGCTGCGGCTGCTGGGCGGAAGCCGGAATGATCCACCCGACCATCGCGGCAAGCGCGACTGCGGCAAGGCGTGATGCGAAAGTCATAAAAGAACCCCTGGTATCGAATCCGGTCGCTTCCTTAACCTGACGCCAACAGGCACGGCTCTAGGTTGCGCCGGATGTCCCCTCGACTCGGATGTTATCCGCAGCAACTATGACGGCAGAACGGCAGGAAGCCAGCCCTTTGCGCCCCGGAATTGCCTTGATCGGCCTTCTGGTCTGCATGCTGTCGGGCATTTGGATCCTCTGCGCAGGGGGGCCGGCGCAGGCGGCCACCACCGAGCGGATCGTCGTCAACCGCTTCAGCGGTGTGGCGATCGAGGGCTTCGACCCCGTGGCCTATTTCGTCGCTGGCACGGCCGTGCAGGGAACGGCCGAATTCGAGGCGAACCTGTGGGGCGCAGTCTGGCGCTTTCGGAACGAGGGCAACCGGGCCTCTTTCCTGGCTCATCCAGAGGTCTACGGGCCGCAGTTCGGCGGCTACGATCCGGTCGATATTGCGCGCGGCGTCACCATCGCCGGCAACCCCCGTTTCTTCGCGATCGCGGCGCAGCGGCTCTATCTGTTCAGCCGGGAAGCCAATCGCGACGGCTTCGCCGCCAATCCCGAGCGCTTCCTCTATGAGGTGGGCAAGCGCTGGCCGGCCCTCCAGGACAAGCTCAGCCAGTAGCGCCCTTACGACGTCAGACTCTTGCCGCCTGCAGGTCACCCCAGGCGATGAACTCCGGGATAATGAAGCCGCCATCGTGCCGCTCGCCGAAGCGGAGCGCGCCGCCCTTGCCGTCGGTTACGCTGCCGCCGGCTGCGGTCACGACCGCGTAGCCGGCCCCGACGTCCCATTCACACGTGGGCCCGAAGCGGGGATAGATGTCGGCACTGCCTTCCGCGATCCGGCCGAATTTCACGGCCGAGCCGACCGTCTTCCTGACGGCGTTGGGGCGGTGATCGATGAAGGCCTCGGTTCGGGGATCTCCATGCGAGCGGCTCACCGCGGCGATCCAGGGCTCGCCGAGGGGCGGCAACTTGCGGGTATGGATCGGCTCGGCAGCGCCGATCGTCGCGCCGTCGAACCTGACGCGCTCGGCGCCGCGACCGACGATGCCGCGCCAGAGCAGCCCGAGTGCGGGCGCGCTGACGATGCCCAGCAGCGGCACGCCCGATGTCACCAGGGCAAGGTTGACGGTGAACTCGTCGCGCCCGGCGACGAACTCCTTGGTGCCGTCAAGCGGATCGATCAGGAAGAAGCTGTCGCGGAACGGCGGCGAGGCGAGCTGGGTCCGCTCTTCCGAGAGCGTCGGGATCTCGCCCGCGAGCTGCGCCAGCCCGTCCGCGATGATGCGGTCGGCGGCAAGGTCGGCCTCGGTCACCGGCGAGCCGTCCTGCTTGCCGTCGACCCGCATCGCCGCGCGGTTGACCGCGAGGATGGCTTCGCCCGCCTTCACCACCAGCGCGGTGAGCGGCTCCATCAGGTGGGAGGCGGCCGCGCCGTCGATGATCCGCTTCACCTGCATGCCTCATTCATCGGCAATTCCATCCCTGCTCGAGTGATTCGCCGCGGCATTAGGGCCGGTTCGAACCGATCGCAAGCTAGCTGCCATGGGCTTGCGAATGTTAGAATCTGCGGCATTCGTCAAGCATGCTTGATTCGCCGCGTCCGCGCCGTGCAATTCCAGGAACCCTTTATGTCTGACGCTTCGTCACCCGCTACCGTTGCCGCTCCAGATGCGCTCGAACTCGCTGCGCTGCTGTGCTCGCGGGTCTGCCACGATCTCATCAGCCCTGTCGGCGCCATCGTCAATGGGCTCGAAGTGCTCGACGACGATCCCAAGCCCGACGACCGCGAGTTCGCACTCGACCTGATTCGCAAGAGCGCGAAAACCGCCTCCGCCCGCCTCCAGTTCTGCCGTCTTGCCTTTGGTGCGGCCGGCTCGTCCGGCGCGCAGATCGATCTCGGCGATGCCCAGACCATGGCGCGCGGCCACATCGAGGACGGCAAGTGCTCGATCACCTGGAATCTGCCGCGGATCCTGCTGCCGAAGAATCGCGTCAAGCTGTTGCTCAACATGCTTGTCGTTTCGCAGCACACGATCCCGCGCGGCGGCACGCTGACGATCGATCCGATCGGCGAGGGCGAGACGATGAGCTTCCGCATCACCGCGACCGGACATAATGCGCGCCTGCCGCAGAACATCTCCGAGCTCCTGAGCGGCGAGCGCGGCCCGGCCGCGGATGCGCACGCGATCCAGCCTTATTATACGCGGCTGTTGGCAGAGGCCTGCGGGCTCACCGTGAGGCTCGCGCATGAAGGCGAAGCCATCACCATTATCGCGTCGTAGACACGTCGCCGCTCTCAAACGTTAATCGAATCTTTACAAGGCGCTTCGGCTTGTCCGGAGCGCCTTATCTCTTTGTTGATTCCGTTCTTTTCCACATACTCAACCAATATTAAACGCTTTGCGGTGAAGCTGGCCCCATTCCGAATTGGCGCATCACGTCTTGTGTGCGCGCCCTCCCTGTATGAAGGCCTGTTTTCATGGATGATCTGTTGCGGGAGTTTTTGACGGAAACCAGCGAGAGCCTGGACACCGTGGACAATCAGCTGGTGAAGTTCGAGCAGGAGCCGAACAACGCCAAGATCCTGGATAACATCTTCCGCCTGGTTCACACCATCAAGGGCACGTGCGGCTTTCTAGGTCTGCCGCGACTTGAAGCGCTGGCGCATGCCGGCGAGACGCTGATGGGCAAATTCCGTGACGGCATGCCGGTGACCGGGCAGGCGGTGACGGTGATCCTGTCCTCGATCGACCGCATCAAGGAAATTCTGGCCGGGCTGGAGGCGACCGAAGCCGAGCCCGAGGGTACCGACCGCGACCTCATCGACAAGCTGGAAGCGATGGTTGAGCAGGGCATGGCGGCCATGGTCACTGGAAGCGCTGCTCCCGTGGCCGAGGCGCCGCCGCTGGTGCCGGAAGCACCTGTCGCAGTTGAAGCCGCGCCGACCTCCGGCGTGCTGGCCGACCAGAGCCTGGAGCGTCCGCTGCGTCCGGGCGAAGTCTCGCTCGACGAGCTTGAGCGCGCCTTCCGCGAGACCGCGATCGAAGTCCCGGCCCCCGTTGCCAAGGCTGAAGTCAAGGCCGAGCCCCAGCCTGCCGCTGAAGCGCCAGTGCCTGTCGCCAAAGAGGCAAAGGCGCCCAAGGACAAGGCCGCGCCGAAGAAGTCGATCGCCGACGAGGGCGCCGGCGAGGGAGCCAGCATCGCCAACCAGTCGATCCGCGTCAACGTGGATACGCTGGAGCATCTGATGACCATGGTCTCCGAGCTGGTGCTGACCCGCAACCAGCTGTTGGAGATCTCC